>JBPBPL010000011.1:0-208773 GCA_050954285.1 Janthinobacterium lividum | reverse complement strand
CAGCCTAATGATTTATAAATTTAGCAATTTTACCTTTATCGCCGGCCAATAAAACCAAGTTTCCACGCTTTGCTTTACGGCAAACATTAAAACTGCTGCCATCAACTGGCTGCCAGTTTTCGCCGCCATCACGAGAGATATTAGTGCCTGATGTACCTGTTGATAGAAAAACATGCTCACCTAAAAAACTAACACAAGATTGAAAACCCATAGGCTGTGTAGTACTTAGCCGAATATTTTTGCTGCTATTTATGCCTTTTTTGCCGTTATAGAAACATGCTATGAAATCTTTATTTTCGGGATGCTGGTAATCGCCCCCAACAATAATAAGCCTGGAGCCACCTGCTGCTATTGAAAATGCGCCCTGACTTGGCAATCCTTGTTTCAAAGGAAGCGGTTCGCTATGAAACTTCCCTTTGATCCAAATAAAAACGCGTGAAACTTTGCCGCCGGTAACAAAATAGAAATTGTGACTATAAGGTTCCTGTGTAATTCCGGTTCCGCTTGCTGCAAAAGCAGCTTCATCCGGTAATGCTGAAGGTAAATAATCAGCTGTTTTCCAGCTCCATCCTCCATTCGCTGTTTCCAGTAACACAAACTTTCCATTTATTGGGTCTCCCAAAATATAACCATGCTTTTTACTAATAAAAGTCATTTCATCCAAAAACCAAGCTTTGTCATCATTGCGATAAACCACTTTCCAATTCTCACCCGCATCAACTGTTCTTAAAACTAAAGCTGGCGTGCCCGAACTTATAATGATGGCTTCTGTAGCAGAAAAAGCCTCTACATCTCTAAAATCGCTCTTTTCAAAACCTTTTACCTGCTGCCATTTCCAGGTTTTACCACCATTCGTACTGATAGCAACGTGTCCTTTGCTGCCGCTCAACCAGGCTACCTGATCATCTACCACAAACAAACCCCGGATGCTCGTTGCAGTATCCTGTTGCAGTATTTGTATTTTTTGTGCCTGACTATCAGCAGAAAAACACAAGAAGAAAATTAGAAAATAACAATAATTTTTCATGCTGTTGAATGTAAATATTCATTTTTAAAGCCAAAGATTTACCAAATATAATTATACCGGGCAAAATGCATATTTGTTAAACAGGTATATGCGAAAGCATTATATTTGCAACCCGCTAAAGGAATATTGGATACTGTTTTTACAGCTCATTTTTCCTGATAAAAGGCCCATGTGGCGAAATTGGTAAACGTTGCGGTCTCAGAAGCCGTTGAGAATTGTCTCTTGAGAGTTCGAGTCTCTCCGTGGGCACCAAAAAATAAGCATTTGTAAATTTTGCAGATGCTTATTTTTTACTGAATATTTATCATCTGATGCTATTTCATCTATACACTTTATCAGTTAAAAAATGTATCAGAAATAAATTTAATGGTTTTTTGCACCATTATTCCGGCATAACTTTAACCTTTCCTTAACAATTTCGTTTAACAACAAACTTAAATTTGTGACAGATGAGTTTGTTGAAACAGCAATTAGATACCAGCCTGAAAGCCAACTTTTTTTATTGGCTCACCATTGTTGCGGGTTTGCTGTTTGTGCTCCTCTCGGTTGTTTATCTTTCCTGATTTTTACCTGCTAAAAACAGTATCCTCTCTAATTTTACTTCTCGGTTTATGTTTGATTTGTTTACTAAAAATAAGTAGTTTTAACGCAGACAATCGATTGCATAAAACCTAATTGTTAAATCTTTCCTCAATGAATAAACAAAGAATTTTAAAGTTTTCTACAGTGGTTGTGCTGGCTGCAATGGTGGGCACGGCTTCCTGTCAGACCACTTCCAAAGGAAATCAAACTACAACTAATGTTGTTAAAACAGGCGTAGCCAAATCTCCGGATAGTAAAAAATACCTGTCACAGCCACTGATAAAGAGTATTTATACTGCCGATCCTTCGGCACATGTTTTTAACGGCAAAATTTACATTTATCCTTCGCATGATTACGATGCTGGCATCCCGGATAATGACAATGGCGACCAGTATGCCATGCGTGATTTTCATATTTTGTCGATGGATAAAATTGGTGGAAAAGTTACAGATAACGGCATTGCACTCGATATTAAAAACATTCCGTGGGCCGGGAAACAGCTTTGGGCACCAGATGCAGCCTATAAAAATGGTAAGTATTATTTGTATTTTCCGGTGAAAGACAAGCAGGACGTTTTTCACATTGGTGTTGCTGTTTCCAGTAAACCAACCGGACCGTTTAAAGCTGGTGCAAAACCGATTGCAGGCAGTTTCAGTATTGATCCGGCTGTTTTTACCGATACCGATGGTTCTACTTATATGTATTTTGGTGGAATTTGGGGTGGACAATTGCAACGTTGGTCTACCGGAAAATACGAACCAAACGGATCTAAAACAGATTTAAACCAGAATGATAAACCAGCCTTAAATGTAAAAGTAGTAAAGCTGACCGCCAATATGCTGGAGTTTGTTGAGAAGCCAAAAGATGGCGTGATTTTGAACAAAGAAGGAAAACCATTACTGGGCGGAGATCATGACAGGCGCTTTTTTGAAGGTTCCTGGATGCACAAATATAACGGCAAGTATTACTTAACTTATTCTACCGGCGATACGCATTTTCTGGCTTATGCCATCGGCAATACGCCATATGGCCCGTTTACTTATCAGGGAACTTTTTTAAAACCAGTTCAGGGCTGGACAACTCATCATTCTATTATTGAGTTTAAAGGAAAATGGTATTTATTTTATCATGATACGCAGCTATCCAACAAAAACCATTTGCGCAATGTGAAAATGACCGAACTGAAACACGAACCGGATGGCAGCATTAAACTGATTGATCCGTTTGTGGAGTAATTTATCTATTATCATCTCCAAAAAATGTACCTCCGCAAAACAGAGGTATTTTTTTTGGAGATGAAGCTTTACTGCTTTAATATTGATGTATGATCTCGTCAGGATCAAACTCAACCAACCAAAAAATGAAAAACGGTTTTCACAGGATAATTTTTGCAGCAATACTGGCCTGTTGTTCCTGCAAACAAAAACCTGTAACAGTTACTGCAAAGCAAAAAACGCCACTTGTATTTTCTAAAACTTCAGTTTGTTGCAACGCCAATATTCCTGCTCGTTTTAGGGTGATAAAAACAGCATCAGCAATTCCATCATCAAAAACCAGTAATCATCAAAATATGGTTTGGGTTGATGGTGGCACTTTTTTGATGGGCGGAGATAATGACCAAGCTGCCGAAGATGAATTTCCGAAGCATAAAGTTACCGTAGATGGCTTCTGGATGGATCAAACCGAAGTAACCAATGCGCAATTTGCTCAATTTGTTAAGGCAACAAACTACCAAACTACTGCAGAGAGAAAACCGGATTGGGAACAACTAAAAAAGCAATTACCACCAGGAACGCCAAAACCTGATGCCAAATTATTGGTGCCGGCTTCATTGGTTTTTGTGCCAACTTCTCATCCGGTTTCATTATCAGATTATAGTCAGTGGTGGGCTTGGGTTGAAGGTGCAAGCTGGAAACATCCTGAAGGCCCGAAAAGTAATTTGGCTGGTAAAGAGCATTATCCGGTAGTACAGGTTTCGTACGAAGATGCATTAGCTTATTGCAAATGGGCCGGAAAAAAATTACCAACAGAAGCCGAATGGGAATATGCAGCGCGCGGCCGTTTGCAAAATAAAATTTATCCCTGGGGAAATGAGCCTGTTAATGCAGGTAAACCAAAAGCAAATACCTGGCAAGGAAATTTCCCTTATAAAAACAGTATGCAGGATAAATTTTATTACACGGCTCCAGTGAAAACATTTGCCCCAAATGATTATCATTTGTATGATATGGCCGGAAACGTTTGGGAATGGTGTGCTGATTATTACAATGATACTTATTACCAGTCACTTAGCCAATTTACCAATAGCAAAAACCCGAAAGGCCCCAACAAACCACATGACCCGGATGAACCTTTAGCCGTGAAACGAGTGGTTCGGGGCGGCTCGTTTTTATGTAACGACAGCTATTGTTCTGGCTACCGAGTGTCGCGCAGAATGAAAACTTCGGAAGATAGTGGAATGGAGCATTTAGGTTTCCGATGTGTTCAGAATAAATAATTTACTGTAAAAGAAGCATTGTAAAATCCGGTTAAAATAAAAAATCCTGCCCTTTAGTTTAGGGCAGGATTTTTTATTTTATTGCTTTACATAATATTTCATTGCTTCGGGTATCCGATTTTGAATATTAACAATCCGTGTGGCATCTGCCGGGTGCGTGCTTAAAAATTCCGGCTGTTGCTGCCCGCCGCCCAGCGCAGCCATCCGCTGCCAGAAAGTTAAGGCATTGTGCGGATCATAACCAGCCATCGCCATAAAAGTTAAGCCTAAACGGTCTGCTTCGGTTTCCTGATTTCGGCTATAATGCAAAATAAATAACTGCCCTCCAACGCCATATAATTGATTAACAGCAGATTGTGTTACCGAAGAAGCTCCTCCTGAAAAAACGCCAACCGCTCCGCCAGCTCCTTGCACCAGCATTTGCCGGGAAATGGCTTCGGCAGAATGTTTGGCAATGGCATGGCCAATTTCGTGTCCCATAACCGTAGCCAAACCAGCATCATCTTTAGTGACAGGCAAAATCCCGCTGTAAACCGCTACTTTACCACCGGGCATGCACCAGGCATTTACTTCTTTACTTTCGATCAGGTTAAACTCCCATTTAAAATTATATTGACTGGCATAACCGTTTGTTTTCAAATAACGTTCGATGGCTGCGGCGAGATGGTTACCAATGCGTTTAACGCGTTGGGCATCGGTAGAATTATTGATCACTTTTGTTTTAGGATCTGATAAAAGCTGACTATAACTTTGCGCCGCAGATTGGTTTACTTGCGCATCGCTTACTACAAGCAATTGTTTGCGGCCGGTAATGGGCACACTGGAACAGGAACTGAACAGGACTACCAAACTAAGTACGATAGCTGCATATAAATTTTTCATAAAATTTTAAACTACTTTTTTCTTGAAAAAGTTCACTTTGGACTCCTTTCCTTTCATCAACCGCTCTATGTTTTTTTGATGCGTAACCAAAATCAGCACACAAATACACATGCCATAAACGATAATTGAGCGAATAGAAACATGAAATATAAAAATTGTACTGAGTGGAAAAGTAAACCCGGCGGCGATAGAACTAAGCGAAACGTACCGTGTGATCAACAAAACCAGTAAAAAAACCAGGATGCAGAGCAAGGATGCCTGCACATGAACCGCCAGAATCATTCCGGTTAAAGTGGCAATGCCTTTTCCGCCACGAAAACCGGCAAAAACTGGAAATAAATGGCCCATCACGGCAGTGATGCCTAAGGCCAGTTGGTAATTTACAAATTGAACAGAGTGGTGTGGGCCAGTTACTGATAAGCCGATGAAAAAAGCAAGATTAGTAGCCGTCCAGCCTTTTAGAATATCAATCAGCATTACCGGAATGCCAGCTTTTTTACCCAAAACCCGGAAAGTATTGGTTGCACCGGCATTGCCACTTCCGTATTCCCGTACGTCAATCCCGTAAAAATATTTGCCAATCCAAACCGCCGAAGGAATAGAACCAAGCAGATAAGCCAGAAGAAGCGCCCAAACTGAGTATATAGATATCATCTCAATGCAATGATAACAAAATTGCTTTGGAGGCTGTTTTTATTTGCACAAAAAACATCGTTAAACCGCTTTCAAACTTAAATCCAGGCTTTTGACCGAATGTGTTAGCGCACCTGAAGAAATATAATCTACGCCGGTTGCGGCATATTCAGCAATATTTTCCAGTGTGATACCGCCGGAAGCTTCCGTTATGTATCTTTTATCAAGCAGTTTTACAGCTTCTTTCAATTGATCGGGTGCGAAGTTATCCAGCAAAATTCGGTCAGCACCGCCTTCGTCAATCACTTGCTGCAACTCGCTCATGTTCCGCACTTCAATTTCAATCTGTAAATTTTTATGCTGATCCTGCAAATATTGCCGTGCTGTTTTTATCGCCTGTTTTATGCCGCCAGCGTAATCTACGTGGTTGTCTTTAATCAAAATCATATCGTACAAACCAAAACGATGGTTCACGCCACCGCCGATCCGCACCGCCCACTTTTCGAGGTAACGCAAACCGGGTGTGGTTTTCCGGGTATCGAGTAACTTTACGCCGCTGCCTTTTACCAGTTCTACGATTTGATGGGTTTTTGTAGCGATGCCCGACATCCGCTGCATACAATTCAGCACCAGCCGCTCAGCTTTTAGAATGCTTTGCGCACTGCCTTCCACATAAAATACAATATCGTTTGGCTTGATTGCTGCACCATCCTGCAATAAAATTTCTGTTTTTAATGCCGGATCAACTTTAGCAAATATCTGCACAGCCAGCTCCACTCCTGCCAGAATACCTGCTTCTTTTACCAGCAATTTTGCTTTGCCTTTTGCCCCAGCCGGGATTGTTGCCAAGGAAGTATGATCGCCATCGCCAACATCTTCTGCCAGTGCCAGATCTATAAAATTATTGATTAGGTTTAAGTCCAATTCTTTAAAGTTTAAAAAATCAAAAGTAATTATTTAAGCCAATTTACTGCCCTTTTTCTGCTTCAATACGCAATTCAGTGAGTTCCTGGTTGCCATTTGTATTTTTGAGTGAATAAGAAACACGGAAGTTGCTGGTTGCAGTCCGTAATTGTGCCACAGCGTAAAGCAGATTCGGGTTTGTATCCATCCTATGAATTACCTTCACAGAGACCGGTTTATTAGTAGTAAAAAAGGCATCGAGCATAGTTTCTACCTGCGCTTTGGAAACTACTTTTTCGTCACCCAAAATACTCAATTCCATGTTGGCTGAGCTGATTTTACCCAACTCGTGCGCCTGCCCCTGTTGCAATAAGGTAGCAATTTTATTGATCTGATCGGGCAAAAAAGAAGTGCTAAAAGAAGCAAGAAACAGCAAAAGGACAACACTATTTTTCATGGTCAATAATTATTAAAAACTGTTTACGTATAAAATTACACTATTTCGTTATAATTTTAGCGGCAGTATAAATATTTCCTGACATTGATTGTACGATCAAGTATATTTGCATCGTGGAAAAAAACAAAAAAGTTGCCCTCTTAATTTTAGATGGCTGGGGTTATGGCACTCCCGATCAATCCAATGCAATCCTTGCAGCAAAAACACCTTTTTTTAATTATTTACGAGAAACTTACCCAAATTCTACTTTGGAAGCTTCGGGTGAGGCGGTAGGTTTGCCAGCCGGACAAATGGGTAATTCTGAAGTTGGCCACATGAATCTGGGCGCCGGAAGAGTGGTTTACCAGGAATTGGGCCGCATCCATAAATCTATCACTGATGGTGATTTTTTTACGAATCCTGTTCTTACCCAGGCATTTGAATATGCGCGGCAAAACAATAAAAAAGTGCATTTGATGGGTTTGCTTTCTGATGGCGGCGTTCACGCGCACACCAATCATTTACGGGCTTTGTGCGATATGAGCCAGCAATACAACCTGCAAAAAGTTTTCATTCATGCTTTTATGGATGGCCGAGATACGGATCCAAATTCGGGTTTTGCTTATTTGGAAAAACTGGAAGAATACATCAAAAATACACCGGTAAAAACAGCATCCGTGATTGGTCGCTATTATGCCATGGATCGTGATAACCGTTGGGAACGCGTAAAACTGGCCTATGATTTATTGGTGAATGGCGTTGGTATGCCGGTGGAAAATCTTGCCGAAGCCATTCGGGATTCTTATGCAGATGGTGTAAGTGATGAATTTATAAAACCAGTTGTTAAAGTTGATGCAAACGGCGAACCAATTGCCGTTATTCAGGACGATGATGTGGTAATCTGTTTTAATTTCCGCACCGATCGTGGCCGGGAAATCACTTCAGCTTTAACACAAAAAGCTTTTCCGGAGCAAAATATGCATCCGTTGAAACTGAAATATATCACCATGACATCTTATGACGAAAGTTTTAAGAACGTTGATGTTGTTTTTACCAAAGATGATCTGATCAATACGTTGGGTGAGATTTTGCAGTATGCCGGCAAAAACCAGATCCGGATTGCAGAAACTGAAAAATATCCGCACGTTACTTTTTTCTTTTCCGGGGGAAGAGAAAAAGAATTTACTAATGAAAAACGTTTGCTGGTTCCCTCGCCAAAAGTAGCAACTTATGATTTGCAGCCAGAAATGAGTGCCAAAGGAATCCAGGATCTGATTATCCCGGAACTGGAAAGCGGCTGGCCGGATTTTATCTGCCTTAACTTTGCCAATCCTGATATGGTTGGACACACCGGCGTTTTTGAAGCCGTGGTAAAAGCTGTGGAAACGGTAGATGCATGCGTAAAACAAGTAGTAGAAACTGGGATTAAAAATGATTATACTTTCATCATTATTGCAGATCATGGCAATGCCGATTATATGGTCAATAAGGATGGTTCGCCAAATACCGCGCACACCACCAATCTGGTTCCGTGTATTTTGGTAAATACAGATTATAAAAACATTAAAAATGGCAAACTGGGCGATATTGCACCAACTGTTTTAAAATTGCTGGGCGTACAAATCCCAGCTGAAATGACCGGAAATGTCTTGGTATAAAATGCACTCTAATTTCCGGTTTGTAGTGTTGATTTTTGCAGGAAGTTTGGCTTCCTGTAAACCAGACATTCAGCAAAATACGAATACTTACTTCAATTTGAATTCCTATTTTAAACAGGAAACTCAAAAGCTAACGAAGGCTAATTTTAGTGTGGTAAAAACAGTATCACGCAACGGGCAGGCAGAAACCAAGACTATGAAAATTGCTAACTGGCCTCGCGAATTATCAGTTTTTTCTGAATCCGATATTAACAAACCTTCCTGGAAAAACAGCTACAAAATTACCATTTCAGGAAATTTCACCATTTACAAGGCTACAGATCCAGATTTAAAAACGCAGGAAATCATGATTAAAAAAGAGAATAGTAAAATTGCGTTAGTCATGATTTACAATGTTGTAAACAACAAATTATTTCAAACCAGAGAAAAACTGACATATTACCCTGATTCGCTTTACGTTATCCGCAGGAAACAAAATGTACGTTTTTTGGGAATGAATGATTATTTAATTGAAGGAAAACTGGATAGAAAATAGCTGTTTTACCTCCGGTTAGTCATGTGATCTAACTGTTCTTTAGATAATTCCAGCAAAGATGTTACATCACGACGGGAAGGATCAGCATCCAAAACTTTTTGAAAATCGGCAATGGAAGCACGGAAAGCATTAGCAGCACGACTACGATCGTAAAAACCAGTATTTTTAACTAGCTTGAAAGTTCCGTAATCTTTATAGGCAATTCCCCTGTTTTGATAATAACGAATCTGTGCCTGATCTAAAGAAGCTGCTTTGGTAAAATCCAGAATCGAACCTAAAAAATATTTTTCTTTGTCGGAAGCTGTTACAGAATTATCAATAGCCATACGCCCTTTGGCACGGGCGCGATAGTAATACGCCGAAGCATCAGCAGGTTTTACTGATATCAACTTGGTGTAGGCAGCAACAGATTTTTTGTAACTATCGCAGTGATAATACGAATAACCCAGCATCCACAACGCATTGGCATTGGTAGAATCTGTGATGCAAGCTTTCTCCAAACTGGTTACAGCGTTTTTAAAATCACCATCTACCAAGGCTTTCTGTCCCAAGCGCATGTACGAACTTTGCGCATGAATATTTTCAAGCGAAGTAAAAATCAGAAACCCTAAAATAAAACTGTATTTCATTTAAAGACTGCTACGTGATTCAATTATAACAAAAACAGCCAATTGCAAATAATATTGTTTCCACTTTTAACAAAATATTAACAATTGAGAATTATAGTTGATAAAAACAGCATCAGTTAAACCGATACAAAAAAGTAGCTGTGCCCCACTGATGTGCCTGAATCATGCTTTTTACTTCCCGCGTTTTGAAAATTGCTGCCAGATTAAAGGCCCAATGGCCTGCAGTCAGGTTTCCACCAATTTCCTGGCTCAAAACCAAAGGTTCTGGTTTTCCGGTGATTTCCTGCGAAGCGTTACTCGAACCAAACAAACTGCCCTGAACTGTGGCATCATAAGCAATATAATTAACGGCAGGTTTCAGGTAGAAGAAAAATTCCCGGTGCGATGCTTCTTTTATCGTCCTGTTTTTGGCAACTAAACCCGAAGTGCTGACGGAATGATAAAGCGGATTAAATTCGCCAAAACGAAGCGTCAGCCCTGCTCCTGCACCCGTAAAAGTGGTTCCCAGATCAGCATAAGAATTTTCTGCCAAATCAAACCAACCGGAACGAAGAAATAAACGGTCGTAATTTCCAATCAAATTCACACCAATATTATTTCTAATCTGATATTGCCAACCTTCGGGTTTATAAAAACCTAAAATTCGATGCACCAGTTCCTGCGCTTGCCTGCCCAAAGCCGCCGGGCCGGTTACGCCTAACTGAACGCCTAATTTCAACGCGCTTTCATTTTTAAAAAGATATTGCAACGAACTACCGGCATATAAATAACCGGCAAAAGGACGATCAACATAAACTGCAGCCGGAATGAAAGCTGACTGCGGATTGAACATTTTCTGCCCGATTTCAAAACCTAACGTTTTGCCAAAAAGCTTTTTTTTGGAAGTATCCGTTTGCAACGCATGGCGAAAATAAATGAACAAACCATTGGTATAATATCGATCAGAACCTTGGGCAAGGTAAGCATCGTTATCAGTTTGAAAACCAAGTTCGTTCTGATAATTTTTTTGTTGTGCTGACGAAAAAAGTACCGATAAAAGAAGTATTGAAATTAAAATAGAAGATTTAAAATTCATGCTGATAAAAAGTTCTAAGCTAAAAAAAGCCGGGAACAAATCTCCGGCTTTTAAAATTATATGTGATGGTTGTTTTCAGAACTTGCTTTTAAAACTTTTAATTATTTAGCGCTTTCACATCTTCTTTAACCGTTAAATCTAAAGCATTTTCCACTTTATCAGGCATCAAAGCCAGGTTAATTACATCTTTCATATCCGTGATATAATGAAATTTCATATCGGTAATGTAAGATTCCTTGATCTCCAGAATATCTTTCTGGTTGGATTTACAAAGAATGATTTCCTTGATATTCGCCCTTTTTGCAGCCAGAATTTTCTCTTTGATTCCGCCAACCGGCAGCACTTTTCCACGAAGCGTAATTTCTCCCGTCATCGCCAGATGCTCTTTTACTTTTCGCTGTGTAAAAGCTGATACCAAAGCAGTTAACATGGTAATCCCTGCTGATGGACCGTCTTTTGGCGTTGCACCTGCCGGAACGTGTACATGCACATCCCATTGGTCAAACAAGCGTGCATCAATACCAAAATGAACAGCGTGTGCCCGGATGTAAGCCAACGCAATCGAGATGGATTCTTTCATCACATCACCCAAACTACCGGTAATGGTCAAACGGCCTTTTCCCGGACTTAAACTGGCTTCGATAAACAGAATATCGCCTCCAACCTGCGTCCAGGCTAAACCAGTTACTACACCTGCAACATTGTTATTTTCGTAACTGTCTTTATCGTAAATCGGTGCACCTAATATTTTTTCAACATCTTCTTTGTTGATTGCTGCTGAATATTCCTCCTCCATTGCAATGCTTTTGGCAATGCCACGAACTAAAGAACCAATCTTTTTTTCCAGATTTCGCACACCCGATTCCCGCGTATAATCTTCTACTACTTTTTCCATCACATTATTTTTGATGGTTACGTCTTTTGGTTTCAATCCGTGTGCTTCGCGTTGTTTTGGTAATAAATGCTGACGGGCAATTTCTACTTTTTCTTCAATCGTATAACCATTTACTTCGATAATTTCCATCCGGTCCAGCAAAGCGGGTTGAATGGTGCTTAAAGAATTTGCCGTAGCGATGAACATCACGTTGGATAGATCATAATCCATCTCAACATAATGATCGTAGAAAGCACTATTCTGCTCAGGATCAAGAACTTCCAGCAAAGCAGAAGAAGGATCTCCGCGAAAATCATTGCCTACTTTATCAATCTCATCCAGAATAAAAACCGGATTGGAAGCACCTGCTTTTTTTATCGACTGAATAATCCGGCCTGGCATTGCACCAATATAGGTTTTACGGTGACCGCGAATTTCAGCTTCATCCCGGATTCCTCCTAGAGCCATCCGCACATATTTTCGGCCTAAAGCTCGCGCTATAGATTTTCCTAAAGACGTTTTCCCAACTCCCGGAGGGCCAACCAAACATAAAATCGGTGCTTTCATGTTGTGCTTCAGTTTTAGCACGGCCAGATATTCGATGATGCGCTGTTTCACTTTTTCCAAACCGAAATGATCTTTATCCAGCACTTTTTGCGCCCGTTTCAGATCGAAATTGTCTTTGGTAAATTCATTCCAGGGCAGTTCCGTCAGTAATTCTAAATAATTGATTTGCACCGAATAATCAGCTGCAGCCGGATTGATGCGCGCCAGCTTGTTCAGTTCATTGTTAAAATGATCCGCTACTTCTTTTGACCACTTTTTTTTGCTGCCTTTGGTGCGGAGGTTGTCTACTTCCATATCCGGCGAGTTGCCGCCCAGTTCTTCCTGAATGGTTTTGAGTTGCTGATTCAAAAAATAATCACGCTGCTGCTTGTCCAAATCAACCCGGACTTTAGATTGAATCTGGTTTTTCAACTCCAGCATTTGCAAATCAACCGTCAGATGTTCGAGCACCATTTGTGCTCGCTCGTGCAGGTTGGCCACTTCCAGAATATGCTGCTTTACCGTCATCGGTGCATTCATATTGGAAGAAATAAAATTGACCAGAAATGAAGTGCTTTCTATATTTTTAATAGCAATTCCAGCTTCGGTCGGGATATTCGGAGAAAGCTGGATGATGTTCATCGCCATATCTTTCACCGAAGAAACCATTGCTTTAAATTCCTTATTTTCAGTGGCTTTGATCTCTTTAAAAGGCTCAATACTGGCTTTGATGTATGGTTCGGTTTGCACCTGCTCTTTCAGCAAAAAACGTTTTTTACCCTGAATAATTACGGTTGTGTTACCATCGGGCATTTGCAAAACCTTGATAATCAATGCCATCGTTCCGACATGATTTAGCTGATCGTAATTCGGATCTTCTACAGTTGTATCTTTTTGGGCAACCACACCAATAATTTTGTTGCCTTTATTGGCATCTTTAATCAGTTTGATGGATTTATCACGGCCAACCGTAATCGGGATGACGACGCCGGGAAACAAAACTGTATTACGCAGCGGCAAAATTGACAGTACCTCCGGCGTTTGCTCATTGTTCATTTCTTCCTCGTCTTCTGATGACATCAAAGGGAAAAACTCTGATTCTTCATTTATAATAGGTAAAGCATTGTTAAAATCGAAAGGGTCAAAACTCATTTAAAACCGTATTTAAACGCCAATGTGGCAGTATTATTAAATTTATGTACTAATGTGGTGCAAACCTATTAAAGTTCAAGAGCTGTGCCAAGCTGTTTTTTCAGCAAATCAATATAGTTTTTTTGGGTTTCAGGATCAGAAACAAACGTTTATCTGCCAACAACGAAGCTTAATTTTTTCTTAAAATGAATGTACAAGGATGAAAAAACTATACTAAAAACAGCATTACAATTTTTGATCTGGATGGAATTATCTGCATCTTGAACTTGCCTAAAAAACAGGTAATAAAAGAAGCATCACGTTTTTTTGATTTACATTTTTGCCGGATTCAATTATCTTTGGCCTCGAAATGAACACAAACTTTGTAATAGCGATTGACGGCTATTCCTCCTGCGGAAAAAGTACGCTGGCAAAAGCACTGGCAAAGCAGCTTAATTTTATTTATGTAGATAGTGGCTCGATGTATCGCGCCGTAACATTATATTTTCTGCGGAACAATATTGATATTCATAATTTGGAGCAGGTGGAAGAAGCGTTGAAAAACATTCACCTCAACTTTAATTCGCGCGATTACGAAACGCACATTATGCTGAATGGCGAAGAGGTTTCTGCCGAGATCAGGCAGATGCCAGTTTCTAAAAACGTGAGTGCTGTTTCTGCCATCAAAAAAGTGCGCTACGAAATGGTGAAACAGCAGCAGCGCATGGGCAAATCCAAAAATATTGTGATGGATGGCCGCGACATTGGCACAACTGTTTTTAAAAATGCGCAACTGAAATTATTTATGACGGCTGATCCGAAAATCCGGGCAGAAAGGCGTTATAAAGAACTGAAAGAAAAAGGCCAAGAAATTACGCTGCATGAAATTTTTGAAAACATTGCTGATCGCGATTTCCAGGATACTACGCGCACCGAAAGTCCCCTGATTCGTGCCGATGATGCCGTAATCCTCGACAATACCAACCTCACACCTGAACAACAATTAAATTTTGCGCTGCAAAAAGTAAATACTTTAAGAACTTGAAAAGTTTAAGAAGCTGTTTAGATTCTATCCAACAAAAAATCATGATGCTTCTTTTATGCCTATAATTTCAAGCTCAAATCTTATGTCGATAAAAGAAGCATGAAAAACATCAGCATCAAAAGTTAAACCGGATTACGCTGTTAAATTGTATTGCGTTGCCGGAACACCAAACCGGTTTAAAAAATCCACACCTTCATCTGCGGCCAAACCTTTATAAGCTGCATAGGATTTTCGGTAAAACACCGCGCTGATCCCGGCCGAAAAGATTAATCTGGCACAAGGCAAACATGGTGAAAGTGTAACGTAAAGTGTTGCGCCTTCCAGCTTTGCACCATTTTTTACGGCATATAAAATCGCATTTTGCTCGGCATGGAGCGCCAGCAAACAACTTCCTTTCGAATCTCTCGCGCAACCATGATCTGGCCATTCTTCATCACAATTGTGAGTTCCGGCTGGCGGCCCGTTATAACCGATAGAAATTATGCGCGTGTCTTTGGTTAAAACCGCACCAACCTGTGCTTTTACGCAATGTGATCGCGAAGCCAGGTCGGTAGCCAGGTGCATAAAAATACTATCGAAGCTTTTTTTAGCCATATAAAATTAGTGCCCGCCACCGGCAACTACATGATTCATGTCGATACCTTGTTTTTTCAATGCTGGACCAACCTTGATCGCGAAGAAAGTGATGTAAGCAAAACAGATTACCGGGATGATGTAAGAAACATGGATTCCGGCCGTATCAGCCAAAATTCCCTGAACTGGAGGAATGATCGATCCGCCCAAAATCATCATGATTAAAAACGCGGAACCCTGACTGGTATGTTTGCCCAAACCCGCCACGGCCAGAGAAAAGATACTTGGAAACATGATGGAGCAACACAAACCACCGCTTAAAAACGCATAAATAGCAGTTTGTCCGGTGGTTAATAAACCTACAATCATGGCAAACATGCCTAGCAAGCCAAAAATCATCAGTACGCGGGTTGGTTTGTCCTGACCTAAAAAGAAAGCTACAATCAAAACCGCCACACAAATTCCATAACTGTAGAGGTTACTCACATCTGTACCAGAAATATGGTTGAAAAACAAAACCACTCCAAAAGCCACAAACGGAACCACAACCGTTAGAATATTTTTAGTTGATTTTGCAAGTTTAAAAGCACTAATTCCACCTGTCCAACGGCCAATCATCAAACTTCCCCAATACAAAGAAATAAATGGTTTGATGGCAGAATCTGCATAACCACCAAATTCTGGTAGTTTTAATAAGGCGCCCATATTACTCTGTGTCGTTACTTCTACACCAACATAGGTAAAAATGGCAATCATGCCCAGCACCAACTGTGGATATTGCATTGCTCCCCAGCTATCCGGATTAGTTTTCTTGGCAAGCAGTACATACACCAATGATAAAAGGATGATTGCCAACGCGAAATAAATAAAATAAGCATTGCTTAAACCAGTCAGTTTTTCGAGTGGATTAGCTACTAAAACCATTAGAAAACCCAGCGTCATGAACAGCAACGGCCCATTGGAACTTGTACTGGCAGCTACATTTTCTGTACTATTGATTTCTGGCAGATTGGAAAATTTATAGAAAAGTGCCACAGCCAAAAACAATGCGGCTAAAATAAAATACAAATTATTAACGGAAGTGATGCTTACATCGCTTTGACTGCTGCCTTGCGAAGAACCAAATAAAACCACACTCACGATGATTGGCCCGAGCAATCCGCCAAAATTATTTACACCACCGGCAAAATTCAACCTATCAGATCCGGTTTCCGGCGGCCCTAAAGCTACTACGAACGGATTAGCGGCAGTTTGCTGTAAAGAAAAACCAACGGCAACGATAAAAAATGCACTTAGTATAAAAGCAAAATGGCCGTTATTAATTGCCGGCACCATCGCCAGCGCACCAACTGTAGAGATCAGCAAACCGTAAACGATGCCGTTTTTATAACCTATTTTATTAAGCAGATCAACTTTTGTGAGCTGAGAGATAAAGTACAAAATCAGCGAACCAATAAAATAGCCGCCATAAAATGTAAAATCAATCAGTTGCGATTCAAACTGCGTGAGATGAAAATGAGTTTTACAAAACGGAATAAATACGCCGTTGGACGCAGCCAGAAATCCCCAGAAAAAGAAAACCGTAATGAGCGAATATAAAGCGGAAGCGTAGCTTTTAGTTTGAGTTTGAGCCATTAGATAGTTGTTGTTGATTAAGCAAAAAATAATGTGATGCGAACATAAAAGTATTTTATAAATATTTTAGCACTAATTGCAGATATTGCTGTTGTAACTTGCTTCCATGTGTTTTTTGGAACAATAAATTGCATATTCGCATCCATTATTTTAAAATCGTCAGCTGAATTAATGATCGAAGCTATCATTTCCGGTATCGGTATCGGTATCGTTTTAACCTTTATTACCGGGCCGGTTTTCTTTGCACTCATCAAAACAAGCATCGAGAAAGGCTTTCACGCCGGAGTGGCTTTGGCTTTAGGTGTGGTTTCAAGCGATGTGGTTTTTGTTGGAGCAATCATTTTTGGCTCACAGCTGTTTGAAATTCCGCCGCAAATTAAGGTTTGGCTGGGCATAGCCGGAAGTATTATTTTATTGTGTATTGGAATCCATTACCTGCTTAAAAAAGCTGATGTTGATTTTAACACCCATACACCTGCACGCGTCAACCGGGCCGGATACTTTTTTAAAGGGTTTTTGATGTGCATTTTTAACCCAACCATTTTGTTTCATTGGATTACGGTAATTGGAACCGCAAGCACTGTTTATCATATCGGCGTGCCGCACCGGCAACTCAAAATAGCAGTGATGTTTATAACGATACTGATTGTACAGTTCGGACTGGACTCGACTAAAGCCTTTTATGCCAATAAACTTCGGGATAAAATCTCGGTTAAATTAGTACACAGATTAAATTACGTTGCTGGAATTGCGCTGATTATTGCCGCTTTTATTATTTTAGACCGACTGGTTACACATTTTGTTTTTCCGGCGATTAATTGATTGATGCTTCGTTTATCAACCTAAAATCAAAAAAAATGTTGAATTTAAGTTGAGAGCAAAATGCTTCTATTATCAACGTAAATTCAACAAATAATTCAGTGCTTAACCGCACCTTACTCCTTCTTACATGTAAGCCCGCTGGTTCTTGCCTTCCATCCAGTTCAAAAATGCTTTGTTTACCACCTTATTTCCACCGGGCGTTGGGTAATTTCCGGAGAAATACCAATCGCCTAAATGATCCGGACAGGCTTTATGCAGGTTGTCCAACGTTTGGTAAATCACTTTTACTTCGGCTTTTATGTTTTTTGGCGTGATGATTTCTGCAATCTTATCAGAAACCTGTTCATAAGTAAAAGGCTCATAAATCAGTTTTATATAATTTTCCACTTGCTCTTTTGGCAAATCCACGCTGGCTTTACATTTTTCATAAACCTCATGGATCACATTTTCCCTGCCACTTTCTTTCAGCAAAGTAATTGCCGCTTCAAAAGCTACAAATTCACTCATGCGAGACATATCAATACCATAACAATCCGGATAACGGATTTGTGGTGCAGATGAAACCACAATGATTTTTTTCGGCCCCAAACGGTCAATAATTTTCAAGATACTTTGTTTCAGCGTAGTTCCGCGGACAATGGAATCATCCAGAATCACCAGCGTATCCTTGTCGTTTTTGATCAATCCGTAAGTGGTATCATAAACATGTGCTACCATTTCCGAGCGGTCGGCATCCTGCGTAATAAACGTCCGCAGCTTTACATCTTTTATCGCCAGTTTTTCTACCCGAGGAAAAATATTGAGCACTTGGTTCAGCTCTTCATCGGTAATTTTATCGGCACGATTTAATAGCTGTTCACGTTGGTAGCATTTGATGTATTTGTGCACACCTTCTACCATGCCATAAAAGGCAACTTCGGCAGTATTTGGAATATAAGAGAAAACCGTATTTTCCAGATCATGATTAACGGTTTCCAGAATTTGCGGACAAAGTAATCTGCCCAGCTGCTTGCGTTCCCGGTAAATAGAGGCATCACTTCCTCTCGAAAAATAAATACGCTCAAAAGAGCATGACTTTTTTTCTGTGGGTTCGCGAAACTGTTTTTGGCTGATCTCTCCATTTTTTTTAATAATCAAAGCATGGCCCGGTTTGATTTCCTGAATGGATTCTATCGGGACATTAAATGCTGTCTGGATAGCCGGACGCTCGGAAGCGGCCACCAAAACTTCATCATTCTGATAATAAAAAGCCGGACGGATACCAGCCGGATCGCGCATAATAAACGCATCGCCATGACCAAAAATGCCGGCAATGGTATAACCGCCATCCCAAGATTTGGCAGATTTTGTCAGGATTTTTGCAACGTCCAGATCGTTGGCAATTAATTTGGTAATCTCTACATTATCATCCAAACCTTCTCTTTTATATTGATCAAACAAACCCTGTACTTCTGAATCCAGGAAATGCCCGATTTTTTCTAAAACAGTTACTGTATCCAGTTTTTCCTTCGGATGCTGGCCCAATTCAAATAATTGTTGCAGCAGCTCGTCGGTATTAGTCATGTTGAAATTTCCGGCCATTACCAGGTTCCGGGTCATCCAGTTATTCTGGCGCAAAAACGGATGGCAATTTTCGATGCTGTTTTTACCATGTGTTCCATAGCGTAAGTGTCCCAGTAAAACTTCACCGGTAAAACTAACGTGTTCTTTCAGCCAATCCGCATCTGCAAATTGTTCCGGAAACTCTTTCTGGATATCGGCAAACTTTTTCTGGATGTATTCAAAAATATCAGCAACCGCATTTTTAGCCATCGAACGGTGGCGGCTGATATAGCGGTGCCCGGGGGCCACATCCAGTTTGATGGTGGCTACACCCGCGCCGTCTTGTCCGCGGTTGTTTTGTTTTTCCATCAGCAAATACAGCTTGTTCAAGCCATAAAGTGATGTTCCGTATTTTTCCTGATAGTAAGAAAGGGGCTTTAACAAGCGGATGAAGGCAACTCCGCACTCATGTTTAATCTGATCGCTCATGATTCCAATTAAGCCGCAAAAGTAGGACTAATATTCAAATCTTGTGTTTGAAATCTTTAAACAGTGGGAATCTAAAGCAATAGTTACTTACAAATGATGATTGCCGGATGCTGTTTTTATTGAAGAAAATTTGCCAAGACGGAAGGAAAAATCCCGAGCAAAAACACGATCGCACTTAATAAACCAATGATTATCAGCAGAGAAGATTGCCTGTTTCCGGTAGGTTTTTGTGTTGAGGTTTCTGCAGATTTGAGAAAAAGATACAGCGGAATTTTGAAGTAATAAAAAAGTGAAACCACGGTAGTAGCGGCTCCGGTAACGAGCAAAGCCAGTAGCAAAATGTTACGATTCTGGCGATAAGTTTCGATCACCGAAGAAAACACAAGCACTTTGGCATTAAAACCTGCTGAAATTGGTAAACCCGTTAACGAAATCAACAGCACCACAAAACAGACACCGGCAAAAGGATAAACCTTGCCCAAACCACGCAAGTCCTGCACGTTGAGCATACTGTTTTTACCGGCATAAAAACTACAAAGCATCAGTGCGCCAATGTTGGCCAGCGCATAAACAGCCAGATAAAATAATAAGGCCGAAACGCCCTGCTGCGAAAAGGTAACCAATGCCATCAACCCAAAACCAGTGTGGCCGATGGCAGAATAGGCCAGCATTCTTTTGATGTTATTTTGAAGGATGGCAGCAAAGTTTCCGGCGATCATGGTGATGATAGCGATAACGGAAAAGAACAGGCGAAAATTGAAAGCCTGAAATTTATTATAAAAAATGAAGGGCGTTAAAAAGTTGGCCAGCAAAGCAAATCCTGCTATTTTGGTTAAGGTGGAAAGAAAAGCGACTACCGGCGTGGATGCGCCTTCATAAACATCAGGAACCCAAAAGTGCATCGGCACAAAAGAAAGTTTGAAGCCGATGCCCACCAGCACCAGCAAAATGCCGAGTGAAACGGGGATAGAATTTACGTGGATTAGTTGCTCCAGAAATTGTCCGTTGAATAAACTTAATTGTCCGGTTTCAGCATACAATAATGACATGCCGTACAGCATTACGGCTGAAGCTGCAAAGCCAAAAAGTACATATTTTAAACCAGATTCTATGGCAAAGCGATTTTCCGAGCGATAAGCAACCAGCAGATAGGAACCGATGGAAACCAGCTCTATCGATAAATAAATCATCAATAAATTGACCGACATCGCCATTAAATGCAATCCAAAAACTACAGCGATGATGATGGCGTATAAATCGCTTAAACCTTTTTGATGTGCTTTAAGCTGCTGGTCCAGCGGAATATAAATAACGATTATAAAAGTAAGCACGGCAAAAATCAACTTGAACAACACAGAAACATGATGTAAAAGAAGCATGTTGCCAAACAGAAACTTCGGGCCGGAAACGACCAGATACAATTGCTGCACATCCCGCTGAAAAACGAAAACTAATCCTAATAAACACAACAAACGGCAAATCCAGTCGGCATCGTTTTTAAACAGCAAACCTGTAATTATTACCAGTAAAAACAGTATGGCTAAAGCTGTTTCCGGAGCAAAATAGATTAAGCTTTGCAGTACATTGTTGAGTTGTTCGGTGATGGAAATTGGCAGTTCGTTCATAACTTCTATCTAAATAAATGAACGAAAGCCAGCACGGAATCATTGATTTTATCGAACACCAGCGAAGGCAATAAACCGATGATCAAAGCCATCAAAGCCAATGGAACTAAAGCTGATTTTTCCCGGAAATTGAGATCCGTTAAAGCAACTCGCCACGCTTCTCCGCCGGATAATCTGGTTTCGCCAAAAAACATGCGTTGTAAAGTCCACAGGAAATAAGCTGCACTCAGCAAAATTCCAATTGAGCCACAAATAGCCATCCAGCTCGGCAGTAATCCGTTGACCGAAGCAGAAGTGAATGCACCGATAAGCGAAAAAGCCTCGGCAATAAAAGCAGAAAAACCCGGCAAACCCAGCGAAGCAAAGAAAGCGATCATCATGAAAACGGTAAATTGCGGCATCAGCGAAGCCAAACCCCGGAAATTATAAATGTACCGATCGTGAACCCGCGTGTAAATCACTCCGACCAAAAAGAACAGCATCGCCGATAAAAAACCGTGACTCAGCATTTGCATCATCGCGCCGCTCACGCCTTCAGTCGTTTGAGAAGCTATTCCCAACAAAACAAAACCCATGTGCGACACCGAAGAATAAGCGATCAGGCGTTTCAGATCAGTTTGTGCCAGTGCGTTTAAAGCACCGTACAAAATCGAAATCACACCTAACAAACCGAGCCAGAAAGCTCCGGCCGTAGCCACTTCCGGGAAAATACTGAAGCAAATACGCAAGATTCCGTAGCCACCAACTTTTAATAATACGCCAGCCAGGATAATGGAAACGGCCGTTGGTGCTTCCACATGCGCATCCGGCAGCCAGGTGTGCAGCGGAACGACGGGAACTTTGATGGCAAAAGCGATAAACAAGACTACAAAACCAAGATACCGCGCCGGGAAACCGAACAGCGTTTGATGAGCCGATAGTGAGAAAATGGAACCTTGCACGTAATTGGCCGGATTCATCATGTGGACGATGTTGAACGTGTGGTTTCCGGTAATTGGATCAGTGACTGAAAAGTACAGGCCGATCATCACCAGCAACATAAAAACAGAACCAAAAAGCGTGTACAGGAAAAATTTGATGGCTGCATATTCGCGCCGGACACCGCCCCACATCCCGATCAGGAAATATAATGGCAGCAGCATCAGCTCGTAAAAAATATAGAACAGGAAGAAATCAAGCGCGCAAAAAACACCGATTACAGCTGTATCAAGCAGTAAAAATAACGCAAAAAAGCCTTTTAAATTGGTTTTGATTTCCCAGGAAGCGAGCACCGCAACGGCCATCACGAGCGAAGACATAAACAGCAAACCGATGGAAAACCCATCAACACCGATAAAATAATCGATCTGCATTTTGCCGAGCGAACCGAGATTCAGGCTGATCCAACTGGCTTTTTCGGCAAACTGGTATTGATCCGCATGATTTATGCCGCTAAAAGAAGCACCGGTCTGGAAATGAAAATACAGCCATCCGCTTAAAACCAACTGAATGATGGTGGCTGATAGTGCCAAATATTTAAAACTATTGCGCAAAGAAACAGGCAGTAAAAGAAGCACTACACCAAATAATAACGGCGTAAAAATAAGCAGGGTAAGTATGTGGTTCATCAACCTAAATCAACGTCTTAAAAAGGTAAATCCCTAAAATAAAAATCAGCATGGTGAGCAGGTATTGCTGCACTTTTCCGGTTTGAAAGCTTCGGGCAAAACTACCCAAATCCCGGATACGAAAAGCAATGAAATTTACAGCACCATCTACCAGATAACGATCAAACCGGACACTTATTCGGGACAAAAACAGACCGGTTATAGCAAGCAGGTTGACGAATCCGTCAACCACCAAATGGTCAAAAGTATAGAGTTTTTTGCTGATCCAGACTACTGTTTTTACCAGGTAATTTTGGTAGAAACGATCGATATACCACTGATTGTAAGAAAGTTTGAACAGAAAACCATGCTCCGGGAACCAGTTGATGCTTTGCTTAACATAGCGCAAATACGCCAGATAAACTATCGGAATGGTAAACAGGTTGACCGCAGCCGGGATTATAGTGTGATAAATATTTTCGCGTTCAAAATAATCAGCTGTCAGGAAACCTCTAAAAAGCCAGCTATTTTCATACAATAATGGGTTCAGGGAAAAGATCGGAAACAAACAAAACACCGATAAAAACAGCATTGGCCAGGTAAACAGTTTGTTTTCTTTGGAAACATGAAGTTCGAAGGTTGGGATCATCTGTTTTAGTCTGGATTCACCCCAAAACACTTTAAACAGCAAACGGGCAATGTAAAAAGCGGTCATCCAGCTTGTGATCAGAATAGCAATCGGGATAATTTTGTAGAAAAAAGATTTGCCTTCGGCCCATTCAAAAGCCTGGATTAGGATGCCGTCTTTGGATAAATACCCGGAAGTGAGCGGAAAACCAATCAGCGCCAGCGCAGCAATGATGCAGGTGATAAACGTGACCGGCAAAACTTTGCGCAGGCCGCCCATATACAAGATGTTCTGCGGATCAATATCCAGATGTAGTTTTTCTTTGAGGTGCTGCATCTCGTGGATAATTACGCCGGCCGACAGGAATAAAAGGCATTTAAAAAAAGCATGTGTAACCAGGTGAAACAGTGCCGATGAATACGCGCCCAAACCCATTGCAGCTACCATAAAACCCAGCTGCGAAATGGTAGAATAAGCCAGTATTTTTTTCAGATCATTTTGGGTGAGGGCAATGGTGGCGGCCATAAAAGCGGTAAAAGTTCCGGTAATGGCAATGACAGTTTTTACATCAGCAGTGAAAACCGGATAAACGCGAGCCAGCAGGAAAACGCCTGCAGCTACCATCGTAGCCGCGTGAATTAAGGCCGAAACGGCTGTTGGCCCTTCCATCGCATCCGGCAGCCAAGTATGCAGTGGAAACTGTGCAGATTTGGCTGCTGCACCGAGGAAAAAACACAGCCCGGCAATAGTCAGCCAGGTTCCGGATAAACCGCCTGAAGTTAAGTTATTGGGATTACTAAATAATTTAATCAAATCAAAAGTGTGGAAATGTGCGAACAGGATCATGATACCAATCAGGAAACCCAAATCTCCAATCCTATTCATGATAAACGCTTTTTTATTGGCCTGAACTGCTTTTTCCCGCGTAAACCAAAAGCCGATTAATAAGTAGGAAGCAAAGCCAACCAGCTCCCAAAAGGCATACATCAGCAATAAATTATCCACCACAACCAGAGCCATCATGGCGAAACAAAAGAAACTGAGGTAGCGGAAATAGCGGCGGGATTTGGGATCGTGCTGCATATAAGCAACCGAATAAATATGAACGGCCAATGCAATGCCGGAAACCAGAGGCAGCATCAGCACCGATAAATTATTGAGTAGCAAACCGGCGCAAATTTTTATAGTTCCGATTTGAAACCATAAAACTTGTTCGTGTACCGGTGGATGGTTCCAGATTTTTGAGAAAAGTAAACTCGAACAAACCAGACTAAAAAAAATACAAACAGCCGCTAACCAGCCAGCATTTTTGGATGCTGTTTTTAGCACTAAAAAATTGATGATAAAAGCAGCAAATGGAAATAAAACCGCAGCCAGAACCAGTGTTATTTCATTGAAATGATGTTGTATTGGTTGAAGCTGTTCCAAATAGTTTTAATCTTTTAAAGCATTAATTTGTTCAGGATCGATGGTTTTAAACTGGCGGTAAATGTTTAAAATAATAGCAAGCGCCACAGCAGTTCCGGCCGCGGCCAGCACGATGGCGAAAAGCGCAAATAGCTGGCCGCCGTTGTTGTATTTATCGTATTTACCAAAAGCCACCAAGTTGATAATTGCGGCGTTGATGATAAATTCAATCCCGATTAAAACCTGAATGGCGTTATTTTTAGTCAGCACCATGTACAAACCGGTACAAAATAAACTGGCGCCAATCAACATAAAAGTTTGCAGGTTAATCATCCGCCTGCTCCTTTCTGGCCAGATGCGCTGCACCAATTAAGGCCATCATTAATAAAATGGAAATTGCCTCGAAAGGTAATAAATAAGCAGTCATTAAATTGGCGCCGATGTTGGTAACGGTATTGTCCTGCGGACGGAAAGTATTATTTTGAGCTTGTTGTATCCAAAGTAAATGATCAGGATTTAGTTTAAAAATTGCATTCACCAAAACCAGCAAAAATGTAAGCGCAACCAGCAAAGCCGGAAGCTGTTTCAATGTAAAATACCGGTGCTTGCTTTCTTCCAGCTTTTCCAATGTTTCTTTGCTGGATAACATGAAAGTGAACAGCATCAGCACTAAAACGCCGCCAACATAAATCACAATCTGTGTAACGGCCACAAAATCAGCCAGCGCAAAAACGTATAATCCGGCAATAGAAAACAGCGTCACGAAAAACATAAAAACCGAACGCACCAGGTTTCCGCTCGCCGCCACAAACCAGCCAGAAGTAACGGTAATCAATCCCAGGAAAATGAAAATGGCTTGCTCCATGCTGTTTTTATCAACCTTTTTTTAGTGTGGCGGCTTGTTTGGCGGCAGCTTTTTCAGCATTTTGTTTGTCTATGGCTGATTTTTTTTCTACAGCTTCTTCGTCTGTCATGCTCGAAAACTGGTAATTCAGCAAACTCAGTGCATCCACACTTTTATCGTATTGATTGGTCATGGTGATACATTCCGTTGGGCAAACCGTGGTGCACAAACCGCAGTACATGCACTTGGCCATATCAATATCAAATTTTGCGGCATACAAACGTTTGGTTGTTCCGTCTGATGTTTGACCAATAGCTTCCGTGGCTTTAATGGATTCGATGTCGATGCAGTTTACCGGACAGATTTTCGCACATAAATCGCAAACAATGCAATCATCCATTTCTACAAACAGCTGATAACGACCAGTTTCCGGCACAGGCAAAGTTTGGTGCGGATACTGAATGGTTACGTTTCCTTCCTGTTGCTTGAAGTAATTATCAGATTGTACGCTCAACACTTCCCTACTGTTTTTAGCAGCAAAAAAATGTTTTAGGGTGAGGTTTAAGCCTTTGCCTGCGGTGGTAAATCCTTTGATGATATTACTGAGCATTTTTATTTTTCTATTTTTATTTTTTCGCGGTTATTTTTACATCAGCCATAACCGCCAGATACCCGAAATCAGCATACACAAAAAAGCGAGCGGCGTTAACACTTTCCAGCATAAATCCATTAACTGATCTACACGAAAACGCGGCAATGTCCACCGGATCCACATTTGCACTAAAATTAGCAGCAGCGTTTTGAAAAATATCCAGCCAATCCCCCATATATTTCCGGTTGTCCAATCGGCCAGTTTTAAGGCTGATATATTAGGCAGCGGCGTGTTCCAGGCACCCAAAAACAAAATCACAGCAACCATCGAGGTCAAAAACATCATCGAATATTCTGCCAGAAAAACCAGCGCAAATCGGAAACCAGTATATTCTGTGTGAAAACCGGCCACTAATTCAGACTCAGCTTCCGGAATATCAAACGGCGCACGGTTGCTTTCGGCCAGCGATGCGATGAAATAAATCACAAATGCAATAATGAGATGCGGTGCGCAGAAAATGTTCCAAGCCAAAAAACCACCTACTTCTTTTATCGGCATAAAACCTAAAAACTTGATATTTTCTGTGGATAAGATTCCTTGTTGTCTGGAAATTTCCTGTAAATCAAGCGTTTGAGAAATCATTACCACAGAAATCAACGCAAATCCAGCCGGAATTTCATAAGAAACAATTTGCGCAACTGAACGAACCGCGCCAAGTAACGCGTATTTATTATTAGAACCCCAGCCCGCCATCAAAATGCCAACCGTCTCGATAGACAAAACGGCTAAAATGTAAAAAATACCAACATTAATGTGTGCCGGAACCAAACCTGGCGCCCAGGGCAAAGCAGCAAAACCTAAATAAACAGCCACAAAAATAACGATTGGAGCCAGCGCAAATAAGGTTTTATCAGCAGCCAGTGGTGTAATCAGCTCTTTTTGCAGCATTTTCAACATATCTGCAAAAACCTGCAAGGAACCGTATTTTCCGGTTTCCATCGGACCTAAACGATCTTGCATAAATGCCGAAACCTTGCGCTCCACGTAAACAGCCACCGTAGTAAACAGGGCCACAAATGTGAACAGCAAAAGCGCAACCAGAATGCTAAGCAGGTATGGGTTCAAAACAAATTTCGTTAGCTAACCCTGCAAACTTACTTATTCAGAACGATTTTAAACAGGATAAATAGAATTAGGCCGATAGGGTTAGTCCCAAATTTGACGAAGATTTAACTGAATTTGCTGTCCGAAGAAAAGCTGTGTACTTTTTTCAAATGAATCCGTAAAATCTGAAATGTAAAAACGGTGTGGTTCGGGTGTTTCTTCATTCAGCAAGTTCATTCGTTTTAATTCTTTTTGCAGATGATTGGCCACAATTTCTGTATTGTCAATAATGGCAATTTCGGGTTGATAATACGCGGCAATTTCATTGCGGATGAGTGGATAATGTGTACAACCTAAAATTAAGCTGTCAATTTCCTGCAATTGCGGATCGGAAAGGTAAGTGTGGATGAGCGTACTACTGATCTGATCGTTAAAAAAACCTTCTTCAATCATCGGTACTAACAATGGCGTAGCCAGTGATTGTACTTTAATTTCAGGTTTTAGCTGATGTATTTTCTCCGCATAAACATTTGATTTGATAGTAGCGCGGGTAGCAATTACTCCAATATTTTGAAACCTATCAGAAGCAGTCATGTATTCTACCACCGGATCGATCACGCTGTAAATCGGAATTTGGTTGCCCAGAAATAGCTTCAAATCGTGATAAGCCAATGAAGACGCTGTATTACAAGCAATTACAATTGCTTTGCAGCCTTCGTCCATCAAGAACTTGGCAATTTTGAGTGAATAATACTTGATTGCCTCAGGAGATTTATCGCCGTAAGGCAAATGCGCCGTATCACCAAAATACACCAATGCTTCTTTTGGCATTAGTTTTTGGATGGCATTGGCAACGGTCAATCCTCCGATACCGGAATCGAAAATACCTATAGGCTGGTTTGCTGGCATCCGGCTAAAATAAAAAAAGCGGCGTTCATTTTGCATGAACACCGCTTTTTAATGGATAAAAGAAGTATCTTATTTGATTCCCAATTTTACTTTTACAGATGGCATCAAATCATCTCCGGGCTGAGAAACTAACAATTCTGTTTGGGCTGTATCGAAAACGTAAGTGTAACCTTTTTCTTTGGCTACATTTTGAATAGCGGTACGAACTTTAGCAAGCAAAGGATCAGAAAGCTGTTTGCTTTTATCGCCAACTTGTTGTTGTGCTTTTGTTTGATAATCCTGCAAACGTTTGTTCATGTCTTGCAATTCACTTTCTTTAGCCGTACGTGCCGCATCGGTCATGGTTGCTTTTTTGGCATCATAACCTTGTGCATTGGTTTGCAGTTCGTTGTTCATGGTAGTTAACTGATCAACAAAAGTTTTTTGATAATCCTGAATCTGTTTCTGAATTGTTTTGGTTTCAGGCATTTGATCTACTACTTGGTTTACGTTGATGTAACCGATTTTAGATTGTGCTTTAGCGATGTTTCCTGCAAAAAATAAGCTTCCGGCAACTAAAGCAACTTTGAATAGTTTTTTCATTTTTTATTTATGGGTGATTGTTGTGTGCTGTTTTTATAAACTGATTTTTAACTTTTATCTGGCCAGTACACCTGGTTTTAATCCTAAACGTGTAATTACGGCTGCACTCTTATCATAACGCGGATTTGCGTACAACATAATTACTTCGCTATTTTTGTCAAAAATCATATCCAGGTTTTCACTTTCTGCAATGGCTTGTACTGCTTTTGCAACCCGATCCTGAATGGGTTTAATTAAAGCCGTACTACGTTGAGAAAGTTCCCCATCAGGCCCAAATTTTTGCCGCTGGAAATCTTTAGCTGATTTCTCTTTATCGATGATTTCGTTTTCACGACGCTTTTTCATGTCGCCAGTCATCAAAACCTGATCTGCCTGGTAAGCTTTATACATCCGGTCTATTTCCTGAAAACGGGCGTCGGTTTCTTTTTGCCATTGATCCGAAATAGAAGCAATCTGCTTTTGCGAAGAAGCATATTCTGGAATGTGTTTCAATATATACTCAGAATCAACATAAGCAAAACGTTGCGCAAAAACAGCTGCTGTGGTTAAAAGTGGTAGAATTAATGTTAAAAATAATCTCTTCATACTACAAACCTACGTAAAATTATGATTTTGGAAATCTTTCAAAAATACTTTAAGACTATGGTTTTAGGGATTAGTTTAAAAATTGACAGTTTATTGTTAATTAAATCCACCACTTAAACTTTGAGCGATCGAGAAGTGAAAGTGGCCCTTATTAGCTGTTGGCAAACCAGGGATAGGATCAAATCCATAACCATAATCCAAACCTAATAAACCAAATATTGGCAGGAAAATACGGGCACCAACACCTGCAGAACGCCTTACGTTAAATGGTGCAAACTGATTGAAAGAGTTCCAGGTATTACCACCTTCTGTAAAAGCCAATATAAAGATTGTTGCTGATTGACTTGCAATAACCGGATGACGAAGTTCTAACTGAAACTTATCAAAAATCGGGCTTCCGGAAGTACTGGCCAATGTTGTGTTTGAACCTAAAGGTACAATATCAAAGTTTTCATATCCGCGTAAACCAATAATTTCTGATCCTTGCAAAAACTGATAACTCTGCATACCATCACCACCCAATTTAAAACGTTCAAATGGCGATTGGCCAACGGCACTATTATAAGCACTTAGAAAACCAAACTGCGTTTGTGCTTTTAAAACCAGTTTACCATAAATTTTCTGGAACCATTGTGCTTCAAACTTTGCTTTGTAATATTCCACAAAACGATAACGATCCTGAGCAGTTGCAATTGCATAATTTACATTATTGAACAAAGAATAAGGTGGCGTAAATTGTGCCGTTAAACGAATGTTAGAACCTGATGTTGGATAAATTGGTGCATCCAATGAATAACGGCTAAAAGTTTCCGTTAGCTTAATATTGATGGATTTACCATTATTGAATAAATATCCGGTATAGTTATTTAGATTATAATGGTCAAAACTCAAAGTATGACTCAAGTTGAAATAATCATCCGGCCATTTTAATTGTTTACCAATAGTGGCTGAAACACCATTTATGGTAATTCCATAATAAGAAGCGCTGCTTTTAGGATAATAATATCCGTTGGATTGCAATTGCGTATAAGCAGTTACGCCAAAATTTACCGGTTTTTTTCCACCGAACCAAGGTTCAGAATAGGTAAAAGAAAAATTCTGATAGTTTTTACCATTTGCTTGTCCGCGTAAACTTAATTTCTCGCCATCGCCTTTTGGCAATGGTTTATAAGCACTTAGGTTGAACAGGTTTCTAAGCGAGAAGTTATTAAAAGTTAAACCTAAAGTTCCAACAATGCTTCCGCCGCCAAAACCACCCGAAAGTTCAATCTGGTCAGAAGGTTTTTCAACTACATTATACAAAATATCCACTGTTCCATCATTTGGGTTGATGTTTGTTGGCCGGGGATCAATTTTCTGCTCATCAAAATTACCTAACTGCGTAATCGCTTGTGTACTTCTCACGATAGCTTCTTTCGAAAATTTCTGACCAGGTTTTGTACGGATTTCCCGTAAAATAACCTTGTCATTGGTTACTTCATTTCCTTTTACAATTACTTTGTTGATAGTATATTGCGGACCTTCGTAAACCCTTAAATCCACATCAATAGTATCGTTATGAATGCGGGTTTGAACGGGATCGGTTTGATATGTTAAATAACCATCATTTAAATATAGCGAAGAAATATCATCTCCATTTGGCGAACCACTCAAGCGTTTGTTCAATTCTTCCTCACTAAAAACATCACCTCTTTTAATCTTCAAAAGTGTGTTTAAAATTTTGGTAGGATATTTTGCGTTACCAGACCAGGTTACATCACCGAAATAATATTTTGGTCCTTCGTACAATTTAATTTTTACGTTAACTGTAGTTGCATCATTATTCCAAACAGAATCGCTCAAAACTTCTGCATCACGGTAACCGTTTGCCTGCATTTTGGCAACCAGCGTTTGCTTGTCTTCGTCATATTTATCGCGTAAAAACTTCTTAGAACCAAAAATATTATACCATTTTTTAGCTTTGGTTTTTTTCAGAAACGAAGCCAATTTTGCATCCTTAAAAGCAGTATTACCTGTAAAGGACACACTATTTACTTTAACTTTTGTCTTTTTATCAATGGTTGCATCCAAGATCATGCTATTTGCTTCGCCAGCATCTTTGCGTTGTTTAATATCAACCGTAGTATTTAGGTAACCTTTCTCGGCAAAATGCTTTTTGATAATTGCTGTAGTTGTATTTAGTAAGTTTTCGTTTACAATTTTCCCGGTTTTATCTTTTAGTTTTTTCTGAACATCTTCAATTTCTCCTTTTCGAATGCCTTTTAAATTCAATTTAGAAAGACGCGGACGTTCTTTTACGTTAATATCAAAATTGATTGTATCGTTGCGGAGTGTGTATAATAATTTCACATCATCAAACAATCCCTGCTGCCAGAGGTTCTTGATTACGTTTGAAGTGGCATCGCCCGGTACGGTAATTTTATCACCTTTGGTTAATTGGGAAATTTTGATCAATACATCTTTATCCAAATATTGTGAGCCGGAAACGGTAACGGTACCAATTGTCAGTTCTTTTGGGTTGAGGTAACTCAAACTATCTGCCGGCAGCACTTGTGGCGCAGGATTTTTTTGCCGGCCAACCTGAGCCAGAACAGCAGTAGATATTGTACAGAAAAATAGTGCTAAAAGGTACCTGTTCATTCGTAGAATTTGGAGGCTAAAGTAATTTAAAGAGTTGTTAAAAAGTGTTAAACATCAAAAATTAGTTCACTTGCTCGCTTGTCATTCCAAAGCGTCGTTCCCTTCGCTGGTAATCTAAAACGGCTTCAAACAAATCTTCTTTGCGGTAATCCGGCCATAATTTAGCCGTAAAATAAAGCTCGGCATAAGCAATTTGCCAAAGCAGGTAATTACTGATTCGGTACTCGCCACTCGTCCTGATCAGCAATTCAGGATCAGGCATGGCAGAAGTGTGCAGATGCTGTGTAAATAAATCCTCGTTGATATCAGCTGCTTTTAGCTCACCTTTTTCAACTTTTTCAGCCAGTTGCTTTGCAGCATTTACAATTTCCCGGCGCGAACTGTAGCTTAGAGCCAGTGTTAAAACCAAACCGGTATTATTAGCTGTTTTATCAATGGCTGCCTGCAATTCCTGATGGCACTTTCCGGGCAGCATTTCCAGATCACCAATTGCATTAAGGCGTACATTGTTTTGCATAAGCTTTTTAATCTCTTTGTTGATAGTCGAGATCAGCAGCTCCATAATTGCTGTAACTTCAAATTTTGGACGGTTCCAGTTTTCAGAAGAAAAAGTATATAAAGTTAAATAACCAATGCCCAGTTCGCCTGCGCCTTCTACCACATCACGCACGGCCAAAACACCATTATGATGGCCAAAAATGCGGAGCTTGCCCTTGCCTTTCGCCCAACGACCGTTGCCATCCATAATGATGGCCACATGCTTTGGCAGTTTTTCTTTATCTATTTGTGCTTTAAAATCCATTGAATATTTTTTGCAGAAACCTTTTGGCTGCTACTATTGTATCCGGCTGTTTTTATTTGTTGAAATTTATTTACTCCAGTAATTCACTATGATCATCATCTGTTTTATGTTAAAAGCAAAGCTTTATACTGTTTTTATCGACCTAAATTTCAGTCCTGTTTTGTACTTGCCGAACAAAAAATTCAAGCTGCAAAGGTAAAATTAATCTGCAAACTATTGTCTTCCGGTTGTGGGTTATCTGTTAATGGTTTTTGTGCTGATAAATTATTATAGTGATTAACCTGATGCATGCTTCGTTTATCAACCTAAATTTAATAGAAACATTTTTGACTGATAAAAGTGTACGAAATACTGAAACCTGCAATCATATAAGTGTCTCTCGACCGTAAATCGCCGCGCTGTGAACCCGTAGAGCCGATGTAAACACCTGTTTTCTCGCCCGAACGGTCTGCAAAAATTTTAGAATAAGCATTGCTCATACTGTTTTTATCGGCATAATTTCCACTTACGTCATCCAAGTAACCGGTAAATGCCGTGCGATAACCCAGCTCCAAAGCCAAGTTCCAGCTCTTATAAAAATTTACCTTCACACCAACGCCATAAGGAATACTTAATGCTGTAGTGTTGTATTCTTTTTGCTGACCTTCTGTTTTTAATGATCGCAAATCATAACTATTATCATTATAATCAGCCTTAGGATTATAATTAACGATTGCAATGCCGGAAAAAATAAAAGGCGACCATCTTTTAATGCTAATTCCTGGCTGATAATTAAAGAAATTGAGTTCGCCAGTCAGGGCCAGTTCGCTCAAACCGTCATAAAAACTGAGGTTGCGGTTGCGCAATTGCTGATTGGATGAGGTACTGTCGGCACCGCGAATCGTACCATAAGTGTAGCCCAGTTTTGCAGAAAAATAACCATTAAAATTATGCTTCACAAAAGCGCCGATAGAAAAATCAGTGAATTTAACTGGGTTGATTTCATTAAACTCACCCATGTATCCGGAAGTACCTGCAAAGCCTCCAAGTTCCCATTTTTGCGCAAAAGCACCCAAAGAAATCAGTAGTAAAAGAAGCAAACCATACAGTTTACGCATTGGCAACATCAATAATTTCGCGCATCAAGTCCCCACATTAATTTGTTCCTTAACGTGGATAAATAGCTTTCATTATTCAGCCGGATCAGATTAAAAGCGTAATTGGCTTTGCTGATAGTGAAAACACTATTGGTATCTATAATTTCCGTTTTGGAGTCGCAAGAAATAAGATAGTTGGAACTGCGTGTTTCTATTTTAAAAGTGAGTTTGTTGCTATCAGAAACTACAATTGGCCGCACATTAAGGTTGTGGGGTGAAATTGGGGTGATTACAAAATTACCGGATTGCGGGATCACAATCGGGCCGCCGCAGCTTAGGGAATAAGCGGTAGAACCAGTTGGCGTAGAAACAATAATACCGTCGCCCCAGTAGGAGTTTAAAAATTCATCGTTTAAAAAAGCATGAATCGTAATCATAGCCGCGTCATCGCGCTTGTGAATGGTGATATCATTTAAAGCAGTATTCTGATTTTTAAACACGGCCGGATTGGATTCTATTTCCAGTAACACACGGCGATCCAGTGTATATTGCCCATTTACAAGTGCATGTAGGGCAGCTGAAATATCGTTTTTATTGACACTGGCCAAAAAACCCAAACGACCAAAATTAATGCCGATGACCGGTATTTCAGAATCGCGGATGATATCTACGGTACCCAATATGGTTCCATCGCCGCCCAAAGTCAGCATCACATCAACCTTGTTTTTTATATCGTTATAACTGTTAAAAATAGTATTATTGGGGTTGAAATCGGGCTGACCTGAGATAAAATCGTTCAGTTCCTGATGTACAAATATCTCAGCCCGATGCTGTACTAAACCATCAAAAACTTGCCTGACTAGCGGCAATAATGTTTGGTTGAAAGGTTTGCCGTAAACTGCAATCTTCATAAATGGATTATAAATTGATGTAGTTCATCAGTAAATCGTAACGGTTCTTAGAATCGTCTTCTACCTGAGCCTGGTTAAACACACCCGTAATCTGGTAATCGTACCGGTTAAAACTGGCCAAAATTGCCGAAACATCCTTTTTATTGATTTTCAGCGTTACTTCCAGCCGGGTAGAATCCGAGAACGAGCGAACGTATGAACTCAATATTTGCGCTTTGTCAGACTCCACGATTTGCGCCATTTGTACCAATGAGTTATCGCGGTTACCAATTTCAAGTACAATTATAGCACCCGGTTCTATAGCCGAGGTAAGTGTTGCAAAATAATCGGTAAGCGTATGAATGTTAATTAGGCCAACGTAGTTATTCTGCATATCCAACACCGGCACTACGCTCAGCTGCTGTGCATGAAACAGCCGAATCACATCATAAATATGCTGCCCTTCGCGAACAAAAGCTTGCGTTTTGGAAAGTGAAATTGTGCTGACTGGCAATTCCTCATCAAAAACTTCAATCAAATCATCTTCAGTAATTAGGCCCAAAAACTGCTCTCCATCAACTACTGGCAGTTCTTCCACTTTAAATTCTGTAAAAAGAATATTTACTTTTTCAACCGAGTCGGTTGGTTTTACTGATGGGATGATGTCAGAAATCATTTCGGCAGCAACCATATTAATCTTTATTTTTTTCGAGGAAAATTTTTAATAACCGGTTAAATTCTACCGGCTGCTCCATCATTGGCGCGTGGCCGCATTCATCTACCCAAGTTAGCTCTACATTTGGTAGTAACTGGCTAAATTCTACAGCAACTTCCGGTGGTGTAATTTTATCATTTTTACCCCAAATTAAAGCAACCGGGATTTTTATCTTATGTAGATCTTTAGCCATGTTGTGCCGGATTGCAGATTTTGCCATCGCCAGCAAACGGATAATTTTGTGGCGATTATTTACACTTTCATATACGTCGTCCACCAGCTCTTTTGTTGCAGTTTTCGGACTATAAAAAGTGTATTCTACTTTTTCCTTAATAAAATCATAACTTTCTCTCCGCGGAAAAGAACCTCCGAAAGCATTTTCGTACAAACCGGAACTACCTGCCAGCACCATTGATTTTAAATTTTCGGGGTGATTTAAAGCATAAATCAAACCTACATGCCCGCCAAGCGAATTGCCCAGAACGGTTACATTTTCCAGCTTTTTATATTGAATAAATTTATGCACAAATTTAGAAAGGGTTTTCACACCGATGGTTAGCAACGGTAATTCATAAATTGGCAACATTGGGATAATCACCCGGTAATCTTTGCTAAATTCTTCAATTACATATTGCCAGTTACTCAAAGCACCCATCAATCCATGTAGCAGCAATAACACTTCACCTGTACCTTGTTCTATATATCTGAATCCATTTTCTTCTTTAACCACAAAGTCCATAAAAGTTCAATCAAATTATTTGCTACAGGTAATAAACCCAGAATTTTTACTGTCCTATCTGTTGCAACGGCTATAAAATTAGCTTTTTACAATTGGTTTCTGCCAAAAACCCGAATTATATTATTGCAGCAATTGCTTCACAATTTCAGAAATTGTTTTGCCATCTGCTTTTCCGGCCAGTTCTTTATTGGCCGTTCCCATCACTTTACCCATATCTTTTACAGAAGTTGCTCCTGTTCTGGCAATCATTTCCTGCAAATACGCAGTAATTTCTTCCCGGCTCATCTGCTGTGGCAAATATGCTTCTATCACTTGCATTTCTTCTTTTTCAATCTGATACAAATCATCGCGGTTTTGGGTCTGATAGATTTCTGCGGATTCTTTGCGCTGCTTAATCAGCTTCTGCAAAACCTTTAATTCTGTTTCTTCGGAGATCGCTTCCGATGCACCTTTTTCTGTCCGCGCCAGCAGCAAAGCAGATTTGATCGCCCGCAATCCACGCAAACGCGCATCAGCTTTGGCCAACATTGCTTTTTTTATATCCTGATCTATCGTTTCAACTAACATGCTTCTTTTATCGGTGTTTTTTTAGTGTTGATGAATATCAAATCGCTCTCACATGTTCCACTCCTATTTCCGCGCAAAGTTAACAGCATTTGCTTGCGCCGTAGGCATAATTGTTAAATCGTTGATATTTACGTGTGCCGGCCGCGAAACAATAAACCAAATCGTTTCCGCAATATCTGCAGCTACCAGCGGCTCAAAACCTTCATAAACTTTTTTGGCACGATCAGTATCACCTTTAAAGCGAATGTTGGAAAAATTGGTTTCCACAGCTCCCGGATTGATGGCCGAAACTTTAATTCCGTGCGGTAATAAATCCACACGCATGGCTTTGTTCAAAGCATCCACGGCATGTTTGGTGGCGCAGTAAACGTTTCCATTTGGATAAACTTCTTTTCCGGCAATAGAACCTAAGTTCACAATATGGCCGCCACCGTTCGTAATCATCCAGTTGGAAACCACTTTGCTGGCATATAATAAACCTTTGATATTGGTATCGATCATCACATCCCAATCGTCTGGATTTCCCTGATTGATCGGCTCTAAGCCCTGGCTTAAGCCAGCATTATTGATCAGCACATCCACTTTTTTCCAGCTTTCGGGCAAGGTTTCCAAATTATGCTGAACGGCAGCTTTATCACGAATATCAAAAGTAGCCACCGCAACTTCTGTTTGGTATTGAATGTTTAGTGCCGAAGCCAGTTTTTCCAGTTTATCGGCTTGTCTGCCAGTCAGGATCAGTTTAAAACCTTCGCGTGCTAAAACTTGTGCGCAAGCTTCACCAATGCCAGAACTGGCTCCTGTAATCAATGCAATTTTGTTCATAAAAGAAGTATTAAATCAAAGCACAAAGAAATGTTTTTGCGCCGGAGTTTGTAAATTTATTCGAAAAACAAACTAAACATGATATTGTGCAGAAATAATTTATCCAGCGGGTTAGCATAAGGATGATTTTCGGGATAAAGTACGTTGCCAAAAGAGTTGGATAGCTTGATTTCGGGAGAAAGCTTGAAATATTCCAGGTAAATATCACACCCGAAACCGGCCACATACGAAGAAAAATTACGCACATTTTTCAGTTTTCGATCCAAAGGAGCCAAATCCGCTTCATTAGCTTTACTTTGATTGCCGATGCCGTAAGAATATTTTACGCCTCCCAAAACATAAGCCCGGAAATTACCGATTCGGTTGGATTTCAGCTTCAATTCCAGCGGAAATTCTGCCTGCGTGGTGGAGACAGTCTGTTGTATATCAGGTGCCAGATCTTGGGTTCGATATTGATAACTAACTACCCGATCTGTAAAAGAAAGCGTTGGCACCGACCGGATTTCCAGATTGTCTGTAACGCTGTATCTCGCCAAAAAACCTAATGCAAAACCAGCCGTGCCCGGCGAACTGATGCTGTTTAAAGAATCGGTTACATTGCGGTTAGTGCCCTGATCGTAATAAGGAGTGCGCCAGTTTGGTTTTTTCAGGATTTTATAAGAGGAGCTAACGTATTGAAAAGTGTAGCCAAAAGAGAACCTGCTTTGATCGGCACCACCAGCCCAAGCCTGCGTTACTTGCTGTGCAGAAACTCGCCCGACCCCAAAAAACACCGATAAAAACAGTAGGTAGCTTTTACTCATTTGATGCCCGTATAAACCGAACAAATGCCAAACGCAAGCGGCCTGTTTTTGGTATTTCTGAAACCTACTTTTTGCATCAGGCTGATAAAACGCTCGCCATCCGGAAAAGCTGCCACGGATTCGGGCAGATAAGAATAAGCGCGCGCATCTTTAGAAAACAGTTTTCCAATTAATGGCGTGATGTAATTGAAATAAAAATGATATAAATGCTTGATCGGGAATACTTTAGGTTTAGAAAATTCCAGAATAACCGCTTTTCCGCCTGGTTTCAATACGCGGCACATATCGGCCAAACCGGCTTCCAGATTTTCAAAATTACGAACGCCGTAAGCAACCGTAACAGCATCGAACTCATCGCTATTAAAAAGCAGCTTTTCAGAATCACCCAAACGAACCTCAAAACGATTATTCATGCTTCTTTTATCGATCTTTTTTTGGGCAATGTTCAGCATTCCCTGCGAAATATCTACGCCGATAATTTTTTTTGGTTGCAATATTTTAATCGCCTCAAAAGCAAAATCTCCGGTTCCAGTGGCCACATCTAAAATTAATTGCGGTTTATCTTTTTTCAGTTCGTTGATCGCAATTTTCCGCCAGATGATATCGATCCCAACCGACATAAAATGGTTCAAAAAATCGTAAGTTTTAGAAATATTATTGAACATATCGGCCACCTGTTCTTTCTTAGTTGCCTGATTGTTTTGGTAAGGAGTTATCGTTTTGTTCATGCTGATGTTTCAAAGATGCGAATAAATAGGTGCTAAAAGAAGCATCGTTAAGCAGAAAGCGTGGCCAGCAAACCAGGAAAATCCAGTTGCCGGGAAAACATTTCAGTTTCTCCGTTCTCATCTTTCGGCCACAAATCCCGCGGCCGGTCCCAGTACAATTCTACGCCGTTTTTATCAGGGTCATCTAAATAAATAGCTTCCGAAACACCATGATCTGATGCACCGCTGATCGGATATTTCTCATCAATCAGCCGCTTAAAAATCGCTGCCAGATCTTTTCGTTCCGGATATAAAATTGCGGTATGATATAATCCGGGTGCCCTTTCTGGTGCCGGCGGTGCATTTTTACTGTGCCAGGTATTCAGGCCAATGTGATGATGATAACCGCCGGCAGAAATAAAAGCTGCCTGATCACCATACTTTTGCATCAACTCAAATCCCAGCAATCCGCAGTAAAAATCTATCGAACGCTGTAAATCGCTCACTTTTAAATGCACGTGACCAATGCGCGTTTGGGCAGGAATCTGGTAATCCATTTTGGGGTTTTTTTTATCTTGACTTTGGAACATCAAATTAAAGGGAACAAAATTTTAACTTTGTGGGATGATTGTCAAAACTGCTGATTTTGTTTGCAGCAACACGCAAATATCCAAATTACCACCGCCTTTAAAACCGGAATATGCTTTTATCGGCCGTTCCAACGTAGGCAAATCTTCGCTGATCAACATGATTACCGGGAAAAAAGGCCTGGCCAAAACCTCGCAAACGCCGGGTAAAACGCAGCTGATCAATCATTTTATGATTAATGAAAACTGGTTTTTGGTGGATTTGCCCGGCTACGGTTACGCCCGGATTTCTAAAGGAAAAAAAGAAGAATGGAACAAATACATCCGCAATTATCTCGAAAAGCGCGAAAACCTGCAATGTGTTTTTATCCTGATTGACAGCCGTTTAGAACCTCAAAAGATTGATTTGGATTTTTGTTCGGCTTTAGGTGAACGTGGTATTGCATTTGTGCTGGTTTTTACCAAGGCCGATAAGCAGAATAAATCAAAAACGGCGCATCATGTGGCTTTGTTCCGGAAAGCATTGTTAGAATGGTTTGAAGATGTGCCGCAGCATTTTATCACTTCTGCCGAGACGCAGGAAGGCAAAGATGAGATTTTGAATTTTGTGGACGAAGTGAACCGTAATTTCAACGTTAAAGATGTCAAAATTTATCAGCCGGAGCAGTCTTAATACTTTATTTTAACATGAAAAAATATTTTTCCCTCGTTACTTTTTCGCATACTATTTTTGCCATGCCTTTTGCCTTCATTGGCTTTTTTTTGGCAATTACGACTACCGATCATGTTTTCTCAGCCTTAAAATTAGCCTTGATGCTGCTTTGTATGGTTTTTGCCAGAAGCGCGGCTATGGCTTTCAACCGTTACCTCGACCGGCACATTGATGCCAAAAACCCGCGTACAAAAGTGCGCGATATTCCGGCCGGTCGCATTACCGCACAATCAGCTTTAATATTTACAATTGCCAATTGCCTCCTTTTTATCGGCACAACGTGGTTTATCAATCCGCTTTGTTTCTATTTATCGCCGGTTGCCTTGCTGGTGGTTTTGGGTTACAGTGCCACCAAACGCTTTACTTTTTTGTGCCATCTGGTTTTAGGTTTGGGGTTGAGCCTGGCTCCTATTGGTGCTTATCTGGTTGTTACCGGTGCTTTTGCTCCACTGCCAATCTTATTTTCAGCGTCAGTTTTGTGCTGGGTAAGTGGTTTTGATATTATTTATGCTTTGCAGGATGAAGATTTTGACCGCGAAGAAAAACTGCATTCTATTCCGGTTTATTTGGGAAGGAAAAATGCTTTGCACCTTTCTACGTTCCTGCATCTTTTATCGGCTGTTTTTGTGATTTTGCCGATCTTTTTAACACACGTAAGTTATCCTTATTATTTGGGTATCATCGTTTTTTGTTCCATGCTGATTTACCAGCACAGCCTGGTAAAACCACATGATTTGAGCAGGGTAAACTTCGCTTTCATGACAACTAATGGCATTGCAAGTGTTGTTTTTGCAGTTTGCTTTTTGATTGACCGGTTATGGATTCGATAAATTTTGGCATTTCTGCTTCTTTTAGCACATATTTTTCTTTATCAAAAATCAAATTAATCGTTCATCCCAGAAATAATCCTCCGTTCTCACCAAAGTAACTTTATCCAAAAAATCAGGATGTTTGGTATTGATCAGGTAATTATATTCCTGAGAAATAATAGCCGAAGGAACTTTCAAAACTAACGATTGCTTGCTTTTATACCAATCACTTCCCATTTGTTGTAAAACAGGATAACCTGTGTTACTGCGCCAATTTTTAGGCAAATTGCTTTGAAGAATTGGCGTAATTAATTCTTCCTCATCTGCAATAGAAATAATCATAACACAATAAGCGAAAGCTGGCGCGATATTATTTCGATGAACAACTAATTCTAAAGTAGCAAGTGAGCGTGAACTTCCGGTATAAATAATGTATTGATTATCGTTATTCCAACGATTCGCCAAACCGGATGCCATTAGTTGTTTTGCATAAGTTTCTCTAACAATTCGGAAAACTTCCATCGATTTTTTTAAGCGTTATCGCCATATTCCATTCCGGTGAGACGATCATCAATAAATTTCATTCCACTGTTGGTATGCATAAAAGTATTTGGTGCTCTTTTGTCAAAATAAAAATTATCCGTTTCCAGCCATTTTGTAAAATTTTCGGCATTTCCAAATACGTCTATTCCATGTCTGATAACCGATAATACAACTAAAGCATGTTCTTTGATACTATCTTTTATTTGTATGTTGGGTTTGGAATAGGCCCGATATGTTTTTACGCTGATATCCAGCCAGTTTGCAATTTTTTCATCAGTAAAACAAGTAATAATCTTTATCGCTTTAAAATGATGAAAGTTAGCTTTGTTTTCTAAAATTAATGCCAGTATAGTTGCATAATCTATTTTAGAAGGAATATAATTAAGCTGTGGTTCTTCAAAAACTTCCATTTTCAAATTTAGCAAATTTCCCTTTTGTAAAAAGCAATTCTCCCCTTTTTATATTTTTACATACTTCTTTTATCGGTATATTTCTTAGATGTTGTATTTAGCTACCTTTGCTGCTTAATTTTATTTCAACAATGATCCTTAAAAAAGAGAAAAAATATATCCCGCAAAACTTTGAAATTACCTGGGAAAACTTGGAACCGATTTTTACCGAACTGCAAAACCGCACCATCAATTCTACCGAAAATTTAGAACAATGGCTGCGCGATCGAAGTGAGCTGGAAGCGGCGTTGGAAGAAGATTTTGCCTGGCGTTATATCAAAATGACCTGTGATACCATGAATCCGGATCTGCTGGAAAAATTTCAATATTTCGCTACGGAAATCGATCCGAAAACTGCACCGCTGCACAATCAGTTGAATGAAAAACTGATGGCAAATCCGTTTAAAGATCAGCTGAATGAAGAAAAATACTTCATTTTACTTCGCGGAATTAAAAAATCTTTAGAACTTTTCCGCGAAGAAAACATTCCGCTGCAAACAGAATTGCAGGTGGAAGCGCAAAAATATCAATCGATAACCGGCGCCATGTCGGTTTTTATTGATGACAAAGAATACACTTTGGAACAAGCTGCGGTTTTTCTGAAAGGAATCGACCGCGAAAAACGCCAGCAGGTTTGGGAAAAAATCACGTTCCGTCGTTTGCAGGATAAAGATCAGCTCAATACTCTTTTTAACCACCTAAAAACAGTACGCCATCAGGTTGCGCTGAATGCTGGTTTTGAAAACTTCCGCGATTACATGTTTCAGGCGCTGGGTCGGTTTGACTATACGCCGCATGATTGCTACAAATTTCATGCAGCCATCGAAAGCGAAATTGTTCCAATTCTACGTGAACAAGCCGAAAAACGCAAAGCTGCTTTAGGTTTGGAAACTTTGAAACCCTGGGATACGGAAGTGGATATTTCTGGCAAACCTGCTTTAAAACCTTTTAAAAACGGACAGGAACTGATCGGCAAATCCATCCGTTGTTTCAATAATATTAGTCCGGATTTAGGCGATAAACTGAACACGATGCGCGAATACGGACTTTTTGACGTAGAAAGTCGCAAAGGCAAAGCGCCCGGCGGTTACAATTATCCGCTGGCCGAAACTGGTGCTCCTTTTATCTTCATGAATTCGGCCGGGACTTTCCGGGATTTAACGACAATGGTTCATGAAGGTGGACATGCAATCCATACATTTTTAACGGCAGGTTTGGAGCTGAATGATTTTAAACATTGCCCGAGTGAAGTTGCAGAACTGGCTTCCATGTCGATGGAACTGATTTCCATGGATAACTGGAACGTTTATTTTGAGAATGAAGAAGATTTAAAACGCGCCAAACGCGATCAGCTTTTTGATGTTTTGAAAACGTTGCCCTGGGTTGCCGTGGTTGATCAGTTTCAGCATTGGATCTACACCAATCCGGATCATACAACCGAACAACGGACTGAAGCCTGGATCCAGATTTTTGAGCGGTTCGGTGCCAACTTTGTAGATTGGAGCGATCATCGCGAAGCCGAAGAAAACCTGTGGCAAAAACAGCTGCACATTTTTGAAGTGCCTTTTTATTATATCGAATACGGAATGGCGCAGCTTGGTGCCATCGCGGTTTGGAAAAACTACAAGGAAAATCCGGAAAAAGGTTTGCAGCAATATCTGGATGCTTTGAAACTTGGTTACACCAAATCCATCACCGAAATTTATGAAACTGCCGGAATTAAATTTGATTTCAGCGCAGAATACGTAAAAGATCTGGCCGCTTTTGTCCGGGCAGAAATGGAAAAAATATAAACCACCAATTTTTACCCGATAAAAACAGTATCGCCTGCTTTGGGTTGATGCTATTTTTACCGGGTATTTTTACAATCAGGACAAGCTGATACTATCCTTTCTTCCAATACCACAAATGACCACTTACACAGCACTTATTATCCTTAGCGGACTGGTTATTTTTTCGTACCTGTTTGATCTGATTTCCAAAAGAACCCGCATTCCGGCTGTATTATTATTGCTCGCTTTGGGCATTGGTTTACACTTTTTGGTAAGTTATATCGGCTTCAAAACCTTCAACTTTTTAACCATTTTACCTGCTTTAGGAACCATTGGTTTGATACTGATCGTACTGGAAGGCGCGCTCGAACTCAAATACGACAAGGAAAAAAACAAACTTATCCTGCGGTCATTTCTATCAGCCTTAACTATTTTAGTTGGAACCAGTGTTGCTTTAGCATTGATTTTGCAGCAGCTTTCGGGTAATACTTTTTCAGCCTGTTTCCTCAACGCCATTCCATTTAGCATCGTTAGTTCAGCCATCGCCATTCCGTCTGCCAGCGCAATGGAAGATCACAAAAAAGAATACATTATTTACGAAGCTTCTTTTTCGGATATTCTGGGCATTGTACTGTTCAACTTTATGCTGAATAACCCGAATATTAAAGCTGGTTCTTTTATAAATCTGGGTTTTGAAACTTTCTCGATACTTCTTTTATCGGTAGTTTCTTGTCTGTTTATGCTTTATTTATTGAGCCGTTTGCAGCATCATGTTAAGTTTTTCTTAATCATTTCTATCCTGATTCTGGTTTATGCTTTTGGCGAACAATTCCATTTATCAGCTTTAATTCTGGTATTGGCATTCGGTTTATTTCTGAATAATGCCAATCAGATCAAACTGAAATGGTTCAAAAAATACTTTTTGTATCCTAAATTGGGCCGGGATTTACGCCAGCTTTTCCAGTTATCTGCAGAAAGTGCATTTATTATACGCACGTTTTTTTTCGTGATTTTTGGTTTTACCATGGATCTGAAAGAGTTGGAGAATTTGCAAGTTGTTGAATACGGAGTGGCAATTTTAGTGGCAATTTACCTGATCCGTTTTATCAGCTTAAAATACGTTGGGAAAACAGAACTGCTGCCCGAAATTTTTATTTCGCCACGCGGATTAATCACGATTTTGCTCTATTATAATTTGCCCGACAGTTTAAAATTGAAAGGAATTGAAACGGGTTTGTTATTTTTGGTAATTCTTGGAACCAGCATAATCATGAGTTTAGGTTTGCTGCTTTCGGGAAAAAAAGAATTATCAGAACCGCTGCTCACGTAGAAACATAAGTTTTTTAAACTATCAAAAAATGCCTTCAATTCCAATAAAAGCTATCCAAAATCAAAACGGAACTTTGGTTTTTGCAGATACAGATACCGAAATTTCGATCCTGTTTAATTATTTAAAATCCGGAAAAAACATTGAAATTTTTCTGGAAGATTATCCGAAAGTAAAATTGGGTCAGGTAGATGATGTTTTAGAATTTGCAGAAGAACAATTAAAGTCCGGTTTGCTTTAACTGATATTTTACTGTTAAAAAACGCCACGGTTCCATTTTTCAGTCTGCAAAAACGCTTGCTGATCAATCCATTTTAACCAAAAAACAGTGATAAAAACACCAAGTGCAGAACCGGCCGTTACATCCTGCAAAAAATGTTCGCTCAAATACATGCGCGAATAAGCGATCAAAACTGCTATCAGCAACCATAAAAAACCCCAGAATTTATTTTTGGCAACAAAAGTAAAAACCACAGCCGCCGTAAACGCCGAAACTGAATGACCCGACGGAAAGCTGTTGGTATCCAGCATCACTACTCCTTTTACCAGGTAAATATCATGAATTTTTTTGCTGAAAAACAGATGCGGCCTTGGTGCTTTAACCAGATGTTTGATGGTTTGCGAAATGATAAAAGTAATGAGGTAACTGCTTGCCAATAAGAATCCTGTTCTGTAATTGATTAAAAATGTGATCAGGATGATGACGATGCAACCCGTACTTGCACCCAGAAGTGTAATATGTTCAAAAAAAACATCGGTAAAAACAGTATGCCGGTGGTTGATCGCAAAATACAGTTCTTCTTTAGTAAAAATCAGCATCAGCAAAATACAAACCGACAGTAAAACCAAATACAGATATAAGAACGGGCTGATGTTTTTATAAAAACTGTTTAAACCTGCTTTCATGTGTTCATATTTTAAAATCAAAAACAATATTTTGGTTATTTTTGATAAGTTTGGTCAAAGTGTACATGCAATAATACAGTAAATGAGTAAAAGTATATTCCGAAAAAAATCAGTTTCTAAATTGCTTGAAGATCTGGCTTCCGGGCATGGCGATGGCGAAAACCATGGTGGCAGCTTGAATAAAGTCCTCCGCACAAAAGATTTAACTTTTATGGGAATTGCCGCCGTTATCGGTGCCGGAATTTTTTCTACCATCGGCGTGGCATCCTATAATGGCGGCCCGGCGGTAAGTATTTTGTTTGTTTTGACAGCTATTACTTGCGGATTTTCGGCGCTATGTTATGCTGAATTTGCTTCGCGGATACCGGTTTCAGGCAGTGCTTACACTTACGCTTATGCTTCTTTTGGCGAACTAATTGCCTGGATAATCGGTTGGGATTTGTTGATGGAATATGCGATTGGCAACATTGCAGTAGCTATTTCCTGGAGCAAGTATTTTACCAATTTGCTGGAAGGTTTTCACATTCATGTTCCTGGTTTTTTAACGATGGATTACCTGTCTGCTTTCCGCGGATTTGAAGCTTTGCAAAAGTTAAAAACTTCCGGATCTGTAATCGATGCAAATGTAAAAGTGGCTGCCGAAGCCTGGACAAATGCGCCGCAGATTGGAAGTTTGAAGCTGATTGCTGATTTGCCCGCTTTAGTAATCGTATTTTTAATTACCTGGCTGGTTTACAGAGGAATTAAGGAAACTAAAAAAGCAACTAATGCGATGGTAATGCTTAAAATTGCCGTGGTTTTAGGCGTGATTATTCTGGGCTTTTTTTACATCACGCCAGCTAACTGGCATCCTTTTATGCCGAACGGTTTTGCTGGCGTAATGAAAGGTGTTTCGGGTGTATTTTTTGCGTATATCGGTTTTGATGCCATCTCGACTACTGCTGAAGAATGTGAAAACCCACAGCGGGATTTGCCACGCGGCATGATTTATTCGCTCATTATTTGTACCGTTTTATACATTTTGATTGCGCTGGTTTTAACCGGAATGGTGAATTACAAAGAATTGCAGGTAGAAGATCCGCTGGCTTTTGTTTTTGCGAGGATTGGGTTGAAAAATATCAGCTACGTGATTTCGATCAGCGCTGTGATTGCGACAGCCAGCGTGTTGCTTATTTTCCAGATGGGACAGCCGCGGATCTGGATGAGCATGAGCCGGGATGGTTTGCTACCAAAAGCTTTTTCACGTATTCACCCAAAATATCATACACCATCTTTTGCAACCATTGTTACTGGTTTTGTTGTAGCGATTCCGGCTTTGTTTTTGAACCTGACGGAAGTAACGGATTTGACAAGTATCGGTACGTTATTCGCTTTTGTGCTGGTTTGCGGTGGCGTTTTGTTACTGCCGAAAGATGAAGAAGTTCAGGAAGCAGGCGCACATAAAAAATTTAAAATTCCGTACATCAATTCAAAATTTATTGTACCCACTTTATTTTTGGTTGGATTGATTGTTTTCTGGAAGCCTTTTTTGGCATTATTCCATTACACAGGCGATCATGATAAACTGCCTTACTTCCTGTTCATTGGGCTTTCGGCAGTAGTAACGGTTTTGGCTTTTGTTAAAAACTTGTCGCTGATACCAGTTTTAGGTTTACTTAGCTGCTTTTATCTGATGACAGAATTAGGCTATACCAACTGGCTGCGGTTTTTAATTTGGCTGGTGATTGGTTTGGTTATTTATTTCACATACAGTTATCGGCACAGCAAATTAAACAAAACTGTATAATTAAAAATGCTTCTTTTACGACCCTAAATTTAGGGTCGTAAAAGAAGTATTCAAGCTAAATTAATTAGTGTGTATGGATACGGCTTAGATTAACAGCTTCAGGATCTGCCAGCATTAGCGGAACCTGCTCTACTGTTACAAAGCTCAAATCCAGGCCAAAACCGCGTTCTTCAGAAAGACTAAGTGATTTCAGCAGAAAATAATATTCCATAAAAAAGTATTCGCTGAAAGAAAGATTATGTGATCTGGACAATACTTTTTCCAATACAATAAAACGGAAATCTCCTACAATCTTGTATTTATTTAGTGAAGTGTATTTACTGGTAATGTTCACTTCTCCGTTTTTCACCAAATCTTCCACCACCTTACGGAACAATAAATTGATGCGTTGCTCTACCCGGAAACCCAATTTAAAATCAATTCGGATCAGTTTATTTGGCACTAAAAAATCTACTTTGTAATCGCTCATGTATGGTTCATCCATTACATCTACGTGTACCAGCCAATAAACATCTGCCCGTTTGGGCTGCTTTTGCAGAATGGAATAAATAATTTTGGATTCAATCTCCGAACTGAAATTGGCACTGGTTAAATAAACCAGTTGCGAGGCAAATTTGGGGACTGATTCATCATCACTCAGCTGCTTGATGATCTCGTAATAATCACTCAGTTCGATAAATTTAATGTAACGGTTTCTGATTTTCCGGGCGGAATGCCACGTCCACATCACCGAAAACAAGATACAACCAATCATTACGGCAAACCAGCCACCGTGTACAAATTTTACTAAATTACTGGCAAAAAAACTACCTTCTATCAGCACAAAAACCACCAGGAAAGTATAAACCAGATATTTAGGATATTTTTTCCGGGTGAGATAAACGGAAACTAAAATGGTAGTCATCAGCATGGCAATAGTGATACTTAAACCATAAGCCGATTCCATTCTTTCCGACCGCCTGAAAATTGCTACAACCGCCAAGCAACCTAAACAAAGCAGCCAATTAACGCTAGGCACATACAATTGTCCTTTTTGAATACTTGGATAATTAATTCTCACTTTTGGCCACAGGTTTAATCTTACCGCTTCCGAAATCAGTGTAAAAGAACCTGAAATTAAAGCCTGACTGGCTATAACGGCTGCCATTGTAGCAATGCCAATGCCAAAAATAAGGAACCAGCCCGGCATAATTTCATAGAAAGGGTTTTTACCGTCCAGTTTCATGCTTTCATGTTGTAGCAGCCAAACCGACTGGCCTAAATAGTTTAAAATCAGACAAGTTTTTACATATACCCAGCTTACCCGGATGTTATCCCGACCGCAATGCCCTAAATCAGAATATAATGCTTCTGCACCAGTTGTACATAAAAAAACGGCACCTAAAATCAGAAATGCATTCGGATCATGGGCAAGCAATTGATACGCGTAGTAGGGGTTTAATGCCTTAAAAATACCAGGCATCTGCACAATGTAAGATAAGCCCAGTATGCCCATCATGCTAAACCAGATCAGCATAATTGGCCCGAAAGCTTTCCCAACTAAAGAGCTACCGTATTGCTGTATCAAAAACAAACCTAAAATAATAGCAATTACAATATAAGTTGTTGGCAGCCCCGTGTACAAAATATCCAGCCCTTGTATAGCTGAAGAAATGGTTATCGGTGGCGTTATAATACCATCGGCCAGAAGTGCGCAACCGCCAATTACTGCCGGTATAACTAGCCATCGGGCTTTTTTTCGTACTAAAGAAAAAAGCGAGAAAATGCCTCCTTCTCCTTTATTATCGGCTTGAAGCGTAATTACTACGTATTTTAACGTAGTTTGCAACGTCAGCGTCCAGAAGATACAGGACATACCACCTAAAATTAAAATATTAGAAATGGGCTGCCGGTTCACAATTGCCGTAAAAACGTACAAGGGCGAAGTGCCGATATCACCATAGATAATGCCCAGACTGATTAAAAATCCGGCAGCAGAAAATTTGTGTAGATCTTTATGATTCACTTTGTCGTTTTATTATGAAACATCAAATATTTAATTATATTTATTAACTTGTGTTGTGACACCATGTGTTAATCTGGCACGAATTTAGAGTTTTTATAGATGTTAAATATTGTTAAATGAATACTGTTTTTAACAGGGGTAATTTTTTTAAATATAGAAATTAATACTTTTGACCGGAATTTATACATGAAACAAATCTACTCTTCTGTAACTGTACTTATAATTATCCTGTCAGCAATGGTATTAATGAGTTTTAACTTAAGTACAGATGTTTCTGCAAATATACATTTTGACAGTATTCCTTCTAAGTTTCAAACCAAATCAGAACGGATTTCTTATCTTAAAAACGGTTTAAAAATAACGCTGCTTCCACTAAAACCTATTCAGAATCAATTACTTCCAGCAAAACAAAGCATCATTAAAACAGATAATGAAAAGCTGTTAAGTGATGTTTTAATTTATCCAAACCCGATTACGGATAAGATCAACATGACTTATAATGTGAAGAAAAACACCAACGTTTCTATCAAAATTATGGATGTTTTGGGTAATGATGTGCTCACGCTGATGTCTCAACGGGTAGAAGCTGGCGAACAAAAAAATACTTTTCAATTGAGCAACCGGATCTCTCCCGGATTTTATTTTGTGCGCATTATTGTAGGAACCGAGCCTTTTATCAAACGTATTTCTATCCTGTAACAGCTATTTTATGTTGATGATGCTGCCTTTTTTTAAAGACAGCCTGTTTTTATTTTTAGTTTTGGCAGAAAATAAAAGCAAATGAAAATCATTGCCATCGGCCGCAATTATGCCGAACATGCCAAAGAATTAAATAACCCGGTTCCTGCCGTGCCGGTTATTTTCATGAAACCGGATACGGCTATCTTAAAAGATAATAAACCTTTTTACCATCCGGAATTTTCGGAAGACATTCATCACGAAATTGAAATTGTGCTGAAAGTTGCCAAAGAAGGTAAAAACATTACGGAGAAGTTTGCAGCTACCTATTTTGATGAAATTGGTTTAGGAATAGATTTTACGGCCCGCGATATTCAGCAAAAGCACAAAGAAAAAGGCTTGCCCTGGGAACTGGCCAAAAGCTTTGATAATTCTGCTCCAATCAGCAGTTTTGTGCCCAAAACACAGTTTCCAGATCTGTATGAACTAACTTTTCATTTGGATGTGAACCAGGAAACCCGGCAAAGCGGCAACACTAAAGATTTGTTGTTTTCTTTTGAACAGATCATTGTTTTTGTTTCGCAGTATATTACTTTGAAAAAAGGAGATTTAATTTTTACCGGAACCCCGGCCGGCGTGGCGCGCGTAAAAGCTGGCGACCATTTGGAAGGTTATTTGGAGAATGAGAAGATGCTGGATTTTTTGGTGAAATAAAATGTTTAGAAAATTTTTTACGATACTGTTTTTATCGGGTCTTTTTCATCCAAATCTTCAAGCCCAAATCCTCACCCAAAACACAAATTTACCGCAAAGTATTTACCGCTATCCGCAGGATTATTTTCGTTACCCGCTGGATTTGCCGCCTACCACAGCCGGCACTTTTGGCGAATTACGGCCAAACCACTTCCATTCCGGTCTGGATTTTAAAACCAACCAGCGCACCGGCTATCCGGTTCATGCTGTTGCAGAAGGCTTTGTTTCACGGATGCGGGTGCAATATGGCGGCTTCGGCCTGGCGGTTTACATCAGCCATCCCAACGGCTATACTTCTGTTTACGGCCATTTGGAACGCGTAACACCGGAACTGGCTAAAATAATTAAAGAGTATCAGTACAAAAACCAGACTTACGAAGCTGATATTCAGCTGCAACCCACGCAAATGCCATTGCAAAAAGGCGACGTTTTTGCATGGTCGGGCAATGCAGGAGCTTCTGCCGGTCCGCATGTCCATTTTGAAATACGAGATACAAAAACGGAGCAAACCATTAATCCGCAGTTATTCGGGTTGACCATTCCAGATCGGGTTCCACCTTCTATCGCTTTAATTTGCGCCTATCATCTTAACGGAAAACCTTTTAATGAAAACACAACAAAGCAACTAATTGCGGTGGTTGGTGCAGCCGGAAATTACCGGTTAAAAGAAGCATCGCCAATTCATTTAAGCGGCGAATCAGCTTTTGGGATTACCACAAATGACATGAACAGCACTTCGTTCAATCGTAACGGTATTTATTCCATTCAGCTCAATGCTGATGGAAAAACGCTGTACGTGTTCACTATTGATCGCTTTGCTTTTGATCAAACCCACGCTATCAACTCGCACCTGGATTATCCGGCGTTCTTAAATTCTGGCCGGTATATCCAGAAAAGTTTTGTAGATCCGGGAAACCAGATTGGCTTATACAACGGCACGCAAAACCGTGGCGTGATTAATTTTAATGATGACGCGCTGCATGAGATGGAATACGTAGTAAAAGATGTGGCTGGCAATACTTCTACCTTAAAATTTCAGGTTAAATCTACTCCGCCGCCGGCAACAGAAGCGGTTATGCCAAACGGAAATTTCTTCAAAACCAATCAACAAAACACCTTTGCTACCGACCAGGTGAAAGTAATTTTTCCGGAAGGCGTTTTGTATGAAGATTTGGATTTTATGTATAATATGCTACCACGAAAAGCTGGCGGTTATTCGGCTGTGCACCGCATTCATAACCGTTTTACGCCGTTGCATGATCAAGTTGATTTGTGGATCAAACCAGATGTTTCGCTGGGTAATTATGCGGATAAAGCCATCATTGTTAATACCGGGCATGGTGCGCAGGGTGGTTTTTTTAAGGATGGTTATGTAAAAACGAAGATTAAAAGTTTTGGCGATTATTATATTGCTGTAGATACGGTTGCGCCCGTGATTACGCCTGTAAATATTTCCGAAGGAAAAAACATGGCGGCCGTAAATCATATGGCTTTCCGGATTGGCGATAATTTATCAGGCATTAAATCTTACAAAGCTTATATTGATGGCGAATGGGTTTTACTGGAACAGGATTATAAGAGTAAATTATTTAAATATTTTTTTGATGAACACTGTTTGGCTGGCAAACATCAGCTGGAAGTGGTGGTTACCGATCAGAAAGATAATGTAAAACGGCTTACACTTAATTTTTACCGGTAAAAGAAGCATCATTAAAAATGAAAAATACAGTTTTAAAAGAAGGCGACAAAGCACCGGGTTTTATAACAAAGGATCAGAATGGAAACACAGTTTCGCTTTCAGATTTTCTGGATAAAATACTGATTCTGTACTTCTACCCAAAAGATGATACGCCGGGCTGCACCGCCGAAGCTTGCAGTTTCCGCGATAATTATGAGTTACTTTTGCAGCAAGATTACCATGTGGTGGGCATCAGCACGGATGATGAAAAATCGCACAAAAATTTTGAGGCAAAACACAATTTACCTTTCCCGCTGATTGCCGATACAGATAAATCCATTTCAGAAAGTTACGGTGTTTGGGTAGAAAAAAACATGTATGGTAAAGTTTACATGGGCACGGCCCGCACTACCTTTTTGATTGATAAAAACAGTATCATCCTGAAAATGATTGAAAAAGTGGATACTAAAAACTCATCGCAACAGATTTTGGATTTACTGGCTTAACCTTCAGCTTAAAAACCGGAGTAAACTTCTATTGCTTTTGCTGGTCATACTGTTTTTATCGACCTAAATTTCTCTTGCTTTGTTATTCAAATAAACAATAATCTCGTAAAAAGATTAAGTTTGTATAAATAATCCGATCATCTATATTATCACTTTACATGTCCACACAGGTTGACGATCAAGAAATACTGAGCAAGTTTCAGGATGAAAAAACCCGTAACGAAGCTTTTAACCTGTTACTTAAAAAGTATCAGCAAAAAATATACTGGCACATCAGGCGTATGGTAATTAACCACGATGATGCCGATGATTTGGTGCAGGATGTATTTGTAAAAGTTTGGAAAAACCTGCTGGGTTTCCGCAACGATGCACAATTATACACCTGGATGTACCGGATTGCCACCAACGAGTGCATCACTTTTTTGAATCGGAAGAAGTTGAAAAACAATGTATCTTTTGATGATGTTGCTTACGAACTGTCAGAATCACTCACGGAATCAGCTTATTTTGATGGTGATAAGGCGCAGCGCAAACTACAGAAAGCGATACTGACGCTGCCCGAAAAACAGCGATTGGTTTTTAATTTAAAATATTTTGATGAGATGAAATACGAAGAAATGTCTGACGTATTAGGCACAAGCGTTGGTGCTTTAAAATCATCCTTCCATTTGGCTGTTAAAAAAATAGAAGCCTATTTGTTAACAGAAGATTAATGGAAAAAATATTAAACCTTTTGCAAAAATTTGATTCTATCTTTTCGTCATGAATGAGCATACTGAACACACCAACTGGTTAAATGAGTATCCTGTTCTGCAAAAACAGAATAGAGAGAATCCTTTTCGGGTTCCTGATCTTTTTTTTGAAGAGCAGCAAGAACGTATACACTCAGCTATTTATGCTGAAAATCTGAAGTCAAAAACACCTTCTGCCGGCTTGGTTGTGCCGGAAAATTACTTCGATAATTTACAAAATCAAATCCTATCGACTGTAAATCTGGAAGAAATGCGTGCGCAGCAAGAACCTTCCGTTAAATCAATTGAATTTTTTGAAGAACAACAAAATATTATTGCTGCCCGAATCAAAATAAATGCATTTGCAGAAAAAGGGGATGGCTTTACCGTTCCGGAAAATTATTTTGAAACATTAACAGATCGAATTAACCAAAAAACGGGCATAAAAACAGTACAGCAGCCGGCAAAAATTCGCAGCTTATTTACCAGGGCAGCCTGGAAATATGCTACAGCAGCCTGCATCGCTGTTGCAGTAGTTACCGGGATTGGGGTGAAAAAATACCAGGCGGCGCACAATGTGCAAACCCAACTATCAAACTTGCCGGATGCGGATATCGAGAATTATTTAGATATTCATGCTGACTCTTATGATAATCACATCATTTTGGAGACCAGTGCTGCAGATGACGGATTAAATTTTGATAAAAATGAAACGAGTGCAGACAGCAACAGTTCTAACAAGAATTAAGATTGCGAACTGAATTCAGAAAATATAATTATGATTAAGAAATTTTTTATTGGCTTCATTCTAATTATTTTCTTCGGAAAAGCAGAAAGAATTTTGGCTCAAAACTTTCGGGTACCACGGTCTAATATGGATATCCGGAGCAATTTTAACAATGGCAACGTTGATAATTCGGCTGGTATGCACCGAATTGAGACCATTAAATCGGATTATTTATCGGATAATTTGCATTTAAGCAATGATGAAGCAACTAAGTTTTGGCCGGTTTATAATCAGTATCAAAGAGAGATGAACGTTATTTTGCATCAAAAAAGACAAAATATGCTTAACTCCCAAAACGATGCGCACGATGTTGTGAACGATAATTTTGAGTATGATTCTAAAATTTTAGACATCAAAAAACGTTATAATGATGATTTTTCCAGAATTTTGCCGGCCGAAAAAGTATTGCACTTTTGGAAAAGCGAACGTCAGTTTAACGAAGAAATGATTAAACGTTTAAAAAACAGACGCGAGAATGATTAAATAATTACTTCACAAATGTTTCCTTTCAAAAGGCTTTCAGCAAATGTTGAGAGCCTTTTGTATTTTTGCACATGTTAACAAACCGACAGCTTTTTTTGCTGAATGTTGCCCAAACGTCGGGTTCTCCTAGATTATTAGAAATTGAACGAGCCAAAGGATTATATCTTTACGACACTACTGGGAAAGCATATATGGATTTGGTTTCCGGCTTTGCAGTAAGCAATACTGGCCACGGCCATCCTGAAATTGTACAGGCAATTAAGGATCAGGTTGATTTATACATGCACCTGAGCGTTTATGGCGAATTTGTACAAACGCCACAGGTAAAGCTGGCCGAAAAAATCACTTCGCTCCTGCCCGATACTTTAAATTCCGTTTATTTTACCAATTCCGGAACAGAAGCCACAGAAGGTGCAATGAAACTGGCCAAAAGATATACTGGCCGAGTAGAGATTATTGCCTGTAAAAATGCTTATCACGGCAGTACACAAGGTGCTTTGAGCTTGATGGGAAATGAAGAATACAAACAAGCTTATCGCCCATTATTACCAGGAATTACGTTTATCAATTTTAACCATTTACGAGATTTAGAACAAATTACAACCGAAACCGCAGCGGTAATTATCGAAACCATTCAGGGTGAAGCCGGAATTCGTGTTCCTGATTTGGAATACATGCTTCTTTTACGGCATAAATGTTGGCAAACCGGTACTTTGCTAATTCTGGATGAGATACAAAGTGGTTTGGGACGAACCGGAAAACTATTTGCTTTTGAGCATTTTGGTATCGTACCTGATATTTTGCTTACCGCCAAAGCGTTTGGCGGCGGAATGCCGCTGGGCGCTTTTATCGCTTCAAAAACAATTATGGATGCACTGAAAGAAAATCCGATTTTGGGCCATATCACCACTTTTGGCGGCCATCCTGTTTGTTGCGCGGCAGGTTTGGCTTCGCTGGAAGTTATTTTAAAGGAAGAACTAATTAAAGATGTGCCGCAAAAAGAAAGTCTATTTAGAGAATTACTCGTTCATTCGAAAATAAAAGAAGTACGTGGCAAAGGTTTGATGCTCAGCATCCAGCTAAGCAACTTTAATCAGGTAGAAAATGTAAGTAAACGCTGTGTTGAAAACGGTGTAATTGTAGATTGGTTTTTGCATTGCGAAACAGCTTTGCGGGTGGCTCCGCCACTGATTATTACTTTGGATGAAATCCAAAAAGCTTGTTTGGTAATACTGGAAGCAATTAATTATTATTCCTGATACTGTTTTTATGCCGATAAAAACAGTATCAAAACATTTTGTTTCTTTTGATCAGATAAGCTTTCAAAACCTGATCGTAACCTTGATGCAGGTTTGCATCCACCAAATCAATGTGATATTGTGCACATTTCAACTCCAGCTGTTGCCGGTAATTATTTAAAGCTGCTTGATAACTTTCGCGGATTTCGTTTGGATGAACTTTCATTTCTGCACCGCTTTCCAGATCGACAAAATGATACGGCCGGTTCTCAAAATTAAATTCCAGTTCTTTTTGGTGATCAGCAATATTGAAAATTACAACTTCGTGTTTGCCATGTTTTAAATGCTGTAACGCGGCAAACAGATCAGCTGATTTTTGCTCGTCCATGGCGTTTTCCAGCATATCACTCAAAATAATAATCAGCGAACGTTTGTGCACTTGTCCGGCCAGTTGATGCAAAACCTGGGAAATACTGGTTGATTGCTTGCTTCTTTTATCGTGTAAAATTTTTTCCAGTTGCGCGAAAAGGTAAAAAAGATGCGCAGAAGTTGATTTTGTCGGACTGATAAAATCTACCTGATTTGAAAAAAGACAAAGCCCGAAAGCATCGCGTTGTTTTTTGAAAAGATACATCAAAGAAGCTGCCGAGTAAACTCCAAATTCCAATTTACTTAATCCTTTCTCCGGAAAATTCATGGAAGAAGAAGTATCCAGCACCAAAAAACAACGCAAATTAGTTTCTTCTTCAAACTGCTTTACAAACAGTTTATCCGTTCTGGCTGCCAGTTTCCAATCTACATTTCGCACAGATTCTCCGCTGTTATAAGCACGATGCTGAGCAAACTCCACCGAAAAACCATGAAACGGACTTTGGTGCAAACCAGTGATAAAACCTTCTACCACTTGTTTAGCCAGCAGTTCCAGATTGGCAAACTGTTGTATTTCGGGGTTTAGGCTGAGGTTAACCGGCATAAAGTAAAGCTAAAATTTTTATGATGGATTTTAAATCTTGATACTAAATTTTAGGTGATAAAAGAAGTATTGATCTTTCCCAAAAACTTTCAACAAAAAAAGCCCGGCTTAATATTAAACCGGGCTTTTCAAATATATATTGAAGATGAATTACACCAATTGTTTATTCAACTTATCTGCCAAAACAGATTTCGGAACTGCTCCAATTTGTTTATCTACAATCTCGCCGTTTTTAAAAAACAACAAAGCGGGAATATTACGGATACCAAATTTCATGGAAATACCAGGATTGGTATCTACGTTAACTTTTCCTACAACTGCTTTATCACCAAAGTCTTTTGCAATTTCTTCTACTACTGGTCCAACCATGCGGCAAGGTCCACACCATTCTGCCCAAAAGTCAACCAAAACTGGTTTATCTGATTTTAACACAACTTCATCAAAGTTGGCATCTGTAATTTCTAAAGCCATGATATTTATGTTTTATAATGTTTAAACAAATATAGAATAATCAAATTGCTTGCCACAGTTGCGGTATGACAATCTGACAATTCAACGACTGGCACTACTTCATTGCTTCATCAATTTTTCAATTCTAATTCAGCTTTAATCCGGTATAGCATAATTGTAAGGTTATTTGTTTACTGTTTCCGTAGAAATACTAAACTTATATCTGAATGAAAAAAATTTATTACTTGCTGATCTTGTTTCTTTGTTTAAATGCTTTGCAATCTTCTGCCCAAACCATCAGCCTGGATGATGATAAAAGTGCTGGGTTAAAAGGCGGCATCAGCTATTTGAGCAACAATGTTTTTATGGGAAGAACAGATACCGTAACTTCAAAAATAATTGCCCCTCAACTGTTATATACTTTTAAATCAGGATTTTATGTTTCCGGAACATTAAGTTTTATATTGAACCAAAAACAACATACACTGGATGGAAGCAGTTTGGAGGCCGGCTACAATTACGCAGTTAATGACAATTTATATGGCGGCGTTTCTTTTTCAAAATACTTTTACGGCTCTAATAGTACGCGCATTACTTCAGCCATCAGCAGTATTTTTAATGCTTATTTAAATTATGATTTGGGAGATATTATCACGCCGGAATTAAGTGTAAGTTACAGTATATCTGATAGAAACGTCCATAATGATATTTTTGTCAATCCAGGGATCACTCATCAGTTTATAATTGATCAGTTCTTACATTCTAACAACGCACTTGAAATTAGCCCTGAATTTAGTTTGAATAGCGGGACACAAAATTTTTATAATGGCTATTTTAGCAGGAGACGAAAAAATCTTAACACGGCTAACCAGCTATCAACAGCAGACCAACTGAAACTGACAAATTATACCTTGCTCGACTACGAAGCGCAGTTGCCCATAAAATTTAAAGCCGAAAATTACCTGATTTCTTTAACTCCAAGTTTTGCTTTTCCTCAAAATAAATTACCAGACAATATCAGTTCAAAATTAGCCAACAAAAGAAGCTTGTTTTATTTTGAAGCCAGTGTGTTGTATAAATTTTAGTGTTTTAATTTAATTGAGGCTGATGGTTTGTTAATACTTTAATACTATCTAAAAAATCATCACTTGGATTTATTTTAAAGCTCCGCGAAGGCATTTCTACAGCAATTGCTTCGTCTTTATCTTTTATTTGAAAACGGAGCTGGCAATTTTTAACCGAATACTTTTGATTGTTAGCTTCTACCAAGTCCTGCAAATCATTTAATAATTGATCAGAAAGCTCATTTAAATTTAAGCTGATGGTAATTGATTTAGTGAGTTTATCACGTAGTTCCGACAAAAGCTGCATCTGAGAGATACGCAGATCCCAGTTGTCTTTCTGCTTAAATTTTTCCTCAATATTTCCTCTAACCTGTAAAAAATAACCATCAAACATCAGGTTTTTGAACTTGATATAATCATCGCCGAACAAGGCAAATTCATAAGAATCGTTGTAATCTTCCAGCACAAAAGTGCCAAAAGGGTTACCGGTTTTAGTCATTTTATGCTGAACGTTGGATACCAAACCGCCGATACATAATTCTGATCTTCGTTTTAGGTTGTTAAAAGAAGCAATTACTTCATCACCGCCTTCGCGGTTTTTCATTTTTTGCACCAGCTTTAAATCAGCAACAGAAGAGTTACAAAATTTCTCCAGCTCAAATTTGTAATTATCCAGCGGATGGCCGGTGAGATAAATGCCGATTAAATCTTTCTCGTATTTCAGCTTTTCAATCAGCGGATATTCCTCCGCTTCCGGCATGGAAGGTTCGGGGATAAAAGAAGCATTGGCACCACCAAACAGCGAAACCTGCGAACTATTCTCCGAATGTTGGTAATCGTTTCCGTACTTGATCAAACGTTCCAAACCGGTTAAAATTCCGTTTTCCGTTTTCATAAAAAACTGGGAACGTTTTAATCCGTAACTGTCAAAAGCACCGCTGAGAACCAGGTTTTCACATGATTTTTTATTAACCGAACGATTGTTGGAACGACGGGCAAAATCATAAATAGTTGGATATGGACCGTTTGCGTTGCGTTCTTCAATAATACTTTCTACCGCTTTTTCGCCAACACCTTTGATGCCTGCCAAACCGAAACGGATTTCACCATGGCTATTTACGGTAAAGGTTGTGGAGGATTCGTTCACATCGGGGCCTAAAACATGAATGCCCATCTGCCGGCATTCATCCATAAAGAAAGTAATCTTCTCGATATTGTTCTGGTTATTCAACACCGCCGACATATATTCTGCCGGATAATGCGCCTTTAAATAGGCCGTTTGGTAAGCTACAAAAGCATAACAGGTAGAATGCGATTTATTGAAAGCGTATTGTGCAAAAGCTTTCCAGTCATTCCAGATTTTGGTCAGTTTATCTTTCGGATGGCCTTTTGCCGTAGCGCCTTCCACAAATTGCGATTCCATTTTATTTAGTATCTCAATTTGCTTTTTACCCATTGCTTTTCGCAAAACATCGGCATCACCTTTACTAAAGCCCGCCAGTTTCTGGGATAAAAGCATCACCTGTTCCTGATAAACCGTAATTCCGTAGGTTTCTGCCAGATATTCTTCCATATCCGGCAAATCGTAACTGATTGGCTCTAAACCGTGTTTCCGCTTGATAAAATTCGGAATATATTCCATCGGTCCCGGACGATAAAGCGCATTCATCGCAATCAAATCCTCAAACTTATCAGGCTTTAATTCGCGCATATACATCTGCATCCCATCGCTTTCAAACTGAAAAGTGCCGTTGGTATTTCCGGCCTGATAAAGATCATAAGTTGCCTGATCATCCAAAGGCAGCTCATCAATAGCAATATCAACGTTGTGGTTCAGTTTGATCATCCGCAGCGCATCTTTCAGGATTGTTAGTGTTTTTAACCCTAAAAAATCCATCTTGATTACACCGGCATCTTCCACCACTTTTCCATCAAACTGCGTAACCAGCAAGGTAGATTCTTTGGAGGTGGCAACCGGCAAAATATTGTACAATGGTTCCGGGGCGATAATGATTCCGGCTGCGTGCACACCTGTATTTCGCACAGAGCCTTCCAGCTTCTCTGCTTCTTTTAGCACCTTAGATTTCAGGTCTTTACCTTTCAAAATTTCCTGTAGTTCCGGCACCTGTTCTATGGCTTTTTTCAGGGTAATGCCCAGCGTTTCGGGCACTAATTTTTTGATTGAATTTACTTCAGAAAGCGGCATATTTAACGCCCGGCCAACATCCTGAATACTCGTCCGGGCAGCCATCGAACCGTAAGTAATAATCTGCGCTACCTGGTTTTTCCCATACTTATCTACCACATAATCAATTACTTTCTGCCGGCCTTCATCGTCGAAATCCGTATCAATATCGGGCATGGATTTACGATCCGGGTTGAGGAAACGCTCAAACAGCAAGTTGTATTTAATTGGATCAATATTAGTGATACCGATGCAATAAGCCACCGCAGAACCAGCTGCAGAACCACGACCAGGGCCAACGAAAACGCCCAGATCACGGCCAGCTCTGATAAAATCAGCCACGATCAAAAAGTAACCGGCAAAACCCATTGTTTTAATGGTGAACAACTCAAAATCCAATCTTTCCTGCACTTCCAGACCGATTTCATGATAACGTTCTTTGGCACCTTTGTAAGTCATGTCCTTTAAAAACTCCCACTGGTTCAAAACATCCGCTTCTGCACCGTGGTGAATATTAAATGCGGGCGGAACCGGGAAATTCGGCAGTAAAATATCACGCTTCAGTTTCAGGTGATCAATCTTGTCTACAATCTCATTCGTATTATCCAGCGATTCCGGAATATCGTGAAAAAGCTGACCCATTTCGGCCTGCGTTTTAAAATAAAACTGATCATTAGGAAAACCAAAACGATAGCCTTTTCCCCCTTCTTCATCGGTAGCAATCGGCGTGCTTTGCATATCGCCGGTGTTTACGCAAAGCAAAATATCGTGCGCGTTGGCATCCTGCTGATCCACATAATGTGAATCGTTAGAGCATATTACTTTTACCTCATGTTTTTTGGCGAAGGAGGTCAGCACATTATTAATTTTGATCTGCTCCGGAATATCGTGCCTTTGCAATTCAATGTAATAATCCTCGCCGAACAAATCCAGCCACCATTTAAACTCTGCTTCTGCTTCAGCTTCAGAACTTTTTAGAATTGCCTGCGGCACAGACGCTCCGATACAACATGTTGTAGCGATTAAACCTTTATGATATTTCAGGATCAATTCCTTATCAATACGCGGCCATTTGCTGTATAAGCCTTCCATGTAACCGAGCGAGCATAGTTTAATGAGGTTTTTGTATCCCTCAGCATTTTTGGCCAGCAGCAACTGGTGGTGGCGTACATCTTTTTTATCTTTTGTAAATTGTTTTTTATGGCGATCCTCTACCACGTAAAACTCGCAGCCAACAATCGGTTTCACATTATGCTTACCGGCTTCGGCTACAAATTTAAAGGCACCGAACATGTTTCCATGATCGGTAATGGCCATAGCTTTCATGCCATCGGCAGCAGCTTTTTTAAATAATTTGGATACATCCGCAGCACCATCCAGCAACGAAAACTGGGTGTGCACGTGTAAATGAGAAAAATCAGGCATAAAAGAAGTATGTAATGCAAATTTACCAAAAACTATATTTGCTTGTACTTATTGTGGAAAAGCCACGTATAAAATGACATTGTATGCTACTTTTGCGAAAACTATTTTCTGGTAGATTAGTATCAGTTAATCAAAGCAAACTACAGTTTGTGTATGTTTGATAAAAGAATTTTTAATCAATTCGGACATTTTGAAAAAATACGGACGCTTATTTCTTAAGATTGTACTTTGGCTGATTGTGAGTGTGATTGCACTTATTTTGCTGGTAGTGGTTTTGATACAAGTACCTGCCGTACAAAACTTTGCAAAAGATAAAGCAGTAAGCTTTTTAGAAAACAAAATCCATACACCGGTTCGGATCGGGCATATCTCTCTGGGTTTGCCTAAACTGATTGTGCTTGAAAATGTTTATTTCGAGGATCAGAAAAAAGATACTTTGCTGGCTGGCGAAAAGTTAAAAGTAGATATTAGCCTGCTAAAACTACTTGATAATCAGGTAGAAATAAACGAGGTAAATTTGCAAGGCATCACTTCCCATATTAACCGCACGCTGCCTGATAGCAATTTCAACTTTACCTATATTATCAAAGCTTTTGCTAGCGATCAGAAAAAACCAAAATCTACGGATACGGCTTCGATGAAATTTTCGATCAGTAAAATCATCCTCGACCGGATCCATATCAAATATAATGATGCGGTTTCAGGTAATGATGTTGCATTCAACCTCGGTCATTTTGATACCAATATCAAAGATTTCGATCTGGATAAGATGAAGTTTACGGTTCCAAAAATTACGTTATCGGATGTAAATGCAAAAGTGATCCAACATAATGTGGTGTCGGCAGTAAAAAAAGCGGTGGCCGATACGGCATCTTCCAAACCGCTGAATTATAATCTGAAGTTAGGAACGCTGGATCTTTCAAAAATCAAAGTTGATTATTTGAATGAGTCTTCTGCTTTAAAAACGAAAATTGATTTAGGTAAATTGCTGGTAGAACTGGACAGCATCGACCTGAAAAATCAACATGTAGTAATCAAAAATATCGAGCTAAACCAAACTAAAGCAGCTTTGGCAACCGGTCGCCCTTCCACCGCTGCCAACATAAAAAGTACGGTAAAAGAAGCATCCAAAAAAGCAGTAGATAAAGACACTACACAAAAAACCGCTGCCGAAGAAAAAGGCTGGACAGTAAAATTGGCCAAAGTTGCTTTCGCTGAAAATGATATTCAATTTGATAATAATGCGCAGAAAGCTATGCCAAAAGGTATTGATTATGCGCATTTGAATTTGAAAGGACTGACAGTTGATGCGGATGATATTTTGTATAGTCCGACTACGATTTCGGGTAAGATTAACCAATTTGCCTTTACTGAGAAAAGTGGTGTGCAGATTAAAAATTTCAGAACGACATTTTTGTATGGGCAAAAACAGTCTTTCCTGAAAAATTTATATCTGGAAACTCCGGGTACCATCATTCGAGATTATATTGAAGTCAAGTATTCATCGATTTCGGATATCAGCAAAAATTTGGGTCAGCTACAATTAAACGCTGATTTTAAAGACAGTAAATTATCGTTTAAAGATGTATTGAATATTGTGCCCTCACTTGCGGACACGCCGCCATTTAAAGGAAACGCTAACGGCAGCCTGAATGTGAATGGAAAAATTACTGGTAAAGTAAATGACCTGACAATTCAAAACCTAAATGTTACAGGTTTAGGCCAAACTAGAATCAACGCTTCGGCACATTTAAAAGGTTTGCCGGATGTGGATAAAGCTTATTTCGATCTCAATATTAAAGATTTCAGCACCACCAGTCGCGATATTGCGCGTTTGGCACCAGCAGGCTCCCTTCCAGCCAGTATCCATATCCCGGAATCTATGGGATTGAAAGGAACTTTTAAAGGAAGCATCAAAAACTTCAATACCAATTTAGCATTACGTTCCAGCTATGGTAATATCCGGGCAATTGCCGGGATGAAAAGCGGCGGTAGCAAAAAGGGAAGTGAAATTTATAATGCAGATGTTAAGATGGATAATTTTAATGTTGGCAGATTAATCAAACAAGAAAAAACGGTTGGCCGGTTGACGCTGAATGCTAAAGTAAAAGGCTCCGGAACAAGCGTTAAAAACGCCAATGCTACTTTGTCTGCAGATGTAGTTCGTGCGGATGTGAAAGGATATGTTTACCGAAATTTGGTATTGAAGGGAACAGCAAACAACGGTTTGATTAATACGACGGCGCGGATGAAAGATCCGAATATTAATTTTGCTTTAAACGCTAAAGTAAACATGGCTAATAAGTATCCCGCGATTCAGGCCACGTTAAATCTGGACAGCATCAATTTGCAACGATTGCATTTTGCAAGTAGCGAGCTTCGTTTACATGGTAAAATTGTTGCTGATATTGCGACAGCTGATCCTGACTATTTGAATGGCACGATACAAATCACCAATTTATTAGTGGTACAAAAAGCACAGCGCATCCAGTTGGATTCCATCAGCATTGCTTCTACAGCTAGCGCTAATAATTCCACTTTAAACATTAAATCTCAGGTACTTTCTGCAAGTATAGCTGGTAAATACAAGCTAACTGAAGTTGGAACGGCCTTGCAAGCTACTATCAACAAATATTATAACACTGCTGGCAAAGCGACAAAAGTAAAATACTCGCCGCAAAATTTCACTTTTCAAGCAGTGATTACCAAAACACCTTTGCTAACACAATTTGCACCTGATTTGAAACAATTAGATCCGGTAAAACTGAACGGACATTTTAACAGTGATGCCGGAGACTTAGTTGTGAATGGAGAAATCCCAAATACAGTTTACGGATCTAACCAGATCAGCAACTTGAAACTGGTTATTAATACGGGTAATAACGCTTTAAACTACAGCTTTACAGTTGATAAAATTGCTACATCATCTATCCAGTTACTTCATACCAGTATCAGTGGTAAAGCACAGAATAACAAACTGGATTTAAATGTATCTGTAAAGGACAAAAATCTCAAAGAACAATATAAGATTGCAGGTATTTTTAAAGCTTTAAGCAGTCAATACGAGTTTAATTTATTACCAAACGGTTTGGTTTTAGATTATATGAACTGGACGGTTAGTGCTAATAATGCCTTTCAATTTGGATCAAAAGGCATATTGGCCCGCAGCTTTAATATATCCAATAATAATCAGCTATTAGGTATTAATACTACCAATCAGCAATACAACGGACCATTATCTGCCACTTTCCAGAATTTCAAAATTGAAACTATTACACATATTGCAGAAAAAGATTCATTGCAAGTTGGTGGCACAATCAACGGCAATGCATTGGTCAGTAATTTTTCAAAATCGCCTGTAATTACTTCTGATTTAAAGATCAAGGATTTTAATTTTAAATCGGACACTTTGGGTGATATCGCCATCAAAGTTAATAATCAGCAAGCCAACACTTTTGCCGCCAATGTGGACATTACCGGTAAGGGAAACCAAGTGAAACTAGATGGTTTATATCATACCAATCAAACGGACAACAACTTAGATCTTAACCTCAATATTGTAAAACTAAATATGAAGAGCATCGAAGGTTTTACTTTAGGAAACCTTCGAAATACAACAGGTGATTTAAGTGGACAGATAAAAATTGCGGGTTCACCATCCACTCCGAGGGTTAACGGAGATATTAACTTTAATAAGGTTGGTTTTAATGTTTCGATGTTAAATTCTTATTTCCGTTTGGACAATGAAAAAATTAGTTTTAACCAGGACGGAATTACTTTTAACAATTTCACATTGGTTGATTCTGCTAATAATAAAGCAACGATAAACGGAGCTGTTTACACCAAAACTTTTACAGATTTTAGATTTGGATTAAATGTTACTGCCAATAATTTTCAGGCAATTAACTCGACACGTGAAAACAACAAACTGTTTTATGGGAAGTTATTTTTGAACACCCAATTAAAAATTAGTGGCGATTTAAACAAGCCGGTGGTAGATGGAAACCTGGTTGTAAATGATAAAACCGATATGACGATTGTGTTGCCGCAAAGCGATCCAGGGATACAGGACAGAAAAGGCGTTGTAGTATTTGTTAATCACAGTGCACCAAAACTGGATTCCATCTTAATGGCCAAGCAACGCGATTCTGTCAGCAAATCCGACATTACTGGCTTGGACGTTACTGCTAATATCACCATCAATAAAAATGCGAACTTCAATATTGTTATTGATGAAAGTAATGGCGATGTAGTTCATATTAAAGGTGAAGCACAATTAAATGCAGGCATTGACCCAAGCGGAAAAACCAATTTAACAGGTACTTATACTGTAAATGAAGGTTCTTATAATCTGGCTTACGCTACGGTTCAGCGGAAATTTAATTTTAAAAGAGGTAGTACAATTACTTGGACCGGTGATCCAACAAGTGCAAATATCGACCTCACAGCTACTTATGTAGCCAATGTACCTCCTATTGATTTGGTTGAAGATCAGCTTAGCTCTGAAACGGAGAAAACAATGTACAAGCAAAAGCTGCCATTTAATGTTAATTTAAACCTGAAAAATGAGTTACTGAAACCTGCAATCAGCTTTGATATTATTTTGCCCGATAGCAATTACACCGTTTCCAGCGATGTGATAAATAATGTAGATACCCGTTTAGCACAAATTCGTCAGGATCCAAATGAACTGAATAAGCAGGTTTTAGGCGTGCTTGTTTTAGGGCACTTTATTGGTGATAATCCATTGCAAAGTGCTGGTGGCAGCACTGGTGTGCAAGGTATTGTGCGGAACAGCGTGAGCGGATTGTTGTCTGATCAGCTGAATAAATTAGTTGGCAATTCAATTGCTGGTGTTGATTTGAACTTTGATCTGCAATCCGGTGAAGACTATTCTACTGGTACAGCACAGAACAGAACTGACTTGAATGTGGCACTTTCTAAACGTTTTCTAAATGATCGTCTTTCTGTTTCTGTAGGTAATAATTTCAACCTGGAAGGCCAAAATCAACCCGGACAAAAAGCAAGTACTATTGCAGGTAATGTAACGGTTGGCTATAAGCTTACGAAGGATGGCCGCTTTGCTTTACGAGCTTATCGCAGGGATGAGTATATTGTAATTCAAGGCCAGGTAGTTGAAACCGGAATTGGTTTCTCTTTTACTGTTGATTACAATAAATTTAAAGAAATTTTCAAGACATCAGAGCAACTAAAAGAAATGCGTCGCCACCTGAAAGAAGACAAGAAGGAAAAGAAAGAACAAACTACAAATTAAACTCATGATCAAACCAATCAGATATTTACTGTTGATTACTGTTATTTTGCAAGCTTGCAGCAATACAAAGTATTTAACTGGTGACCAAAAGCTCTATGTGGGTGGTAAGGTAAATATCAAAGATAAAGACCTGAAGAAAAACGATCGCAGTGCCTTAACCAGCGAATTAACGGGATTATTAAGACCGAAACCTAATTCTTCCATATTAGGATTACGACCAAAGTTGTATTTATATAACATCACTAAAACCACCAAGAAAAAAGGTATTAAACATTACTTACATTCCAAAGGCGAAGCACCGGTTCTGGTAAGTGCTGTTGATGTGGATAAAAACAGTAAAATACTAATCAACAGATTACAAAACGAAGGTTATTTTCAGGCGGATGTAACCGGAGATACGGTGAGTAAAGATAAAAAAGCAACTGCAATTTACACGGTGAACGCTGGTCCGGGTTATAAGATCAGGAAAGTAACATTTCCTACTTCAAAAAATAGCTTAGATACAGCTATCGCCGGAATTTCAAAACAAAGCCTGATTAAGGTTGGCGACAAGTATAACCTGGATGTGATCAAAGCAGAACGCAACCGCATTGATGCAACGCTGAAAGAAAAAGGTTTTTATTATTTTGCAGCTGAGGATTTGGAAGCGCATGTTGACAGCACTAACATCGGCAACCACCAGGTGGATATTGATATGCAGGTTATTAATACCACACCTGGCAAAGCACGTAATATCTATAAAATCAATAATATTTATGTTTACCCAAATTATTCTTTGCGGGATACTTCTTTAATGCTGGATAAAGCAGTAAAATATGGTACTTACAATGTAATCCAGAAAAGATTCACAATCAAGCCTTTTGTATTTAAAAACACTGTCCAGCTTCAGCCTGGCAATGTTTACAACCGTACAGATCACAATAAATCTTTAAGCAAGTTCATCAATCTTGGCCCTTTTAAATATGTAAAAAACCGCTTTGATGATGTTTCCACGGATTCGCCTAAACTCGACGTTTACTATTTTCTCACTCAATTCCCTAAAAAATCCTTGTCTGTTGATGTACTTGGCCGTACAACTTCTGCAAATTACAATGGTGCACAACTCAATCTTAACTTCCGCAACCGCAACACTTTTAAAGGTGCAGAATTGTTAACTGTCACCTTATTTGGTAGTTCGGATGCGCAGGTATCCGGACAGTTTGGCGGTGGACATCCTTTATCGCAGGTTGGTTTACAAACCACTTTATCCTGGCCTCGCTTTATCAGCCCTTTTAACCTCAGGAGTGATAACGCTTACATTCCACGCACCAATTTATCTGTCGGCTATTCCATCGTTAACCGGAGTGGTTTATACAATCTAAATTCTTTTAATGGTTCATTTGGATATCAATGGAGAGAAAATACGCACCGATCTCACGAACTGAATTTACTCGCAGTTACTTATGTTAAACCAGCAAGTGTAGATACTGCTTATACCAACAATATTTTGGTGACCGGAAATCCTGCATTAAAACACGTAATCGATCCGCAATTTACCTTCGGCCCAACTTATAGTTACACTTATACCAACACTACCGAAACTTATCGTACCAATACTGTTTATTTCAATACAAAACTTAGTTTATCGGCTAATATTCTTGGATTGGTGACTGGAGCAGATACCGTAGGCGGACATGCAAAAACGTTATTTGGCACACCTTACAATCAATACATTAAACTGGAAAATGAATTCAGATATTTCCATAAGGTAAGTACCAACAGCCAGATTGCAGCTCGTGTAATTGCCAGTGCAGGTTTACCTTACGGCAATTCTACCATTTTGCCATACAGCCAGCAGTTTTTTATTGGTGGCCCAAATAGTTTACGCGGATTTCGTGCCAGATCAATCGGTCCAGGAACTGTTAACCCAACCATTTATGGCACCACAGGCGGATTCCTAGCTGATCAATCCGGAGATATCAAGCTGGAAGCCAACTTAGAGTACCGGCCAAAATTATTCAGCATTGTTTATGGTGCTTTATTTGCAGATGCGGGTAACGTTTGGAATGCCCGTCCACATCAAATTGGAGGTACATTTGGAAAAGATTTCTTAACCCAAATGGCTGCAGATGTAGGCTTTGGTTTGCGGTTTGATGTAACCGTGCTGGTATTGCGTACCGATTTAGGATTCCCAATAATGAGGCCATATACAACTACTACCTCTACAACCGGTACATCTACTAATTCTAACAGTCCGGTGTTTAACTTAGCTATTGGCTATCCATTTTAACAAAATTTATCTATATAAAAGAAGCACGGCCACATATTTGGCCGTGCTTCTTTTATAGTACTTTTTTTAATATTTAGTAATAAAAGTTACCAAATCCTTAGTCAGTTTTTCTTTATCAGTGATGAGCAAACCATGCGGCGCACCATCATAAACCAAGTATTCTGCTTCCGGCAACATCCTTGCAGCTTGTTCTCCAGCAGTTTTAATCGGCACAGTTTTATCATCTTCTCCATGAATAATCAAAACCGGTACTTTAACTGCACTCAGTTCATTTCTGAAATCCGTAGTCGAAAAAGACTTTAAACATTCAATTGTTGCTTTTCCACTTCCGGTTAAAGCCATCATTTGCGTCCAGTTCAGGATTTCACTGCTTACAGCAGGAGAAAGTAAACTATCACCATAAAACTGCTTGCCAAAAGTAGACAGGAATTTTGGCCGATCATCACGCAACTGACTTTCAAATTCGTTAAACTGTTCCTGCGGAACGCCTTCCGGATTATCATCCGTTTTCAACACAAATGGAATAATAGAACTAACCAACGCAATTTTTGCAATCCGCTCGCTGCCATACAAACTCAGATAGCGGATTACTTCTCCCCCAGCCATCGAAAACCCAACCAGCGTTACATCATACAAATCCAGTTCGTCCAGCAATGCTTTTAAATCCGAAGCTAAAGTATCATAATCATACTTGCCCCAAGGCTTGTCGGATTTGCCAAAACCGCGGCGGTCATAAGCAATTACCCGCAAACCGTGCGTTGGCAATTCATTCATTTGATATTCCCAAGACTCGCTGTTAAGCGGCCAGCCATGAATTAATACAACTGGTTTTCCTTCGCCCAAATCCTGGTAAAATATCTTTACCGGGGCCGAGCTACTATTTTTTGATTCTATAAAGGCCATTTTAGTTTTGATTTTGAATTAATTATAATAACTTAAAATCCAGATGAGTTGTTTTTGCAAATACTTTTCCAGCTAAAATTTAGGATGATAAAAGAAGTATGCTTGTTTTTGGTAATTGCGGATATGGAAAAATTGAGACATCGGCTTTCTATCTTCGTTCATCATTATTGTTATTGCAGATTTTTCTGCTAATAAATTCACACATGTCTAAAAAAAATATTCCACTCGAAGTGCTTGATTTAAACGGAAACGGTTTCCATATTTTGTTGAACATCAAACTGTTTAACAAGCCGTTTCGCCTGGTTTTGGATACCGGTGCCTCTAAAACTGCTTTCGATAAAACCATGCTGTTGGAACAGATTCATGAAAACGAACTGAAACATTCCGGCCATTTTACAACAGGTTTGGGTACTAATAATATGGAATCTTTTACTGCGGAAATTGCAGATTTATATATTGGCAAGTTTCATATTCCATTGCTGGAAGTGGCCGTGCTGGATTTATCTGCTATCAATCTGGCATACCAAAATTTGCAAATTGCACCCGTTCTGGGTGTTTTGGGTGGAGATGTTTTAGTTAAATACCAGGCCATTATCAATTATGCTGATCAAAAATTGGTTTTGAAAACATTGAGCTGATAGCAGTCGATGCTTCTTTTATCACCCTAAATTTGATTAATGAGAATCAAATATTTCAGCCATAAACAAAAAACCCTGTTCAGCGCTGAACAGGGTTTGATACTTTTTTTACCGGTATAAATTATACGTCGATTTTTGCATATTTAGCATTTTTCTCGATGAACTCGCGGCGTGGTGCCACTTCATCGCCCATCAGCATGGAGAAAGTATGATCGCAGCCGGCAGCATTATCAATGGTAACCTGGCGCAACGTGCGTGTGCTTGGGTTCATGGTAGTTTCCCACAATTGCTCGGCATTCATCTCACCCAAACCTTTGTAACGTTGCACGTGCACGCTATCTTCTTTGCCACCGCCTTTTAAACGCTGGATGGCTACATCGCGCTGCTCTTCGTTCCAGCAATATTGTGCTTCTTTACCTTTTTTAACCTGGTACAACGGCGGCGCGGCAATATACACATAACCAAACTCTACCAACTCCTTCATATAACGGAAAAAGAAGGTAAGAATCAACGTCGTAATGTGCGATCCATCCACATCCGCATCCGTCATGATCACGATTTTGTGGTAGCGTAATTTAGTGATATTCAGTGCTTTATCATCTTCAGGCGTTCCGATGCTTACGCCAAGTGCGGTGAACATATTCTTGATCTCTTCGTTTTCGTAGATCTTATATTCCATCGCTTTTTCTACATTCAGAATTTTACCCCGTAAAGGAAGTATGGCCTGATGTTCGCGATTTCTGCCCTGCTTGGCTGTTCCGCCTGCCGAATCGCCCTCAACTAAAAACAACTCGCATCTTGCCGGATCGCTGTTGGCACAATCGGCCAGCTTTCCGGGCAAACCCGTACCGCTCATCACGTTTTTGCGTTGCACCATTTCGCGTGCCTTACGGGCAGCAGAACGGGCAGTAGCAGCTAGGATAACTTTATTAACGATCAAACGCGCTTCCTTCGGATTTTCTTCCAGAAAGTTACCTAATATTTCGCCTACGGCCATATCAACCGCACCCATCACTTCGTTGTTGCCCAGTTTGGTTTTGGTTTGACCTTCAAACTGTGGTTCCTGCACTTTTACAGAAATTACGGCCGTTAAACCTTCCCGAAAATCATCACCGGTAATTTCAATTTTCAGGTTTTTAAGCATGCCGGATTTATCAGCATAAGCTTTTAAAGTACGTGTTAAACCTCTGCGGAAACCGGCAACGTGCGTGCCTCCTTCAATCGTATTGATATTGTTGACGTAGGAATGGACGTTTTCGCTATACGTTTCATTGTATTGCAAGGCTAACTCAACCGGAATTCCCTGTTTGTTGCCATCTACATAAATCGGCTCTGGGATGATGGAAGTACGCGTTCCATCCAAATATTTAACAAATTCTTTCAAGCCGCCTTCAGAATAGAACTCTTCAAAAGGATGCAGGCCTGTTTCGTCGGTTTCCCGTTCATCGGTTAATGAAAGGCGAATACCTTTGTTCAGGTAAGCCAGCTCACGAAGTCTGGTCGCAATGGTATCGTATTTGTAATCGGTAGTGAGAGTAAAAATTTCCGGATCAGGCGTAAAGATAACTGTTGTACCGCGGTTTTCTGTTTCACCAATTTCCTTAACCGGATACAAAGGACGGCCTTGCTCATACTCCTGTGTAAAAATTTTTCCTTCCCGGTAAACCAAAGCTTTTAAATGGATAGAAAGTGCATTTACACAACTCACGCCCACGCCATGCAAACCACCGGAAACTTTGTAGGTATCTTTATCAAACTTACCACCGGCGTGCAAAACCGTCATCACCACTTCCAGCGCAGAACGTTGTTCTTTTTGATGAAAACCAGTCGGGATTCCACGGCCGTTATCAGTCACGGAGATTGAATTTCCTTCTAAAATCCTTACCTTAATCGTATCGCAATATCCTGCAAGTGCTTCATCAATAGAGTTATCTACCACTTCGTAAACCAAATGATGCAAGCCTTTTACGCCGGTATCACCGATATACATAGACGGGCGTTTGCGCACTGCTTCCAAACCTTCCAGTACCTGGATATTATCCGCAGAATAATTGGATCTGTCTTCTAATAATTCTTTTGTTTCACTCATAAGCTGTATCAAACATTAACCTTCAAAAATACGAAATTTAGCTGATAAAAACAGCATTTATCATGAGAAAACCGGCACAATTAACCATGATTTTCAAAAGATTAGGATACTTGTTTTGAAAGATTATCTTTGTCAAAATTTTTGAAAAAACATGAAAATAACGGTATCTCAATTCACTTTAGGAATAGCTGTAGCCGCCCTGGCAGTAGCTTGTAACCAAAAGCCGCAAACTACCACCACTACAGCCGAAAAAAGTACCGTTGCCATAGCAGCTAAAGCAGAAATTGTATATGTAAATTCTGATTCTTTGCTAAGCAAATACGACTATTTTAAAGATATGAGCAGCCGCCTGGAAGAAAAAGGCAAAAGAGCGCAGGTTGATGTTGCTTCTAAGGGACAGGCATTTCAGCGTGAAGTGGCCGAATATCAAAAAGGTGCCGCTACTTTAAGCGCAGATCAACGTGCTGCAACAGAGCAACGCTTGGCACGCAAACAGCAGGAACTGCAAACATATAACCAGAATGCAAGTGCACAAATTCAACAGGAACAAGGTGCAGAAAATGCTAAATTGTATGATAAAATTGCCGACTTTTTAAAAGGTTACGCCAAGGATAAAGGTTACAAACTGATCCTGACTTACTCCAAAGCGAATCCAACCGTTTTGTTTGGTGATGAAAGCCTAAATGTAACCAATGATGTGGTAAAAAATCTGAACGACAATTATAAAAAAGATAAAAAATAGTTAACTTATACCAATTAAAAACTTAAGTTTTAACCCCGGCCCAACCGGGGTTTTTTAATGCTTAAAATTATGGACGAGCAAAAGAATCATGAAAAATTTATGCGGATGGCCATAGAGCTTTCCGAGCAAAATGTAGAGCAGCGGCTCGGCGGTCCGTTTGGAGCCGTGATTGTGAAAGATGGTATGGTTGTGGCGCGAAGTGCAAATCGTGTGATACCGCAAAAAGATCCAACAGCTCATGCAGAAATTGCAGTTATCCGCCTGGCTTGTAAAGAGTTAGATACTCACAATTTGGAAGGCTGCATAATTTATACCAGTTGCGAACCTTGCCCAATGTGCTTGGGTGCAATTTACTGGGCACATCTGGATCATATTTATTATGCTAATACCAAAGCTGATGCCGCAGCAATCGGTTTTGATGATCAAAGCATTTATGATGAAATAAAACTGCCGTTGGCAGAACGTAAATTGGCGGCTTCGCAAATGCTCCGTGATGAAGCACAAATACCGTTTAAAAACTGGTTATCCTCGGATTTAAATATTAAGTATTGATTCAACTACTGTTTTTTATGCCGATAAAAACAGTATCACTTTGAAGCTGGCTGATCAAAAAATCCATCCTGCAGATCATCGATATCCCGACGGTCTTTTTTAGTTGGCCGGCCTGCACCTTGATCTCTGCGGATCATGGGTGATTCAAAAACAGATTTGTAGCCATAAGTCTGTTCTACCGGCGTTTGATCTTCATAAAAAAGTACCGCTGTTTTAGCATCGGTCCGGTTTTCCAGCAAACCGGTTACTTTCAAAACTTTCTTTTCTATCCCTTTACTCACTTGATAAATCTCGCCAACACGAACTTCATGAGAAGGCTTAATATTTTGCCCGTCCAGCTTTACTTTTCCAGCTTTGCAGGCATCCGCGGCCATAGTTCGTGTTTTGAATATTCGAATCGACCATAAATATTTGTCGATACGCAGCTTCTCTTTCTCAGGCATTATAGTTTAGTTCTTTGTATTTGAAAACACTTTAGTCAAATACTTGTTTAAACAAATTTATAATGACCATTTATATTTTTTCGACAACATTCAATCATAACTTTGTAAAACCTAATTTTTTCAAGATATTTTATAATGTATTTTAAAAAATTTAAGAAAATTTTCAACAAAACAATGATTTTTATATCATAAATATAAAAATATAATTGTAACAAGTATTTTATTCTACAAATTTCATCAATAATTTTACTATAAATACTTTTGCATACCAAATACTTGTAACTAAACCCTTTAGTATAAGTATAAACCTAAAAAATAATTTATTTATTGAAAAATTTTAAAAGCATGAAGAATTCTGTTTTTACTTATCACGACGAACTGATTAAAATATCAGTCAAAAATCAAATTAATAATGCAGATATGAGCATTGAAGCCGATGTGGTTATTGATGATGAAGACAATTACAAAATCTTTAAAAAAGATGGGGTTAGTGTTCCAGTTAACAAAAACTGCGTTATTGCGCCTTCGCTGTTATCGCTTATCAATAAGTGTTTATAACGGAAGTTTTTTAAAGGTCTCTCCTTTTCATTTCTGATTTCAAAAGTTTTCCTGCAATACTTCTTCTATCAGGATATTTTTGGTATAAATTACTTTGCATATAATATCAGGATTTAAAGTCGTATTTTATTATGTTTGCCAGAATAGGATTATGAGGTAATTACTTTATAATATCCTCATAATTAATAACTTAATAAAAAACAAAAAAGACTGATATGTATACAGATGTAAAAAACCTGATTGAAGATGCCTGGATAGATCGTACTTTATTAGGTTCCAAAGATCATGTTATTGCGATAGAAAGCGTAATTGATGATTTGGATAAAGGGAAATTACGTGTTGCCGAATTAATTACCGGTCGTTGGCACATTAATGACTGGATAAAAAAAGCAGTAATTATGTATTTTCCAATCCGGGAAATGGCCGAAATTAAAGTTGGCCCTTTTGTTTTTCATGATAAAATGAAACTCAAAACCAATTATAAAGAAGCTGGCGTACGCGTGGTTCCACATGGCATTGCCCGTTATGGCGCTTACTTGGCCAAAGGTGTGATCTTGATGCCATCATATGTAAACATTGGCGCCTACGTGGATGAAGGCACAATGGTAGATACTTGGGCTACCGTTGGTTCCTGCGCGCAAATTGGTAAAAATGTGCATTTGAGCGGTGGCGTGGGCATTGGCGGTGTGCTGGAACCAATCCAGGCAGCTCCAGTTATTATTGAAGATAATTGCTTCATTGGTTCCCGCGCCATTGTGGTTGAAGGCGTGCATGTAGAGCACGAAGCGGTTTTGGGAGCTAATGTGGTTTTAACGGCTTCCACCAAAATCATCGATGTAACTAAAGATGCACCAATAGAATACAAAGGCTTGGTTCCTGCCCGTTCGGTAGTGATTCCTGGCTCATATACCAAAAAATTCCCTGCCGGCGAATATCAGGTTCCATGTGCTTTAATTATTGGAAGAAGAAAAGAATCAACCGATAAAAAAACCTCTTTAAACAATGCTTTAAGAGAGCATAACGTGGCAGTTTAGTGGAAAGTTTATGGGTAATTGCTGATTGTTCCGGGTTAAGTGCTAAGTGTAACTGATGTTTTAGTATTTACAGACTGTGAACTGTCAGCCATGAACAATTCGCCCCTCAATATCGGTTTTGATGCCAAACGTGCTTTTTTAAATAAAACCGGATTAGGCAATTACAGTCGTGGAGCAATAAAAGCATTAGCGACTTATTGCCCACAAAATCATTACTTTTTATATACTACAAAAGTTGGGACTGGCATCGGTTCCGACTTTTGTAGTTTGCAGAAAAATGTTCAGGTCCATCTGCCTAAAGCTGGTGTTTTTAAATCTTTTTGGCGAAGCAGAGGTATTGTGCAGGATTTGCTGCGTGACAAAATCCAGTTATATCATGGGTTGAGTCAGGAACTGCCGATTGGCATTAAAAAAAGTGGCATAAAAACAGTAGTTACTATTCATGATTTGATCTACCTGAAATATCCTGAATATTTTAATTTCATCAACCGAAAAATTTATGAATGGAAAGCCCGGAAAGCGTGTGAAACTGCGGATTTTATAATTGCCGTTAGTGAACAAACCAAACTTGATTTGGTAAAAGAATTTAACCTTGATCCGCAGAAAATAAAAGTAGTTTATCAAGGCTGCGATCCAGCTTTTCGTCAACCCAAAAATGATGCGATAAAAGAAGCAGTGCGTTTAAAGTACCAACTTCCGCAGCAATTTATTTTAAACGTGGGCACGATAGAAGCCCGCAAAAACCTGTTGCTGGTTGTAAAAGCTTTGAAAAATGTTCCTGCAGAGATTTCTCTTGTTGTGGTGGGCCGGGAAACGAAATATGCAGCGGTCATCAAAAATTACCTGCTAAAAGAAGCATTGCAAAACAGAGTGCTGTTTTTATCGGATGTTGTTTTCGATGATTTACCAACAATTTATCAGTTGGCCAGCGTTTTTGTTTATCCTTCGCGTTATGAAGGTTTTGGCATCCCGATTCTGGAAGCTTTATGTTCTGGCACACCAGTAGTGGCTGCTACCGGCTCTTGCTTGGAGGAAGCCGGCGGGCCGGATAGTTTGTATATTGATCCGGATGAGGAGGATTTTCTGGCAGAAAAAATCAATCTGATTCTGCAAAATAGCTCCCTTCGGCAAAAAATAAAAACAAAAGGTATGGAATATTCGCTTCGTTTTGAAGAAGAAACTATTGCACAAAATTTGATGGAAGTATATCAGCAAGCCATGCACCATGCTTAGAGAGGAAGTGGCAAAAGCCTTAAAAGTATTGCAGGACGGCGGCATTATTTTGTATCCTACCGATACGATTTGGGGTATTGGCTGCGATGCCAGCAATACAGAAGCGGTGCAAAAAATCTATCGCTTAAAACAGCGTGATGAAAGTAAAAGCATGATTATTTTGTTGGATAATGATAACAAAATAGCCAGTTATGTGAGTGAAGTGCCTGATATTGCTTATGAACTGATTGAATTTGCAGAAAATCCGCTGACGTTAATTTTATCCGGCGCCCGCAATATTTCTCCGTCTTTGATCAATGCAGATGGCAGTATAGGTATCCGTGTGGCCAAACATCCGTTTTGTGAGCAGCTGATTCAGCGTTTGCGGAAACCGCTGGTTTCGTCTTCAGCTAATATCAGCGGACAACCTTCACCCAAAAATTTCATGAACATTGCTGCCGAAATTATTGATGGTGTGGATTATGTAGTGGATTTGGAGCAGCACAATGTCCACGAAAAAAAGCAATCCACTATTATGAAACTCGAGCCGAGCGGCCGTTTCAACTTTATCAGAAGATAATTATCCTTATTTTTGTGCCCTAAAAAAAGCATGCCCTGTGCCGATGCTTCTTTTATCACCTTAAAATCATTATCGGTTTAAAGCTATGAAACAATATCTTCAACATCCTGCATTCGGCGTAATTGCTCAGGTAGCTACCGATAGGCAGGTGAAAGCGTTTGTAATTGGGGGTTACGTGCGCGATTTATTTTTGCAACGTTTATCCAAAGATATTGATGTAGTTGTGCTGGGCAATGGAATTGAATTTGCAGAAGCCATTGCCAAAAAACTAAAAGTTAAAGTAGCCGTTTTTAAAAACTTTGGTACAGCCAATTTGAAATATCAAAACCTGGAACTGGAATTTGTTGGGGCGAGAAAAGAATCTTACCGAATAGAATCTCGGAAACCAATTGTAGAAAATGGCACGCTGGAAGACGACCAAAACCGGCGTGATTTTACCATTAATGCAATGGCTATCAGCCTAAATCAGGAAAATTTTGGCGAGCTGATTGATCCTTTTGATGGTGTGGCTGATTTGAAAAAGAAGCTGATCCGTACGCCATTGGATCCTGCCGTTACGTTTTCGGATGATCCGCTACGCATGATGCGTGCCATTCGTTTTGCTACGCAGCTGGGCTTCAATATTGATCCTGCTGCATTGGAAGCCATTAAAAATAACCGGGAGCGGATCAAAATTGTATCACAGGAACGGATTACGGATGAGTTGAACAAAATTATTGCTTCGCCAAAACCTTCTGTCGGCTTTGTAATTTTGTTTGAAACCGGTTTGCTTCAACTCTTTTTTCCGCACCTGAATGCCATGTATGGTATTGAATACATTAACGGTAAAGGCCATAAAGATAATTTTTACCACACACTACAGGTTTTGGATAATATTGCAGAAAATACCGAGGATATGTGGTTACGCTGGGCTGCAATTTTGCATGATATTGGCAAACCGGCCACTAAACGTTTTGAGAATGGACATGGCTGGACTTTTCACGGGCATGAAGATAGAGGCGCACGTATGGTTCCGAAAATTTTTGCGCAGCTAAAACTTCCGCTTAATGAAAAGCTGAAATTAGTGCAAAAGTTAGTACAGCTGCATATGCGGCCGATTGTGCTGGCGCAGGAAATTGTAACCGATTCTGCAGTACGCCGGCTGCTTTTTGATGCAGGCGAAGATATTGAAGCGTTGATGTTGCTTTGTAATGCCGACGTAACTACCAAAAACGAATACAAAATAAAAAAATACCGCAACAACTTCGAGCTGGTGAAACAGAAGCTGAAAGATGTAGAAGAACGCGACCAAATACGTAACTGGCAGCCACCAATTAGCGGTGAAGATATTATGGAAACCTTTGGTATTAAGGCCGGAAGAGAAGTTGGCTTGATTAAAAGCAGTATCCGCGAAGCCATACTGGAAGGGGAAATATTTAATTCTCGCCCGCAAGCTTTAAAGCTGATGATTCAAAAAGGAGAAGATATTGGCTTAAAAGTTGTTGCTAACATTGCAGACTAATTAATTATTAAAATATATACTGATGGCAGTTTACCGGTTTAAAGTTGTTTTTGAGGACTATGACGATGTGGTCAGAGAAATCGAAATTCAATCAAAACAAACTTTTGAGGATTTTCACCGCGTTATCCAACAATCTACGGGTTATAATGTGGAGGCGTCGTCCTCTTTTTATGTCAGCAATGATTTTTGGATCAAAGGTGATGAAATCGCTTTTATGCCCTCAACCAAAAAAACTGAACGTGGTGTGGCTTTGATGGAAAAATCAAAACTGAGCAACTTTATAGATGATCCACACCAGAAATTCTACTACACTTACAACTTTGATCGTCCTTACGATTTTCATGTGGAGCTAACTAAAATTTTGTTGGATGATATTACCGCAACCATTTATCCACGGATTGTCCGTTCGGTTGGAGATGCACCTAAGCCTTTCGGTGTAGTTGCCGCTGTTCCGGTAGCCGATGAACATGCAGAAGATTTTGATTTCCTGCATGAAGAAGGTTTGAACCCAGAAGATGCAAATGGCTTTTCGGAACTGGACGACTCAGAAGATCTGCCGGCAGCAGACGACGAGGAAACAGATGAATTTTCGGAAGAATTTGATGATGAACATGTTGAAGAAGAAGAGCATGGGGCAAAAGATGAATACTAATGCTGTTTTTATCAGGTAAAATTTAGTCCGTTTTCTTGGATAACAATTTAAATAAAACCTTAATTGCTGTTTGCGGCCCCACTGCAACTGGAAAAACAGCTATAGGCATTCAACTGGCTCGATACTTTCATACAGAAATCATTTCTGCAGACTCCAGACAGTTTTATAAAGAAATGGAAATCGGGACAGCAAAACCATCTGCAGAAGAGTTAGCTTTAGTTCCACATCATTTTATCAACTCAAATTCTATTCATGATCGGGTTTCGGTTGCGGATTTTGAGAAAGCTGCTTTGGAAAAATTGGAAGAATTATTTCAAATCTATAACGTTGTGCTTGTTGTTGGTGGATCTGGTCTTTTTTTGCAAGCTATTTATCAGGGATTTGATGATTTACCAGAAACTTCTTTAGATAACAGAGAAAAATGGAACCAGCTTTACCAAGATTTTGGTTTAAGCTATTTGCAGGAACAATTAAAAATTTTTGATCCAGACTATTATCAGCAGGTAGATTTGCAAAACCCCCAACGCATCATTCGGGCTTTAGAAGTTTCTTCTTCCAATGAAAAACCATTTTCTGCATTTTTAACGCAAAATAAAAAACCCCGCCCGTTCAATATTATTAAAATTGGTATCAATCCTGAAAGAAGCGTTTTGTATAATCGGATTAACCAGCGCGTAGATTTGATGGTACAAAATGGGTTGATAAAAGAAGTACAGGAACTTTTACCCTATCAACATCTAAATTCTTTAAATACAGTTGGTTATAAAGAACTTTTTGAAGCGTTTAACCAAAATACTACGGTAAAAGAAGCACTCGAAAAAATTAAACAAAATACACGGCGGTTTGCAAAAAGGCAGATTACCTGGTTCAAAAAAGATCAGCAAATCAGGTGGTTTGATACTGCTAATTTGGAACCAATTTTGGATTATCTTTTACAGTTAATTGGATGAATTAACGGTTTTCCAACTCCTGATAAAGTGAAGCATATTGTGCCACAATTTTATCTTTGGAAAAACGCTTTATATTTTCAAAGCCTTTTTTTACAAGTTCATTGCGTAAACTTTCATTGTTTATCAACTTTAAAATTCCATTTCGGATAGAAGTAACCTGAAAGGGATCAACCAGCAATGCTGCATCACCAGCCACTTCTGGCATTGCGGAACAATTGGAAGTAATTACTGGCAACCCGCAAGCTTGCGCTTCAATTATTGGCATTCCAAAACCTTCTATGGTAGAAATAAAAGTTAGTAAATCTGTTTTTATATATTCCTGATATAATTCTGCCTGCGTTAAACCTACTTTACTTTTATAATTAATTTTAAACTTTTGCAAGTTTAACTTTTGTAATTCATCCAACTTTCCAATAATGGTTAAAGTACAGGGAACATTAAAAAGTGCTTCTGCCAAACGGTTAATATTTTTATTGAAAGCAGTTCCTATTTGTAAAATATTAGGGCCAATTGGATTAAACTTCCGATCAATTACTGGCTGATATATTTCTGAAATAAAATTTGGTATTACAGTAATTTTTCGTGGATTTACTTTTATATAATTTAACAAATCTATTTTAGTTGCTGCCGATACAACTGTAATTTCATGTGCAAACTTAACGGGTAGAATTATCCAAAACCATTTTAAAATACTTCTTTTAATGCCTTTATTTTGGTACATAAAAGCCAAATCATGAATAGTTAAAATTTTAAGATTGAAACAAGCACCCAAAATTGTATAATGCACATCACCGGTTACATGGACAATCTTATGTCGTAAACGAAGTATCGAAATAACATTGACGATCCGGTTGAAGGTGGAATTACTGTAGCATGGAAGAGTATATTTTTGAATGCTCCGGGAAGCTTGAAGTACATGTAATATCTGATCAAAAATGAATTCAATACTATAAGTATTAGGAAATTGTTTACGGTAAATGAGAACTACTTCTTTTTTCATTTCGGCCTGAACCTGTAAATTATATAAATTAAACTAAATTTGAGCTCTTACACAATTTTTAATTTGAAACAAAAAATAATGGACTCTTATCAAAAGTTAAGAGGAACCAATATTATAGCTAACTTTTTCAATTTAAGTAGCATACAGCTTTCTAACACACTGTTGCTGATTTTACTTATCCCAGTTATTACCCGCAAAATTGGCATTGAAAAATTTGGAATCATCATGTTTGCAAGCAGGTTTTCACAGTTAGCTGGCGTTGTTATCAATTATGGCACCAACCAATCAGGGGTAAGAGATGTCGCTGCTAACATGGATTACCAAAAAGAACTAAGTACCGTTTTTTATAACACCATCTGGATTAGGGTTATCATGTCCTGTATATTTTGTATCTTTTTAGTTGGATTACAAATTTTTAGGATTAACTATTATAACTATTTACTTTTTTCTATCCCACTGGTTTTAGCAGAAATTGTAAATCCTTTATTTTTTTTCATTGGAATTGAAAAATTAAAAATATTCAATGTTTCAAATTTAATATCCAATGTAATTACTGTTGGATTGATTATTTTTTGTATAAAGGGATCAGAAGATTCACTTTGGGTTAATTTTATTTTAGGCGGTATTAGTTTTATCACCTATTTAGGTTTGTTAATTTACTGCAAACAAGCTTTTAAATTGTCCTTTACCACACCTGTTAAAAATGACCTGTTAAAAATCGGAAAAGATAATTTCTATCTTACCATTAACAATATATCAGTTCAGTTACAGCAATCTATCATGATTTTTGCTTTAACAAAATGGGGAAATGCTTCTATACTTGGTGCTTATTCTTTATGTGACAGGATTATCGGCCAATGTAGAAATTTATTGATTACTATTTCAAATGCGCTATATCCGAATACTGTTATGTTGTATAAAAAAAGTGAATTAATGTGGAACATATATCGCAAAAAAACAAAATACTTTATTACAGGTATTTTTTTTACGGGATCTATATTGCTTTTTATACTGGCAGATTACATTGTTTACTTTCTCACAAAAGAACACAATTTAATTGCTGTTGTATTTTTAAGAACTATGGCAATTGTACCGGCCATATCTGCTCTTAATGTTTTAAATGTGATTGATTTACTTTTGAAGAATAAAACAATTTACATTTTCAGGATTGCAATTATACTTTTGATTATATCTTTATTAACTGCTTTTAGTTTAATAAATTTCGGGCAGTTTATGTTTATAGGCACTTTTACTTTGATTATAGAAACAAGTGGGTGGCTGATGTATGAATATATGGTGAAAACAACTACAGCACAAAATGTCTAAATTAGTTGCCGTTATTTTACTCAATTGGAACACACCTGTACATACATCTAATTGTATCATTTCATTAAAACAATATTGCAACGCCCAATTGTTTGATTTGATAATAGCGGATAATGGATCATCAGATGGATCATTGAGGTTATTAGAAAGTCAGTTTCCTGATTTGATCTATATTGACAACAAAGAAAATTTAGGTTTTGCAGAAGGCAATAACCATGCTTTAACATATTCCATCAAACATGGATACAAGTATTCACTTATAATCAATACGGATACTAAGGTTGATGAAGATATTATATCCAAGTTAAGCACACATTTAAATAAATTTCCAAAAGCAGCGGCTGTACAACCCTGCATATTTTGGATGCATAAAAAAAGTATGATATGGAATGGTGAAGGTAAATTCAATAAAATTCTGGGTATAACTTCTTCCAATACAAAACTTTCCAATTCAAACCATCCTGATCAGTATAAAATTGCAGAATGGTTAACAGGTTGTTGTATGATGATCCGGAATTTGACTCTAACTGAAAGTGGCTTGTTCAACACAAAGTTTTTTTTGTATTATGAAGATGTAGAACTTTCGTTCCGTTTACGCAATTTTGGTTACCAGCTACACTATTTGCCAGCCTGCAAAATGTATCATGAAGCAGGCATTTCTGCAAAAGTTGGTGCGCCTAAAAAAGAAGGTTTTTTAAACCCCGTTATCCATTATTACATCAGCAGAAACCACCTATGGGTTTTGCGGAAATATGGAAAACCAATCTTTTATCCCATAAATATCCTGTATAATACTTTTTACTACACAGCTTTATGGGTTTATTTTAAAACAAAGGGCCGGAAAGAAAAAGCAAGGTTACTGATTAAAGGTTTGAAAGAAGGCATTTTTACGCCAAAAAGCCTAATTTGGAACTCAAATAACCTATAAGCACCGGCCAAAATGTTCATTTTCCTATTAATTTATATTACTTCTTTTATCATCGCTTTAAGAGAAGTTTTTAGGGGAAACCGGGCTGGGATATTTATATTTTTAATCTTTGGCTTATCTGTTTATACAACGGCTATGTCTGTTGCATTCACATTAGGCCTCAAAGATATCATTCCGTTTTTTCAATTTTTCAAAGAAGTGCTAGTTATTAGTGTACTTCTTTTAAACATCATAAGTTTAAGGTCACGGCCAAAGTTTCACCTTATTGATTACGCCATATTTGCATTTCTGCTTTATACCATATTATATGCGGTTTTACCCATAGGCGATCAAAGTTTTGGCCAGCGGCTAATTGCTTTAAAAAGCACTTCTTTTTATGTACTGGTTTATTTTACAGGGCGTTTGCTAGATTTGAGAACTATTTATGTGAACAAATATTTCAACTATTTAGTGCTGCTGACTATTGCAGCCGGGGCAGTGGTTTTGGCAGAAGTATTATTTAATCAACAGCTGCAAACCATAACAGGATACGCTGATTACAGCTACTATTTTTTCAATTTTGAACCCAGCGGAAATTTTGGTTTAAGCTGGACTTTTGAATCCGAAGGTGGCTATAAGCGTTTTGCCAGTTTCTTTGCAAATCCGCTTGAAAATGCCGCCGCTACCTTGCTGGCCTTATCTGTAATTGCCAGCTTATATACCCGTGATGATAATAAATTTAAAATTAACAGTATCGGTTTGCTTGCTTTAAGTGCTTCTTTTATCGCTATTATTTTTTCGATTTCCCGTGCACCTTTGGCCGGATATTTTTTAATAATTTACGTTTATGCTTTAATTACTAAAAAGAAAGTGATTACTAAAAGTGTACATGCAGCAATCGGGCTGGCTGCGTTATACCTTATCTATCTTTTCAGCAGGTTCGAAAATAACAACACAGGTATTGTAGAAGTAGTGATGAATACGGTTGATTTTAGCAATCCTTCCAGCGTTGGTCACCTGGTAGAATGGGTACAAGGAATTTTAGCAATGATTGAACAGCCTTTCGGGCTTGGGTTAGGCTCTTCCGGAAGGGTTGGCGGTACTTTAGGCGAAAATATTGGTGGCGAAAACCAGTTCATCATCATTGGTGTACAGGTTGGTATACTGGCTTTACTTTTATATCTGTTTATATATGTGCTGTTTATCCGGATTGGTTTAAAGTGGTTTCCAAAATTAAGAGGAAAAGAAAGAAAAGTTTGCCTGACTGTTTTGCTTTTTAAGATTGGACTTTTTATTCCGCTGCTTACATCAGAGGTAGAATCTTCTTCCTATATTTCGTACATGAACTGGTTTTTATCCGGCTTAATGATCAGTATTATTATGCAACCAACATTAACCGAATTTGGATCCGACAATAATCAAAAGGAAGAAAAATGGTTATTGAAAAATTAATCAGAAAATTAAAAGGTAACGCTGATTACAAGTGGGATAGTTCTTATTCTACAAGAGATTTAATAAGTGTAAGTTGGATCAGGTTCTTACAGGTTTTAAGAGGGTTTATTTTAAAATTATTTTTAAAAAAATCTGTTGGGTTACTGTTTGTTGGCAGCAATGTTAAAGTGCGTCATGGCTACTTGTTATCAGCAGGAAAAAATTTAATTATAGAAAATAATGTGAGTATCAATGCACTTTCAGAACAAGGCATCATTTTAGGCGATCACGTTTCGATTGCCCGTGATTCAATCCTGTTTTGTACCGGCATTATTGCCCAAAAAGGAACCGGAATTACTATCGGAAACAGGACAGGTATAAGTGCCCGCGCTTACCTGGCTGGTCAGGGCGGGATTACAATTGGGGATGATGTTATTTTTGGCCCGAATGTGCAGATATTCTCCGAAAACCATAACTTTTCAGATTTAGAAGTAATAATCAAAGAACAAGGCGTTGATAAGCATGCTGTTTTTATTGGTAATAATTGTTGGATTGGTGGCGGTGCTACTATTTTAGCTGGCGTAGCTATCGGTGCCGGATGTATAATTGCTGCGGGAAGCGTGGTTACCAAATCTGTGCCGGCAAATTCAATTGTGGCTGGCGTTCCTGCGAAAATTATTAAAAGCCGGGGAGAAAGTTAGTTATGCCGGCAAAACCGTTGATTATTGGAATTGATGTGCGAGACCTGCGCGTGGCTAAAACCGGCACTAAAACTTATTTGGAAGAGCTTTGCAAAGCTTTTAAAAAAATGGATCATGTAAATGTTCATTTTCATTTTTTAGATAGCGATATTTCTGTTTATCAAGGAACTAAAAAAATATTTAAATTTCTTGAGCATGTGAATTATCAACTTTGGAAACAGGTTTCTTTACCTTTAAAAGCCTGGGGTAAAAACTGCGATGTAGTTTTTTGCACTGATAATTACGTCCCACTGATACATTTAGGGTATCAAACCATCCCTGTTTTTCATGATGCGTTTTTTTTTGAAAATCCTGAAAATTATGGAAAAATCTGGCTTTGGTTTTACAAAAAGACAGCCTTACCGGCGGCAAAAAAATCTCTTTTTGTGATAACCCCAACTTTTTACGCAAAGCAGCAAATCCAGGCATTCACCTCCATTCCGAAAGAAAAATTGATTGTGGTTTACGAAGGCGTTAAAACTTCGCCTGAAACAACAGATATTTCTCTGCAGAAAACCTTAGAACGCTTTTTACTAAAGCCATCCAACTACATTTTACATGTTGGTTCGATGTTTAAAAGAAAAAATATACCTGCACTGGTTACTGCTTTTAGCAGGATAAAAACTTCGGGATATCCTGATTTGAAACTGGTTTTGGCCGGATCAATACCATCGAGCCAAATAGAAAATGATTATAAACTGATTGCAGAAACAATTAAAGATTTAAACCTTCAAAATGAAGTTATCATAACCGGATATTTAACTGATGATGAATTAACTGCACTTTATAAAAATGCTTTACTGTATGTTTTTCCATCGATAAATGAAGGTTTTGGTTTACCAATATTAGAAGCTTTTGAAAATAACTTACCGGTTATAGTAGCTGATAATACCTGCCTGCCTGAGGTTGGTGGGGATGCGGTTTTAACTTTTGATCCTTTTGATACTGATGCTATTTTTACCTGCATAAAAACAGTATTGGAAGATGAATATCTACGGAAAGAAATGATTAAAAAAGGACGTGAACGTTTACAAGATTTTTCCTGGCTAAAAACAGCATCACAATTAATAGCGGTTTTTAAAAAAGCTGTTTAACTGTTTGCAAAAACTTCTACATGCTCGTCTGCTACTCTTTCCCATTGAAAAACGCTTAATGCACGTACTTGTGCTTTTTGGGCGAGAGCCAGCATTTCCGGATAATGTGTTTCACAATAATTAATTTCTTCTGTTAGCGAAGTGATATCGCCTTTTTTGAATAGGCGCGCCGTATCCTGCACAGCATATTCGTTTTCCTCAATATCACTCACAATTAAAGGTACATTTAAGCCCATCACTGTTAAAACTACGGGCGACAAACCTTCCACATCCGAGGGTTGGATGTAGCAGTAAGCATTAGCCATTAACGTATTGGTATCATTTCCATAAATGTAACCCGGAAACAGCACCTGATCATCCGCCATTTTAAAAAGACTATTTTCATATGAAAAGGGATTTGGTGAACCACCAATCAGCACCAGTTTTTTTGCCGATCTTGAATTTTTAAATCCTTGAAGTAAGTAATGCAAGCCTTTATCCGGAATAAATCGTCCCACAAATAAATAATATTCACTTTTTTTCAAACTGAGTTTTTCGAGGATATTACTTTTATCAGCATCATGCTCTACCTCACTACCGAAAGGAATAAATTTGAATGTTTTTTTGAACTTATCTTCAAAAAGCTTCTTGGCAATAACGTTATCAAAAATAACTTCGTTGGGTAAATAGGCTGTTAAAAAGGCTGAAAATTTTAAATAAAGTTTACCGTACCAGGGCCATTTATTACGTTTCCAATCTACCCCATCCTGACTGATAAAAACTTTTTTACCAAACAGCCGCAATGGTAGTGCCCAAATACTATTACCGCCATTTTGAATGTGGACAATATCGGCCGTATTATGAAAAATAATATCAAAAGTACAGCGGAAAGAATGCCATAAGGTATCAAAGCCTTTTTTGTTGGTGGTTTTGATCGTTTTAACTTTTACACCTTTGTAAGTATCAATATCTATAAAAACATCAGGATATTGCCTGTTATAAGCAACAACACTGTGACCTCTTTTAACCAAGCGCGGAAGTAATTCCATCGCAAATTTATCTGCTCCGGCTGCACCTTTTGTAGGAGGAATTGACCGGAAGCCAAATGCAGCAATACGCATAAACCTAAATTATATGGTTACCAAACTGAATTTTGGTGAACAGATGCTGTCTTCCAAATAATCGGTATAGTAATCATTTATATATTCTTTCAGGGAGATTTTCCACTCCCCCATTATATTCGTGTTATCTAACTCAAGTTTTCTGTTTGTTAGTCGTTCCGAAGGCGGCCGTGGTGCAAAATAGGTATCACGGAAATAGCTTGGAGTTACTTCATAAAATGCCAGATTCTGATCCAACCCCAATATTTTAACCAGTTCTTCTGCAACTTTACGCTGGATAGTTTCGCTCTTGCCAACTAGGTTATATAAACCTAAATACTTTTTTTCGGTTAAAATACAATATAAAATCTTACCTAACACCCTTCCCGCTCCATAAATTCTTTTCTTCATTCTGAATGTTTATACTATCAATAATTCATCCCAAACAACAGCAGGATGTTTTTTAATAGTTACAACTTGAACCCCAAAAGTAGCTTTTTTTGTACCCCAAACGAATATTTTTTGAAAGATGTACAAAACAATTAATTTTTACACTGTAACATATTAAACAAGAAGCAATACTTTTTTTATATAGTTTTATTTATTTTGTTCTGACTTTAATTTTTCAATATATATTACACTATGGGTAAATATTTTTTCTGATGAACATTCTAATTGTAAATTGGACGTGGTACCCAAGCGGAGGAGACTGGACTTATGTTGAAAATATCAGCACGTTGTATCAGCAAAAAGGCCATCATGTTATTCCGTTTTCTATGAAAGATGATCGTAATTATCTATCAGAATATTCTGAATATTTTATAGAAAACATTGATTATAAAAAGGTTGATAAAAGAAGCATTACCGCAGGTATAAAAGTTGTACGCAACAGCATTTACTCTTCGGAAGCGCAAAAAAATTTAGAAAAGTTGCTGGCAGTTGTAAATATTGACTTTGCCCATATCAACGTTATCCACCATTACATCACGCCTACCATTTTAAAAATACTGAAAGAAAAAAACATTCCGATTATCTGGACGCTGCATGAATATACACCGATTTGTCCGGAAAGTACTTTTATCAGCCATGATCAAATCTGCGAAAAATGTTTTGGAGGTGCATTTTATAATTGCATCACACATTCTTGCAAGAAAAATTCTTACCTGGCCAGCACAGTTGCAGCTTTGGAAAACTATGTTCATCAACAACTCAATTATTATCGTTTTGTAGATTATTATGTTTGCCCATCGGTTTTTTTATATAAAAAATTTAAAGCTTTTAATTTTTTCAGCGATAAATTAATCCAGCTTTATCATGGTTATAATTATACTGAGATTGAAGTTGCGCGGTCAAAACAGCTTTTAATTAACCAACCATATATAGTTTTTGTTGGAAGGCTGGAAAAAATAAAAGGTGCACATACAGTGCTAAAAGCGATGCAATTTTGTCCTGAAATTCACCTGAATATAATTGGCACCGGAACTCAAGAAAACGAACTGGAAGCTTTTAAAAAAACTCATCAGCTTGAAAATGTAAATTTTATGGGTAAAAGAAGCAAGGCCGAAACTTTGCAAATTATTAACGGTGCTAAGTTTTTAATCTGCGCTTCCGAGTGGTACGAAGTTTTAGGTTTTACCGTGGTGGAAGCAATGGCTTTGGGGAAAGCAGTAATTGGATCAGCCATTGGTGCGATACCGGAAATGGTAATTGATAAACAAACCGGATTGTTGTTTGAACCTGGAAACGTAACCCAGTTAGCCGAAAAAATAAAAAAGCTTTATACTGATGAAGAATTTAATTTAAAAATGGGTGAAAATGCCAGGAAACATATCTATCAATTAATTGACAATGAAAAGCATTATGCCGGACTGCAAAAACTGATTCCAGGCTTATAATTGTTAGCAGCTGAAACACAGTACTTCTTTTACCAGATGATTATTAGCTGATACTAACCCTTAACCCTACTCGTTATTGGCCGGAGAACGATTTAATATTTTAGATTTGCATCAATTTTAACACTAATTTCCTACATGCGTAGTCATTGCCTTTTTTATATTTTCTTTATTTTTTTTATTATTTCTTCAACCTTCGTGCTGGCTCAAAGCATGTCTATGAGTGATTTACCAAACATTAAAGTAAGCCAGCTATCAGACGATCAGATTCGCCAGGCATGGAAAAAATTACAGGATTCAGGAATATCAGAACAAGATGCTTATAAAATACTGCTTCAGAAAGGTATGCCTGAAGGAGAGGTTGAAGAACTAAAAAACCGCGTAACGTTATTGGGTTTAAATAAAAGTACGGTAAACAAAGTATCGTCCTCCGCAGAAAAAAAAGATATAGATTATACCAGGACTGTAAATGATAGTATCAGTGTTCCGAAGAGAGCAAACCCTGCACCCGCTCCTGCCAAATTGGTTTTAAATGTTTACGGAACTGATTTTTTCGGCCAGCAAAGTATCAAATTCGAACCCAATTTTAATATTGCCACGCCAAAAAGTTATGTTTTAGGTCCTGGTGATGAAGTGATTGTATTGATAACCGGTTTAAATGAAAGTAATGTCCGGTCTAAAATTTCACCGGAAGGAAACCTGCAAATACCGCACGCAGGAATTATTTATGTAAACGGATTTACAATTGAACAGGCCACCAGCCTGATTAAAAGTAAAATGAGCAAAGTATATCCGGCTTTAAACTCTGGGCAAACACAATTAACAGTTAATCTGGGCAATACCAGAAGCATCAAAATTACTATTGTGGGCGAGATAAAAACACCCGGCTCGTACACACTTTCATCATTATCTACCTTATTTAATGCGTTATATAATTCTGGCGGCCCAACCATAAACGGTTCTTTACGAAATATTGAACTGATCAGAAATAATAAAATTTATAAAACAGTAGATTTTTACACTTTTTTGCAGCAGGGATTATTAACCGGGAACGTCCGTTTGGAAGATCAGGATGTGATCAATATTCCGGTTTATAAAAAGCGTGTTGGCATCAGCGGAGAAGTAAAACGGCCGGCAATTTATGAATTGAAGGAAAATGAGCATTTGGATGATGTCATCAAATATGCCGGCGGATATACAGATGTTGCTTATAAAGGCATTGCAAAAATAGATCAGATTAATGCTTTGGAACGAGAAGTAAAAGATGTACCGGCAAACTTATTCTCAAATTATACACCACGTAACGGTGATTTGGTTCAAATAGGAGCCATTACTAATCGTTATACCAACCGGATTACTTTAGAAGGCGCCGTTTATCGGCCGGGAGTTTATGAGCTTACCGCCGGTTTTACGCTGGCAAGTTTGCTAAAATCTGCACAGGGCTTAAAACCAGATGCTTACATGGATTTGGGGTATATCAAAAGAACGCTGCCGAACCTGGAAAAAGATCAGATTTCCTTTAAACCTTCTGAAATTTTGAATGGAAGAAATGACATCCCTTTGCTTAGGGAAGATTCTGTAGTTATTTTAGACCGGGATATTTTCACCCCAAACCAAAAAGTAACTATTGCCGGCTTCGTTAGGAAACCTTCAATTTTTACTTACCGAAAAGGTTTGAAATTAGCTGATGTGATTGCAATGGCCGGTGGATTTGATGAACAAGCTGCCAACCATCGCGTAGAAATTTCCCGGATTATTAAAAACAAATCAGACAGTGTCGCCAACCAGTTGGTAAGCACTTTTGTGATTGATATGGACAATATTTCGGCAAACAACCAGAATGTAGAATTGATGCCGATGGATTACATCAATGTGCCGCGTATGGTTAATTACAGGTCTTTAGGAAATGTAAGCATAAAAGGTGAAGTTCTTTTTCCCGGAGATTATGCTGTACAAAAAAGAGACGAAACGGTACTGGATTTTTTAAAACGAGCTGGTGGTATTACGCCTTATGGTTCGCTCACAAATGCACAAGTTTACAGGAAAGGTGTTAGGGTAAACCTGAATTTGACAGAAAAAAATATTGATGAAACAGCTCGCAAAAACATGATTTTATTACCTGGCGATAGTATTTTTGTTCCGCGTATAATTTCTTATGTAGAAGTAGCAGGTGCTGTAAATAATCCACAGTATATCAATTATGTTAATCATCGCTTTAAATATTATACAAATGCGGCTGGCGGCATCACCCAAAATGCAAGGCTAAAAGGAGCATACATCAAATATCCTAATGGTTTGAACCGACCGATTCGGCATTTTTTATTTTTCCGTAATTATCCTGCTGTTCAGCCGGGAAGTAAAATTGTGGTGCCGGAAAAAAGTCCGGAAAGCAAGTTCAAAATCGGTTTTGGTAGTGTAGCAGTAATCGTTGCGCCGGTTTTGACTGCTTTAGTAAGTTTGATTGCCATTTTGCATAAATGATTATGAATCAGGAAGACGTTCCCTATCCTTACGAACCGGAGTTTTCATTTGAAAAATTATTAAATGATCGATTAAACGATCTCAAATATATTCTTAGGTTTAAAAAAACGCTAACATTAGTTTTAATTTTAGGCGGATTGCTTGGTGCATTGACCTCCTGGTTGTGGACACCTACTTATACAGCCCGTTTAACTTTTGTGGTTGATGATTCTAAATCTACAGGTGGTGCTGGTGGGTTAGCTTCTTTAGCCGGGCAGTTTGGTTTCAACTTAGATGGATTAGGAGGTGCAAGTGGTGTTTTGGCTGGAGATAATGTACAGGAATTAATTAAAAGCCATAAGTTGATTAAACAAACTCTGTTAACAGCTTATGATAGTTCGCAAACACTGGCAGACCGTTATGCAGCTGTTTATGATCTTAATAAAAAATGGCTTAAGTACAGCAGCGACGGGAAAATCATCCACTTTCCACTAAACGGAATACATAACAGCAGGATTCAGGACAGCTTATTACATGAAATTACAACGCTAATTTTATCAGGAGAATTTGGTATTGCTAAAACCGATAAAAAATTAGGATTTTTTGAAGTAAACACAACCATGCGGGATGAAAAGTTGGCACAACTTTTTTGTACACGGATGATTAAGCAGTCTACAGATTTTTTTATCAGCACAAAAACCAAAAGGTTAAGAAATAACGTAGCACGGTTACAGCATCGTGCAGACAGTATTGGCATAATTTTAAACCATAAAACTTATGCACTTTCAGCTGCCAACCAGAGTTTATTAGATCTTAATCCTGCTTATACTTCGCCAAATGCGAATGTAGAAGTGAGGGAACGTGATAAAATTGTTTTATCAACAATTTTTTCTGAAACGGTTAAAAACCTGGAATCAAGCAAAACCATGCTGGCTCAAGAAACGCCTACTGTTCAGATAGTTGATGAACCAGAACTTCCGCTGAAAAAAAACAGGCTAAAATATTCTGTGGGAATATTAATCGGATTACTACTGTCTTCAATTTTATTTAGCTTTTATGCTTTGCTAACGAGGAAGAAAGTTGAAATCTAAAGGTTATAATAATTGAATGTGAAAGCCTGTTCAGAGTCTGTTCAAAATTCTTTTATGCTTCTTTTATCGACTGTAAAATAATGAATTTTTATGCTTCTATCAAATGCAAGAACAATATTAGTGGCATAAAATAAGCAGAATAATTTTTATAAGAAAAGTTGAAACTAGCTCTAATTTTAGGTCGATAAAAGAAGCATCAGGAAAAATCTAAAATCTGAAAGTTACACCAAGTTCGCCGTGAAAATTATAAACATCGTTATGGGGAATATAATATTGTCCGGGTGTATAGTCTTTTAAAATCCATTCATAATTTAAAGATTTAATTTCCTGTAGCTTAGCGTTGAAAATGAAGTTTTTGTAATTCCATTCTCCGTTCAAAGCAAATGCAAAATCAACCCATTTACGGCTATTGCCGTTGATATCCGGAAAATACTCGTCGCTAAAATCAACATCGTGCTCAAACCTTGACAGTTGGAAGCCAACCTTTTTTAAACCGCTTACCCAGCTTAAATTTACGGTTTGGATGTTGCCACCTGTACCTGTACCTGCACCAAGCGTTTGCCCTTCGCTGGTGTGACCTTGCAGCAACTGGTAATTTTGATACCACAAAGCTGTTTCTCTAATAAATTTACCTGTACCTTGGGATGTTTGGGTAATTTCTGATTCAAAGAGTAGATACTGCTTTTTTGCTTCATTCAGCGTAATCATTTTTCTCAAACCGAAATTATAGGCACTGGAATGTTCGGGAGACAAGATAAAATCTCTAAAATTATAAGAATTATCCTCCCGGCCAAATTCAAAGTAAACCTCTGCATGTGCTTTATTAAACAACCATCTTGCATAAACTGATGTAACCTGGTCACGTGGAAAGGAATCGCCAATACCATTATTAACATCCACTTTTTGATAAGGCGTAAAAAATGGCAGGTAAGATTTTAATCCATCTTTTTCTACATCGCTGTAATAAGAATTAAATGTTCTGGTTAATCCTAAAAACAAGCCGCTTATCCATTTAGGATGATAGTTGATGTTGAAACCTGTAAAATAACGCCACTCGTTTCGTTTAACAAAGTAGATGTTTGTTCCATCAGAAAGTGTTGTAGTAGGTAAAGGAGGTAAATTAGAGTTTTCTAAACGTCCGGCTAAAATTTGTCCTTCAAAAGAGCCAATCCATGTTTTAATCGGCCTAACCGTATTGATGGTGATATGTTTAAAGCCTGGCGCATTGTTGGTTAGTACTAAGGAATTCTGAATTCCTGGCCCCCACCACACATTTTCATTTGATAAACCAATAGATATGGGGTTGAAAGTAAGTCGTATGCTACTCTGCCCCCAAGAAGCTTTCCGATAAGAACCTGTGCCAAATTGTTCTGGCCAGTCTACTAAATTATGAAATGCGTAATAACTTGATAAATCCTGATCATTATGGCCGGAAGCATAACCATTAAAGTTTTGATTGGCTGCATACACATATTCAGGCCGCAACTGAATGCTTAACGGGCCATACTTCACAAAAAAACCTCCGCTAATTAAAGTTTGATAACCTTTTGCAGGAATCATTGGTCCATCATTCCAGCCATAAGGATGATCAGAATTATACTGCTGCTGCCAAGTGAAAGGTAAAATTTGGAAAAAGCCCTTACCTTTGGCAAACATTACTGAACTGGGCCTGAAAAAATGATCTTTACTTAAAGAACTGTCAGGATCAAAAACATCTGCTTCTTTTACCAAGTATTTTGGAATGATCGGCCGCACAGAGAAAGAATAATCAGAATCCAGCTTACCCAAAAGTTGCAACCTGCGGTAATAATCTTCCAAAACAGGTGTACCAACCGGCAAGCTTTGTGCCTCGGCATATTGCTGCATAAAAATGAAGCCGTAAAAACAGCATATTAAAAGTACTTTTTTTATCAATCTTTTTTCTCTTAAAATCTATAAGATACGCCCGTTTGTATTTGTAAATTAAATTTATTGGTTTGATTTACAAAAGTTGGATCATTATGGTTACCGTTTAAATACCACTGATAATCCAAAGATTGTATGCCTTGAATTTTACCGTTAAAAATTAGGTTTTTATAATTCCACTCGCCACTGGCAGCCAAGCTCAGATCAACCCAATGCCTGCTGTAATCCTGACTATCGGAAAAAGCATAATACACAAAATCATCATTATGGACATATCTTTCCAACTGGATTCCCAATCTTTTTAACCCTCGAACCCAGCTTACATCCAAGGTTTGCAAATTAGCACCAGGGCCAATCCCGGCACCTAAAACTTCTCCCCTGTTAGTGTAACCTTGTCGGATGCCATTACTTACATACCATTCTTTGCCAGCTAAAATATCACTGATATTGGTTTCCTGAAGTTGTGTAGCTTCTAAACTAATTAAAATATTTTCTTTTCTTGCAGTGTTAAAAGGCAGCATTTTACGCAAACCAAAAATGTAAGCACGGTTTCGTTCGGGTGCCAGTAAGGTTTGCAAAAAGCTTAAAGAATTATTGTAGTGGCCAAACTCAAAGTAAACTTCGGCATGTTCTTCATTCCAAACCCAACGCATAAAAGCCGCACTTAAGCGATCTTGTTTATCAATCGGTTGATCTGGTGCCGATACTGTTTTTATTGGAGAAAAAAATGGTAGATAATCTTTTATTCCGCTTAAACTATTACCGTAAGCTTGTGAACTTTGGTCATAGCCCAAGAACAATCCCGGTACCCATTTAGGATGCCAGGTAACGATGAAACCTGACAAATAACGCCAATCGTTAGGTTTTGGCACGTTAAGGTTTGTACCGAAATAATAATGATCTGGTTCAAGAGGCGCATAATTTGAATTTTCTAAACGCCCTGCAATTATCTGTCCTTCAAAAGAACCAATTGCTGTTTTTACCGGCTTTAAAGTGTTAAGCGTTAAATGTTTAAATCCTGGTGAGGTGTTACTCATCAGTAAAGAGTTCCTGATTCCCGGACCCCACCACAGGTTCTCGGTTGATATGCCAAATGAAGCGTTTTTGTAATTTAACCGGATGCTACTTTGGCCCCAGTAAGCTTTGGAGTAAGTACCTGTACCAAATCTAACCGGCAGATCAACATTATTGTAGATGTCATAATATCGGGCAAAAATAACATCGTATTGATTATGGTTAAATGTTTCAAAATCAGCATTTTCTGCTACAACAATCTCTGGCCTGAACTGAACAGATAGAATACCGTATTTTAAAAATATGCCGGCCGATAATTGGGTTTGTAAACCAGCGGCTGGAATCATTGAACCATCATTCCACCCATAAGGATGATCAGAATTAACTTGAGTTTGAAAACTAAATGGTAAAAGCTGAATCTGAATTTTTTTTTCGTTAAACTGATCAAGATTTTTTAAATTCAACAGGTTGAACTTCGTTTCTGATCTGTCAGGATAAAAAACTTCTGCATTTGGATCAGTATTATTGGGGAATACAGGCCGTACAGTAAAAGAAACATTGGAATCTGCTAAACCCAGTAACTGCGACCGCCTGAAATAATCTTCAATTGCAGGAAAACCCACAGGAAGTGACTGCGCTTTTAATGCAAGCTGCATTAATAACAATAAAATCAGACCGGCAATCCGCTTCATAGTTTGATTGTTTTGATTACTATATTATCTACAGACCAGCTTTCATCACATTTAGGATTTACAGTATCTGTTTGTACTAATTTATCCAGACATTCTACTGTTATCGAATTGCTTGAATGTGTGATCGTTTTGCTGATTTTATATAAAGAAGTCCAATTGGCTACTCCTTTCATACTGCAAAATCCGGGAAGGTTAGTTTGATAAGCACCAGATTTAGGATTATGGTTACTATTTGGGTAATTATCCGGATAGGATTGCGGCGGACAAAATGTATTTACACCGCAAGTAGCATTTGAAAAAGTGGTATTGATATAAGGATTTCCGTCAACTAGCATTTGCCATATATCCGGGCCAGCAAAAGGAGATTGATTACCATCCCACTGATCGTGAATGTAGAGATCAAATGTAATGGTTATTAAATCATGAGCAGGAAGATTTTTCAGGGATAAAATGAAGTTTTGATTGTTATAATTACCAAGGACTTTAGAACCGTTGTACTGATTAATTATACCATTTTGGATGGAGGATAAATTATTGTTTTCAAAGTCATTTTGATAAATTATAGAATCACTGCTTATACTATTTTTACAGGATATAAATAATAATAATGAAAGAAAAAATAGTAGGCGTTTGATCATAAAACCAGATTTATTTCAATATGAATTTTTTAATAATTGAACATAAAATTAAATAGCATTTTCCTGTCCTTTAAGAATATTCCAAATAGTTAGAAAAATTATTTTGATGTCTAATTGCAAGCTCCAATTTTCTATATACCAGATATCATGATTGATTCGATTTTTTGTTCGGATCTCATTTTCGGCAGCATTCTCCACATCACCCCGCAAGCCATGAACTTGTGCCCAGCCTGTTATGCCAGGTTTCACAAAATGCCGAATTTTGATTTCTTCTACAATAGTGCTGTAAGCATCATTGAAGGCAATAGCGTGCGGACGGGGCCCAACAATAGACATATCTCCTTTTAAAACGTTAATAAATTGTGGCAGTTCATCCATACTTGTTTTACGTAAAAAAGCCCCAAATTTAGTAATGCGCTTATCGCCTTTTCCTATAGGTTGATAACCGTTACTTGTATCATGATCAACCACAATCATTGTTCTAAATTTTAAACATTTAAAAATTTTATTTTTCCTGCCAACCCGATCCTGTACAAAGAATATTGGTCCACGGGAAGTTAATTTTATGATTAAGATGATTATTGGAAAAAGCCAGGAAAAGATAAATAGGATTACAAAACAGGAAAAGATTACATCAAATAATTTTTTCTTAAACATGTGTTTTACTTCATCCAATGGTAATTTCCTTGGTGTTAAAATCTGGAAATTATTTAAATAGGATGTAGTATAATCGTATGGAAAGGAATTTATAATATCAGGTACCAGTTTGACACGTAAATGCTGATTTTCTGCTTCTTTAATCAGGCTGCCCATTTTTAACACATTGGCAGGAGAAATGCATACATATATATCCTCTATTCCTTTTTCTGATGCTGATAATAAACCTTCAACAATTGAAGGTGACATTATACCATTGTAATCTGTGTAATCGTGATTAGAATCGCCTATAAAACCATTAAAATCAAAGTTTTTTTGAACATTAAAATAATGCGCCAGCCTAAGCCCGGTTTCATTATTGCCAATAATGGCAACCGATTTTCTGATATTGAAGTTTCTTTTTAATACTAGTTCAAATCCTGTTCCTATAAAACGGCTGAAAAGAAATAACAAAGACAATGTTCCAAAATAAAAAATGAGTAAATTTCTTGGAAAAATAAAGTCTTTAGAAAAATTAATATAGAAAACAATCAGTAAAATATAAAGAACTAAACTTTTCCATGTGGCACGGTATATAAAATCTGATCGCTGAATAGTATCTTCAGAATACATGCCAAACACACTCGTACTTAGTAACCAAATAATATTATAAATAATTATATAGTGTTGGATATTACTTAGTTGTGTTTGATTTATAAAATAAAAAGATATGAACAACACAACATTAATAAGTACAATGTCTGTTATTGCTAATATAAAACGTAATAAATATAAGTAACGGGTTTGCATTAAACTTTAAACAACATTAACCTAACCAACAAAGATGCAGTATAATTGATTATATTATAACTTTTAACTAATAATTTGACTAAAATAATATTTTTTAAAGGTAGTTAAATCTATAACAGAATGGTGGGCGCAGCATCAGATATTCAACTATTATCATTTTTATTTCTAAGAAGCTGTCTAAATTTAGCCTGAAGGAAGATCATCATGTTTCTTTATCGTACATTTTTTAGGTTTTTTGATCTTGTACTGTCTTAAAATCACCCAGACGTTACCCATTTTGGGGCGATAAAGAAGCATTGTAAATCATCCGGATTGAATTCAGACAGCTTCTTAGCATCAGCCAGTTAAAACCCTTTTTTGACTTTTGCTGATTATCTTATTTAAACCATCCTATCAACGGCTTCACACAGAATATGTCCAATTAGGATGTGCACTTCCTGAATTCTTGCGGTTACGGTTGAAGGTATTACAATATTTAAGTCGCATATGTTATTCATTTCGCCACCATTTCTACCTGATAAGCCAATCGTTTTGCAACCTAGGTTTTTGCCTAATTCCAGCGCATTAACAACATTCTGGCTATTGCCGCTGGTCGAAATCCCGATCAAAACATCGCCCGATACCGCCAAGCCCTCAACCTGCCTTCTGAAAATATGTTCATAGCCATAATCATTACCAATCGCTGTTATTGCAGATGTATCGGTAGTTAGTGCGATGGCAGGTAGGGAACGGCGTTCTCTTAAAAAACGACCTATAAACTCTGCCGCAATATGTTGTGCATCGGCAGCGCTGCCTCCATTGCCAAATAACAACACTTTGTTGCCATTGATAATACACTTATTAATTACGGTACATGCTTCGTTAATTAAGCCGATTAAGTTTTGCTTTGAGTTGTTAACAACTTCAATATGTTCGTCAAAAAGACTGGAAATTTGATTATCCATTAATGATATTTATATGATCTATATGTTGTCTGGAATAATTAGCAATTTCATCTAATGTAGCAGTTGCACTTCCAACTTTACTTACTACCACAGCCGCTGCATGGTTTGCAAAATCACAGGCATCATTCAGCATTGCGCCCGATGCAATTGCCATCCCTAATGATGCCAGTACGGTGTCACCAGCACCAGTTACATCGATAACGCTTAAAGCTTTGGTGGGTATAATAGTTAACTCTTCACTGGAATATATAGCGATTCCTTCTTCGGACATTGTTACCACTACATCATCGCAATTTGTAATCGCTTTAAGTTTTTTACAAGCTTGGGTTAAACTTTCGTGGTTATTTATCAAAATACCCGAAGCCTGCATCGCTTCTTTTTTATTTGGTTTAATTAGATTTCCACCCATATATTTACTATAATTACTACCTTTTGGATCGATAATCGTTTTAATTCCGGCTTGCCTGCAGATTAAAAAAATTGAATTTAAAAAGTAGTTTGATAGTAAACCTTTGTTGTAATCAGAAATCAGTACAAGATCAAAGTTTTTAACTTGCTGCTTTAATAATAAAATCATAGCATCAGCCAATTCATCTTTTATAGGTTGTTTATTTTCATAATCTAAACGGATAAGTTGATGATTGGCTACCATTACACGAGATTTAACCGTCGTACATCTTGTAGAATCCTTAAAAATTCCGGTTTGACTCACACCGATTTTTTCAAGCAGCAGGTTAACAATTTTTGCATAATCATCATGCCCTACTGCCGATATAATGTAGGTATCACAACCAAATGCTTTTAAATTTTTAAGTACATTTCCTGCGCCACCTAAGGTATGTTCATCATTTCTCACATCAACAACCTGTACCGGTGCTTCGGGGGAAATCCTGTTACAATCGCCACATATATAGTGATCAAGCATGATATCGCCGATCACGAGGATTTTAATTTTGCTTGAAGTTTCACTTATAGTCATATGCTTTAGCTTGCTTGGCCAAATCTTAACGAAGGGATTGTTTAATCAACATCAGTTAAAATTTTTAATTTAAAATCTGTTGGGTTTACAAATACAGTATATTGTATCCAAATTAAATCTTTATATTTCAACATTTTCAGATGCTTCTTTTATCCCCTAAAATTTAATCTTTATATTTTTTCAGGATAACCTATAAACTAAATTTACAAGTATAAAAGAAGTATTGTTAATCTTCTACAAAATTTTGAAACTAATTACTTATCTCATCAATTATCTTTAAAAATTGGTTTGCGATTACGGGGATTTGAAAATGATCTTCTGCATACTTTCTTCCGTTAATTCCCAGCTGTATTCTTAGATTTTTATCACTTATTAATGATGACAATTTTATAAAAAAATCTTCAAAATTTTCCGGTTCAGAACATAAACCAGCTTCTGCCTGAATCACAATTTTAGCACTTAGATTTGTTGATGGCACGGAAAGTAGCAAAGGCTTTGCAGCACATAAGTAAGTAAGAACTTTAGATGGTACAGAAAATAAGGCGGCATCTTTTTCTAAAATAGATAGCAAAATATCTGCGCTACTTAAAACGGATGACAGGTGATTGTAATCCTGATAGGGTAAAATAATAAGATTATTAAGCTTGTGAATACTAATTTGCTCCTTTAAATATTCTGCACCAGTACCTTCAGAAATAACAACAAATATTACAGCTGCATTTTCTTTATATCTGGTAGCCGCTTGTACAATTAATGCCGGATTATGCTTTAAACCCAATGTACCAGAATATAAAATAACTATTTTAGACTCTATGCCCATTTTTCGCGACCACAAATTCAATTTTGGTTTTACCGCAATTTCGTTTAAGGGACCCCAGTTATGGATTACAGAAATGGCAGATGCTGCAATTCCCCAGGCTTTAAAAGTTGTATTGAATTCTTCCGAAATTGCAATAACGTGATCACTGTTTTTAAGTAATCTAATTTCTCTGTTCCTGAAATAACTAATTAAAAAGCCACCGAAAAATAACCTGCGCTTTTTAAAATAACTTTCAATCGCAATACTATGAATATCCTGACACCAGTAGATAAATTTAATACTGTTTTTAGCACACTGTTTTTGTATTCTGCTTTGTGCCAGTAAAGGTGTGTTGGCAGAAATAACAATATCAGGCTTAAAGCTCTTGATAATTGCACCTAGTTTTTTAGAAAATTCAACTTCACCTTTATATCTTCCTATAAAAGAATATTTTTTAAATTCTTCTTTTAAATAGATAGGTATAATCTTTAAATTTTCTGATTGATCAGCCATATCATCCATATTTCCATGTGGTGTTTTGATGTTAGAAATATAAGTATGGGCAATATCGTAATCCTTCTCTGCCAAATATCTGCTTAACTGGATCGGAAATGGATAACCACCGAAATCATTAATTAATATTCGCATATAAGTTTGATTATTTTATCCATATAAATGTGCAGTTTAGCTCAAAAATGGTTTTAATTTTGCAATAACTTCATCGGAATTATCAACTTTAAAATTGGCGTAAGAAGTATTGCTGATCATAAATGGCGTCATAAAGTTTTCATCAAAATGTCTGGTATCATTATAAATAACAAAATGAGGTTTGTCATAAAAATTTGCTAAATGATAAGGCAAACTTTCTGCACCAATTATTAAATCATAACTATTGATCAATTGTATAAGCTGTTTAAAAGTAGAATAGGTAATATTAGTTTGATCAACTACCAGGTTTTTACTAAAATAAGCTACATCAATCTGCTTTTTAGCAAAGGTATTTTGAATGTTGAGAATTAAATTTTTATCAATGCTTTTAGTTATAATTCTGCTATCCGGAATAATAAGCACTTTATTAAAATCCGATTTTATACTGTAATCAGCAAAATCAAAATTACCTTTTTTAAAGGTAAAATACTTTGAAAACAGGTTATACTTACCCTCATATATATTTTTAGCAGGATCTGGCCAGGCATAATGATGAGGTAAAAAAAACAATCTTTTACTATGAAAATCAAGTAAAAACCTTTTTTGCTTATCAGATTCTTTCCAAATAATACCTACATCTTTTATTAAACGTTTTATATTAGATACATCTTTAACTTTATATAGCTCATAAAATGCCGGTTGATCCTGATAACTGATGTAACCGATAATATTAAAGTATTCACTTGCATTAACAGACTCAAAAAAGTCTTTTAGGTAATAAGGAATTACTGTTGGAACTTTTTCTGAAGCATACTTTTTAAGGATTGCTGCAGTACTGATAAAATCTCCGAAAGCCCTTATCGGTAAGTAAATGTTATTATTGGTTTGCATTATTAAAGTATAAACTAAAACGAATAAGCTACTTATAAAATTTGGCTGTTTTTATGAACCAACTTTTATAAGGAATTAATGCAGACAACGTTATCCAAAAAATCATTTTAGCTTTAAATGCTTTTTTTATCACCTTCTTTTTCAGGTTAAAATAATCAGTATCCGCTACCACATTAAAGTGAAGCTTCTTTTCTTCCATTCCACCTTTCAAACTTTCAACATGATGGGTAACCATTTTACCACTTGGAAATACAAAGAACCTGCCTGTTGGTGCAAAAGGATATTTCCTGATGTATTTTGGAAGATTAACAGGCATATTTTCCCTAATGTAAATAAACTTGTATTGATTCAAAGTTAAATATTCACCGATGTAATATTCTGGTGTCCCGGTAAATGTAAACACCTCCGGATTTGCCCCAATAAAAGAAGTATCAACGATTGCAAAATCTGTAGCAACGTTTGTGATGTACCGATAAAATTGAGCACTTGCCCAAACGGCCTTTTCATCTGCCATTTTTTTGATATACTTAGTAATTAACTGATCTCCATATATCCAGGTATCAGCTTCTAAAATTACAGTGTATTTGCAATCTGTCGGAATATAATTTAAACCAGCAAGAAGTAGTTGAGAGTTACCATTAAAATGCCCGACGTTGTTATTTAAATTGACGTACTGGTCGCATTTTTTTATAACCGAATCTGGTATATTAAAGCCATTATTCTCACCATTAGATACCAAAATAATATGATATTGATTAAGTGTCCATGTATCTCTCATAATATTGATACAATGTTCTAAATCATCAATTCTGTTATAAACCCTTATTAAAATACAAACTTTAGCCATTTAACAAACCTTGTGATTTTATTTCAAATGATAAGCATTCAACTTAAAAAGTTTTGCTATCCTTGCTCTTATATAAGCATAATAAAAGACACACCAGCTAAAGTTTGCCTTAATAATACTCATTTTATCTTCATAAAAAGTATAATCTAAGGCACTGTCAGAAATTCCTCCACCCTGATATAAAGCTATTGTAAAGGGAATATGTTTAAATGAAAACCTTTTATCACCATAGATACACATATTCAAATTATAATCAGACAGCATTTTGTAGGTAACGTTATACTTGTAATTTTTAAACACATCTAATGGATAAAAAATAGCCTGATGACATATATTTTTAACTGAAAGTTTAAAGGGAGAAAAATAACCTCCGTACCTGCTTTTTAAGTCTGTTCTAAAAACATCACCATAATATATTACCCTTCTATCAATAAGAAGCGGAGCAATTGCACTTATTACATCTAAAAGGAGGTCACCTGCACCTAAAAAATATAAATAATTACCTGAAGCAATATTTGCTCCTTTATTCATAGCATCATAAACACCGTTATCTGGTTCTGAAATCCAATGGGAAATCTTTTGCTCGTGTTTTTTAATAATGGTTAATGTATCATCAGTAGAAAACCCATCAATAATTATTAATTCAATATTCTTATATGCCTGTTTAAAAATACTGAATAAAGTTTCCTCTAAAACAGCTTCTGCATTATAAACTACTATAATTATACTTATTAAAGGTTTATAGTTTGTAGACATATTTATACTGATAATGATAGTATGTATAAACCTAATTCTATATAGAACTATTGGGCTTAGTTAAGGTGATCCTGCTTGTAAAAAACAAAACTATAGGAAAAAATATTTGTAACATTAATGAAGTTAAAATAAACATATTGTCAAATATAGAAAAGAAATAAACAGTGCATAATGTAGATATTCCAATAATACCTAATGGATTTTTTATTATGAGAAAAGTGTAAAAAAATGGAAATAACCAAAAAATGAACATAAAAATAGCCATTCCCCACCAACCCGCATAATTATAGCTTCCTGCTAAAGTTGTAGGTACAGTTAATTGTTCAATTATTAAGTCGGCATCAGTACGTTTTCGATTTAATAAATTATCAATCCGTTTTGAAATAGTATCAAAAAGTACCTCATCTATAAATAAGTGAGTTACACCAGTAAGGCTCAAAGAAATTTTGTTTTTATTAACATTGTACTGTAAATTGCTTAATGGTGATGTTATATATAAATATGTCCAAAAAAATTCCCCAGGAACAACACTATCTTTAAAAGACGCTGAAGCTCCTCCTAAACCCATTATAACATTACTGTTATAAGAATTATCAGTAGTTATTCCTTGATTATTTAAATCGTTTATTGTCCTATAATTCCCTGCAACTCCAAAGAGATACACAATCAAAAAAACACCTGAAACAATACTTATTATACTTTTTAAACTCAATTTTGGGGCGGTTATGTTTATCCACAAAAAAAACATAGTAACAATACTCATCATAATATTACCACGGGAAAAAACCATAATGAAAAAACTCAAACAAAAAAAACTATATAGGATAAATTTCCATTTGCGATATATTAGAAATAAATAAAAGCAGTAAACACTACAAAAACAGTTAAAGGTTGTAGCTAATACTATCAACGTAGGTATGCCAAACTCTTCCTGCCTGATACCTTTTATAATAGGAATACCGCTATATAAAAAATTAACAGAATATAGTATTGCATTTATAATCAATAATATTTTATAATTAACTTTAACTGTCCCAGGTTTTGTTAAGCTTATTTTATTAAAAAATATACCAGTTACATAGAATGTTATGATACATGAAATAAGAAAATAATATAAAACTGGTGAAATAGGAGGAAATATCTCTGCCCATCCGAATGAATATAATATTAAACATAATAGCCAGGATACAGTAAATATCGAATATGGATTAGATATTTTTTTTAAAGATATTGCCACTGATTTATATTATGATTGTATTGTTGTTATAAAAGATTTTATATCCCAAAATTGATTAACATTATTTTTAATCCATATATAATCTTTATCCCACCATTTAAATTCTAATAAGGCTATTATTTCCTCATCATCAAATCGCTTCTTTATAAACTTTGCTGGTGTACCTCCAACAATCTGGTAAGGTGCAACATCTTTTGTTACTACTGAATTAGCAGCTATAATTGCACCATCAGCAATCGTAACACCATCTAAAATAATGCAATTAGCTCCAATCCAAACATCATTGCCAATATTAACTTTGAGGTTTCCTTGATATACTGTTTGCTTTGTAAAGCTATAGGTTAAAAACGATGGATTTGAAAACAATGATGGATGTGTACTAACAAACTTGGAAGTAGGATGCCTTCCTGGTGCAATCTTTACGTTTGGGCCTATTGAACAAAATTTTCCGCAATATGTATTTGTAACCGTACAATTGTATGATAGATAAGTAAAATCCCCTACAATACTATCAGTTAAATAAGTGTTTTTACCAATGTAATTATTGTTCCCAAACTCAACATTTGCAACGTAAGAATTGTAACTAATACGCAGATGTTTGCCCCAATATTTCACCTGATAAAAAATTTTAACTTTTATCCACTTGAAATATTCATAAATAGGATTAATCAAAAATGAAGTATCAATATATTCTTTCATAAGCAGTCATTTCTCATGCATTCAAAATTCCTTTAGCTTCATTACGTAGTATTTTTTTTGTTTGATAAGAAAAAATCAATCCCATAAAAGTAAATAAAACTGCATTCGATATTGTTATTCCTGCTAAGCCTATTCTTTTAGCTAAAAAGATTGCAATTGGAATATTTATTATAGAACTGATAATAACTAAATACAATTGAAGACGTATTTTATTTATTCCGTTTAAAAAATATACATGTAACGTTTGCCATGTATAAGCTATAATATAAAAAGACATTGATAGAGATAAAGAAATAGGTATTTCAATAGTGTTTTTTATCCAAATTTTATATATATACGGAGCAACAAATAATAATAAAACTGATGAAATAGAAATAAACAGCCATACATATTTCATTTTGGTCATTATCGATTCTATCCAACCAAAATCTTTTACTACGTATGCATCTGTAAATGCGCTCCACAAAGGCGTTACAATAATATTAAATCCAATAATAAATACTGAAAAAAGCTTGTATGCAATGTTAAATTCTGTTACAGATGCAGGCCCAAATATTTGAACAATTACAATATTGTCAGTTTGAAAAAGGATTAAAGCACCTATTTGAATAATAAAGAAAATTCCACCTGAACCTAACAATAATGGTGCATACTTAAAATCAACAAACTTGAAGCTTGGAGCAAATTTTTTCAGTTCATTCTTATAGTACCAGATACTAGCAATGATATGTACTATAACTGGTATACCACCATTTATTGATACAAGTAATAGCAAAGAACTGTGAGTATATTTAGTTAATAAAAATACACATAATAAAGTAATAACCTGAGATATTAAAAGTAGTAGGGAAACCTTTGCGACTGCATGACAAGCTGTTAATACTGTATTTAGTAATTGCACAACAAACTGCACACAAAACAATCCAAATACAGTTAGTGCTATAGTACTAAATTTTTCTGTGGAATTTTTTACGTTTAGTATTTTATTCCAATCTATAAATGTATTAGCAGTGAAAAAAATACTGAATAACCCAATTGAAATGATTAATAAAAGAACATAAGTTGTACTCACAAAAACTTTTGAATTACTATTTTGATCTAATGCGTTGTTTTGTGCCAGTTTATTTTTTAAGCCATTACCTAAACCTACATCAAAAAAGCTCATCCAGCTTACAATTGAACTTAATGTCAACCAAATTCCATATTGAGTAGCACTAATGTAATTAATAGTAATTGGAACCAATAAGAAAGTAGTTACAACACTTAGTCCTTTAAGAAAAATTGAATACGCAATATTTTTTTTCGCTAATTTACTGCGTGTATTACCCTTCAAAAAATACGACAATATATTAACTTTTATACTCATTGAATATTTGCTAAGATTTGAACGTACTTATTATGGATAACATAGTTTTTTAATTAAAAAATGGTACAAGGTTATTATCTAAAAGCAAATATTACAAATTCATATTATATATGAATTTGTAATATTAATAAAGAGGTTTTAGATTAAGAGCCTGTTTAAGTTTCTATTATGAAAATATTTATGCTTCTTTTATGCCTGCCATTTCGCTTTTATAAACATTACAATTAGCAAAAAGCATCAAGCTAATTCAGATTTTAGGCTAATAAAAGAAGCATTAAAAAAAACTTGAATAAAATTTAAACAGTGTCCGAATACAATTTATATAATTTATTAATCGTTAAACACAAAATAATTAGAATACAACTAATTAAAAGTCCTACAATAAAACCTGCAAACATCTTAATTTTATCCACTTTTAACGGCAAAACAGGTTGATCTATCATTTGAACTAATGGTGCATCCTGCAATAAAGAAAGTTTGGAAATTTCTAAATTCTTTACTATTTCACTGTAAATAGCTGTATTAGCCTGCACATCTATTTGCTTCTTTTGTGATGGTACCCTCAATGTAAGTAGGGAAGGGTTTGCATTTGGAGCAGCATCTAAGGCAGATGCTACCCCATTTATAGATCCATTCAAAACACGCCGGACGCTGTCTGCTTGTTTTTGCAAAGCAAGAACATTTTGGTAGCTCTTTTTAGTTTTAGTTTCTGCATAAAAATTGTTTACGGTTTGTACTAACTTATCATTAAACAATTTGGAAAATTCTTCATCTTTAGTTACTACATCAACTTGAATAATATTCAGCTTTTTATCTGGTTTTGTAACAGTGAGAATTTTATCATTTATGGTTTTTGAAATATCTGTGATAACACTATCCTGTAGCCGGGTAAAAAATTTAGAATTTTCATCAAATTTAATATTAGTGATATTTTGATCTTTTTTCCACTTTTCCTGCAAATGATTAAAATTGATATACAGATTAATCAGAAGATTTGATTGTCCATGAACATTAATTGGGCTCATCAGGGCCTGCTTGATCATGTTTCTGGATTTGTACAACTCCAGGATATTGTCTCCTTGAAATACTCCTCCTGCTCCTGAACCACCCACGTTTATTCCTGCTAATGAAGCTAAACCTGCATATTGGCTAAGCGAATTACTTTTGCTATCTTCTAATACAAACGTACTTGTTGCTGTATAAACAGGCTTCTTAACATACGCGTAACTTAAACCCAGTAACCCGCCCAGTAAACCACCAAATAGTATAGTAAGCCATTTACTTGCAATATATTTTCGAGCGGAACGAAATTTTATAATGATTTCTTTCAGTGATATTTCTTCGGATCTATGTATAATATGTTCATCCATTATTAACTAAGTATTTGTTGATATTCATTATCTTTTTATCACACTTACTATCCCTAAAATTATAGCACCTAATGAAGCAATGCCACTGGTAAAGCCTAAAATACTTGCTATTGTATTGCCAATACTCTTCGGTTTTACAGGTACAAATATTTCACTTCCTGGTTTAACTTTTGGATGGTTGTTAAAGAAAAAAAGTTTTCTTGTACCTTTTACTGTTCCATTTGGATAAATTATATAAGAACCTTTTTTATATGCCGTTGGTGAGAATCCACCTGCGTTTAAAACATAACCTTTAAAAGATTTTGCCTTATCATATACCACAGCACTTGGATATAATACTTCACCATTTACACGTACTATCTGCTGTTGCTTCGGAATTCTCAATACATCACCATCTTCTAATAATAAATCAATTTTTGAGCCTGGTGTATTTAAAATCTTGAACAGATTGATCCCAACGTAATTATTTCTCGGCTGAGTATTTACATTATTACTGGAATCCTTTAAAGTTCTTTTTAACCGGTTTAAACGTTCTGTTCTTTCCAATGCGATAGTACTCGTATCAGATTTGTTTTTATCTATACCTAAAATCGCAATATTCTCTCTTTTTAATGAACCGCCCTCTACATCTGCGGAAACGGTTAATCCGCCGGCACGATTAATCAGATCTGATATTTTTTCATTTTTAGTTTGAATGGTGTAAGATCCCGGATACAACACTTCGCCTTCTACTTTCACTGTTTTTTGTTTCTCGTATCCTGGTAAACTGTAAATGGAAACAATATCAAAGGGTTTTAATATAAAACCTATACCGTTTAGCTTCAATTCATTATCAACATCAACACTAAAAACTTGTGAAACTTTTGTGTTTTTTGATTTTGGATCTGCATTATTAACCCTACGTGCAACTTCAATACGTCTAGAAGTTGCGCCTTCTGAAAAACCACCTGCTTTTAAGATTAAATCTTCTACTTTCATGTTATCACCAAAAGCAAAAATTCCAGGTTTTCTAATGGAACCGTTTATAGTGATAGTGTATTTATCCCGAAGATCAAATATGGATGATATATTTATAACATCCTCTCGTTGTAAAGCAATATCACCAACTTTATTTAGTACATCCTTTACACTAAAATCAATGATTTGGGTACTATTATCAGGTTTCAATCGGGTAATTGTACCACGTTCAGTAAATGCATCTTCTTTTAATCCTGCCGCATTCTGTATTAATTTTGATAGGGTTAAACCATTTTGTAATTCATATTCTCCCGGCCGATAAACGGCTCCATTAATAATAACCCTGTTTTCAAAACGATTAATTATAGATTCAACATAAAACTTATCACCCCGTAACGGCATATAGTTTTTATAATCAGCTTCAACAACATCAGTCAGTTTATGTTGCTGATCACTAATTTGGGTGACTTTTATCCTTGCAGTATAAGCACTGTCTGTAAAACCGCCAGCATAATTTAAAACCGTTTGCAAGCTTTCTCCGGGCAAAACCTCAAATAAAGCAGGTATTTTAATTTGTCCGGCTAATTCTACCCGTGTACGATAAGTTGGTATGCGTATAATATCCTGATCCTGCAAGCCAATATTATCCTTTTGACTCCCTTTCACCAGAAAATCATATATATCCAATATCCTGATAATACGGCTGTTTCTAATAATTTCAATTTGCCTAAAACTACCTGTTTCACTCGGCCCTCCGGCAGCATAAAGCGCATTAAAAACAGTTGCCAAAGATGGCAAAGTATAAGAGCCAGGTTTTACAAGCTGCCCGATCATAATCACTTTAATACTACGGATATTGCCTAAGTTCACTTGCACGTTCGTGCCGCGCCCAATGGCATAGTTATTAGCTGCAAGCTTGCTTTTTATGGTAGTAGTGACATTTTCTATGGTTTTACCAGCAACATTTATAATACCTATTCCAGGTATATTGATATTACCTTCTGGAGAAACATCGAGTTTCCAGTTTATTAAAGAGTTACCATAAACATTTATATTTAACTGATCTTCTGGCCCAACAATATAATTTACAGGTGTTGCTAATTTAAGGTTCGGCTCGAAAGAAAGATTTTTATTTTTAAATAGATCTGCACCAAATATCCTTGGTTTTAAACTTTCAAAAACAATATTCCTATCAGATGTATCAGGTCTTTCCGGTTTGTAATTCAGGCTTCTGCTTTGGGTTGCACTACTGTCATTAATGCTACTACTGTTTTTACTGCGTATATTTTGTACACGTGCTTGTAACTTTTGAATTTGAGATGCTGACATGCCCCGATTTTGCGCTTGCTGTAGCAATTCAGCATCACTTAATCCTGAGCTTTGCGCCTGTTGCAGGAATTGTTTAATTTGTTGATCGGTCAGATTATCAACGTTAACTGAAGAAAGGTTTTGTTGGTTTATTTGAGCCGAAGCATGATTGATGGCACTGCAGCAAGTAAAAATAAAAAAGGAAACTATGAAAATAAACGTTTTGTTCATAAATTAATAAGCAGAGCTTTTACTTTTACAACTCCGATCTGAGATATTATTTCTGCAAAAGTAAACCAATTTATCATTTTAGGAAATTTTTAAACATTTGCTCATTTGGATGGTTTACAATGATTCTGCGGTAGATAAATTTTCTCCATTGGCCATGCTTCTTTTATCGATAGAAAATCAAGACCTAAAAAAACCTGGATTTCAGCTGTCTCAAAGCCCATGGGATTTTTTAGTGCTAAAAGAAGCATTGCAGGTTTTATTAGTCGTTTATCAACCTAATCTTGAAGATAGGATTTAATAACTTCGTAAATATAATCGTAATGGTTTTCGTTAAGGCCCGGCCATACGCCCAGCCAGAAAGACTGGTTCATAATTATATCTGTATTTTCGAGGTTACCAATCACACGATGGTTTATATTTACATAAGCTGGCTGTTTCAACAAATTACCCCCAAATAATAACCTTGTACCTATTTTTTGCTGTTCCAGATGCTGTACCAGCATGTGCCTGTCGTTCGAATCTCCTTCCCTTAAAGTCAGCAAAAAGCCAAACCAGGAAGGGTTACTTTCCGGAGTAGGTTCAGAAAGAATAAAAATATCTTCAAATTCCTTCATACGCTGATATAAAGCCTGATGATTTTCCCTTCTTTTTTGAATAAAGAGATCTACTTTTTGTAATTGAGAAACACCTAAAGCTGCCTGCATATCGGTTACTTTCAAATTAAAACCAATATGAGAATAAGTATATTTATGATCGTATCCATAAGGTAAGTTTCCTAATTGCTGGGAAAATCTACAACCGCAGGTATTATCTTTTCCTGGCTCACAGTAACAATCCCGACCCCAATCACGAAAGCTTTCTGCAATTTTTGATAGTATAGGATTGTTAATTATTACAGCTCCACCTTCACCCATGGTAATATGATGGGCAGGATAAAATGAAAATGTAGAAATATCACCAAAAGTTCCAGTTTTTTTATTGCGGTAAGTTGCGCCTAAGGCATCACAATTATCTTCTACCAGCCATAAATTATATTTTTTGGCAACACGCATTACTTCATCCAGATTAAACGGATTACCTAAAGAATGCGCAATCATAATCGCTTTTGTTTTTGGTGACACGGCCAGTTCTATCTGATCAGCCAAAACATTATGCGTAACAATATCTACATCTACAAAAACGGGCACTGCGCCGAATTGAATAACCGGATTAATTGTAGTTGGAAAGCCAGCCGCAACCGTAATTACTTCATCACCTGGTTTTATAGCACGTTCGCCTAATTTTGGTGAAGTTAAAGCATAAAATGCAACCAGATTTGCTGAGGAACCCGAATTGACCAGTAAACATTTTGGGGCATCAAAGTAAGCTGCAAACTCTTTTTCAAACTGATTGGCAAAACGCCCTGCTGTCAGCCAGCCATCGGCCATAGCTTCCATGCCCAGCAATAAATCATCTTCTTCAATGAGTTTTCCGGTAACTGGTATGTAATCTTTACCAGGCTCGATAGAACCGGAAACATTCAGTTTGAATTCTAAATTTCTGATTAAAGTATTTGCCATTGTCATTTATTAAGAAATTGTTGCCCAAGATACCATATCTCGTGCTTTATCTACATAAGCTTGAATTTGCCTGATTCTGCTGCCCAGAACATCCTGTTTGTTCTTTTCTGCCTGATAACCATTAACAGTGAACTGCACCGTTTCATCAAAATTTAAAACAGGCTTCCAATTCAGCCTGTTAACCGCTTTTGATATATCCAACTTTAAAAATGTAGCCTCATGAGGTTTGAAGGTATTTGCAGAAAATTCAAAACCACCCGAACCTTCAACCAGTTTAATTTTTTGTATTAGTTCTTTTACCGAATAATTATTGGTATCCTGCGGCCCAAAGTTCCAGCCACCAGCATATTTTTTACCTTGTAAAAACAGCATTGTACCTAAATTGAGATAGCCACTTAGAGGTTCGAGCACATGTTGCCATGGACGGGTTGCATCAGGGTTACGCAATACCATTTTTCTGCCAGCATTAACAGCCCGAAAATAATCAGGTACGATCCTATCTGCTGCCCAATCACCGCCACCAATGACATTGCCTGCCCGGCCAGATCCTACAGCACAGGTATTTTCCTGAGTAAAAAACGAATGTATATAGGAAGAAGTTATCAGTTCGGAACAGCCTTTTGAAGCACTATAAGGATCTTTACCGCCCATTGGGTCATTTTCCCGATAGCCCCAAATCCATTCTTTATTATCATAACATTTATCACTTGTAATGTTTACTGCTGCTTTTACTGAAGAAGTTTTGCGGACAGCCTCAAAAAAATTCACTGTACCCATTAAATTTGTTTCGAAAGTTCCTGCAGGGTCTTCATAAGATAGTAACACCAATGGTTGTGCAGCCAAATGAAAAGCGATATCCGGCTGTACTTCCTGAAAATAAGCATTTAATTTTGCTGCGTCACGTACGTCGGCTTCAAAATGGTTAATTTCTTTAACTAAATTACAAGTCACAAAATTATCCAATTCAGATTGTGGCGCTAATGCATATCCATAAACCTCTGCACCGAGTTCTTTTAACCAAATAGCCAGCCATGACCCTTTAAAACCTGTATGTCCGGTTAGTAGTACTTTTTTTCCCTGATAACAATTCCAGAAACTCATTTTACCAAACTTTCCATTTAGCCCTGTTCATCACCCAGTCTTCTTCCAGTTCATGTTTCTCTCGCAGCGTATCCATTGGCTTCCAAAAACCTTTATGCTCAAAGGCAACCATTTGCCCTTCTGCTGCTATTTTTTCCATCGGTTCACGTTCCCACAATGTATAATCCCCTTCGATATAATCAAAAACTTGTGGTTCGCAAACAAAATACCCACCATTGATCCAGGAACCATCTCCTTTTGGTTTCTCCATAAAAGAATGGACTGTTTGATCCGCTAAAAGATTTAATGCACCAAACCTGCCCGATGGCTGAACAGCAGTTACAGTACAGTATTTTTTATTGTTTTTGTGAAACTGATAAAGTTCTGTTATATCAACATTAGCTAAACCATCTCCATAAGTTAACATAAATGTTTCATTTCCAATATGTTGTCTTATTTTTTTAATCCTTCCACCGGTCATAGTTTCGTTTCCAGTATCTACCAGAGTTATTTTCCAAGGCTCAGCTTGAGAATCATGGATTTTTAATTCATTATTACTTAAATCAATGGTTACATCGGATCTGTGGAGGAAATAGTTTGCAAAGTATTCTTTAATAATGTATCCCTTATACCCCAAACAAATCACGAAATCATTAAAACCATACGAGGAATAGATTTTCATGATATGCCATAAAATTGGCATACCCCCTATTTCTACCATAGGTTTTGGTTTGATTACAGTTTCTTCGGATAAACGTGTTCCTAAACCGCCTGCAAGAAGTACAACTTTCATTTTAGCATTTTTTAATCAACTGCAAGCTCAACGTCATCTGTTAAGGGCAAATTACAACACAGCAGGTACTCATTATTTCCAAGATTGAGATTGGTAACATCGCCTGATATTGAACGTAACTCGCCACATATCAGCCTTGCCTTACAAAGCAAGCAACTTCCGGTTTGGCAGGAGTAAGACAAATCAATCAAAGAATCTAAACAAGCATCTAATATTGTTCTCCCTTTTACTACTTCAACAGGATAAAGTTTTCCGGATTTTCTGATTATTATATTTCTGGTTGATATACCTTCAAATTTTTTAGGATCTGTTATTAAATCAAAATCTTCATGATAGATACTTTCTTGCCCTATTCCGTTGTTCATCAATAAATTTTCTACAGATTCTTTTAATCCGTATGGCCCACAAATAAAGTGTCGGGTATTAGTCAGGTCATTTTCCTGCTTCAATACCGCAATTACTTTTTCAGGGTCAATGCGCCCTTGAACTATTTCAGGATGAAGATCTTCAACAATTAATTTAGTATGGAAATGCCATACTTTAAAAGTGGTGTAATACTGTTTTTGCAATGCAAATATTTGTTCGTTAAAAACAGTACTTTCAGCATTACGGTTACCATAAACCAGTGTAATGTGTTTAGCCAAATTATAATTCAGAACACGCTTTAAAAGCGAAAACAAAGGCGTTATGCCACTACCTGCAGCCCAAAAAACCAAACTGTTACCAATACCAATATTTTTGCTTTCTATAGTGAAGTTACCCATTGGCTCCATAACTTCAACTGCATTTCCTACCTTTAAGCAATCTGCAATATGATTGGATACTATTCCTCCCGGAACTCTTTTTATGGTTATATTTAGGGTTGAATCTACCTCTGGTGTAGAGGAAAAAGAATATGGTCTAAGGTATCGGCGGTTATTAATGTTGAAAATCAGGGTTAAATATTGGCCGGCCTGATATTTTATTTTTTTTAACCCAGGCTGGTTAAAAATTAAAGTAATGGTATCTTCTGTTTCCTGGATAATTGCTGCAATTTTTAGTGTGTATTGCATGGTAAATATTAACAAATAGCTACAATAAAATACTTTAAACAAAAACAGGTTAACCTAATTTAAGCCTGGCCGATCGGTCCACCAAAATTCATAGGCAAAGCTGTAATTTCTTTAATCTTAATTTTTCCATTGATGGCTTCAAAACCGTTGATATTATCTTCCAAGGCAGTTAGCAACCGTTTGGCATGTTCGGGTGTTAAAATAATCCGGCTTTTAACACGGGCTTTAGGTACGCCCGGCATTACACGAACAAAATCTATCACAAACTCAGAATCAGAATGTGTAATAATGGCCAGATTGGAATAAATCCCTTCAGCCATATCTTCAGATAATTCAATATTTAACGGGTTATCGGTTTTTTCTTCCATCAAAGTAATATTTCAATAATGCTTCTTTTGTTAACTAAAAATCAACAAACCAAACTAAATGGATTTAAATAAAATCCATTTAGTTTGGTTTTTACTTAACTGTTAAATGCAAATAGACAATATGAGTTACAACTAACTAAAATGTGTTTCCACTTTTTTCAGAGCTGAACCAATAATTTGGTGCATATCGTAATAGCGATATTCTGCCAAGCGGCCTCCAAAAATAACATTGCTTTCTTTATCAGCTAATTGCTTGTATTTTTTATATATTTCATTATTTAGCTGATCGTTAATGGGATAAAAAGGCTCATTACTTTCATTCCATTCTGCAGGAAACTCGTGTGTGATAACTGTTTTTGGTTGTGTACCAAACTCAAAATGCTTGTGTTCTATAATTCGAGTAAAAGGAATTTCTCTTTCAGTGTAATTTACTAACGCACTTCCCTGATAATTTTCCATATCCAAAGTTTGTTGTTCAAACTTTAGACTCCTGTATTGCAGCTTGCCAAACTGATAATTATAAAACTGATCAATTTTACCGGTAAATACAATTTGTGGGGCTAACGAATCATAATATTCCTTGTTATCAAAATAATTTTCGTTAAGTCTTACTTCTGTTCCTTCCAGTAATCCGTCAGTTAGTTTATTATATCCGCCATTCGGGATGCCCTGATAACTGTCATTGAAGTAGTTATTATCGTAAGTAAATCTTACTGGTAACCTTTTAATGATAAATGCGGGTAAATCTTTGGCTTCCCGGCCCCATTGCTTTTCGGTATAACCTTTAATCAGTTTTTCGTAAATATCAGTTCCAACCAAAGATAAAGCTTGCTCTTCCAAATTTTGCGGATCTGAGATATTTAGATCTTTAATCTGATCTGCAATCACTGCTTTTGCTTCATCAGGAGTCTTTACGTTCCACAATTGGTAAAAAGTATTCATGTTGAAGGGCAGATTATACAAAACTCCTTTATAATCAGCAACAGGTGTGTTTGTAAACCGGTTAAATTCTACAAAAGAATTTACATAATCCCAAATACGTTTATCATTTGTATGAAAAATATGCGCACCATATGTATGTATATTAATACCTTCTATATTTTCATTATAAACATTTCCACCGGCGTGATTCCTTTTGTCTATAATCAAGCATTTTTTTCCTCTTTTTTTAGCCTCATATGCAAATACAGCCCCAAATAAGCCAGATCCTACTATTAAATAATCGTACATAAATTAAATTTTCTATTCTGTAAAAGTGTAAATTTTTAGCAAATTTTCCATACTGTAATTATAATTTAAGTTATTAGGCAGATACTTTTTTTATCGATATAAATTTAAGGTCAATTTAAAGTACTTCTTTTAGCACACAAAAAAGCCCGGACATTAGAAAATGCCGGGCTTAATAATATTAGCTTAAAGCTTAAGCTTCTACTTCTTCCGATTTAGATGCTAACAAACGGTCAAATTCTTCCTGAGAACCCACCCGAACATTATCATACGCACGCAAACCAGTTCCTGATGGAATTAAGTGGCCAACAATCACGTTTTCTTTCAGTCCAAGCATTTTATCACGTTTACCTGCAATGGCAGCTTCGTTTAATACTTTGGTTGTTTCCTGGAAGGATGCAGCTGAAATAAACGATTTAGTGCCTAATGAAGCTCTGGTAATACCTTGTAACATTTGGCTGGAAGTAGCAGCAATTGCATCACGAGCTTCAACCAGTTTCAAATCTTTACGTTTTAGAATGGAGTTTTCATCTCGCAATTTACGAACAGAAATAATTTGGCCAGGTTTCATATTGTTAGAACTTCCTGGGTCAACAACTACTTTCTTATCGTAAATTTCGTCATTTTCCAACATGAAATCCCATCTGTCAACTGCTTCTCTTTCCAAGAAACGGGTATCACCGGCATCTTCAATTGTTACCTTTTGCATCATTTGGTGCACGATCACCTCAAAGTGTTTATCATTAATTTTTACACCTTGTAAACGATAAACTTCTTGGATCCCATTAACTAAATATTCCTGAACCGCAGCTGGCCCTTTGATAGACAAAATATCAGCCGGAGAAATTGATCCGTCAGATAATGGCATACCAGCTTTAATAAAGTCATTATCCTGAACTAAAATGTGTTTAGATAAAGGCACCAAGTATTTTTTAACCTGCCCATCTTTGGATTCAATTGTAATTTCCCGGTTTCCTCTTTTAATTCCGCCTAAAGTAACTACACCATCAATCTCCGTAACGACAGCAGGATTTGAAGGATTACGTGCTTCAAATAACTCAGTCACCCTTGGTAAACCACCTGTAATGTCTCGGGTTTTTCCGGTTGAACGAGGAATTTTAGCAATTACTTGTCCTGTTTGAACTTTCTCACCTTCATCAACAGCGATGTGTGCGCCTACAGGAATATTGTAACCTTTAATTACATTTTTGCCACTATCGATAATTTGTATAACGGGATTTTTAGCTTTATCACGAGTATCTATAATTACTTTTTCACGGTGACCAGTTTGTTCATCAGATTCTTCACGGAAAGTAATTCCTTCCTGAACTGCTTCAAACTGAGTTTTACCTGCAAATTCAGAAATGATTACCGCATTATACGGATCCCATGAACAGATACGATCTCCTTTAGATATTTGCGTATTATCCTGAATGTACAAATAAGAACCATAAGGAATATTATTTGTCATGATCACTTTATTCGTATCTTTTTCGATAATCCTGAATTCTCCAGAACGACCTAAAACAACATCGACTTCACCTTCTTCTGTTTTATAATGAACAGTTCTCACATTTTCAAATTCGATAATACCATCAAATTTGGCGTTGATCTGAGACTCGGCAGCAATGTTAGAAGCTGTACCACCAACGTGGAATGTACGTAAAGTTAACTGTGTTCCCGGCTCGCCGATTGATTGTGCTGCAATAACACCAACGGCTTCACCGCGTTGAACACGTTTACCACTTGCCAAGTTACGGCCGTAACATAAAGCACATACACCTCTTTTTGCCTCACAAGTTAATACAGAACGGATTTCAATACCTTCTAAAGGAGAATTTTCAATTCGTCTCGCAATTTCTTCTGTAATATCATTTCCTGCTTCCAACAATAATTCATTGGTTAAAGGATCATGAACGTCACTTAAAGTTGTACGTCCAAGAATACGATCGTAAAGTGGTTCAACAACATCTTCGTTGTCTTTTAAAGCTGTTGTATAGATTCCTCTTAAAGTACCACAATCTGTTTCTCCAACAATCATATCCTGCGCAACATCATGCAAACGACGTGTAAGATAACCAGCATCAGCAGTTTTCAATGCTGTATCTGCCAAACCTTTACGAGCACCGTGAGTAGAAATAAAGTATTCTAATACTGACAGACCTTCTTTGAAATTAGACAAGATTGGATTTTCAATAATCTCACCACCAGACCCTGATTTCTGAGGCTTAGCCATCAAACCACGCATACCGCACAGCTGACGAATTTGCTCTTTAGAACCACGAGCACCAGAATCAAGCATCATATAAACAGAGTTGAAGCCCTGATTATCATTAGACAAGATTTCCATTACATTGGCTGTCAAACGATTATTGATACGTGTCCAGATGTCAATAATTTGATTGTAACGCTCGTTGTTAGTAATGAATCCCATATTATAGTTATTCATCACGTCTTCAACTTCTTTTGAAGCCTGAGCAATTAAAGTAACTTTTTCGGCAGGAATATTCAAATCCTGCAAGTTGAAGGACAAACCTCCACGAAAAGCCATTTGGAAACCTAATTCCTTGATTTCATCTAAAAACTGAGCGGCACGAGCCATACCCGTATTTTTTACAACTTCACCAATAATATCACGAAGTGATTTTTTGGTAAGCAACTCATTAATATAACCTACTTCTTCCGGCACATGCTGATTAAACAATACACGGCCCACAGTAGTATCAATAATTTGGCTTGTAATCAAACCATCACTGCCTTTAGCTTTAGCTTTTACTTTGATGAAAGCATGTAAATCAAGCTTTTTCTCATTATAGGCAATAATTACTTCTTCGGCAGAATAAAAAGTTAAACCTTCACCTTTTACTACACGATCAGCATCAGTTTTACGGCCTTTAGTAATATAATAAAGACCCAAAACCATATCCTGAGAAGGTACAGTAATTGGTGTTCCGTTAGCAGGATTCAAGATATTATGTGAAGCCAACATCAGAATCTGGGCTTCCAAAATAGCAGCATGTCCGAGTGGTACGTGTACAGCCATCTGGTCACCGTCAAAATCCGCGTTAAAAGCAGTACATGTCAAAGGGTGAAGCTGGATAGCTTTTCCTTCAATCAATTTTGGTTGGAAGGATTGGATACCCAAACGGTGCAGCGTTGGCGCACGATTTAACAATACCGGGTGTCCTTTCAATACGTTTTCCAAAATATCCCAAACAATAGGATCTTTACGGTCAACAATTTTTTTGGCTGATTTTACTGTTTTTACAATCCCTCTTTCAATCATCTTGCGAATGATAAATGGTTTGAAAAGCTCAGCAGCCATGTCTTTTGGTAAACCGCACTCATGCAATTTCAGGTTCGGTCCAACAACAATTACAGAACGCGCTGAATAATCAACACGCTTTCCTAATAAGTTCTGACGGAAACGACCTTGTTTACCTTTTAATATATCTGATAATGATTTTAAAGCACGGTTGCCCTCTGTTTTAACTGCATTTACTTTACGTGAATTGTCAAACAAAGAATCTACTGCTTCCTGAAGCATGCGTTTTTCATTACGAAGAATTACTTCCGGTGCTTTAATTTCGATTAATCTTTTTAAACGATTGTTCCGAATAATTACTCGGCGATATAAATCGTTCAAATCAGAAGTCGCAAAACGGCCACCTTCCAATGGAACCAATGGACGTAATTCCGGTGGAATAACGGGAACGATTTTTACAATCATCCACTCTGGATTGTTTTCAATCCTATTTTTAGAATCACGGAAAGCTTCAACAACTTGCAAACGTTTTAAAGCTTCATTTTTACGTTGCTGAGAAGTTTCGTTTGCTGCCTGGTGACGAAGATCATAAGATAATTGATCCAAGTCCAAGTTCTTCAACAATTCTTCCAGAGCTTCAGCACCCATTTTAGCAATGAATTTCTGAGGATCTTTATCGTCCAAATACTGATTTTCTTTTGGAAGTGTATCCAAAATATCCAGATACTCTTCTTCCGTCAGAAAATCCATTTTAGAAATTCCGTCTGCTTCTTTTATACCTGGTTTTATTACTACATAACGTTCGTAATAAATAATCAAGTCCAACTTTTTGGTTGGAAGACCTAACAAATAACCAATTTTGTTCGGTAATGAACGAAAATACCAAATATGTGCAACAGGAACAACCAAATTAATGTGTCCCATGCGCTCACGACGTACTTTCTTCTCTGTAACTTCTACACCACAACGATCACAAACAATTCCTTTATAACGGATACGTTTGTATTTCCCGCAATGACATTCGTAATCCTTCACCGGACCAAAAATACGCTCACAAAATAAACCATCACGTTCCGGTTTATAAGTTCTGTAATTAATCGTTTCGGGTTTTAAAACTTCACCGCTTGAACGTTCCAGTATGGATTCAGGAGAAGCCAAACTGATCGTAATTGTAGTAAAATTACTTTTGATTTTATTATCCTTTTTATACGACATAGTTCTTTTTTTAATTTTAAGAACTGAATAAGTAATGCTTCTTTTATCGACTAAATTTGATCTTCCTAATTCTACTTTTTAGCAAAATAGACTTCAATTTTAGCATGGTAAAAGAAGCACTGCAAATCAGCTGTAGATAATAGTTATAGTAATGAGTGATAAAAGCAGGTTTTACCACTCAATCCTTATCTTTTAGAACTTATTCTAAAGTGATATCCAAGCCTAAACCTCTCAATTCATGAACCAATACATTGAAAGATTCTGGAACTGATGGTGTTGGCAAGTTTTCACCTTTAACAATCGCTTCGTACGTTTTAGCACGACCAACTACATCATCGGACTTGATGGTAAGAATTTCCTGAAGAATATTAGCTGCGCCAAATGCTTCTAAAGCCCAAACTTCCATCTCACCAAAACGCTGACCACCAAATTGTGCTTTACCACCCAAAGGCTGCTGCGTAATTAAAGAATATGGCCCGATAGAACGCGCGTGCATCTTATCATCAACCATGTGCCCTAACTTCAACATATAGATAATACCCACAGTTGTTTGCTGATCGAAACGATCACCGGTTAAACCATTATATAAATAAGTTCTTCCAGATGCCGGAACTTTTGCTTTCGCTACCCATTCTTCTACTTCCTGATGAGTTGCGCCATCAAAAATCGGAGTGGCAAATTTCATTCCCAGTTCTTTTCCGGCCCAGCCTAAAACAGTTTCGTAAATCTGCCCTAAGTTCATCCTAGAGGGTACACCAAGCGGATTCAAAACAATATCAACTGGCGTTCCATCACTTAAAAACGGCATATCTTCATCACGAACAATACGTGCAACAATGCCTTTATTACCATGACGGCCAGCCATTTTATCACCTACTTTTAACTTACGTTTTTTAGCGATGTAAACTTTAGCCATCTGCACAATACCAGAAGGCAATTCATCACCTACACTGATTGCAAATTTATCACGACGATAAGCACCTAATTCTTCATTCACTTTAATATTAAAGTTGTGAAGAAGTAGTTTAATCATATCATTTTTATCATCATCAGTAGTCCATTTAGTCGGGTTGATATTGTTATAATCCAACTCTACCAAAATCTTCTGCGTGAATTTAACGCCTTTAGCAACCAGCAATTCTTTGTAAACGTTGAAAACGCCTTGTGACGTTTTGCCGTTAACAATTTCAAACAACTTTTCAATCAAAGAATTTTTAAGGTCCTTGATGTTTTTTTCGTGCTTGTTGTCCAATTTTTCCAAGGCTATTTTTTCTTCTGCTTTAGAAGTCTTTTTAGCACGAGAAAATAATTTGGTATCAATCACAACGCCTGTAATTGAAGGAGGCGTTTTTAAAGAAGCATCTTTAACGTCACCTGCTTTATCACCAAAAATTGCACGTAACAATTTTTCTTCTGGTGAAGGATCAGATTCACCTTTCGGAGTAATCTTACCAATTAATATATCGCCTTCTTTTACTTCTGCACCAACTCGGATAATACCATTTTCATCCAGATCTTTTGTTGCTTCTTCAGAAACATTTGGGATATCTGGTGTTAACTCTTCCTCACCACGTTTGGTATCCCGTACTTCCAATTCAAATTCTTCAATATGAAGAGAAGTAAAAATGTCTTGAGAAACAACACGTTCAGAAATTACAATAGCATCTTCAAAGTTGTAACCTTGCCAAGGCATGAAAGCAACTTTCATATTCCTTCCCAATGCTAATTCGCCGTCTTGAGTTGCATAACCTTCACAAAGCACTTGCCCCTTTTCAACCCGTTGTCCTTTCGTAACAATGGGTTTTAAATTGATAGTTGTACTTTGATTGGTCTTTTTAAACTTGATTAAACGGTAAGTCTGCGTATCACCTTCAAATGAAACCAAACGGTCATCATAGTTGCGATCATATTTGATTTTGATTTCATTAGCATCAACATATTCTACTATACCATCACCTTCAGCATTGATCAACGTACGGGAATCTTTAGCCACACGGCCTTCCAAACCCGTACCTACAATCGGAGCTTCCGGACGTAAAAGTGGAACTGCCTGGCGTTGCATGTTTGAACCCATTAAAGCACGGTTAGCATCATCATGTTCCAAAAATGGAATTAAGGATGCTGCAATAGACGTGATTTGATTTGGAGCAATATCCATATAATCCAACCTTTCCGGTTCAATTACTGGAAAATCGCCTTCAAAACGGGCTTTTACACGTGGTGTATCAAAATTACCTTTATCATCATAATGTGCGTTTGCCTGAGCAATAGTCTTTCCGTCTTCATCTTCTGCAGACAAATAAATAACGGGTTCATCAACAGATACTACTCCATTTACCACACGTTTATATGGTGTTTCGATAAAGCCTAAATTATTGATTTTAGCATGTACACAAAGTGAAGAAATTAAACCAATGTTTGGTCCTTCCGGTGTTTCGATGGTACATAAACGACCGTAGTGCGTGTAATGCACATCCCGAACTTCAAAACCTGCACGCTCTCTTGATAAACCACCTGGCCCAAGCGCTGATAAACGGCGTTTGTGCGTAATCTCTGCTAATGGATTAGTTTGATCCATGAACTGCGATAATTGGTTTGTACCAAAGAACGAGTTAATAACAGAAGACAAAGTTCTAGCGTTGATTAAATCTGTAGGCGTGAATACTTCATTGTCACGAATATTCATTCGTTCCCGAATAGTACGTGCCATTCTTGCTAAACCAACTCCAAATTGTGCGTATAACTGTTCACCAACAGTACGAACACGACGATTGGACAGGTGGTCAATATCATCTACTTCAGCTTTAACATTTATCAGCTTGATTAGATACTTTACGATAGCAATAATGTCTTGCTTTGTTAAAACTTTTGTTTCATAAGAAGTGTCCAGTTTTAACTTACGATTAATTCGATATCGGCCTACATCTCCTAAATCATATCTTTTATCAGAAAAAAACAAACGATCAATAATACCACGTGCTGTTTCTTCATCAGGCGGTTCCGCATTTCGTAACTGTCTGTATATATGTTCAACCGCTTCTTTTTCAGAATTGGAAGTATCTTTCTGTAACGTATTATATATAATTGTATAATCTCCACTGGTAGAAGCATCTTCTTTGTTAAGAATAATACTTTTCACCCCAGCATCAATGATCATATCAATATGATCATCTTCCAAAATGGTTTCACGTTCAAGGATAATCTCATTACGGTCGATAGAAACTACCTCACCTGTATCTTCATCCACAAAGTCTTCAACCCATTTTTTAAGAACTCTTGCAGCCAATTTACGACCAATAAATTTTTTAAGTCCTGATTTACTAACTTTTACTTCATCAGCAAGCTCAAATAATTCTAAAATATCTTTATCAGAATCATAGCCGATAGCACGAAGTAATGTAGTTACAGGAAACTTTTTCTTTCTGTCAATGTAAGCATACATCACGTTATTAACGTCTGTAGCAAACTCAATCCATGATCCTTTAAATGGAATAACACGGGCAGAATACAATTTTGTTCCATTTGTATGACGACTTTGGCCAAAAAATACACCAGGAGAACGATGAAGCTGAGATACAATTACACGTTCTGCACCATTGATTACAAATGTTCCCTTGGGAGTCATATAAGGGATTGTTCCCAAATAAACATCTTGAACAATTGTTTCAAAATCTTCATGTTCTTCATCATTGCATGACAAACGAAGCTTCGCCTTTAAAGGCACACTATAAGTTAATCCACGTTCAATACATTCTTGAATGTCGTATCGTGGCGGATCAATAAAATAATCCAGAAATTCTAAAACGAAGATATTTCTGGAATCAGAAATAGGAAAATTTTCAGCAAAAACTTTAAACAAACCTTCTTTATGGCGATTGTCTGAAGTCGTTTCTAATTGAAAAAATTCCTGAAAAGATTGTAACTGAACATCCAGAAAGTCAGGGTAATCAATTACGTGCCTACTGGTTGCAAAGTTTACTCTTTGATTATTTTTGTTTGCCAAGGGATTAATTTTTTAGTTTATGAATAAACTTTCACTTGTTTGATTAAAGTTGTTTCCTGAACTTCAAACAAAAATGGGTGTGTTATAAACAACAATAGACCCCGGCCAAATCAGGCCGGAGTCTTTAAATATGAATAGAAAATGTAGGGTTATTTAACCTCAACTACAGCTCCAGCTTCTTCTAATTGTTTTTTAAGTGATTCTGCTTCTTCTTTAGTTACACCAGTTTTCACTTCTTTGGGTGCGCCGTCAACTAAATCTTTAGCTTCTTTCAAACCTAAACCGGTTAAGTCTTTTACTAATTTAACTACTGCTAATTTAGCACCGCCAGCTTCTTTCAAAATAACATCAAAAGCTGTTTTTTCTTCTGCAGCAGCAGGAACATCACCGCCAGCAGCAGGACCTGCAACTGCAACAGCTGCAGCAGCTGGTTCGATACCATATTCATCTTTTAAAATCTGAGCTAACTCGTTAACTTCTTTTACTGTCAAGTTTACTAATTGCTCAGCAAACGCCTTTAAATCTGCCATTTTATTTAATTTTAATACTTTAATTGTACAATGATTTCAGAACTTTTAGGTGTCTGATTAACCTCTATTTTCTAAAGTTTTTAGAATACCTGATAATTTGTTACCACCTGATTGAAGTGCAGAAACAACATTTTTTGCAGGAGATTGTAATAAGCCAATAATGTCACCAACCAGTTGTTCTTTTGATTTAAGATTAATCAAAGTGTCTAATTGATTATCGCCAATAAAAAATGATGAATGAATGTATGCTACTTTTAGTAGTGGTTTTTCACCAGATTTTCTAAGTTCTTTAATCAGTTTAGCCGGAGCATTAGTCGATTTGGAGAACATTATTGAAGATGAACCTTTCAGCGCGTCATACATAGGGGTAAAATCACCTCCTACTGCTTCCACTGCCTTTTTTATCAGGGAATTCTTAGCTACTTGAATTTTAATGTCGCTTTCAAAACACTTTCTTCGAATAGCATTTACTTTTGCTACAGTCAAATTTGAAGTATCGGTAACATAAAAATTACCGTACTCTTTTATTTGCTCAGTAAGTGCGTTTACTACTTCGTATTTGTCTTCTTTCTTCATGATTAAATACCTGCTACTGATTTAGTTTCAATTTCTATACCTTTAGACATGGTAGAAGAAAGGTGGATACTTTTAAAGTAAGTACCTTTTGCTGAAGATGGTTTTAATTTCGAAATTATTTGAATAATTTCCATCGCATTGTCAAAAATCTTTTCTGGAGAGAAAGAAACTTTTCCAATAGAAGCATGAACAATACCTGTTTTATCTACTTTAAAATCTATTTTTCCAGCTTTAACTTCTGTTACAGCTTTTCCTACTTCAGGGGTTACAGTACCTGATTTTGGGTTTGGCATAAGATTACGCGGACCTAAAATACGACCAAGTTTACCAACCTTTGCCATTACACTAGGCATAGTAATAATGATGTCAACATCTGTCCAACCACCTTCGATCTTGGTAATATACTCATCCAAACCTACGTAATCTGCACCTGCAGCCTTAGCTTCTTCTTCCTTATCAGGAGTACACAAAACTAAAACACGAACAGTTTTACCAGTTCCATGAGGCAATGTAGCAATACCACGAACCATCTGATTAGCTTTACGCGGATCAACCCCCAAACGAACATCAATATCAACTGACGAATCAAATTTAGTAGTTGTTATATCTTTCACTAAAGAAGCAGCTTCCTGTAAAGAATATAATTTGTTTGCCTCAACCTTGGAAAGTGCTGCTTTTTGATTTTTTGTTAATCTAGCCACTGTCTTGAATTGAATTTAATTGTTAATTATTCCAGGGTGCATTACCATTGACGGTAATTCCCATACTGCGTGCTGTGCCTGCTACCATTTTCATTGCTGATTCAACAGTGAAGGCATTCAAATCAGTCATTTTATCTTGTGCAATGGTTTGAACCTGATCCCAGGAAACACTGGAAACTTTTTTACGGTTAGGTTCTGCAGAGCCACCCTTTAAGCCTGAAACTTCCAATAATTGGATGGCAACAGGAGGTGTTTTAATGATAAACTCAAAAGACTTGTCAACATAAACAGTGATTACTACAGGTAATACTTTACCTGCTTTATCTTGTGTACGAGCATTAAACTGTTTGCAAAACTCCATAATGTTTACTCCTTTTGCTCCTAATGCAGGACCAATTGGAGGTGATGGATTTGCAGCACCGCCTTTTACTTGCAACTTGATTAGTGCACCAACCTCTTTTGCCATTTTATTCTATTAATTGATAACAAATGTTATAATGTGGAAGCAATGTAACATTTAAGCTTTTTATAATTTTGTATCTTTTTAAGATGATACTTCTTTTATTTATTCTTTTTCTACTTGCATATAGTTAAGTTCTAAAGGAGTACGTCTTCCAAAAATCTTAACCATTACTTTCAGTTTCTTTTTCTCTTCGTTTACTTCTTCAATCACACCATTGAAACCGTTGAAAGGACCATCCATTACTTTCACATTTTCACCAGCGTAATAAGGAACATTCATAGTTTCTGTTTGAACAGTCATTTCGTCAACCTTACCTAAAATACGGTTAACTTCTGCTTGCCGTAATGGAACTGCATTACCTGCTTTATCACCTAAAAATCCAATCACACTATTGGTATTTTTAATGATATGTTCCATTTCCCCATCCAACGCTGCTTCAATCAAAACATAGCCTGGAAAATAATTGCGTTCTTTAGCGATTTTTTTCCCTTCCCGCATTTGATAATACTTTTCCATTGGAATCAAAACCTGGGGGATTTGATGAGCAATACCTAAACGGTTTACTTCTGCTTCTATGTATTGCTTTACTTTCTTTTCTTTTCCACTAATGGCTCTCACCACATACCACTTCAATTGATCACTCATATCCAAATATTATGCAAGAGATTTGTAAAAATATTTGAGCAGATTTCCTACAGACTCGTCCATAGCTAAAATAATAAGGGCAATTATTATGGCAGCAATCAGCACCAGTACTGCACTGTTTTGCAACTCACTCCAAGTTGGCCAAGTTACTTTTTGAGTCAATTCAATATAAGACTCTTTAACGTATTCAGTTACCTTAGTCATTATAATATATACTTTCTGTCATCTATGCACGGGCACAAGGATTCGAACCCTGATCAAAGGTTTTGGAGACCTCTATTCTACCATTGAACTATGCCCGTGTATTATAAGAAAACATAAGCTTGAGCAAACAAGCTTATGTTTTCAGATTAACCTTTATTGTTGAAATTATTTTAAAATTTCAGTCACCTGCCCAGCTCCTACAGTTCTACCACCCTCACGGATTGCAAAACGCAAACCTTTTTCCATTGCAATAGCATTGATTAATTTTACAGTGATTGTAACATTATCACCTGGCATAACCATTTCCACACCTTCTGCTAATGAAATTTCGCCGGTCACATCTGTAGTACGAAAATAGAATTGTGGACGGTATTTATTGAAGAATGGTGTATGACGACCACCTTCTGCTTTTGACAATACGTAAACTTCAGCTTTAAAATCAGTATGAGGAGTTACAGAACCTGGTTTGCAAATAACCATACCACGACGGATAGATTCTTTTTCAATACCACGTAACAATAAACCCACATTATCACCCGCCTCACCTCTATCTAAAATCTTGCGGAACATTTCCACACCTGTTACAGTTGATTTTAAGTTTTCAGCACCCATACCTAAGATATCAACTTGCTCACCTGAGTTGATGATGCCACGCTCAATACGGCCTGTAGCAACAGTACCACGACCAGTAATAGAGAAGACATCTTCAACAGGCATTAAGAAAGGTAATTCGGTCAAACGTGGAGGGATAGGAATCTGTGTATCTACAGCATCCATCAACTCCATAATTTTGTCAACCCATTTTGGTTCGCCATTTAAACCGCCCAAAGCAGATCCTTGAACAACAGCAATAGTATCACCTGGATAATCATAAAAAGATAACAGTTCACGAATTTCCATCTCTACTAATTCAAGCAATTCTGGATCATCAACCATATCCACTTTATTCATGAAAACAACTAAAGAAGGCACACCTACCTGGCGAGCCAACAAGATGTGCTCACGAGTTTGTGGCATTGGACCATCTGTAGAAGCAACGACAATAATTGCTCCGTCCATCTGAGCAGCACCAGTAACCATGTTTTTAACATAATCTGCGTGACCTGGGCAATCAACGTGCGCGTAATGACGAAGTGCAGTAGAATATTCTACATGGGCAGTGTTAATTGTAATACCACGTTCTTTTTCTTCAGGAGCAGAGTCAATTGAATCAAAAGACCGAGCTTCTGAAAAGCCTTTATCTGCTAAAACTTTTGTAATAGCTGCAGTAAGAGTAGTTTTGCCGTGGTCAACGTGACCAATTGTACCGATATTTAAGTGCGGTTTACTACGGTCAAATTTTTCTTTTGCCATGATTTTTTATATTGTTATTAGGTTAATTTACTTGTTTATACATTCAAAAAAATGTGAGCCAACGATGGGACTTGAACCCATGACCTCTTCCTTACCAAGGAAGTGCTCTACCGCTGAGCTACGTCGGCTTATAATTTACGTTTGTCGATTAGATTTACAAATACGTTATCGTCAATCGTAGCTCGTAATCAGTTTAGAGCGGAAGACGAGGTTCGAACTCGCGACCTATAGCTTGGAAGGCTATCGCTCTACCAACTGAGCTACTTCCGCTTAAAAAAGTGGGGGGAGAAGGATTCGAACCTTCGTAGCCGAAGCAACGGATTTACAGTCCGTCCCATTTGACCGCTCTGGTATCCCCCCATTTAAAAAAGAATATTATTCTTTTTTAGAGCCTCCTATCGGGATCGAACCAATGACCTACTGATTACAAGTCAGTCGCTCTACCAGCTGAGCTAAGGAGGCAATTTAAAATATACATTAAAAGAACAAAACGTATTCTTAAAGTTACATCTGCACTTCTGAAAACGGAATGCAAATCTACACTTTTTATAGATTCAACAAAACTTTTTTATAAAAAAAGCCGACAAATATATTTGTCGGCTTCATACAGGGATTTTCACCTTTAAAAATAAATTATCTATCGTTATTTATAGACTCTTTAAAAGATGTTTCATGTGCTCTATTTTTTTGTTTGTGTTTTTCCAATTGCTTGCGTAAACTCTCAATCGCTAAATCAGTGGCTTCTTCAAAAGTTCTACATTTTTCTTTTGCAAATAATTGGTTTCCGGGAATTAATAACTTGATCTCAGAAATTTTATTTGCTTCATCTTCTACCTTTTCCAGTTTCAAATAAACTTCTCCACTAATAACTTGATCAAAAAACTGATCCAGTTTATTTGCCTTTTTTTGAATAAAATCCACCAACTTGCTATCAGCAGTAAAGTGTATTGCCTGAACCGTAATTTTCATTTTTCCTCCTTTTTTATGCCTTTGGATGGGCCTGTTTATAAATCAATTTTAGTTTTTCTACCGAATTGTGTGTGTAAATTTGTGTTGCACTCAAATTAGCATGGCCTAAAAGTTCTTTAATCGCATTTAAATCTGCACCATTATTTAAAAGGCTTGTTGCAAAACTATGTCGGAGAACATGAGGGCTTTTTTTATTTTGAGTAGTGATATAACTAAGATATTTCTGTACAATACGGTAAATCAGTTTTGAGTAAGCATCGCTTCCGGTATGGGTAACGATTAATTTTAAAGAATTGTTATCAAAATTTTCATTTTTCTTGACAACAAGATATTGTTTAAGTAACAATAGTAATTCCTTATTAAGCGGCACAATCCGTTCCTTGCTTCTTTTACCAAGTACTTTTATAGTACTTTCAAACCAGTTTATATCAAGCTCTTTTAAGCCAAGAAGCTCGGCCAAACGCAAGCCTGTTCCAAATAAAATTTCAATCACCAGCTTGTCACGGATTCCTGTAAAATCTGTTTCAAAAATATCATTGCTATCCAAAAGATTACTAATCATTTCTTCGCGCATAATGACAGGAAGCTTTTTAGCCAGTTTCGGACTCTGGATTTTAGACATAGGATTATCCTGAATCAGGTTTTCCCGAACTAAAAATCGAAAATAAGTTTTAAGGGAAGTAATTTTGCGTTTTACAGAACGGGTATCAATTTTTTGATCAATTAGCTGTACAATCCAGCTGCGGATCAAAAAAACTTCGGTAAAAGAAGCATTACTATCTACTTCAACATAACTAAAAAACTGCAACAAATCAGTTTTATAAGCAGTTAAAGTATGGGCAGAGAAGCGTTTTTCGTATTGAATGTAATTATAAAATCGGTCTAAATGCATAAAAACTATTTGCTTCTTCTTAAAGTTGAAGATACAAATAGTTTTTATACCAGATTATTAGAATAAGCTTTTAAAAACTTATACGTTGTCTGCAAACATATTTTGTTTATAAACGGCGTGTTTAACAACATTTCTGCGGGTCACTGATCTTTTTTCGTATGCCTGGCGACTACGTAATTCTCTCAAAACACCAGTTTTTTCAAATTTTTTCTTAAAACGTTTTAGCGCTTTATCTAAAGATTCGCCGTCTTTTATATTAATAATAATCATAATTCCTACAATACCTCCTTTCAGGGAAGGCAAAAATACGATAATATTTAGTATTTTAAAATCTAAATCTGATTAAGTACTTCTTTTAATAGGATAAATATGGTTCCAGCTTTTGGATGATTTCCTCATTCAAAATAGTCACATTTTTTAAATCGCTGCTGCTTTTATAATTACCATGTTGTTTTCGATATTGTATAATAGCGTTCATCTGTTTGAAACTTAAATATGGGTTTCGTTTTAAAGCATCAAAATCGCAAGTATTGATATTGATTTTAATAACCTCGGATGCATCTATTTCTACTTGTTTCGAAATTTCTTCATATTTAATTGAATCCAAACCATAAACTTCCATCAATTGCGTTTTTCGATAAAAACCACCTAATCTACTTCGGTATTTCATAATCCGGTTTGCAAACGCAGGTCCAATTCCTTTAATTTCAGTTAACTGTGCAGAATCAGCCTGATTAATTTCAACTACAATTAGCGGTTTTACCTTAAAAGCAGAAGTGTAATTTGAAAACTTTTTATTTAAACTTCTTTCAGGAATTTCTATATAAGATGCAAGCCGTGCATAATCTTCAGGTGTTATAGAATAAATCTTTTGTAAATCTTCTTTTTTATAAAACCTTCCACCTTTCGATTCATAATTTTGGATCACTTTAATTTGCCTTTCGCTTAAGCCTAATCTTTTCCACAAAGCTTCCGGTAGTTGGTTTGGATTGAAAGTAAAATATTCCGCTTTCAATTTTATACTGTTAAAAGAAGCATTTGCTTGATTATTGCTCAGGTAGCTTTTCTTATAATCATTTGGTTGTTCTTCAACAGCCTGATCTAAAATTTTTTGTGCTTCTTTTATCTTGGAAAAATCTACTACTTCAGGCTTTCTTAGTAATTGATAAATATCTGGTGCCAACAATACAATTAAAATAAGTGCTACTAAAATGAGCATTCCGTTCCCTTCCTTTTTAGTAATTGCAAAGTAGTTTTTAATGGCAGATTGCATGCAATAGTGGTTTAAGTTAGAAAGCTAAGTATAATAATATGATATTTACCTTTTGAATCGAATTTTTAAATCAGCGTTGCATAGAATGAAAGTAATTACCAAAGAAGAATTTGCCAAAGCCACCAAAATTGATAAGTTGAAAATGCCTGGTCTTGCTGCTTTTCTAATGGAAATTATGAAGATCAATGATGTAAACAAATTGTTTGCACAAGCTCAGCCAAAACAAGGTCCGGAATTTGTAGATGCAATTTTGGAAGGCATGGGTGTTGAAATAGAATTTGATCCTGCTGAACTGAAAAATATTCCAACTTCAGGTGGTTTTGTTGCAATTGCCAATCACCCATATGGTGGCGTAGAAGGTATGGTTCTGCTAAAAATCCTGTGCATGGTAAGGCCCGACGCCAAATTGATGGCTAATTTTTTACTTAAAAAAATACCTAACCTCAGTGATTATTTTATTGCAGTTAATCCTTTTGAAAATATTGAACATTCTTCCAGCATCAGCGGCCTTAAAAACACTTTAGAATTATTGCGTGGTGGAACCCCAATCGGTATTTTTCCTGCCGGGGAGGTTTCTACATACAAAATTGAAAATCAAGAAGTTACGGATAGACAATGGCATCCTGTTGTAGGAAAGATTATAGCTAAAGCGAAAGTACCAGTTGTACCAATTTATTTTCACGGCAACAATGGTTTGCTTTTTAATTTACTGAGTTTAATTCATCCTACTTTGAGAACAGCCATGCTTCCTGCAGAGTTGTTTAACAAAAAAGGTCATAAAATCAAGCTTAGAATTGGCAAGCCAATTAATTTGAATGAAATTCCAGATGCTGGAAATACAACTAAATTACTCAATTTTCTTCGTGCAAAAACCTACGCTTTAGGAACCGGATTAGAAGAAGAAAAAAAGATTTTTAATCCAAGAAATCTATTTAAGATTAAAAAAACACCTGAACCGATTGCCTTACCAGTTGCTGTTAATTTAATTGAACAGGAAGTAGAAACCTTAAAAGAAAATTATTTGATTTGGGTGGAAAAAAATTATGAGGTTTACATCGCTCCGCCATCCTTCTTGCCAAATACAATCAAAGAAATTGGCCGTTTGCGGGAAATTACTTTTCGGGAAGTCGGAGAAGGATCAAATAAAAGCTCTGATTTGGATGAGTATGATATTTATTATAACCATCTGTTTATCTGGGATATAGAAGCCAAATTAATTGTTGGTGCTTACCGTATTGGTAAAGGTGATGAGATTTATTACAGTATGGGTAAAAAAGGTTTTTACACTGCTGAACTTTTTAAAATCAAAGGAGGCTTCACTCCTGTTTTGAAAAAGAGCTTGGAACTTGGGCGTTCTTTTATCCGAAAAGAATATCAACAAAAACCACTGCCTCTGTTTTTACTTTGGAAAGGAATTTTAAAATATCTGATTGATAATCCTCGTTACCAGTATTTGATTGGGCCAGTTAGTATCAGCAACAGCTTTTCAAAATTTTCTAAATCCTTAATTGTAGATTATATCAGCAAAAACCATTTCGACCATGAGATGGCCCAATATGTAAAACCACGCAAAAAATTTAAGGTAGATTTTTCTAAGATTGATACCGAACTTCTTTTAGCAGGTGAAACTTCTTTTAAAGTTTTAGATAATCTTATTTCAGAAGTTGAAACCCGAAATATGAAAATCCCGGTTTTACTTCGTCAGTACATTTCCCTAAATGCCAAAATTATTTGCTTTAATATTGATCCAAAATTCTCGGATTGTTTAGATGGATTTTTAGTTTTGGATCTGGAGAAAGTTCCGCAGGAAATGTTGGAAAAATTAGGTAAGAATTTATAAGTTTAGAAAATAGCTCATACTTCTTTTATCATACCAAATTTTAGTTGATAAAAGAAGTATGAGCTATAATTCAATATTTAAGTTTTACTTTTTTCAGCACAAAACTTAAAAACCAAATTGGTGCTATGCAAATAAAATTCCATTCAGTTTTCACAAAATTTTCCTTGCTAATATGTTTATCATTTATATAATGAATGATAAAGCTTAACAGTAGAATAAATCCAAACAGTTCTCCTATTTGTGAGTGTTTTGGAAGTTGCTTCTCTGTAATCGAAATTAAATAAGTAAAAACTAATGCAAAAAACAGCATCAAGTATGAAAGTAAAGGAGATAAATTGGAGTAATAATAAATACTGATTGCAATAACAAATGACGTCCAATTGAAATAACTGTTGTACTGTCCTAAAAAATGCAAGTATGGAAAAGGCAATATTCAGCTTAAACCTAAGATTCCAAAGTAAATTCCAAAAGCACAAAACCCCTGTACAAGTATGCAGGATAGAACTATATATTTTCTGTTGTAATCATCCAAATAAATTTGCAACTGTTGATTTTTTACTGGCATAATTAAACTTTTAATTTATAAAAAAAGCGATGAAAGTTTCATCGCTTTAAATTATGTTTAGCTGTTTTACTTTGCAAAAGCAACTGATCGTGTTTCCCGAATAACAGTTACTTTAATCTGGCCAGGATAAGTCATTTCAGTTTGAATGCGGTTCGAAATATCTGCAGCCAAAACCTCTGACTGCGCATCGGTAATTTTTTCACTTTCTACCACAACCCGAAGTTCTCGCCCTGCCTGAATAGCAAACGTTTTTTCAACACCTGGATAAGACATGGCTAAAGCTTCCAAATCTTTTAACCTTTTGATATAGCTTTCAACAACTTCTCGACGCGCGCCTGGGCGTGCACCAGAAATAGCATCACAAGCCTGAATAATCGGCGAGATAATCGAAGTCATCTCTACCTCATCATGGTGGGCACCAATAGCATTGCAAACTTCCGGATTTTCTTTATATTTTTCGGCCAGCTGCATTCCTAAAATTGCATGTGGCAGTTCCGGATTGTCATCAGGCACTTTGCCGATATCATGGAGCAGGCCAGCACGTTTGGCCATTTTTACATTCAAACCTAATTCTGCGGCCATCGTAGCACAAAAGTTGGCTACTTCGCGTGAGTGCTGCAATAAATTTTGTCCGTAAGAAGATCGATAACGCATTCGGCCAACCATTCTAATCAGCTCTGGATGTAACCCATGTATACCCAAATCTATAACTGTACGTTCCCCAATTTCTACAATTTCTTCTTCTATTTGCTTTCGGGTTTTGGCAACAACTTCTTCAATTCTTGCCGGATGAATCCGCCCGTCGGTAACTAAGCGGTGCATAGCCAAACGTGCTATTTCCCTCCTCACCGGATCAAATCCTGACAAAATAATTGCTTCCGGCGTATCATCTACAATAATTTCAATTCCTGTTGCTGCTTCTAATGCACGAATATTTCGTCCTTCTCTACCAATAATCCGACCTTTAATCTCATCATTTTCAATATTGAAGATTGAAACCGTATTCTCGATTGCACTTTCTGTTGCAGTACGCTGGATAGTTTGAATCACGATTTTTTTTGCCTCTTTTGAAGCCGTCATTTTCGCTTCATCTACAATATCCCTAATCTGACTCATAGCTTTGGTACGGGCTTCTTCTCGAAGATTATCAACCAATTGATTTTTGGCTTCTTCTGCTGTTAAACCTGCGATAGATTCCAATTGCTGCACGTGCTGCAACTTCAAATGCTCCACTTCTTCCTGCTTTTTTACAGCTGCCTCCGTTTGCTTCTCCAGATTTTTGCGGGAATTTTCTACTTCTTGATCTTTGCGGTTGGCATTTTCCAACTTCTGGTTCAGCGATTGCTCTTTCTGTTTTAAAGAATTTTCCCGCTGGCTGATTGCATTGTTCTTCGTATTTACTTCCTGCTCATGCTCAGATTTTAACTGCAGAAAATTTTCTTTTGTTTCCAAAAGTTTATTCTTTTTTAAAATTTCGGCATTACTTTCTGCATCTTTTAATATTTTTTTAACTTTAGTTTGTGCCGCAACTTCCTGACTTGTAAATAATTTACGCAACAGGTAGCGGCCCATAACAATGCCCAGCCCAATGCCCAGCAATAATCCGATGATGATATATAACACATCCATTTTTAGTAGTAATTAATTAAAATATATAAATAAAAAACCGTTATTAAATTTAATTTTATGCAAGGAAAACTATCAAACTGACCTTCAAATTATCGATGATCAATCCAATAATTGGTTACCAAAACAACAGAACTTAAATTTAAAAACGGTTATAACCTGATGCTCTTTTTACACTATAAATTATGCGTTTGAAAAGAAATCTGACAGCAACTGATCCAACTGATAAACTTTTTTGGTAACTTCTGTATCTTCAATCATTCCCTGTTTTTCTGCTTTCAAAGATGTAGTTGCATAATGCAGTACACACATCGAAAGCAAATCCTGTTTATCTTTTACTGCATAATTTTCCTGATAATCTTTTATCCGGTCATTAATCAGTTTGGCTGCGCGTCGTATAATTTCCTCTTCTTCCGTGCTTACCTTTAATGGATAAACGCGGTCTGCAATATTTATTTTTATGGAAATATCTCCCATTAAGCTTGTTTCAATTAAGTCGTCACTTTTTTAGTAACACAATGCACTTATCAATTTCCCGCACAAAATCGTTAATTTTTTGCTTGATATCAAGGCTTTTTTCATCTGTTTCCGAAAAACTTTTAGCCAGCTTCAATACACGAAGCTTATCTTCCAGCTCTTTATTTTTTTCTTTACCAGATTCCAGCAGCGTATTTAACGATTGATTTTCAAACTTTAACAATTCATTTTCTTCCTGCAAAGCTGCACACAAACTAATTAAACGTTCGGTTTTTTCAACAACTTTAACTAACTGTTCGGCAACTACAGACATTTATGAATTGAATAGTTAAAAATTTAAAGTTAATAATTTTGATTAGAAACGACATCCAATTTAGCAGAACCAATCGGTATAACTACTTTCTTACTTCTGCGCCTGCTTCTTTTTGCAGATTAAAAATTACTTTTTGCATCGCTGTATCAATAGCTTTATCGGTTAGCGTTTTTTCCTCGTCCTGCAAAATAAAGCTCAACGCATACGATTTTTTTCCTTCGGGGAGTTTATTACCTTTATAAACATCAAAAACATTTACTTCTTTTATCAGCTTACGCTCAGCTTTAAATGCAATTTGTTTTAGCTGATTAAAAGTGATTCGCTCATCAATCAGTAAGGATAAATCCCGCTTTACAATCGGGAACTTGGAAACTTCCTGATAAACAATTTTATTTTTGCCGATATGTTTCAGCAATAAATCAAAATCAAAATCTGCATAGAAAACTGCCTGGTTAACGTCTGCTTTTTTTAAAGCCTGTTTAGTTACTGCACCTAAAACAACCAAATTTTTGTTATTGATTTTATACATTAAACCAAAATGCAGCGCAGCTGATTCTGCATCTTCAACCACAAAATCTTTTATACCAGCCTTTTGCAACAAAGTATCTACTACTGCTTTTAACTGGTAAAAATTAACCTGCTCCTCTTTTTGGTTCCACTGTTCAGGCTGATCAGATCCGCTTAAAAATATAGACAACCGATGTTGTTCTTCAAATTTTCCGGGATACTGATGATAAATTTTTCCAAATTCATACAATTTTAAATTTGGATATTGCCGGTTCTGGTTATAATTGATTACCTCCAAACCCGAAAATAAAAGCGTTTGCCGCATTACATCCAAATCATTACTCAACGGATTTAATATTTTAACTGCTGTTTCCGGTTGATCAGCATATGAAGATTTAGTAAGCGAATTGGCCAGAATTTCATTAAAACCATTGGCCGTGAGCAAATTTGCAAGCGTATTTTGCACCGCATCTTTATCCGGTTTGGTTGCGTTATTTAAAGATGCACGAATTTGTGTTGGAATTTCAATATTGTTATAGCCGTAAATCCGTAAAATTTCTTCAATTACATCCACTTCCCGCGTTACATCCACACGATATGGAGGAACTTCCAATGAAAGTCCGTCAGCTGTTTCCGCAGTAATGTTAATATCCAAAGCAGTTAAAATCGATTTGATTTCTTCGGAAGAAATGATTTTTCCAATGAGCCGGTTAACATGCTTGTAAGAAATTTGCACGATAAAAGAAGCAACAGGCTTTGGATAAAAATCCGAAATTTTTGAAGAAACCATTCCTCCAGCCAGCTCCTGTATTAGCAAAGCTGCATATTTTAAAGCAAAAACCGTGATATTCGGGTCTGTTCCGCGCTCATACCGAAAAGAAGCATCAGTTTTTAAACCATGCCGCTTAGCCGTTTTTCGTACTGAAACCGCGTCGAAATAAGCGCTTTCGAGAAAAATATTTTTAGTTTGATTAGTTACGCCCGAATTGATTCCGCCAAAAACGCCTGCTATCGTCATTGGTTCTTCCGCATCACAAATCATTAAATCATCTGCCGAAAGCTTTCGTTCTACACCATCCAGCGTTTTAAAAATCGTTCCTTCGGCACAGGTTTTCACAATCACTTTATTGCCTTTAATCGTATCCGCATCAAATGCATGCATTGGCTGGCCGAGCGAATGCAACACGTAATTGGTGGCATCCACCACATTATTAATTGGGCGCAAACCAATTACATTCAGCTTTTGCTTTAACCAGTCTGGTGATTCTTTTACTTCAATACCAGAAATGGTTAGGCTCGAATATCGCGGACAAGCATTTTCATTCAAAACTTCTACAGCAATAGGCAAAGCTGAATTTTGTATGCTAAAAGAAGCAACATCAGGCAAAATAATTTGCGTTTTTAAAAACGCCGCAATATCACGTGCCGTACCCAAATGCGAAGCTGCATCTGCCCGATTTGGCGTTAGTCCAATTTCAAACAAATAATCATCTTCCAGCTTAAAATACTGTTTTGCAGACAGGCCGATTTGGGCAGGTTCTTCCAAAACCATAATTCCGGCATGATCTGTTCCCAACCCAATTTCATCTTCGGCACAAATCATCCCTTCAGAAACCTCACCCCTGATTTTTGATTTATTGATTTTGAAAGGTTCGCCTGCAGTTGGATAAACCGTAGTTCCAACTGTAGCCACCACTACTTTTTGTCCGGCTGCTACATTTGCTGCACCGCATACAATCTGCAATTCCTCGCCTCCAACGTCAACCTTAGTCACGCGTAACCGGTCGGCATTTGGGTGTTGTACACATTCTTTAACGTATCCAATCAACAAGCCTTCCAAACCACCTGGAATAGCAAGCACTTTTTCCAGCGATTCCACCTCCAAGCCAATTCCAGTTAAAATTTGCGAAATTTCTTCCGGATTTTGCGTAATGCTGATGTATTGTTTAAGCCAGTTATATGAAATCTTCATGCTTGATCTAAAAGAAAAAGCACAAAGATAAAAAAAGGGATGGAAAGAGGTATTCGTTTGTAGGAAATGGTTTGTAAGTAGTATTCTTTGCAAACACGAGGAACAATGAACTGGTTTACATTAAGCCCTCATCTGCAAAACTAAAATAGTGTGCATCAGTAAAAATGAGATGATCTGACACGGCAATATCTAACATGCTGCCTGCGCTTCGTAGTTTTTTGGTGAGATCGAGATCAGCCTGACTGGGTTTAAGATTACCGGAAGGATGATTGTGAGCTAGAATTACAGATGCTGCATGATTTTCGAGTGCGGTTTGAAAAATAATTTTCGGATCGGCAATTGTTCCAGCCTGGCCGCCTTTGCTTATTAAATGCCTGGAAAGCACTTTGTTGGCACGATTCATCAGGATGATCCAAAATTCTTCGTGGTTTAAATCCGCGAAATAGCGGTGCATTAAGTGGAAAATATCTTTGCTGCAACTTATTTTTTCGGCTTGTTTATGCTCAGTTTCCTTTTTCCGTCTGCCCAGTTCCAATGCAGCAATAATGGTAATAGCTTTTGCTTCACCAATACCTTTAAATTTGGACAAATCATTAACAGAAGCTTTACCTAAAACATTCAAGTCTCCCAGAAAATGATGCAAAATCCGTTTGCTTAAATCAACTGCTGATTCATTTTGACTGCCCGAACCAATCAAAATTGCTACCAGTTCTGCATCACTTAAAACCCGCCGGCCTTGTGCCAACAATTTTTCACGTGGCCGGTCTTCTTCTGCCCAGGATTTAATACTAATTTTCGATTCATAATTTTCCAACAGTTAAATATAGAAATTTATTTAACTTAAAAGAAAATATAATCATAAAAAAAGAGCAAGTAAAATCTACCTGCTCTTTTTTATAATATATTATATTGCTTATGCTAAAGCATTTACAAATTTAGTCAGCTTAGATTTATTATTAGAAGCTTTATTTTTATGGATCACGTTTTTCTTAGCTAAACGATCCAACATAGAAATTACTCTTGGCAACAATTCTGCAGCTTCTGTTTTAACCGTTGTGCCTCTTAACCTTTTAATTGCATTTCTGGTGGTTTTAGCCTGATATCTGTTACGTAAGCGCTTTGCAGCGTTTGCTCTAATGCGTTTGATCGATGATTTATGATTTGCCATTGTTTAGCGACTTGTTCTTATTTGAAATTAAGGATGCAAATATAGTCTGATAAGTTGACAAATCAAACGCTTATTTTAATAAAATAAATACAATTAAAACCAAACTAAAATTGAAAATATTTATTTAAACGATATTTTATTAACTTTAAGTAATATATGTAAATATTCTTATTGTGATGATAGTCAAAAATTGGATTTTTAAATTAATATTACTGTTTTTATCAATAGAAATATTGTGTAGTTGGGGATTTTCCGGACATAAAACTATCAATCACAATGCTGTTTTTATACTGCCGAAAAGCATGATCGGCTTTTATAAAAACAATATTGCTTACATTACAGCACATGCGGTTGACCCAGACAAGCGCCGCTACACCGATCCCTACGAAGCTCCAAGGCACTTTTTAGATGCAGATCATTATGGTAAGTTTCCATTTGATACTATTCCACAAAAATGGGATGATGCAGTAATTAAATTTACGGCTGATACGCTTAATAAATACGGCTCAGTACCGTGGTCTATCCAGCGAAATTATTATCGGTTAGTACAGGCATTCAAAAGTTTGGATTCGATCAAAATTTTAAGATATTCTGCAGATTTAGGCCATTATATTGCTGATGCACATGTGCCGCTGCATATGACGAGCAATTACAATGGACAATTAACCAATCAGGTTGGGATCCATGCTTTTTGGGAAAGCCGTTTGCCCGAGCTTTTTTCTGATCGGTACAACTTTTTTACAGGAAAAGCAATCTACATAAATGATCCGCTAAAAAGTGCCTGGATAATTTGTCGCCAAACTTACGGCAGTTTAGATTCTGTGTTAAAAATGGAGCAACAGCTGCAATTAACTTTTCGCACCGATCAGAAATATACTTTCATCAAAAACAACAATAAGATTATTCGGAATTATTCTGAACCCTATTCCGGTGCTTATCATGATTTGTTACGCGGAATGGTAGAAAAACAGATGCGTGCTTCTATCCTGTCGGTTGGCAGCTACTGGTTTTCGGCCTGGGTAGATGCAGGGCAGCCGGATTTGAAAGGAATGATCAAGCGGGAATTATCTGAAGAAGAAAAGTTAAAGGAAAGCTTGGAAGAATATCATTTTCAAAATGGTAAAATCTTAGGAAGAGAAGATTTATAAACTGATACTTCTTTTATCGACCTAAAATCAGGCTGAAGTTGGTTTGGAAGATGAACGACTTTTAATTGCTGCAATTAACGGCGGAATCACCGAAATCAGGATAATTAAAATTACAACAATAGTAAAGTTTCTTTTTACAACCGGAATACCTCCAAAGAAATAACCTAAAAATAAAAACAAGGTTATCCAGGCAGCACCACCCAAAAAATTGTAGAGTGTGTATTTTCCCAACGGCATTTTGCCAACACCGGCCACGAAAGGTGCTACTGTTCTGAAAATTGGAAGGAAACGGCTGAAAATGACGGCTTTACCACCATGAGTATCAAAAAACTCTTTAGTTTTGAGGTAGTATTCCAGCTTGAGGATTTTATTTTCCGGTTTAAAGACCTTTACCCCAAAAAACTTGCCCAGTTCATAATTGGTGGTATTTCCGGCCACAGCTGCAGCAACCAAAATCAGTAATAATAAGTAAATATTAAGGCCAGAGTTTCCGTGTGCAATTAGTGCTCCGGCAGCAAACAGCAGAGAGTCTCCGGGTAAAAAAGGTGTCACCACAAAACCTGTTTCAGCAAAAATGATAAAGAACAGGATAAGATACGTCCAGCCCTGATACTGCTGCGTAATCTCGATCAGGTGTTTATCGATATGAAGAATAAAATCGATGATGGTTTTGATGACCTCCAAAATATGCGTGTTTAGTTTTCAAAAATAAAAATATAGCTGATAAAAACAGTATTGCCCAGCATTTACTTGGTTGCCGGCAGTAAATTAGCAACTACAGTAAGGCTAAATGCAGCATTGGCAGCGGTAGAAGTGGTAATCCCGGCAGCGTAAAGTGTATAAATTTTTCCGTCTGCCAGTACCTGGTTTGATAACGTGGCAAGCGAAGTACCAGTTATACCCGTTTTCATAGCTTTAAATTCGTAAGTACCGGGTGGCACTTGCATAAATGGAGCAACACCTTTGTAAGCAATATTGCTATAAATGCTTGTACCATTAATGGTAATATCCAAAGCACCAGCATCCGTAGCTACATTTACAAACCTGATTTTTGCTCTGGTAGCAGCAGGATTAGTCAATACATCATTAATCTTTAACAAATTATAATTACTGGTTGAACCGGTTAAAAATATGGAATAACTGCTATCAGCAACCAAATTTAAGTGATTGATAGCTGCGTTACTTGTAATAACTGCCGTGGTCGATGCTGCTGTTATAAACTGAATGTAATTAGAATCAGGAGCTACACTAATATAATCCGACGAAGACGGAAAAGCAATTGCACTTTTATTTTTTTGGGTAGAATTTAAAGTAAAGTTAATTGGTGTGCTACCGGCCAGCGCATTAATGACCTGCAAACGTGCATAATTTGTTGGCGAAACGCCTGTAGTATTGCAGGACATTATCATGATGCTCAAATAACCAATCAGCATCCCGGCAAGAATCGTTTTCCACTTATTCATATTGCAAAATTACATTTTAATATTATGCAACGTTTGCCATAACAGTACTTCTTTTACTGACTAATAATCTGTGTTGATAGGGCTGTTGTGCCGCTTCCGTTTACTGCACCGCCGCTCCAAATGGTGTAAATTTTACCATTATCGAGCCGCACATTTGGAATAGCCAATACTGTAGTGGTGGTGCCATGTACAAGTAAGGAGAAGTTATATGTACCAGCTTTCAGTTCGGCATAAGTACCAATTGAACCAAAACTAACGCTTGATGCCAAAACAGGACCGTTAGCAATTATTAGATCTGCAGAAGAAAGTCCGGCTGATAGATTAACTAATTTGATTTTAGCATTTCCGACGGAAGGTAGACTCAAATCATCTTCAGACATAACTGTTGAGATGGCGTTGTTGGCTTCATAGATAAAAAAACTATAGCTTGAATCCTGCTTAACATGTATAGTACTGGTAGCCAGCAATTTATTAGTAAGATTGGCTTTTACCTGAACTTCTCTAATGCCCGAAGTAAGCGTTTGATAGCCCGTTGTATTACCGTAAACAAGTGGAACAGAGTTGAACTTGTTGCCCGTCCAGTAAAAATTTATAGCTGAAGAATTTGGTGCACTGTTTACCAGTAGCAAATGTGCATTTCCTAAAGGCACGTCTGTGGTTTCGCCGGTTTTGCAGGATGCCAAGTTTACAATCAAAGCAGTCAGGATGAATAATCCGCTTAATTTATAAAATGGATACGCTGATCTTATCATAAAAAAACCGCTTGATGTTCGTAAAGCTTACGAATAACCAAGCGGTTTGTTACAAAGAAATACCCCGATAAAAGAAGTATCTGTTAAAATTTACGCGTAAGAATTAAGCATTACTGGCATCACCAGCATCAGCACATCTTCGTTTTCATCTCCGCCTTGCGGCAATAATAAACCGGCGCGGTTTGGGGTCGACATTTCCAGCGAAACTTCCTCACAACTTAAATTGCGCAGCATTTCAATCAGAAAACGGGCGTTAAAACCAATTTCAATATCTTCTCCTTCGTAAGCACAATTCAATTTTTCGTGAGCTTCGTTTGAAAAATCAATATCTTCCGAAGAAATATTCAGCTCGCTTCCTGAAATTTTCAACCTTACCTGATGCGTAGTTTTGTTGGCATAAATGGCAACCCGACTTAAAGAACCCAGAAACAAAAGGCGGTCAATGGTTAATTTATTCGGATTATTCAACGGAATAACTGCATCATAATCCGGATAACGCTCATCAATCAAACGGCAAACCAGATTGATGTTGCCAAATTTGAAAAAAGCACTGGTACTGTTATATTCTACCGAAACAGCCACATCTTCGGATGGTAACGACGACTTCAACAAATTCAATGCTTTTTTTGGCATGATAAAAGAAGTAGCCTTTTCCGAGTGCGCATCTTTCCGGCGGTAACGCACCAATTTGTGTGCATCCGTAGCTACAAAAGTAAAATGCTGCGGTGAAAGCTGACAGTAAACACCCGTCATGGCCGGGCGCAACTCATCATTACTTACCGCAAAAATGGTTTTGTTAATCGCTTCGGCCAAAACGGAAGCCGGTAAACTTACGGAAGAAGCGTTTTCTACCACCGGAATTTTCGGGAAATCTTCTCCGTTTTCACCACTTAATTTATAATTGCCGTCACCAGCTTTAATCTCTACCGCAAACGTTTTATCATCCACTGAAAACGTAACCGGCTGCTCTGGCAATGATTTTAATGTATCCAGCAAAATACGCGAAGGAATGGCAATGCGACCGTTTTCCTGAGTTTCTACCGGCAGCGAAGTGGTCATGCTGGTTTGCAGATCAGTGGCAGAAATCGTTAAATTTCCATCCTGAATGCGGAACAAAAAGTTTTCTAATATCGGTAAAACGGTGCTACTGCTCAAGGCCCCGCTCACAGCTTGCAACTGTTTGAGCAAGGTTGATGTAGAAACAATAAATCTCATATGACTTTAAAATTGATCTACCAAAAGTAGAAATTTTAAGCGGCATACTTTCTCCTGCGTAAATATTGTTGAAAAATAGCAAATAAAAGAAGCATCGCAATCGGAAGCACTGTGTTTACTAATTGCCAGTACAATTTTGAACTTTTTATTTGTGCCCGATCCAGTAGCCGGATTCTGATTTCTTTGTTCCGAAGGCTGATCAAACCGGAATCATCTGTCATGTAATCTGCAATGTTGAGCAGCAAGTTTTTGTTGCCGTAAGTTTGCTGCGTGTACCGGTCAAAACCCAGTGGAAACGGTGATCCGTCTGTTTCATTGATCTGGTTTTTAAACACATCACCATCACTGATGACAATCATTTTAGTGGGTTTACTTTGCTGCAACACGTTGATTTTTTCTGTAAAACCATCCGGAACCGGCCGGTTCTTGAAATCAGATTTAAACTTTCCTTCCAGCAAAACGCCAACTGTTTTGGGTTGGCTTTGGAAAGCTTTGGGATCAGGTTCCTGTTCCAGCGTTTGTAGCGAAATTAAATGCGGCGTCGTTATTTTTTGATTGTACGGAGAAGAAGCTAGCAACACCGTTTTTTTGATGCCGGGAACCGCAATCGTATCTATCGAGCTTACAAATTCAGTACGAATACCATCCAGATTTTTCACCAGCGGATGTTTGGATAATGGCATCAGAATCGGATAAAACAGCCAGGGCAGCATTTGGATTTGCCCCTGCCCTGCCACGTTGCCCACATTCACCGGGATTTGCGCACAGCTGATATCCGCAATTAAATCAAAATTTAAGCGGATTCCGTAGCTAAAAAGCTGATCGTCCAGATTGAGTTGTTTGTTGAAAGCCAATTGCTCGCCGCCATGTCCGCGCAAGCTGTCCATTTCGGCCGTAACCGGGTCAATCGTCCATAAAATCCGGCCTCCACGCATTAAATATTGATCGATTTTGAATTTTTCCAGCTCGGTAAATGGCAGATCCGGTTTCGGAACGATCAGCAAACTCAGTTTTTCAATATTGGAAAACGGAATGGTTTTGAGATTAACACGACCAACTTCAAAACCATCCGATAAAGAACGTAACGCATCATTCAATTGTAAATCAGATAGTTCGTGATGGCCTTCGGTGAAACCAATGCGTGGTTTGCCGCCGCTGGATGCTTTTTTTATGGCAGAAGAAAAGGCGTATTCTAGGTTTTGGATAGAATTATTCAACACTTCTTCCGGTGATAAACCGATGCGCGTTTGCAGCAATTTAACCGGAATCTGCTTGTCGTTACATTTTACCAAAGCTGCCGGAAAAATAATTTTCTGGGATAAACCACTTTCGGTTTTTACACTGAGATTGGTTGGCTCGATACCTTGGCTTTGTAAGTCCTGCACAATTTTGGTTTGCTCATCCGAAGTTTTGCCAGCCATCGGATCAACAAATTCTACCTTTAAACGATTGTGGCCGAAGGCATTGTAATCATCCAGCAAATCCTGTGTAGCGCGTTGCAAACGTTTAAATCCCGCAGGAAAATCACCTTGTAAAAAAACGGTGATGGTGACCGGCTTTTGCAAACTATCTACCAGATTTCGGGTGATGGGCGAAAGGGTGAAGCGTTTCTCCGAAGTAAAATCAAAACGGGTAAAAAGGTAATTCGAAAAAATGTTGGCTAAAAGAAGCATCAGCAATACAAAACCAACTTGCAGCAAATCCTTTTTTTTGCGGAAACTTACCATTTTCTTCCTCCCAAAACGGTTTTAGTCAACAATAAAAACAAGCCGCTCACACTTAAAAAATACACCAGATCGCGCGTATCCAACACGCCGCGACTGATTGCCTGGTAATGTTCGTTAATGCCAAAATTTTGTATTTCTGAATTTTGAAATGATAGCAGTCCACTTAAAGAATCAAATCCGCTGAACATAAAAAAGCACATAAAAACAGCAATTGTAAAGGCAATAATCTGGTTTTTGGTGATGGAAGAAGCGAAAATTCCGATCGCTACGAATGTTCCTCCAAGCAAAAACAAACCGATGTAGGAGCCGATTACGGCACCGGAATCCAAATTGCCAATCGGGTTTCCTAATTCGGAAACGGAATAAACGTAAACCAAAGTCGGGATCAAGGCCAGCAAAACCAGTAACACACAAGCCAGATATTTGCCTAAAACAATCTGCCAATCGGTAATCGGACTGGTGGCCAACAGCTCGAAAGTACCTTCCTTTTTTTCTTCCGCCAGCGAACGCATGGTGATGGCCGGAATCAAAAACATGAACAAATACGGCGTGGTGTTGAACAAATTTCCCAAATCGGCATAACCGTAATCCAAAATGCTGGTATCTGGGAAAACCCACAGAAACAGGCCCAAAACCAGTAAAAAAACGCCGATGGTAACGTACGCAACCAGCGAACTGAGGTAAGAAGTAATTTCTTTTTGAAGGATTGTGAGCACTGAATGAATATGAAAGTCGAAAATATACAATTTACTGTAAAGCAAAAACCTTGTGCCGATTAGCACGGCACCGAAACTTATACGATAGAAACAGTATCAGGATTGTGCTAATTTGTTAATTTGATAAAAATCTGTTCCAGAGATTGTTTTGGATATTGCTGATACAGGTTTGGCAAGGTTTGATCAGCCACAATTTTCCCTTTGTTAATGATGACCACCTGATCGCAAACAGCTTCTACTTCCTGCATGATATGGGTGGAAAGGATAACAGTTTTATTTTTTCCCAGCTCTTTAATCAGGCTTCTGATGCCAATTAACTGGTTCGGATCCAGGCCGGAAGTAGGTTCATCCAAAATCAGAACCTGCGGATTGTGCAAAATGGCCTGCGCCAAACCTACGCGTTGTTTGTAACCTTTAGAAAGCTGACCGATTTTCTTTTTCTGCTCCGGGCCAAGTCCGGTTTGCTCAATCACTTCCGCAATCCGTTTTTCTGGTCCCTGTATTTTGTGCACCGCAGCCACAAACGCCAATGCTTCTTTTACATACAAATCCTGGTACAAGGCGTTGCTTTCCGGCAGATAACCAATTTGTTGCCGCACCTGCAATGCTTCTTTTATCGTATCAAAACCGTTAACCGTTGCCGTACCGGAAGTTTGCGGGATGAAGCAGGTAAGGATTTTCATCGTCGTAGATTTCCCGGCACCGTTCGGCCCTAAAAAACCCAGCACTTTTCCGGGTTCTGCGGAGAAGGAAATGGTATCGATGGCTTTTTGCGTGCCGTATATTTTGGAAAGGTTTTGGACTTGGATACTCATAATTGGCTATTAGCTTTCACGAATGACAACTCCGTCAGCACTAAGTTCAAGAAAATCATAACTTTCAAAAAGTGATTCTATCAAAGCCAAATTGTTTCTAATCAAATCGAATAAAAGCCGATTTCTGGTATTACCTGTGGTTATCAGTAAAAGTTTCGAAGGTTTTTTGTACATCACATGAGCGTAATAAAAGTCATAATCTTTAGTGATCATTACGCGACTTTCTTCATCAGCAGAATCCATAATAATATTGTCTGGAGTAAGTGTTCCGATCAATAATTCTCCTACGTGTTTAGTATCATAACCTTTTTGCTTCAATATTTCACATAATAATGGCGAAATGTGTGCATCAATCAAAAACTTCATGCAAGAACTGCAGCAACAAATTTTACCCGAAGCAATTTCGCTGCAAAAGCCAAGCAAGCTAAAATATCTTCTTCTTGTAATTCTGGAAAATCTTCTAAAATCTCCTGATTAGTCATTCCGGAAGATAACAAATCTAAAATTACTTCTACCATGTACCTTCTGTTACGGATTGTTGGTTTACCATGGCAGATTTCCGGATTGATGGTAATTCTACTTAACAACTCTTTTTCGTTCATGGCTTTTGCGGATTTTGGTAATACACAAAACTACATAATGTTCCACACTAAAAATTATCTTTGCCCCCGTTATGAGTAAAAACAACGACGAGCTTTTTAAAAATGTGATTGCCCACGCCAAAGAATATGGTTTTGTGTTCCAGTCCAGCGAAATATATGATGGTTTAAGTGCCGTTTATGACTACGGCCAATACGGCTCGGAACTGAAAAACAACATTAAAACGTATTGGTGGAAAGCGATGGTACAGCTAAACGAAAATATTGTAGGCATTGATTCTGCTATTTTTATGCACCCAAAAATATGGGAAGCCAGTGGCCACGTGGCTGGTTTTAATGATCCGATGATTGATAACAAGGATTCTAAAAAACGTTATCGTGCGGATCAGTTGCTGGAAGATAAGATTACGAAATACGAAAAAGAGGGCAAAACAACTAAAGCAGAAGCATTGCAAACCGCGATGGATGATGCCTTAAAAGCCGAAGATTTTATCCGTTTAAAAGAACTCATCGAAGAACATGAAATTGCCGATCCGGTTTCGGGAACAAGAAATTGGACAGAAGTTCGACAGTTTAACCTGATGTTTTCCACACAGTTTGGGGCGATGGCAGAAGGATCAGACCAGGTTTATTTACGCCCGGAAACGGCACAGGGAATTTTTGTTAACTTTTTAAATGTGCAGAAATCAGGAAGGATGAAAATCCCTTTTGGTATCGCACAGATTGGAAAAGCTTTCCGGAACGAAGTAATTGCCCGTCAGTTTATTTTGCGGATGCGGGAATTTGAGCAGATGGAAATGCAGTTTTTTATCAAACCTGGAACCGAAATGGAATGGTTTGCACACTGGAAAGAAGCACGCTTGAAATGGCATCTGGCTTTGGGCACTTCTTCCAAAAAATACCGTTTCCACGATCATACTAAACTCGCACATTATGCCAATGCCGCTACCGATATCGAGTTTGATTTTCCGTTTGGATTTAAAGAAGTGGAAGGCATACATAGTCGGACGGATTTTGATCTTTCTCAGCATGAAAAATTCTCTGGTAAAAAACTGCGTTTCTTTGATCCACAGGAAACCGACAAAGAGAAACAAAGTTATGTGCCTTACGTAATTGAAACTTCTATCGGTTTGGACCGCATGTTTTTATTAACGCTAATTAACGCTTATGAGGAACAGGATCTAAGCGAAGGCGATAAAAAAGATAGTCGCATAGTACTAAAGTTCCCTCCTGCTCTGGCACCAATCAAAGCCACGATTTTGCCACTTACCAAAAAAGATGGTTTGCCGGAAAAAGCACGCGAAATAATGGACAAGCTGAAACTGGATTTTAGTTTACAGTACGACGAAAAAGATTCAATCGGAAAACGTTACCGCCGCCAGGATGCTATCGGGACACCTTTTTGTATCACGATTGATCATCAGACTTTGGAAGATGATACCGTAACAATTCGCCACCGCGATACGATGGTGCAGGAACGTGTAAAGGCAGAAGATCTGGAAAAAATCATTGGTGATTTGGTAAGCTGGAAAAAGGTTTTGGCGTAAAGCTTTGCCAACTTTACACCGATAAAAGAAGTATCACATAAATCAATTAAACTTGATATTTAACCTCTTATAACCATGTTTACACACCACGTTTTTTTCTGGCTGAGAAATAAAATCAGCGATGCAGACAAAGAAGAATTATTGGCAGGACTGCAAAGTTTAGCCGCCATCGAACCCAAAATAATGATTCACATCGGCGTTAAAGCCAGCACTAACAGGCCGGTAATTGATACTTCTTACGATTTTTCTTTGCTGCTGATTTTCAATAATCTGGAAGAGCAGGAAAGCTACCAGGTGCATCCTATTCATCAGGATTTTGTGAAAAATTGCCAGCATTTATGGGAAAAAGTAACGATTTATGATTCGGTAGATGTCGTGTAAATAATTTTTCTTTTATAAATTAAAAAACCGTGTTCTAACAAAGTAGAACGCGGTTTTTTAATTTATAAAAGAAGTGTTAATTGCTTACTGGATTATCAGGCCGCTTGATAGTACCGTTGATGTACATAATCGGACTCACTTTTTTGATATCGCCTTGGTAAACCCAACTAATGTTGCCGATGTATTTTTTAAAAGCATTATTCACATCATCCGTCGTAATCTTTTTCACGTCATCTGCCAGAGTTAAAGATCGTTTCCAGTTATCGTGCAACACTTCATTGGCAGCCAGCGAAGATGCCTGTGCCCAATTGGTTTCCTGCTTGTAATAAAAACTGGTAAGGTAAGTGGTTTTCATATCCTTTACTTCTGCATCTGTAAAGCCGCCGGTTTTAATTTTCTCAACCAGCTGATCAAAAACTTTAATGTAAGCATCTGGCTGCGTAGTAGATACAACTATACGTGCAGAAGGCGTAGTACCACCATCAAAATAGCTGATTGGCGCATAAGACAAGCCATTGTTGGTCCGTACATCCAGGAAATGCCTGTTATAAAAAATACGCATCGCCAAAGAAAACGCATTAAAATCTGGTGTGCCCGGCTGCGGTGCGCCAGTAATGCCTTCTACATAATTGGTAGCCAGTTCTTTTGGTGTGGCAGTGAAAGTATTTTTATAAATCCGGAAGGATGATTTTTTAAGGGTAAAAGGAGTACCCGCTTTAATGCCGTCGAGCATGGCTTTTAATTTGCTTTCTATTTCAGACTTATCCAAATCAGCTACAACTACAACTACCATGCGGCCACGCGCCAAAATAGATTGATAATAAGCTTTGGTTGCAGCAGCAGTAAAGCTTTGCAGGGTAGCTTCGGTTCCCGATGGATCTTTAGCATAATCACGTCCGGCAAAAGCTACCTGCTCTGCATATTTGTTTATCGCATAATCCGGCTGAGAATTTTGCGACTTTAAATTGTTGATGGCATCCTGTTTAATCCTGGCAAACTCCTTTTCATCAAAACGTGGTTCGGTCAAAGCTTCAACATACAATGGCCAAACAGTATCAAAATCACCTTTAATACAGTTCATCCGGTACACGGCATAGTCTTTCATGGTATAGCCATAAACCTGTGCACTCACTTTATCCAACTTATTTTTAAAGCTGTTTTTATCCATGCTTTTTGTGCCGCATTCTGTTAAGGCTGTCAACGCCAATGATTCAATACCAGCTTTATCAGCCGGATAATTTTGCACGCCGCCTTTAATAATAGTTTGCACTTCTACAATGCCATTGCCGCTAGGCTGTACAATTACTTTTACACCATCAACCAGCATATCGTAAGCTGGCTTTTGTGCCCGTGCTGCAAAAACCCATCCGGTTAATATCAGCATTAAAATAAATTTCTGTTTCATATTTTTTCGCTGGTTTTTATTTAGGAGAGACAAAAAACGAAGATACATTAGCCTGTTTATCCAGCGCGGCATTTAAGATAATGCCTGCTACAACCGGCTTTTTAACAATATATTTTTCCAGGTACTTTTTAATATCAGCCCTGGTTACTTTTTGGTAATTTTGTTCCAAATCGGTGTCGTAATCCAGCGAAGTGCTGCACCATTGAAAGCTTAACTGGCTTGCCAGCGAAGAAGGTTTTTCTTTTCTACGGATGGCATTTCGCAGCACAATCGCTTTAGCGTCAGCTAGTTGCTGATCGGTATAATAATCCGGATTGGAAAAAAGTGTAACCTGATGGTTCACCTCGTCAAAACACTGTTTTAGTTTGGTTGGGTTTGGGGTAATGTCCATTTCAATTGGCCCGGTGTAACGTGCTGTCGAATAATTTATAGAAGCATTGGTAGCCAGACCTTTATCTACCAAAGCCTGCTGCAGTTTAGAAGAATTCATGGCCAAAATGGTAGAAAAAATATCTGCTGCCAGCGTAGCTGCAGAATCTGTTCCGGCAGATGGGCCTTGCCAGGAATACATCATATAAGGCGTTTCGGCAATGGAAGATTCTTTTACAAAAAAAGCAGACTTAACTACTGGTTTAAACGGTGGTATCGGATACTTTTTTTGCGGGTCTTCTCCACTGCTTGCCCAACTACCAAAAATAGTCTCTGCCATTTTAAAAGCTTCTTCATGGGTTACATCACCACAAATAGTTAACAAACTGTTATTTGGCACGTAATATTTATCCTTGATAATCATCATTTTTTCGGGTGTGGCCGTGTTGATGATTTCATGGATACCAATAGGATTTTTTCGGGTAATCTGATCTCCCCAAAGCAACTTCTGCGATTCGTACCAAAGCTGAAAACCAGGATCACTTTCTGCCCGCTGAAACTCACCATCTACTACCGGACGCTCTTTTTTCATGTCTTCTTCTCGGTAGATTGGGAAACGGATGGCCGAATTCATAAATTGCAAACCGGCGTTCAAGCTGTCTTTGTCAAACGTAAAAAAATAGTTTACACGCTCTACATCAGTTGTACCATTCCAGATAGCGCCCAGTTCCTGCGTCCTTTTCAAAAACTTTTCCTGGTTAGGATAATCTTTATTTGCCTTAAAAAACATGTGCTCAAACAAGTGTGATAACCCACTATATTCCGGGCCTTCCGTATAAGCACCGTTTTTCACAGCGATTTCGATGGTTGTTAACGGAACTTTATGGTTTTCTATCACCACAACTTGTAATCCGTTGGGTAATTTTTTCCAGAAATAGCCTTCCGGCAATCGCGGATCGATGGCATAACTGGAGGCAGTTTGCATCATACAAAATACCAGCAAGCAAAAAAAATGAAAAGGTTTCAGTTTCATCAGAATAGGTTTTTTTGAAATGAAATTATCGAAATTTATTTAAACCACAAAAAATATTTTTCAACCAGCCTTAACTTCTATATTAATTCATTATCAGCAACTTAATAAATATAATTTTCACTATTTTTTGGTTGATAAAAACAGTACCAGTTAAAAAAATAGCTTTTCCGTACACTTCATTTTAATCCTCCGGCCGTAACTTCTTGTAAAAAGCAAGCGTATAAAATCGGTACAGTAAGCACAATGAAAAGATCAAATTATTTCTATTCAGTTTTATTTTTAGGAATTGGTGCCCTGATAATTTATGGATTTATAAACTTTTTTTGGATGATGGCCGGTTTAATCGCTTTTTCAAGTACGTTCAGTTTTGTAATTTTCCTGATCCAGACGCGTATCAAAGTGCCCATCGCTGATGCAAAAACATTAGAAGAACCAATTGACTTTTATAAAGCCGGTACCAGAACCACCTATTACCAGATGCGCTATAACCCTGAAGAATTGAAACAGGCAAGTGGTGCCAACTAACTTTCTGATAATCACCAGTTTCGGGGTCATTAAATTACAGCTTATGCTCAATTTTGTCATGCTGTTTTTACCCACCTAAAATCTGTTTTTTCTACAATAAGCTTACTGCTTAAATTTTTTGCCTGAGAAACACTGTTTTTATCAGGCATTTTTTTTTCATGTTCATAAATCGTTGTACTTTTAAGCCGCCAATTTCCCTTAAATGAGCTTTATTTTTAGTTGTGACCGATAACCTGCTTTTCATCGATACAGAAGCTTCCGGATTACCTAAAAAATGGAACGCGCCGCTTACCAAAATTAATAACTGGCCATTTTCTGTCCAAATTTCCTGGCTGATTTATAACCGGCAAGGACAACTCGTTAAACAGGAAAATCATTTCATCAGCGATAACGATTTTAAAATTACGCCTGCTGCACAACAAATACATGGTTTTACACCTGAGTTTTTGAAAAGTAACGGCGAGCCGCGTTATCAGGTGATGCAGTTGCTGGCAAATGATATGGAAAAATACCAGCCATTGCTAATCGGGCATTTTATGGAGCTTGATTACCGGGTTATCAGTGCAGATTTTTTTCGTTCCGGTGTAGAAAATCCGGCCTTGAGCCTCAATACTTTTTGTACGATGCTGGCTACTAAGTACTTGAACCATCATCCGCAGCACAAATACCTGCGTTTGGGCGATTTGTACCAATTACTATTTAACACACCTTTACAACATCAGCATAATGCTTTGAACGATGCAACGGCAACAGCCGAAAGCTTTTTTGAGCTGCTGAAAAGAGGCGAAATTGATGATGATTTAATTGAGAAACAGCAAGCACTTAAAAATTATGAACCTCCGTTTAATCGTTTTATAGGATGGGTTGTTGTATTATTGATACTTCTTTTAGTGATCATTTTATTTACTTACCATGGAAATACTTGAATTTCTAAAAAAGACTGAACCCTTTAGTTTACTTCCATCCGAAGTACTGGAAACGCTGCCGCAACAAATGCAAAAGCTGGTTTATAGTCAGGAAACAGTTATTTATCAGCAGGAAATTACCAAAATGAAAGGCGTGGATTTAATTGTTTCCGGCAGTTACGAATCTTTTATTTATGATAATTTGCACAATACGCGGCTGGTAGAAAATCATCCGGCAGGTTTTTGTTTCGGCGGCCAATCAATTTTATTAAACCGAAACCGATCTTTGCGCACAGTAGTGGCTAAAGAAGGTACCGAGATACACTTTCTCCCCCGAAAAAACTTCAAGGCACTTTGCCAAACGTTTGAGGCTTTTTTTCAGTTTTTTATCATCGATTTTGGCCGGAGAATGATGAATGAAGAATTTGCTAATTTCTTCAAAAACCCATCTTCTTTTGCCGAAAACCACGGTGCAACTGATCAGATCTATTCTAAAAAAATCATTGATATAGAACAGCGGGAAATTATTTCCTGCAGTTACGATACACCCATTTACCAGGCAGCTGCAAAAATGGCGCAGGCTAAGGTAAGTTGTCTTTTTGTGAAAGATGATCAGGGCAAAATCAATGGTTATGTAACCGATATTACTATCCGCGATAATGTAGTGTCTAAACAGATTAATGCGGCTGGTCCGATCAGCAGCGTGATGGATAACCCAGTTATTTCTATTAGCATTCAAGCTTATGTGTATGAAGCATTACTGATGATGTTTCGTACTAAAACCCGCTATTTATTAACAGAGGAAAATGGCGAATACATTGGTTTTTTAAGTCGAAACAAATTATTGAGCGAACAGGCACAATCGCCGCTGGTGTTTATTCAGTCCGTCAAATCTGCCTCTTCCGCACTTGAGTTGAAACAGAAATGGCAGCGCGTCCCGATGTTTGTAATCCAGTTGCTGGATCGCGGCGTAAATGCAGAAATTGTGAACCAGGTTATCACTACAATTACAGATACCATTGCGCTGAAAGTGATCGAATCGGTTATTACAGAACTTGGGCCGCCGCCGGCAAAATTTGTTTTCATGACATTGGGAAGCGAAGGCCGGAAAGAGCAATCGCTCAAAACCGACCAGGATAATGCTATTGTTTATGAAGATAAAGCCAACGAGCAGCGCGAACTGGTTCGTGATTATTTTTTAACTTTTGCTGATATTGTTTCCGAGCGTTTAAACACCATCGGATTTGTTTTTTGCACGGGTGGTTTTATGGCGAAAAACCCGAAATGGACACATTCTTTGTCACACTGGAAACGGAATTATACAGAGTGGATGGAAGAATCGGTGCCGGAAACAATCATTAATTTCTCTACTTTTTTTGATTGCCGTTTTATTTATGGAGACGTTTCGATTATGAATGATCTGAAATCTTTTCTGGATGAAGCCTTGAAAAAACCAATGGAAAAAGTATTTTTCCACATGGCCAACAATGCATTGCAATACGAACCGCCGCTTACTTTTTTCCGGAATATCCGCACCATTACCAAAGATAAACAGGAAGTTTTCGACATTAAAAAAGCCATGACACCAATTGTGGATCTGGTACGTATTTATGCCTTGAAAAACCGCATTTTTGAAGTAAACACCGGCGAACGCTTGAAAGCACTACAAAACGTTGGTGTGTTTACTGAAACGGAAGTGCAGGAATTATCGCAATCCTATTATTTTTTGATGAGTATGCGCCTGAAAAACCAAGCTAACCAAATCATCCACGATAAATCAGATCCGGATAATTACATCCATATTGATAAACTGACCACCATTGAGGAAGCTACTTTAAAAGAGATTTTCAAGATCATCAAAAACTTCCAGCTAGGCATCAAAGTTCGGTTTACCAACCGGTTATTGAATTAAGTTTTATTAGTAATACTTCTTTTATCGATATAAATTTGTTATTCTTTTATCACAAATTTAAAAATCAGCATTCAATTAGAATACTTCTTTTACCGGCATAAACTTATCAGCTAATTTCAAACTTCCTGTTTCATTTCAAACTTGGTGCTATAAAATTGTTTATCAGGCATGAACGAAATTAATACGGCTCAGGCAAATACCGGTTTAAGCAAAGTAACTTTATGGGTGATGACGGTTGCAACCGGTTTGGTAGTAGCTAATTTATACTACAGCCAGCCATTGCTGGATGATATTGCGCGCAGTTTCCATGTTACCAACGGTGCTGCCGGCTACATTGCCATGCTCACCCAGATTGGGTATGCTACCGGGATGCTTTTTTTGATTCCACTGGGCGATATGCTGAAACGCAAAAAACTGATTATGGTAGATTTTGGGCTGATTGTGGTTTCCCTCCTGCTGGCTGCTTTTGCGCCCAGTTATTCGGTGATGATGATTGCGAGCTTTTTAATCGGTTTTACTTCCATCGTGCCGCAGCTGATTATCCCGATGGCAGCACATCTGTCCAAACCCGAAGAACGCGGCAAAACAGTGGGCCATGTGATGAGTGGTTTGCTGATCGGGATTTTATTGTCGCGCACCATCAGCGGCTATGTAGGTGCGCATTTTGGCTGGCAGGTGATGTTTATGATTGCGGCCGGGCTGATGCTTCTTTTATGGGTGATAATTTATTTTCTTTTTCCGGAGATTGAACCGCAATACCAGGGTAATTATGCTGAACTGATGCGCTCGCTTATTACCCTGATCCGTACAGAACCGCTACTGCGCCTGGCTTCCATACGCGGCTTTTTATGTTATGCCTGCTTTGGCGCTTTCTGGACAACTCTAATTTTCCTGCTTCGCCAACCGCAGTTTAATATGGGTAGCCAGGCAGCCGGTTTGTTTGGTTTGGTAGGCGCTTTTGGTGCGCTTGGTGCTGCTTTTATGGGCAGAATTAGTGATAAAAGTAATCCGTACAACGTCACCACTTTTTCTATTATACTAATCGTGGTTTCTTACGCGCTGTTTTTTGTTTCTGATAGCAGCCTAACCGGCTTAATTATCGGTGTGATTTTGCTGGATCTCGGTGTGCAGGCCACGCATATCTCCAACCAAACCATGATTTTTACACTTTCGGCAGAAGCCCGCAACCGATTGAATACGGTTTATATGGTTTCCTATTTCTCGGGAGGCGCTACCGGAACATTCTTAGCCAGCCGCGTGTGGAATACCTGGCACTGGCATGGTGTTGCGGTTATCGGTTTACTTTTATCCGTTGCAGCATTATTAGTACACTTCCTTTACCGGAAAACTGTACAGTTGCAGGTAAAGTGATATAAAATTTGTGTTTCCACTCAAAAAGCTTCTCTTAATTTTCGACAAGCTGAAAAAGCAGACGTTATGTAAAAGCAGATTTAGCCTGATTTGTAATATTTATTGAATAAAAAATATTTGTATCGGTTTTTTTACGTTTGAAGAAAAAAGCCTGGCATTATGTTGGATTTGCACAAATTAGAATTACGGAAATATGACTAATAAAAACAGCATCCCCGATAAAAGTTCTGATGAAAAAGATTGGGAAAATCCATCAAATCCGGAGAAACCTGGTGATAGCAGAGACGAAGAGCAGTTTACCAGGCAGGTGAACGAAGCGAAAAGAAGGAAAAATAACCTGACTGAGAAAGACCATATTGATAAACCAAAGAAATAAGCTAAAACGTTATGAAAAGCAACCTACCATCCATTAACAAAATGATTAAAAACTTTGATAAAGAACTTAAATCATTATTAGAAAAAGAATTAAAACTGAGTAAAATCAATACAAAACCTAATAACAGTTTGAATTTTTCAAGTCAAAATAAACTACGGTTTTCATAATCAAACACATTTTTTATAAAAAAGCCCTGTTTATATAGCAAGGCTTTTTTTGTTCATAAACAGTTTATTTCTGTAGATAGCCAATCATTAATTCCGCGGTTTTGGCAGAGGCACCGGCTTCTCCCATTTTTTCATCGAGCAGGTTATAGTTATCCAACATCGTTTTGCGGTAAGTTTGATCGTTAAGCAATTGGTTTAATTCGCTGCTGATCTTCTGTGGCGTGCAATCCTGCTGAATCAGTTCCTTCACAATTTCTCGGTCCATAATCAAATTCACCAGCGAAATAAAACGGATTTTAATCAAAGCGCGCGCAATAGCAATTGTAACGGTATTACCTTTATACAGAACTACTTGCGGCACATGAAACATAGCTGTCTCCAACACGGCCGTGCCCGAAGCTACCAAAGCCGCGCTGGCATGTTCCAGCAAATCATATGTTTGATTGAAAATAACAGGTATCAATTTTTCACCGATAAAAGAAGCATAATGTTCTGCAGAAAAAGAAGGTGCACCGGCAATTACAAACTGATAATCTGGAAACTGTTCTACAATTTGCAGCATATCAGGCAAAATCCCTTTTAATTCCTGCTTTCGGCTGCCAGGCAGCAAAGCCACAATTGGTTTTGGGCTGAGTTTGTTTTGGGCGAGAAAATCAGCATTTTTTTGGTGCATAAAAACAGCATCCAGCAGCGGGTTACCAATGTAATCAACCTCCATGCCCCAGGATTTATAAAAATCAACTTCAAAGGGCAAAATGCAGAACATTCTGTCAACCACTTTTTTGATTTTCAGCACCCGTTTCTGGTTCCAAGCCCAAACTTTTGGCGAGATATAATAAAAAACCGGAAAACCTTTTTCTTTGCAGTAAGCGGCAATTTTAAGATTAAAACCAGGAAAATCAATCGGAATTACTACATCCGGGTTCCAACCGGAAATATCTTCTTTGCAGCTTTTCATGTTTTTAAGGATGGTGCGCAGGTTGAATACCACTTCAACAAAACCCATAAAAGCCATGTCGGCATAATGTTTTACCAGCGTTCCGCCTTCGGCCTGCATTAAATCGCCCCCAAAAAAACGAAACTCGGCCTGCGGATCTCTTACTTTTAAAGCAGCCATTAAATTGGCACCATGCAAATCACCAGAAGCTTCTCCTGCAATCAAATAATATCTCATCTGAGTTTAATTTTGAAGATGAAAGTAAGAATCAGCACCAAAAAAGTAATTATCAATATACCTGTTGCGGTTTTATCTGTTTCAGATTTGAAACTGAAACGTGCCAACAATAGATTGACAGCGATAGCAATTAAATAGGGAACGCCGGGTTTTGATGGCGTAATCTGATCTTTAAAAATTACTTCCCCAATAAAATAAGCAAGCAAAGGCAAGATTAACCCAAGCAGCGCACCAACAGCAATATTATTTTTTACTGGCATCAGTCAAAAATACAAGAATGCAAGAAATTTTAAGAAATACTTTTTTTATCACCTCAAAAACAGCAGCTTTAAATATGAAAAAGATTAATGTGCTATTATTGATTTTGTGTTTGAATATGGCAGCTTTTGCTCAAAAATATGTGCCGCAAATTAAAACTGGTACGGTAATGAATTATACAGCATTTTCCAGAGCTTTTGGACAGGATGTGCCGTTAACATTAGCTGTTTTGAGTATAGTTGCGCCTGTTCAGCTTAAATTTTATGTACCGCAATTGGGTACTGGAATTTTTGAGATGTCGCAGAAAGCCATCGAAAACGGCAAAAAAATGGCCATAAAAGAACCTGAGATGGACGGCGTAACTAAACTGAAAGATGATGAAACGTTGGCCATCCTATCTAAAAATACCTTTACCAATTTAACAACCAATAAAACTTTTGAGCTGAACGGACAAACTTTTACCGTTACCGTAGATGCAACTCCCTTCAAAATAAACAATCAAGAAGCTGATGTTTTTTATGCCGTAACAGCCAATGGTAAAACAAAGTTATGGATATTGAATAATCCTGATTTCCCGCTGATTTGTAAATTAATTGGTGGACCGCAGGGAATTGATTTGACATTAAATAGTATTAAAGAATAATTAATGATCAAATTTCCAGCTATTTAGCATGCCGATTGCATGGTGTGCAGTCATATCAAACTGCACCGGAACGACCGAAACATAACCGTGCTGCAAAGCCCAAACGTCGGTATCTTCACCCTGATCATTCACCTGAAAAACACCGGTGAGCCAGTAATATTTTCTTTTCTGCGGATCTAAACGCTCGTCAAATTCCTCTGCCCATTTAGCGTTTGCCTGCCGGCAGATTTTGATGCCCTTGATATCTTTTGTGTTTGGAAAGTTCACATTTAACAACGTAGCCTGTGGCAAACCATAATTTAAAACCTGCTCGGCCAGTTGTTTGATATATTTTTTAGTAGCCGAAAAATCTGCTTCCTGCGTAAAATCATCCAGCGAAAAACCAATGGACGGAATGCTTTCGATTGCACCTTCTACTGCGGCAGACATCGTACCGGAATACAGCACATTAATGGAATTATTCAATCCGTGATTGATACCTGAAACGCATAAGTCGGGCTTTTTTCCTTTAAAAATGACGTTTACGGCCAGCTTTACACAATCTACCGGCGTACCAGAGCATTTGTACATTTCCACGCCTTCATACAAATCCACTTTATCCAAACGTAGCGGTTTGCCAATGGTGATGGCGTGGCCCATTCCGGACTGCGGACTATCCGGCGCAACTACCACCACGTGGCCGATTTCCTGCATCACTTCAATCAAAACTTTTATTCCAGGTGCCGTAATGCCATCATCGTTTACCACTAAAATGGTCGGTTTTGCTGTCTTTGCCATGCGGCGAAATTATAAAGAAGATTTTTATATTGGTATATTCCTGTTGCCGAAAATAAAACCTGATCTACGGTTAAAAATTTATATGCTTTTGGAAGAATGCGCGCTTTTTCAGTTAATTAATTATGATTTTATTATGCCGCCTTTGCCAACACTGTTGCACCAGATAATCCCTACAAGAATTATCTTTCAAGATCATCAGCCATTTAAAAAACTGATACTAAAGGATTAGTTTTTTTGTACCGATTGATGTAAAATTTGATGTTGGAAACATTTTCTACCTTAATCTTATTTTCATTTCTACAGAATACAGAAAGAAAATTATTATTAGCAAGATAAACTGAATCTGCAAACGGTTGCTGCATTTCTATTTCAGTCAAAAAACTTCTTGAATAATAAAAAAGGAAGCCTGACACCCAGACTTCCTAAATTTATGCGATAAAAGAAGCACCCATCATCAGATACTTCTTTTATCACCTATTTTTCACAATGCTCCTTCTTTAATTTCTTCTACAACATTGGGATCAAGCAAGGTTGAAGTATCGCCCAAGTTTCCGGTATCACCTTCGGCAATTTTCCTTAAAATCCTACGCATAATTTTACCAGAACGGGTTTTCGGCAATCCGCTTACAAACTGAATTTTATCTGGTTTGGCTATTGGGCCGATGATGCGCGAAACCGTCATGGTGATATCTTTTTGAGTAAGCTGTTGATCACCGTGCAGATTCGGGCAAACCACAAAAGCGTAAACACCCTGGCCTTTAATATCATGCGGATAACCCACTACTGCAGATTCGACTACATCCGAGTGCATGTTTATGGCATTTTCTACTTCGGCAGTACCAATACGGTGCCCGGAAACATTTAACACATCATCTACCCGGCCGGTGATTTTATAGTAACCATCTTCATCCCGCAGGCAGCCATCTCCAGTGAAATACATGTTTGGGTAGGTGGCAAAATAAGTGGTTCGGCATCGCTCGTGATCGCCATACGTAGTGCGCAACATACCTGGCCACGGAAATTTAATACACAGGTTACCGCTTACGCCGTTACCTTCAATTTCTTTGCCATTTTCATCTACCAAAACCGGCTGAATACCGGGCAGCGGCAGCGTGGCGTAGCCAGGTTTGGTTGGCGTAACGTTGCAGATTGGCGAAATCATCAAGCCGCCGTTTTCGGTTTGCCACCAGGTATCAGCAATCGGGCAGCGGTTGTGGCCGATTTTGTTATCAAACCAATGCCAGGCTTCCTCGTTAATTGGCTCTCCTACGGATCCTAATTTAGTTAATGAGCTTAAATCTTTTCCTTCTAGTGGTTTATCCCCAAAACTCATCAGCGAACGAATAGCCGTTGGCGCGGTGTATAAAATATTAACCCGGAACTTTTGCACAATGTCCCACAAACGACCTGCATCCGGCCAGGTTGGTATGCCTTCAAACATCAGCGCAGTGGCGCCCTGAGAAAGCGGACCATAAACAATGTAAGAATGTCCGGTGATCCAGCCTATATCTGCCGTACAAAAATGCACTTCGCCAGTTTGGTATTGGAAGACGTTGGCAAAAGTATAACCGGTATAAACCATGTAACCGCCGCAAGTATGCACCACCCCTTTGGGTTTGCCGGTGGAACCGGAAGTGTACAGGATGAAAAGCATATCTTCGGCATCCATTTCTGCAGCCGGAAAATCTGTCAGACCATTAGTTTCTACTTTTCGTATTTCATCTTCCCACCATACATCACGCCCTTTCAACATGGAAACCGGCGTGCGGCTACGGGTTAAAACGATTACTTTTTTAACCGATTTGCATTGCACCAGCGCATCATCAATTACAGATTTCATTGGCGTTTCTTTGCTTCCTCGGAAGCCGCCATCCGAAGTAATTACCAGTGAACACTCAGCATCATTAATGCGATCAGCAATAGATTGTGCTGAAAATCCACCAAAAACAACCGAATGCACGGCACCGATACGTGCACAAGCCAACACAGAAATTGCCAGTTCCGGAACCATAGGCATATAAATACAAATACGGTCGCCTTTTTTAACACCATTATTTTGCAGGACGTAGGCAAACTGACAAACTTTTTGGTACAGCTGTTTATAAGTTAAAATCCGGTGATTCTCTTCAGGATCATTTGGTTCCCAAATAATTGCCGGCTGATTACCTAAGGTTTCCAGGTGCCGGTCGAGGCAGTTTTCAGTAATATTCAGTTTCGCTCCGGAAAACCACTTGATTTTAGGTTCGGTAAAATTCCAGTCGAGTACCTGATCCCATTTTTTCCTCCAGTAAAAATTGTCGGCAATTGCTGCCCAGAACTTTTCCGGTTCGTTTACACTATCATTATAAGCGTTTTGATATTCCTCAAAAGATTTTATTTGCAGGTTCATTAGTAGATTGATTAAGCCATCCCGCAGTAAAACTATAAAATCTGTTTTTGTGTAAGATCATGCAACTGATATTTATTTTGTTACTGTACCAACCGGCCAGAATTTTCGGCCATAAACATCATTTAACAAGGAAGCGGCACCTGTATAAATGGCAGCAAATCCGCAGATTAAACCTTCGTAACCAGCAAAATGCGTAATGGATTTATTGCCCGTTGCATCTCCGGCAGCCAGCAAAAAGAATAGGATGGTTAAAGTTGCGAAAACGAACTGCAAAGCACGATTGATGTTTAAAGTACCGATAAAAAGCAGACCAGTGAAAATTCCCCACATGGTTAAATAGCAAGCCATTGCAGTTGCTGATGCAGCGGCTACCCAGCCTAATTTGGGCATTACAATTAACCCAACCAAAGTGAGCCAGAAAAATCCGTAAGAAATAAAGGCCGTCATTCCAAAACTATTGTTTTTTTTTGATTCCAGTATGCCTGCGATTACCTGCGCAGTTCCTCCGTAAAAAACGCCCATGGCTAGAATCATGGAATTGATTTCAAAAAAACCGGCGTTGTGCAGGTTCAGCAAAACGGTTGTCATACCGAAACCAAAAAGCCCTAATGGACCAGGATTGGCAGATGAATCTCGCAGAACGAGTTCGTTAATTTCTTTCATTACGATAAATTTAGGTTTATAACTGGTTATTCAATCTTGAGATTGCGCAGGTTAAATTAGTAATTTCACACACAAAATCAACTTTTTAAATCGTAAATTTCATGGATAATAACATGCTTCTTTTATCATCTAAAAATTATCAAACTAATTTAAAATCGCTGTTGGATTTTTTGTTTGAAATGCTGATATTTGCAAACTCTTTTTGGAGAAAAAGAAATAACAAAAGATCTTATCATGTCTAGAATTTGCGATTTAACTGGTAAAACTTCCATGAATGGATTTAACGTTTCTAACTCGAACGCTAAAACCAAACGTAAGTTTCACCCTAACCTGAAGCTGAAAAAGTTTTTCATTCCGGAAGAAGAAAAATGGATAACTTTAAAAGTTTCCACTTCAGCTATTAAAACCATCAACAAAAACGGTATTTCCGCTTGTATCAATAAATTTGTTAAAAAAGGATACATTTAAATAGTTATAAGTTGAAAGTTGTACGAAACACGTTATGACTTAAAACATAAAACTTAAAACGTACAACTCAAAAATATCATGGCAAAAAAAGGTAACAGAGTTCAGGTGATTTTAGAATGTACAGAGCATAAAACCAGCGGAATGCCGGGCATGTCTCGTTACATCACCACCAAGAACAAAAGAAATACAACAGAGAGACTGGAATTAAAGAAATTTAACCCAGTATTGAGAAAAGTAACTGTTCATAAAGAAATTAAATAGGAATTGGTTTATGATTTATAGCCGATAGTTTAGATTAATCATTAAAACTATCAACTATAAGTTATTAACTTTTAACCAAAAAAACAATGGCAAAGAAAGTAGTTGCAACCCTGAAAACCGGAAAAGGTAAAGAATATTCCAAAGTGATCACGATGGTAAAATCTCCTAAAACCGGTGCTTATTCTTTCAAAGAAACTATGGCACATAACGATCATGTTAAAGATGCAATTGCTGTAGCAAAAGCTGCTAACCAGTAATCCGGTTCTTTAAAAAATAAGAAAGCCGTTCCGATTTTACCGGAAGGGCTTTTTTTGTTATCACATAAATTAATGCGGTAAAAGAAGCATCTGCTTTTACCGTAAAATTTCAGCATAAATTATGGGATTATTTGATTTTTTTAAGAAGAAAGAAAACACCGTAACCGAGCAACAGGAACTGGACAAAGGTTTAGAGAAAACCAAGGACAGCTTTTTATCCAAAATTACCAAAGCGGTTGCCGGAAAATCTACTGTGGATGAAGAAGTGCTGGATGATTTGGAGGAAGTTTTGGTTACTTCGGATGTAGGTGTAACTACCACTCTAAAAATAATTAAACGGATTGAAGAACGTGTTGCCCGCGATAAATATTTGGGAACCAGCGAGCTGAACGGTATTTTAAAGGAAGAAATTCAGGAATTATTATCCGAAAATAATAGCAACGATTTTCAGAATTTTGAATACGGTAACCACAAGCCTTATGTAATTATGGTAGTTGGCGTAAACGGCGTAGGCAAAACCACTACCATTGGCAAACTGGCTTACAAACTTAAATTAGCTGGTAGCCAAGTAGTTATTGGTGCTGCAGATACTTTTCGCGCGGCTGCAGTTTCGCAGATTCAGCTTTGGGGAGAACGTGTTGGTGTTCGGGTTGTGGCACAGGCAATGGGTTCTGATCCAGCTTCTGTAGCTTACGATACGGTAAAATCTGCTGTTTCTAACGGTGATGATGTGGTAATTATTGATACAGCTGGCCGTTTGCACAACAAAGTTGGTTTGATGAACGAACTGACCAAAATTAAAAATGTAATGCAAAAAGTAATACCAAATGCACCACATGAGATTTTGCTGGTTCTGGATGCTTCCACAGGACAAAACGCCATCGAACAGTGCAAGCAGTTTACGCAGGCTACTGATGTTAATGCGTTAGCTTTAACCAAACTTGATGGCACTGCAAAAGGTGGTGTGGTAATTGGTATATCAGATCAGTTTAAAATTCCGGTAAAATATATTGGCGTAGGCGAAGCACAAGATCAGTTGCAGTTATTTGACCGGAAAGCATTTGTGGAAAGTTTATTTAAGCAGTAAAAATTGAGAACAAAAATTCAAGCTCAACCAAAGCAGTTGGTTAAACCACGTGTAAACGTAGTTACTTTAGGTTGTTCTAAAAATATATACGATTCTGAAATATTAATGGGCCAGCTTAAAGGCAACTACTTTGACGTGGTGCACGAGAGCGATAAGGTTGGCCGGAATGATATTGTAGTAATCAATACCTGCGGCTTTATTGATAACGCCAAGCAGGAATCCATTGATACCATTTTGCAATATAGTGATTTAAAAGCGCGGGGGAAAGTTGGGAAAGTAATCGTAACTGGTTGTCTTTCAGAACGTTACAAACCTGAACTGGAAGCAGAAATACCAAATGTAGATGCTTTTTACGGCACGAACAATCTGCAGGAGATTTTGCAAAACATTGGTGCTGATTATAAGCATGAATTGCTGGGAGAACGGTTGTTAACCACACCTTCGCATTTCGCTTATTTTAAAATTGCCGAAGGCTGCAACCGTCCCTGCTCTTTTTGCGCTATTCCGTTAATGCGTGGCAAACATGTTTCCACACCAATGGAAGAGCTTGTTTTACAGGCAAAAAAACTGGCTGCAAATGGCACCAAAGAACTGATTGTAATTGCACAAGACCTTACTTATTATGGTTTGGACTTGTATGGGAAACGTAATCTGGATGAGTTATTACGCAGGATTTCTGATGTGGAAGGCATTGAATGGATACGTTTGCAATATGCTTATCCTTCCGGTTTCCCAATGGAAGTGTTGGATGTGATGAATGAACGCAGTAATATCTGTAATTACCTTGATATGCCGTTGCAGCATATTTCAGACAATATGCTTCGTTCTATGCGCCGCGGTATCACCAAGCAAAAAACAATTGATGTGGTGAATCAAATCCGTGATAAAGTTCCGGGGATTGCTTTGCGCACCACTTTAATTACCGGTTATCCGGGCGAAACTCAGCAGGATTTTGAAGAAATGCAGCAATGGGTAATGGATACCAAGTTTGATCGTTTGGGCTGTTTTACTTATTCACACGAAGAAAAAACGCATGCTTATGATTTAGTTGATGATGTTCCGGAGGAAGTAAAACAGGAACGTTCTGAAGCGATTATGGAAGTGCAGCAGTTAATTTCCCACGAAAAAAATCATCAGAAAATCGGCGAAATTTATAAAGTTTTGATTGATAAAATTGAAGGCGATTTTTTAGTTGGACGAACGGAATTTGATTCGCCGGAAGTGGATAATGAGGTTTTGATTGATGCACACGAACAATATGCCGTTCCGGGAAGTTTTGTACAGGTAAAAATTGATTCGGCAGAAGATTTTGATTTGTACGGGAAAATTGTCCAAACTAATCTGGTTTCCAATTTTGCCGAGCCCAGCTACCTGTAAAAAATGGATGCAACTTATACTGATTATGCGTTAACCGGAAGTTTCTCGACAACGGTTATTAAATACATTGAAAATGATGATGTTTTAAAACCATTTTATGGTTTTCGGCCGGATCTGGAAGGTTTTAAACAATTGCTTCAACATAAAAAAAGCATCGGTAAAAGAAGCATTCTAACTAAAGTTCTGAAAGAGCAATATTCAAATTTACCTATAGAATCGGTTTCCAATCTCAGCCAAACCAATATCGAATTACTTAATCAGGAAAATACTTTCACCGTTACTACCGGTCATCAGCTCAATATTTTTACGGGTCCGCTCTACTTTATTTTCAAGATTGTTACCGCAATTAATCTTGCAAGAGACCTAAAAGCTAAATTCCCTGATAAAAATTTCGTTCCCGTTTATTGGATGGCTTCCGAAGATCATGATTTTGCGGAAATCAATCATACGCAAATTGGTGGCAAAAAAATAGCTTGGAATGAAGAAGTTTCTGGCGCAACCGGCCGTGTTTTAACCAAAGGAATCCGTCAGGCTTTAAATCAATACAAAGGCATTTTAGGAATTTCTGAATATGCCGAAGAATTGGCTAAAATAGTTGAACATGCTTACACCAAATTTGAAAAACTGGCCGATGCAACTCGCTTTCTGGTGAATGCTTTGTTTGGCAGATTTGGTTTGGTAATTATTGATGCTGATGATTCTCGCCTTAAAAAAGAATTCACACCGATTATTGAGGCCGATATTATTAAGCAGAACAGCTTTAAAAATATTTCTGCAACGAATGAAAAGTTAGAAGAAATTGGTGTTCATATCCAAGTTAACCCCAGAGAGATCAACTTTTTTTACCTGCTAAAAGAAGTACGTGAACGTATTGTTTTTGAAGCAAACCGATACCATGTTCTGGATACGGAAATTTCTTTTTCGGAAGAAGAATTAATCGTTGAAATTGCAAATTTCCCGGAAAGATTTAGCCCAAATGTGGTTATGCGGCCGCTTTACCAGGAGGTGATTTTACCAAACATTGCCTATATTGGTGGTGGTGCGGAAGTGGTATATTGGATGGAACTAAAATCCAACTTTGATTTTTATCAGGTTGATTTTCCAATTTTGATTTTACGCAATTCCGGTTTACTTGTATCCAAAAGATCAGCAGAAAAAGTTGCAAGTATGGGTTTTACTTTATCAGATTTTTTTAAACCTGCGGATGTTTTGAAGAATGGTTGGATAAAAGCCAACAGTCAAAATCAATTACAATTAAATCAATACTGGCAGGAACTGGATGCTGTTTTTAACCGTATAAAACTGCAGAATATAAAAATAGATCCAACGCTTGGCCCATCTACGGAAGCCATTCAAAAGCGATTGGAACATGCTGTTTTTAACCTGGAAAAAAAGTTGATCAAAGCTGAAAAACGTAATTACGAAACGCGGTTAAACCAGATTGATCAGGTGAAAGCTGAGCTTTTTCCTGGTGGAAGTTTGCAGGAACGCAATGAGAATTTCGGTTTGTTTTATGTGAAACAAGGGCCTGGGTTGATCGATCAATTAGTGCAATATTTTAAACCAATGGATTTTAAGTTTACGATTTTAACGGAGTAGTTTTAGTGTAATAGACGATGTTGCAATTATTACAAATGTTGCTATATTTATTTACCTAACTAACCTTATTATGATGAACACAAAAAGTAAACCTTATTTACAGGCCTTATTATTCACACTATTACTCTTTTCCTGTTCCAAAAAAGAAACAACATCTCCTACAGTTAGCACTTCGCCAACAATCAGTACTTTAAGTAGCAGTCAGGGCAGCTATAATGACCAGATAATTATCACGGGAACGGGGTTTAGCACAACCCTAGCCAACAATAACATATTTTTCAACTCTAATCAGGCAACTGTTGTTAGTGCAACTACAACAAGCCTGACCACTGTTGTACCACTCGGTGCAGGCACTGGAAATATTACGGTAAGCGTTGGTGGAAAGACAGCTACGGGGCCAGTTTTTACTTATCAACCAACAGAAGTGGTTGTAACTGTTGCAGGGAATACTAATATCGGATCGGTAAATGGTACTGGCAGTAACGCAACCTTCTCTCACTCACAAGGTTTAGCTACAGATGCGGCAGGAAATATTTACGTTGCCGATACCCATAATCATCTCATTAGAAAAATAACCTCAGCAGGTATAGTCAGCACATTAGCAGGTAGCGGAACTGCCGGTTCTGCCGACGGCATTGGCACCGCTGCCAGTTTCAGCTCACCTACTGGTATTACTATAGACGCAAACGGAAATCTTTTTGTGACGGAACTCGATGTACCAAGAGTTAGAAAAATTACGTCTTCAGGTACTGTATCAACCATTACCGGAGGCACAATACCACAGCTGACTGATCCTGTGACAGGTTATCAGCTTAACTATAGCACGTTCCCTGGAATAGCTGTGGACGCAAATGACAATCTTTTTTTAACTGATCAGGCTAATAGTTTGATTTTCAAAATAACTTCTGCAGGGAAAATATCCATATTTGCACGTTCTAGCTCAAGCTCCTTTAACCCAGTTGGTATTGCAATAGATAAGGTTGGAAATCTATTTGTAACAAGCCAAAATGAAAACACAATTTACAAAATCAGTTCTTCGGGTAATGTCAGCGTCTTTTCAAACAGTGTCACAGGATTTATTACTGGAACAGGCATATCATCTCGATATAATTCTCCTTGGGGGATAGCAACAGACACTAATGGAAACATATATATAGCCGACTTTGGAAATTTTGTGATAAAAAAAGTAACGTCTGCCGGAGTACTTACTGCTTTTGCGGGAAGTGGAAATCAGGATTCTCTAGACGGCGTAAGTAACAAGGCTGCTTTTTCATCAGTAGTTGGCATTGCTACCGACGCCACCGGAAATATTTATGTAACCGATGCAACTCGAATCCGCAAAATTTTATTTGAGTAATTTGAATATGCTTTATTTAATCCTAATATGCTCCAAGTGCAATCAATTTCTGTATGCTTTATGAAACACTAAAACTCCGAACCTTTACTGAAAACATCTTCCAAAAAATGGGTTGCAGCCAGCAACATGCAACTTTGGCTGCTGATGTTTTATTAAAATCAGATCTGCGAGGGATTGATTCTCACGGTGTAGCACGTTTAAGCGGTTATGTGCGTTTGTGGGAGAAAAAACGTATCAACCCAACACCAAACGTTCAAATCGTACACGAAACGCCAACTACCGCAACAGTGGATGGCGATGCCGGTTTGGGTTTAGTGGTTGCTCCTTTTGCCATGCAAATTGCCATAGCAAAAGCCGAAAAATATGGTTCTGGCTGGGTTTCCGTGCGCAATTCCAATCATTTTGGTATTGCCGGTTATCATGCGTTGATGGCGGTTGAAAAAGACATGATTGGTTTTGCCATGACTAATGCAAGCCCTCTGGTTGCGCCAACTTTTTCCAACGAACGCATGCTGGGAACTAACCCAATGTGCTATGCTTTTCCCGCTGGAAAATACCCACCGCTAATTGTGGATATGGCTACTTCTGCAGCGGCAAATGGCAAACTGGAAATTGCACAACGGGCCGGAAAGCAAGTTCCGGAAGGTTGGATTCAGGATAAGAACGGCGAGTTTACAACTGATCCTCACGCTTTAAAATCCGGCGGTTCTTTGCTTCCTTTAGGTAGCGATCGGGAGCATGGCAGCCATAAAGGTTTTGGTCTGAGTGCTACGGTTGATATTCTTTCTGCGGTACTTTCCGGTGCTAATTACGGGCCTTGGGTTCCGCCTTTTGTGGCTTATCTGGATCCTGCACCAAACCCGGTTGGTACTGGTATTGGCCATTTTTTAGGTGCGATGCGCGTGGATGGTTTTCGGCCAGTGGATGAATTCAAACATCATTTGGACAACTGGATTGAACGTTTTAAATCAGCCAATCCTATTCATCCGGATCAAAAAGTAATTATTCCCGGCGAACCTGAACTGGAAGCTGAACTGGATCGTAAAGTTAATGGTATCCCATTGGTAGATGCGGTTGCTAAAGATTTGAATGAACTGGCAAAGAAGCTGGGAGTTGCAACTTTAAGTTGATGCTGTTTTTATAGAGGTAAAAACAGTATGGTTCGATAACAAAACAGCCAGCTTTTTTAAAAAACTGGCTGTTTAAATTCAAGATTCTTTTCTTACTTGATCCCCATAAATAAACGCTCCCATCGAATTTTATGGATAAAAGAAGCATTCTCATCCCAGCTCATCCACACAAATAAAGCTTTGCCTACAATATGGTCTTCAGGCACAAAACCCCAGAAACGGCTATCCAGCGAGTTGTGCCGGTTATCGCCCATCATCCAGTAATAATCCATCTTAAAAGTATATTGGTTGGTTTTAGTTCCGTTGATGTAGATATCATTTCCACGTTTCTCTAACTTATTATTTTCGTATAATTTAATGGCGCGCTCATAAATCAAAAAGTTGGTCGAATCCAGTTTAACCGTCCAGCCTTTTTTTGGAATGATGATCGGGCCATAATTATCTACGTTCCATTTCAGTTTGGTATCATGCGGAAAAACCTGTAAATCTGCTTGTCCGGCAGGCTGAATGTACGGCGCAATATAAGTGATGTTAGAGTAGCTTTTTAACGTGGGCACACTGGCGCGCGGCATAATCCACTCTAAATCAGTTGCATTAACTTGTCCATGAGAAGGATCAATGTGCAGATCATACAAAACTTCGGGATTTAGCTCTTGCCCATTGGTACGAACTAAATAAGAAGTCTGACTTTCTTTCGGTGTTTCCGCAGCTTTTCCATTAATATAAACCTGTGTGTTAATTAGCTTTAACGTATCGCCCGGTGTGCCTTGGCAACGTTTGATATAATTTTCGCGCTTATCAACCGGACGGTATAATGGAGAATCAGCATCCATCGGGTAATTAAACACCACCACATCGCCTTTTTTCACATGGCTTAATCCCGGCAAACGGTAATAAGGTAATTTGATGCCATCCCAGTAAGACTTTACATCAAAAATGGGCATGGTATGATGGGCAAACGGGAAAGAAACCGGTGTCATTGGCGTGCGTGCGCCATAGTTTACTTTGCTCACAAATAAAAAATCGCCAACCAGCAACGACCGTTCCATAGAAGGCGTTGGGATAGTAAAAGCTTCGATAAACAAACCACGAATCAGGGTGGCGGCCACAACAGCGAAGATGATGGCATCAAACCATTCGCGGGTAGCACTTTTCTTTTTTTTATTGGTATCTGCAGCAGATTTATTCCAGAATTTCCAGCTCATTTTTTTATGTTGAAGGCGTGAAAGTAGTGTTTTTAAGCGTTAAAATTAAACAGATCTGCAGCTGTAAAGAATCCTTTACGATTCTGAATCCACTCGGCGGCCAGTACAGCACCTAATGCAAAACCGGAACGATTGTGCGCCGTATGCTTAAACTCGATTGTATCCACTTCCGAATCATAGATTACCGTGTGCGTGCCTGGTACTTTATCAATCCGGTGCGACTCGATGAGCAACTGATTTGGTGTAATTACTACAGGCGAAGTATCATCAACCTGACCGGAAACTACATTAACCCATGCTTCTTTTACCGGCATATTTTCCATAATTCCTTCTGCAATGGTAATGGCAGTTCCACTGGGTGCATCCAGTTTTTGGGTATGATGGATTTCTTCCACCTGAACCTCATAATCCGGAAAACGATTCATGATTTGAGCCAGCATTTTATTGATATGAAAAAAAATATTCACCCCGACACTAAAATTGGATGCGTAAATAAGGGAAGTATTCTTCGTCAAACAAACGTTTTTAACCCTTTGCAATTGTTCGTACCAGCCGGTTGCACCAACTACCACCGGGATACCGGCATCAAAACATAGCCCGATGTTGCTTAAAACAGTGTGCGGCGTGCTAAATTCGATGGCTACATCTGCTTTTTGCAGGTTTTCAATGCTGAGGTCGTGCAGGTTTTCCCTGGTAATTTTCAATACGATTTCGTGTTTTCTTTCGAGGGCGATCTGCTCGATCATTTTGCCCATTTTTCCGTATCCAAGTAGAGCTATTTTCATTGAGGCATTAGGTGTGTGCCGTCAGATATCAGCTGTCAGCGAATTGTGATTAATAAATTTCTGCTCCAAGTTTGAGCTGATACCTCATACTTGAAACCTAACATTTCATCGCATATTCCAGGTCAGTTTCAATCCAGGCGTATAACTACCATAAGCAAATGTTGAAGGATTGATAATCGTTGGAGAAATTTTGAAACCTAAATTATTATCCATTGTGTAGGAATGCTGAAATTTAGCTGCGATATAAGCATCAATGGCCTGTACTCCCCAAAAAACTACTGTACCGATAATAGTTAAATCCCGGTTGCGATGATAAAAATCTTTGTAAACCACAATGGTTGCCAGGCTTGCTGTTCCAAATGTTTTGGTATCTCCTAATTGCCCATGCTCAAGCGCAACTGCCTGTTTTAAATAGGCTTTGTAATTAGTTTGCGCCACATAAAAAGAATAACCCAAACCAGCAAAACCACCGTAAATAATTGGTAGTTTCCAATATTGCTTGTTATAAATTTGGCCTAAACTGGGCACAATAAGTGATTTAATGATCGCTTTGTGCGGACTATGCGTGCTATCCGGATGGTAAATTTTATCGTTCGGCTGCTCTGATCTCGGCTTAAAAGGAACCAGCACCGATGTGGTATCGCCTCTGGTGTTTACCGTATCGCGCTGTTTTTTAACAGGTTTTCTTTGTGCAAAAATGGATCCCACACAAAAAAACAGCAGTAAAAGAAGCATCAGCAATTTGCGCATCATTTACCAGTCGAGCATTTCTAAAATCCGACCCAAATCATCTTCAGACAAAAACGGAATTTCGATGCTGCCTTTTCCATTCTGCCCAACTTTCAGTTTCACAGGTGCGTTGAATTTAGATGTCAGATCGTTTTGTATTTTCTGCATCTGGAACGAAGGCGAACTCTCTTTTTTAGCGATGCTGTTTTTAGCAAGTGTTTTTTGTAGTTCGCGCACCATATCTTCCACCTTCCGTACTGATAAACCTTTTTCGATAATTTGATGGTGGATATACAACAACTTGGCTGCATCTTCCACCGCAATCAAAGCGCGGGCATGCCCCATGGTAATTTCGCCGTCGCGGATGGAAGATTGCACCACCGGAGGCAGTTTCAGCAAACGCAGATAATTGGTAACCGTTGATCGGTTTTTACTCACTCGATCACCCAGTTCTTCCTGCTTCAGATTGCATTCGTCAATCATCCGCTGAAAACTCAGGGCCATCTCAATAGCATTCAGGTTTTCCCGCTGGATGTTTTCGATCAAAGCCATTTCCAGCATTTGCTGATCGTTGGCCGTACGCACATAAGCCGGAATCTCTGTCAGGCCAGCTAATTTTGATGCGCGTAAACGCCTTTCGCCAGAAATTAACTGGTAGGCATTTTTGCCCGTTTTCCGTACGGTAACCGGCTGAATCAAACCTTGTACTGATATAGAATCAGCCAGTTCTTTCAAAGCAACTTCATCAAATTCGGTCCGCGGCTGAAAAGGGTTTACTTCAATCTCGGAAATTTTTATGGCATTTACAGACTTTAATTCGGCTGCTTCCGACTGGTCTTTGGCAGCAGTATCAGACTTTTTAGTTATTGCATTAACATGAACAGAATCATTCAGCAAAGCGCCCAATCCCCGGCCTAAAGCATTTCTTTTATCTGCACTCATCTGTTTTTTATGCTTACTTTTTGCTGATTGTCTTCGTTTTTTACCAATCCGTTGTTCCGCAAAATTTCGCGGGCCAGGTTAAGGTAATTGATGGCACCTTTGCAAGTTGCATCGTGCATAATTACAGACATGCCGAAACTTGGTGCCTCACTTAAACGTGTATTCCGCTGAATGATTGTATTGAAAACCAGGTTCTCAAAATGCGTACGCACCTCTTCTACCACCTGGTTGGATAAGCGCAGGCGCACATCGTACATCGTTAGTAAAATACCTTCAATGTCCAGTTCCGGGTTCAGGCGGTTTTGCACAATTTTGATAGTGTTGAGCAGTTTGCCCAATCCTTCCAACGCAAAATATTCGCATTGAACCGGAATAATCACCGAATCCGCAGCCGTTAAAGCGTTAATCGTGATCAAACCCAGTGAAGGCGAGCAATCTACGATGATAAAATCGTACTGATCTCTGATCTTTTCCAGCACGGCTTTCATCTTATATTCCCGGTTAGTGAGATTGATCATCTCGATTTCCGCTCCTACCAAATCAATATGCGCCGGCAGCAAATCCAGGTTAGGCGTTTCCGTTTTCTGGATGGCATCGGCCGGTTCTATATCATTGATGATGCACTCGTAAATACTATTTTTGATCGTTCTCGGATCAAAACCAATGCCCGATGTTGCGTTTGCCTGCGGATCTGCATCTACCAGCAGGGTTTTATATTCTAACACCGCTAAACTTGCTGCCAGATTAATGGAGGAAGTGGTTTTCCCCACACCGCCTTTCTGGTTAGCCAACGCGATTATTTTACTCATTATAGTCCTCTGTATAATTTTAAAAAGCAAATTTGTGCGCTAAAAGAAGCATCTAACGTTTGTTGAGATACTGTTTTTACCTGCTGAATTTTACTTTAATTAAAGGTGCAAGATACCTACATTTTTACAATATGTGTTCAACCAGATTTCCACATATTCATCACAATTTCCACATAGAAAGCAACCTGCTTTTTGTATTGAATAACCTGATTTAGCTATAACGTTTTTATGTTGAAATTGTATGTACAAACTGATATTTTATGCAGAAAAGGTTAAATCAAAATCAGTAGAATGGTGTTAAACTTGCAAACAACTAAATTTAAAAATCATGACAAACGGCGTTTATGAATCTGGCGAGAGAGTAATTACCAAAGATGGCGAAGGTGTAGTACACAAAGCTCAGGAGAAAAAAGAAGATCATATTGAAGTGAAACTGAACACAGGCGAAGTAAAAACATACGCTCCGGAAAACGTTTCAGACGATTCTGATGCAGGATAATTTATAGTTCTGTATTATCTTTTCAGCAGCATGCTACCCATCCGATCATTTTAACTAAAACTTTATGCTTACCCTAATTGCCGGCACTAACAGGCCCGGTAGCAGTACGCTGAAATTAGCCCGGTATTATCAAAAAAAACTTATTGAAAAGGGCGTAGAATGTGCGCTTATTTCTTTGGAAGATTTACCGGATAGCTTCTTGAAAACAGATTTATATGGTAAAAGAAGTGAAGACTTTCAACCCATTTTAAGCCTGGTTAACAGTTCAGAAAAATTTATTTTTATCATTCCGGAATATAATGGCAGTTTTCCGGGTGCGTTAAAAGTTTTTGTGGATGCCTGTGATTTTCCGGAAAGTTTTTATGATAAAAAAGCGGCTTTAGTTGGAATTTCTTCAGGAAAATATGGCAATATCCGTGGCGTGGATCATTTTACCGGTGTGTGCAATTACATGAACATGCATGTTTTTTCGTTAAAATTGCACATTCCATTTATTCGAAAAGAGATTGATGCAGATGGAAATTTGGTTGAAGCCGATACCATTAAATTTACGGATGAACAAATCAGCCGGTTTATTAATTTTTAAATCAACTGGAAATTAAGATGAAATACTTCTTTTACAACCTATTTTTTATGTTGATGCTAATCAATTTTTCCTGCAGCAACAATTCTCAAAACAATACCGGTACATCAACAACTGCTCAAAAAAAACGGTTGGATACGGCAGATATTCGTTTAGCTAATGATCTTTCCGGCTTTTTTACCAGCCAGGTTCAGGCTGCGCAGTTGGTACAGGCCAGAGGTTCCGGCAAAAAAGTAAAAGAATTAGCCAAGCAAAACGAGCAGCTCTACACGCAGATGGGCAACTATTTAAATAATCTATCGGAAGAATACCAAGTTAAATTACCTGCGCAACTTTCTCCTACAACTGATAAAAACCTGGCAGAATTAAAGGCAATAAAAACAGCACGGATTGACCATGCGTATTTATTGCAGATGTTAAAAGACCACAACATCACTATCCGCGAAACCAATGCTGCCAAAAACGTAGAATGTGTACCCCTAAAAACTTTTGTGGTAAGCAACCAATCGGCCATTATTAAGCAGGCTTATGCGCTGTCGGCTTTAAAAGATATAACACCGTAATATTTAAAACTACATCTTTTTGCTATTGGCAATATAAAATTCCAGTGCCAGTTCCTTTACCCGTTGATTTTTTTCTCCCAAAACCTCTTCCGTATTTTTGTCCTGTAGCAAGGCTAAAATTTCTACCTGCATCCTAAAAATCATTTCTACTTTGGCACTGTTGATGCCCAGTTCTTTAATTAAAATAGTGTTGATATCAAATTCGCTGGAAGCACTGGTTTGATGGGTATTTTCTGATGTTGTTTCGTTCATGGTGATGCTGTTTTTATCGGTATAAATTAGGATTGGTTTGAGGTTATTTTCGATACAAACTGTTTAAAGTTTGTTTTAAAGTTTTAACCGAAGGATCTGCAGATGGTTTTTTATTGGCGAATAAAATTGCAGCATTATCAGTATCGTTATAAAATGTATCATTGGCATTCTGATCAATATCAAGCGAAGAACCGCTTAAACTGATGCCTGCAAAAAGCCCTTTGCTGCGCGAATACGAATAAACTTCAGATTCCAGTTTGTAATCCGTTCCGGCAGAAGATGTGCGGCCAACTGGTCCGGCGGCTACAGATATATCGCCACCCAAAGTAAAGCTGCTTTTACCAATTTCCAGTAATGAAGTTTTATTCAGGAAAACCAGTACCAAATCAACCGATTGTATGCCTGCCTGAAAACCGAAACTGCCACCCGTCATAGTTAAAAAAACCGGATTGCTCCAGGTTCCATCCTCATTTTTGATCATGGCAATGCCTTTTCCACGCTTGCCGCCAATCACAAAACCAGCATTAATCAAACCCGGAATAATGATAATGCCTTCTGTTTTTTGCAGCAATTGCTTCGGAATACTTTCGCGAAGTTTGCCAAATTCCTGAAGCACACGAACGGAAGCATCCAGCTTTTGCGTTTGTTTGCTTTGTGCCGAAATGGTATCAGCAAGTAAAAAAAAGACCGATAAAAGAAGTACGTGGATTTTAATAGAAGCGAAGTTCATGAAATAGTTTTTGATTAAACTGATAAACCGATGCCAGCCAATTTTATTGTACCTGCGTGTACCAGTTGCGCAAACGTACATCAATTTTCGGGTTTTGATCGTTCACTAATTTTTTGAACTGTTCAATATCGCTGAATTTGTTGCCGGGCTGGCGGTAATGATACGGATAAACCACTGCTGGTTTAAAAGCCAAAACCGCATCGGCGGCAGGCGCAACATCCATGGTATAAGGCGGATTCATGCACACAAAAGCCACATCAATATTTTTGAGCAAACGCATATCCGGCGTGCCGTCGGTATCGCCGGAAAGGTAAACTCTTTTTCCGCCAAAAGTTAGTACGTACCCATTGCCTACGCCTTTCTTATGCCGGGCGGTTTCTTCAGGGATATTATACGCACCAACAGCTTCAACTTTTATGTTTTTGCAGGTAGCATTCTGGCCATTTGCCAATACCGTAATTTTGGCAAAAGTTTTGTTTTTAAGCTGATCAACTACTTTTTGCGGCGCAATCAATTCTGTTTTAGTCAAATCCAGGCCAGCTAAAGTTGCTTCATCCAAATGATCACCATGCTCATGAGTGATTACAATTAAATCCGGCATTTTCATGTTTTTGTAGCGTTCTGCACCGCCATAAGGATCAGCATAAACTGTTACGCCATTCCATTGCATTACCAGCGCCGCATGAAAAACTGGTGTAATATCCAAATTACCTTTTCTGGTAGAGAACGTCTCCGTTTGTGCAAAACCCAAAGAAAAAGGCAGTAAAAACAGTATCGTTAAATAGTATTTCATGGTGGTTTTTGGATTGATAACAGCATGAACCTTTTTTAGTTCATTGCATTTGAACTGATTTCACCTAAAAATAAAAAGCCGGAAATATACTTTCCGGCTTAATCAATTTACAAATTTCAGCTTACATTTTAGGAGCAGCCGCTTTGTTGGCTTTGTAACGTTTATCCGGCGTACCATCTTTTTTCATCGGCCCGGCCGAAGCTGCTTTTTGCGCTTTGTTCATTTTGTAACGCTTGTCTGGCGTACCGTCTTTTTTCATGCCTACACCGCTTTTGGCATTTTGCATGGTACTGGCTGCTGTGCTGGTAGTACGTGTTGCCGGAGTTTGCGCAAAGGCTGCTGTGCTAAAAAAGGCAAACAGCATTAATAAATTCAGTAATTTTTTCATGTTTTTAAATTTGATAAGTGTAATGTGAATGTACAATAGTTTCTGAACATCTTGTTTTATCCATGAAAAAAATATTAACTACTGTTTTTATCGGATAAAAATCAGCAACAAGTCTGCTGTTAAGCTAGTACTAAAACGAAAATTTGTATTATTGCATTTTCAAAACGACTTCGTAGCTCAGCTGGTAGAGCAAGTGACTCTTAATCACTGGGTCCAGGGTTCGAATCCCTGCGGGGTCACTTACAAATTGATTCATTTGCCTTACTTTTCCGAGGAAGGCTTTTTATTTATAAGTTTTTACTGCTATTTCTGTTAAGATCTGAACGGCGCTAAAAAGTAAAACACATTCTTCAAAACCCGGAAAATTCTTTTTTTCGGACCATTGATAACAATCAGCACGTTGTATAAATGTTTTTGTAGGCACTCCGGCTTTCACAATAAATACAGTTTTATTCGTAACATTTTCTTAATAGTTTATATCTTATACCAAAAATGGAGATGATCTAAATCTAACACTAAACTTTTTTTGCTATGCAATTGATTATTGAAAACTTATCTAAAACCTATGCCAATGGTGTACAGGCATTAAAAAGCATTAATCTCACTATCAATTCCGGCATGTTTGGATTGCTGGGACCTAATGGCGCCGGGAAATCAAGTTTGATGCGAACCATTGCAACCTTACAGGAACCTGATTCTGGCACCATCACTTTAGGTTCTATCAATATATTGAAACAAAAAGAAGCATTGCGCAGAACATTAGGTTATTTGCCGCAGGAATTTGGTGTTTATCCTAAAATTTCTGCCGAAGATTTATTAGATCATCTGGCTGTATTAAAAGGGATCATCAAAGGAAGTGAAAGACGGGATTTGGTTACTTCCCTGCTGCATAAAACCAATTTATTTAACGATCGGAAAAAGCATCTTTCCGGTTATTCCGGCGGCATGAAACAGCGTTTCGGTATTGCGCAGGCTTTGTTATCCAACCCAAAACTGATTATTGTAGATGAACCAACGGCAGGTTTGGATCCTGCAGAACGAAACCGCTTTTTAAATTTACTGGGCGAGTTAAGTGAAGATACAATTGTAATCTTGTCTACGCATATTGTGGAAGATGTAAAAGAGCTTTGTACCGATATGGCGATTATTAATAAAGGTGAAGTGCTGATGCAAGGCCACCCGATAACTGCCTTGGAAGCATTGCAAGGAAAAATATGGAAAAAACGGGTAGAACGCAGCCTGGCTCCGGCTTATAAAGAGCGTTTTAGGGTTATATCTGATAAACTGATTGCGGGTAAACCAACTTTGCATGTGTTTGCAGATGCGCAGCCGGAAGAAGGTTTTGAAGCTGCAAATCCAGACCTGGAAGATGTTTACTTCTCCTACATTGTTGGCCGTTTATCAGAATCACAAACCGTTTAAATTGAAATTATGCTTTGGGAAGTAATCAAGTTTGAACTGAAATACCGGCTTAACCGGCCGGCAACTTATATTTATTTTTCTATTTTTCTGCTGCTTGCATTTCTGGCTGTTAGCTGGAATGGTATTCAGTTTGGTGGCGACATTGGAAAAATCAAGCAAAATTCCTCCATCGTTATTTTTAACATTGCGGGCGTTTTCAGTTTGATTCCAGGGCTTTTTATTGCTTCGGCAATAATGGGCGTTCCGATAATCCGTGATTTTGAGTACAAAATGGAGTCGCTCATTTTCACCACCAACATCAATAAAAGCAGTTACCTCATCGGCCGTTTCTTAGGTTCTTTTATCATCCTAATTTTGATCAGTTTCGGTTTTGTTTTAGGCACCTATATCGGTTGCCACATGCCCTGGATTGATAAAGCCAAACTGCTGCCGGTTACTTTCGGACAGTTTTTTAAGCCCTGGCTGGTACTGATTGTATCAAACATGTTTGTGTTTTCCTGTCTATTTTTTGCAAGTGGCGCTTTAAGCCGGAAAATGCTTTTTGTTTACCTGCAAGCCATTGTTTTGCTGGCAATTTATATTGTGGTGCAAACGCTGGTGGGCGATGTAGAAAACATCCGCAAAGCTGCTATTATTGATCCTTTTGGTTATTATCCACTGGATGCGATGACCAGATACTGGACGGTAGCCGAAAAAAACACACTTACCATTCCTTTCACCGGGCTTTTACTTTTGAACAGGTTATTATGGCTCAGTGTGGGCATTGCTTCTTTTATCATTACTTATTCTGTGTTCAAATTTCGGGCGGTATATACCGGCTTATACAAAAAAAAGGCGGTAAAAGGAGTAGTAGGCCCCGTTCCGGATGCACAGCCAATTCCTTTTTCTGCACCAGTTTACAACGCAAACACCTGGCTAAATCAGGTTTGGGCACTTACCCGTTTATATTTTAAAGAAATTGTCCGTTCGGTACCATTTATCGGCATTAGTTTGATCGGTATCATCCTGATTGCCATTAATGCAGAATATGCCACTACCTGGTACGGCCAAGAGCTTTATCCGCTTTCTTCGCTCACGGCAGGTTTTATTGCGGCACAGGTTAGCCTTATCATCAGCATTATGGTTCTGTTTTACTGCGGAGAAATCGTTTGGAAAGAAAACGAAATCCGCTTCAACCAAATTTTTGATGCTTTACCTGTGGGTTACAGTGTACCCGTTTTAAGCAAATTTTTGGCGATGGCAGGCGCAATTTTAGTTTATGTGCTGCTCATGATTCCTGTGGGTGCCATCATTCAGTTATTTAAAGGTTTTCACCGGATAGAACTGGATGTTTACCTCAAAGTGCTGATGCTCCGGATTTATGTGCCGATGCTGATTTATATTGCCATGTCTATTTTCATCCAAAGCATTTTCAGCAACAAGTTTATTGGCTATGCCATAGCCATTCTATTTTATATCTACATCATTTTTGCGCCCCGGATGAAAGTGTTCTACGATCTGCTGATCCCGAACAGCGGCGGCGTAGGAAATTATTCTGACATGAATGGCTTTGCAGCAACGATAAACCATTTTGTAGTGCTCAAAATTTTCTGGATGGCTATTGCCGGCATATTGCTGGGCATTGCCGTTTTATTTTATCCGCGAGGCACAGATACTGCTTATTCATTCAGAATGAAAAATGCTAGGAACCGTTTTGGCTCTGGGCAAAAATTTTACATGGCAGTTTGCCTCTTTGTTGCAGTTTTATCAGGCAGCTATTACTACTACAATACCAACATTCTCAACAGGTATCGCAATCCCGAACAGCAAAAAGATTTGCAGGCAGCTTACGAAAAAGAGATTAAACCCAAATATGGTAAGCTGTTGCAGCCAAGTGTGGTAAATGTAGTTGGAACGGTTGATTTATTTCCGGAAAAAGGTAATCTGAATTTAAATGCCAAGGTAACTTACAAAAACCTGATGCATGTGCCGATCAGGCAACTGCTGCTACAGGAACCGGCAGATGATTTATTGCATTACAGCAAAATGAACTTTAGCAAAGCAGCCAGGCTCGTTAAAAACTATCCTGATTATTACCTGAAAATCTATCAACTGGCTGAACCACTGCTACCCGGCGATTCTTTGCAGTTAGAATTGCAAGGTAAAAGAAGTAAAAAGGATTTTACCAATAATGACGACAATCAAAGCTATGTAACTAACGGTACTTTTATCAACAATACTGATATTTTTCCGCAGTTAGGTTACGACCGGAACTTGGAGTTAGGCGATACAGAAGACCGGCAAAAGAGAGGCTTGAAAGAGCAGCAGGGATTGCCGCTGCGGACAGATACTTTGGCACGAATGGTTAATTTATTTCAGCAGCGCGGCCATACCGGTTTGGATTTAACCATCAGCACGGCACCGGATCAGATTGCTATTTCACCAGGCTACTTAAAAAATCAATGGAAAAAAGACGATCGCGCTTATTTTCATTATCAAATGGATAAGCCGATTTTTAATTTCTTTAATATCATTTCCGGAAAATTTGCGGTGAAACGCGATAAATGGCACAATGTAAACCTGGAAATTTATTATCACAAAGATCATTCTTACAACTTAAATACCATGATGACGAGTTTGAAGGACGGACTGAATTATGACAGCAAAAATTTTAGTCCGTTTCTTTATCAGCAAATGCGCATTATTGAGTTTCCGCGCTACCGTACTTTTGCACAATCTTTTCCAAATACAGTCCCTTTTTCAGAAGCTATTGGTTTCATCTTCCGTAATAAAAAAGACAAGCTGGATATGGCCTATTACGTTACGGCGCACGAGTTGGGCCACCAATGGTGGGGTCACCAGGTTTGCGAGGCCAATACCGTAGGCAACCAGATGTTTTCGGAAAGTTTAGCGCAATACAGCGCACTGATGCTGCTTAAAAAAACATTGCCACTGGAAGAGTTGCGCCGTTATTTAAAATATGAGCTTGATGGCTATTTACAAGGAAGATCGGTAGAAAAAAAGAATGAAAATCCTTTAGATCAGACTGATAATCAGCAATATATCCATTATCAAAAAGGGACGTTAGCGAATTTTGCCATGCAGGATTACATCGGTGAAGACAACATGAACAAGGCTTTGCGCAAGCTCATAGCAAATTATGGCAATAAAGATATTTATCCAACTTCGGATGTATTAACAGGTTATCTAAAAGAAGTAACACCCGATAGTTTAAAATATGTAGTGGATGATTTATACAGCAAAATTACGTTGTTTGAAAACCGGGTAATTAACCCAACAGCCAAAAAAGTAGCTGGCGGTTACCAAGTTACACTTCCGGTTCAAACTGTTAAATATTATGCAGATCGGAGCGGCAACGAAAAAACTACACCAATTAAAGATTACATCGATATTGGCGTTTTTACAATGGACAAAAACGGCAAGGAAAAACTGACTTATCTGCAGAGGCAAAAGTTTACCAAAGAAAAAAACACGATTACTGTTTTTAGCAAGGAAAAACCTGTACGGGCAGGGATTGACCCGGTTTATAAGTTGGTTGACCGTAATACGGATGACAATACGGCATTGGTAAGCTTAGATTAAATAAGCTCTGAACTTCTTTTATGCCTATAATATTGAGCATAAATTTATAGGCATAAAAGAAGTATTGATGATTTTTTGGATTAAAATATATTGTTTGATCTTTTAAACAGCCATGCTGGATGCTTTAAAACTAAGTATATGTTTAACCAGTTCTAATTTTACAGACTTAAAAACAGCAATTGGCCATTATGAAAAGCAAATGCTGGAACGATTGGTAGAAGCCACAAAAATGACGTTAGATAATACCGAATAGATGCACTCGCCACACGGATTGTAAAAAATAATTAAAATGTTCAGTCAGATTTCAAAAAACAAACTTAATCATCTGCATCCTTGCCTGCCAGGCTGGCGGGATAGGTTTTCTTTCCTTTGGTCGAAAACCAGATGATGCGGTTTAGAACATCATCATTTCCGCCATCGATATGATCATATTCCGGCCGCAAAGAAAGCTTGGCAAAATGTAATGCAGCTCCTTTTAACGCTGCTAATTTGGGGTTAAGCTGATCAATCGGAACCTGATTGGCCAGATTTTGATAGGTTTGGGTGGAAGGTTTATCTGTAAAACATTTAAACATAGGCAAAGCGCTGGCATCCATAATATTCATTGGCGGGATGCCCAAAATCTGCTCAATGGAACGTACCATGCTCACCTGGTTGTAATTGGTAGAAATTTTATGTTTAAAAACTGAGTATGGACTCACCACAAAACCGGTAGTACGATAGGCCGAAACATGATCCCAACCTGCCTGCGAATCGTCTTCGGTTACAAAAATGACCGTATTTTTCCAAAAACGACTTTTAGTAACGGCTTCAATTATTCTACCCAAAGCCAGATCATTATCAGCTACCATTGCCGCCGGAGTTGGGAAACCTGGCCGCGTGCCCACTGTATGATCGGATGACAAGGCCATTACCATTAATTGCGGCAGCTGATCGCCGGGCTTTTGCTCATATTCTTTCAGTTCGTTTATAAAAGCCGTTGCCCGCAACTGTTCGTTTATGCGGTGATCATCCGAACCCGGATAATTTTGCGAAAGCATTGGCCGGACGCGTGAAATTGTACTCGTATTGAAGAATTTAAACGGTTTGCCAGCTTTATAATTTTGGTAAATATCGATCCAGTTTAACTTGTTATCAAAATGTGGTGCACAAGCTTCACCATAAATCCGCACCGTTTTGCCATGATCCGCCGCGTTATTCCAGATAAAGCCATTGCTATCATACACCAGTGCATCTTCCTGCACGTGCGGGTAACTGCGAAACCAGGCACGCACACTTTTTTCCACATAATCGGTCACCATTGCGGCATCCGTCCATTGATGTCCTTCGGCAGAACATTTTCCAGAAGCATAATAATTATCCAGTAACAAAAAATTCCGCGCCAAGCTATGCTGGTTTGGCGTCACCTGATCACCAAAAACACAAAGTGATTGCTGGCCATTGCCTTCGGGCATATCACCTAAAACCTGATCGTAAGTACGGTTTTCCTTGATGATATACAGCACATGGTTAAAAACCGACGGCTCACCAATGCGTTCGGGTATTGGTTTTGGGGCGATGTTTTTACGTGGAAGCAGGCGCGCAATTTCCTGCCGGAAAGTTAAATTTAACACTTTTACACGCTTGGTATATTGCATTAATAATTGATTGTCAGGTTTTTGAATAATAGAAACCGTAGCCTTTTGATGATGCGTATTAAAAGCTTCACCAGCTGATCCAACCGGAACCGGGCCTGCCGCAACTGAGCCAACTACAGCTTTACCAACCGGAATTGATCCTGCTGCAACTTTAGCTGCCGGGATGGTTGCTGCCGGAACCGAGCTGGTCGGAATTTCAGCCCTTGCACCGGCACCCATTTCGTTGCTGCCTACGCGCGAGCCTTCTCCTTCCAAATTGGTTACAAACAGGGTTTTGCCGGCAACTGCCAATCCACCGGGATAAGCTTCCGTTGGGATAAAACCCAAAACCTCACTCCTGCCCGATCCGTTTGATGCTGCTTTTATCCCTAATTTTACAACAGCCACCGCATTGTCCAATCCGTTGGCCACATACAAAAATTTATTGTCGCCGCTTAAAGCCAGCGCATTCGGAGTATCACCGATGAAACTGTTTTTACCCGGTATTAATTTCACCGGAATTTCCTCCACCACTTTCAGATTTTGAGTAAAAATAACCGATACCTTATCACTGTTTCCATTTGCTACATAAATAAACTTGCCATCGCTGCTGTTGATGATGGCATTTGGATGCAGGCCAACGTTAATTTCTTTCAATACTTTTCCGGTTTCAGGCTCAAAAACCGAAACCGTTCCTGTAGCCGTAGCACCGGTTTTCGGGTCGGTATAGGTTTTACCATAAGGTACGCCTGCCGTTTCTCGCATGGTATCTGTTGGAATAGGACCGGCCCAATTGCTTACAAAAATTTTATTTTGAACAATGGTAATACCATATGGTGCCACACCGGTAGGTTTTGTCCAAACGGTTTTACTGTTTTTAAGGTCGATTTTTACTAATTGATTATTCCCATTCAAAACCACGTACAAAAAGTTTTCGCCATTTTCGGGGTTGATAAAAACCTCGTTTGGCAAAGCTAATGGCGATGGCGCTTCCGGCTTAAAATCAATCACGTTCACTATTTTCAGCCTGCCGTTTTCCAACGAAGCCTGCAACACACAAGAGCGCGATTTGCTGCCATTAGACACCGCCGCACTCCAAAAAATCTGGTTAATATGGTTGATTTTGTAAACCTTCAAACCCGAATATGTACTCATTAAACCCGCCAGCTTTGGATCGTCGCTGTACGTCCATCGTGCAGTAACTTTTTGGCTAACTGTATCCATTACTGCAATTCCATAACGATCTTCCACCACTATTTCATTACTGCCGGGAAGCAGCTTAACATCCATGCTGTGGTTTTCCAGATCAGGGCTGCCAAAAGAAATCACCTTCCCAGCCGGGTCAATTAACCGGTTGTAGGGCATCATTACCGGCAAAACCTTATTGGTCAGCGTGCTATCGTCATAACTAAAATGCATGTTCTGCTCCTCATTTACCGTGTTACTTTTGTTTTGAGGCATATGGCAAGCATTCAGCATGAAACCAAAAAACACAGCAAACAGGCAAGAAAATTTTAATCGGGACATGCTGCAAAATAGAAATAAATCTGCCAGGCTTTTAATTTTTATGCAGAGAATTTTATGGCTTCTTTTTAGCAGATACTTCTTTTACCAGTTAAATTTATCGTTAAAAAATGTTGATAAAAGAAGCATACGTTCCGTAGCAGTAAATATAATTATTGGCGGCAATTAAGTTTAAGTTTGATTTAATAAAAGCCATAAGCTGTTATTCAAAGACCAGTTTGTACTTTATTATGATGCTAAAAATATCGTACAATTATGATTAATTTAACCACATGAGAAAACTCATCCTATCAATTTTAATCACGCTATTGGGAATAAATTTTGTCAATGCCCAGACTGAAGTTTATAAAGTGTATGCCGTTAAATTTGCCACTTCCGGTTATCCGTTTTCAGTTGCCGATTGGGCGGCGAGCGGCCCAAAATCGCAAAACGTTAAAATTGATTTTATGGTTTGGCTGATTAAAGGAAATGGTAAAAATATTTTGGTAGATGCCGGTTTCTGGCAGGATATGGAAGATGCCAAAGATTTTAAGCTGAGCAGTTATCATCGGCCAGATTCTGCACTGTTGAAGTTGGGTGTAAAAGCCGGAGATATTACCGATATAATTTTAAGTCACCCGCATTGGGATCATATTGATGGCATTGGTTTGTTCCCCAATGCGCAGATCTGGATGCAAAAAGAAGATTACAATTATTTTGTAGGTTCTGCCTGGCAGAAAAATGGTGATAAAGGAGGTTTTGCAAAAAATGATGTGCGCCAGTTAGTTGATCTTAATTTATCTGGTAAAGTAACACTGATAAATGGTGATGATCAAGAAATTATCCCTGGCATCAAGGTTTATACCGGTTCAAAACACACCTACAATTCGCAGTACGTGCTGGTGCAAACCGGTGTAAATAAAATTGTGCTGGCTTCGGATAATATTTGGATTTATTACAATTTGGAGCATTTATTGCCTGCTGCAAATGGTGGCACGCTGGATCCGGCTGGTTATGTAAAAGCTATGCAACGCATGAAAACTTTGGTCAGTAATCAAAAGTTCATCGTTCCAGGGCATGATGATGCGGTTTTTACTAAGTTTCCCAAAGTGGTTGATGGTGTAGTAGAGATTAGATAAACAGCTAATGCTTCTTTTATCGACCTAAAATCAGGCGGCTAAAAGAAGCAAATAAACTACCTATTAACAAGCAAACTTTCGTGCACAAAAACAGGCAGTTGAAAATAAAATTTGCTACCCGCGCCTACTTCACTTTCTACACCAATTACGCCATTTTGGGCTAAAATAAACTCTTTGGAAATCGCCAGCCCTAAACCAGAGCCGGATTTATTTTGTCCGTCTGCTGGTACCTGGAAATAGCGGTCAAATAACCGTTCCTGATACCTTTTTTCAATACCTTTTCCAAAATCCTGTACCGAAAACTCAACCACACTTCCTTTAGCAACAATTTTTACCATAATTTTCGATCTTGCCGGGCTGTATCGCAAAGCGTTCGATAGCAAATTAATCATCACCCAAGCTGTTTTCTCTATATCCACCTGAATATCAGTAATTTTTGAACTAATTAGTTGTTCAATTAGCACTCCTTTCTGGTCGGCTTCAAACTTAACGGCCTTCATTGCATATTCCAAAATTTGTTCGGGGCGCGCCGGCCGGAAGTTGAGCTGAATATTGCCGGTTTCCACTTGCGAAAGATTTAAAAGCTCGGAAGTGATTTTAAGCAAGCGCTCTGCATCTTCACTTATGTTTTGCACCAGCTGCTCCTGCTCATCGTTTAAATCTCCCACCCGGCTGTCTTTCAGTAGTTTCAAGCTCAGTTTCATGGCAGAAATCGGCGTTTTTAACTCATGCGAAATGGTGGCGATAAAATTGGTTTTGGCTTCGTCACGCTCTTTAAATTCGGTAATATTACGCAGCAGGTAAACTTTTCCGGCAGATTTTGTAGCGATGTTAAGGATTTGCAAATGGCGGGGTTCCAGATTTGGCACCAAAATTTCTCGTGCTTCCAGCTGAAAATAAGAATCCTTGCCATCCAGCACAATTTTAAACGGTTGCACTACCTGCTTTACTTCAATGATAGACCGGAACAAATCGTTGTTTTTAGTGATTTCAGATACTGTTTTTCCTTCTGTTTTTTGGTTTTGCAAACCCAGCAGGTTTTTAGCTGCCGAATTAATAAACAGCACTTCCTGCTGCTCGTTGATACCAATAATAGCATCGTGCATTTGCTCAATAATGGTTTCGATACGTAGCTTTTGCGACATGATTTTGGACAGATTGCTATTTTCCCAATCGTTCAGCCGGGCAGCCATATCATTAAAAGCATTGGCCACTTCGGCAAATTCGTCGTGGTTATCAAAATGGATGCGCTTGCTGTAATTGTTGCGGCTAATCTCGCGGATACCTTCCAGCAAAGTATGTAGTGGGTTAGCAATAAAGCCCGGGAAATTGACACTGAAACTAAACAGCACCAAAAAAGTAAAAGTGCCTGCCAAACCCAGATACAGCACCGTTTTTTTAACTGAAGCCTGCGCCATATCGTTTTTATGAACGATGGCATTCATGTTCAGCACCTCAATTTGCCGCAACTGCCGCCGCGCCACTTTCTCCTCCCGCAAAAGTTTTGCAGGTTCGGTTGATGCTGTTTTTATGCCGATAAAAGCAGTACGCAGGTTTTTTACGGCTTGCTGCTCGCCGCGCTCTGTTAGGTTTTGTTCCTCGTTTACTAACTGTTTTTCAAATTTTTGTGCCGATAATAAATTAAGCGGTAAGCTGTTCTCATCTAAAACAGAACGCATTTCTCGGGCAAAATTCAAGGATTTATAGTTGTCCTTCAAAATCACTTTGGCACTATTGGAGATTTCGTTCACATAAAAAATAGAAATGATCCCAAAAAACAGCACCACCACAAATAAAAAGCCGAAGCCCAGGCGAAGTTTGTTTTGTATTTTCATGATCCTACTTTAAAATGAAACTGCAAAACTGGCCGTTAATAAGGGGCTGGTGTTTACTGCGTTGCCTACTCGCACAAAAATGGCATCTTTACTATCGTACATTTTACCTTCCAACCGAATCACGGCGTTGCTAACCGGTGCATAATCAACGTTTAAAGAACAGCCCGTAGTTTTAAAACCGTTTGGCGTGCTGCTGGCAATGATTATACCGTTTTTATCCTGGTAATATTCTATCCGGCCGGCAAGCGCCCATTTATTAGTAAACTGATAGCGCGCAATCACAACGGGCGAAAGTATGTTATAATAATCATTGCTATTTTTGGCTTTTTGCTGGATGCCATAATCAAAGCCAGCCGTTAAACCGAAAGCTTTACTGAGTTGAAAAATCCCATAAAAATTGTTGTAAAAACGACGCACACGTACCGAATCCGCACCTTCCGTTCCTAAATAATTGCTGTAATTTAACGTAATTTTATCTGCTGGCTTATAATAAACTTGTACACCGCCAGCTGGCTGACTGTTACCATTTTGCCGATAAATACGCTGCCAACCATTTAAATACAAGCCAGTTAACGTTAACTTCCCATCATTTGTGGCGTAAGTAATTTTTGCGCCGGATTCATAGTAAGGTGTATTGTCTGAAGCAATATTGCGTGTCAGCACCCAGCAATCCTTAGAAATTGCACTTTCAAAACCAATATGCGAGGCAAAAATTCCGGCATCAACCCAAATATTGGCTGTTTTGGAAAGCTTGATGCCCGCATTCGCTTCAAAAACATTTTTGAAAACACCAGGTTCGGCAGCCAGGTTGGCATTGGCGTAAGTTCCGGCCATCAACGCTAAATTTGCCCGTATTGCGCCGTTATCGTAACCAGCTTTAATGAAACCTAAATTTAGGTTCACCTCGTTGGTCCGGTTATGCGAATACACAAAACCGGGCCGATTATTAGTTGGAGGTTTATTAAAATCATAGCCAAAATACAGCTCGGCATAACCGCTGATGGTAAGGTTACTTTTATTTTTAACGGAATCCTGCGCTTGCACAAAAAAGGTGGCTAAAAACAGTATCGCCGTAAAAAACCAGTATTTCATGTTGTTAAGATATAGTTTTTGCCTTAACCAAAATATATGCCTAAAAACAGTATTAACTAATTGCATATCTGGCATACAGGCAAATGGCTGTTATCTTTTTTTTCATGCTGATTTTATTAAATCCGGCTTTTTAAAATGATAACAGTTTTATCATTTTGAGATTTGCTTTTGTAATTTTCCATTCCAAAAAATACCTGTTAAAAACAGCATAGGCATTTAAAATTGATTAATAATCAATTTATTGAAGTTAATGGCGAATTGAATCCGAAGTAAAAACGAAAATTAATTAACAATAACCTTTTTTTGGTTACCGATAATCAAGTAATAAGCTGGGATGCCAGCCAGTGTAATAATCAATCCGGGCCAGGTATATTCGGGTTTAAATTTGATCAGCAAAATACAGAAAGCCAACCCCATAATAATGTACAGCACCGGCAAAACCGGATAACCGAAAGCTTTGTACGGGCGCTCGGCATCGGGCATTTTTTTACGTAAAATAAAAATACCGATGATGGTGAGCATGTAAAAAACTACCACCACAAAGGAAATCATATCCAGCAAATCTCCGTATTTTCCGCTTAAACACCATAAACTGGCGATGACGCATTGTATCCAAAGCGCAAAGCCGGGTACGGCATTTTTGTTTAACGTACCTGCTTTTTTGAAAAACAGACCATCGTTTGCCATCGAATAATATACTCTGGCACCTGCCATAATCAATCCGTTATTGCAGCCAAAAGTAGAAACCATAATCAGCAGTGCAATGATAATGGTGCCCGCACTGCCAAAAATTTGTGCAGAAGCGGTTACCGCCACGCGATCTTTTTCGGAAAAAGCAATTTCGTGCAGCGATAAAACGCCAGTGTACATCACATTGGTAGCAATGTAAATGGCTGTTACAATTAAAGTTCCCAAAGCCAGACTCAGGCCGATATTTCGTTTAGGATTCTTGATTTCTCCAGCGATGAACGTGACGTTGTTCCAGGAATCACTACTGAAAATTGATCCTACCATAGCCGAAGCAATGGCTCCCAATGCGGCAATTGTTGTTAAACTGGCTGTTGTACCATCTTTATTAATTTTATGCAGATTCCAAACGCCAGCCGTGTGCCAGTTTTCATTCCAGATTTTATGGTTGAAGGCGTAAAAACCAAAAACGATCAGCCCAAGCAAGCTCAACAATTTTGCAAGGGTAAAAACAGTTTGGATGATTTTACCACTGTTTACGCCGCGGTTGTTCACAAAAGTGAGAAACACAATTAGCACAATGGAAAGCAGTTGCGCCGGCGAGATTTTTAGAAAGCCCAGATTTATAGCTACCAAATCTTCACTGATTTGCGGAACCAAATAGGCTGTAAACTTTGCGAAAGCCACGCCAACAGCTGCAATGGTTGCCGTTTGGATCACCGTAAAAAAACTCCATCCATATAAAAACCCCACCAGCGGATTATATGCTTCTTTTAGATACACATATTGGCCGCCCGCTTTGGGGAACATGGCACTCAATTCGCCATAACTTAAAGCAGCGGTCAGGGTCATGAAACCGGTAATCAGCCACACGGCAATCAGCCAGCCTGCACTGCCCACGTTGCGGGTAATATCGGCACTCACAATAAAAATTCCGGAGCCAATCATGCTGCCGGCAACCAGCATGGTGGCATCAATCAAACGTAAGGAGGGCTTAAAAACAGTGGTGTCGCTCATGTATTTCTTATTTTTTGGGTGATGCTTCTTTTATGCCGGTAAATTACTTTTAAAAATTGTAAAATTTTCAGCTCGTCGTGAAATCTTTACTTAACGGCTGGTTGGTAAGCGTTGTGCGGAATATTTCTGCCGGTGCTGGTTGTTTCAGAAAAATATCCGAATCAATGTTTGATCCGCTACCGGGTGGTTTGATTGTTTTATTTCCTTTAAAACAAAAAAGGGCCTGAAAACATAAATTTTCAGGCCCTTTGCACAATGGTTAGTTGCTTAGCTTATTTGCTCATCTTTTAGTGATTGCATACCGATTACATAACGGTAATGCACTTCTTCGTTTAGCATTTTATCATAGGATAATCAGTCAAGCTCCTGCATAAAAACTCACCTCAATTTAAACTATATTTAAAAAACCACGTTACCGAAATAAAAAACAAGAGATGAATAATTTTTTTAGAACTATTATTGCGGCCTGGGGAGCCAAAAAATTAGGCGGCGGCTGCCTGTCAACCATCGTAATTTTTGTTGTAATTTATACTTTGTTGGGCAAATGCAACAATCAGCCGGCACATGCAGCTACACGCCCGGCTTATTTAAAAATGCAACCTAAAGCAAATCCTGTTTTTGTAAAACCGGCAGCAGGATTCAGTCGTTTGAAATAAGATACTTCTTTTATCGGGTAAAAATTGGGTCGAAACTATTTATATAACTCAATTAATTATTACCGGTAAAAGAAGCATTGCCTTAATTTACCTTTTCGGAGCAGCACTCGTTTTGAATAATAGTATCTGACAAGGTTTCTTTATGACTGATTAATTTTAGTGTAAAGTAGAAGGTTGTTCCACCGCCTTCATTACTCTTAAAACCAATGGTTCCGTTTTGCAATTCGGCAAATTCTTTGCACAATACCAAACCTAAACCAGTGCCTTTTTCCTGATTGGTTCCGTAGGTAGAATCCGTTTTCATAGAAAAAATACCAGCATGATATTTTTCAGCAATACCAACACCATTATCTGTAACCATTACCTTACATTGCTGATTTTCAATTTTACAGCACACCCTTATTTTCCCGCCGGGAAGGGTAAATTTCACTGCATTGTTTACTAAGTTTCGTACCATTAGCTGCAGCATATCCTTATCAGCTTCTAACATAATTTGGGCGGATAATAAGTTATCGATCTCGATGCCTTTCTCGTTGGCCGATACCTGAATAAGCTGTAAAACCGGCTCAACCGTTTCTTTCAGGTTTAATGCAACCAGGTTTACTTTAACGCCATTCATCTGGTTCATAGACCAATATAACAGATTGGAAAGCAACTGATCCGTGTTTTTGGTTTTAGATAGCAGCTCCAGCTCCATCGTTTTCTTTTCCTCGTTGGTAAACTTATACTCGTTCAAAATCTCCAGGTAGTTTTGTATGGATGCCATCGGCGAGCGCAAATCATGCGCAATAATGGAAAGTAGTTTGTTCTTGGTTTGATTGGCGTTTACTAACTCCTGCGCTTTGTTTTCTAATAATGTTTTTTGGTGATTATAGGTATTTTTAAAGTAAACCATTACCAACCCAATCAGCATAACTACTATGATATAGCTGTATTCAAAATCAGCAAAAAGATCAAACCGGGTTGCATAGTTACTTTTAACGAAATTTGGATGATAATAGGATATAATCAACAGTGCCGTTACGGTAGAAAAATTCACGGTCATCCAAAACAAATGCTGCGCTTTTGGGGCAATTGCCATTAATAAAAATACCAGCAAAATAAAAATAAGGAAGGTTGGCCCCGTTATGCCAGAATTATAATAAAAATTGATGGTTAAAACAGCATTACCAATTAAACCGAAAAGAATTATGGCAACATTCAATTTACGTTTAACACGGGAAATATAGTACAAACTAAAGGTTACAACCGCCGTTATCAGCATCAGCAGGCTCAGCAAAGGTAAACTTAGCAAATAATTAATGATGGCATTGGGCACCAGCACAAAAGCAGTAAACAAGGATACAGAATTAAAAATCCGCTCTTCAATATTGGTTGCAACCGGATTTCCGATCAGAATTTCAATCAGCATCCTTAGTTTATACAGCATATGTTTGGGTTAATACAGGTAAAATCAAGCTGTTATTCTTGATTTTACCTGTTAATAGGCTTACGGAAATGCTAAAAAGTAAGTTTCGTAACTGGTTAATTTTTAGCTGTATTGCCGAATTAACGACTATTAATCAGAAACATTCGTTTTGATTTTCAGCTTAAATTTACCCTGCTAAAACAAGCATTGGCCTGGCAGCAACGGGAGTATTGGCTGTCCCGCATTCAAGCATCAACCAACTTAAAACCTGATACAATTTATAACTTTAACATCGGCAATACGTAGTAAAAGGTTTCATATTAGAAATACGGATTAATCAAGTTTGGTACTATGAGTCTTGCCTTAGAAGAAGAAAGATTAAAAGCTTTATTTGCTTATAATCTAATGGATACCGAAGCTGAAAAGCAGTATAATTCTATTACTAACCTGGCCTGCTATATCTGCAATACTAAAATGGCCGCAATCAGCCTGATTGATGATCACCGGTTATGGTTAAAATCAAAGGTAGGGATAGAATTTTGCGAGCTTTCCAGAGATATTTCTTTTTGTAAATACACCATTTTGCAAGATAGCCTGCTTGAAATACCCGATACCTTACTGGATGATCGGGTTAAAAATAACCCATTGGTAGCAGGTGATAATGGCGTGCGGTATTACGCCGGGGTATCGCTGGTTAACCCGGATGGCTATATTTTAGGCACAATCTGTGTTTTTGATGATCAGCCTAACTTATTAAATGACAAGCAAAAACAGGCATTACAGTTTCTGGCAGATGAAACTATGATGCATATGGAAGCTTCCAAAAAAAATCGGGAGCTAAAAGAACTTGTAACTAAACAACATCAGTTTCAATCCTTATTCAATAACTCTGGCGAAATACACTGTATATCTGATTTAGAAGGTAAAATAGAATTTATCAATAATTCTGCAGAACAGATATTAGGGTATAAAGTTGAAGAGTTTATTGGGCGGTCAATATTAGATTTTTGTGCTCCTGATGATCAGCAGGTTATACAAACCATGCAGAATAGCCTGCAACAAGGAGAAGACCGCCTGGAGTTTTCGGCAAAAGTAATTGCAAAAAACGGAGATATCCGCTGGTTTTCAATTAATAATGTAAACGAGAACGGGCTGTGGCTAAGTAATGCCCGTGATGTAACCAAACAAATTTTAGCAGAACAGGAACTGCAACAGCTATCTTTAGTAGCCAGCCATGTAACCAATGGCGTGGTGATTAATGATGCCAATAACAATATTTTATGGGTAAACAAAGCATTTACAACCATTACCGGCTATGCTTTAGCTGATGTAAAAGGACATCAACTCAGCAGAATCATCACCGGTGAACAAACAGATCCGCAGATACTTGAATATGCAGAACATCAGGTAAATAAAAACAGTTCTTTTACCATAGAATTACTTGCTTATAAAAAAAACCAGGATTCTATCTGGCTTTCAGTTGTAAATTCTGTAATCCTGGATGAGCATGGCAAAACAAACCGCAGCATCGAAATTCTTAAAGACATTACCGAACGTAAACAAATAGAATACGATTTACAAACACTATCGGCTGTGGTAACAAAATCAGAAGTTGGTGTACTGATCAGAAATGAAAAAGAAGAATTAATCTGGCTAAACAAAGCTGCAGAAAAAATGCTGGGCTGGAACCTATATGAGTTGAAGGGAACCGCACTGGATTCGAGATTTGTAGGTGAATTAACAAATATTGATGCATATGATAAAGCGAAGCAGAACGTTAGCAATCATCAGGCTTACGAAGTAGAACTTCTGGTTTACAAAAAAGACAGAACACCGATTTGGTTATTGATACACAGCACTCCATTACACAACAGCGAAGGAGTTGTGGAGCGCCATTTGGGTATTTTGATGGATATTAGTGCTCGAAAAAAGGCAGAAGAAGAACTGATTCGGACTCGCGAAAAAGCATTGCAGCTTAGCCGTGCCAAAGAAACTTTCATTTCTGTAATGAGTCACGAAATACGCACACCTATCAACGCTGTTATTGGTATGAGCCGTGTTTTGCTGGAAGAAAATCCTGCCCCGTATCAGCTCGAAAACCTGAATATTCTGAAATTCTCATCCGAAAATTTATTAAAATTAGTAAATGATATTTTAGATTTTACCAAAATAGAAACCGGCAACATGCAGCTGGAGTCCGTTCCGGTAGATTTAAAACAACTTGCCCGGCAAACGCTGCATACACTTACTTTTAAGCTCGAAAACAACAATTTAGCTTTAAACTTAGATATTGATCCTAAAATTCCGGAACTGGTTTTGGCAGACAGTACACGGCTTTATCAAATCCTGATGAATTTGTTGGGCAATGCAATTAAGTTTACGGCACGTGGCGAAGTTAAATTATCCCTTAGTTTAGAAAAAGAAACACCGGAATTAGTACTGATAAAATTTTGTGTTTCAGATACAGGCATTGGCATTGCAGCAGATAAACTCAAATTTATCTTTGAAGCTTACTCCCAAGCATCCACCGAAACAACACGTAAATATGGAGGCACGGGTTTGGGCTTAACCATCACGCAAAAACTAATTGAATTACACCAATCTGTTATCGAAGTAAAAAGCGAAGTGGGACGAGGATCAGATTTTTGCTTCCAAATCAGCTTTAAACGTACTTCGGTTGAGCAGCAAAAACCTATTACCAACATTTTATTTGAGCAGATTATGGCAAACGTTTTAGTAGCCGATGATAACCAGATTAACCGTACGCTTGCCAAAAAAATACTTGCAAAATGGGGCATGGAAGCTGATTTTGCCGCAACCGGACTCGAGGCTTATGAGATGGCTATGGTAAAAGACTATGATTTGATTTTGATGGATTTGCACATGCCGGTGATGGACGGCCTGGAAGCCACCAAACTAATCCGGAAGCAACCGCAGGAAAAGTATAAAACCATACCAATCATTGCCTTAACAGGAAGCGTTTTTGGCCTGGACCTGGAAAATTTGCATCAGGATGGCCTCACCGATCATTTTTTAAAACCTTATACGCCCGAAGGTTTATACAACAAAATTAAACCCTATTTAAAACAGGAAGCAGCTACAACACAATAAGTTGCACACATTTTATCCCGATAAAAGAAGCACCTAAAATCAGCCAAAAGCAATACTGTTTTTATCGACTAAATTTTTCAGCATAAAAAAGCTTCTCCGGCATTTCGGAGAAGCTTTTTAATAATATTTATTTTCTAACTGTTATTTCGCTCCGGCTTCTCTTGTCGTTCCGGGCGTTGTTGTTGCTGCGGTTGCGGTTGTTGCCGCTGATTTTGCTGCATTTGCCGCTGTTGATTTTGTTGCAGACGTTGCTGATTTTGTTGTTGCCTTTGCTGCATCTGCTGCTGATTCTGTTGTTGGCGTTGCTGATTCTGTTGCTGATTAATCTGGTTCTGCTGATTTTGATTTTGCTGGAGCTGAATATCATTTCGGGTTCTGTTCCGATCAAAATCACGGGATTGCCGCCAGTCAGTATTGGGTTGTCCACTTTGATTTTGAGCAGGCTGATTACTTCTTCCACCAAAAGAATTGCCAGTATTATTTCCGTTCTGAGTTTGAACGGGTTGGTTAGCTGGATTGCTTCTTCCGCCGAAACCATTTGCAGGATTATTTCCTGTTTGATTTATGGCACTTCCAGAGGTTTGGCCAGCACCATTATTTAAATTCTGATTTTGAGCGGGTTGGTTTGCTGAATTGCTTCTTCCGCCAAAACCGTTTGCAGGACTGTTTCCTGTTTGATTTATGGCACTTCCAGAGGTTTGGCCAGCACCGTTATTTGAGTTCTGGTTTGAAATTGAGCGTTGTGGAATCGGACTACCATTTGAGCCATTGTTATTACCCCGGCCAAAACCACTATTGTTATTGTTTGATGAAGAGCCGCTTTGCACATTTCCCTGGTTACCTGGCTGTCTTCCATTAAAACCAGAATTGGCGTTTGAATTACCACCATTATTAAAACCTTGGTTACGGTTATAACTTCCCTGATTAATAATGCGGCTGGGTTCTGGCCGGTTTCCATCATGGTTAGCAGCAATTTGCGGGCGATAAATATTTAGCGTATTGTTGCGGATGCTACTACCACCCGGCCTGTGGCTATCATTAATGTTGTAAATATTAATTGGTACATTAGTATATCGGCGCACATCATCCGGGCGCGGCCCAGAGATATAACGCCGGTTATCATTTACATAAACATTGCTGATAATCGTAGTATTACGGATGATATTAAAATTACGATTTACCGGCAGATAATAACGGTAAATATTAGGCTCGTAAACATACCGCCGCGGGGCAAAAATCCAGTAATTATCCGGCGCATAATAGCCGGAACCAAAAGAAATATCGATCCCGATGCCCGGCCCAAGCGGCGCCCAGCCGTAATAATCGCCACCGGTGCGCCAGTTTACCCACGCCGGTCCCCACTCCGTTCCCGGAATCCATTCCCAACCGTAATCATTGGCAAAACGCCAGCGGCCATAGTGGAATGCAGCCCAGCCCCAATCGTAATCAGACACCCAAGTATTTCCAAATTCCGTGGCTGCCCAATGGCCATTAGTAGCGTATGGCCGAAAATCCGGGCCTGCATCCGGTGCCCAAACGTAGCCCAGTTCCGGGTCGTCAATCCATTGCCCGTAAGGTTCCAGTTCATCATAAAAAGTCTGGATTGAAACAGAAGCTCCCGGCTGTGCACTCGCCTTTTGCGCGCCGCAGCACATCGCCAGCAAAAGCACAAAACCCGAAACCGTTTTTTTAAATATATTGATCATGATAATAATATTAGGTATTTTGGATAATGCAAATTCGACTGCAAACAAGGCTTTTCGTTTAGTTAACAGCTATTTATATTGAATCATGCTTCTTTTAGCAGGTATTTTTTAGCGCTTGCTCCTCCTGATATTTGTAAACGGCTATCCGCAAATCCTTTAGAATAAGTAATTTTACCACAAATTGTTCCCGCATGAAAACTGTAAACATTCCCCGTGTTGATTTAAACACATACATCAATGGTTCGGCAGAAGATAAAAAAAACTTTTCAGACGAGATTGGTCAGGCGTTTAACGATACCGGTTTTATCACCGTCAGCAATCATGGTTTAAGTAAAGAACTGATTGCCAAGTTATACGAGCAGGTGCAGCAATTGTTTTCGTTGCCGGATGAGATCAAATTCGGATACGAAAAACCAGAGCTGGCCGGGCAGCGTGGTTACACCAGCAAAGGCCGTGAAAAAGCAAAAGATGCTAAAACACCGGATTTGAAAGAGTTCTGGCAAATCGGACAAACGGTAACCGATCATGATCCTGTAAAAGAACTTTATCCTGATAATTTAGTGGTAAAAGAACTACCCGAATTTAACCCGATCACCAGAGAAGTTTACCAAAAACTGGAACAGGCCGGCGATCATCTGCTGCGCGCAATTGCAGTATATCTGGAACTTCCCGAAAATTATTTTGATGAAAAAGTACATAACGGAAATTCCATTTTGCGCGGCATCCATTATTTCCCGATTGAAAATCCTGAAGCTGTTCCTGATGACGCCGTGCGTGCCGGTGCACATGAAGATATTAATTTAATTACTTTATTGATTGGCGCAAGTGCGGACGGACTGGAAGTTTTAACCCGCGAAGGCGAATGGTTTCCGGTGAAAGCGCATGGCGAAGATATTGTAGTAAACGTAGGCGATATGTTGCAGCGTTTAACCAACAACAAATTACGATCTACTACACATCGAGTTGTTAATCCGCCGCGCGAACTGATGAAAACTTCCCGCTATTCGGTGCCGTTTTTTCTTCACCCAAAAGCGGCGGTTAGCTTAGCCTGTCTGGATACTTGTATTGATGATGCACATCCGAAAGCTTATCCTGATGCAACTGCCGGCGAATATCTGGATGAACGTTTGCGGGAAATTGGATTAAAAGTTTAAATTTTATACCGATAAAAGAAGCATCAGAAAAGGCTGGTTATTTAACCGGCCTTTTTAATTTTCCTCCAACAAACATGAACTCGATCAACCACTTTTACAGGCAACATCCTTTTTTCAGCATTCTTCTTGGCTTCCAGCTTTTCCGTTTGCTGCTGCTGCCGTTTTTCGGGTTGATGCCGCAGGATGCCTATTACGATTTTTACGGAGAACATCTGGCTTTGTCTTACTTCGATCACCCCGGAATGATCGGTTATTTGCTCAGGCTGTTTACCACCATTTTCGGGAAACATGTTTTTGTAATCAAACTGACTGATTTCGTGGTAACCTCTGCCACCTTATTTGCTTTTTACAATTTAGCCGGACTGTTTTTATCAAAGCAAAAGCAAAATCTGGCTCTTGCTTTAATCGGATCACCGTTTTTAGTTTCCATTTTATCAACCGTTTCCACGCCCGATGTCCCGCTTTTACTGTTCTGGACTTTATCGTTAACGGCACTTTACCATGCTGTTTTTAGGCAGCAAAAATCAGCGTGGTTATTGGCCGGTTTATTTATGGGCTTGGCTTTCGATAGCAAATACACCGCTGTTTTACTGCAAATCGGCCTAATTTTATTCCTGATCTTCTCCAGCAAATACCGCAAACTATTATTCTCCGGTTGGTTTTGGTTGAGCTTGCTGATTTCCGTACTCATTACTTTTCCGGTTTTTTACTGGAACTATCAGCACGATTTTGCTTCATTTCTATTCCAATCCAAAACCAGAACCGGCGACATTTCCAAATTTCAACTCAAACCCAACTTATTTCTGGGAACTATTGGAACGCAAATGTTTTTACTATTGCCCGTTGCTTTCTGCGGATTGGTTTTGTTCACGTTTAAATTCATCAAAAAAGTTTTGGTTCGATGGACGTTGCCAAGTGATCAGATACTGTTTTTACTATGCTTTTTTCTGCCTGCATTTTTAGGTTTTTTCCTGATCAGTCCGATTTATTGGGTAAAGATCAATTGGATGATGCCTGGCTATATCAGTGGAATGATTTTTCTTGCTGTTTTTATCAACCAAAAATCAGCCAGAATAAATATTTGGATCGCAGCAATTTTACATCTTGCTTTTGCAGTAGAAGTAATTTTTTATCCCGTACAAATTAAAAGTGATGATACTTGGTTTGGCTGGAAACAGCTGGCCAATCGTGTAGAAATTCTGCAAAAAACTTATCCAAATACGTTTGTTTTTTCTGCTGATGGTTATAAAACCAGTGCAGAACTGAGCTTTTTTCTTCCACAAAAAATCTATGCACAAAATATTATTCATCAGCCCGCTTTGCAGTTTGATTACATTGGAGACAACATACTTCTTTTAACAGGTAAAAATGCGCTTTTTATAGATTCTGATCCGGGTTTTAAAACTACAGAAAAGAACGGGACTATTCCTCCGGAGTTAAAAACTTACTTTAAACGAGTGCAGGAATTGGAGCCGATCCTCATCAAAAATGGGAATAGTAATGCCCGGAAGTTTTGGGTTTATTATTGTGAGGGATATCAGCCATAAATTTTTCAATAGATTGGATTTAACATTTTTTTCCTTGATGAAAAAGAACCAAGAAATCACGAATGGACGAATCGCCTTCGGGTGTCCTTTCAGCCATCCGCTCTTGGGCGCATATCTGGCAGCAGGCTCTGTATTAAATAAAAAATAACCTATTTAACTTGGAGGCGTTATTACAATTGCAAGATCAGCATCAGAAAAGTAAACATTAGAACGGTAACCGCCCAGGCGCGGTGGCCTGAATGCCGCCCGAAGGCGATCCGGTATTCTTGATTTTTTGGTTCTTTTGTTTCCAGACAAAAGAACGTAATACCAGCAACCGTAGGTTTGCTTCTTTTTAAAATATCGAATGTTTAAAACATCACTTTATCCTACTACCCGATCATCCGCC
>JBPBPL010000009.1:0-245756 GCA_050954285.1 Janthinobacterium lividum | reverse complement strand
GATAGCTATAAACTGCTGCAAATATTAAATTTTTAAGCATAAAAAATGACAACTAAAAATTCTTAAGCTTGAACGAATTAAATTTAACGATTGATGCCATTAACCCGGCGGTGTTGTGGGGGTCTAACAATGACCATTTTGAGATTATAAAAAGGCAGTTTCCAAAGCTGAAAATCGTTGCCAGAGGTAGTGATGTTAAAGTTCTCGGAGATGAAGCGGAGATTAAAAACTTTGAAGAGAAATTAAACCAGTTGGTTGAGCATGTTGAAAAATTTCAAAAATTAACGCTAATCGATTTAGAACGCATTGTAGGAACGAAAGGTTTGCTGCCGGTGCCAGTAGAAGCAAACGGCCAAGAAAAACCGGGCACAGGTGAGGTGATCGTGTTTGGCAATAACGGCTTAATGATTAAGGCACGCACTGCTAACCAGCAGCGGATGGTTACCAGCATTACCAAAAACGATATTGTGTTTGCCATTGGCCCAGCCGGTACAGGCAAAACCTATACAGCCGTTGCACTGGCGGTTCGGGCTTTGAAAAACAAGGAAATAAAAAGGATTATTTTAACGCGTCCGGCAGTAGAAGCGGGTGAGAATCTGGGTTTTTTGCCAGGTGATCTGAAAGAAAAAATTGATCCATACTTACGCCCTTTGTATGATGCGCTGGATGATATGATTCCGGCAGAGCGTTTAAAAGCTTACTTAGAAAACCGTACGATTGAGATTGCACCGCTTGCTTTTATGCGCGGCCGCACATTAGATAATTGTTTTGTTATTCTTGATGAAGCGCAAAACACGACAGATATGCAGCTCAAAATGTTTTTAACGCGGATGGGGCCAACGGCAAAATTTATCGTAACGGGCGATGTAACGCAAATCGACCTACCTAAAAAACAGCAATCTGGTTTGCATCTCGCTTTGCGGATTTTACCTGATATAAAAGGTATCGACATTATTTATCTAACTGGCGATGACGTAGTTCGGCATAAACTGGTTAGACGCATTTTAGAAGCCTACGGAGATATACAATAAGAAAGCATTTAGCATTTTAATATCAGGCTTTTTAGCCTGAGTATTTGATACTAAATACTTGATACCAAGAAGTTATGAACGCTATTAAAGAAACAAATTTCCATTTTTCCGGTCAGACTAATTTTTACAGGGGAAAAGTGCGGGATGTTTATACAATTAATGATAAATATCTGGTAATGGTGGCTACCGATCGGATTTCTGCTTTTGATGTTGTGCTGCCGGAACCGATTCCCTATAAAGGACAAGTGCTGAACCAGATTGCAGCAGGGTTTTTAAAAGCAACCGACGATATTATCCCAAACTGGGTAATTACTGTTCCTGATCCCAGCGTGACACTTGGTAGAATTTGTGATCCTTTTAAAGTAGAAATGGTGATTCGAGGCTATTTGGCCGGCCATGCCTGGCGCGAATATTTAGCCGGTAAAAGAAGCATCTGTGGTGTACGCTTGCCTGATGGTTTGAAAGAGAATGATCAGTTGCCGGAACCGATCATCACTCCAACCACAAAAGCGGCAATCGGGCATGATGAAGACATTTCCAGAGAAGAAATTTTGGCGCAAGGGCTTGTTTCCGAAGCTGATTACGTACAACTGGAGAAATACACATATGCACTTTTTCAGCGAGGTACAAATATAGCCGCAGAAAGTGGTTTGATCCTGGTGGATACTAAATACGAGTTTGGAAAGGCAGAAGGAAATATATTTTTAATTGATGAAATCCATACGCCTGATTCTTCCCGTTATTTCTATAAAGAAGGCTATCAGGATCGGCAGGAAAAAAACGAGCCCCAAAAACAGCTTTCAAAAGAATTTGTTCGGCAGTGGCTGCTTGATAATAATTTTGCAGGAAAAGAAGGACAACAGGTTCCGGAAATGACTAAAGAAATAATTTCTTTAATTTCAGAAAGGTATATTGAATTATACGAACATATCACTGGTGCTTCTTTTGAAAAAGAAGAAGGTGAAAATATAATAGACCGAGTAGAAAAAAATATTAAAGAAGCAATTGTACTTTTACCTTGAAACTCTTTTTATTTCTACACGAAATTATTCTATCTTTAACTATTAATATTAAGGTATATGAAATTTACGGTTGATAAACATGAAAAATATGTTTTGATTAAATTAAACGAATCAAAACTGAATTCATTAATCTCACCTCAATTGAAGTCAGAGTTAATTCTGATGAACACGGATGGGCAGCGCAACATTATTCTCGATTTGTCAATGGTAAAATTTGCAGACTCTTCCGGCTTAAGCAGTTTGCTGGTCGGCCACCGTATCTGTAAAAATGCGGAAGGAGTGTTTATATTAACTGGTTTAAATGATTCTGTAGCACGTTTGGTTTCCATTTCTCAACTGGAAAGCGTACTTTCAATTGTAGGCACAACAGAAGAAGCAATCGACTTGGTTTTCATGGAAGAAATTGAAAAAGAGCTTAAAAAAGAAACTAAGTAATCGATTTTTGCCTGCAAGATGAGATTTGATGTAACAATATTAGGAAGCAGCTCTGCAACACCTATTTATAACAGAAATCCTACATCGCAAGCATTAAATATTAATGAAAGGGTTTATTTGATTGATTGCGGCGAAGGGACGCAACAGCAAATGTTACGTTTTGATGTTAAGCCGGGGAAAATTGATCACATTTTTATCAGTCATTTACATGGCGATCATTATCTCGGCCTGATTGGTTTATTGTCGTCAATGCATCTTAACGGCCGAAAAAAGCCAATGAAACTTTTCGGTCCGCCTGACCTGATTAAAATTATTAACGTTCATTTTGAATACTCCTGGACGACGTTGCATTACGATATAGAATTTTATCCATTGCAAACAGATCGTTCAGAGGTTATTTTGGATAATAATGATCTGACAGTTGAGACGATTATTTTAAATCACCGAATTCCTTGTACAGGTTTTGTATTCCGACAGAAAAAACCTTTGTTAAAATTAGATGCAGAACAACTGGAAAAATATCAGGTAGATCGAAGTCAGTTTTTTAACCTAAAAAAAGGCGAAGATTTAATAACTGATCAGGGAGAAAATATCCCAAACGAAATTTTAACAATTAAGCCTGAAGAACCAAAAAGTTATGCTTACTGTTCCGATACTTTAGCTGGAGATGAGTATCTGCCTCAAATTCAGAAAGTAAGCTTATTATATCACGAAGCTACTTTTATGCAGGATTTGTTGTTGCGGGCGCAGGAAACACATCATACAACCGCGCTTCAAGCTGGAGAAATCGCAAAGAAAGCCGACGTAAAAAAACTTTTGATTGGACATTTCTCTGCCAGATATAAAACATTGGAAGGCTTATTGCAGGAAGCCAGAACAGTTTTTCCTGAAACTGAACTGGCTATTGAAGGAAAAGTATTTTTAGTTTAAAATACTTCTTTTATCAGTCTTTTTTCTTACCTCCAAATATTGAAAAGCTTACATATCTTTTTGGATTAGCTTTTAAATCAATCATCAGTTTATCCAGATTTCCAGCGGCATCATTCAAATTATTGTATAGCTTATCATCATTCAGCAATAAACTAACAGATCCTTTGCCATTGCTGATTTTATCGATAGCTGCCTGAAGTTGTGTTACAGCTTTGTTAGCATTCAACAAAGTTTCCTGAATGTTTGATTTAGCTAATTGATTACTCATCTGATCAAAATTGCTTACAATATGCGTAATATGATCATTATTGTTGCGCAGATTGCTTGAAATTGACTCAAAGTTGGCCATGATTTTACTGATGCGACTACCTTCCGATCCCACTAAGCCGTCCACTTTTTTCGTTGTTCCTTCCAATGTTTCCAGCGTAATGGCAATGCTTTTGAAAGTTCGGTCAATATTTTTTTGAAAGGAAGGATTTAAAATAGTGTTGACAGAAGTTAGCAAAGAATCCATTTTGGCAATAATTGTTTCTGCCTTTTTTTGAACCGGCTGAACGGCTTCTGCCAGGCTTCTTTCTACATTGGAGCGTAAGGTATCTTTATTTTCTGCGTTAACAGTGCTATTTCCAAGTTCAAACTCGATAGCTTTATTTCCCAACAAATCTGTACTGATCAGTTTCGCCACAGAGTTTTCTGGAATAGGATAATCTTTATTGATCTTAAATTCTACAACCGTCCGTCCGCTTGGTTGTAATTTCATGTCTGAAATCCGGCCAATTTGAAAACCGTTTACTAAAACTGGTTTAGAAACATTTAAGCCGTCAACATGGCCATAAATGGCATAGAAGCGTTGTTCTCTCGATAAGATATCATTGCCCCTCAAAAAATTATAACCTAAAACAAGTACTGTAATTGCAATAGCTGTGAGTGCGCCGATTTTTGTTTCGTTGGATAATTTCAAAATATAAAATTTAAATATAATTTATGGATGATTATTCATTTTCCTTGCGGTACTTTATAATAGCACGAACGATGGAATTTACAATTTCTGTTTGTCCTTCTTCCGAATTCAGGTATTTTTCGTCGTCCGGATTATTGATAAAACCTGTTTCTACCAAAACCGAAGGCATGGCGCTATGGCATAAAACCAGTACACCTTGCTCAATTACACCATTGCTATGCCGGCCATCCGTTTCTACAAATTCGTTGTTTACTAAATCAGCAAAACGAATGCTTTGTTTACGATACTTATTTTTATAAGCATTTAACAGGATGGTAGAAGTCGGGTCGGTTGGATCAAAATTACTATCCATCTCCTTAGAGTCTTTTTCATCCATCAAATTTTCACGGATGGCTTTTTCTTCCTCTTTTGTGCGATGAAATCCATAAACCAAAACTAAAACACCTTTGCCCGAATGATCCGGAATGCGGGTTCTTTTGCCATGCACCGTTGCAAATTTATCCGGCAACGAGTTGCAATGTATGGAAATAAAAAGATTTCCTTTGTTTTCATTAGCAATATCCGATCTTTTTTGCCAGTCCACATCTTCTCCGGTGGTACGCGTCATCACCACTTTAATGTCGCTCAGTTCCTGCTGTATCGCTTTTTGTAACTTAAAAGCGATGGCCAGCGTTACATCCTTTTCCAATGAAAACGAACCTGAGGCACCAGCACGGCGACCACCGTGCCCGGCATCAACCACAATCGTTTTTAGTTTAAAACGTTTTTCGGCAATGGTATCTGCTGGTAGTGATTTTTTAAGAGCAAAAGAAGTAGTGCTGGTAAAAAGGTTAAAAAAAGTTAAACAATAAATGAGCCTTTTCAATGTTCTATTTTTCATTAATTTTGAGACCGTACATCACACATATTTGCAAAAATAATATTCAAAATCGATTTTGAGATTTATAAAGTTTCTTTTTCCTGTACTGATTATCACAATTTGTTTTTTTTCTGCTTTTTCTTTCTCAATTACGCACTTTGCTAAAAAATATAAGCTGGTAACAGCCGATACGATCATCCAGCTGGATTCATCCAAAAAGCGAGATCGTATTTTCTTAAGGCAAGATAGTACACCGGTTAAAGGAAAAGTTACCAAAAAATCAGGTGTAAAAAAAGCATCTGCAAAAACAGCAGGAAAAACCGACACGACCTCAAAATCAAAAGGTGGTTTAAGTTCTACAGTTAAATATAATGCCGAAGATTCTATTGTTACTGATCAGGTAAATAACATTGTATATTTATACGGCCGTGCCCGAATTACGTATGAAGATGCTGCCATTGATGCTGATTACATCAGACTGGATCAGAAAAACCATTCGGCTTATGCCCGCGGTGTTGTGAATCCTAAAACGAAGCGTTATTCTGGCAAACCTATCCTTAAACAAAAAAATGAAAGTCCGGTTACGGCAGATTCTTTAGTATTTGATTATATTACTAAAAAAGCAAAAATTTATCAGGCTTTTTCAGAACAGCAGGGCAATTACATTTCGGGAGGACAGGCGAAAAAACTAAATGAAGATGAAATTGCTTACCGGAACATCCTGTTTAGTACCTGTGCATTGCCTTATCCGGATACGCATTTTGGAATTGTGATTACAAAAGGTATTGCCGAGAAGAATCAAATTATATCCGGACCTGCTTATTTAGAAATCGAGGGCGTACCGTTACCTTTTGCTATTCCGTTTGGTTTTTTTCCAAAGCCCGATAAGCGAACTTCTGGTATTATATTACCAACCTTTGGAGAAGATGCTACGCTCGGATTCAACCTCCGGAATTTTGGTTATTACATGGGCTTTGGAGATAAGTTTGATTTAACCAATTATGGTTCCATTTATTCCAAAGGATCATTTGAGCTGAGCAGTGATGCCCGTTATTTCGACCGTTATAAATATTCAGGCAATTTAGTGCTGAGTTTTGGTTACCATAAATACGGCTTGGAAACAGATCCGGCTGCCAAAGATTTTAACATCAGATGGTCGCACACGCAAAATCCGAATGCCAATCCAGGTACAACTTTTAGTGCTTCAGTTAATGCAGGAACCTCAACTTATTATTCTAACAACGCCAGTACGGTTAATTATAATTTAACAGCTTTAACCCAGAACACGTTGCGTTCCAGCATTGCTTACAGTAAAACTTGGGCTGGTACACCGTTTAACTTTACGGCAAGTGCTAATCATAGTCAGCAATTATCTACCAAAACCATTACGCTGGATCTGCCGAGTTTTACGTTTAATATGGCCAGCATTAATCCGTTTGATTCAAAAACCAGAGTTGGCGAGCAGCTGTGGTATCAGCGAATCAACGTACAATATACATTAACGGGCGATAACCGGGTAACGGCTATTCCGGAATCACAATTTCTGACGAAGCAGGTTTTTAAACGCTTCCAAAACGGTTTCCAGCAAAATATTCCGGTTAGTTTAAGTTTGAATGTTTTTAAGTATTTTCAGTTTTCCTCCAGTATCAATTACAACGAAGTTGATTATCTGCAAACCATTCAAAAACGTTATGCACGGGGTAATACTACAGGAGTTGATTCTCTGGTAACGGATACGGTGCCAGGTTTCCGCCGCGCCGGTACATACAGCTTGAGTACCGGTCTATCTACCAAAGTTTATGGTACGGTTACTTTTAAAAACAGTAAGATCAAGGCAATCCGGCATACGATGACGCCTTCGCTCAGTTTTCAGTATCGCCCGGATTACAACAGTGATTCTTATGGCTATTTTAAAAACGTGGTGAGCAACCCAGCCATTCCTTATCCGTACGCCGTCAGCCGGTATTCAATTTTTGATAACTCGCTGTACCAGGGCCCGGCCGGCGGCCGGTCAGCAGGTTTAGCTTTGAGTGTAGATAATACCATCGAAGCAAAAGTTAGAGCAAAAAGTACCGATACGACCAATACTGACCGGAAAATTCCAATCCTGCAAGGGCTTACTTTTTCTACCTTTTATAATTTAGTGGCCGATTCTTTAAAACTTTCGCCCATCAGCGTCTCCGGGCGTACAGCTTTGTTTAACCAAAAACTGGGTGTCAATTTCAGCTCGGTATTCAATCCTTATACTACTATTGTAAAAGATTCTATTTCTAATGGCCAGATTGTAAAATATGCCAGAGCTATTAACCGATATACTTTAGAATCTGGGAAATTGCCTACACTGACTTCTTTTTCCGTTTCTTCCAATTTCAGTTTAAATTCGGCTTCAGCCAAAAACCAGAGTCAGCAACGAAGCCAAAATCAAAGCAATATTAATACCTTGCAAGGCATGACCCCGCAACAGGCCAGTCAGCTGGCTTTGATCAACCGTGATCCAAATGCTTTCGTTGATTTTAATATCCCTTGGAACGTTTCTTTCAATTATAGTTTTACTTACTATAATTCTGGTGTCGCCACATCCGTTACTAACGCCGTAAATGTGAATGGAGATTTTAATGTAACGCCAAAATGGAAGCTTCAATATACTTCCGGTTATGATTTCAGGCTGAGCAAAATCAGCACCACTTCCTTATCCATTTACCGCGATTTGCATTGCTGGGATCTGGCTTTTCAATGGATTCCGTTTGGCTACTACAAATATTACAGCGTGGATTTACGCGTAAAAGCCAGTATTTTGCAAACACTGAAACTGAACAAGCGGAAAGATTACTACAACAACAATTAATATGTTAGCAGAAATTATAACGATTGGAGATGAAATCCTGATCGGACAAATTATCGATAGCAATTCGGCCTGGATGGCTCAGCAATTAAATGCGGCCGGCATCCGCATCAAACAAATTTCTTCTGTTTCTGATAACCGGGAGCATATTTTATCTGCCTTAAAAGAAGCATCGCTTCGGGCCGACGTAATTTTGATTACGGGCGGTTTAGGCCCAACCAAAGATGATATTACCAAAACCACACTCGCAGAATATTTTGGTGTTGGCATGAAACGCGATCAGGAAACGCTGGATAATGTGGCTAAAATATTTGCACGATACAACCGCCCACTGCTCGACGTAAATATCAGTCAGGCGGATGTGCCCGAAAATTGCGAAGTTTTGCTTAATAAAAACGGTACGGCACCCGGCATGTGGTTTCAGGTAAACGGAAAAGTGTATGTATCGATGCCTGGCGTTCCGTTCGAGATGATGTATTTGATGGAAGATTTAGTGATCCCGAAGCTGAAACAAACCTTCGATCTGCCCAAAATCATCCACCAAACTATTCTGACTGCCGGCGAAGGTGAATCTTTTCTGGCCGAACGGATTGCTGACATTGAAGATCAGCTGCCACCGGAAATTAAACTGGCGTATCTGCCCAAACTTGGTGTTGTGCGTTTGCGTTTAAGTGCTTATGGCGAGGATGAAAACGCGCTGAAGCAGGCACTCGATATTCAAACTAAAAAAATTACCGACCGGTTAGGGGCAACCGTTGTCGCTACCGAGGATATTCCGCTGGAAAAAGCGATACTTCTTTTAATGGCAAAAAATAAGCAAACGCTGTCGTTGGCCGAGAGCTGCACCGGTGGTTATCTGGCGCATTTATTTACCAGTTTGCCCGGTGCATCGAGTGTGTTTTTAGGCGGAGCGGTTTCTTATTCTTACGAAATGAAGGAGCGGATGCTGGGTGTAAACCCCGATACGCTTTGGGAAACCGGAGCCGTGAGCGAAGAAACGGTGCGCGAAATGGTGGAAGGTGCGTTGCAAAATTTTTCTTCGGATTATGCCGTGGCCGTTACTGGAATTGCTGGCCCGGATGGTGGCACGCCTGATAAACCGGTTGGAACAGTTTGGATTGCGGTAGCCAACAAAGAAAAAACCATCGCCAAAAAATATGTTTTTGGTAACAAGCGCATCCAGAATATTGAGCGTACGGCTACCAACGCAATGATCGATTTGCTGAGACTGCTGCGTGAATCAAAATAAAACGTAATTTTATCCGACCAAAACAGAAGAATGGCTTTATACGAATTACTGCTGCCGAAAATGGGCGAAAGCGTTGCCGAAGCAACCGTGATCAAATGGTTGAAAAAACCAGGTGAAATGATTGAACCGGATGATGCTGTAGTAGAAATTGCCACCGATAAAGTTGATTCAGAAGTTCCGTCGCCGGTAAAAGGCAAGCTAATAAAACTGTTATTTCAGGAAGACGATATTGTTCAGGTTGGATCTATAATTGCGTTGATTGAGACGGAAGCTGATGAAAAAGCGGTCCTGACGCCACAACCGGCCACGCCACCGGTAACTGCACAAGCAGAAAATACATCGATAAAAGAAGTATCTACAGAAAAAATGTCGGTAAAAGAAGTACCGGAACCAATACCCGGACTGGATTTTTTACAGTCAAAAAATACAGCTCCAACTTCTGCATCAAACAGCATCCGTTTTTATTCTCCTTTGGTGCGGAGCATTGCTGCGCAGGAAGGCATCCGGCAGGAAGAACTGGATCAGGTTTCTGGTTCTGGTTCTGAAGGAAGATTGACTAAAGATGATTTGCTAAATTATTTGCAACAAAAATCAGCGTCTCCTCAACCTAATAATCAGTCTGCAGAAACAGAAATTGCAAAAGTTCAGGAACCGAAAATCATCGATCAACCTACAGCAGCGCCTAAAAAAATTCCGGTTGAACCGATTGTTTCTGGCGGAGATGAAATTATCGAGATGGACCGGATGCGGAAAATGATTGCCGATCACATGGTTATCAGCAAGCAAACGTCGCCGCATGTTACTTCCTTTATTGAAACTGATGTAACCAATCTGGTTCAATGGCGCGAAAAACACAAAGCTGCTTTTGAAAAACGCGAAGGCGAAAAAATTACGTTTACACCAATTTTTATAGAAGCCGTTGCCAAAGCTTTGAAAGATATGCCGATGGTTAATGTTTCGCTGAACGGTACACAGATTATCCGCAAAAAAAATATTAATATCGGTATGGCCACTGCCTTGCCAAGCGGAAATTTAATTGTGCCGGTAATTAAAAATGCCGACAACTTAAATCTTTTAGGTTTGGCGAAAGCCGTAAATGATTTAGCAAACCGCGCCCGAATTAACAAATTGCTGCCCGATGAAGTAAAAGACGGCACATTTACCGTCACCAATATTGGCTCTTTTGGCAACATTATGGGCACGCCAATTATTAATCAGCCGCAAGTTGCAATTCTGGCAATTGGGGTAATCAAGAAAAAACCAGCCGTTGTAGAAACACCCTCTGGAGATATGATTGCAATCCGGCACCTGATGTATTTGTCATTGTCCTACGATCACCGGATTGTAGATGGCGCATTGGGCGGTATGTTCCTGAAAAAAATATCCGACTACTTAGAAAACTGGGACACAAAACGAAATATCTGATGCTTCTTTTAGCAGGTATTTTTTGTTGATATTTTTCTATTCGGATTCTACCTTTTCTTTGGCTACATCAATCAGCTTTTTGCTCATGGTATTTTTTCCCGAAATAAAAATGTAAAAAAGCAACGCGCAAGACATGAAAAACAAACTGATATATGGGCTGATAAAACTTGTAGCCGCAGCCAGAATATAACAGATTGGGCCGATGATAGCCGTTTTTGTTGCCGAGCGGTAAACTTCAACCGTTAGTGCTTCATGTTTAACATCTTCATTGTTGATAATATATCTCAGGATCATAAAGTTTAGGATTGAAATCAGAAACAGCGTTCCGGTATAAAGCAAAATGGTCGTAGTCAGAAAAAAGTTATCAGCCAAAATAGAAGCTGGAAACGGGATGATTGCAATAAACAGCAGGTAAATAATATTGAGCCATACCAATGGCGTATTTACCACTTTTGCAAAACTAAAAATCCGGTGGTGAGCTACCCAGAAAACACCAATTACTAAAAAGCTAAAAACAAAACTTAAAAGTTGCGGCAATGCTTTTACTAAAATTTGGTTTAGCACTGCATTGGTAATATTCTGCTGAGTTGGAACTTTAATATTTAAAACCAACAGCGTAATGGCAATAGCAAAAACGCCATCAGAAAAAGCTTCAAGCCTGTTTTTATTCATTTATACTTTTTTGGAGTGAGCGGTTATTGTTTTTTTGGAGTTTCATGCGGATATCTTTTACTCCGGGCACGATACTGCTGCTTGGAACAACTGCTGATTATCGTTGAGAGTGTAAGCAAGACAAATACTACTGATTGGAACCTTAAATTTTGCATTTTACATTTTTATTAAAAATAATGTATTTGAATGATATCCCCAACAATAGCAATATTTACCTTTTTACTAAATATACTATTTATTACTATTTTAGACTATTTAATAATTTACGCTTGATTTTAATAGATTTGTAAACTAATATTAGCAAGTATGCCCAAAAACTTAAACTATCCTTTAGCTTCTTTTCAAAAAGCATTTGCTTTAGCTGATGCTGTAGATGCATTAGGCGGAAGTTGTTCTGCCGAAAATTGTGCAGAAAAAATGCAACGTAAAATAAGTGGTGGTTTTATGGTGATTATATCCTCCGCACAAAAATTTGAATTGATTCTTTTTGAAAAAGGATTGATTACTGTTTCGGATAATTATAAACTAATTAAGCATTCATATACTAATACCGAACGAATAACTTTCATAAGAAAAGCTTTTTTGGCACCGCAGGTTTTTTCTATACTTTTTGAACGCTTCAAAGGCAAAGAATTACCGGTAGATATGTTGGATAAAATTTTGATTCGGGAATTTGATGTTGAAGAAATTACAGCAGGACGGATAGTTGGCTATTTTGTAGATGGTTTAAAAACTTGTGGTTTATTAAACGGCACACAACTAACGGATGGTAAAATACAAGAAAGTACTGAGTTTGTACCAACTATTCAATCTGAACAGGACTTAAATAAAGATCAGCAGAAAGATGAAGTGATTTCAGAAAAATCAGATGCTTCTTTTAATCCTGTAAAATCTAATCCTCTTGTAAATCGATACGAACTACATTTATCAGGTCCTGGAATCAACACAACCTTAAACCTGGAAATGGAAGAAGATATTTTGATTTTGGAAGCAATTATTAAAAAGGTTAGAAAAGATATTAGTAAATAGTTTATTACTATTTACTAATAGTAATAAACTATTTACTAATAGTATCAATGAATGTTATTGTTGTGCAGAAAGGATAATTATTTGTTTTTCCCCATACAATAAAATTAGAAATTCTTTTTATAAATGTTTCTCCAGAATTTTTAACTACGTATTTTGGAAAGTTAAAACGTTCCGGCTGATCCAGATTGGTAAATTCCCATGGGTGAAAATATAGGTTTAGGTAGCCATCTCTGCAATAAGTGCGCTGACACATCCACTTAATTAAAACCATTGGCAGGTTATGAAACGTGAGCCAGAATAGTGGAAAACGTACTACGGGTGTAACAGAAGATGGTAACTGTAGCACCTGATCCTGATAAAACCAAGTGCGCGGGCGATGAAAGTTATTGTAGCGTCCGGGCAGGTAAGTTGGGTTGATGGAAGAATTATACACATATCCGGCGGTAAAAATTTCTTTTTCATCTACTGGCATCATTCTGGCCATTCGATAACCTGAAACTTTTTGCTTGGTTAAGTCCTGCAATACTTCTCTTGATTGCTTTAAATGCTCTACCTTAAAATTAGAATGATAATAGCCGTGTGAAGCAATTTCGTGTCCATCATCTACTATTTTAGTAATAACATCCGGTTTATTTAACGCAAAATTTGCCGTACAATAAAAGGTAGCTTTTACCTGATGCTGTTTTAATAAGGCTAAAATCTTAAGTGTGCCTTCTGTTGAAATGGCTAACTGATCAGCAAAAGAAATAGTTTTGCCATATTCAAATGGCATATCAAATTCTTCAATATCAAAGCTTAATAAGATCATGATTAATTTTTACCAGATTAGAAGAGCGTACAATATAGTTGGGCCGTTGTTTGGCTTGCATAAATAGCTTGCCAAGATACAGCCCGATAATCCCTAAAACCATTAGTTGCATCCCGCCAAAAAATACAATAGTAGCCAGCAGGGAAGCCCAACCGGAAACTACGTGTCCCGAAAAATAACTGATGAGGATGTAAGGCACATATAGAATGGCCGCAATTGAAAAGAACAAACCTATACCAATGGCGATATTTAAAGGGCGCACGCTGAAAGCAGTTACACCTTCGATGGCAAAGTTGAGCATCCTTTTGAACGTGTATTTGCTTTTGCCCGAAAAACGAGGATCGCAAACATAATTGATGGCAAATTGACGGAAGCCTAACCAGCGGATTAAACCACGCATAAACAAGCCATTTTCTGGCATTTGCGATAATACGTTCACTACTTTTCTATCAATTAAACGGAAATCAGCTGTTCCTTTTTCAAGTTTGGTATCCGAAATAGAATTCAAAATTTTGTAGTAAATATCTGAAGTTTTACGCTTAAAAAAAGTTGCTTCATCAGCATATTCCCGGGTTGTATAAACCACATCGTATCCTTCTTCCCATTTTTCCAAAAACTGCGGAATCAGTTCTGGCGGATGCTGCAAATCGCTGTCCATGCAAATTACACAATCTCCGGAAGCATAGTCATAACCGGCTTTCAAAGCATTCTGATGACCAAAATTTCTGGAAAGCTCCAGATAAAAAAAGTTATTGCTTCCCAAATGTGAAAGTGTTTTTAGCTTTTCTAATGTATTATCCGAACTGCCATCATCCACAAAAATCATTTCAAAATTATAAGATAAATTTTTGAAAACATCAATTAGCCGTAAAGCAAGCGTTTCCACATTGCCTTCTTCATTAAACGAAGGAACTACAATGGAAACCAATTTTTTCATACGGGTACAAATTCATTGTTTACTAATGGAAAAGCTACTTTTCTTGTCCAGGTCTGATAAATTACGTGCAGCCAAACCAGTAGACACGGTAATGCTTTTAAGGCATATTTTACCACATATTCGGTTTTGATGGTTTTGGGGAAAAGGTCAGATGGTGAAAGGCTGGTCAGGATAAAAGCAAAAATCATTAATCCAATCTGTACATTGGTTAATGGTTTTTCAAGATTGACAAACCAGATGGCCACACCTACAAAAGCAATGATATAAGTTGGCGATTCTGATCCGGAACTGAACAAAACCGTAAAAATCAAGGTAGAACTCAGGATGAGTAATTGATAAATAGACTGTTTATATTTTTTGATAAATAAATAGGAGGAACCAAACACCGCTAATGCTGGTAACAAAACAAATCCGTTAGACAATGCGGGGAAATGAAAAATACGACGAATCATACCCATCATAGAAATGTCCTGCATGAGTGATGCTGCGTTTTGTGCATCTTTTTCAACCAAAACATTAAACCAATCCCGATAGGTTTGAATCACAAATGCTGGTGAAGAAACAGCCATCGGCAATACAAAAAATACTACCGACCAAAATACCAAACCCAAAATCAGTTTTAGTTTTTGCTCCGAAAAAAAGAAAAAAGCCAGTCCAACAATTCCGTAAAGCTTAATAAATGTGCCTAGAATAATCAGGCAGGCAGCCCAAAAGTCTTTTTTTTGGCGGATAAAAACGAAGCTCATCAGGATTATTGCTGCCATGCATGGATTAAATTGTGTACTAAAAGAAGCAGTCATCAACTCATGCGCACAAAGTAATAAAACAATGTTTTTCTGTGAGTTAACTATTGGGAGCTGATTAATTGCTGCATATAAAATATAAGCATTAAACATTATCCAAACGATTACGCCTAAAGAATCAGGCAACCATATAAATGGAGCAATGAACAACCCAAAGAGCGGACCATAATGATTAACATCTAAATAATGGTCCGGTTGTGGCAGGTATAAATTATGCTGATGAATGAGGTTGAAAAAAGTGTATTTGTAAATCAGGTAGTTGTTATGTAGGTGGCCGAATGCTTGTTTTATCGCTACAAAAAAACTCAGGCCAAACCATAAAAAAAGTGCAGTTCTTTTTTTTAGCAAGAAATCGGTAAAGGCAGGTAAAAAAAATTTAGCCATCGGTATGATCACAAACATAAAAAAAATGTCGTAAATCCGGATTGCTGAGGTACGTCTAAAAACAAAAAAGAGGGCTCTGACCAGGAGCACCTCTTTCAACGCTGATTAAAGAAATCTACTACAAAACTTAAATCAGTGCTTTTATGCCATTTGCTGATGCAAAGATTAACCTTGATTAGCAACCGCAATAAAAGCGTTGTCTTGCGATATACGGTATTGATGAAGGATCAGATTTTGTAATTTTATTTTCCCAATGATAAATTTAAACTGCTTTGAATAAAAGCGTTCTGTAACCTGATCAAAGCCTAATGTTTCCACTAAATCATCTTGGTTGTAACGTAAATAAATTTCAAGGCTGATATCATTAGTAAATTGCAAGCCATCGGTTTCAGCTGCCTTTTTGTACTCATAATGATAATCGTAACGCAGAGCTGTAATATCTGAAAGTACTGCAGAACCAGTTGGATGGCCACCTGCACCTTTACCAAAAAAGAACTGCTGATCAGCAAATGCAGCCTGAACAATTACGCCGTTATATTCATAATCTACATTATATAGTAACTCTTTTTTACTAACAAACCGAGGTAAAACATACAACGCAACCTGCCTATCATTTAATTTTTGTGCAAATGGTACTAATTTGATTTTCAGGTCTTTTTCTTTAGCATACTGAATGTCTGTTACAGCTATATTTTCGATACCTAAATTGAAAATTTCTTCTGGTTTAACTACAATTCCATAAGCATGATAAGCCACAATCAGCAGTTTGTATTTTGCGTCATAACCACTAACATCACTTGTTGGGTCTGTTTCGGCAAAACCTAAATCCTGGGCCTGTTGTAATGCTGAAGCGTAATCCAGTCCATCATTAAATCCTTTAGACAAAATATAATTGGACGAACCATTAAAAATGCCATAAATAGAATGCAGCAATTCGTTATCATAATACTCTTCCAGATTGCGGATAATAGGAATACTTCCGCAAACAGCACCTTCATATAATAAGGAAGTTCCAAATTCATGTTGAAGATCTAACAGCTCAGATAAATGTTCAGCAATCATTTTTTTACTGGCTGAAACTACATTTTTGCCAGCTTTCATTGCTGTGGAAACAATTTCGAATGCTGCATCAGCATCGTTAATCATCTCTACAACTGTATTAATTTCCGGGTTTTGCAGAATACTGTTTTTATCAGTAGAAAACAAGTGTTGCGGTAAAGTCCGTGCTTTATTCGGGTCTTTGATCACAAACTTTAAAATTTCTAGGTTCAGGTGTTTCGTTTTAATGATGTCATATAATCCCTGGCCAACTACACCAAAACCAAACAGACCAATATTTAATTTTTTACTCATAATATCAAGCACTTTTGTTAAGTGCAGTAGAGTGTGCTAATCCCTTCTTTAGAAATGTTTGTATAATTTTACTTAAAGCATCGGTTTCGATCAAAAACCCATCATGACCAAAAAGGGATTGCACTTTAGCAAAAACAGAATCTTCAATATGCTGGCTCAAAAGTTTTTGTTCTTCCGGAGGAAAAAGAATATCCGATGCAATGGCAATCACCAGAGTTCGCGCTTTAATCCTGCTCAATGCACTTTCTATACTGATTCGATTTCGGGCCACATTATGGCTATCCATCACTTTAGTTAAATACCAGTAACTATATGAATTAAAGCGGTTTACCAATTTTTGCCCCTGATAATTTTGATAGGAGGAAGCATTAAAAGAATCTTTTTTTTGTACATCATTTTCTGATTGGGTAGCACAATAGGTTTGATAATTCCGGTAGGATAAAAGTGCCAGACTTCGTGCTGCTTTTAGCCCTATATTTCCACCATAAGGCTGGCTTTTGTAAAAAGTTGGATCTGCAGAAATGCATAACCGTTGCGATTCATTAAATGCGATTCCCCACGGCGAGTGCCTGGCGTTAGTTGCCAGGATAATCAGCTGTTTCATTCTTTCCGGTTCATCAATGGCCCATTCTACCGCCTGTTGCCCGCCTAAAGATCCACCAATCAACAATTCAATGCGTTCGATATTGAGTTGATTGGCCAGCAATTGATGTGCTTTAACCATATCTCGAATGGTAATTTCCGGAAACGATAAATAAAACGGTTCATCAGTTTTGGGGTTGATGCTCAGCGGATTAGTGGTTCCATAAGCCGAACCCAAAATATTGGCACAAATAATAAAATATTCATTTGGGTTGAATAATGCCTTTTCACCAAACAATCCTGGCCACCAATCCAGTACATCCGAGTTGGCTGTTAGTGCATGGCAAACCCAAATTACATTATTTTTCTGCAGGTTAAGTTCTCCAAAAGTATGGTAAGCGATTTCCAGTCCAGGCAAGAACTTGCCAGATTCAAGCTTAAAAGCAGGCGGATAAGTAAATTTTTGCAGGCTCATACCAATACCATTCGTTTTAAAAAGGATAAAAAACGAACTCAGAAGTTCAAATCAGTAGCTTCTGCCTCTAAACAAGTAAAATATAATGATTTGTAATTCTGCTTTATACAGTAAACCTGTATAAGTTTTATCGAAAAGGAATTTTTCATATTGATCAATTTATATTTCCCGGTGTTATTTGCCGGGCCAGGAATTGGCACCTTCTTCATATATAAAGGGTTGCCAGTGGGTTACGGAGCCTGATCTCTCGCCACTTCTTTATAAATCAAAGCTTAAAAAGATTTGATTAACGATGGTATTACTACCAAATAATATTTCAAAGATAATATCAAAAATGTATTATAACCAAACTTTATTCTTTTTTAAATCAAAACAGCTTGCAAGGCAGCTGCTAAATCTTCAATTAAATCTTCCGCATTTTCCAATCCAACAGAAACCCGGATCAAATTTTGAGGCGTTTTGGTATCCGGTCCTTCCACAGAAGCACGGTGTTCTATTAAACTTTCTACACCGCCCAAGCTGGTAGCTTGAGTAAATATTTTCACTTTGTTTACTACAGCAAGTGCTTCTTTTGCCCCACCTTTTACCAAAAATGACAACATACCGCCACCAGCAGACATTTGTTTTTTGGCTATTTCATACTGCGGATGAGAAGCTGATCCCGGATAAAAAACCTGCTCAACCTGCGAATTACTTTCCAAAAAAGCAGCTAATTTTGTGGCATTTTCCACATGCCCTTTTATACGGTAAGGCAAAGTTTTAATTCCCCGAGTAGTCATATAACAATCAAAAGGAGAAGGGATTGCACCCCCCATTTCCTGTATTTGTTTAAGCTTGAGCCACCAGTCGTTTGCTTTTTTAGCAATTAAAGCTCCACCTAAAACATCACTGTGGCCACCCAAGTATTTTGTGGTGGAATGCATTACCAAATCTGTACCCAAATCCAAAGGCCGCTGCAAAATCGGTGTGGCAAAAGTATTATCGCATACTGTTTTTATCGATGTTTTTTGGGCGATGGAAACAATAGCTGCGATATCCGTAACTTTTAAAAGCGGGTTGGATGGTGTTTCTATCCAGATCAGTTTGGTATTAGGCTTGATGGTTCTTTCTACCAAATTTAAATCTCCCAAATCAATAAAATCAAATTCCAGAATTTTGCCAAAAATTTGCTTCAGCTGGTTGCGCAAACCATGGTACATGTCGTCAGGACAAATCAAATGGCTGCCCGGTTCGAGTGATTGAAAAACCGTCATTCCTGCTGCATTCCCAGCCGAAAAAGCTGCAGCGGCGGCACCATTTTCTAGTTTAGCCAATACGTTTTCCAGCGAATTTCGGTTCGGATTATTGCTTCGACTATAAATATATCCCGAAGGATAGGAACCATCTTCTGCACGTTCAAAAGTAGTAGAAAGTGTGATTGGCTGGATTACTGCCTGGTTTCCTTTATCTATTTCGTTGCCTGCGTGGATGGCGATGGTTTCAATTTTCATGCTTCTTTTATCAGGTAAAAACCCAAGTTCGCAAACATCAGCAATTGATTTATTATTCCTGCTGATTGTAGTTCAAAAAAATGATCCAAATCCAAATACAACATCAACCTAATGTAAAAAGCAGGCATAAAAGAAGCATGTTGCTTTACGCGCCGGCCAAAACGGCTATCGGTTCATAGTTTTATAGTATTTTTGCAGAAATAATTTTTTGGTTATGCCTGATGCTATACAGGGCTTGCTCAACAGCCCGAGGCTTTCTCCGCAACATCGCGCTATTGCTGCAAAAGTTGCTCAAAATGAGCGGATTACATTTGAAGAAGGTGTTTTTTTATACGAATATGGTGAGTTGCCTTATCTTGGTATTCTGGCCAATTATATTCGTGAAAAACGACATGGTGATCAAACGTTTTTCAATCGGAATTTCCATATCGAGCCAACCAATCTTTGTGTTTACGATTGTAAATTCTGCTCATATTCGCGTTTGTTAAAACAGCGTTCGGAAGGCTGGGAATATACGATGGATGACATGTTCAATATCGTAAAAAAGTATGACGGTCAGCCGGTTACAGAAGTACATATTGTGGGTGGCGTGCTGCCGCAGTACGATGTTCCGTTTTATGCAGAGTTGTTCAGCCGGATCCGGAACCATCGCCCGGATCTGCACATTAAAGCTTTAACGCCGGTAGAATATCATTATATTTTCAAAAAAGCTAAAATTAGTTATGCTGAAGGAATGAAGTTGATGATGGATTCCGGATTGCAGTCAATCCCTGGCGGCGGCGCAGAGATTTTTCATCCGGAAGTACGTGAACTCATTGCTAAAGATAAATGTACTGCTGATCAGTGGCTGGATATTCATGAAGAATGGCACAAATTAGGTTGCCGATCTAACGCAACAATGTTATATGGGCACATCGAAAAATTTTGGCACCGGGTAGATCATATGGAACGTTTGCGCCAGTTGCAGGACCGGACGGGCGGTTTTCAAACGTTTATTCCACTAAAATTCCGGAATCAGGATAATCAAATGTCCAATGTTCTAGAATCAACTGTAATTGAAGATTTACGGAATTACGCCATTGCCCGCATCTATTTGGATAATTTTGATCACATTAAAGCTTATTGGGCGATGATTAGCCGTAATACTGCGCAACTTTCCCTCAATTTCGGGGTGGATGATATTGATGGGACGCTGGATGATACTACTAAAATTTACGCGATGGCAGGAGCAGAGGAACAGCATCCGGGCATGAGCACGAAGGAACTGGTAGAGCTGATAAAGCAGGTTGGCCGTGTGCCGGTAGAGCGTGATACGTTATATAATGTGGTAACCAACTACCAGGATCATCAGTTTGAGGATGAGGTGAAGCCCAAATTTTATAAATTGCCGGTTCTAAACTGAGATTAATCAGTTTGGATTGACGAATCAATATACTTCTTTTAATGACTAAAAAAACGCTTTACATCATCCGCCATGGAGAAACTGACCTTAACAAAGCCGGCATTGTACAAGGCCGCGGCATGGATACCAATCTGAATGAAACCGGCCGAAAACAGGGAGAATCTTTTTACCGTGCTTACAAAAATATTCCGTTTGATAAAATATACACTTCTGTTTTAAAACGTACCCATCAAACGGTAAAGGGGTTTATTGATAGCGGCATTCCTTGGGAGCAATTGCCTGGTTTGGATGAGATGGCTTGGGGTGATTACGAAGGCAAAGCGGTAAGTGAAGAAACCCGCGGACGCTTTAAAAAAATTATGCAAAGCTGGAAAGATGGTGATCTGGATGTGCGTTTCGAAAATGGCGAAAGTCCGAATGAAGTGCAAACCCGCCAGAAAGAAGCGATGAAAGTGATCATGTCTCACCCGGAAGAAAGCACAGTTTTAATTTGTATGCACGGCCGGGCGATGCGCCTTTTGCTTTGCTTATTAAGCAATCTTTCTTTAACAGAAATGGACAGTTATCCACATCGAAATACCACACTTTATCGGGTAAATTTTGATGGAGGAAAATTTCATATTGTTGATTTTAACAATACTGATCACCTAAAATTTTTAGTATAATTATTTAGTTTAGAACCGTAAAACTTAATTTCAGTAGGATGAAAAATTAAGTTTTACGGTTATTTTTTCGACTCTTCATTTCTACATTTTGAAAAATAATATTCGGATTTCGGCCGTTAGTTATACCAATACAAAGCCTTTTATTTATGGATTACAACATAATCCTATTCAAAAAAAAATTAATTTAAGCTTAGATACACCTTCATATTGCGCACAAAAATTAATTGATAATCAAGCTGATATAGGTCTTATACCGGTTGCAGCTATTTTGAATTTGCCATATTGGCAGATCGTTTCAAATTTTTGCATTGGTGCAGTAGGTGCAGTAAATTCTGTCTTTATTTTTAGTAACTGCCCGATTGAAGAAGCAACGGAAATCCAGTTAGATCCGGAGTCGAGATCATCTAATAATTTAGCAAAAGTGCTGCTGAAAAATTACTGGAAAATTGCACCAAAACAAATTACTGATGCCCCGGATTATGCTAATTTTAATGGCATAAAAACAGCATTTGTACAAATTGGTGATCGCACTTTTGGCAAAAAAAATCAGTATCCATTTGTTTATGATCTGGCCGAAATATGGCAGCAGATGACGGGCTTGCCATTTGTTTTTGCAGCCTGGGTTGCCAATAAACCAATTGATCCGGAATTTATGGAGCAATTTAATTCAGCATTGAAATCAGGCTTGGATGCGCGTGAAGAAGTACTGAAAATGCTTCCTGTTTATCCAAATTTTGATTTACGTGATTATCTTTTTAATAAGCTTGATTTTGATTTGACAGAAGCTAAAAAGGAAGCTCTAAACCTGTTTTTAGATTATATTAAAAAACTATAAGTAAAAGAAGCATATCGTTTTCCTATTGCTGTTTTTATCAGCCTAAATTTATTTGCTGTTCATCGGTAAAATCAAATCCTGATGGTTGTTGGTAGCCTTGTTCACATCCGTTGATACGGCATACATATTCATCTCCTCAGCAGGATAAGGATCGCAAAGCTTGATTAATTCTTTGGCCGGAACATCGTTTGATAGCCATAGCTTTTCTTCCTCTTCAGTCAGGATAACCGGCATTCGGTTATGCAATTTAGCAACCTGTTCATTTGGTGTTGTAGTGAGAATCGTAAATGATTCATATACTTCCTGCTTGTCCTCACTTTTCCATTGCGACCACAACCCTGCAAAAGCAAAAACTTTTCGGTTCAGTAATGTAAAACGATACGGCAGTTTCTTTTTGCCTTCGGTTTTCCATTCATAAAAACCATCCGCCAGCACCAAACAGCGTTTGTTGTGTGTCATCAGTGGCTTGTAAGTTTTGTTTTCCAGTACCGTTTCCTGCCGTGCGTTCATCATCGAAAAACTACTTTTTTTGTCCTTCGACCAAAAAGGAATCAACCCAAAATGAAATAGCTGAATAGCTTCTGGCTTTTGAGAAATGATAACCGGTGCCAATTGTGTTGGAGCCAGATTGTAGTTTGCGTGATAATCAGGATCGATACTTTTAGCTTCAAATTCTGCTTGTAAAGCTGTTGCCGACTGGCTAATGGTAAAACGTGCGCACATAATTGTTTAGATAGATACTGCTACAACAATCAAAAAACGAAACTGCTTGATTTTAATCAAATTTGGAACTCTGTTTGTAAAAATCAGTATAACAAATTTAAACTGATTTTATGTGTTTGAAGGGTATTTATATCGGACTGGATTTTGATGGCACCGTAGTAACACATGATTATCCTAACATGGGCAACGAGGTGCCGCATTGTATCGATACGTTAAAACAGATTACAGATGCAGGAGGAAAGCTGATTTTAATTACCATGCGCAGCGGCAGAAGTTTAACGGAGGCCGTAGCTTATTTAAACGACCATGATATTCCGCTTTATGGCATCAACAATAATCCGCAGCAGCATCTCTATTCTAAATCTCCCAAAATTTATGCTAATATTTATATTGATGATGCCGCATTAGGCTGTCCGCTAATCAGCAGCGAATTAAGCGATAATGCTTATGTTGACTGGTTACAAGTACAACTATATTTTTTCCCGAAAAACGGGCAGAAACCCCTTCAAAGCGTGCTGATGGAAGTACCGGTTTATGATGAAATTCCGGTTGATCCGCCTAAAAAAGTTCTAAATTTCTTTACAGATATGTTTTCCAGGCTTGGGTTTGAATAAATTTAGTGCTTGAATTAGTTTCGATTGGTAAGAATTTTCATTTTATGGTTGTCAAAAAGCGATAAATTTCTACTTTTGTGCTTCTTTTAACGACTAAATTTTGTACTGGTAAAAGAAGTATCCGCAAAATAGGCACCCATAGCTCAGTTGGATAGAGCAACGGTTTTCTAAACCGTCGGTCTCAGGTTCGAATCCTGATGGGTGTACACAACAAAAGAGCCTCTAAAATTAGAGGCTCTTTTGTTTTATTAATTTACAGGATGCTTATTTTGTTTTGATAGTTGATCCATCTCGAATTTCATCTGTGGCAACTTTAATCAATGGGTCACCAGGATTCAGCTTACCATAAATTTCTACCTGATCGCCAGATTCCCGGCCTTTTTTTACATCCACCCATTCTGCTTTATGGCCTGCTACGCGAATAACGAATACGCGTTCAGTAGAAGTGACCAAGGCTGTTTTTGGGATCACAAAAGTGCTATCAGAAGAAGGAAGTGGAATACTCACATCAGCATACATGCCTGGCAGTAACTTTTTATTGTTGTTGTAAACATCCATTTCCAGACGTTCTGAGCGTAGCTTTTCATCCAAAGCACCAGCTAAACGTTTTACAGTTGCTGTAAAGTGCTGGTTCGGAATTGATTTTACGCTGAAACTTACTTCGTCTTTTTGCTTTAACATGCCCGTATAAATTTCGGGTACGGAAATGACCAAACGCAAACGTTTCTGTTCCTGCAAAACAAAAAGCGGCAAGTCTGATCCTTTGCCAGATGGACCCACATAAGCACCGTTATTGATGTTACGCGCCGTAATTACACCGCTAAACGGAGCGCGGATATCCAAATAAGCGCGTGTTGCAGCAACAGACTGATAGGCTGATTTTGCCGCTTCCAGCTCTGCTTTATCAGAATTTTTACGTGCAACAGCTTGGTCAATATCGTTTTTGGAAATCGTTCCCGGCGTTTTTGCTGTTTCCAGCAAACGGTTATAATTAGAATTACTGGCAGTATAAACTGCTTCCTGAGATTGTAGTTTGGATTGTGCTGATGCAACATTTGAATTGATTTCCGGTGCTTCCATCGAAACCAGAAGCTGGCCCTGTTTTACCTCGGAGCCTACATCAACAAAAATCTTGTTCACAAAGCTGCTTTCTTTAGCGTATAAATCTACCTGTTGATAAGGAATTAGTTCGCCAGGTACCTCTAAATCGGTAGAAAGCATACCTTTCTTTAAAGCAATGGTTTCCAATGCTGGTACGGCTGCAGTCGTATCATCCTGATCCTGATTGTCAGCTGATTTGGAATGGCAGGCAGTAAGCGTACTTAAAGCAGAAACAAACAGCAGGCTTTTAAACCAATTATTCTTGAGCACTTGGGTTATCATAAAGCGATGGAATATAGTGTTTACTTTCTTTATCTTCTGGATCTAAAGAAACAGATTGGGTCGTGGTTTTGCCTTGCAGCCAAGCAAAAACCAATGGTAAAATAAGCAAGGCTGCAAATGTGGAAGCAATTAATCCACCGATAACAGCCCGGGCTAAAGGTGATGCCTGATCGCCACCTTCACCTAAACCGGAAGCCATCGGGATCATGCCCACAACCATGGCCAAACTGGTCATTAATATGGGGCGAAGTCGTAAAGCGGCAGCTTCGCGGGCAGATTCGAGCGCATTACCGTTATGCAATCGCAGATGTTCAGCGTTGGTAACCATCAAAACGGCATTTGACACAGAAACACCTACCGACATAATCATACCCATATACGATTGCAGATTGAGTGTTGAACCTGTTAAAACCAGCAGCAGCAAGGAACCAACAATTACCGCCGGAACAGTAGACAGCACGACCAGCGATACTTTAAAAGATTGAAAGTTAGCTGCCAGCATCAGGAAAATTACAATGATGGCAACGATTAACCCCGATTGCAGGCTATTTAAAGTATCTAGCAAAGTCTCACTTAAACCTTTCACTTCTACTGTTAAACCACGTGGCAGTTTTCCTAAAGATTTGATCGATTTTTGTACATCATCAGTAGCAGTTCCTAAATCAATTTTGTTAAGATTTGCTGTTACTGACAGATAAGGCAATGCGCCGATATCATCATCTTCACCAAAAGTGAAACCCTGTTTAAGGCTAGCAACATCCCCTAAAACCGGTCGGGGGGAATTGTTCAAAACAGAAATCTCACTAATGTCATTTAGGCTTGCCATTTTGTATTCGGGCACTTCTACCTGCACATTATAACTTAAACCAATTTTTGAATCGAGCCAAACATTTTTTTCCGTAAAACGGGAAGAAGAAGTGGAGGCAACGAGCGAACGGGAAATATCAGATACACTCACGCCCAGTTGCGCGGCACGTGTTCGGTCGATATCAATATCAATGGTTGGATAGTGCGTGGCCTGACCCAGCTGTACATCCCGTAAATATTTGATCTTTTGAAGTTTAACAGCAATTTTATTTGCAAAAACCTCATTTTGAATTTTGTTTTTCCCTTCTACACGCACTTCCACAGGCGTTGGCGAGCCTTGGCTAAGAATTTTATCTGTCAATTCTATTGGCTCGAAAGACAACTTCACATCTGGCATTGCTGCCTGCATTTTATGCCGGAAACGTTCTTTTAAATCGTCCAGATTTACTTTATAATTTTCGCTAAGATTTACCTGTAAAACAGCTTCCTGCGGGCCAGCCATGAATAAATAAATCGGACTGGTAGAAAATGAGGAAGGGTGTTGTCCCACAAAGGCAGAAGTTACAGCAATATTCTTTTTGCCAACAAGTTCTTCCAGCACGTGCAGCATTTTAATCACATCGGCTTCAGTACGTTCCAGCCTCGTTCCATCAGGTGCGCGCATACGCACCTGAAACTGGCCACCATTTACTTTCGGCAAAATATCGCGCCCAATAGTGGTGATTAAAAAAAATGCCAGGCTTAAAGCACCAACTATATAAAGGCTAACCACGATTTTACGCTGATTAAACAACCTGTTCATAAAGCGCAGATAACGCTCACGAAACTTGTCAAAACGTGTTGGTTTGGCCTGTGCTTCTTTTAGCAGTGTTTTTTTCTGGTCCCAAGTATCGTTTTCTTCTTTTAAGTCGAAGTTAGTGTGTGGATGATCTTCATGTCCCTTCATCATCCAATTGGCCATAATTGGTACAAAAGTTTGTGCCAAAAAATAGGAGGTAATCATGGAAAACCCGATTGCTAAAGCCAAGGGTAAAAACAAGGCACCCGGAATACCTTTCATGGTTAATGCCGGAGCAAAAACGGCCAGGATACAGAACAAGATCAGCAGTTTTGGGAAAGCGATTTCCTTACAAGCATCCCATATAGCCAGCGCTTTGGGTTTGCCCATATCCAAATGCTGGTGAATGTTTTCAATGGTTACGGTAGATTCATCAACCAGAATACCAATTGCGAGGGACAATCCGCTCAGCGTCATGATATTGATGGTTTGATGAAAAAGGTATAAAAACATCACCCCGGAAATTAACGAGATCGGAATAGTGAAAATTACAATTAATGCTGCCCTGCGATCACCTAAAAACAGCAATACCATTAAACCGGTTAGCACGGCACCAATTGCGCCTTCCGTTACCAAACTTTTCACAGCATTGATTACATAAACCGACTGGTCAAACTCGTAAGAAAGCTTCACATCATCTGGCAATAAAGCTTGAAAACGGGGTAAGGCTTTTTTTAAATTTTGTACTACTTCCCAGGTTGAAGCATCGGCAGATTTGGTGATGGGCAGGTAAACTGAGCGCTTTCCATTTACTAATGCATAGCTGCTGGTAATATCCGCACCATCTTCTACCGTAGCAACATCACGCAAAAACAAGTTTTGTACGCCGCCTTTGTATAGTGGTATATCGGCAAAATCCGGAATGTTTTTAATAGTGGTATTGGTTGGAGTGAGGTAATTATAATCGCCGATGCGCACGTTTCCGGCTGGGGCAGTGATGTTATTGTCGCGAATTGCCGATACGATCTGATCAGGCGTTAAATTATGGGAACGTAATAGTCCCGGATCAACTTTTATCACAACCGTTCGGGTATTACCACCGAAAGGTGCCGGAGAAATTAAACCAGGAATAGAAGTAAAAGATGCACGGACGTAAACATTAGCCAGATCCAGCAACTGGTTATTGGTGCGTTTTGAACTGCTTAAAACCAATTGCCCAACTGGTAGTGTTGAGGCATCAAAACGAATAATAAAAGGCGGTTGCGTACCAGGCGGAAAAATGGACTGCGCCCGGTTGGCAAAAGCTGTAACCTCTGCCGCAGCCTGAGCCATATTAGTACCTTCGTAAAAAGAAAGTTTAATTAATGTTAAACCTGTAATATTCTTTGTTTCAATACTTTTAACTCCGGAAACATAAAGTAATAAGTTAACATATTGCTTACCGAAATAAGCTTCCATCTGGTTAGGGGTATAACCACCAAAAGGATGTGAAATATAGATTACTGGCAGATTTAAATCAGGAAAAATATCAATTTTGATATTTCGTACCGCATTCAACCCAAAAAAGAAAACTGCTGCAACAATAACCAAAATAGTAATTGGTTTCCTGAGTGCACTTCTGATTAATCCCATGCTGTTTTTATGCGCTATTTTTTACCGGATAACCAGTAATTAAAATTCATTAAAAAATATTCCAAAATCTCCGGTGGCTGCTGCCTTATATAGCAAGGCCTGCCACACATTATTGTAGGCGATGTCGCGATCTGTTTCTGCCCGGTTCAACGTGTACAAAGCTTGTGTAACGTCTACAATTGTTGCCAGTCCGTTTCGATACAAAACTGTTTTTTGCTGAAAAGCATCCGAAGCGGCTTTTAAACCAACTGGTGCTTCACGGTAGTTTCTGAGCGCATTTTCAATTCTTGTTTTAGACAGGATAAGCTGTGCCGATAATTGTTGATTAACCAACTCGTACTCATTCCGCAAACCTTCGGAAGTAAATTGCTGCGCCCGAACCTGCTCATGCACGCGCAAAGGCGAAGTAATATTCCAGCTCATGCCAATTCCTAACAAATAATTAGAACGGGTAGGATTGACGCCACTAAAATAATTTTGTGTGTATAAAGTTTGATTTAAAGTATAACTATTGAAGCCGGAACCTTTACTCTGAAAAATATTAAACAAAGAAAAAGTAGGATAACTAAACGTTCTGTAATATTTTTCGCGTTCAGCACTAATACCAATCCGGTTTTGATAATACAGCAATACGGGATGCTTACTGAGGTTGAAAGTTGTAACGGTATCCAAGGTTCTGGGAATCTGGCTAACGAAGCTACTATCCAGCAAAAAATCAATCGGAACCAGCGTAGTGTATTGCGCCAGTTGGTTGCCTTGCTGCTGCACAACATCCTGCGCATTGGTTAAGGCAATTTGTGCGCTTGATACTTCTGCATTAGCCAGTGAAGAATCCACACCAGGGTTCAATCCGCTTTTTACACGAGCTACAATTACATTGCGCAGAGCCAAAGCTCGTTTTAAATTATTTTGCTGAGAAACACCCAGTTGTTGCGAGGCCAGCAGGTTGAGGTAAGCGCCTGAAACCCGAACTTCCTGTTGAAACTGTTCCTGCACCAGATCGCTTTGATCTAAAGTTTGCTGACTTTGGGCTACTTTTACCCGCTCTTTGGCTTTTCCGAACGAGAAAAAGTCCCAGTTTAAGTTGGCTAAATACAAGCCTCCAAAAGCAGCATTCCAGTTTTGACCCGTCAGGATTGGTCCGCTGGAAGAAACGGAATATCCGTTGAAGCCATAAGATGGGCCATATTGCGAATTTACCGTTCCGAAATCGTTTTGTGCCGATACATTCAGATTTGGCAAATATTCGCGCTTGGCTTCCTTCACCAAAGCAGCAGAAGCTTTGGCATAATTTGCCTTGGCTTTAATGGTACCGTAATTTTGCAGTGCATTTTGCACGGCTTCTTTTAAAGTTAAAATTTTTTGCTGTGCAAAAACAGCAGGACAAGTGCTTAATAGAAACATCAAGCATAACCCTCGGCGAAAAACAGTTCTGTGGAACATGTGCAGTTATGATGATATGAAACAGGGTACAAAAAACGGTCAGAAAGTTGATTTGGAAATTTGTACCGGCTGTATGCGCTTTCTGACGGTGCAAATATAGCCTTGCAATTGTAAGTGCTTTGTAACAACTTTATTATTTTGCAGTTAATAGCATGATACTGTTTTTAGCACCTGATTTCATGAAATTTAAGCTTTAGCGAAGGATTGCTTAACAATTTCTTAACATATCAATAGTATCTTTAATCCAACTAAACTCAAAATCATGTTCGGCACGCTTGTACAATATTTTACGCCACGTGGCAAAAAGTTGTTTTTTCCTTTGTTTGATCATGCTACACAAAATGTGGTAACAATGGCCGAACTGTTAAAAAAAGAACTGAATGATCCGTCCCCGATCAACACAAAAGATCTTTTTCAAAAAATAGACCGGCTGGAAAATATTGGCGATGACATTACGCATCACATCAATGTAGAACTTAGCAAAAATTTTATAACGCCTTTTGATCGTGAAGATATTCACGCACTTACCTCTTCCATTGATGATGTGGCCGATTATATCCACGAATCTGCCAATCGCATGTTTTTATATGGTTTGTTGGAATTTACCAAACCGATGCAAGTGCTGGCCGATTTGATTTTAGAAGCTGCTTTTGAAGTACAAAAACTGATTAATGAGTTAAAAGACATCGAAAATGTAGAAACGATTACGACTTACTGCAATTCCATCTATGCCATCGAAACCAAAGCAGATCATATTTATAATCAGGCAGTTGCAGATTTATTTGAATATGAAAAAGATCCGATCCAGATGATTAAATATCAGGAGATTTTACTTGGATTGGAAACCGCTACGGATATGTGCAAAGATGTAGTAAAAGTGGTAGAATCTATCATGATCAAAAACGGTTAGGCATTTTTAGTCGATAAAAGAAGTATTAACTATTAAATAAAATATATACATTTAAAGAAATATCACTCTTTAAATGGTTTTTGCTGAAGATCTGCTGCATTACATCTGGAAGTTTCGTTTGTATGAAAACAAGGCACTTTTAACAGCAGATGGAGAAATATTGCAAATCATTTCGCCGGGTTTGCATCACCATCATGCCGGGCCGGATTTTCAGCAGGCCAAAATCAGGATTGGCGATACGCTTTGGGCTGGAAACGTAGAAATACATATTCGTGCTTCCGATTGGATGCGGCACAATCACAGCAGCGATCCGGCTTATAATAACGTCATCCTGCACGTAGTTTACAAAAACGATCAGGAAATTTGGAACGAAGCAGGTTTGAAAATGCCGGTTTTGGTTTTGGAAGATCGCATTTTGGAGTCACTTTTACTTCGATATCAAAATTTAATTTATGCAAAGCAAGTTGATTTTCCCTGCCAAAAAATCATTCATCGGGTTGATGAACTGACGGTACAAAACTGGCTCGACCGGATGCTGATCCAGCGGTTAGAAGAAAAATCAGCCCGCGTACTCGAAGTTTTAACGCAGCAAAAAGGCAATTGGGAGGAAACTTTTTATCAATTTTTGGCCGCAAATTTTGGTTTTAAAGTAAATGCACTGCCTTTTGAACTGCTGGCCAAATCTCTGCCTTTATCCGTTTTAGCCAGACACACGTTTACTTTACACCAAACAGAAGCTTTGATTTTTGGCCAGGCCGGGTTTTTAGCCGAAGAAATTTCTGATCCTTATTACATATCTCTGCAAAAAGAATATCGGTTTCTTCAACAAAAATATGGTTTGTTACCAATGCAAAAACACTTATGGAAATTCTTGCGTTTACGACCATCCAATTTCCCAACCATCCGCTTGGCGCAATTTGCCGCAATGATGCACCGAAACAACCGTTTTTTATCAGAGATTCTTCAGGCCGAAAACATTAAAAATATCAATGCTTCTTTTAACGGCATCAATCCTTCGGCATATTGGCTGGATCACTATCAGTTTGGCAAAATTGCAAAAAGCTGTGCAAAACATCTCGGCCAGGTTTCCGTAGAAAACATTCTGATCAATACCGTAGCCGTTTTTCTTTTTGCTTTCGGAAATGAAAATCAAGCTGAAACACAGCGTAATAAAGCATTGTTGATTTTGGAAAAATTGCCTTGCGAAAATAATTTTATAATCAGTAGTTTTATATCAGCAGGAATAAAAGTTAGTTCTGCTGGCAACTCTCAGGCTTTAATCGAACTACAAAATGAGTTTTGCAATAAAAAACGTTGTCTGGAGTGCGGAATAGGCCATAAACTTTTAAAAACAAACGATTATGCTGCAACGGATATTAACCTTTTTTGAAAGATATTCTTTTGGCGTTTGCACTTACATGGGCGAGCATTTTCATATTTCCATAGCCAAAATCCGGCTGTTTTTTATTTATTCTTCATTCCTTGCGGTTGGTTTTCCGCTGATATTTTACTTTTTCGCCGGCATCGTACTTGATTTTCGTAACTACATTAAAAGGGCCGGCAGCCGTGTAACCGATCTTTAAAATATCTTAATTAAATTCTGTCCGTAAAAGAAGCATTGTAAAACCATTTGGCAACAAAGCATTTTAAATAATATTTACGGTATTACGGGCTGATTTGGTTAATTAAAACTTAAAGATGTATGCTTCTGCCTCCAAATATTTTAACTTTGTTGTGCAAATTAACCTGTTGATCGTAAATGCCTCCAAAAGGAAATCAGTTTAAAAACACTACTTTAAAGGAAGAAAACAAATCTGGGGCACCTTTTATGTTCCCCAAAAACAAAAAATCCAAGCCCGAACTGCCCACTTTTAATTTGCAGGATGGCCGGATTGTGAAGATTACAGGTTTGTTTTTTTTGGTGATTTGTCTGTACTTTTTAATTGCCTTTACTTCTTATCTTTTTACCTGGCAGGACGATCAGAGTTACGTGCTGGAAGCCAATGGCGGCTGGAGTAATTTCTGGAAAACACCGATGGAACTACAGGATAGCGGCGTAACCAGCCCGATTGTGCAGAACTGGCTTGGCAAATTGGGCGCACTGCTTTCGCACCAGTTTATTTACGAGTGGTTTGGCGTAGCTTCCTTTATTTTTGTGGCTGTTTTTTTGGTGATCGGCTATCGTTTGCTTTTTAAAGTCCGGTTGTTTGCCGTTGGGAAAACGTTGGGCTATGCTTTTTTCGGCTTGCTTTTTTTCTCCATTGCGATAGGTTTTTTTCATGGCTGGATGACGGATTCACCACATTATTTGGAAGGTGAATTTGGTTTCTGGACAAACCGGTTACTTGGTGCCCAGATTGGTGCTGCCGGTACTGCCGGACTGCTGATTTTTGCTGCACTGAGTTTCTTAATTATCGTTTATAATATTGATTTTAAACTTCCTGAACGGAAAATCAAACCGGATACTACTCCCGGTGAAGTTCCATTAACAGATGAAGAAAGCGTTGCCGGAGCAAAATTCGCCCAAAACTACCCGGTAAAAATAGCATCGGTTACAGAAGACGAACCGGAAATTCCTATTCCTAAAATGTCGCAAAATTTTACTGCAAATACAATTTTAGCAGGGGAAGAAGACGATGTTGTAACAGTTCCAACAAGTAGGCTTACCCAAAATTACCCGGTAAAAACAGCAGTGCAGGATGAACTTGTGGCTGAGAATTACGAGTTTAAAATTCAGAAAAAACCGGTCAACGAGATAGTGAATCAGCCTAAAACCATTCCGTTGACGGAAGTTTTTCAGCCGATCACACTAACGCCGGAACCTGAATTTGAACTTGAAGAAGAAATTTTCAATCACGAACCAGAATTTACAGTAGCAGCGCCGACTGTTGAAGTAACCGCCAACAAACTGGTGGAAGAATTTGGTTTGTATGATCCCGAACTGGATCTGGCTTCCTACAAAAAACCAACAATTGATTTGCTGGAAAAGCATGGCTCAAGCAAAATTCAGGTGAGTAACGAGGAACTGGAAGCCAACAAAGACAAGATTGTTGAAACGCTGAATCACTACAATATTGAGATTGGCAAAATTAAGGCAACAGTTGGGCCAACGGTAACTTTATATGAAATTATTCCGGCACCAGGCGTTCGTATTTCTAAAATTAAAAACCTGGAAGATGATATTGCTTTAAGTCTGGCCGCTTTGGGCATTCGGATCATTGCGCCGATGCCTGGCAAAGGAACGATCGGAATTGAAGTTCCCAACCAGCATCCGGAAATTGTTTCTATGCGCTCAATTTTGGAAACTGAGAAATTTCAAAACACAACGATGGATTTGCCGATTGCGCTGGGTAAAACCATTTCTAACGAAGTATACATAGCTGATCTGGCAAAAATGCCGCACTTGTTAGTGGCCGGGGCAACTGGCCAGGGTAAATCCGTAGGTATCAACGCTATTTTAATTTCGCTGCTGTACAACAAGCACCCATCGCAGTTAAAATTTGTTTTGGTGGATCCGAAGAAAGTAGAACTCACTTTGTTCCGTAAAATTGAGCGGCATTTTCTGGCTAAACTGCCGGATGAAGCGGATGCGATCATCACCGATACTAAAAAAGTAATTAATACGCTGAATTCGCTTTGCATTGAAATGGATCAGCGTTATGATTTGCTGAAAGATGCGCAGGTTAGAAACCTGAAAGAATACAATTTAAAGTTTGTCAACCGGAAGTTAATCCCGACGGAAGGCCATCGTTTCCTGCCTTTTATTGTACTGATTGTGGATGAATTTGCCGATTTGATGATGACAGCCGGCAAAGAGGTAGAAACGCCGATTGCCCGTTTAGCACAATTGGCGCGTGCAGTGGGCATCCATTTGGTGATTGCTACACAGCGCCCTTCAGTCAATATTATCACCGGTACAATTAAGGCAAATTTCCCGGCGCGTCTGGCTTTCAGGGTTTTATCAAAAATTGATTCACGTACTATTCTGGATGCTGGCGGTGCTGATCAGTTGATTGGCCGTGGAGACATGCTTTTATCTACCGGAAATGATCTGATCCGTTTACAATGCCCGTTTGTAGATACGCCGGAAGTGGAAAGGGTTTCTGATTTTATTGGCAACCAGCGCGGCTATCCTTCCGCTTTTTTACTACCCGAATTTGTGAGTGAAAACGGAGAAAGCAGCCAGAAAGAGTTCGATGCAAGCGATCGGGATTCGCTGTTTGAAGAAGCTGCCAAACTGATTGTAATGCATCAGCAAGGCTCCACGTCGCTTATCCAACGCAAACTGAAACTGGGTTATAACCGTGCCGGAAGGATTATTGATCAGCTGGAAGCAGCAGGCGTAGTTGGCCCGTTTGAAGGAAGTAAGGCGCGCGAAGTTTTACTACCGGATAATTACGCGTTGGAGCAGTTTTTAAGCACCCTAAATTCAAAATAAAGTGATAAATTTTAATAAAATAGCTGTTATTACGCTGCTTTTTTCGGTAGGAATTTCTGCTGTAAAAGCACAAAATGATCCGAAGGCAAAAGCGATTTTAGATGGCGTGAGCAAGAAATATAAATCATTTTCCGCCATTAAATCTGATTTCAGTTATGTGCTGGATAATCCGCAGGAAAACGTTAAAAGCTACAAACAAAGCGGTATGATCCTGGCCAGTCCGAAAACGAATAAATTTCATCTGACAGTTTATAACGGTTTCGGCCCGGCAAAAACTGTGGAGCAGGAAATCATCAGCGATGGAAAAACGCAATGGACTTACGAGAAAAAAAACAACGAAATCCAGATCAATGATGCTGATAACGGGTCGCAATCGCTCAATCCGGCGCAGGTTTTTACTATTTATGAAAAAGGCTACAAATATTTGTTTACCGGAGAAGTAAAACAGCAAGGCCAAATTTTTCAGCAAATCGAGCTGACACCGGTGGACAGCAAAAAGCCGTTTTTTAAAATCCGGTTACTTATCAGCAAAGCAAGAAATCAGATTTACAGTGCCGCGATTTATGATAAAAATGGCAGCCATTATACCTATATTTTAAGTTCGGCGGCAACAAATTATACAGGTTCTGATGCTGTTTTTGGGTTCAATAAAAAAAATTATCCGGGTGCAGAAGTTGTGGATTTACGATGAAAAGCTGATGCTTCTTTTACCTGCCTAAAATCTGATTCGAACTGTTTGACTGAAAAGCTGATACTTCTTTTACCTGCTCAAAATTTGATTCGACCTGTTTAATCTTATTCATTTATCTAAATAACTACTGTGCGCATTACTTTTTTAGGAACCGGAACTTCGCAGGGCGTACCCATGATTGCCTGCAATTGTGCGGTTTGTACTTCGGATGATTCACACGACAAACGTTTGCGTTCCTCTATTTTGATTGAAGAAAACGGTAAAAATGTGGTGATTGATACCGGTCCGGATTTTCGTTATCAAATGCTGCGTGCACAGGTAAAACATCTGGAAGCCGTCGTTTTCACCCACGAACACAAGGATCATATTGCCGGGCTGGATGATATCCGCGCCTTTAATTATTTCCAGAATGCGGCTGTGGATGTGTATGCAGATGTGCGGGTTCAGGCAGCTTTAAAACGGGAGTTTTCTTATATTTTTACGGATTACAAATATCCCGGCATCCCGCAAATCAACCTTAAAACCATTGATTCAAAGCCTTTTACAGCTGCCGGTGTTCCGTTTGTGCCGATTGAAGTTTTGCATTATAAACTGCCGGTAATGGGTTTCCGCATCCACGATTTCACTTACATTACGGATGCAAAAACAGTATCCGATGCAGAAATTGAAAAAATAAAAGGCAGTAAAATTTTAGTAGTAAACGCTTTACAGCGTGAAAAACACATTTCGCATTTTACTTTAAGTGAAGCAATTGCGTTTGCCAATAAAATAGGAGCAGAGATGACTTATTTTACGCACATCAGCCACCGTTTAGGAAAATATCAGGATGTTTCTGCGGAGTTGCCAGCAAATATCCAGTTGGCTTATGACGGTTTGCAACTGGAAATTTAATTGATTTTTTGTGCCCGGAAGCGGATTCGAACCGCTACATCCTTTCGGACGCCACCCCCTCAAAGTGGTGCGTCTACCAATTTCGCCACCCGGGCTTTTTTAAAAGCTGAAGCCAAATATAGCCTATTTTATTTTTATGCGGAGAAATTCTGAAATTTATGCCTGTAAAAACAGGATCATCCATTTTATTTTTAAAAGCGGAAATCTTTTTCAGCAAAACCAGTTTGCCTGAAGAAGATTTCTCACTCCGATTAAAACAACAAAAAACTACATCCTTCCTTCTTCATCGCGGCTGCCGGTTTGGCGCGTGCGGGCGGTTTTTAATTTGGTGTTTCCAAAATTATAAGTCAAACCAAGCGTAAACCTTCTGCTTTCGTACTCATTGTTCCAGCGGGTGTTTACGTTGTTATATTGCAGGATGCTGCGATATCGGCTTTGAAAGAAAATATCTCGTACTTTAAAACTGATAATCATTTTTTTATCGAGCAGCATTTTATTAAGGCCGACATCAACTTCGGAAGCAGACAACGTTTTTGCCAGCCCGTTGATAGAAGGCGATTCATAATTAGCCGTTAACTGAAATTTAAAATTTTGGGGCAGAAAAAAAGTTTGATCCACACTGGCATTCCAGGCAAAACGGCTGCTCTCAAACGGGTTTCCGCCAACCACCGTATTTACCTTGTTAAAAGAAGCATCCACTTCAGCATTCACGTTCCACCATTTTTTGATGTTAAAACTGCCTGAAGAAGTTGCCGAAAACGAACGTGTAGTGCCCAGATTTTGGTAAGTGGTAATGCTTTCTTTGGTTTGATCATTTTGGTTGATAACCGAGTTTTGATCACCATTCACTTTCAGATAACTCAGGCTTAAAATCTGAAAGCTTTTAAACGTGTAATTAAGCACATATGATTGTGAGATAGAAGGTTGCAAATACGGATTGCCCTGAATTGCCGTATAAGGATCGGTATAACGGATGGCAGAATTGAGGCTGCTGTAACCCGGCCGGCTAATTCTGCGGCTAAAAGAAGCGTTCAGTTGGTTGTCCGCACCCACTTTATAAGTTACAAATGCACTGGGGAAAAGTTGCCAGTAATTCCGTTTCACCACTTCGTTTCTGGAAACTGAATTGGCCGACGAAACTGTTTCTTCGGTACGCAAACTTGCTTTAACATCCAGCTTTGGGTTAAAAGTTTTGCTCAGCGTAACATAGGCCGCGTTAATGTTTTCATCATAAACAAAATCATTGCTGCGTTTTGGGTCAAGGATGTAGCCTGCTGTTTTTAACGAATCAAAAGCAATATTGGCATGTGTATTTACGAAGCTGCTTTTCAAACCGGCTTCCAGTTTCAGGTTCTTTTTTAAAGGTAAAATGTAATCCAGTTTAACAGATTTGATGTTGTAATTAACCGGCGCGTTGCTTTTCAGCAAAACCGGATTACCGCTTAAACTGCCATCAGCATTATAATAAGTATTGGTATAATTTTGATTGTTGGTGGATGCACTGTGCACGTAATCCGCATCAACACTCAGCTTCTGGCCGGTGGTATCGATGGCAAAACTGTAATTCAAATTCAGGTTGTACGTGCCGGTATAAGTTTTCTGCGGATTCAGGCCGGTCACACTTCCGGTTTGTTCACCCAAGCTGTTCAAAGTATTGCTCATGCTCGTTACCTGTGCATCCGTTGGGTTGTTGTAACCTTTAAACATGAAACCGAACGTACTTCTTTTACTGGCATAAAAATCAGTTCCGATGGTATAACTGGTTGCAAAAGTTTTCGGGTGCCAGTAATTATATTGATTGTAAAGCTCGTTGCCAATCTGCCTGCTTAAAGTCAGTTTGTTATACGAATCATAATAACCGGTATTTGCACGTGTAAACAGGCTGAATTTTCCGGCATTGTAATTAAAATTGAGGCCGCCGTAAGTTTTAATGTACTTGCCATAACCTAAATTCGCGTTAGCAGTGCCACTGTAACCCTTTAATTTATTGTGTTTCATGATAATGTTGATCATGCCAGCTGTTCCTTCCGCATCATAATTTCCCGGCGGATTCGGGATAAGTTCGATTTTGCTCACTGCATTTGCCGGCATATTTTTCAGGTAATTGCTCAGCTCGGTACCGCTCATATACGTTCGGCGGCCGTCAATCATTACTACTACGCCGGCATTGTTCCGATATAAAATATTGTCGTCTTTATCCAAACGGATGCCGGGTGCTTTTTTCAAAACTTCCAAAGCATTATCACCGGTGGTGTTCAGTTTTTCTACATTCACAACCAAGCGATCACTTTTTTGCTCCATTTGTGGGATGGTTGAAAAAACTGTTACTTCTTTTAGCATGTTTTTTTTCTCGGCCAAAACCAAAACCGGTAGTTCCAGATTTGTTCCCGATAAATCAAAAGTTTTACTGTAAACGCTGTTAAAACCAACCATTGCTGCTTTTACCACATATTTTCCGGCGTTATTTTTTTTGAAAAGATACGCGCCATCTACATCAGCAACCTGTCCGGCAACCTGCGCAGAATCCGGCAAGTGCAGCAGTAGTACCGAAGCACCAGCCATCGGTTGTTGTTTTTGATCGATAATTTTTCCGCTGATCATTCCGTTTTGAGCAAAAGCAGTTTCGCAGATCAGCAAAAGTAAAAGTTGGTAGATGATCGTTTTCATAAGTGTTTGGTTGATGCTCCAAAGATGCATTGGCCGCCATCGCCCCGAAAAAAATTGATACCAACCACCCGGAATATTATCCCATTCCAAAAAAGACCGATAAAAGAAGCATTGCGCTGATTTTTCCTGTTCGCATTAAAAAACAGGGCGTTGGGATAAAATTTTAAGCCGGATACTGCTTTTGCCGTAGTTTTATAGGATAATGACGAAAAAAGAAATTAGATACCATATCATCGGCTGGACGCTTTATTGGATTTATTTGATATTCGGCAACGCATTTATTTTTAAGCACAGTAAAATTCCACTTTTCGACTATACCATCATTTTTGTAAGAATGATCGAATTTTACGTTTGCTATCTGTGGGTTTATCCTAATTTTCTTAATAAAGGAAAAATACCAAAACTGATTGGCGGCCTTTTAGTGGGTATGTTCTGCTTTATTGCGTGCCGGTATTTGGTGGAACAGGAACTGACCGGGTATTTTTTTAACATCCGCAATTATTATGGTTTCACACCGCAGTATTATGTTTTAGATAATCTATATTACAGTACTTCTGGCTTAATTTTAAGTGCCGCCGTTTACAGTAGTTTCGACGCTTTGCATAAAGAGCAGGAAAATAAATCTCTCCGCGAAGCAAAAACGCAGGCAGAACTGGCTTTTTTGAAAACCCAGATCAACCCGCATTTTCTGTACAATACGCTCAATTATATTTATTCATTGGCGTATCCGGTTTCGGATAAACTGGCGGATGCCGTGATCAAACTTTCGCAGATGATGCGTTACATGCTCACGGAAAGTGCCAGTGCAGGCGGAACTGTGGATTTGCAAAAGGAAGTGGATTATATTGAAAACTACATCAGCATTTACCAGTTGCGTTTTGAAGAAGGTTTTTATGTTGATTTTAAAGCTGAAAAAAACCTAACCGGAAAACGGGTGGCCGCACTTATGCTAATCCCGTTTGTAGAAAATGCTTTTAAACACGGCGTGGTCAATGATCCGGCGCGGCCAATTCGCATCAATTTAAAACTTACCGGTAACCGGCTGGATTTTACGGTGAGCAACAAAATCAACCAAAGTCAGAAAGATCATTCTACCGGCGTGGGTTTGGTTAATATCCGCCGCCGGCTGGAACTGATTTATCCCGGCAAAAGCGAATTACTAGTTTCAGAAAATGGCCAAACTTATAAAGCAACTTTAATTATTAATCTTTAGTTCTCAGCTGAAATTTCTACTTTGTAGATCAATCCAAAACTCAAAACTTACCTCATGATCCGTTGCCTTGCCGTTGATGACGAAGCTTATGCTACCAAAATTATTGCTGATTACATGTGCAAGATTCCGTTTCTAAAACTGGTTGGAACCTCAACGAGTGCCATTGAAGCGCTAACTAAAGTGCAGCAAGGCGATATTGATCTGGTTTTTTTAGACATTCAAATGCCGGATCTCACCGGAATCCAGTTTCTGAAATTGTGCGGCAGCAAATGCAAAGTAATTTTGACAACCGCTTATCCGGAATATGCGCTGGATGGTTATGAGCACGATGTAATTGATTACCTGCTGAAACCGATTGCGTTTGACCGGTTTTTGAAAGCTGCCAACAAGGCGCACGCCCAAATTATGCCAGTAAAAACAGCATCAGCCGCAACTCCTTCCCAGCAAAATCAGGAAAACTTAATGGTGCAAAATGGTGCGGCAAACGATTATATGTTTATCAAAGGCGAAAGCAAAAACAAATTTTTAAAGGTTAACTACGATGAAATCCTTTATATTGAAGGACTGAAAAACTATGTTTCATTGTTTACGGCCGGGCAGCGCATGGTAACTTACCAAACCCTGCGCGATCTGGAAACGCAATTGCCGAAGCCACCGTTTTACCGTGTGCACAAATCCTACATTATTTCGGTGGATAAGATCAGGATGGTAGACGGTAATCAGGTTTACATCGGCGAGCAACCAATACCGATTGGCGAAACTTACCGCGACAGTTTTTTAAAAGTAATCAGAGAGCAGGAGTAAGGTTTTAATTTTAGGTAATAAAAGAAGCATGTTGAGTAAAAATCCACAAAATAATGCTTCTTTTACAGCTACTTTTTGCGAAGATCTTATTAACCGATGAAATATATTTTACTTTTTTTATGCCTGAGTGTTTCCGGTTTGGTTTCGGCACAAAATCAAACGGAACGCAGTATTTCTATCGATCCTAACCTGGTAAAAGGCAGCCTGAACAGGAGTTATAATTTTTGTGTAGGAGCGGGGCGCGCCAATGAAGGTTTGCGTGCCGACTGGCAACGGCAATTGCGTATTACCAAGCAGGAATTAGGCTTCCGTTACATCCGTTTTCATGGTTTGCTTACGGATGATATGGGCGTTTATCAGGAAGATAAAGCTGGAAAACCAATTTACAACTGGCAATACCTGGATGAATTGTTTGATTTTTTGCAAAGTATCAACATCAAACCTTTTGTTGAACTGGGTTTTATGCCGAATGCTTTGGCCAGCGGAAACAAAACAGTTTTTTGGTGGAAAGGAAACATTACACCACCCAAAGATTACCAAAAATGGAACATGCTGATTAAAAATTTACTGCAACACTGGATCCAACGTTATGGAGAAAAAGAAGTTAAAACCTGGTACTTTGAAGTGTGGAACGAACCCAATTTAAAGAATTTATTTTTCAGCGGAGATCAGCAGGATTATTTTAAATTGTATCAGGAAACAGCCAACACAATTAAAGCCGTTTCTAAAGATTTTAAAGTTGGCGGACCGGCAACGGCAGGCAATAGTTGGATTCCGGAAATGATCAATTTTTGTGTGCTAAACAAAGCACCAATTGATTTTATCAGCACACATACTTATGGCGTAAAACAAGGTTTTCTGGATCAAACCGGCGATGTTGGCACGATTGTAAGTCAGGATAAAAATGCGGTATCTTCAGACATGATCCGATCCAAAGCAATTATCCAAAAATCGGCTCTGCCAAACCTGGAACTGCATTATACGGAATGGAGTTCTTCCTACACGCCAACAGATCCGATACACGACAATTACCAGGAAGCTGCTTATATTTTAGACAAGGTAAAAAAAGCATCCAAGTTTGTAAACTCCATGTCGTACTGGACTTTTACAGATATTTTTGAAGAATTAGGTCCGCGGCCAACACCGTTTCATGGTGGTTTTGGATTGATGAATTATCAGGATATTAAAAAACCGGCTTATTATGCATTTCAATATTTGAATCAATTGGGCGATCAGGAATTGATCAACAATGATCCAAGTTCGATTGCAAGTAAAGACAAAAATGACAACATGCAATTGTTGCTTTGGGACTTTACCATTACGCATCCCGGAGATTCTGTTAATGATCAGATTTATTTTAAAAAAGATATTCCTGCAAAAATAATTTCTTCTGCAAACATCCATATCCATCATTTGCAAGCCGGGAAATATCAGATACAAGTTTATAAAGTTGGATACAAAGTTAACGATGCTTATGCTTCTTTTATCGACCTAAAATCTCCAACCCAATTAACAAAAGAACAAGTTGCATCAATCAAAAAGCAAAACGATAATCATCCAGTTTTAACCACCACAATCCAAGTAAAAGCAGATGGCAAATTAGAAAAGAAATTATCCATGCGGGAAAATGACGTACTGTTTTTATCGATCAAAAAAATGTAGTAATTATGCTGAAACTTATCATCACCTAATATGATTGCCAATTTAGAACAAACTTTCCGCTGGTTCGGCCCGTCGGATCCGGTTACTTTAGCTGCCATCCGGCAAACCGGTGCTACTGGAATTGTGAATGCTTTGCATCACATCCAGGCCGGCGAGGAGTGGAGCAGGGAAGAAATTAGTAAAAGAAAAAAAACGATTGAAGATGCCGGTTTGCGCTGGTCTGTGGTAGAAAGCGTTAATATCCACGAAAGCATCAAAACGGCTTCGGCAGAACGTGATGAATATATTGATAAATATATTATTTCGCTCAAAAACCTGTCCGCAGAAAATATCAAAACCGTTTGCTATAATTTTATGCCTGTGCTGGATTGGACACGTACCAATTTAGATTTCCGGTTGCCCAACAATGCTTCGGCTTTGCGTTATCACGCACCGGCCGTTGCTGCTTTTGATCTGTATATTTTGGAGCGGGAAGGAGCTGACCAGGAGTTTTCTGCAGAGCAGCAACAAGCGGCAAAAACCTATTTAGATGGTTTAAGTACTGATGAAAAAACGCAATTGATAAATAACGTAATGGCCGGTTTGCCCGGAACAACGGATGTTTATACGATAGAAGAATTTCGCGGCCATCTGCAAAAATATGCGCAAACGGATGCCAAAGCTTTAAGGGAAAATCTGGCTTATTTTTTAAAAGCGATTATGCCTACAGCTGAAGAAATCGGTATAAAAATGTGTATTCATCCGGACGATCCGCCGTTCCCGATTTTGGGTTTGCCAAGAGTGGTTTCTACCGAGCAGGATTTGAAATATTTGATTGATGCTGCGCCTTCGCCAAGCAATGGCCTTACTTTTTGTACCGGTTCTTTAGGTGCGCGCGGTGATAATCATTTACCGGGAATTATAGAGAGATTGGGCCAGCATATTCATTTTTTACATCTGCGCAACGTGCAGCGCGAGGCAGATGGCAGTTTTTATGAAGCAGACCATTTGGGTGGCAGCACAGATATGTATGAAGTAATGAAAGCCATCGTTTTAGAACAGCAAAAGCGGGAAGCCAGCGGGAGGGAAGATGTTGCCATTCCGATGCGACCAGATCACGGACATAAAATTCTGGATGATTTTAATTATGATACTTATCCGGGCTATTCGGTTTCGGGCAGGATGAAGGGCCTGGCAGAATTACGCGGCCTGGAATTAGGCATTAAAAGAAGTATTTGGCCGGTTTGATTTTATCCCAAAAAATGTATGGTAAAAGAAGCATCAGCATAAACAGTTGATGCTTCTTTTATAAGGGTAAATTTAGCCGGTCAATAATTTTCCATAATCTCTAATGCTTCTACATTACCTTGTTGTACAGCTAAATCTAAAGCGGATAAACCGCGTTTTTCCAGAATGTCTTTATCGGCACCGTGTTCAAGCATAATCTTAACCAGTTTGTTCCGGCCAAACATCGTTGCAAACATCAAAGCTGTACCGCCGTTGCCGTGTTGTAAATTTAAATCTGCTCCGTTTGCAATCAGCAATTCGGCAATTTCCGGATAACCTTTAAAGCAAACGCCCATTAAAGCTGTATTTCCGCCAAAATCCTGTGCATCAACATTGGCCTTTGCCTGAATCAAAATTTTTGCTGCTTCCAACTGATCGTTGTAGCAGGCAATAATGAGTGGGGTATAACCTTTATCATCCTGGAAATTTATTTCTGCGCTTTGTTGTAGCAAGATTTCGATTTGTGCGATATCACCCATACGGGCAGCATTAATGAGTTGATTATTTACATCCATGTGTTAAAGTTTTTACGAGTTTGGGAAATCTGTTTCATAAAAAAAGGAACTGTTTTTACCACAGTAAAAACAGTTCCTTTTAGTTAAAATAGGAGCTTAGTACGCTTTTGCTTCCATAGATTCCTCTATGGCTTCTTGTACTGCTTGATCGTTATGGGAAGTACCATTGCTATTACCGGAATTTTTCATGGCTTTAAATTGCATTAAACCCTCTGAAACACGTTTTCCGTAATCTGCATCGCACTGCGTAAACAATTCAACCATCTTATCCTGAATGTGTTGCTGAGTTGGAGCCAACGTGCTAACCAAATTATTGATTAAATCATTACGCTCCCAATCTTCAAAATTGCGGTAGGTATCACCTGCTTGAGCGAAATTGTTTTGACGACTGATCTTCTCGCGGATCAGAGCAGCATTATACATCGGCGTATAATCTTTACCCGTTTTTGGTGCTTCTTTTACCCCATTTAAAGTGGACGGCTCATAGTTAACATGCGCATTTAAACCTGGTGTTAAATCCTGATTATAAGCCATTTGTCCGTCACGTTGGTTAGTAACTGCTTTTTGACGAGGAGAATTGATTGGCAGTTGCAGGTAATTTGTACCTACGCGATAACGCTGTGTATCCGAGTAAGAAAAAGTACGACCCTGAAGCATTTTATCATCAGAGAAATCTAAACCATCCACCAAAACACCTGTACCAAAAGCAACTTGTTCTACTTCAGCAAAATAATTTACAGGGTTACGGTTTAAAGTCATTTTACCTACTGGCAACCATGGAAATTGTTCTTTTGGCCAAAGCTTGGTGTCATCCAAAGGATCAAAATCCAGTTCCGGATGCTCATCATCGCTCAAAATTTGTACAAATAATTCCCATTGTGGAAATTCGCCTTTCTCAATTGCATCAAATAAATCCTGGGTAGCATGATTGAAGTTTTTACCCTGAACTTCTTCAGCCATTTCCTGCGTCAGATTACGGATTCCTTGCAATGGTTCCCAGTGATATTTTACCAAAACGGCTTTACCATCCGTATTAACCCATTTATAAGTATTTACGCCGGAACCTTGCATCTGACGGTAATTTGCCGGAATTCCCCAGGGAGAAAACAGGAAAGTAATCATCTGCATCGCTTCAGGCGTATTGCTGATAAAATCAAAAATACGTTCGCCATCCTGACGGTTAGTCATCGGATCTGGTTTAAAAGCATGCACTAAATCCGGGAACTTCATCGCATCACGGATAAAAAACACTTTTAAATTGTTTCCAACCAAATCCCAGTTGCCATCTTCAGTATACATTTTTACTGCAAATCCGCGCGGATCACGCAAGGTTTCCGGAGAATTTCCACCATGAATTACTGTAGAAAAACGCACAAATAAAGGTGTTTCTTTGCCTTTTTCCTGTAAAAATTTAGCACGGGTATAGGTAGATGCCGGCTCATTGCCAACGGTTCCGTAAGCTTCAAATACACCGTGTGCACCGGCGCCACGTGCATGAACTACACGTTCTGGAACTCGTTCACGGTCAAAATGAGAAATCTTTTCTAAAAAATGATAATTTTCTAAAGTTGCCGGGCCGCGATTGCCAATGGTTCGCAAATTCTGATTATCGTAAACCGGATGACCTTGTCTGGTGGTCAAAATATTGTTTTCGCCGGGTTCGTTTGCGGCAGATGACGCAGACGAATTGTTTTGCTGATCAATCATAGTTTATAGTTTTGATGATAACAAATTTAAGGTACTGTAGTTTCAAAACCTACTTTTTAAACATTAATAGCAATCATCATTATCTATATTGAATAGATAAAATCTATATGATATTACAATTCTATAAGAAATTCACTAAATATAATTCTGTCTTATAATTAATATTATGTTAAGTACGGTTTTTGAATACTCTTTTTATCCTTATAAATTTGGTTAAAAAAATTGGTCTTTCTCACCTGCGAATATTTTTGATCAAAAATTGTGCTTTTGAAATAGCACTAATTTTTTACCGGTAAAAACAGTATCACGATTAGCCTGAAAAATGGATTGATCCGCGCGGCGATAAAAAATAGTGAACGGTTAACTTCAGCAAAAAATTCAAAAAAAAGAAGCATGTGATATATACATGCTTCTTTTATCAAGTAAAATTTAAAAGGATTATTTTTTGCTTAGCGCATCCATTTTTTTCTGAACAGCTGCTGCTTTCGCATCTTCTTTTTTACCGATATAAACAGTTTTCAAATTTCCCAAAGCTTCTAATGAAGTAGGATTTACTTCTGTTGCTTTTAAAATATACGGTTCAGCTTTACTAAATAAAGCAGTAGATTTTGCAATGGCTGCAGTATATTCTTTTTGTTTGCTGGCCGGAAGTTTGTTGGCCGCATTAAACATGTCAATCGCTGGGCTCATAATCACAAAACCCTGGTTCAAGTTAGCTTCAAAATAATTTGGATCAATTTCCAATGCTTTTTGATAATACTCGCCTGCTTTAGTGTAATCTTTTGCAGATGAATAAGTTAAGCCAGCATAATAATACAAGGTTTTATTTTTGGGATCATTGGCAATTGCAGTTTCAATCTTTTGGAGCACTTCTTTTTTGTTTCCGGATTGGATGTTCAGCTCGATTTCGCGTTTAGCCAGTTCTGCATTTTTTGGATACCTTTTGGTAGCTTCATCCATTATTTTGATGGCAGAAGCAGTATCTTTTTTCTGCAGGTATAAAGTAGCCAGATCAGAATAAACACCCAAAGATTTGGAATATTTGGTTGTTACCAGTTTTTTATAATTGCTGATGGCTGCATCATTATTTTTAGAATTTGCAGCCGCAAGGCCTGTATATAAAATAGCATTGGTATCTTCCGGAAAATACTGACGGTAATTATCAAAAGAAGAAAAAGCCTGATCGTATTTGCCGCTTTGATATTGTTTTACGCCAGTTTGCAACTGATAATTGGCCAATGAAATTTTGGTATCTTCCAACAGCTTTTTGTTCTCCCCTTTTGTATCTGCAGTTTCTGCTTTTTTGTAAGCTTCCTGCGCCGTAGCCAGCAGGTTATCTCGGGATTGCTGTGTGGTATCTCCAGCTAGCGAACCATAAATTGCTGCTTTTAAAGCATAAGTTTGTGGTAAGGTTGCTGTTTTATCATTTGCAGCAGCCTTATCAATCGATTCTTTTGCTGAATTTAAACTGGTAGACGCAAGTTTTCCTGTTCTAACAACAGTAAACTTGTCGTATTCTGATTTAGCGTTGGATAATTCTGATTTCTGCGCCATGGCAGCCGTAGAAAATGCAAGGGTAAAAACACTTGCTATTACATACTTTGTTTTCATGGTTAATTAATTAATGATCTGATTTAGTTGTGTACTTATTTTAGTTGATTGTTCTATGTTGCCGGTTTTATCGTAAAGTAATTTTAAGGTTTTCAGAAATTGCGGGTCATTAGGATTCAATTCATTGGCTTTTTCCAGATACATTTTTGCTATATTAAATTTTTTCACAGATGTATCCGGGTTAACCAGTTCTTTTTTCAAATACAAAATTCCCAGGTTAAAGATTGGATCGTAACTGTTTTGATTTAGCTGAATTGCCTTTTTGTAAAACTTCTCGGCTGGCACTTGTTGGTTCAAATGGTCATAACAAACAGCCGCTAAAAAGTTAATGTCATAATCTTCCGGAGCGGCTTTAACCAACGTGTTCAATAAGCCTCTTAACGCCTCGTAATCTTTTTTGTTGTTATAAATATTGGCCTCTTCATACAGTAGTTTTTTGTTTTCCGGATAAAATTTCCTGCCTTTTTCAATTGCTTTTAAAGCTTTTGTAGTGTCGCCTAAAATTTTATAAATCCGTTGGGCAGTTAAAATCACCTCTGCTCCTGCCTTATCACCTTCCAATAAATGATCGTAATAAGCAGCAGATTTATTCAGTTCACCAATTTTATTAGTGGCATAAGCTAAATAGATTGACAGATTTTCGGCTGCCGGAACAATACTTTTTGCTTTATCAAAATTGCTAATGGCCGATTGATAGTTATTTCGCTGCAGATCGGTAAAACCCCTCCGTATATATACATTAGCCAGATTTCGCTTAATGTAGGTAATCTCCGAAGAATATGTAAAAACTTTTTTCCGCTTAAACAAAGTATCTGCGTAGATATTTGTTGTGGTCAAAAAGTTATCTGGCATTTTCAGCGTATTCAACGAATCAGCATACAATATAGTAGCGTAAACCACAGCTTTATAAATGCTTTTGTACAAATTGGCCGAATCAGACTTGGTGACAATAGTTTTATCAATAGCTTTTTTTGCTTCTCCTAAATATTTAAAATCGTGTTTCTGATTATAAAAAGCCAGATTGTTAAATACATCCTTCAGTTCCTCTGCCTGAGAAAAAGCGAAGGATGTACTTGCAGTCAAAAAAAGTATCGATAAAAGAAGCTTGCGGGCCATCTCAAATTTTATTTTTCAAATTCGTCTTCGTCAGCTTCCTCATCAAAATCATCGTCCGAAGTTATATCGTCTTCCTCATCAGCTTCCGGCTCTTCATCTGTTTCATCTTCCAATTCTTCTGGCTCTGTTTCGTCGTTTTCTGTTTCGTTTGGACGGGAATGATCGATCATCGGATTTTCTGCATCTAAAAGAAGCTCCACTGCTTCTTCAATTTCGGCGGCAACTTCTTCTTCCCGTTCAATTGTTGCCACAGAAGCAATAGCATCTCCTTCTTTTAAAGAAATCAGCCTCACTCCTTGCGTTGCCCTACCTACCGAACGCAAATTGTTCATCGCAATACGAATAATGATGCCGGAACGGTTGATAATCATCAGATCATCCTTATCAGTTACATCTTTTATCGCTACCAGCAAACCTGTTTTCTCCGTGATATTTAGCGTTCTAACACCTTTTCCACCTCTGTTTGTCACACGGTAATCTTCAATGTCGGTACGTTTACCGTATCCTTTTTCTGACACAACCAAAACCGTAGTTTCAGGATCATTAACGGAAATCATACCAACAACTTCATCTTTTTCCGTATCCAGATAAATTCCTCTTACACCGGTAGCCGTTCTACCCATCGGCCTAACCGTTCTTTCATTAAAACGGATGGCGCGGCCGGAACGCAAAGCCATCAGGATTTCACTGCTGCCATTGGTTAATTTTGCTTCCAGTAATTGGTCGCCTTCGTTGATATTGATTGCGTTGATACCATTTGCACGAACGCGTGAATAAGCTTCCAGCGAAGTTTTTTTGATGATGCCTTTTTTAGTACACATAATTATAAAATTGTTTTCCAGGTATTCCCGATCCTTCAAATTGATAATTTTAATGTACGCTTTGATGTTTTCTTCCTTCGGAATGTTGATGATATTTTGGATAGCGCGGCCTTTCGAAGTACGCGTTCCTTCCGGGATTTCAAAAACACGCAACCAGAAACAGCGACCTGCTTCCGTAAAAAACAGCATGTAGTTATGGTTGGAAGCAATCAGCAAGTGCTCGATAAAATCAGCATCCCGGCTGTTGCTGCCAATAGCCCCTTTCCCGCCACGGCCTTGCGTACGATATTCAGTAAGTGGCGTACGTTTGATATAACCTTCGCGGGAAATTGTAATCACAACATCCTCATTCTCAATAAAATCCTCCGTCATCATTTCTGCTGAGGAATGCATGATTTCGGTTTTGCGTTTATCGCCGTACTTTTCTTTTATTTCCAGCAGTTCAGTTTTGATAATCTCCATCCGCAAACTTTCATCCGCCAAAATCGATTTCAGATAATCAATCTGCTTCATCAGTTCGGCAAATTCTGCTTTAATCTTATCGCGCTCCAGCCCGGTTAAACGGCGAAGCGTCATATCCAGAATGGCACGGGCCTGCACATCACTCAGTTGAAATTCTGTGATCAAACCTTCGCGGGCTTCATCCGGCGTTCCTGAACTTCTGATCAAGCGGATTACTTCATCCAAATGATCTAAAGCAATCAGTAAACCTTCCAGAATGTGCGCACGTTTTTGGGCATCGGTCAGTTCAAAACGTGTTCGCCGAACCACAACTTCATGCCGGTGTTCTACAAAATGCTGAATCAGGTCTTTCAGGTTCAGCTGCATCGGCCTTCCTTTTACCAGCGCAATATTATTTACACTGAAAGAGGTTTGCAGCGAAGTGTATTTGTACAAATTATTCAGCACAATGGCTGCATTGGCATCTTTTTTTATTTCGTAAACAACACGGATACCTTCACGATTGGATTCATCACGAATATCAGAAATACCTTCAATTTTTTTATCATTGATCAGATCGGCAGTGGCCTTGATCATCACCGATTTATTTACCTGATATGGGATTTCGCTTACGATAATCCGCTCCCGCTCATTGCCATATGTTTCAATTTCTGCTTTGGCACGAAGTACAACTCGTCCTCGACCAGTTTCCAAAGCTTCACGAATACCTTCCACACCGTAAATAATACCACCGGTTGGGAAATCCGGTGCTTTTACATGCAGCATCAATTCGCTGATCTCGATATCCCGGTTATCAATATAAGCCATCGTGGCATCAATCACTTCGCTAAGATTGTGCGGCGCCATATTCGTAGCCATCCCAACGGCAATACCAGAAGCTCCGTTAACTAATAAATTAGGAATACGGGCCGGCAAAACAGTTGGTTCTTCTATCGAATCATCAAAATTTAGCTGATAATCAATGGTATCTTTGTTAATGTCGGCCAGCATTTCTTCGGCAATCTTGCGCAATCGTGCTTCAGTATAACGCATCGCAGCCGGACTATCGCCATCAACAGAACCGTAATTTCCCTGCCCATCTACCAACGGGTAGCGCAAACTCCAGTCCTGCGCCATCCGCACCATCGTATCATAAACAGATGAATCCCCGTGCGGATGGTATTTTCCCATCACTTCACCCACAATACGGGCAGATTTTTTATAAGGTTTACTGGAATTTAAACCCAGATCGAGCATACCAAACAGTACCCGGCGATGGACAGGTTTTAAACCGTCGCGCACATCGGGTAAAGCTCTGGAAACGATTACCGACATTGAATAATCAATGTAGGCAGATCTCATTTCATCTTCAATATTGATCGGAATTATTCTGTCTTCCGGCTGGTGTTCATTCCCTGTTTCTTCGGCCATTTTTGTGTTATAGATTCTTAAAATGATAGTTGGCAAGCTTTGTCAAATACCTCGATTTTATACGCGAAATTACGAAAATATAACGATAAAAACAGCTTTAAAAATGGATTATTACAGCGGAAAAGGAAGATTTCAGGGTTCTTTTATCCACATAAAATCAACTTTAAAAATAATAGCAAAAGCCCTGAAAATTTGGTTCAGTATTTTTGGTTGATGCTTCTTTTATCAACCCAAATTTAGGTTGATAAAAGAAGCATCATATCAGCCAGCCCAGTCAATACCTTTGCGCAGCAAACTATTGGTTTTGGCTTCCTCGCTGCCCGGCTCCGGGTGGTAATTGTAAACCCAGCGGGCTTGTGGTGGCAAACTCATCAAAATGGATTCTATCCGCCCATTGGTTTCTAGCCCGAATTTTGTTCCGGCATCATAAACCAAGTTAAATTCGGCATAACGGCTGCGGCGCTGGTATTGCCATTCCTGCTCTTCTTTGGTGAAGGTTTTGTGTCGGTTTCGGTTTACCAATTCTGTATAAACCGGGATAAAAGTGCGGCCAACATTTTTTGAAAACTCAAATATTTCGGTCCAGGTCAGTTCATCATTAGCAGCAAGCCGGTCAAAAAATATGCCGCCAATACCTCGTGTTTCGTGCCGGTGCTTGATGCAAAAATATTCATCGGCCCAGGTTTTGAACCGTGGATAAAATTCGGGATGAAAAGTATCGCAGCAGTTTTTAAGCTGCCGGTGAAAAAAACGGGCATCTTCCTCTATCACATAATGCGGAGTTAAGTCTATGCCGCCGCCGAACCAGCGCAAAGGTTTGGCACCAGAAACGGTGGAAGGCATTTCAAAATACCGGATATTCATATGGATAATGGGAACCATCGGGTGGTTTGGGTGGATGACGATGGAAACACCAGTAGCAAAAAAATCATCCTGATCTACATTTAGTGATTTTTTCAACACGTGCGACAATTGTCCGCCTACGGCCGAAAAATTAACGCCGCCTTTTTCGATAATCTTCCCATTTTGAATGATGCGTGTCCGCCCGCCGCCACCGCCTTCACGCTCCCAGATTTCCTGCTCAAAACTGGCACCGCCGTCCATCTGTTCTAATGCAGCACAAATCTCGTCTTGGATCAGGCGGTATTCTTCTGCAATCTGTTCTTTTGTAATCATCACAACAAAATTTAAATTATCCGACCGGAAATTTATTTAACTGATACGTTAGCTGTACCCGATGTGTTTGAATTTAATTCGTCTGCCTCCATATAATCTAAATCCTTACCGAAGCTTTCTTTTAGCTGATTAATGGAGAAAAAAGCAATCACAATCAAAACTGTCATCATAATTCGCGCACTGTTGATGATGCCATAATGTACTACAATTTTCTCAAAAATATAAGTAATCGGAATCAGTGCCCCGCGAACAAAATTTGGAACAGTTGTGGTAACTGTTGCCCGGATATTGGTGCCAAACTGCTCTGAAGCGATGGTAACAAACGTGGCCCAGTATCCACAGGAAAAACCCATAAACAGGCATAGCCAGATAAATTGTTGCTCGCTAATGCCGGTTGTTTTGAGGTAGATGAACACGCTGATTAACGATAAAACGTGAAAAAGCATCATTGTAATTTTTCGCGACCGGGTAATCTGCGCCAGTAAACCTGCCGCCAAGTCGCCGGCTGCAATACCAAAATAAGTATATAAAATCCCGGTTCCGGCACTCAATGCTGTAGTTGATTGCAAAGCTTTACCAAACTCCGGTGCTTGTGTTACCAAAATTCCGACTACAAACCAAAGCGGTGCGCCCATTAAAATACAGTACAGGTATTTAAAAAAACGCTTTCGGTCTGTAAAAAGCATCAGTATGTTTCCTCTGCTAACATTGCTGGTTTTTGCTTCTTTAAACATGCCGCTTTCAAACGTTCCGGCACGCAGCAGCAGCAGTAAAAAGCCTAATCCTCCACCCACAAAATAGGCCGTTTGCCAGCTGAAATTTTTGGCAACCGTTGCGGCAATAGCTGCGCCAAATAAACCCACAACAGCCACGATCATGGTGCCATAACCACGATTCTTTTTGCTGATTGTTTCGCTGACTAAAGTAATACCTGCACCCAGCTCTCCAGCCAAACCAATGCCTGCCGCAAAACGAACGATGCCATACATTTCAATTGTATGCACAAATCCATTTAAAAAATTAGCAATTGAATATAGCAAAATCGAACCAAAAAGCACTTTGATCCGCCCAAATTTATCGCCAATTATTCCCCACAAAATCCCGCCAAGCAGCAAGCCGCCCATCTGCATGTTCAGCACAAACTCGCCGTTTAATCGCATGTTTTCCGTCTTCACCCCAATATCTTTAAAGCTTTGCAAACGCACGATGGAAAAAATAACCAGATCGTAGATATCCACAAAATAACCGAGTGCTGCTACGGTGACTAAAAAAACTATATTTCTGTTGTTTGCAGATTTTGATTGCATGTTAAAAGTATAATTTGCGAAATTATATTGGCTGTAAATATATTTAATTTCAAATGATGCACAGCAATTGCCTTTGTAATTAAAAGTATAGTAAAAGAAGCATTGTTCTGGCAATACATTTTAAAAAGCAAACGCATATTATTCAAAATTCAGATTATCTTAGCCTGATGGAAAATTTTATGCAGTATAATCCTACTAAAGTTATTTTCGGGCGGGAAATTGCAGATCAGCTGCCAGCAGAAATTTCCTGGAAAAAGGCTCTGGTGATTATCGGCGAGGATTCTGCAAAGCGTAATGGCCTGTATGCCAGAGTAGTTTCTTTAATGAATATGGCCGGACTCGAGCATGTAACGTATGCTGGTGTGAAGGCGAATGCCACTTATCAGGATGCGGACGAAGCTGTGCAAAAAGCAAAAAATTATCAGGCGGAAGTGGTTATTGCGATTGGTGGCTGCTCGGTAATTGATACGGCAAAAGCAGTGGCTTTGGGTTATTACACCGAAAATTCTGTTTGGGATTTTTTCATGCTAAAAGAAGCATCGCCACAAAGAGCTTTGCCAATATTAAATATTCTGACGGTTGCTTCCACCGGTTCAGCCATGAACAATAATACTGTTTTGTGCGATTATGAGACGGGAATTAAAAAAGAATATCAATCAGCTTTAATTTACCCAAAAATAGCTTTTCTGGATCCGTTTTATTCGGTTACCGTTCCGTTGAAACAAACTACTTTAGGCGTCTCCATCATGATTGCGTATGCTATACAGCAGTTTTTGAATGAAGGCGATGCCGTTTTAACAGATTATATCACGGCAGATTTAGTGCGTCTGGCTATCCAAAATGGTAAAGAAATAATTGGCAATCTGCACGATTATCAGTTGCGCGCCAACCTGATGTGGCTGGCTACTATTGCTTTAAATGACACTTTAAGTGCCGGAAGAATTTATACTGATAAAAGCATTACCTGCATCGCTTTTGCTTTGGATATGCGTTGCGAAATCGGGCACGGCGCATCACTTGCCATTGCTTTGTGTGCCTGGCTTAAAATGCACCAGTACAGGTATTTAAACCGGATCAGGTTTCTGGCAAAACAGGTTTTTGGTTTAGAAGGATTTGATTACGATGCTACGGCAACTGCTTTCATCAAAAAAATGGAAGAATTTTATCAATATATTCAAGTGCCGGTTCGCCTGTCTGAAGCTGGCATAAGTGCTGCGCAAAAACAGGAAATTTTGTTGAGTTTTCAGGTGAATAAAATCACCGTCAGCAATCATAAAATGACAGACAACGATTATGAAAATTTGCTGGAACTGATGTGGTAGATTAATACTGTTTTTATCGACCTAAATTTAGGCTGATGAATTATTGCTTAGCCAGATTTGAATCAAAAGGGTACCTGCCGCCAAAATCTTCTACCCAGTAATAATCGTAAACGTAAACCCCAACTTCTTTAAAAGCGGGGTTCATCAGGTTTTTACAATGGTTTTCACTTTTGAATAATTCCTGATTTACCTGCTCGATCGATTGCTGACCTTGGGCAATGTTTTCACCAATTACGTAACGCTGGAAACCGACTGTACCATAACCCGCCTTTTCAAACCGATTGCGAATATGATCGCCATTCTTGCTTTCATGAATAAAATAATGCTGGTTAGCCATATCCTGTGCATGGCCAGCAGCAGCCACGGCCAACTGATCATTCCAAACTACAGGCGCAACTGGCGGCATAAAAACGTTGCCGCAATTACATCCCTGCACTCTTACCCGATTGATTCGATTTAACACTTCAGCTTTAAAACTGAAATTTTTATTCATAAAAGAAGCATTCTCATGGACAAATGACGAGCAAAAAAACAATGGAATAACAAGCAGGATTTTCAGATAAATCGGTTTCACGTTAGCAATCAATTTTGAATTTATTTGATCGTAAACGCAAAAGAAAGTTTAAAGGTGTATTTTTTAAAGTTTCTGTACGGCATTCCAGATTGCCTCGTTTACGGGTATTCCTTCTGCTGTATTTTTATTTCTGGTGAGTAGTGTTTTTTCTCCCGGATACCAGATTTTTCCGTCATTTTCATCTGCTGTGCTGCTTTTTGCAAATTCAATAATCTGCTGAATCAGTTTTTGATGAAGATCAGGCTGATAAATAGTAATAAAGGTTTGTGATACACCTGATTCTTTTCCCGTAGCCGTAATTTCTTTGGTAGATTTCCCTCCGCTTAAGGCCGTCAGTAATACATCGAGCATTAAAGAAAGTCCGGAACCTTTCCACATTCCAATCGGCAAAGCCCTTTGCGACTGTTTTATTTTTGCAGGATCAGTCGACTGGTTTCCATTTAAATCATAACCTCCGGGAAACGGAAGCTGTTCATTTTTCAGCTCATATTCCTGCAGTTTACCATACGAGTATTGAGACATAGCCATATCCAGCACTAAATGTCCATCATTTTTGGGCACCGCAATTACCAGCGGATTATTGCCTAAACGCGGTTCTTTTCCTCCCCAGGGCGGTACGTTTGCAATTGTATTGGTAAAACAAACACCAATGCAACCTGCCGTTGCTGCTTGCCAGCCATAAGTTCCGCCGCGCATCCAATGGTTTGTATTTTTCAGGCTGACACAGGCAATACCATTAATTTTTGCAAGTTCAGTTGCCTTTTTCATGGCAAACGTCGCGTTATACATCCCCGGTGCAAGATGGCCATCATAATGTACCAGTGCACCATTTTCGGTCAATAATTCTGGCTCGGCTTCAGGTTTTACCAAGCCACTCTTTACATGTTCGATAAACACTGGGAATCGATTTAAGCCATGCGAATACACGCCATCCAAACTATTTTGCGCAAATATTTTAGAACACAACGCTGCTTTTACGGCAGAAAAATGATATTTCAAAAGAACCCTTTCAAACTCCTGTTGTAAATCATGGTAATATACAGTCATCTTTTTTCAACGTTAGCTTTTCACGATTGTTCAAATTAGAATTGATACAGATTGAAACTTGAAATATTCAGACATAAAAAAAGCCCTTCATACAAACGAAAGGCTTCTAATTTCAGTTGAGTATGTTTTTTATCAGATTTTTTTTACATTAACTGCCTGCAATCCTTTTCTGCCTTCCTCAACTTCGTATTCTACATTATCGTTATCTTTTATAGCGTTCACCCCACCTTGAACGTCTTTAAAGTGTACGAAAAGATCTTTACCGTCATCAGTAACGATAAAACCATAACCTTTTTGAGTGTTAAACCACTTTACTTTTCCAGTTTTCATAGCATTTAGTTACAATTAAATTAGTGGTTTAATATAAATAAACTAAATGGTAAAAAAAGAAAAATAATAAAAACAAAGATGGATACTGTTTTTACCGGCATAAAAACAGTATCCGGTTGAAAAATTATTTATTAGGCTGAGGTGTCATCCGCAAATACGGTTTCACTTCTACAAAACCTTTTGGAAATTTATCTGGGATGTCTTCCGTTTTGATCGATGGCAAAACAACCACTTGCTCACCGTCTTTCCAATCGGCTGGCGTGGCAACGCTGTGATAAGCTGTTAATTGTAGTGAATCAATCACCCGCAAAACTTCCTGAAAATTTCTTCCGGTTGAAGCAGGATAACTGATAATCAGTTTCACAATTTTATTCGGGTCGATAATAAAAAGCGAACGGATAGTTGCATTTACAGAAGCATTCGGATGGATCATATCATAAGCTTCTGATATTTTGCGGTCTTTATCACCGATAATCGGGAAAGTTACTTCTACATTTTGCGTTTCATTAATATCATTGATCCAGCCCTGGTGCGATTCCACATCATCAACGCTTAGTGCAATTACCTTGACGTTTCTTTTTTCAAACTCGTCTTTCAAGGCAGCTGTTTTGCCCAATTCAGTAGTACAAACAGGTGTGTAATCTCCTGGATGCGAAAACAATATTCCCCAGCTGTCGCCTAAATATTCGTAAAAATCTATTTCCCCCAAAGAGGTTTTTGCCTGAAAATTTGGTGCTTTATCACCCAATCTTAAACTCATAATTTTAAAATTTAATGTATAAAAATACTATACTAAGTTAGTAGAGATTTATGGGTTCTGCAAATTTATCAGCCATAAAAAAAGGGAACCCGTTAAGGTTCCCTTTTAGCTAAAGCAGCTTTTATTTATTTTACTGAATCTACTACTGCTTTAAAAGCATCAGGATGATTCATCGCTAAATCTGCCAAAACCTTACGGTTTAACGTAATTTTTGCGCTGTTTAATTTCCCCATTAATTGAGAATAAGAAATGCCGTACTGGCGTGCACCTGCGTTGATACGCTGAATCCACAATCCTCTGAACTCTCTTTTTTTAGTTTTACGGTCACGATAAGCGTACTGTAAACCTTTTTCAACTGTATTTTTCGCAACGGTATAAACCTTACTACGAGAACCCCAATAACCTTTGGCGAGGTTCATTATTTTTTTTCTGCGTCTGCGGGACGCTACTGCGTTTACTGAACGTGGCATTTGTTTAAGTTTTTGGTAGTAGGTGTTTCAATTTAATGAAAACTTGCAAACCCGAATACCTGGTTAAAAATTGTGTTATTTACCGATACAAAGCATCCGTTTTACGTTACCCAAATCCGCATCAGATACTAAACTGGTGTGGCCAAGTGCACGTTTACGTTTGGTTGACATTTTGGTCAGAATGTGGCTTTTGTAAGCGTTTTTTCTGGTGATTTTACCGGTTCCAGTAAGCTTAAAACGCTTTTTTGCACTGGAATTGGTTTTCATTTTTGGCATACTTCTTTTGTTAAACTATTTATTTTTTTGCTGCTTTAGGTGCTAATGTCAGGAACATTCTTTTTCCTTCTAATTTAGGTAACTGTTCCACTTTTCCAACTTCTTCTACGGCTTGTGCAAAGCGCAACAACAGGATTTCTCCCTGTTCTTTGTACACAATTGCACGTCCTTTAAAATGCACGTATGCCCTCACTTTTTCACCAGCTTCCAGAAATTTTTGTGCATGTTTCAGCTTAAATTCAAAGTCATGGTCATCAGTATTGGGGCCGAAGCGGATTTCTTTGATAACAGTTTGCTTGGCATTGCTCTTGATCTCCTTCATCTTTTTCTTCTGCTCGTAAATAAACTTGTTATAGTCTATGATTTTACAAACAGGCGGAACTGCATTCGGAGAAATTTCAACCAAGTCCAACTCTTGTTCTTCGGCCATAGCCAAAGCAACTTTTGTGTTGAAAATTCCAGGTTCTACGTTATCGCCAACCAAGCGAATTTCCGGAACCCTGATAAATTGATTGATGTTATGTTCAGCTTCTTTCTTTTTGAAAGGAGGCCGCGGGCCTCTGCTAAAATTTGGTTTACTTAATGCCAAGTTATATTGTTATTTCTTTTTCTATTAATAATTTAAAATCTTCTAAATTCATACTACCTAAATCACCTTCACCATGTTTGCGCACAGAAACAGTGCTTTCTGCTGCTTCCTTTTCACCCACAATAAGCATGTATGGAATCTTTTTGACTTCGGCATCCCGGATTTTTCTTCCGATCTTCTCATCCCTTAAGTCAATAAGACCGCGAATATCGTTCTTTTTTAAAGAATCGGAAAGTTTTTTTGCATAATCTTCATATTTTTCCGATATAGGTAAAATTGTATATTGTTCCGGCGTTAACCACAACGGGAAATTTCCTGCACAATGCTCAATCAAAACAGCCACAAATCTTTCCAGCGAACCAAAAGGTGCGCGATGAATCATTACCGGCCGGTGTTTTAAGTTGTCACTTCCGGTATATTCCAGTTCAAAACGTTCCGGCAAATTGTAATCAACTTGAATTGTTCCCAGTTGCCATTTTCTGCCTAAAGCATCTTTGACCATAAAATCCAGCTTCGGACCATAAAAAGCAGCTTCACCAAACTCGATCACCGTTGGCAAACCTTTTTCATGGGCAGCTTCAATAATCGCCGCTTCTGCCAGCAGCCAGTTTTCGTCTGTGCCGATATATTTGGTTTTATTTTCCGGATCACGCAAGGAAATCTGAGCCGTATAATCATTGAATCCCAAGGCTTTAAACACATAAAGCACCAAGTCGATTACTTTTTTAAACTCTTCTTTTACCTGATCTGGGCGACAAAATAAATGCGCATCATCTTGTGTAAAACCGCGAACACGGGTTAAACCATGCAGTTCTCCGCTTTGCTCATAACGATAAACGGTTCCAAATTCAGCAAAACGGACCGGCAAATCTTTGTAAGAACGCGGCTTAACTTTATAGATTTCGCAATGGTGCGGACAATTCATCGGTTTTAGGAAGAACTCCTCTCCTTCCTGTGGTGTTTTTATGGGTTGAAAAGAATCAGCACCGTATTTCTCATAATGACCGGAAGTTACATACAGATTTTTATGTCCGATATGTGGCGTAATTACTTGTTCGTAACCAGCTTCTTCCTGCGCTTTTTGCAAAAATCTTACTAATTTCTCGCGCAGTGCAGTACCTTTTGGCAACCATAAAGGCAAACCCATTCCTACTTTTTCTGAAAAAGCAAACAGCTCCAGTTCTTTACCTAATTTACGGTGATCGCGTTTTTTAGCTTCTTCTAGAAAATGAAGATAATCGGTTAACTCACTTTGTTTTGGATAAGTAACGCCGTAAATTCGGGTCAGTTGTTTCCGACTTTCATCGCCGCGCCAGTAAGCACCGGCAACGCTCATCAACTTAATTGCCTTGATAAAAGAAGTATTCGGAATGTGCGGGCCTCGGCATAAATCCGTAAAGTTTCCCTGGGAATAAAAAGTGATCGAACCGTCTGGTAAATCTTTAATCAGATCGAGCTTGTACTCATCGCCTTTCTCCGTAAAGTATTCAATGGCTTGTGCTTTTGATACTGGCTTGCGGATATATTCGGACTTGGTTTTGGCCAGTTCCGACATTTTATCTTCGATTTTTTTAAAGTCATCCGAAGAAAACGGTTGATCGCCAAAATCTACATCATAATAAAAACCGGTTTCAATGGCCGGGCCAATTCCAAGCTTTACGCCTGGATACAAAGCTTCCAAAGCTTCGGCCATTAAATGCGCCGAGGAATGCCAGAAAGTAGCTTTTCCTTCGGTATCGTTCCATGTTAATAAACGGATTTTGGCATCTTCTTCAATCGGGCGGCTGGCATCCCAAACTTTGCCGTCAATTTCGGCAGCTAAAACATTTCGTGCCAAACCTTCGGAAATGGAACGGGCAACCTGCATGGCAGTAATGCCTTTGTCGTACTCACGGACAGAGCCGTCTGGAAGTGTTAAATTAATCATCTACAACTATGATTTAGATTTTTATGTGGTAAAAACAGTATCATCACCTACAAAGTGATTTCGGGCAAAAGTAGGATAAATACACAGTTTTTTTATATAGATTTAATAGTATCCAAAAGCAAACAATGGAAATAGAAAAGGTTTTAAAGAGTAATGTTTGAGGTTGTGATGCTTCTTTTATCACCCTAAATTCAACTTCAGATATTTCCCCAGCCCCCAGCCAAAACATCCGCCAGATGTACTGTTTTTATCGGCAGATTATTCTTATCGATATAACCTTGCAGATGCAGCAGGCAGGAAGCATCCGTAGAAATAATATAATCAGCATCCAAAGCCAATGCCTGATCTACTTTTTGCTGCGCCATGGCAGTAGAAATCGCTTCAAATTTCACGGCAAATGTTCCGCCGAAACCGCAACAGGTATCGCTATCAGGCAGTTCCATCAGCTCCAGGCCATGTACTTTTTCTAATAATTTTCGGGGTTCTGCTTTGATTTTACATTCGCGCAAAGCAGCGCAACTATCGTGATAAACGGCTTTGCCTTCCAGCTCGGCACCAAAATAATCCTGCTCCATCACATTCACCAAAAAATCAGACAATTCGTGAATATGGCTTTGGATAGATCGGCATTTATTGTGCACGGCGGTGTTGGTAAACAGATCGCTGTAATAGTTTTTGACCATGCCGGTGCAGGAAGCGGACGGTGAAACGATAAAATGCTGATCAGAAAAATCATTTAGAAATTTATTGCCTATCGCTTTGGCATCGTCCCAAAAACCAGCGTTGAAAGCAGGCTGCCCGCAGCAGGTTTGGTTTGGATTATAAATGACTTCGCAACCTACTTTTTCCAATAATTTTATGGTGCTAAAAGCAGTATCCGGGAAAAGCTGATCGATAAAACAAGGGATAAATAATTCAACTTTCATTTAGTGCTCCGGATTTTCAAGGGGGTAAAATTCAGGATTTCTGCTGATATTTTTTTCGCCTGATCGTAAAGAAAACAATAAAACCAACCCAACTACAAATAGAATGGTCAGAAAAAGGATGGAATTACGCATGTTGCCGGTCAGTTCTTCAATAAAACCAAAACCAAACAAACCGGCTACAATGGCTACTTTTTCAGTTACATCGTAAAAGGCAAAAAACGAAGCTGTATCCGGAATATTTTCGGGCAAAAATTTGGAATACGTAGAGCGGGAAAGCGACTGAATGCCGCCCATTACCAAACCAACAATCACTGCTAAACCATAAAACTGGGTGGCCGTGGTGATAAAATAAGCAAAAATACAAACGGCGATCCACAGGAAAACAACAGCGATCAGCACTAATACGTTACCATATTTTTCTGATAATTTAGACATCAGCATTGCGCCGCCAATCGCTACCAATTGGATGATCAGGATGATGGAAATTAAAGACGCGGTGCCCAGATGCAGTTCCTTTTCGCCAAAGTTGGCCGCAACCAGCATAATCGTTTGCACGCCCATGGAATAGAAAAAAAATGCCGGTAAAAAAAGCTTTAGCAAAGGCATGTTCTTCACTTTTTGCCAAACGTTTTTCAATTCCTGAAATCCGTTATGCACTTTTTGCTGATTCAGTTTATCAAAATTCGGACTACCTTTTGGCAATACTTTAAATGGAATCTGGGCAAAACCAATCCACCATAAACCAACCAGCAAAAAACTCAACCTTGCCGGAAAAGTGCCATCGGTAATACCAAACGTTTTGGGTGATAAAACGAAAATGAAACAAATAATCTGCAAAAGCACGCTGCCAATGTAACCATACGTAAAACCTTTGGCACTTACATTGTCCTGCTGGTCGATAGTTGCAATTTCGGGCAGATAGGAATTGTAAAACACTTGTCCGCCGCAATAACCGATGGCAGCAATAGCAAAGCAGAAAATGCCCAGTTCCAGCGTATTCAACTTAAAAAAATATAAACCGCAGCAAGCCAGCGCACCAATCCAAGTAAAAAACTGCATATAGATTTTTTTGTTGCCCCGATAGTCAGCAATGGAAGTTAAAAAGGGTGTTAAAATGGCAATCACCAAATACGCAACTGCCAGCGCATAGTTGGAAAGTGCCGTGTTAACGAAGCTTTTCCCGAAGAAAAAAACTTTGTCGCCGTGTTCTTTCGTTGTAGTAATAGCCGTATAATAGGCAGGGAAAATGGTAGAGGTGATGACTAAGTTGTAAGCAGAATTTGCCCAATCAAACATCGCCCATGCCCTGATCGTCTTTTTGTTATTTTTGATCTCCATACTGCTGCAAAATAGGTATTATTTAACACAACAAAAATTGAGTATTAAACAGGAAATAAAATGTCCGCATTGCCACGAGTGGACATTGTGGCGAGGCCGTATCGACGACCGCTGTTTGTACTGTAACGGATTTTTGCAGGTAGAAGATTTCACTAAATCCGTAGAAACCAAAATTAAAAAGGAAGTTAAAAAGGAAGAAGATTTTTTGTTTATCCGTCCGGACGACAGCCCGTTTGTGGTAAAAGTAAAAACAATTTTACTGCCTGTACGGAAGATATTTTTTTATTTCCAGATTGGTTTTGTGATTTTTATCAGCACATTATTATGGATAATCGGCATTGTATCAGCTTGATATGAAAACTTTATTCAATCCCTGGTTTATCATTTTCTGTGCTGCTTGGACCGTTTTATATATTGCCCGCATTACACATCATCCAATTTTGTATTTGAACGGACATCTGGCAGATTTTCTGGCCGTGCCTGTAATTGCGAATTTGGGTTTATGGTTTCAGCGAATTTTCATCGTTAAAAGAAGTATGTATGTTTTAAAGCCCGGTCATATCATTTTTATCGTGCTGTATCTTTCGCTGGTTTTTGAATGGCTGCTGCCCAAATATCACCCGGAATTTTTTACCGGCGACTGGACAGATGTTTTGCTTTACATAGCAGGCGGTTTTTTCTTTTTCTGGCAGATGAACAAGCCCATTGCTCCGGTTTCCGGCAAACGTTTTAGCTGAAAAACGAATGGATTTTGGAAATAAATTGAGCAGGGTTGTGTATATTCGGCATTATCCAAGCACATAAAACTTTTTTATCTTGACAGATCAACTACACCAGAAAATTACCGAAAATGCAGCAAAAATAGATGTGGAAGGCTGTTTTCCGCAGCAAGAATTTAAATGGATGGCCGATGCGGGGTTATTGGATTTGATGACTGCCGGTGCCGATCTGGATTTTACCCTCATAAAAACAGCATCGTTGTTGCAGTTGCTAAAAAGAGCCGGAAGTGCCAATTTAGCGGTTGGCCGGATATATGAAGGACACGTTAACGCCCTGCATATCATTTATTTATACGGAAATGAAATGCAAAAAAAACATTGGTTTAAAGAAGTAAAAGAAGAAAAAAAACTGTTTGGCGTTTGGAACACACAAGCAGAAAACGGCATCAAAATTCATGATCTGGGAGATGGTTTTTATCGGTTGGAAGGCAGCAAAACTTTCTGTTCCGGCTCTGGTTGGATCAACCGGCCACTCATCACCGGCGAATTGATTTCTGCTGACAAAAGCGGGTGGCAAATGTGCATCATCCCAACAGAAAAAGTAAAACCGATTGCGGCGGATTCCAGCTTTTGGAAACCACTTGGAATGCGTGCCTCAGCAAGTTTTAAAATGGATTTTACAGGAGTAGAAATCCAGGAAAAAGACCTGCTGGGCAACCCGAACGAGTATTACCAGCAACCACACTTTAGCGGCGGTGCCATCCGTTTTGCCGCCGTACAATTAGGTGGAGCCGAATCAATTTTTAGTGAGACACAAAGTTTTTTACGCATGTTGGGCCGAACTGAAGATCCATTTCAGCGGGCAAGAATGGCAGAAATGGCATACCTGATCGAAACAGGAAATATATGGCTGAACCAAGCCGGAAACAATACTGACGCGTGGATGAAAGAACCAGCTTCGACAGAAAAAATTATAGCATATGCGGGAATGGTACGAACGGTGATTGCCGAGATTTGTACACGCGTGATCCACCTGTCCGAGCAATCGGTTGGCGCTCGCGGATTGATGCGGCCAAACAATTTGGAGCGGATTCACCGCGATCTCACCTTCTATCTGCGGCAACCGGCACCAGATGCCACGATTACCAGCATTGGTGCTTATGTTTTAAATCAGGACAAAACCGATGATATCTGGAACTGAACGCCGGAACTGGCAGCAGCAAGCAGTAGAAATTCCCACAAAAAATTTACTTCAATTTGGCACAACGGTAGTGATTGCGCCTCACCCGGATGATGAATCGCTGGGCTGCGGCGGTACGATTGCTTTGCTCCGGCAGGCAGGCTTACCGGTTCACGTCGTTTTTGTAAGTGACGGAACTTTATCACATCCTAATTCCAGGAAATATCCAGCAGAAAAGCTTCGCCAATTGCGTGAATCGGAAGCACGTAATGCCCTGAAAATTTTGAATGTTGATGCAGCCCATGCTTCTTTTATGCGGTTAAAAGACAGGTCTGTTCCAAATCCCGGCGAACCTGGTTTTGAGGAAGCTGCAAGCCGAATGCGACAAATATTCCAACTGCTGCAACCAAATACGATATTGGTTACCTGGGAAAAAGACCCTCATCCTGATCATCGCGCAGCCTGGCAAATCATAAATTCAGTAATCGCAAATCTGGAAAAAAAACCACGCATACTGCAATATTTAATCTGGATCTGGGAATTAGGAGAAGTGAATGATCTGATTGTAAATCAGTCTAATAACTTGTTTTACATTGATATCGAATCGGTTTTTACCCTGAAAAAAAATGCTATTGCCGCACACATTTCCCAGGTGAGCCGTTTGATTGATGATGACCCGGAAGGATTTATTTTATCTCCCGAAATTCTGGCTCACTTTGATCATGCTGATGAACTTTTTATTGAACACAAAGATTTTGCTATGTCAGAAAAACCTTCTCTTTCCACTAAATATTTTGATGATGTGTATAACCGCAATGATGATCCCTGGGATTTTGAAAACAGCCCTTATGAACACCAGAAATACGAAGCGACACTAGCCGCATTAACGCGCCCGGTTTACGAGCACGTTTTTGAAATTGGTTGTTCTATTGGTGTGCTCAGTAAAAAACTGGCACCACGCAGCAAAAAATTATTATCGGTAGATGTGGCCGATCTGGCTTTGGCCAAAGCTACCGAACGGTTGAAAGATTTCCCGCAGGTAAAAGTTCAGAAGATGATTGTTCCGCAAGAGTTTCCGGAAGCAAGTTTCGATCTAATCTTATTGTCTGAAGTAGGTTATTATCTCAGCAAAGACGATTTAGAAAAACTTGCCCGTTTAATGATCAGCCATTTACAAACAGGTGGCCAATTGCTGCTGGTGCACTGGACACCATTCGTGCCGGATTACCCGCAAACCGGAGATGAGGTGCATAACTACTTCATGAATTTATGCCGGCAAAAACAGCATCTTCAACATTTATATGCTCAGCGGGAAGAAAATTTCAGACTTGATCTATTTGAAAAAATTTGATCATAACCTGCTGACTGATAAAATTTTAACAGAAATAACTGATGCATAAAAAATATTTTATTTTGTTGATTTGCATTTTATGCAGCAAGCTTTTATCAGCCCAAAATCAAGCAGATGCAAAACACCAGGATTCGTTAAAAAATACACGTCTGATTAAGCAATCGGTTTTGCTGGAGGAGTCCGTCCACCCGCGCCAGAGTGATTCACTCAAAAAGGCGACGCTACTACAATTGCAGGAAATTGCACCAAAAGACAGTGCAAAAATATACCAGCTTATCCGCCAGCTGCAAACTATCCGGCAGGCAGATTCTGTGCGTGGCAAGCATCAGCTGCATCTGGTAGATTCTTTAAAAAGGCTAACCAGTGGTTACCCGGTGATGCCATTTGACAAGATATTGTTTGCCATTTATAGTCCGTCGGGTGGATTTTCTCCGCAGGAACGCGCTAAAACACTCATTGATAAGATCAAAAAAATAACCAAAACTACTTTTGAAAATGATTCGCTCAAAATAAACCTTAAAGCCCTCGCACCGCAGATTTTATACAACGGCGAGTTGATTTTTGCGACAGACACAACGGATGCGTTGTGGATGAAAACCTCAAAACAACGCCTCGCCATTGATTATCGTAACCGTATTGCAGCTGCCATCATCAATAACCAGATGGCAACCAGCTGGATAACGATACTGAAAGAAGCTGCTTTAGCGGTACTTGTGGTTTTGTTGCTTACATTTTTCATCTACTCTGTTAATAGGTTTTATAAAAAGATGAGATTGCTGATCAAGCAGCAACGTGGCAAAAGGATTAAAGGCATTATCATTAAAGATTATGAACTGTTTAATGCCGGTATGCAGATTGATGTACTACTGTTTTTATCGAATGTTTTTCGGTGGCTGCTTATCAGTCTGTTGGTTTATCTGGCACTACCGCTTTTATTCGGCATTTTTCCGTGGACGAAAGGGATTGCCAATACGCTGCTTGGCTATTTTTTAAATCCTGCAAAAAAGATCGTATTGGCTTTCTGGCACTATCTGCCCAATCTGTTTGCCATTATCGTAATCGTAACGGTATTCAGGTATTTTCTGAAAGGAATAAAATATCTGAAAGAAGAGATCGAAAAAGGCGATCTTAAAATCAATGGTTTTTATCCGGATTGGGCAGCACCAACCTACCAGATCATCCGTGTGTTGATACTGGCTTTTATGATCATCGTTATTTTTCCTTATCTGCCCGGTTCGGATTCACTTGCTTTTAAAGGTGTTTCTGTTTTTCTGGGTGTGCTGTTCACTTTTGGTTCGGCAGGCCCGTTAGGAAATCTGGTTTCCGGACTGGTACTAACTTATATGCGCTCTTTCAAAGTTGGTGATCGGGTTCGGATTAATGATGTAATCGGAGATATTATGGAAGAAACTTTGCTGGTTATCCGCATCAAAACCATCAAAAATGAAATTATTTCAATCCCAAATTCTGCAGTGTTGAGCAGCCACACCATCAATTACAGCAGCGAAAGTGCACAAGACGGATTGGTACTCAACACCAAAATCACGATGGGTTACGATACGCCCTGGCGTCAGGTACATCAGTTGCTGGTTGATGCTGCGCTTGCTACCGAGTTTATCCAGCCAAATCCTGTGCCTTATGTTTTACAAACAGGTTTAGATGATTATTATGTGAGTTACCAGATTAATGCTTACACCAAAGAAGCTGGCCAGCAGGATTTAATTTATTCCAGGTTGTACGAAAATATACAGGATAAATTTAATAAAGCTGGATTAGAACTTTTGTCTCCGCACTATCGGATCATCCAAAATAATGCAGATAAATCTGGAAAATACTAAGATTTTTTTATTTTGATGAACGGAAGTTAATTGTTGGATGAGAAATTATTCACAAAACTTCTCAGTTCAGCAATAGCTTCGGAAATGTGTACCAGCTCCCATTTTTTGCCCCATCTGCCTTCACCAATTTCTTTACAAACGTTTTCCCAAAGGCAGCCAAAATATGAATTATCAGTAATTTCCTTTTGCAGAAATTCGGGGTTGAGGAAGAGACTTTCTGCAACTGAATATAAAACTTTCTCGTTATAAAAACCATTATTTTGGAATGATTTCCAGCATTGCCGCAGCAAGTGTTTGTTTTTAAACTTAATGAGCCAAGCCTGTGCCTGTTCTGCTTCCTGCGTGTAACCATGCTTATCATAGCACGACCATTTTTTCAATTGTTCAGAAAAACCAACATCTACCCTACCAGTTAAACGTGTAGAAGTGTAAGCTTTAACGGCTGGTGTTTTGCGGATGCGGATATCCATACGTTGCAATGCCTGATGGAATGCATTATCTTCCAGATAAGGCACCTGCGGCAAACGCCCAACCTGGTGATAAGTAGCACAGGTAACGGCCATGCTCGCACCAAAATACTGATAATGCCGTGGCCAGGGATCATGGTCTTCCGGGTCAAGCAACGCTTCTGCCTGAGCCAGCAAACTTCGGTATGCCACATCACGCAAATGAAATAACCGCGATAAACTCTGGTTTTTGTGTGTCAAAATTCGGCCGCCAACCGCATGGCAACCTTTGTCAATTTCTTTCATGATATGAAAAACCCAACAGCAATCTACCTCAGTATCACCATCAGTAGAAGCAATAATGCCCTCATTCTCAATATTTTCAGTTAAGCGCCGATAGGCTTCGTCCATCAAAAGCCTCCGTACAAAACCAATATTTGCTTTTTCCGGCGGAAGCTGAACCATGGCCAGATACAGCCGAAAAGCAGGATATTTTTGCTGATATTGCCGTCCGATTTCATAAGTCTGGTCGTTGCAATTGTTCACCAAAAGTAAAACCTCATAAAGTTGCGGGTTTAAAGGCGCTCCCTGATCGTCAGTTTGCAAGCGCAACGCATTCAGCGTTTTACGGATAGTTTTTGCTTCATCCCTTGCCGGAACAATTACAGAAACTCTTAAATTTTTGGCTGGAAGGGCTGCGCGATCAAATAAAGTATTATAATTTATAATTTTCTTTTTAACCGGAATATGATCTGCGTGCATCGAAAATAAATTCAATTCTTGAAGTGATGGATACTACTTTTTAGGTCGGTAAAAACAGTACAGAGCTACAACCAAAATAGTGTATGATTGTTGAAGCGAGAGAATAAATAATTCTAATTTCGTGCTACAAACCATCACTTGATTTATCTGTCTCTTTATTTATGCCATCCACTTTTGTAAATACGGTTAGTATCCTGAAAGGTGCAGACCGGCCCGATTTTATTCGCGAAGAAACCCTGGCTGATTTATTTCGGCAAAGCGCTAAAAATTACCCTGTAAAAACAGCATTGATTTTTGGTGAGGAAACCCTTACCTACCAGCAGTTAGACCGCTGGAGCGATGCCATTGCAGCAGATTTGGCAGCAAACGGCATAAAAAGAGGTGATAAAGTTGGCGTTTGGCATAAGCGCGGATTGGAACTGCACGCCGCTATTTTGGGTATTGTAAAAGCAGGTGCCGCCTATATTCCGGTGGATCGGGAAATTCCGGCCGAGCGTGTGGAAACGATTTTTACGGAAGTGGAGGCGTCGGCTTACATCAGTGAAGATTTGCTGAACCTTGATTTTCCGATCCTTTCCGTTCGTCCGCAACCTTTTGTAAATGAAAACATCCTGCTTCCCGAAGGCCCGGAACCGGATAATTTAGCTTACGTGTTATACACATCCGGCAGTACCGGCAAACCAAAAGGCATCCCGATCGGCCACCGGCAGATTTGCCATTTGGTGCGATCAGAGCAAAGCGTGCTCGAAATCCGCGAAACAGACCGCGTATATCAGGGGTTTTCGGTTTCATTTGATATGTGGTGCGAAGAAACCTGGGTGAGTTATTTTGCCGCTGCAACAATTTGGGTAGCTGATAACACCACTTCCAAAGCCATTGACGAATTGAGCGATGTGCTGAACCGCGAAAAAATTACCGTGCTGCACGCCGTGCCAAGTTTGCTGGCAGTAATGGATGATGAAATTCCAGCTTTGCGCTTGGTAAATGCTGGAGGTGAAGCCTGCACGACGCAGGTTTTAAACCGATGGTCAACCCAAAACCGCATTTTTTACAACAGTTACGGGCCAACCGAAACAACGGTGAGCGCTACTTTTGCCGCATTAAAACCCGGAGATGCCATCACCATCGGCGATCCCTTGCCCAATTATAACCTGGCCGTAGTGGATGAAAAACTTAATCCGCTGCCTTTTGGCGAGCGTGGCGAACTGGTTATTTCCGGCCCTGGTGTGGCGCAGGGTTATATGAAACTGCCGCAACTTACGCAGGAAAAATTTGTGCTAAAAACAGCATCGCTTGCAGATTTGCCCGGCGACCGGATTTACCGTACCGGCGATGCAGCGTTAATTAAGGAAGACGGAAGCATTGAGTTTTTGGGGCGATTTGATGATCAGATTAAACTGCGTGGTTACCGCATCGAACTGGGCGAAATCGAAGTAAAATTAAGTAATTTACCAGATGTTTCTGCTGCTGCTGTGGCCGTAAAAAAAGACAGTGCCGAACAGGAGCAACTGGTTGGATATATTGTTACCGATGGTGGTATCAAACTGGAAGAAAGTTTGCTAAGGCTCGAATTAGCAAAAGTTCTGCCATCGTACATGGTTCCGGCCACCATTGTTCAGCTTCCGGAAATGCCACGGATGCCCAGCGGAAAAGTAAACCGCAAAGCCTTGCCTACGCCAGAATCGCTGCTGCAAAATACCAATACTGCAGCTGAGGAAACGCTGGATATGAACGCACCGCTTCAAGACCGGTTGCTGAACATGTTACGCAAAACCTTCCCCAATAAAACCATCGATCTTTCCATGGATTTTTTTGATGACCTGGGTGGACATTCCCTGTTAGCTGCCGGTCTGGTTTCCCGGTTGCGGCGTGAAGGCGGCGTGCCAAAAGCTTCCCTGCGGGATATTTACCTGCATCGCCCGCTGCAAAAACTGGCAGAAGTTTGGGAACAGCAAACGCCGGTAGATAAAAAGCCGGAGCGAAAATTTCACAAGGTCAAACTTTCCAGGTATTACGCCTGCTGGCTGGCCCAAACCGTTGCGCTGTTTTTCATCTATACTGTTTTTGCCGTACAAATTTTTGTGCCCTATCTTGGTTATTATTATGTAGAGCAGGATACCGGCCATTTAAGTTACGCCATTTTAACGGCATTGGTAATGTTTGCTTTGGTTCCGTTCCTGTTCTCGTTTGTTTCCATCGGCACCAAATGGCTCGTCATCGGCAAAATTAAAGAAGGCGATTACCCTTTATGGGGAAGTTATTATTTTAGATGGTGGTTTGCCAAAACAGTGCAACGACTACTTACGGTTCAGTTTTTAAATGGAACGCCTTTGTACCCGGTTTATTTAAGGTTGCTGGGAATGAAAGTTGCTCCGGATGCTCAGCTTAGTAATTTTATTGTGGGTGCCGAGGATTTGATCACGATTGGCAGCGATGTCAGCATCAGTTCCGGCGTAAACCTGAATAATGCAGTGGTAGAAGATGGCTTGCTGAAAATCCGTTCCATCGCCTTGGGGGATCATGCATACATCGGCACTGGCTCCATTATTTCCGGTGGTGTGGTGATGGAACCCTGGACAGAATTACAGGATTTAAGTTATCTGCAGGAAAACAAAACCGTACGCAGCGGTGAAGTTTGGCGTGGCAGTCCGGCCGTTTTAAAAGAAACCAAAAGCATAGAAGATCTGCCACAACCGCTGCCAGTTTCCAACGCTACCCGCAACAGGTACAAACTGCTGTTTTCGTTATCGCTGGTGGTTTTTCCTTTCGTAATTTTGTTGCCTCTTTTACCTACTATTATTGCGATCAACAAGCTGGATAATGCCGCTGATGATTACGATTTTGCCTACATGGTAATGGTTCCTTTGCTAGCCGTGGTTTACATTGTACTTTTCGCCTTAGAAACTGTGGTGCTCACCCGATTGCTGCAACGGAATATTAAACCCGGCACCTATCCTATTTACAGTTTGTTTTACTTCCGGAAATGGTTTGCCGATCAGCTCATGTCTATCAGTTTAATCGTGTTGCACCCTATTTACGCTACCGTTTATGTATCAGCCTTTTTCCGGGCTTTAGGTGCCAAAATTGGTAAAAACACCGAAATTTCTACAGCCAGCAGCGTTACGCATCCTTTGCTCAAAATCGGCAGCGGTGCTTTTGTGGCCGATGCCGTTACTTTGGGCGAATCTGATGTGCGCGGCCAGCAGCTGATTTTGGATTATACTGAAATTGATAACAATAGTTTTGTAGGCAACAGCGCCTTAATTCCGCAGGGTTATCACTTGCCGGGCAACATGCTGATCGGCGTTTTATCCATTCCGCCGGATCCGCAGGAATTAGCCAAAAATCAGGCAAAAGACTGGTTTGGTTCACCGGCCATTGCCCTGCCGCGCCGCCAGGAAAGCAACCCTTTTTCTGCCGAACTCACTTCCAATCCTTCCACGTTGCGCTTCATTGCCCGTGCTTTTGTAGAGTTTATCCGCATCATTTTGCCAGAAACTGCAATCATTATTTTTTCGATTTTGTTCATCGCTTATGCCCACGATCTGGTTACGCAATATCCCTGGTATAAAATCCTCCTGTACTTCCCATTGTATTATCTGGGTTTTATGGGATTGCCTGCTTTTTTTACCACAGTAATTTTGAAGTATATTCTGGTCTGGAAATTTAATGCCAAACAAAGGCCGATGTGGAGCTGGAGCGTATGGCGAAGTGAAGCCATCACCACCACTTACGAAGCTTTATCGATTCCGTTTTTACTGGATTATATGCGGGGCACACCTTGGCTGCCCATTGCCATGCGTATTTTGGGTGTAAAAATCTGTAAACGTGTTTGGATGAATACAACGGATATTACGGAATTCGACATGGTTTCTTTGGGAGATGACGTAGCTTTAAATGAAGATTGCGGTCCGCAAACCCATTTGTTTGAAGACCGGGTGATGAAAGTAGGTACCGTAAAAGTAGGTTCACGCAGCTCCATCGGTGCCGGAACCATTATTTTGTACGATACGGAAATTGGCACCGATTGCAAAATAGAAGCACTTTCTTTAGTAATGAAAGGCGAAAGATTAGCTCCGGGAACAGACTGGACGGGCAGCCCGGTGCAACCTGCCTGACAAATTTATGCCGGTAAAAGAAGCATCAAAGATTTGGTTTTTCTTTGGTGCTTTATCAATTATCTTTACCAAAATCAAGCACAAACGAATGAAAAAAATATATCTGCTCTTAGCCGTCCTCGTTATTGTTTCCTGCAACAATGGAAAGCAGCAAACCAAAATAATAACCGATACTGTCACGATCATTAAAAAAGATACCATTTCACAATTTGAACCAGGAAATCAAAAACGAAGTTCAGACGCACCACAGGGCCATACAAAGCAAAGCTTGGCTGGAGAATGGAAAGAACATTGGGGAATTGGCGTAGAAACGAATGTTAATGCTTCCGACTTGTATAAAATCCAACTGGCAAATGATGGCAAAATGAATATCACTTGTACCAACAAAAAGAAATACAAAATTGATCAGGTGTTATTTGATGGCAAAGAACTGAGTTTCAGAAAGCAAAACAAATCTTACCCGTTGGGCAAATTTTATGTTTACTATAAGCTGAAGATGCATGAGGATTTTAACTGGATGGAAGGCCCGATTACCAATAATAAAAAACAGAAAGATTTTGTAAAATGGGAAAGAATTAAGCCTAAATCATAAATTTCGATGTCATTCTTTCTAAAAATATACCGATAAAAGAAGCATCGGCTAATTGCCTGAATTTCGGTTATTTGGCCCGTGTCCAGATTTCGGTTCGGCCAAAAAGCGAAATGCCCACATAACCGCGCAAGTTCAGTTTATCATTGCCAGACATGGATATTTTGCTGTTATAAGTTTTGCCTGATTGCGCATCATATATTTCCCCGTTCTCCCAGGAATTTTCTCCTTTATAAACAAAGTTTTTAAGAAATTCCAGGTTGAGTAAAGTCCGGGTTTTTAAAGCTGCGTCAGGATTTTTAACATCTAACTTTGGCTTCCCGCTGGCATCTGTTTGTGTGGCAAACCAAGCAAGTTTCCCAAAGTAAGCTTCTCCTTTTTTGTAAATTTCTATTTTGGCATCATGTTTTGGAGTGAACCAGTTGCCAACAATAGCGTCTTTAGTTTGGGCGGATACTTTCAACCCAAAAACAACCAACAATAGCATTAAAGCAATATTTTTCATCAGACAATAATTTTAAAAAGGTTTTACGTGGATTGTTAAACGGAGTTGTTTGATTTAAATACTGTTTTTACCCTGTAAAAACAGCAGTAACCAAACCTAAAAAATAAAGCATTACCGGCCTAATGATATAATTATTAAATTGAACACTTTATGAAAAGCCAGAAACGCGCCACGATCCACGATATTGCCCGCAAATTGAATATTGCGGCATCGTCCGTTTCCAGGGCATTGAACAACAGCAATAAAGTTAGCGCGAAAACCAAAGAGCTGATTTTGAAAACAGCCAAAGAACTGAATTACAAGCAAAACTACCTGGCTTCCAATCTCCGCAAAGGTCAAAACCAAACAATTGGTGTGGTAGTTCCGCGCATTAACCAAAATTTTTTTTCTAATGTGATTGCTGGTTTAGAGGAAGTTACCTATAAAAATGGCTATAATTTGGTAATTTGCCAGTCAAACGAATCGCACGAACGCGAAGTGCAGTGCGTAGAAACTTTAATTAGCCAGCATGTAAGCTGTATTGTGATTTCAATTTCTGCAGAACACCACAACAGCGACCATTTAAAAAACGCTTTAACGCAAGGCATCCAGATGATCCAGTTTGACCGCGTGGCGCTGGATCTGGAAACGTACAAGGTGATCAACGATAATGAACTGGCCGCAACTGAAGCCGTTTCGCACATGATAAACCAGGGTTATAAACGAATTGCACTGCTGGAAGGACCGCAAAACCTGGCCATTTTCAGGCAGCGTAAAGCGGGTTATTTGAGGGCAATGGAGCAGCATAAAATTCCGCTGGTTGAAGAACTGATCATAAAAAATGCCTGGACAAAAGAACTGGGTGCCAAAGCTACGCGCAAATTGCTTGGCATGGGCACGCCTCCAGATGCCGTGTTTGCATCCACTTCGGATTTTTCTGCATTGGGTGTACTGGAAGTGGCCAACAATATGGGTTTTAAAGTACCTGAAGTTTTGGGTATTTGCGGCTATTCCAACGAAGCATTTAGTGAAATTACCACGCCATCAATCACCACGGTAGATCAATACAGCAAGCGCATGGGCAAAGCCATTGCCGATCTGTATTTTCAGGAGATAAAAGAAGCACCAGCCAGTAATGTTTATAAAACAGTGAGCATCAAACCCAAGTTAATTGTGCGGTTATCTACGCAAAAAAATAAATAAAAGCAGTAAAAAAACTCTGGCTGCTGCTTTCCTGCATTTTCATCACCCCTAAAAAACATGGTTAAAAGAAGCATTATGATGCTGTTTTTCCGCCTGAGTTAACTTGCAGCCACGCTTGCCGAAAGTTATTTAACCCAACCCCTCCGTTTTAAAAAGCGTAAAAGCAAGCTGATAAACCTTTGATCAGCTTATGAAAAAAATCTTTTACTTATTTGGAATTGCCGGACTTGCGGTTGTTTCGTCGTGCAAAAAAGATCGGTCAACCGGTCAGGACGAGAGCTTCATCAGCAAACTCGCCCCAAACGGTTTCACTTATAAAAATGCCAATGATGTAAGCCTGAACCTTAAACTGCTTACCAATAACAACCAACCTGTTTCCGGTGCAGTAGTGAGCGTTTATAATACAACCAGCACCAATGCCGCGGATGCTATTTTTAAAGGTGTGACCGATGCAAGCGGAACTTTGACGGCTACGCTGAGTGTGAATGCTTCTTTTACCCAGTTAATTATTGACCCGGGTTATATCGGGTTGATGCATAATGTAAAAGTAAACATCAATAACAGTGCAATTACAGCAACCATTGGTGGCACAAACGGTTACAGCGGAGATGTGGTGCCGGATATTGCCAATAACTCCAGCACTAATTCCGGCGTGATGGGAACGCTGGGCATTAATTCTACAGAATACGCCTACCCTTCTCCATATACCAATACGGCAAGTGCCGTGGTTAACAATTCTACTTATCCGGCAAATTTAGGCCGTCCGGCTTATCTGGAAGCTACGCCTGATGTAATTGATAACTCTTTGCTAACGTACATTAATACATCTTTGCCCGAAACACAAGCGGTAAGTATTAAACATCCTGAGTATTTAAGCAGTTCGGCTGTTTCCAATATCAATGTAACTGCTACGGCCGATGTATGGATCACTTACGTTTCTGAAGGAGCGGGCTATCAAAACAGCCTGGCTTATTATACTTATAACACTAATAATCCGCCAAGTGCAACTTCCGGTGGCACTAATGCTGGCGGTGTAGATAAAGTAACAATGGTGTTTCCAAATGCTTCCGGTGTAGGCTCCGGCGGCGGTTTAAAATCTGGTGATAAAGTTAAATTAGGAACTTTTAATGCCGGTACAACCATCGCTTTTGTGTTGCTGCAAAATGCCTGGACCGGTAGCGGAGTGAGTTTAACTACACAAAAGTTTTATTCTGATAGCAGACTGAACCCGGAAAGCACCAGCGCACTAAAAAAGCATTCGGTAGTTTTGTATGATGATGTGCACAAACTGTATCTGTTTGGTTTTGAGGATACCAACCGCGAATCATCAGCTACCAATCCAAGTAATTATTCTTCGGATAATGATTTTAATGATATTGTATTTTATGCAAGTGCCAGCCCAAATTCGGCTATATCCAGCGCTGGTATAGCACCGATTGACAAAAACGGAGATACCGATGGCGATGGCGTTCTGGATGTGTATGATGCTTTTCCAAGTGATCCTACTCGTGCCTACATTTATTATTTCCCATCCCAAAATGGTTATGCGCAACTGGCTTTTGAAGATAACTGGCCAAATAAAGGCGATTATGACATGAACGACTTAGTTGTTAATTACCGGTACATGTTTGTTTTGAATGCACAAACACAAGCTGTTACCATGCAGGGAACTTTTAACGTTGTGGCTGCCGGTGCTTCTTTTAAAAACGGATTTGGTGTGCAGTTGCCGTTTGCTGCTTCATCGGTTCAATCTGTAACCGGGCAGCGCACTATCAGCAATTATATTCAATTTGCCAGCAACGGTGTAGAAGCCGGCCAAACCAAAGCAGTCATCATTCCTTTTGATAACCACGAAGCAGTGATCCACAATCCGGATTATTCCTTTTTTATAAACGTGCTGAATGCAAAAGATAAAATTCAAAGCACCGCAGATTCGGTTTTGGTTACGTTTGTAAATCCGGTTTCTGTTTCTGGATTAAGCATTACTTCAATTAATCCATTCTTAATCAGCAATATGCGCAGAGGTTATGAAGTGCATTTGCCAGGTTATGCCCCAACCGATAAAGCAACTACGGCATTTTTTGGTGCTGCGGATGATGCATCATTAATCAATGGTAGGAGTTATTATACTTCGCGCGAAAACTGGCCATGGGCAATCAATTTCAGCAATACATCTTTCAATTATCCATTGGAAACTGTAAATATAACCGATGCTTATCCGCATTTTGCAGATTGGGCAGCCTCTGGTGGAAACAGTTTTACCGATTGGTACAGTAATTTAACAACCGGTTATCGCAATACTTCCGATATTTACATCAAGTAATTTGGGTGGATAAAAACAATAGCTTAATTCAAACCCCTTTCCAGAATCAAATGGAAGGGGTTTTTACAAGTAACTAAAATCATAATGTTAAAGATTAATTAACTACATTACCACCTTTAACAGTTCCTTTTATTCCATCCAACACGCCGGAAATAAACCAGTTTCCTAACTTACCATCAGAATCAGAAATGTAATAACCCCTGTTATGATGAAAAACACCTTTTACTTTTTCATCAATTACGGTATTGGAGTCGGTATGAAACTTTGTACATTTATTAATCTCTACAATGTAACCTGTATAAGTACTTCCATCAAGCTGGCAGTTCTTGATTTTGTTTTTTTTAATATTTAAAGAATCAATATTACCACAAAATATACCATTTGTACCAGAATTGTAAATTGAATTATTTCGAATATTGATATTAGATAACCGTGTAATGGCATCCGGATACAAATTAGAATTTCCTGTGCCGCTATAAACTGTAATAGCTGCACGGCCGCTTGTAAGTTGTCCGTTGTTAGGAATGATTTGTCCTACAATCGTTTGTGTCCTATCCGTACTTGTTAATTTATTATTGGCAATGGTGCAATTTTTAACCCGGGCATCAGTACCATGATATAATTGATCTGAGTTGAATAAATTTATCCCTGCCAAAACGGTATTTTTTATAATGTTGCCAGATACAAGTAAACCATCACAACCTATACTTGAAACGCCTGAAATACAATTACTAATTTTATTGTTGATAATTTTAGAATGACCAGCCTGCTTATATCCCAATGCAAGTAATTCTGTTTTTTGTGCAGGAATACCATAATCATGCATACTCAAACCATCATCCTTTACATTTTCAACTGTATTACTATCATATATTAATTTTATAGAATAATGTGCATAAATACCATCTCTCCAAGTATCTTGTATATGGTTTTTATACATCAAACCATTTATACAATTCATATTACAAATACCCATTTCTTTTGAACCTACAATATTGATATTCTGTATGATGTAATCTTTACAAGTAATTATTTGCAGGCAATGCGCTTCACCATCAATAGAGTTTTTATCAGCCTTAATTTGCAGGGTAAATTTTACTCCTGTTAGTTTAAAATTTCTACAGTTTTTAAAAATTAGAGTCTGTACTTCGTTATTAATTTTTTTTATTTCTGCACCATAACCGGTTATAGTTTTATGGCTAACTGTAATACTTACTTTGCCTTGTATTAAATAAACTTTTCCTTTAGTAAGCGTTATATTATAAAGGCTATTAAAAGCTTTTGTCAGTGCTTGTGTATCATCTGTTTTGCCATCACCTTTTGCGCCGAAATATGAAACATTGTAAGACTTGGTAATCTTTTTTGCATGGGCAAAGTTTGAATCAAGCAAAAACAATAAAAACAATAATAAAATATTAGGCTTAAACATTTGGAAAAATTGAAAATTGACTTAATAAATATTTTTTACACATCAGATTTTTCCGGTAAAACGATCCATAATTTCCATCGAACTGATTGCATCCTGGATAGAACACGGATTAGTTCTTTTCCCCAAAAAATACTGAACCACTTGTATGATCATGGGTTGCTGTACATGTGGCAAAGGTTCAAAGCTGAGCTTTTCTTCTCGGCCGTTTTTGGTGATGGTAATTTCCATTCCAAAAACCGGAAAACTGATTTTTCCTTTTGAGCCGATGATTGTGCAAATATCTTTTTGCTCACTTTCGGGAACTGTGAAACACCACAAACCTGTAAAAGCTACATTATTCTCAAACAAAATATGACCGGTTACTAAATCATCCGCTGGGTAAAAATTGCCTTGATTCAAGCCAAAACCTGATGCTTCTTTTACAGCACCAAAAAAGTAAACCATCAAATCCAGTTGGTGCGGTGCCAGATCGTGAAACAAACCGCCGCCGGAAATAGCAGGATTTACACGCCAGTTTTTATCCGAAGCGGCAATTAAATTTGATTTTGGCGGTTGCAGCATTTGCAAATCCACAAACCGGACTTCGCCGATCGCTTTATTTTGAAGCAATTCTTTCACCTTCAAAAAAACCGGCTGCTGCCTGCGGTAATGCGCAACTGATACTTTTTGCTGATATCTTTCGGCAGCTTCCATCATGCGCCTGGCAGAATCCGCAGAAAGTGAAATGGGTTTTTCTACATAAACCGGTTTTCCGGCAGCCATCGCCCGGATGGCATAATCTTCATGCTGCAACGGTGGCGTGGCAATATAAATAGCATTAATTTCCGGGTCGTTAATCAAATCATCAGCATTACTGTACCATTTTGCTACGTTATGGCGCCGCGCATAATCTGCTGCTTTGGCCGCATCACGCCGCATTACGGCAACCAGTTTCGAATCCGGAACTTTATTAAAAGCAGGTCCGCTTTTTTTTTCGGTTACATCCCCACAACCAATGATTCCCCATTTTATATTTTGCATCGGCTTAAATTAAGATGAATGCTTCTTTTATCGGCATAAATTTTACTTTTTTTTAGCCGGAGCTTTTTTTGGTTTTGGTGCTTTTTCGCCTTTTTGCCGTGCTTCAGAAATCCCGATGGCAATAGCCTGCTTCGGGTTGGTTACTTTTTTATCACTGTTACCGCTTTTTAACTTGCCTTCTTTCATTTCGTGCAGGGCCTCTTTCACTTCTTCCTGACTTTCTTTAGAATATTTTGCCATAATTTTAAGTATTAATCCGACCAAAATAACTTATCAACTTTCGGTTTTGTTTCTATCATTAACCGTAAAAAATTACTGACTTTTAAATTTATAAAACGATAATCTATTTATTTTACGGTTTAACCTGAAATAGAATTGGATTATTGAAACCACGTTAGTTATCTTATTGAAACCCAATCATAAATAGCTGGTTATGGCTGTTTAATCTGTTTTCTAACAGAAACAATTATATAAACAAGGCCGTATAAAAGCGGAATGAAAGGTACAAACCCAGACTTTCCTTTACACAGCATTAGCGAAATCAGTAAGCGTACCGATCAGCTGGCCATTTCAACAATTATATTCGGTTTCTGTATTTTTTCCATTTATGTTTTTCTGGGTTTATATCACCTTGCTTTAATGGTGGCAACATTTTGCTGTATCATCGGCTTCCTGTTATTTTTGTACAATAAAAACATCATTAAAAATACCAAGCTTCCGCTCATCGTTTTTGTTAGTGTAGCTCTCATCATTTTTGCAGCCAACGAAGGTTATGGTACAGGCCAGTATTTATACTATTTCCCAGCCATAATTTCTATCCCGATTATTGTAGATAACCAGAAAACTTACTTTAATAAAGTTTTACTCTGTTTTACGATTACCGGCGTTTGCTTTTTGGCCTGTATTATGGTTGGTATCATGCATCGTCCCTGGGAACCATTTTCCGAGTTGAACAGATCTCGTGTGTTTATGATAAATGCGGTCACTTCGCTTTTGGCTACTATTGGGTTCGCTTATCTTAATGTTTCTTTGGAACGGAAATACCTGAAAAGCTTAATCGACCAAAAAAACAACACTATTGATACCCGGACACAGTTTTTATCTACCATGGGCCACGAACTGCGTACACCGTTAAACGGGATCATTGGTGCCATAAACCTGCTGAAAAAAACCGGAAATTTGCCCGAACAGCAGGAATATTTAAATATCTTGAAATATTGCTCAGACCAGATGTTATATCAAGTGAACGATATTCTGGATTTTAATAAAATTGAGGCCGGCAAGCTCGAAATTCATCCCATAGAAATCAACCTGAAACAACTGCTGATCAATTCTACCATGCCTTTTATCAATCTATTTGAAGAAAAAGGATTAAAACTGCTGGTAGAGATTGATCCGGAACTGAACCAAAATTTGCTGGTTGATGATGTACGGATGATCCAGATTTTGAATAACCTGCTCTCTAATGCCGGCAAATTTACCAACCTGGGCTATATCAAGCTGTCTGCCTTCATCACCAGCAAAAGCAAAGAAGCGGTACAGGTAAAGATAAGTGTAGAAGATACTGGAAACGGCATAGCTAAAGAAGATCAGGAGCGTGTTTTTGATAGTTTCGGACAAGTTTTTGATATGAATACCCGAAAAATTAGCAGCTCTGGCTTAGGCTTAACCATTTGCACCCAGATTTTGGAGCTGATGGACAGTAAAATGGAGCTGCAAAGTGAAAAAGGCGTTGGCAGTACGTTTAGCTTCACCATTAATTTTGCTGTAGCTGCAAAACCTTTTTATCAACCTATCGAAAAAAATGAAACAGAGATAATTACAAATTCCCAGCAGGGTAATCTCAATGGTATCAAAATTTTGCTGGTGGAAGATAACCAAATCAACATGATTATCGCCAAAAAAATACTGGATGGTTTTGAAGCCGAATGTGTAAAAACTTACAACGGCGAGGAGGCATTGGCTGCGCTGGAAGAAAACAAGGCATTTTTTCATATTATTTTAATGGATTTGGAGATGCCAGTGATGGATGGTTACACCACCATTAAAATCATGAAAAACAAATGGCCGCATATCCCGGTGCTGGCTTTTACAGCCACCATGATGGATAATGAAACGCTGGAACAACTGCAAGCTATCGGTTTTGAAGATTGTATTTTAAAGCCGTTTCAAGGGCCGGCTTTGCATAATCAGATTAAAAAATACGCTTTAATGCCGGATTATAATCTGCAATAGCTTCCCAAAGCAATATGTTTAACATTTTCAGGTTGATACAGTTGCCGGTAAAATTTATACCGGTAAAAACAGTATGCCTGCACGTATCCTTTTATTTAGTTTGAAATGCCGTGCCAACTCAAATCCGGCCGGTATACTTTTGTTTAGTGCAATGCTGTTGTTCGGCATGCAAAATTCATCGGCACAAATGCTGCACATTGAAAAGCTTCATTGCAGTTTGAGCAAGGAAGATGCAGCTTCAATTGAAAAAATTGCGCATTACGAATCTATTTTTTATAATGCTGTTTTTGATACCGGAAAAAACGACAGCCTGGCCATCAACGTTCATATTTTTGGTCGAAAGCAGGATTTTAGCCAAACACCCGATGGCGAAAACGTGCTGCATGTTTCCAGTGACGGCTATTTTATGGCAAACACAGGTGATGTTTTTTTGCTGAAAACAGACCATGTAAATAGTGCGCTGCTACATGAAATCAGTCATGCTTTTCTGCATCATAACTTTAGCCGTCCGCCAAAATGGTTCGATGAAGGTTTGGCAACGTACTTCGGTTCGTTAATTGTACAGAACGGCCAGATATTTTACACACCTGTAAGCGGCCGGATAGAACGCATCCGCGAACTCAATGAAAAAGGAAACCTGCACCTTGCCGATTTCCTCAACAGTAATAATTCCTGGCACGGAACCCAGCAAGACATTACCGACCAATACACCATTTCCTATAGTATCATCTACTTTTTGGTAAAAACCAATCTTAACCTCTTAAAACATCTGGCAGATGAATTAAAAAACGGGCAATCGGCCATGACCGTTTTAAGTCAGGATTTTGGCGGATTTGATTTTTTTCAAAGCAAATACATCAGCTTTTACAAACAGCAAAACTAATTCCCTTTGCCTCATCTACCTGAATTTAGTGGCATAAAAGAAGCATCAGCATAAAAAAAGGGTATTTTTTTGAAAGAGGTAATCTAAAAAACACGCTTTCTTAATTTAATACTAACAAAAATTTTGCTTTGCAATACTTATTTTCGCTGAAATTAAAAATCGGTGAACGTAGTGCTGTTTCTATGAAAAAAAATTTACGCTTTATTTTAATTTTTTTGTTTGTGCTGCTTTGCAAACCAGTTTTTGCCCAGATTATTTTAGGAACTTCCGGTTCTTACGTTCAAACTTTTGATGCAATTGGTAGTGGATTACCAGTCGGTTTTACCGTTAGAAGCGGCGCCACAGCCAGCTCAAACGGTACAACATCAACTTTAACCACCGCTGCCACCGCCTGGAGCAACACCACCGGAGCTTTTAAAAACTATGCTTCGGCAGATGCTTTAACCAGTACAGCATCCTCCGCAGATCAATCCGGCGCAACAGACCGCTCTTTAGGGTTGCGCCAAACCGGAACCCTGGGCGATCCGGGCGGTGCATTTGTTGCGCAGCTGTTAAATACCACCATGCGTACTGGTTTTAAGCTGAGTTTTAAGCTGCAATCATTGGATGCTTCTTCTCCGCGGGCAACCAGCTGGATAGTAGATTATGGTTTTGGATCTGCACCAACCACTTTTACCCCCGCTGCAACCGCCGGCACAGTAACTACCGGCGGAAGCGCTTTTAGCAATAATACCGTTACCGTAAACTTTAACAGCACGCTGGATAATCAGAACCAGAACGTATGGATCAGAATCGTGGCTCTAAATGCTTCTTCCGGTACCGGCAACCGCCCAACATCGGCCATTGATGATTTCAGTTTGACTTGGACCGATACGCCGGTTGGTACGCCAACGCTCAGCCTAACGCCAACGGCATTGGGGTTTTCCGCACAAAATATCAATACTTCTTCTGCAGTGCAAACTTATACCCTGACCGGCAGCAACCTGACCGGCAACAGCACATTAACCACTAATGCTCCTTTTACCATATCAAAAGATAACGTTGCTTTTGCCACTACGGCAACATATACCGCTGCAGAATTATCTTCTGCAAAAACAGTATATGTTAAATTTAACCCAACCGTTACCGGAAATTTCAGCGGAACGATTACAAACTCGAGCGTTGGCTCTGCCATCAATACGGTTGCGCTAACCGGCACCGGCGTTGATCCAAACAATCTGGTTTACAACTTTGATAACTGCACCGGCACAGCCACAATTTCTGACGGCTGGACACAATACAGCGTGGCTGGTGCGCAAATCTGGGGCTGTACCACTTTCGGCCGCGACCCGAATGCGCCAACCGGGGCAACCGTTTTTCCAAATGGCGTGCAAATTAACGGCTACGCCAACAGTACTAATAATACCAATGAAGACTGGCTGATTTCGCCGGCTTTAAACATGACGGGCTTTAACTATCCGCTGTTTTCGTTCTGGAGCCGTACTGCTTTTAACGGCTCAACTTTGCGGTTGCGGGTTTCCACCGATTATACCGGTTCCGATAATCCGGCGCTGGCCACCTGGACGGATATTGATGCCCCCTTCCCCAGCCAGGCCAGCGATACCTGGACGCAAACCAAAAACATTGATCTTTCTGCTTATAAAAAAGCAGGCATTTACATCGCTTTTGTGTATAATTCGACTACGGAAGAGGGTGCCCGCTGGACACTGGACGACATTAATCTGTTCAATTCACCAGTAGCGCCGCCGCCAGCCATCTTTACCAATCCTGCGAGCGTTTCATTTGGGTACCAGGCGCAAAATACTTCTTCCACCCAAAATTTTAACACTTCTTTTAATAACCTGACCGGAAGTGTAACGCTATCTTCTGATAATCCGGCTTACACCTTATCAAAAGACGGAACCACTTTTGGAAGCACCATAAATTATGCGGTAAACGAAGCATCTGGTTTAACCAAGCCGGTTGCCATTCGCTTTAATCCAACTCAGGCCCTGTTAAATTACACCGGTAATATCAGCCTGACTTCGCAAAGTGTGGCCAATATTACCATTCCGGTTTCGGGTAATACTTACAACCCGGACAATACTTTGGAAGTAGTAAATTACAACATCGAGTGGTTTGGCAGCACTGCGGCCGGCCTCGGTCCAACGGATAAAAACCTGCAGGAAGCCAACATCAAAACGATTCTGGGCAATATTAAAGCTGATGTTTTTGGTTTGCTGGAAGTGGTGGATATTGCACGTTTGCAACGGATTGTGAGCGCAATGCCTGGTTACAGTATGGTGGTTTCCGATTTTGGTTCTTATGCTGATAATGCAACCGATCCGGATTATGCCGGTGCACAAAAACTGGCCTTCGTTTATAAAACGGCCATGTTTCAGAATGTTAAGATTTCTGATTTTTTGCGTTGTACCGAAGCGCAGAACTGCCCTGATTTCAGCTACTGGTCGGGCGGCAGGTTTCCTTACGTGATGGATGCCGACGTAACGCTGAACGGCGTAACCAAGCATATTACTTTTGTGCTGATCCATGCTAAAGCCAATACCAGCCCGACGTTAACTGCCTATCAGCGCAGAAAAAGCGGTGCCGATGATTTGAAAGCTGTATTGGATGCTAATTATCCGGGCAAAAATTTTGTGGTTTTAGGAGATTTTAATGATGATTTGAACCAAACGGTTACGGCAGGAATCACACCGCCAACTACGTCTTACAGTTCTTTTATTAATGATCCGGCAAATTATTTCCCGCTGACTTTACCGCTGAGTACCGCCGGAAAAAAATCTACCGTAAGCTACAGCAGCGTGATTGATAACGTTATCGTATCAAAAACCATGAACACGTTTTATGTAAACGGCACGGCGGAAGTGCTGAACAGTGTGGCCGGTTTGGTAAGCAATTATGGCAATACCACTACCGATCATTATCCAGTATTAACGCGTTATGCTTTTGGCAACGTGCCGCCAACTTTAAATGCGGTTGCCAACCAAACGCTTTGCTATTCCAACAATCTGCAAAACATTGCTTTAAGCGGAATTACGGCTGGCCCGGAAAGTGGGCAAACTACTACCCTTTCGGTGGCTAATTCTAACTCGGCTTTGATTGATAATATTGCCATCACCGCAGGCAGCAACGGAACCGGAACCATCAGCTATCACATCAGCGGCAATACCTCCGGCTTGGCAACCATAACCGTTACCGTTAAGGATAATGGTGGCACCACCAACGGCGGCACTGATACTTTTACCCAAACTTTTACCCTCCAGGTGAATGCTTTGCCAAACGTATCTATCAGCAGCAACCAAAACATGGAAGTTTCTAAAGGCACAGTAGTGAACCTGACGGCCACCGGTGGCCAGACTTATACCTGGCCAGGCGCAACAGATGTAATCAGCGGGCAAAATACGGCTACGTTAATTGTTCGCCCAAAAACCACTGCTACTTATAAAGTTACGGCAACCAGCGCAGCCGGATGTCCTACGGATCAAACCATTACGGTTAACGTTCGGGATGATTACCAACTGATGGCCAACAATGTTATCACCCCAAATGGCGATGGCAAAAACGATACCTGGGTAATTAAAAACATTGATTATTATCCCAACAATACCGTGAAGGTTTTTGATAAAGCCGGCCGCCTTGTTTATCAGAAACAAGGCTATACCAACGATTGGAACGGAACTTATAACAACAGTGCGTTAACAGAGGGAACGTATTATTATGTGATTGACTTTGGAGCCGGCCTGGGCGTTTTCAAAGGGTTTATCACCATTATCAGAGACTAAAAAGAGCTATAAATAAGACCAAAAACAGTGTATTCAAGAAAAATTTTATGCCCTAAAAGAAGCATGACCATTGTCGCTTTTATAACAACTACTTTAACTTCTTTTATTGGTAACCGGGCTGCCGGCCAAACTTCGGCGGCAGCAACACTCAACTTTACGGCGCAGAAAATCTACACCAATTCTGCTGCGCAAACCTTCACCATACGCGGCAGTCACTTAACCGGAGCAGTTACAGTTAGCACGAATCCGCCTTTTTCTATATCTAAAGATAGCGTTAATTACAATGCAACTCTTACTTATGATACAACGGAAATAGCTTCAAATCAAATCGTTTATGTCAAATTTAAACCAACGGTTATTGGAAATTATGCTGATAGCATTACCAATATCAGCATTGGTGCTGATCATAAAATTGTGGCTTTAACAGGTACGGCTGTTGCGTATCATTCCAGTTCCTACGGCAACCATCTGGATGCCAATAACGTCATCACTCCAAACGGCGATGGCAGGAATGATACCTGGGTAATTAAAAATATCGATCAGTATCCGCACAATTCGGTTAAGGTGATGGATAAATCGGGCAATGTCATTTATAGTCAGCAGGGTTATGCCAACGATTGGGGTGGCACTTACAACAATGGTCCGCTTCCACAAGGAACTTATTACTACGTGGTTGATTTTGGCGAAGGTTTAGACCTGGTATTTAAAGGCTTTATCACCATCGTTAGAGATTAACCTTCACCAAAAAGAAACACAAAAAATGGACTCACCCCAAATTTTATACCCTAAAAGAAGCGTGGCGGCAGCACTACTCCTGGTTTTATTTACCATCATTCAAACTTCGGTAAAAGCACAACTGAACCCGCTGTCTTCACAATATTTTCAGAACCAGTATTTGTTTAATCCGGCAATGGCCGGCATCAACGATGGTTTGAATATCAACCTGAGTGGCCGGAAGCAGTGGAGCAGTATTCCCGGATCACCATCTACACAAGCAATTTCTGCAGATTATTTGCTCGATCGTGCGGCGTTTGGTGCCAGTGTTTATGCTGAGCAATCCGGTTTGCTTAAATCAACGCGCGCGGTTGCCACTTATGCGTATCACATTCCGTTAGGTCAAAACAACCAGAAACTGAACTTTGGTGTTTCTGCCGGTATTTTAACGCAGCGCGTGCCGTTAGATCAGGTTTCGGGAGATGCCGGCGATTTATCCATTGCCCGGTACAATGAGCGCCAAAGTTATCTGGATGGTGATTTTGGCACATCCTATACCAGCAACAATTTAAGCGTGCAGTTTGCTTTGCCCAACCTGCGAAGCGTTTTTAACCAGTATAATTATTACGCTGTGGATCGTTCGTTGTACTTTACAGCCGTAAGTTATAAGTTTGATTTTGGGGAAGCAATCAATAACATTTCACTGGAGCCGAAAGTTGCATTTCGAGGCGTTAAAGGTTATACCAACATTCTGGATGCCGGCGCAAATTTAAGTTTGGCCAACAACCAGGTTTCTATCCAGGGCATATATCATTCTACCAAAAGTACAACGTTTGGGTTCGGGTTAAACAAAAATGCTTTTTCTATACTTGCATTTTACACAACCGAAACTTCTTCCCTAAACAATTATACCAACGGCGATTTTGAAATTAGTTTAAGATTGCATATACTAAATAAATAGATTTATAAAATTACAACAACAGCATTTTCTTTGAATAGAAAATGCTGTTGTTGTTCTTAGTTAACATTTCAAAGTTATATCAATAGATGCTTCTTTTAGGGCGATAAATTTATGTTGCTTTTAATTTTTAGTTGATAAAAGAAGCATACAACTAAAAACTCAAATCAGATTAAACAGTACAAGTTTAACATTTACTTTTACTGAATTCAGTATCCAGATTATTAATAGCCTGATACATTTTCCCGACAGAATTTTCCCAGCTATGAGACCATGCAAATGCTATTCTTTCGTTTTGTTTTATTTCATCATCTTCTGCTAATGCAAGCGTAATTTTCTGCAAAAAACCTTCCTGATTTTCTGCCAGATAAACATGGTTTTGAAACATTTTCATTGCCGGCGTTTTCACGGCAACAACAGGTTTACCCAAAGCCAGGTACTCATCAATTTTACGTGGATAATTGCCAATTGTGGTTTCATTAAGTATCTGCGGATTGATGCAAACATCCATCGCATTGATAAAGGCCGGCAATTCTGATACTTCTTTTAAACCCATAAAATACACATTGTCAAGATGATGTAGTTCGCTGTGCTTAAAATTTTCATCTTCTGGCCCGATTAAAATAATGTTCCAGTCAGGCTTGGATTTGGCTATGTGCAACAACAGCTCCAGATCCAATCTTAAACTCCAAAGCACACCGGAATAACCAATCATCGGTTTGGAATTATCAGGGAAATTTTTGGGTATTGCGGGAGAAATATTCTGATATAATTCCAATTCGCAACCCTGACCAATAAAGTAAGATTGCGGATTGTATTTTTTGCAATATTCTGTAAGATAAGAAGAATTGGATAAGCATAAATCATTTTTACGGATGATCTCCGGCTCAAAAATTTTACCGTGATATTTCCAATAATCAACGCCAAGCATGTAATCTCTGGAATAATAAATACTGGTATCGGGCTGAAGAAAATCTATCAGGTACAAGCTCCGGAAAATATCATTATCATTAAATAAAATGAAATTTTTAAACTGAAGCTGATTGGAAATTTTTAAAATTGATTTGGCATAACGCGCATTATTCCAGCGGTTGATGGTATCAAACAGAAAATGATTTTTAATCCAATTAATGGATTCCAACGTGCAATCCGGATACAAGTTCCACAAAGTTGGATTGATGCAAACGAGGTTATTTTCTTCACCCCGAATCATTTTTAATCTTTTAATTACCCGTTCTTCCTTTCGGTCGCGGTATTGTGTGGCACGATCCAGTGGTGGATTTACGTATAATACGCGGTTGTGCTTGCTCAGCTCCAGCGCAATGTTTTTGCAGTTGCTGCCAATTTCCACATCCCAGGCTTGCTGGCCTACAATAATGAAATCGCGGTTAGTAATTAATGCCTGATCCATTTGCAGTAAGTTTGGCAACCGGCTGATCTAATTTCAGGCTAATGCTGATGAGGGCTGTTGCAAAGTAGAATAAAATATTGCTGGGAAACTGAACGATTGCCTCCTGCGGGAAATTACCGATATTTAAGGCAAAAACAATGGTTGTAGCGGCCAGGCAGTAAGCTTTTAGTTCCGGATTTTTGATTTTAAAATAGTTGTTGATGCCTGTTTTCAGAATGGTAAACATGAGCAGGCAGAGTAGAAAAAGCCCGATCCAGCCCAGCTCAACTGCAACCCTGACATAACCGCTATCCGGCGGAAATTTGGCTAAAAATGAATTCGGTGCAAAACGTACGCCCCAAACACCTGTGGCACCCAAACCGCCGCCGATGGGATGCATCTGAATGTAAGGCTGAATGCGTTTCTGGTTGTTTTTACGAACATTGTATGACGCATCATCCGAAGGTTTAAAAGCGCTTTGGAACCTCAAAATTGTACCGTTAGAAGTGGGTATGATGATTATCACCCCAATTAAAAAACCACCTATCAGGCTCATGATTAAAACTTTGCGACTGTAATTTAAAACGGCAATCAGCACCAATGCCGCCGGAACCAGTACATAGGCACCGCGCGTACCAGAATACAGCATGTTAAGCAAAAAAAACAGTGCTAAAAACAGCATGACTGCTTTTTTCCAGGTTTTGAAGGTTCCGGTCATCAAACAGATGCAAAGCAGGCTGCTGATGACCATGTTGTAGGAAAAAGAAACCGGATCTGAAAAGATGGAAAACTTGCGCCACACGCCGTTGATGAACAACAGAGAAATCATCAGTGGATCATTTAGCTGGGCCTGCTCAAAAGGAAAAAAGCCGTAATGCTCCTGCTTGTAGCCGTAAGCGGCGGCAAAAAAAGATAAGCCGATCCAAAGTTTTAAGGCAATACGGACAAAGCTGATGGTTTTAATTTGATAAACAAATATAAAATAAGTAAGTGTAACAGCTGCTACAGAACGGATGGTGTACAGCCAGGCTATTTTTGAAGAAGCCTCAGGATTAAGCACTTCCAGCAAATTGTAGATGATCCAGATGAGGATCACCTTGCTGATCGGCGTTTTCATAAAGCTCCAATCCCAATTCGTTTTTTGTTTGATAAAAAACCCGAGTAAAAGAAGCATTTGCAGCGCGTCCATTAAGGTTCCCAGCGGGAAATTAACCCCGAACCGAATCACCCACATGACTAAATAAGCTGCAACCAGCAGGATTAAAATGCCCATTTCCGGGTAAACCACAATGCCGTAAACCATTGGCAAACCTATTACAACCAATAACAGCAATAGGCCGGCAATTAAACCAACTTTAGCTATCAGCAACGGAAAAACCAACCCCGCGAGCAGCATGGCAACCACTGCAAATTTATTGACACGCAAAACCGGATTGGCAGAATGGCAGTGCGATATGGCCATTGGATTTTTGCCGTTAAATGCAGTTTGACAGGAAGCCGGCAACACTTTCATTTAAAAAAACAGGATTTTTAAAAAAAATATAAACACGCTTACAAAAGCCAGCAAAACAGCTAACGTTTGCGGCAAACTTTTTTGCTCCTGATGCTTGAGCAGCTTATTATTTGAGGTTTCCGGCCTGATCATACTTGCTGTGCACCATGTTTTCAATATTGGATTGATAATAATGCTCCGTAGCAACAGAACGAGCATCAGCTTTACGCATTTTCAGCAAAGACAATACCTGATAAAACATAAATTTTGGTATGCCAAACAAAGCACGGTAAATGCGGTAATTGGTATTGGTATGGAACAGCGCAATAAAAAAGCTCAGCACAAAAGCGCCTAAACCATACAGCCAAAACAAGCTGTAAGCCGGGATGATCCACAGGTTGGCAATGGCGCATACAGCAGATAAAATCAGGAAAATGAACAAGGGCGGCCGCAAAAGCACCATTCCGAATAAAACCTGGTTGATACTAAAATTACCTAATCCTTTAAAAATCAGTCCGAAACCAAGTCCGGAATATTTAAACCAGCTATTGATCCAACGGGAACGCTGACTAACCAACTGATCCGGTTGTGTAGTTTTTTCATCATATACAATAGCTTTTTTGGCAAAGGCAATCTGCAAACGATATTTTACAATTTCTGCCTGCAAAACCTTATCGAAACCTGTTCCGGTGATGTCGAGGTTCTCCAGGCAAAAACGATATAACTCAGTGGTAAAAGCCATCCCTGAGCCGGATAATGTAGCTGAAGAACCTGCTTTAAAAAGCAGTTTTCCATCATAAAAATGATAATAAATATCCCGAGCTGCATCCAAACAGGCATAAGTAGTATTGAGGTTTTTTGCTGCCCGCAAACCCTGTACAGCCTGGTAACCTTTACTGAAATAGTTGTTCATCTCTGTCAGATAATCAGGATGAACCAAGTTATCACTATCAATTATGGTTAACCTTTGATGCGGCCGAATAAATTTGTTGATGGCATAAAAATGTGATCTGGTGTTGCTTTTAAGTTCGTTTTCGGGCCTTAAAACAACTACCTGCGGATGGTTAAAATTTAAGTTGGAAATATCACACTGATCTGCAACGATGTAAATAATAAAATTTTTATAACGTTGGTTCAGCAACGAAGCAACCACTTCGGGCAAAGCATGCGTTTGCTTGTAAGCCGTTACGATAATACCATAATCAGGTTCGGTTACCCGGTTCCAGATTTTATTGGGTTTAAATTTATTCCGGGCAGCCGGATACAAAAAATACAGCAACAATGGAAATACCAGGTTATACCCGATCAACAGTTGCAAGGCTTGCCAGAGAAATAATAACACACGGATTTCCATTAGAGAATGATTTAATTAAGCCTGTTCTACTTCCAATTTTTTATTTATGATCACTTTATTCATAATCAGGCCGATAAATTTGGAATTTAAAGTATGCAGGTAATTGATATAAAGCTTTTTATCTTGGTTGATGGATTGATTGGCTTCAAAAACAGCAACTACTTTATCGGCAAATTGTATCCATTCTTTCGCTTTGTTCATCAGGCTCAACGATTCTGTTTCTATGATCACGATGTCAAAATTATTTTTCAACTGTTCGATTTTGCTGCGGATGTTTTTTTCACTGCTTTTCTCAAGCAAAGACTGATCTCCGCCATGATTACCCAAAACACTGATCAAACTGTTTTCGGGCGCCTTGATTATCAGGCCATCATCTACCAAAAAATCTTCCAGGTAAGCTTTGTCGGTAGCGGCTATGGATAACGATGGATTATCAAAATTACCATCTACTACCAAAACTTTTTTGTTCGCCATTGCATAAGCAGAAGCCAGGCTCATAGCCACAAGTGATTTTCCTTCTTTCGGGTTTAAACTCGTGATAACCAATATTTTGCCGCCTTCATTTGCTTTCTGTTCGGTGTTTAATTCATTATCAATCTCGTAGCGGATAGAGCGCAACAAGTTTTTAAACTGCTGCAGTTCATTACTGCTTTGCTGACTGTTCCCGATACGCTTAAAATCAATATTGGCAGCTTGAATCAAATTCAATTGTCCTAACACCGGTGTTTGAGTGGCATTGGCTAAATCTGATGGCAGACGTATGGTGTGATCCAGAAAAAACAGCACAAACAAAACCACCAGGCAAAAAACAAAGCTCAGTACAGCACCCAGCAGAATCAAAATGATCTTTTTGGAAGGCTGCATGGCACCCGGCATAGCAGGCTCTACTTGTTTTATCGTACTTTTTATGTCAGATTCTATGGATGATTGATTGAACTTATTCTGCACATCCACATATTCTTTGGTTGCCACTTCAATATCGCGCTCGTAGGATTGAATAGCTGCATCAAAAGGTACAATGTGTTCTAGCTGGCCGTTCAGCTTACTGATCTGCAAATCCAGATTGTGCAAACCTGAACGAGACATATCAAGATTAATTTCCATTTTAACTTTTTCCTGCACCAGGCTTTCTTTTCCGGCTAAAGGATTAACGGCGTATTTATCAGACATTTGATCTATCTGCGCATTCAAAACATTCTGTAAGGAGTCACTGCTTTTTTTATACCGGACATCAAAATTACTTTGGATATATCTGTTATTGACGGCGGCCAAACGCTCCCTCGTCTGTGTTATCTGACCATTAATTTTGGTTGAACTCGCTTCCAGGTATCGCCGGTCATTCGGGTCAAATCGGCTACTGATGTTGGCGATGGCACTGTTGTACGACAGAATATCTTTTTCTGCCTGCAGTTTGCGGTCACGGTAATCATTCAGCTGAGAATACAGAGAAGTGGACTGATCTTTCAAATCCAAAATGTGATTTTTGATCTTGTAATTGCGCAATGCGGCAACTTTCACATTCATTGTATCCAGCTTTTGTTCAACTAATTTTTGCAAAAATTGATTGGAATTAATTTTGTTAAATTGCTGATCCTGTGTAGTGTAAGCAATAAATTCTTTACAAAGAGAATTAACCACAAAAGCAGAAAGCAGTGATTGTTCCGAGGTAAATTCTACATGAATAAAGTCGCTGTTATCAGAGCGGTAAACAGTCAGCTCTTTTTTAATACTTTCATTATCATAATGTTGTGCGGTAATCACGCTTTTTAGTCCGGCCTCATCCCTATTGGTCAAATCCAGCAGTTCCCGATGCTGGTATTTGTAGGTGTAAATCTTTAAAGCATGCTTTAGCGCAGCCAGATCCAGCTGGCTCATCAGCTTGCTTTTTGACCGAAAAGGATGGCTGTCTGTTAAATCATGGATCATCAGAAGATATGAAACCTGATCCATTACTTTGCCTAAACGCAAGGTGCTTAGCAAGTTGGCAAACTGCTGATTTACCTGAGATTCCTGAATAACTGCATTTGCATCAGCCAAAACCTGCCGTGAAGGATCAATAATACCGGTTGAAATATCCGTTTGTGAAATGTATTGATCGGGTGTATTTCGGGTTAAAAAAAACGTAACTAACAATGCAATCACCGGCACGGCAATTAGGATAAACCTGTGCCGGTATAGCAATTGTAAAAACTTTGTCAGTTCCATTATTTAATGTCCTCTAATTTTGCTCCTATCAGGGCTTCCAGCTCACTTTTCGCTATAAAAAAATTGGTTTCTGCTTGTAACTTTTGTTCTGCCCGGGTAGAAGCACTAAGCAATGAAGCGTTGTAAGTTTCAAAAGGAACTTCACCTTTTTGAAATTTATAGCTGGTCTGTTTAACCGATGTTTGCATATCCTGATAAGCCTGTGTTTGTATTTTCACCAGGTTTTGCTGTAGCAGGTAAGTAAAATACCGGCGTTTTACATCGGTTGTCAGCGTAATTAAATATTCGTTTTGCTCCTCGCCTGCAATATTTACTTCGGTTTTAGCGGTTTTGATATTGGATGGCTTTAACAGCAGTGAACCCAGGTTTAAGGATAATCCAAGCTGAATTCCGTTAAATAAAAACCGGTTGGTGGTGGTAGAAGTTGTGGAAGGAACCGTATAATTTAAAGTATTATTAGGTTGATAAATGTAGGAAAACGTAAAAAAATCAAACCAGGAAAGCCCTGCTTTGCTTACACCAATTTTAGCCAGGTCTATTCGGTCTTTTAAAGCCTTAACTCTTGGATAGTTGCTTTTGGCAGAAGTAATCAGTTTTTCCAGGTAGGGATAAGAAATATCCGAAATCATGGAATCCTGTGCCTGTGCAGCAATTGTTACCAAAAAAAGTATGATAAAAACAGTATAACGTTTGTACATGTATTAAACTTTTTCTTTTTGAAACAAGGCCGGAAATGTTCCCATAATTATTTTCAGGTCGAACCAAAACGAATAGTTGCGCGCATAAAAATTATCAAGTTTTTTGCGTTCCCGTTCAGACATATCTTCTCGCCCGCGCCTGCTAATTTGCCACAAACCCGTTAACCCGGCTGGTCCTAAAAAGCGGGTTGCCCACTCGTTAGAAGTCAGTTGCTCGGCCTCATAAAGCGGCAGTGGCCGGTTGCCCACCACACTCATGTCACCCTTCAGGATATTAAAAAGCTGCGGCAGTTCATCAATACTGGTTTTGCGTAAAAATTCGCCCACTCTGGTTACGCGCGGATCATTTTTAAGCTTTACGAAAATTGATTTGCCGGTTTTATCATCAGTAGCTGTATATTGGTTAAGATCTGAAAGATCAATTAGTTGCGCATCTGCATTGCTGCGCATAGATCGGAATTTGTAAAAATCAAAAATTTTATAGCCCGTGCCCACGCGTTTGCTTTTATACACAATGCTTCCACGGGATTCAATTGCAATCAGCGCAGCTACCAGCACAAACAGAGGCAGTAAAATCAGCAGGCAGCTCAACGAAAAAACTACGTCAAAAATGCGTTTGCTTTTTGGTATCTGGTAAGTGGGCGCTTCTTTATCATCCAGGTTGGTTAGGTTAGGTTTTATTAATTTAAACCTAACCAAAAAGTCCAGCCGCTCGCTCAGTTCCTCATACGAAAAAGGGTAAGTATAATAATCGTGAATTTTGAGTTTTTGGGCTTTTTCCTTCCAGCTATTATTTGGTTTGGAAGCCAGCAAAACAATAATCAAGCTTTTTAGCAAAGCATTACTGCGGATGTTTTCAACCAGCTTAAAACAGTTTTCCTGCTCATCAACCTCCAGCAAAATTACTTCGGGTAATGAATTCAGAGATTGTTCGGCCAAATAATCATTAAATTGCGCGGAGGTTGCGCTGGTAAAAATCTGGAACTTATCGCCCAGGTTTTCATAAATATAATCTGTTAGCGCACTACCCGAATAGGCAACCCGAAGCTTGTTGGTACTATAAGCATTCCGATTATTATAGGTCATACTGTTTTTATACTGTTAAATACTTGTTGGATGATTTCTTTTAGCCCAGCCGGATTAAACGGTTTATTAAGATAGCCTTCTACCGAAAAAGAAATATTTTGTACCTGCTCTTTAATATCATCTGCGCCAGAGAGTACGATTACAGGTGTATCCCGATAAAAACCACTGATTTTAAGGTTCCGGATGAAGGAAGTGCCATCAAAATAAGGCATCTGCAAATCCGAAATAATCAGTTCCGGGTAGTTGCCTTCTTCTAGCCAGCTAAAAGCCTCGATGCCGCTGGCTTTCATCACCACCTCATACTCTTTGGATAAAATAAAATTGAGCAGTTTCAGGATGCTTAAATCATCATCAACCACCAAAATCTGTTTTCTTTTATGCTGCATGTTGCTTTAACTTATAATCCGTTTCTGTACAAGGAATGCTAAGTATAAATTATTAACTGTCAATTACTTAACTGTAATTTAATTTGATAACATTTAGCATACGTTATCGTATAGGTATGCCGGAATAAGGGTTGAAGTGATGCTGTTTTTATCGATGTTTACAGCTGAAATCACTCACTTCCGCTACTTCCTGATGATCATTTGCTTGTACGTGTGTTGCGGCAGAGGGTTATCAAAAAGAATTAAATATTAATTAAAACCGGATCAAAATGGGTCTGAAAGATGCGCTTCAAAATAATCCTTCTTTAAAAAAATTTGTCCACTGGACGCTAATTCCAACCGGGCAGGCACGGCCGCGCACCTGGGTAAAATGGCTGGTTAATCCTTTATTCCACCAAAAAAAAGCAGGTAGCCGAGTGCGCCGCCGCACCCGAATGGATGTATTTCCGTTCAACCGCTTTGAAATGGGTAAAAATGCGGTTATTGAAGATTTTTGTACGATTAACAATGGCGTTGGTGATGTGCTGATTGGCGAAAACGCCACCATCGGGATGAGCAACGTGCTGATTGGGCCGCTGAAAATTGGCAATAATGTTATCATCGCCCAAAACGTAGTTATCAGTGGGTTAAACCATAATTATGAAGACGTTAGCCTGCCCATACAGGCGCAAGGTGTGCGTACTGCTCCTATCAGGATTGCGGATGATTGCTGGATTGGCGCCAACGTGGTGGTTACGGCTGGCATTACCATTGGCAAACACTGCGTAATTGCAGCTGGTGCGGTTGTTACCAAAAATGTTCCTGATTATTGCATTGCCGCAGGAAACCCGGCACGTATCATTAAAAAATACAATGCCGAACAGAAAGCCTGGCTCAAGGTAAATTGAACATAAAAACGGTGATGCTTCTTTTATCACCTAAAACTATCGGCAGAATTTAAACAGAATGCGGGTTTTGCTGTTGAAGAATTTTATCCGATAAAAGAAGCATATACAATGAAGATTTTTGAAACAAATTTGGCCGGTACAGATGGTTTGATCGACGGCTTGGTACGTACCGCAACGCATCCCAAATCGGGCGAGCATTATACTTTTTCTTCCATTGATGGTTCTCTGGAGATTGAGATTTTTAAAGATGAAAACGGCCACTGGAAAAGAATCAGCGGTACAGACCCGTATTTATCAGGCTGGGTAGATGAGTTGGGCCATCAGATCGATCAGCGTAAATCTCCTGCTTTTTAAAATTATTTCAGCGGTGTAAGCAGGTATTCCAACCCGTTCATTTTAATTTCCAGCATGGTTTCCAACAAAATGCCAAGGCTTCCTTTCGGGAAGCCTTGCTGTTTAAACCACTCCAAATAATACACAGGCAGGTTGCAAATTTTAGTCCCTTTGTATTTTCCGAAAGGCATTTCCACTTTTACCAGATCGGTTAATATTTTAGGGTTCATGCTGTTTAGGCTGATCTAAAAGCTGTGCTGAATATTGTTGGACAATGTATGCGCCGACCAGTAACCGCTGGCCAGCAAGCGCCGGATGGTGTATAAAGGTTCAACCGTATCCCGTTTTTCTGATAACTGGAAAGCTGCAACAAATCCTCTTTTTTTCAATTCCGGGATGGCTTGCTCGTTCCATAACCCAAACGGATAAGCAAAATATTTAATTGGCTTGCCGGTAATTTCTTCCAGCTTTTTAGTTGGCTTATCAATCTGTGTTACCCAATCCTGACCCTGATATTTTTTAACGTTGTGATGATCCCAGGTGTGGCTGGCAATCACATTTCCATCATCTGATAATTCTTTTACATCATCTTTAGTCATATAATGCGGCCTTCCCAAAGAAACCGTCATGATAAAAAATACACCTTTAAAACCGTATTTTTTCATCTGCGGAGCTGCCAGTGTATATTGATCCAAATCCGTATCATCAAAAGTTAGCATGATCGGTTTGGTTGGCAGCTCTGCATTTTCATTTAAATAGGCATACAATTGATCTGGCAAAATGGTATGGTAACCGCTATCGGCCAGCATTTTCATCTGCTCGCGGAAATCGTTTTCCTGCACAATATAATCTTTAGCAGTTTTAGAATCCGTTGGTTTCCAGTTCCGGATCTGATGATAACACAAAACTGGAATTTGTTTTCTACCCAAAACCACGGTTGCAGCAGCGGGCTTTACTTCTTTTACAATGGCTGTTTTGGCAGCCGGAGTTTTCGCAGTTGCTGGCTTTGAACTGGTAGTCATGGCGGTTAATCCTGACTGAAACTGGCAGGAATTCAACATAATACTTAAAGCAACGGCAGGTAACACCCAGCCCAACAACCTTTTCGGTTGCCTGAAAGAATAAAAATTGTTCATAACATGTATACGCTGATCCGTACAAAACGGCTCAGCAGATCGGCTTTAATTCAAAAAAATTAGCAAATGATACTGCTTTTAATTGGTAATATGTTGTACGTAAGAAATTTTTCCGGAATCATCAAAATCATAAACCCGTGGCACGCCGGTTAATAATTCTACGTGCGAAATAGCCTCCGGACTGATGTTTTCCAGGTGCATCATCAGTGCACGCAAACTGTTTCCATGTGCCACAACCAGCACGTTTTTGCCCTGTTGCAGCAAGGGCTCAATATGGGCGTAATAATAAGGCAGCACCCGTTCCTGGGTTTGCTTCAGGCTTTCGCCCCCCGGCGGCGCAATATCAAAGCTTCTACGCCACAAATTTACCTGTGCAGCACCATATTTTTCGGCAGTTTCGGCTTTATTTAAACCTTGCAAATCGCCATAATTACGTTCATTTAATGCTGCATCCTTAAAAATTGGAAGCTGTTTTTGGTTGATGATATCCAGAATAATATTCAACGTTTCAATGGCCCGTTTTAAAACAGAGGTAAAACAATCGTCAAAACGCATTCCGGTAAGTTTGCGGCCGCACATGGCCGCTTCTTCCCTGCCCTGGTTGGTTAAATCTACATCTGCAAAACCGGTAAAACGATTTTCCAGATTGTAAGCCGATTGGCCGTGCCGCACAATTGTTAACTGACTTTTCATCCTTATAATTTGATGCAAGTTTAAATTAAATTGCGGTTTTACCATTTTATTTTTTGCTTTTTTCCGGTGGAAAAATCCGGCATGCTTCTTTTATCAGGTAAAATTCAGGCTGAAGCTTTTGTATGAATTTTCGGAAAATAGGAACCCAATTTCAGGCTAATAAAAACAGCATCAGTAATTACAAATTTGCTATCCTAATTATCAGAAACCAAAATTTATTCAACTAAAAAGGCTAAACTTTTTTGTAACCCTGCAAAAAACATTTCGTATAAGTGCTCTCAGGAAATCACCGCTTTTTTTAGCCCTTAAGTTATTTATAATGAGAATATTACTGCTTTCGGTTTCATTTTTTGCCGCTGTTTACCACCCGGCTAAACATTTTGAAAATACCAACTGGGTAAGCAAGGTTTCAAATAAATATGTTGCATCCATCAACCTTCGCGGCAGCAATTATGCAGTACGTTACAACACAAAATCAGCCCAAACATATCGTGGGTGTTATAGTATTTCTAAAGATACTTTAATCATCAAAGAGCGGGATGATTCGCGCGGAGCAGTTACTTATCACAAAATTAAATTTGTACTGAAAGATAACGAATTACATTATTTCAGCAACGAAGAACTGATCAACCACCAATGGATAAAAGCCAGAACCGGAGCAGATAAAAATACTGTTTTTACCAAAATCTGATTTTTATGTTCTGAAATACAGCTTCTGTTCAACTTAAAAGCTGTTGCCATAAATATACCCTTCCGGAAAATAATGCGCATAATTGGCCAGGCAGCGCATTCTGATTTCTACCGGCAAATCCGATTGATTGAAAAAGCCAAACACCGGCGTACCTTTTTCTATCGCAAACCAGTAATGATTTTTAAGTTTGTCGTAAGCATCATTGAGCATTCGCGGCTCTCTGGTGATAAAAAACGTAAGGTTTTGAAATTCTATCTCAGCCAACGCATCTAAAAACTCCACTGCAACTGCATTAACCTTATTCATATTTTGTGTTTTGGTTTTTTACGCAAGCGAAGCATTTGGGTTATGTCCTATTTTTACCTGGTAAAAGAAGTAGTTAATTTAATTTGACTTTGCAGACAAAACTGAAAAAAACAGACAAACAAGCAGTCCAAAACTGGTGTTTAACCACAAACGAACGTTAAACATTATGAAAAATAATAACAATCCGGTTTGGTTTATCACCGGTTGCTCTACCGGTTTTGGCCGGGAACTTGCCAAATTGGTTTTGCAAAAAGGCTGGAACGCTGTAATCACCGCCAGAAACACAGATCAGATAAAAGATATTGCTGAAGGTTATGGTGCTACAACTTTAGTTTTATCGTTAGATGTAACTGACAGAAAGCAAGTTACAGAAGCTGTTGCTAAAGCAGAGGATACTTTTGGGAAGATTGATGTATTGGTGAACAACGCCGGTTACGGTTATTTTACCAGCATTGAAGAAGGGGAAGAAGAAAAAATACGGGCACAATTTGAAACTAATTTCTTCGGATTAGTTAACGTAATTCAAGCAGTTTTACCAAAAATGCGCGAACAAAAACATGGCCACATCATTAACTTTTCTTCTATTGGTGGCTTGCGGTCATTCACTTCTACCGGCTTTTATCACGCTACTAAATTTGCGGTAGAAGGTTTATCAGAATCTTTATCCTTAGAAGTAGCCCCGCTGGGCATTAAAGTTTTATTGGTTGAACCAGGGCCTTTCCGCACGGATTGGGCAGGCCGTTCAACTTCAAGAACACCGGTACAAATTGATGATTACCAGGAAACGGTGGGCAAACGCATGGAAGCCAGCCAGAAAGGTAGCGGCAAGCAGCAAGGCGATCCGGTGCGTGGCTGTGAGGCTATTATCGAAGCTGTTGAAGCAGAAAACCATCACCTGCGTTTGCTTTTGGGAGAACCGGCCTACAAAATGGCTTTAGAAAAATTGGATATGATGAAGGCAGATTTCGAATCCAATAAAGAACTGACGCTAAGTGCAGATTTCCCGGAATCTGAAAGATAACCTGAAATTTACCTGCTAAAAAAAGCCTGAACTTTTACTAAAAGTTCAGGCTTTTTTGTGTTGTTAACGCTCCGGAAATTATAAACTTACCGCATCCACTAAATCAATATGTGTAAACTTATGCAGATTGATGGCTGGGAACACACGGCGAACACGCAACGTACCGGAGTTAAAAAAGTCGGCCGTTTCGCGCCATTCTGTTGTCCGAACGCCACCATTACTTTCCGGATCACTCATTACGAAAACCGATTTGGCACGGTGAATCAGTTCCCCGGCCACTTCAGCAATAATTGCATCCTTCTTGCTGATATTATCCACTTTCTTCAGCCAATCGTTCGTCCGCAGCAAAAAATCATGCGCGTATAAACCCAACAGGCAGCGTGCCATCGGCGTAGCAGGCAGGTGGTCCCATTTCAGGTGTGTGTTAAAACCTTCCACCCTCCGCTTAAATCCCGGATAAATCTCATTCGTATCATGGATCAGCATGGCATAATCAAACTGCCAGCGCAAAGGTGCTTCGTAAAGAGCCGTTAATTCCCAGGCATTATGTGTGCTATAAGCATAAGAAACGCCATTGATAATTTTATCTTCATTTTGTTTGCAGCCGTTGATCACTATTTTTATCCGGGAAGGTTCGATGCCTTCCTCCAGTAAATCATGCAACAGCTTAGGAATGGTTTTCTGATAAAAAGGAAGACAAGTGGCAATCACATAGATAATTTCTGCCTCACCGGTATTTTTAGTGTTCGGCACTAGGCAAAGCTTCTGGGGCATTTCCGGTTCGCCACAGTAAAAACCAATTGGCATATCAGCAAAAGTTTGTTGCCAGGTAGAGCTTGGGATAAACCGGTTTCCAGCCCCTACAAAAGCAAAGGCTTCGTCCGAGCCAACTGTTCCATATTCGTAAGGTTGCCAGTAGCCTTCGTTCGGATGGCTGTAGCCGGTAATCCGGCCATCAGGCTGAAAAGTCATTGTTCCAAGCGGCACAATTGTAAAACCTTCACGGGTATCGCAATAGCGGCAAAATAAATGCGGCGTGCCCATCAGCTTGCTCATATCCACTCCCTGCACCATTTTGGGTTGCTTAAACGCAGTTAATTGAGGTTCTTTTACGGCTTGTAATTCTGTAATCATTTTAAAATTCAAAGGTATTTATGTTCAATTTTATCAAAGCTGAAATTACTGTTCCTGCTTAAATAATCTATCTTCAAATTAAAAATAAGTTAACTGCTTTGGTTGATGGCTAATCCGGCTTTTTCAAAACCTAAAATGCTTGTTTTATCAGCCCAAATTTAGGTGGATAAAAGAAGCATCGAAGCACAGTCTTACAACAGATGCATTACTGCATAAAATGCTTTATCAACCAAAAGTGTGTACTTTTTTTAGCTATATAAAATTGAGTACGGCGGTACTTAAATCATAAACGGCTATATTTTGAGGCAGTAAATTGCGTAAAATACTACTGCCAGCCGCGCTACGATAGCCACCGGCGCAATGCACTACAACTGGTTTTCCGGTTGGAATTTCTGCTGCCCTTTCCATCAGTTCGGGCAGCGGGATGTGCAGCGAACCAGCAAATCCCGGCTGCGCTTTGCGCTCATTATAATTGCGGATATCAATAATGTGGTAGTTTTCCGGTTGAGCTTTAAAATCCGCCAAATCCAAAGAATCAGCTTTCAAACCGCCTTGTTCAAATACAAAAGCAGCTTTTACAAAAACCTCGTAACCAATTTTTGCCGCACGATTAATCACTTCTTTTAATTGCTGATCATTTTCTGCCACCAAATAAAACGGCGTTCCTGGAGCCAAAATTGCGCCAAGCCAGGTTTCCAGTTTGCCGTTAGTGAGGAGGTTAATGGAATTGGGTAAATGCCCGTTTTGGAAAACTTCCGTCCGCCGGGTATCAATAATTACAGTTTTTGGGTTGATAAAAGAAGTATCGCCTGTTGCTTTAATTTCAATTTTCTGGATGGATTCAGCCATAACCGGCGCACCTTTTTTATTCGTCTCCACATCAAACGGAAAATATTTCGGCACAAATGGCTGATCTTCCAGCAACGCTTTTACAAACTGTTTTTCGGATAAATCAGATAACGACCAGTTGCTCATTTTCTCGGCGCCAATACTGCTTGAACTGGCTTCGCTAAGCGCTTTTCCACATAAAGTGCCTGCCCCATGCGCCGGATAAACCCAAACGGCATCATCTAGAACCATCAGTTTTTCCCGCAACGAATGGTACATCTGCTGCGCCAGCTCCTCGCGGGTAGCAGTTACGGCTCCTGCTGTTTCGCGCAAATCCGGCCGGCCACAATCGCCGATAAACAAAGTATCACCAGTAAAAACAGCATGATCTTTTTCGTTATGTTCCAGCACAATGCAAATGCTGTCTGGCGAATGGCCAGGCGTGTTTAAGGCTTTTAATTTAATCTTCCCGAAGGAAATCACATCGCCCTCATCAAAAGTTTTATGCGGATAAGTGGCACCTAAAAGTTTGGAGCAATACAGCGTGGCACCGGTAGTTTGATGTAACTCCAAGTGTCCGCTCACAAAATCTGCGTGCGGATGGGTTTCAATCACTCCAATAATTTTTGCCTGATTCTTTTGGGCGAAATCGAGGTAAGGACGGATATTTCTGGAAGGATCGATCAGCACTATTTCAGCTTCGCATTCACTTAAAATGGCGTAAGAATAATGCGAAAGCTGCGTGTCTTCAAATTGTTCGATCTTCATGGTAGATGTGCTGTTTATGCAGTAAAGGTAAGGTTACCGGCCATAAATATTGAAAGGTCTACTTATGCTGCTGATTTTATGCTGATAAAAGAAGTAGCTAAAAATTTAAATCCACAGCAGTTTTAAGTACTTCTACCAAACCACGAATACAAGCTAAGCGGTTGGCATCGCTGCCTGCAGGATAAGAAACGGTGGCCTGCTGCCTGATGGATTGGATGCCCGAAAGAGTTATCGCCTGTTGCACTTGTTTTTCCAGCGCCTTCATTAAAATGATGATTGTTTCGGGCTGATAAACCATTAAGCGTTCACTCAAACCAACAATTCCTTGCTGCCGGTTTATTTTTCTTTTTGGCATGTCCGAACGGTCAGCATGCTCCAAACTCAAATGGTCCAGAAAGCAGCCGGTAGATTTGAAAAACTGCAGAAATTCTTCTACAGAAGCAAAATCATTATAAAGTTCTTTGAAAGCCGTGTAAACTGTTCGGTACAAATTGATATTACCGAGGTAAAAATTTTTATCCACTCTGCCCGGCGCTTCGCCAATCAGCAGGATTTTTACTTTTTCGGGCTTATATTTTTGTGCTAACATTAGTGCTGTTTCCATCAATCCAGTTATATTTTCGGACAAAATGAATAATTTATGTCCGCGAGATGTGTCGTCCGCTCATGCTACAAAACAAAGCGGAAAATGTATTCGATAGTTGTTATTTACATTAACAAATAGCTAAAAGTATTGATTTTGGCAGTTATCACATTAAAACTAATTATCAAAATACAACTTACTATTACTAATTAGAGATTTACCAAACCTATCTGTAATGTTTATACTACATATTCTACTAAGCTTGTAGTTTTTTAAATTTGTTGATAGCTTTGTTATGCATAGTTACGCACAAGAACGTATGAATCCATTTGTTATATCTCACGAACATCCAGACTGGTTTAAACCCTTATTTCTGGAATTAGAAAAACGCGGAATACCTTATCAAAGGGTTAATCCAACCCAGCATCAGTACGCAATTGAAGAAGGGAAACCAGCTTTTGATTTATTTTTTAACCGCATGAGTCCTTCTGCCTATTTACGTGATGGCGTTCAGGGCACTTTTTACACATTAAATTATTTAAAGCACCTGGAAAATTTGGGAGTTAGGGTGATTAATGGTTACCAGGCATTTACTTATGAAACCTCCAAGGCATTGCAATTGATGCTGATGCAGACTTTAGGTATTAAATATCCAAAATCAAGAGTGGTAAACCATGCTTCGCAGGTAGAAGCGGCAACTGAAGGTTTGCGTTTTCCAATCGTAATTAAAGCAAATATTGGCGGAAGTGGCGCCGGTATTGAAAAATTTAACTCGATAAAAGAAGTACAGACAGCTATAGAGAATAAGCAGATAGATTTTGGTATTGACCATACGGCATTGGTTCAGGAATTTATTCCGGCAAGAGGCGGCTACATCAGTCGCGTGGAAACCATTGGCGGAAAATACATTTATGCAATCCGGGTTTACACCAGTGGCGATACGTTTAATTTGTGCCCAGCTGATATTTGTCAAACAACCACTGGGCAGGATCTGGTTCGGAATGCCTGCGCATTAGATGCTCCAAAAAACGGATTGAAAGTTGAAGCCTTTACACCATCGCCAGAAATCATCCGCAATATAGAAACGATTATGCAGCACAGTAAAATAGATGTAGGCGGAATAGAATACATTATTGATGACCGCGATGGCGAAGTATTATATTATGATGTAAACGCGCTTTCGAACTTTGTGGCTGATGCTGTTAATGTAATTGGCTTTAATCCGCACGAAAAACTGGTTGACTTTTTAGAACAGCAGGTAGCCGAATTTTCACCCAAGGAAGAAACCTTTTCTATATAAATTAAAGATGAGATACGGATATTGGATGCCTGTTTTTGGTGGATGGCTGCGCAATGTGGAAGACGAGCAGATGCAGCCAACCTGGGATTATGTAAAACGCCTGGCGATACGAAGTGAAGAAATTGGTTTTGATTTGGCACTGATTGCCGAGTTAAACCTGAATGATATTAAAGGCGAAGAAGCACCTTCATTAGATGCTTGGTCAACTGCCGCTGCTTTGGCTGCGGTTACCAGTAAACAGGAATTGATGGTTGCCGTGCGGCCAACGTTTCATAACCCGGCATTATTGGCCAAACAAGCTGCAAATATTGACCACATTAGCAACGGAAGGATTTCTTTAAACCTGGTTTCTTCCTGGTGGAAAGACGAGGCAGAAAAATATGGTGTACATTTTGAACAGCACGATAACCGTTACGCACGTTCTGCGGAATGGCTTGAAGTTGTGGATAATGTTTGGAAAAAAGATCATTACAGTTTTGAAGGAAAATATTATCAGGTAAAAGATAACGTATTGCAACCCAAGCCAGTTACTACTCCACGGCCACCAATTTATGCTGGAGGAGAATCGGAAGCAGCAAAAGATCTGATTTCTTCCACTTGTGATGGATATGTGATGCATGGAGATTCGCCGGAAAAAATTGGCGAACGCATTGCCGATATGAGCGAAAGACGGGAGAAAAAAGGTTTGCCGCCCATGCAGTTTGGTGTGGCTGCTTACAGTATTATCCGTAACACAGAGCAGGAAGTAAAACAGGAACTAGACCGGATTACGAATGTTCAGGCAGGAAGTTCTGGATATAAAAACTACCAGCAATGGCTTTCCGGCACACAGTTGGAGCAGCAGGTATCATTAACAGACTATTCGGTTTCCAACAGAGGATTACGAAGCGGCCTGACAGGAACATCAGCACAAGTTCAGGATAGAATAGCCGAGTTTGAAAAGGTTGGTACTAATTTCTTCCTGCTGCAATGCAGCCCTCAATTGGAAGAAATGGAAAGGTTTGCAGAGGCAGTTATACAATAAGGATCAGCAAAAATTCAAACAAAATTTATACTGATAAAAGAAGCATAGGATATTCCGAAAATTGGTCTGAGATAAAAAGAAAAAGCCTGATTGTTCAGGCTTTTTCTTTTTTTAAATGCTTTCGGATTGAAACCCGATGCTTTTTAACGCCAGGGTTATTTGCTGCGGTTTTAAACCCGGATCAGCATTTATCGTAAGTATTTTTTCCTTACTGGTAGTATCAACATACCAGTTTACTACACCTTCCAAAGCATTTAAAACCGGCGTTACTTTTACCACGCAACCGCCGCAATTGATATTGGTTTTGAATTTCAGCGCTTCCATACTAATTATATTTAAACTGATGTAAACTTACCGGTTGCACTGGTTTTAAGTTTATAAGATTAAAAAAATAGTTTATATAATCTTGTTATAAATTCTTTGAGGAGAGGAACCAAACATAAAATCCTAAATTTACCACATGGATATTTCTTCCCTTTCTTTTCCACTTTTAGCCGTTATTTTCGTTGCCGCCGCAGTAGCCATCTGGTTTGCAGGCATTAAAATTTCTAATACTACCGATACACTTTCTAAACATTTTGGTTTAGGGGAAGCTTTGGGCGGATTGATTATTTTGGCCATAGTAACTAATCTGCCAGAAATGGTGATCGTGGTTACGGCAGCTTTAAAAAACGATCTCGGGCTTGCCATCGGTAATATTTTAGGCGGTATTGCACTTCAAACCGTAGTGCTGGTGGTATTGGATGCTTTTGGCTTAGGTAAGAAAGATCCGCTAACGTACAAAGCGGTTTCCCTGGTGCTGGTGCTGGAAGCAGTGCTGGTACTCGCCGTATTATCATTAGTGATAATGGGCCACGAGTTGCCGGCAAAAGTAATTTTATGGCACGTTACGCCAGCGGATTTACTGATATTAATCGTTTGGATTGTAACCGTAAAAATCATTAGCAAAGCCCAAAAAGATTTGCCTTGGGTAACTAAAGAGGCTGCTGATCTGCAACTAAAACCTGCTAAACCAAAAGATCAGGCTGACGATAAACCGAAAAAACCCATTGGTAAAACCATAATTATATTTTTAGTGAGTGCCCTGGTTACGCTGGTGGCCGGTGTGGCTTTGGAAATCAGTAGTGATGCCATGGCCAAACATATTGGAATGCAGGGCGTGCTTTTTGGAGCGACGGTTTTGGCCGCGGCGACTTCCCTCCCCGAAGTTTCTACCGGCTTAGCTTCCGTAAAACTGAAGGATTATGACTTGGCCATCAGCGATATTTTTGGTGGAAATGCTTTTTTACCAGTGCTTTTTTTAGTAGCTACGCTGATTTCCGGAAAATCGATTCTGCCGATGGCGCAGAAATCGGACATTTACTTAACCGGCTTGGGTATGTTGCTGACCACAATTTATATTTATGGCTTGATCTTCCGTCCCAAACGCCAAATTTTGAGAATGGGCATCGATTCGTTCTTGGTTCTAATTACCTACTTTTTAGGAATTGGCGGCCTGTTTTTTATCAGTTAGAAGAAGCATCACTTTTAAATTTTTATTGTCAATGTAAATCGATACTGTTTTTATCTGCTTAAAATTGCAGTAAAAAAGCAAAATCTATTTTCAGATTTTATGTCGATAAAAGAAGCATTAAAATATTAAACCTATCGTACCCATTATCAGGCTGTTTTGCTTGTCAAAAAAGGAAATTAGGTACAAGCGTTATCGTACTAATAATTCATAAAGCAAAGGTTGAAATGATTTTTAAAAAACAAAGCGTACCGGCTTTTACACCGGTACGCTTTGTTGTAAAATTTTTGGATAATATCCTAAGTCTAATTTGCTTTTGCAAATTCGCCAGAAGCTTTAAAAGTAACCTCGTCACTTAACATTGGCGCTCCATATTTGCTGCCGAAATTATAATCTGAACGTTTAACCGTTCCTGTTACAACAAAGCCGGCATCAGGAGCTTTAGTCATTGGATTGGTAATGGTGCCCCGGTAAACCAGATCAAACGTTGCCGGTTTGGTTACGCCATTTAGTGTCATGTTGCCATTTAGTTTATAATGATTGGTACTTGTTTGCGAAATAGAATTACTAACAAATTTAAGCGTTGGATACTTGGCTACATCAAAAAACTCGGCTGATTTGAGGTGGTTATCGCGCATATCATTATCCGTGCTTACAGAAGCCGTATTAGCAGTAAATTCCACTTTCGCATCACTAAAGTCTGGCTTGGCAGAAGTAATGGTTGCATCAAATGCTTTAAACGAGCCATCAACATCAGATACTGCAAGGTGAGTAATGGTAAAGGTAATATGAGAATGTGCCTTGTCCGCTTTCCAAGTCTGTGCAAATGCTGCTGTATTCAGTAAAAATGCAACCATTAGAATGATGTTTTTTTTCATAAAGATAAAAATGTGTTTTTTTATTGATTAGTGAAGATTTATTAATTTAATACAGGTGTGTTTTATAAGTTGTTACGGCCACAACATACACTTTGTTGTCAGAATCTGACACGTTGTGTTATGATAGATGTATGTTTTGTATCGCATTTTCCAATGCGTCGTCTTTTAATCCAGGCATATTTATGCCTTCTACCCGGAAAGCAGTTAAATCAGTCATTCCTAAGAATCCCAGAACTGCCCTTAAATAAGATTCTGTAAAATCATATGCTTTCATCATTCCTTCACTGTATACTCCTCCGGTAGAAATAGCCAGGTAAACCTTTTTATTTTTTACCAGTCCTTCCGGCCCTTCTTGGGTGTATCTGAAAGTAAGTCCGGTGCGTGCAATATGATCGATCCAGGCTTTAAGCGTAGAAGGTATGCCGAAGTTGTACATGGGTACACCAATTACAATTACGTCTGCATTTTGGAGTTCTGCAATAGCTTGGTCCGAATGCTTGATTGCTTCTGACATTTCCGGCGTATGATTTTCTTTAGGGGTAAAAAAAGAATTCAGATGGACTTCCTCCAAATGTGGAAAAGGGGTTTTGGCTAAGTTGTGTACTTCTACGGTGCTGTCTGGATGAGCTGTCTGCAATTTTTCTACAATTGCATTTCCCAGTTTAATGCTAAAAGAGGATGCGTTTCGAGGGCTAGAAATAAGATGTAAGATTTTCATTTGTATTTTAGTTGAAGGTAAAAAGTAATTTATTTGGATATACCTGTTTGCATTTACAACGCAATATTACGTACCTTTACTTACAAAAAGTAAGGACTTTACAAAAAGTAAGTGGTTACCTTTAGGTAAGTATTATATATGGAAACACAAAATATAGTCCCGCTTACAACTTATGATCCGCCTTGTTGCAAGTTTCGCCTTCAGGCCATTGCTGATGCACTATATGCTATCGGAGGTAAATGGAAACTTCAGATCATTGTAACGCTACTTGATGGAAAAGGCCGTTTTAACGAATTGCAACGAACCATTGTGGGAATTTCCTCAAAGGTCCTTGCTTCAGAATTAAAAGACTTGGAACTAAACGGCTTTGTTAAAAGAAACGTTTTACCAGGTCCTCCTGTAATAGTAGAGTATGAATTGACAGCATACAGCCGAACCTTGGAACCGGTACTTGATACTTTGTTTGAATGGGGAGTCCAGCATCGGGATGAACTAAAAAAACAATCACGTACTTCCCTGCAAAGTTCTAAGTTATGATTTTACAAAAAATCAATAGCTACCAATTCAAATAAACATCGTACAACATGCTGGAAAGAAGAAGTTATTGCTTGTAAGCTTCACATTTCTAGTATATCTCAGAAGTAGATTTTTCTATTGATTTGACTTTCTCCCGATTATTCAGCCATTCATAATAGAGAACCGGGCGTTATTTTGCTTTTTACAGGAGCTCTTCATGCGTCAAATCTCTTGGTAAGCTGTGTGGCCTGAAGGAGTTATATTCCTGCCACCAGTGTTCTATCTTTCATCAGCTAAAAATAAGAACCGGCTACTATTTAACACTTACATTATACTGGCCAAGTTTTACGAGAGGATATTACTTTTCCATCAATACTACATTTTTTTCGCAATTTCATCTTGAGATGACTGCGCAAGCGTATTATTAATGACTTATTGGTAAGCATTATAATTCAATGCTTATCAATAAGTCATTATGATAGTTAAAAGAGATAATTCTTTATTTTACAATCAAAGTAACTTCTACATTGCCGCGTGTAGCATTAGAATATGGGCAGCCATGATGTGCTTTATTTACCAGTTCTTCGGCAACAGAACGTTCCACACCCGGAACTTCTACCTCTAGCGTAACTTCTAAATTATAACTACCATCTTCTTTTTTGCCCAAACTAACTTCCGCAGTTACCGAAGTTGTACCCGCTTTTATTTTTTCGGCACGGATGATATTTAGCAAAGCATTATCAAAACAAGCCGCATAACCGCCTGCAAATAATATTTCCGGGTTCAGGTAATCGCCTTTTGGGCCACCCAAAGATTGCGGCGTTCTTACCTCGATGTCCAAAACACCGTTATCAGATTTAACATGACCATTACGGCCGCCAGTTGCTGTGGCTTTCGCCGTATACATTTTTTCCATTTTTTATTTGTTGTGAGTTTTGAGATTGAAATTAATTTGTGTTTTTGTGAGTGCTACTTTGTTAATTTAAAGGATGTTATAAACAATCATCATACTTCTTTTATCGCCTAAAAATTGGATTCGATGAAAAATCATTGTTTTTTAGGTGATAAAAGAAGCATCATAACCGATCAGAAAATTTGTGTTGATTTTAAATCTTCACCAGCATTTTTCCAACATTTGTACCGGAAAATAATCCCAGAAAAGCTTCGGGCAAATTCTCAAAACCTTTGATAATTGTTTCTTTATTTTTGATTTTCCCTTCTTTAAACCAAGCCGAAAGCTGGGCAACAGCTTCCGGAAACTGCGCTGTATAATTGGTAACATGAAAGCCCTGAACGGTAGCACTGCGGTTAAGTACCAACGGCAAAAGGTTAAGGTTACTTTGTTTATCGCCTGAATTATTATAAGTTGAAATGCCACCACAAATTACCGCGCGGCCATACATCGCTAAATGCTGCAAAACTGTTTCTGAAATTTCGCCGCCAACATTATCAAAATAAACATCAACACCTTTTGGGCAGGCAGCTTTTAGTGCTTCGCTGATGTTTTCAGTTTTATAGTTGATCACTTCATCATACCCAAATTCCGCTTTTAAAAGTTTTACCTTTTCATCAGAACCGGCCAAACCAATTACGCGGCATTCTTTCAGTTTTGCAATTTGCCCGATGATTGTTCCGATGGCGCCGGCAGCTCCGGAAATCACAACAGTTTCTCCCTTTTTCGGCTTTCCAACATCCAGCAAACCAAAATAACCGGTTAAACCCGTCATGCCCAAAAAGCCAACGTAAGCACTTGCAGGAATTTCGGAAGTGTCTATTTTTTGAAGTTGTTTGGCTTCGGCAATTATTGCAGTTGCCCAGGGCAGATTGCCCGAAACCATATCGCCAGCTTTAAAATCAGCCGTTTTGCTTGCTGATACTTTGGCAACTACGGCACCAACAAACGGCTTGTTTAATTCGAATGCCGCTCCGGGAATGGGAGATTCATTCATCCGGCCGCGCAAATAAGGGTCTGGCGAAATATATTGTGCTTCTAAAAGCAGCTGGCCATCTTTCAGTTCGGGTAAATCTATTTCTTCTAACCTAAAATTTTCTCGTGTTGGTAATCCCTCCGGGCGTTTAGCCAGTACAATTTGCTTTGCTTGCATTTATTATAATTATTAATGATATTGTGAAATGAACAGCTTAGTTAAGCTGCATTAACATTTGATCTAACGTTGATTTTATTGCCTGATGTTCTGCTGCATCCAGGCCAAGTGTTTTATTTAGTTCTTCGGGAATGCACTTTGCTTTTTGCTGCATTTTTCTGCCAGCGTCCGTTAACTCAACCAGCACACTCCTCTCGTCTGCCACATCACGAATTCGGGTAAGCAACTGTTTTTGCTGCAATCTTTTTAGTAATGGCGTAAGTGTACCGCTATCTAAATATAAGCGTTCGCCTAATGCTTTAACCGACAACAGATTTTCCTGCCATAAAAGAAGCATTACCAGATATTGGGGATAAGTAAGACCGATTTCTTCTAATAGAGGACGATACAAATTGGTTATTTGCCGGGACAAAGCATACAGCTTAAAACATAACTGATTTTCTAAAAAAACCGTTTCCATTTTACAAAATTAAATTGTGCGCAATTAATTAACCTTTAAATTGTGTTAATGTTTGATTCTTGTTTCATCTAAATTACTCAGCGATGAAAGGAATTGAACGCGGAATAGCCGTTTATATGAATAATCGGCCTACACTTATGCTGCCTACCATCTTGGTTTATATATAAGTAACTGCTCTTTAGAATTTGTTTTATGTTTAAACACCACCTCTATAACTATTTTTCAATGAAGTGTATACTTACCATATGATTACTTTTTAACCTGCCCTGACCACGGGAGCTACTTTGGTTGCAAACAGTTCTATGCCTTTGGCGACAGCTGCAAAGTCCTGACCGCCAATATCAATCTGTCCGACATAGCGGGTCATTCCCATCTTTTCTTTCAGAAACATAATCTTGTCGATCACTTCCTGCACGCTGCCTCCTATTAAGGAGCCATCCGCAGAAAGCATCTGCTGATACTGCTGTACCGGCATTGGTCCTTTAAAAAGAGGTTCCAGATAAGCGGAATAATAAGGATAAAAGTCTTTGCGGGTTTGCTGAGAAGTTTCCGTTACATGCAGATGAGAAAATACACTGATTTGCATTTTTGTATTTTCCTGCGGCTGCCATGCCTGGCGGTAGATACTTCCCAAACGGGCATAGCCAGACAGTGTTCCTCCCAGTATCGGCACAGCTACCGGATAACCAAGTAATGCTGCACGTGATATGCTCTGAGGTGAGCCGGCACCAATCCATACCGGAAGTTTTTTTTGTACCGGCCGTGGAGCAATTTCCTGATTTATCAGTTCAGGCCTGAATTTTCCTTTCCAGGTAACTCTTTCATTTGCGTTTAGCAGGGAAAATAACTCCAGCTTCTCCATAAACAAAGCATCATAGTCCTTAAGGTCAAATCCAAACAGGGGAAAGTTATCTGTGAATGCCCCACGGCCGAAGATGAGTTCAATACGTCCGCCTGAGATCAGGTCCGCAGTAGCAAACTCCTGGAAAATACGAACCGGATCTGCCGTGCTAAGTAGCGTAGTGGAACTGGTCAGCCTGATCCGTCTGGTAACTGCGGCCATGGCAGACAAAGTAGTAGCCGTAGCGGAATTGACAAATTTCAAGGAATGGTGCTCTCCAATACCCAGCACATCCAGCCCCCAGCCGTCTGCCATCCGTGCCATTTCGAGCATCTGGCGCATGCGCTCTTCAGCGGTAATTTTGGTGCCATTTGCCGGGCTAGTAACCAGGTCACCAAATGAGTATATGCCTAACTCCATAAATCATAAATCCTTAAAATGTAGAAGATGTAAATCAAAAATAGGCATGGAGCATCCATGCTTATTTTTAGTAATTTACTGCAAAACAAACGTTGTAATATCAGCTATTACACTTTGTTCAAATGTAACTATATCTTTCTGTGATATTAACTGGTTACTATAGGTTAGTAGTTACTTTATGGTAATAAACGGTTCACTTAAACAATAGGATGCAAATCAGGTTCCCCTGTAGTAACTATTTAAAACATGAACAGCACTAACAAACAAATCATTGGCTTTGGGATGGTTTCAGCCATGCGCGGCAGCTTCGGTATCGGAATACTGAGCCATTATCTCAGTAAAACGCACAGTCTGGCTTTACAGCAGTCTAAACTCGGTTTTATACAATCACCTGTAACTGCCGGAATAACTAAACTGCTTTGTGCAGGCGAAGTTGTTGGTGATAAGTTACCGGCTGCTTCCGACAGGATCGGTTTCCCGCAAATACTGGGACGTATTGCAAGCGGAGCCCTTTGCGGAGCCATCATTGCTACAAACAACAAAGAAAATTTAACTAAAGGCATTATGCTGGGTGGCGTAAGCGCATTAGCCGGCAGTTATGCTTTCTTTTATCTTCGTAAGTACGCTGGTGGATTACTGGATGTTAAAGATGTATATTTAGGCGTAGCAGAAGATGCGCTGGCACTTGGCACCGGTGTGGTTTTGATGAAATAACAGCATTAAAGGTTGATCTTAAAACCAGATTACTCCGGCAAAAGCACCGATAACTCTTTCTCCTTCAATTCAAGGTAATTTAATATATGAATTCTGACTATTTATTTAAACAGATCATAAAAGAAAGACTATGAAAAAACTCCATGTGATCTGTCATATGATGTCTACCGTAGATGGCAAGATTATTTCTGCTAGTTGGGGCAATCAGGAGTTAGTAAAAATTTATTCAGGATTTTTTGAGAAATACCACGATACGTTTGAAAGCCAGGCCTGGATGTGTGGCAGGGTAACTATGGAAAAAGATTTTTCTGGCGGTGTAAAACCTGAACTTATTAAGCCTGATGCTCCTATAGTTAGGGAAGCTTTTATAGGAGATAAAAACGCTACGTCTTTTGCTGTAGCAATTGATGCACATGGAAAGCTGGGATGGAAAAGCAACGAAACTGGTGGTGACCATATTATTGAAGTGCTCACCGAGCAGGTCAGCGACGAGTACCTGTATTACTTACAACAAAAACGTATTTCCTATATTTTTACCGGTAAAAACAGTATCGATTTTAAAAATGCCCTAGATCAGTTGGCAACACTTTTTCCTATTAAAACCCTGATGGCTGAAGGCGGAGGACATTTAAACGGTTCTCTGCTGAATGCAGGGCTGATCGATGAGCTAAGTTTACTCGTGCTACCCATTGCTGATGGCACGCCCAAATCACCAACAACCTTTGAAGTAAGTGAGTATCTTTCCAAAAAGCCTGCTACGCTTCTAAAACTAAAAGAAGTAAGACAGTTGGAAGACGACGTAGTATGGTTAAAATACAGCCTAAACAGCAAATAAAATAGGTGAGCCTGTTATTTTAAGTCCAGATTATTATAGCAGATTAAGTTTTTTCGTTCAATGTACTGAAGCGGACTTGTGTGTTATCATCGGATTTGTTTCGTTTTATGAATTTGAAAGGAATACAACCTTAAATAAGCGGTATTAAAATTATAAAACCTGTTTTCTAATGATTTTATTGAAAATCTAAAACATAAGTTATTCGAAAAACTTGGTATATTTTTTAACATACCAGCTGGTCCGTAACTATTATGAACTGGTTTAGGAAAAATAAATTTATAACTGTTAAGTGTTTTTTTGATTAAATTTAACCTTTTGTTTCTTATTCAATAATAAAGAAATTCCCTGTTTTATAACTGTTTTGAGCATAAATAATCAAATAGCTATAAAATATTAAGCTTCTTACGTAAAACAGTTTATCAATAATTATTTAACTGGAATGCGCTTCTGGTATATATTTTTTATATTCTTTTTGCTTGCAGGCTGTCAAGGTCGGCCGAGAGATGTAAAAATTAGTTTTTATTATTGGAAAACCAGTTTTCAACTTACTCCTCCAGAGCAAAAATATTTAAATATTTCTAAGGCAAAAAAAATCTACATTAGGATTATGGATGTAGATAGGGATGAAAATACAAACTTACCTGCGCCTGTTTCTCCTATCAGTTTTAAAGAAAAAGTTCCGGACCTTGTAGCAATAGTCCCTGTAGTTTTTATAGTAAACAACGCACTCAAAAACCTGATGCCAGCGCAATTAGAAAAGCTTTCGCATCAGCTGCTTTATTTCGTAAACGGAAAAGTAAAACAGGGCGGCAAAAATAGCTTTGCGGAATTACAAGTAGATTGCGACTGGACAGCCAGTACGCGCAACAACTATTTTTATCTGCTCAAAATGCTGCAGGCACAGTTGAAATTTAACCAAAAACTTTCGGTAACGCTGCGTTTACATCAGCTAAAAAACCAGCAATCGGCTGGTATTCCGCCTGTCAGCCGTGCCATGCTAATGTGCTATAACATGGGCAACTTGCGCAAATATGGCGTGCAAAACTCTATTCTGGATTTAGCCGAACTCAAAAAATATTTAGGTAATAATTTAACTTCCTATCCACTACTTATGGATATTGGCCTGCCGCTTTTCAGTTGGGCAGTAGTATTTAGAAACCATCTGTATGCAGGAATATCAAAAGGTTTGAACCTGAATTTACTTCAGAATAAAAACCTGTTCCTTCAAAAAAGCAGTAACTTTTATGTGCTAAAAACAGCATGGCCATCTTTGGGTTTACAGCAGGGCGACGAGATCCGCTGGGAAAATTGTACTGCAGATGATTTGCGCAAAACCGGCGCTTACCTTGCCCGGAAAATGAAGCCTGAACCATTTAACCTGATCTATTTTCATTTAGACGCACCTGTTTTAAAAAACTATACCGATGAAGAACTGGAAAACATCAGCCGTATTTTTCGTTAGCTTTTTTAGCGCCTATTTTGCCAACGTAGCCATCAATCTGGCTTGCGGCGGAGAAATCGATCCGTATGATTATTACATTTCGTTTTTCCATAATAATTTGCAAGGGGATCGTAACTACAAATCTTTCTATTTCACCGAGTTTCAGTTTTTATATGATGAGGCAGAACCGGCCAATGAAAAACAAATTAATGCTGATGAATGGGCTGCATACCTGGGCGAAAACGTAAAATCTGCCGATGTGGAAAAGGCCATGTATTGGCTGGATAGTACAGGGAATGAGGCAGTTAACAATTGGCTTTTAAATGGTAAAAACAGGGTTCCGGATAGCTTGGCACACAACAGTTTTTTAAATGCACTGGCTTCAGGCCACCAGTCCGCACTTCAATATTATCAATTTGCCAAACAGGTAGAACCGGTAGCAAATTTCACTTACAAATTATGGGAACCTACTCCTGTGGATACAACGGCTTTGCGCATAGCGGCAAAAAAAGCCTTAAGTTTTGCCGGTGCAGAACAGGATCCTTTTATCAGACTACGCTATTATTACCAAGCGCAGCGGTTGTTCCATTTCGGACTGGCCTATCAGCAGGCCAAAGATATTTATGATGGTTTTATTAACTTAAATCCTTCAAAAAGCCATGTAAAAGGCTGGGCTATGGCTTTAAAAGCTGGTGAAGAACGCAAACTGGGCGATACCGTAAAAGCCGCATTCCTGTTTTCTAAAGTGTTTGCAGACTGGCCCGAGCGGCGCAATCAAGCTTACCAAAACTATTATTACAACCGGGTTTCGGCAGAACAGGTGCTTCCGCTGGCTAAAACAAATGATGACAAAGCGGTAATTTATGCCATAAACGGTTTCGGCAAGCCGGAAATTGGGATGGAAAACCTGCAAAAAGTTTATCAATATCAACCCCAGTCCCCGATGGTTGGCGTATTGCTTGTGCGGGAAGTGAATAAGTTGGAAGCCTATTATTTAACAGCTCGTTTAAAAAATGTAACCGATTCGGCAGCAAAAACCAGCAGAAAAGCGATGATTTATGCTAGTAAAGGGGCCGGTTCGAGGAAAAAGTTTTTTGGCTGGCTGATATTTGGCGAATCGGTTTTACTACTGATTGGTTTAACCTGGATCATTGCCAGAAAAAGACCGGTAAAAACAGTATGGAAACTAAGCAGTGTTTTCTTATTAAGTACCGCTGCTATGCTGTTGATTGATGCTGCAATTATCCATCAGCAAGCTTCCGCACAATCTAAAAGCATCCATAATAATACGGAATTTTTTACTGCTGTTCCGGATAGTATCCAAATTAAATACAATAATTATATCCAACGGTTAAGTGCTTTTTGTGATCGGCTTTCCGCAGAAAATAAATATCCCGTAGCAGGTATCGACCATCTTACCGAAGCTTACTTATGGTGGATGCAAGGGAAAACAGCTGACGGTTTTAAAGCAATTGAAGCTTCTAATAAAGAAAAGCTGAACCCAAAACTGCAGGATCAGCGGCAAATTGTGAAGCTACTTTTACTGGCACAAAATATACAGAAGCTGGACAGGATCAGTGAGTTGGAACTACTACCTTCACTTAAATGGCTGGATAACAAAGTAAAATCGACCCAAACGCAAGTAATTAATAACAGCGCGTGGCATGAAGCCAATATCAACCGTTTTGCAACAACTTCCCGCGATTTCTATCTGCACATTCTGGCACCTGCTTATCTGCGGCAAAATGATACAACGCTTGCTGCACTGGCTTTGTTAAAAAGCGAATCGTTTGATGCCGGGCAAAATGATTATTTCTACCAGCAGAACAAGATGCTCCCCGATTTCTGGTACAAGTATCTTAGCTCCAGCCGGTTGCAGCAGTTGCTTGGGTGGAAAGAAAATCAGTCTAAAAACCCATGGATCAAATTTTTAACAGTCAGGTTAGCGGGTGTTAAAACCGATGTTTTGTATGAACTTTTAGGAACAGCTTTTTTGCGGGAACATAAGTACGCCGCTGCCGCTACTGCTTTTGCCCACCAAAAAAATGCAGGTAAAAGAAGCATGGACGAGGAGTTGGGCGATCCTTTTCTGGCTCAGCTAAATGATTATCCAAAAACATTTGCATTGAAGGGAAAACGATTTACTAAGATAGATTTTGCCCGGGCAATGGCCTATTTACAAAAGCAAATCCAAGCAGAACCTGCCAATCCACAACTTTATTATCGGTTTGCAACCGGCTTGTACAACACATCTACTTACGGCAACAGTTCGAACTTGATTTCTTATGACTGGTCCTCCACCGATTTTGCCAGGAAAGCCGTATACACTTATGATACCGATTATGTGCAAGCAATTAATGCTGAACGTTATTATTTAAAAGCCCGTGCAGTAAGTAACAATGCTGATTTTAAAGCGAAATGCACTTTTATGGCAGCTAAATGCCGGCAAAAACGGCAGGAAATGCCCAACTATGTCTTCAATTATGATGCTTATGAAGCAGCGCAGAAAAATTACCGTAGGCAATTGCGGCAGAATCCTTATTTTAAAGAGCTTATCAAGTACAAGCAAACCTCTTTTTATAAAACAGCTATAGAAGAATGTAGCTATTTAAAGGATTTTATTTTAACCAGATAACAAACACTATTGGGTGCGCGTTTCAAATGGCAATAAAGAAGGCCAATGGCAAAAAATACTGTCTGGATATAACGTAATCATCGTTATAGGATAGATGTTATCAAGGAAGTGAAAATCAATTTTAAACCTATAGCTTCTGCAGCTCCGTTTTGATACACTCGGTCAATTGTTCTTGGCTCGGAGAGATCGGCGACTTTTTTGGACGAGCGTTCCGGTAAGGATAATTTATAAATGCCATAGGAAAAAATAGATACTGACCTTCGTTGATAAAATATGATCGGATAAAATAAAAGATTGATGATAGACTTTGATACAGAAATTATTAGATGAATAGTAATTTTCTTCTTCCAGATGTATAATAACAATATTACTTTATACCAGAGTAAAATTTGCCCGCTTTCGAATGAGCATACTGCCTGAAAAAACCAGGAAAAGGGCAAAAAATAAAAAGCCATAATTCCACAAAGCTATATTATTGCTTGTTTCTTTTACATTGTGAAGCTTCAGTATCTGGTGATCTATAATTCCTTCCACTAGGTTAAATAGTCCCCATCCTAACAGCATACCACCCCAAAAAGAAGATTTTGTGATGAGTACATTTTTCCGGAAGGATAAATTCAGCATCAATATTAGACCTGTAAGTAACACTACTAAACAGAAAGCATGAAAAATGCCGTCCCAGAACATATTGATACTTTTATTCAGCAGGGTAAGTGGAGGAAGTTTATTTGACAGCATTTCGTGCCACTGTAAAATCTGATGCAAAAATATGCCATCGATAAAGCCACCAATTCCTATGCCTAAGGTAGTAGCTGCAGCAATTAATGGTACAGATGTATTTTTTACTGTATCATTTGAAACTGTTTTTTGCTCTCTCCTTAAAGCGAGAAAACACAATAGCAGAACAATAAGGCCTAAAATCAAAAAGGCCAGTAACATCGTCAATAGGTTCGGGTAAAAAGTGCTGTTGAATATTCCTTTTTGAAGGTTTTTATTGCAAGTAGTGCAGGAAAAAGCTTTTTCTATACCACAAGTAATTGCAATCGTAAAAACTGGTTTTTTCATTATAAAAAAAGTTATAGAAAGTAGAACAAAGGAAGCAATCGTGATAAAAAGAACTGATTTTTGCACGGCACATAAGTCAATTTTTGAAGAAAAGTACCGGCATGGTTTTACAAAGAAGCAATTGTTTTTCCTTATGTTTTAATCTAGGGATAAATTGTTAGCTTGAGTGCAAGAGTAGCATGAATCCAATTAGATTTGGGCAATTTCCCTTACCATTGCCTCAGTAATTTCATTTGGGCGTTCATTTCTGGCGCGTTCACGGAAGACAACGGTTCAACTTAGCCTATGGCTAGGCACCTAAAAATTTTCAAAATGTGTTATTAACTTATCATACAGCGTAAGGATAGCAGCGTGGAAACAGTTTATGACTTGCAAAAGAAGCTGGCCCCAGTAAAACAACTTCATATTCTTACTGGTTTACAAGTGGAAAAAAAATATTCAACTCATTGTAAGTTAAACTAATAAACGAGAATTATGCTGGAAGCAGGAATGATGGAAACAGGATGGAAGAGCACGCGATTGCCGGTAAATGGCTTGTCACTGCATGTAGTTGAGGCCGGACCCGCAGATGGCCCTCTGTTGATTTTGTTGCACGGCTTTCCTGAATTCTGGTGGGCTTGGCGTTATCAGATCACGCCGTTAGCTAAGGCCGGCTATCACGTCGTGGTTCCTGACATGCGTGGTTACAACAGCAGCGATGCTCCGAAGGATATCTCATCCTACCTGCTTGATACCCTGGTAGCCGACGTGATGGCACTGGCTGACCATTATGGAACAGGACCCTTCTACCTGGTTGGGCACGACTGGGGCGGCATTATTGCTTGGGGAGTAGGTGCCAGCTATTCCAGCCGGTTGAAGCGGCTGGTGATCATGGATGCACCGCACCCGGACCTTTGGGCACACCAGGCCTTTACACATCCGAGCCAGGCACTGCGCAGCACCTATGTGGCATTGTTTCAACTACCTTGGTTGCCGGAGGCAGCACTGGGCGCAGTTGACTTTGCCGGGCTACGCGCCATGGTTGAAGATACGGCACGGCCGGATGCGTTAAAGCCAGGAGATATTGAGCACTATACGCAGGCATGGGGACATCCTGGATCACTAACAGCTATGCTGAACTACTACCGTGCCTTGCGCGAACGAGAAAAGCCAGACCAGCCTGCCCGTATTCAGTGCCCGACGCTCGTGCTTTGGGGAGAGAAGGACATCTTTCTGGAACATCATGTGGCTCTTGCCGGGCTTGAGCAATGCGACAACGGCCAGCTGTCTATCGTTCAAGGCGCGACGCATTGGCTCCATTTAGAGGAGCCCGAACGGGTAAACGCCGAAATTCTCGAGTTTCTGAGCAGTGAGGGTTAAACCGGCGAGAGTAAGGGTGGCTAATCAATGAGCATGATTAATAATATGACGCCGCTTTTGAGTAAGTTTAGCGAAGATTTTGAAGGTATTGCCCGTGCTAAGAGTGGCTATTGGGTATTCTCTTACTGAAAATTTGGTTAATCTTCTGCCTATTGCCGATGGCTGTCCGGCCGTTGTGCCAAGCTCCAGAAGTGTTGCAAATACTACTTTGATTAAACGGCACAGACCTCAAACGGCTCATTAATTTTCCGGCGAGCAGTTTATCTTTATTAGTGGTTGTACAACGGAAGATCATTGGTTTTCATGTTGTCTAACCATATAAATGTTTGTCTCTGCTGACAACGATAGCTTCCATTTAATAGCTATCTCTATAAAGGTTTGAGGTGTTGGGAATGGGATATTTAGTCTGTATTATTTTTGAATATTCAAATGTGAAAAACTTAGTGGACCAAAGGTGCAATTTTTAATAACTGATTTTTCTTGTTTTAGTTGTGCAACAGCTACAAAAGAATACGTGTAATCTAATGGGGGTCATTTATTTGTTTTACAACTTTCTTTATGTAAGGTTGTGTAAAACTAATTTCAATTATAATTTTTAATGGCCAAGTAGATTAAACAGGTTTTAGAATAGCCTGAAGGGCAAGCTAACTCAGTGCAGGATTTTTAACATAGTCTGCCCAGAGCCCGTCCAGTGTTTTTCCAGTCTGGGCTTTCCAGATCCCATCTGTATAGGTATGCGCGCGAAGACTTTGATCTATGGTTTTGATCAGCCCAAGTTTTACTTTTGCTTCCATTCAGGTAAAAAATCGGGCCGTAATGCGGTAGCTGTTCTGGTAGCTTTGTCCGGTTTTGGGTTCTGTCCGGCAACCAGCACATGTCCTGCATCCCACGGTTTTTCAGATCAGTTAAAACGGCTAACCAGAACTTGGCTCCCCTCACTCTCTGAAGGATACCAGCAGTTCTTTCTTGCCATCTAAAGAAATGCCAAGTATATTATAAACCGTACGAGTAATCACACCGCTTCCTTCGCAAACTTTGTAATGCATACAGTCCAGGTATACAAAAGCATAAACTGATTCTAATGAACGACTCCGCCGTTCGTTCATCGCCGGTACAACTTTATCGGTGATGGAAGACAGCGTACTGACCGAGATACCCATCTGGTAGAGCTCCTTGATGTGTTTGCTGATACCTCTGGTGCATAGGCCAAGTCCGTAGAGGCCGATCACTTTTTCCTCCAGTTCTTCCGTAACAATGACCTGCCGTTTGGGAAGCACCAATGGCTCAAAGCTACCTGTTCGGTCACGGCCTCTTTTCAGCTCAAACTCACCCGAAATGCTTTTTATCTTTCTATCCGGCTTTGCCATTACGCCGGTTAGCGTTACCAGCTTCTTTTTCTTTCTACAGGTGGGCCTCCAGCTCACCTTCCAATGCAGATTCTAAAAAGTGTTTCAGTAAAGATGCGAAGATCCCTTTTTTACTATTCAGCGCCCACACGCATAAATTCCCTTGATCGCCTCTGCTTTAAAGCTTTCAAATTCTTATATTCTTGCTCGTTCATCTCTCTGTATCTTAAAGTTAAAAATCATCATTAATCCTTAACTGACACAGTTTGTTTAAAGCATTTACTACTTTGAAAAAACAACTAAACAAACAAATTATGGCAGCTTAGCCATTTGTCCACTTTTTTGTTGAAAGTCCAAAAACTATAATTAGGTGTAATAGGATTGCCGTAATAGTTTTATATAACAGCAAAAAATCAAAAACAGGTATATCGCTAAGTCCGGATGACATGAATTCCTTCATTTTAACGTGATATGGATGTTCCGGGACGCTTGAGCAGCCGGTTCCATGAGCATTACAGTACCTCGTTTTGTTAGACATGAAAAACATTGATCTAACTATCAATTGAATAACATGATCAAAGTGTAACGGAATTGCTTGTCTGCTATTCTGGAATGTGGAGGTCAATGTCGCCATGCAATAAATGCGTTATATTTTTCTGTGAATAACGAAAATAGTCCTATTATTTCAATAAAAAAACGGTGTTGATTTTAACAAATTTCTTTGTAAAAGCTTATAAATTAATAGAGATGCTGTTCTCAGCTAGAAACGCCTGAAACTTTTCATAAAGCAAATGAAACTGCTCAATTATAATTTCGTCCCTTCTCTGTTACTTCTGCATAGCCTCTTTGCCTCCTTAGTGAGAAATAACGACTAGCAAAGTAATAGGTATTCATGTGACCGACGAGCAGCTATGGGGGCCGCTAAGACACCTTCATCTGCATTGCTGCTTGACCGATTAAGTCGCACAGGTCCATTTACTCTAGCAGTTCTACCCTTCCTGGTCCAATCACCAGCCCTTCTACCATTTCAATCCACAAGCTTCTGTTTAATTTGAACTTAGTATTTTCGCTTATAAAAAATGAGATACTTTATCATCCACTAACAAATTTATTTCTAAATTCACTAGCAAAAAAAGCTCAGTTCAACTTTTGCCATTTTAGCAACCCTCACGATTACTTGTGCCGTTAAATTATATATTAATACCAAAACCAACATTAAAGGTAATACCATCAGCGGGTAATATTCCCGGACCAGGAAGAATAGTTATTCTTCGAGTAAAGTACTTAGCATTCAAAATGTTATTAATATTGCTGAAGATGTGATAGCGCTGTAAGAAACTGTAATTAAAAGACCAGTCGAACACGTGATACGCAGGTACAATACCACTCAATCCAGTTACATTAAATATAGTATTATTGGCATCAGAATAATTTTTGCCTACATAGCTCATCTGTATTGTGGTCGTAATGTGATCATTAAGATAAGTTAAGCCAGTACGATTGATAAACTGCGGTGTCCCTTCCAACCAGTTACCACTTAAGCTGATATTGGTGGCGCCGCTGCTTAGCGTTCCGCTGATATAGCGTGCATGATCATAAGAAAACGAATTGAACAGGCGGATATCGCTTAAGGAATTTTTATCAAATGCCCTCCATAAAGAAACCTCCGTATAAGCTTCAATACCTTTTGCTATCGCATTGCCAATGTTGGTAGTGTAAATATAGGTTTGTTTAGCCGCATTAATTTCCGTTAGGTTTCCTATACGGTTACCATAATACACATAATAAAGGTCGAAATCATAATGGAAGATGTTACCGATATTACCGCGATAACCCAAATCTGCATCATAGCCACGGCTATCTTTTAAGTCAGGGTTCACAATAGCTAAATCATTACCAGGAATAATGTTGGCATACGAGAACGGCCGGTATGCCTGCGAAATGTTACCATAAATCTGGCTGCTACCACTTACCTGATACTGAAGCCCGGTGCCAAAAAGCGGGAAGTGGCGTTTGTTTTGGTACGATACATAATCTTTGGCATTATCAATAAAACCATCCAAGCTAGTGTTGATAATTTCGTACCGGGCACCTGGCGTGATGGAAAACTGTGGCGTAATCTGAAAAAGATTTTCGGCAAAAGCAGCATAGTTATTCGTTTTTAAATTTAGTGCAATTCCGTAAGGATTGGTAAGCGTTAAATTATAATCAGAACCGGTTGTGCCTGTACCTTTTTGATTACGTTTGGTTATTTCTGTAAAATAGCGTAACCCTGAAGTAAATGTACTGTTCAGATTACCCAGTTGATAGCGGGTAAGAAACCGGGCTTCTGTTGTAAAGCCGGTATAATAGTCCCGGTCAACCTGACGTGGATTATAAGTGCTTAATTTTTTATTAACCGTATCAGCAACATTTGGATTGTTCAAAAACTGTACGCTGTTTCGCTGGCCAATAATCATATGTGATGTTACCTCCAGCTTACCGCGGCTACCAAGATTGTAGTTGAATAACAAAGCGGGAATATTAATTTCCGGGCTAAAATAATTTCTGGTACGTGTTGATGCCCGGTAATCGGCATTAAACTGCGCATCTGTTAAACCGCCTGCATCCTGCTCCCTGAAATTTACTCGTGAAAACTGTAGGGCGATACTACCTTTGGTATTAAACTGATATTTAAGGTTACCGTAAAACCACTGGCCACTAAAAGCAGAATTACTTCGATACCCATCGCCGGTGCGGCTTGCAAAATAAGCGTAATAGCTCCATTTACCACTTTTTCCGCCCAAAGCATTGAAAGAATTGAAATACCTGTTGGAACCAGCAGATTGCTCGCTTTGGATTCCTAAAACTTTTGTACTGTCGCCTTCTTTCATTTTATAGTTAACCATCCCACCAAATTGACTTCCAAATTGCAAGGCTGCTGATCCGCGGACAATTTGTATCTGCTGTACGGCATCAAATTGTGGGGTATAATGGTCTTCCGGATATCCAAACAAATCTGAATTGGTATTATAGCCATTTTGGCGCATATTAGTTTCGTTGGAACGATGCGTATCTGTTCCTCGGGTTCCAATATTTACCTGAAAGCCATTGCCGCTCAATTCCCACACGTTTACCCCTGGTACAGTAGCAAAAATAGTTCTGATAGTACTATTAGACAGGTTTGCTCTGCCTGCATCTGGAGTAAGGGAATATGTTTTTTTACCTGCAAATATGTAAGTACCCTCTACATCAGCCAAGTGCTTGGACCGGTATGCTTTGATGTTGACACTATCAAGGGTAAGAGAATCCCTGAGATGCTGGTTACGTTTTGATGGTTTAACCTGGGCGAAAGTAGAAATGCTCAGAACGGACAGAAAAACAAGTACAAATGTGATTCGAAATAAAAATTTAATCATAGTTAATTCAGTATATTTTCAAAAATATAACGATTTTTAAGGTTCGTTATATTTTCAAATAAATAACGTATACCTAAAATTGTTTTTCTTTATCGGAATTTTATTAATAAAAGTTAAAAGCAGGTGGAAGACTAAAAATTCCGGGATGGCTTGACCAGTAGATTCTGTACGTCTTAGAGCACCTTGTTGTGTTAAGCATGACAATAAAATTAATTATCAAAGGATTAACATGTTAAAAGTGTAATGGAATTACTTGCCTGACATTCCGAAACGAGGTGGGCAAGGGCTCTGTATTCTCCAGCGTAATGTCTCGTCCTGATTTTATTTGTCGTTTTCGGGGAGTAATACTGGAATCAGTTTACACCATAATTCAATTGTCCTGTTTTTACTCTACAAGGATACGCTTTTTGTTTTTTTATGACGGAAGCTTTCCTCTTGTTGTTGTTATTATTATCGGGTTAGGATATGGAAGCTCTTTCAGTTCTCTATATCCTAATGCGTTTTTCTTTTTGCCAGCACTGTCTCAAATGCTAGTAACCTGATGTTTTAGGGCGCGGATATTCCTTCAAGCACTCTTAAATTTCACCGGATCATTATGCCTGCTCTGGCATATGGTAGTTTAAACTATCATGAGGTCGTACTGCTTTCTCGTTCGTGACATATTTCTAAAGCTAAGTCTTTCCCTTAACTCATTATCCAATCAAATGTAGCAACTCCACTCCTACCCACTTCTGTTTAAAATAGCTAATTGCTTTATTTTTTTTAAACAATTGCGCCATAATCAGCCAATAAAGCATATTTAATGATATATCAGGAGTTAAATACTCCACGGGTATAATCTGCAGTAAACTGCTTATAGTCTTTTGTTACTTGTTTAGCATAGTTTTGAGCGTATTTTAATAAGGTATCCTGCCAGTCGTTTCTTTGGCCAAATGCTATTAGTTCGTCAGTAATGGCCGATCCCTGTACGCCCCCGCTCCTAAGCTGCGCTGAGGCAACGATCAAGGCCATATCTGCAATTACCTGATTGGTAGCTTTCAAATCATTTTTTAGCAGCTCCAGGTTAAGCTTATCGGCCATTGGCTGCATCTCCTGCAACACGTAAGTAATACCTTGAAATGCTGTTGTGCTTAATAGCGCAGGAGAAACATTTTGCATCCGAAATTTAACCCGGATAACGCGTTCAGCATCTGTTGTCCACTCGGGCTGCAGAACCGGATTGTATGGCGAAAGGGAAGAGGCAGAACCCTGTTTCATATCCAACAAAGCATATTCGCTTTTTTCCTTCCTGTTTTGCAGCAGGAACATATAACGGTTTAAACCAATGCTGCCGGTGCCGGCCACGCGGAACACTACATCTTTTACCCTATGATTTTCTGGCCACCCCTGGCAGCTTTTTATCCAATCGTTGATGTGCTGTATCAGGGCAGCTTTTAGTTCCGGCTTAATTTTGAAGTATTTTACCTGATCGGTTTTAATGCTTACATGCTTTGCCTTCCTGTCCCTAACCTGGCCAATCAATTCGCTTTCGTCCCGCTTTTTAACTGTTTTTAAAAATGTTTTGACGATGCCTTGGGCCGTACGTGGATCAATATACAGGACTTTGCCCTCCGATAACAGATGACTGTAAGTAGCTAAAAACAATTGTGCGGCAGCAACAGCTTCGGCAGCATTTATTCCTAAATCATTAAAGGCAACCAAAATACTGGTTGTCATCCTTACCAGTTCCCAGCCAAGTGGTGCCAATGCCGATTCGTCAAAATCATTCAAATCGAAATACACCATTCTGTTGTTTCCTTTAAAGCTGCCGAAGTTCTCCAGATGCAGATCACCACAAATCCATCCCACTGGTCCATCCGTCAGTTTCCCGGTTTTGTTTAAATCTTCATAAAAAAGATGACAGGTACCCCTAAAAAAGCGGAACGGGCTTTCGGCCATGTACTTGTATTTTAGCTGCACCATATCAGGTAGCAGGCGCTGGTTGAATTTGATCAGCCTGTCAGAAAGTTTTGTCATAGGTAGAGATATTTATTAGTTATTTTTATAAGCTAATGAAACCAATTAAAATTGCTTTAATTACTTATCTTACAGTATATTAATCATCTTTTTTAAATTTATTGAAGGAAAAAAGAGTGCTTCTTTTATCACCTGAAAATCAGTATCTACAAGGTGCATCCATATAAAAAAACAGTTGTTTTTTAGGTGATAAAAGAAGCATAAAAAATAAATTGAATAATTTAAATAGGCTCTTAATCTCTATTACTAAAAGACTGAGCCTGAAAGCAAAAAGAAAATTCCGACCAGGGCAAACAGCACACTAACCAACCAGAGGCTTTTCCGCTTGGTGATAATGGCGATAGCTCCGATAGCTATGGCAACCTGAAACAGGGTTACGGCCCTAGCCAGCATACCGTGCCGGGCAATATGCCAGTCAGAGTTACTTTGTTCGTCTTTGGCCTGTTTCATAATTTTTGCCTGTTCCTTTTTATCTTCGGTTATCTTAGCAGCAGTTTCCGTGAGCGGAGCCTTTCCAAAGGCGGTCAGGATTTTGTTAGAAGAGTTCAGCACCTCTGCCTTTACGCTTTTGGCCTGGTAAAAAGCCCAACTGTCAGACGAGCGCATCTGGGCAAGCATGGCCTCATCGGCATGATCTCCGGCCAGCAGGCCGCTTATTGCAGCCAATACAGCAAACACTGCTGTAGTCAAAGCTACATATAGCACCCATTTTTCCTTGCCCTCGGCCAACACTTCATGCGCATGTTCATTTCCCTGTTCATGAATTTTTTCCGAAAAATCTTCTATTTCTTCCATAAGCTTTGACTCGATTTTATTATTGATCGCACGATAAGCATTTGTCATCTTTATTAAGATGTCCCCTGTTTAACTTTAATAACCCAGACAAATACTTTGTACAAAAAGCTTTCTCCGTATAATATAGTAACTGTCTGTAAATTCAGCAGGTAACAGGTTATCAAAAAAACTATAGCCTAGAGAGGTTGCTGCTGTAGGATGACGTGTAATATATTCTATCCCACAAGAATCGAATAGTTTGGCGAACTCCTTGTTATTTTCTTTGGAGGCAATTTGTGCTTTTACATGAGTAACCAGGAAAAGAATAGAAATTAACAGTGAAGCAGCCAAAAATTTCATATTGTTTTAATTATAATAGCTGGAATGCATATATTGTCCAAATGTAACTTAGAAAATATTCTTTGTTCTTTTTTTAATTTAAAAATTTTCCAATTTGGGGGATGCTGTAGTTCATTGCAGGATATACTTTTCTTCTTAGACGTTACATTTAAATGAACGTATTTGTGTCATCAGAGTTTGCGGGTTGAACATCCATTTTCCTATCTTTCAGTTCTTTTATTAAACAATTACAAAATTTGTATTACATGTAATTGGTGTTTTTACAGGTTTAATTGTAATACTAAGTTATTTAAGGGCGAAAACAAACAAAACAAAAAAATAGACAGGATGACTTTCAATTATATACGGGTATCAAAGATTATACTGAATTATAATCTGCGGCGATGAAAAAGCAGCATTGTGATAAACTGTTCTTTAAAAAGGAAACCAGTAAGTGAGTTTTTGATTGTCAGTACATCCATGACTTTAACCGAATGCTGGAGGCAATTTCTTCGTTAAAGTAAAAACATAAAAATTAGTTAAGAAAGTATTACCAGACTGACAAGTATACTTATATTTTTGAACTAATTATAAACGGTCACTTGATCACTTCAATACTGCAATGTACCCTATTGCAAGATTTAACTGATGATATTTAACTGATGAAAAAACAAATTATTTTTAAAAGGTTCAACCTTGCTCTGGTGCTTCTTTTAGTAACTTTTAAAGTGCAGGGGCAACAGGCTGTTATTTCTTCCAATTGGAAAATGCAGCTGGCTTCAAAAGTTACACAAGCTGCAAATATTGTTTCAGAGGCCGGATTTGCTCCCAATAAATGGTTTAGCGCTACCATTCCGGAAACTGCTTTAACCACTTTGGTAAATAACCACGTTTATCCAGAACCGTTATATGGTGAAAATAACCGGCCGCAAAGTATACCGGATAGCCTGAGCCGGATTTCCTATTGGTACAGAACTGTATTTGATGTGCCTACCTCATTTAACGAGAAAAACATATGGCTGAATTTCGACGGTATTAATTATGCCGCAGAAGTTTGGGTAAACGGTAAAAATGTTGGTGAAATAAAAGGTGCCTTTACAAGAGGAATATTTGATATCACTAAATACGCTTCTCCCGGAAAAAAGGCTGTATTGGCTGTATTGGTTTCGCCGCAGCCGCATCCGGGCATACCTAACGAACATACTATTATTAAAGGAACGGGTGGGAATGGCGGCATTTCCGCAATTGACGGGCCGACATTTTTATGTTCGATAGGTTGGGACTGGATTCCCGGCATCCGTGATAGAAACACAGGAATATGGCGTAAAGTATTTCTATCAGCAACAGGCCCGTTAAAACTTAAAGATCCGTTAGTTACAAGTGATGTTTCTGTTCCGGATCTGAAATCAGCAGATTTGAATGTACAAACCACTGTTGAAAACATCAGTGACAAAACCCAAACCGGTATTTTAAAAGGTGTGATCGGGAATGTTGTTTTCCAGCAACCGGTCAAAATCATGCCTCATTCTTCGCAGTTACTTACTTTCAGCTCTAATACTTTTCGCCAGCTACATATCATTAGCCCTAAGCTTTGGTGGCCTAATGGTTATGGTCCGCAAAATCTCCATAAGCTACAGCTGAACCTGATTCTTAATGGTCATATTTCAGATCAAAGCACTACCAGTTTTGGTATCAGGAAGATTGATTATAAAGTTGCTCAGTCAGAAAATCTTACCATTTCCGTTAACGGAGTACCCATATTATGCAAAGGAGGTAACTGGGGAATGGATGAGGCAATGAAGCGGATACCATTCAAACGCTTGGATGCCGAGATCAGGATGCACAAAATTGCCAATTATACCATGATCCGCAATTGGGTAGGACAAAGTACAAATGATGACTTTTATGCCCTTTGCGATAAATACGGGTTGATGTTGTGGGACGAATTTTTTCAACCCAATCCAAGTGATGGCCCTAATCCGACTGATCTTAAATTGTATTTAGCTAACGTAAGGGAAAAAATAGTCCGTTACCGCAATCATCCATCTATTGCTGTTTGGTGTGCAAGAAATGAGGGATACCCGCCTGCTAACATCGACAGTGCTTTGCAAAAGATGATGGCTGAGCTTGAAACGCATCGTTTGTATCAGCCAAGTTCTACCGCCGGCCGGGGCGTAAATTCTGGCGGACCTTATTTTTGGAGAAAGCCATCAGACTATTATACCTATAACGAAGCTTTTAAAACCGAGATTGGCAGCGTTTCCATACCAACGCTGCAATCTATACATGGCATGATGCCTCAAAAAGACTGGGAAGTGATGAATGATGACTGGGCAGAGCATGATCTCACCAGCGGTGCCCAGGCTGGTCTAGATTTTAGAAAGATGATCGATACCAGATATGGTAAAGTAATTAACCTAGCTGATTTTACCCGGAAATCTCAGTTAGCCAATTATGAAGCGTTTAGGGCAATGTATGAGGGACGGAATGCAAAACTGTTTGCGCCCGTTACAGGTGTGCTAACCTGGATGAGTAACCCTGCCCAGCCAAGTTTTGTATGGCAGTTGTATCATTACGATCTGGAACCCAACGCTTCACTTTTTGCAGCGCGTAAAGGTTGTGAACCGGTACATATTCAGCTTAATGAAAATAATGGTTCATTGCAAGTTATAAATAATTTATCTGTGCCATTTTTAAATGCACATGCTGCTTTAAAAATATTTGATGATAAAAGTGCTTTGATCTTCAGCCATGAATTTAATGTGTCAGCTTCGCCATCAGCCACTACAACGCTTGACTCGGTTAAGTTGCCATCGCCCTTGCCAGGTATTTATTTTGTACAGCTCGAACTGAAAAATAACGAGGGTAAATTAGTTTCTCAAAATTTTTACTGGAAATCGAATGCTGCAGATGTTGATAATTTAAGTGCTTTGGAAAAATTGCCCTTGGCTAAACTGGATGCAAATGTGCAGCAGGTAATTAAGGATGGCAATTGTATGCTAACCGTTACCTTAAAAAATCCAGGAAAAACGATTGCTTTACTGGCTCATTTACAATTGCACCGTAAAAACTCCAGAGAACGGGTACTTCCGGTTTTTTATTCTGATAATTATATTTCGCTCGTGCCGGGAGAGTCAAGAACAATTACCGTAGAAGCAGCCCTGGCAGATTTGAAAGGGGAACAACCGATGTTACTGATGGATGGCTGGAATGTTGATGTAGATCCATCAAACAGTATCGCGCTTAATAAAGAATCGCAGGTTAGTTCATGGCCAGAAACAGGATTACCTATTTTTTATGGAACAGCGATGAGCAGCATCAAAATCAATTGTGGCGGCAGTGAAATCGGTTCTTTCGCTGAAGATAATTATTTTGTGGCAAGAAGCAGCACGCTTGATTTAGGTAACGTTGAAGTTCCTTCCGCTTCAACAGTTCCTGCGCAGATTTATAGTACAGCCCGTCAGGGATATATGATGAAATATGTTTTTCCGATGAAACAGCTTGCACAGGGCAAAACCTACACGATTAATTTCTATTGGGCCGATGCCAAATCTGATGCTCCGGGTAAGCGCGTATTTGACGTTGCAGTGAACGATAAGAAACTGATTATCGACTTTGACATTTTTGCCCAGGCAGGCGGAAAAAGTAAAGCAATATTGAAACAGTTAACCGGGATTGTGCCTGATCAGGATGGAAATATAATTATACAATTTTTTAGAAAATCAGGAGATCAGCCAATGATTAATGCTCTAGAGATTTATTAAAGCTTGTTAAATCTATATTAAAAAAAACATAGCTTCTTTTAGGTCTTTAAATTGGTATTTGTAAGCTATTTTAAAAGAAACTGTAGAGAAACCTTCTTTTTTATCCAATAAAAGAAGTATTAAAATATGTTAAATTAAATGTTCAGGCTCTTAGAGCCTGTTTAGATTTTGTTGAGTAATAATTTTATGGTAGATAGTTTGACCATTTCTTCTGAGGTTTCTAGTAGTATCTCGTAATTTTTGCATAGTCTCCTACCGTTATCGAACCATGCAAGGGTCCGCGCCACGACCCATCTTTTGTGTACCGGTCCAAACCTTCAAGCTATAATTACTCTATCAAATAAGATGGATACGCTTATTTTGTGTTAATCCAATAAGTTAGGTAACCTGCTATAATAAAATTAAGCTTTTCTTTATTGGCTATTTCTATTCACTAAACTACTTTTATTTTTTATAATGATCAGAAATTATTTAAAAACTGCATAGAGTATTAGGGCGGCTTTTTTCGTCACTACAGAATACAATTAACTCCTGTTATAAGATATTAACCGTTTAGTGTCCACAATTATATAAAAACCCCTAATTTACTGGATTTCAGTTAATTAGGGGTTTATGTGCGGTGAGGGAGGGATTCGAACCCTCGGTACAGTTTCCCGTACGTCAGTTTAGCAAACTGATCCTTTCGGCCTCTCAGGCACCTCACCAGTATTCCTCGTACAGCTTTGCTTTTTAAGGAGTGCAAATATAGTAATTCACTTTTCTCATCAAAAAAAAATATCAATAATCAATGCGAACATGGTAAATGCTCATCAGCATCTTTTTGAAAATTGATTTGACGGTTTCAATTTCTTTTAAAGTAATGTTACTGTTTTTAAGCTGACCCTGATCCAGCTTGTAGTTTACCAGCTTGTCTACCAGATCATTAATTGATTTGAAGTTGGGTTCTTTCAGCGCGCGCGAAGCGGCTTCTACCGAATCTGCAAGCATTAAAACACCGGTTTCTTTTGAAAAAGGAATAGGGCCTGGATACCGAAAAGTATTTTCATCAACAATTTTTTCCGGAAAATTCTTTAAAAAAGACTGGTAAAAGAAGTCTACCCGCGTATTGCCATGATGCGTTCGGATGAAATCTACGATAATTTCCGGCAGATTTTTCTTTCGCGCCAGCTCCACTCCTTTTTGTACATGGCGGATAATGACGCGGGCACTTTCTTCGTAAGATAGTTTATCGTGCGGATTGAAGCCCTGATTTTGATTTTCAATAAAAAACTGCGGATTTTCTATTTTACCAATATCATGATACAACGCTCCTGCTCTTACCAGCAAAGCATTTCCACCAATAGTATAAATGGCCGTTTCGGCCAGGTTTGCCACTTGCAAAGAATGCTGAAAAGTTCCGGGCGCATTAAAAGCAAGATCGCGCAACACGGAAGAATTGGTATTGGTGAGTTCAATCAGCGTAATATCCGAAGTGATGCCGAATACCTTTTCAAAAGCATAAATCAGCGGGTAAGCCAATAACGTTAAAGAAACACTTACGATAAAAGGTAGAAAATCATTCCAGTCGATTGTGCTGAAACTGCCTTCGCGAATGAAGGAAATCCCCAAGAAAGAAACTAAGTAACATCCTAAAATCAGTAAAGCAGAAATAAGGAATTGCTCTCTGCGGATCAGGTTTTTGATACTGTATATGGAAACCATTCCGGCGGTAAGTTCAAAGAAGGCAAACTCAAAACTATTAGGCACAAAAAAACCGGCCACCAAAACAACCAGCAGATGAATGTTTAAAGCGAGCCTCGTATCAAATAAAATCCGGATGATGATCGGTACGATACAGTATGGGATATAGTACAAATTCGGCATCTGAAACAGGATTGCCCAGGATAAAGTAACCAACATGGAGGTAATCACCAGCAATATCAAACCCACCAGACGATTGTCGTTATAAATGTCTCTCCGGAACAGATACAAAAAAATTACCAGCAGCGAAATCACCAGAAAAACCAGCAGAAATTGTCCCAGTAAAACCATCCGTTTATCGCCGGTAATATGTACATTGTCTTCAAAAGCTTTTTTATAGGATTCCAATTTCTGGAAAACATCCTGATTAATCACTGATCCTTTGGCCACAATCAGCTCACCTTTTTGCACCATGCCACGCGTTTGAGAAATACCATCTACTGTCTCGCTTTCAAATTGCCGGGTTAAAGATTGATCAAAATTGAGGTTGTATTGGATGTGATCCTGCAAAAGCCCGATCAAAAAAGATTTATCTAACTCAGGGTGCTGGTTTAAAAACTGATCACAATAACTCAACGCACGTTCTCGGGTAAATAATGCAGCTGTATTATTATCAGTAGCAATTTTATTTTGAAGAAAGGTGATATTATAGTTTTCTGCCGTATGCTGAAACTTTTTGTTCAGGGCCAGTACGCCTTTCTGATAAATAGTTGATAGCAAAACAGTTCCCAGGTTTAGGTAAATTGTTTTTTGCCGGTCATTCAAACTGGCATTATTCCATTTTATTTCGAAATCGTTTTTAAAATTTTCCAGCTCCTGCTTTTCAATTTGCGGATCAAGCTGATAAATCGGACTGATGCTGTGCAATGCAGCTTCTTTATCCAACTCCAGCTCGGTATTGGTTTTTAAAATGGCAAAATTGTAGGGAGAAATCAGGTCTTTTTGGTTCCAGATACGGTCTTTTCCGTACTCGTACCGAAATTTGGCTTGCTTGGGCAAGGTGAAAATAATCACAATTACTGCCGTAAACATCATTAAAAACTTGATGTTCAGGGCAAATTTGCGCATTAAAGCTTTTTGTCGCGAGGAATTTAAGATAGCCATCAAAAAAATTAATACCGGCCAAATTTAGGATTAGTTTCTGTTTTATATATTTCCTAATGTATAATTAGTTTTTTCGACACTAAAAAATAAGGTATAAAAACAGTACCGTAGCACGTAAATTAAAAAAACTACGTTTTACGCCTACCAAATGTTTATTTTGTAGATGATGAATCAAGGTAGTAAAATAAAATTCCGGTCCGTGCTTTTACTGCTCCTGGTTTTGCTGAAATTTTTTGGTTACAGTCAGGTTCTATCCGCAAATCAGCTTAAACTAAAAAGTTATGAAGACAGTCTTAAAATACTGGGTTCTACCGTAATCAATAATGAAAATGATCTGGAACGAAAAAATGCCAACTATCAATTCATCCGCACGTTTGTGAGTGCTTTAAAAACTCCTGGTTCATATCATTATAAATTTGATTCGGTAAAAACAGTATCATTAATTTATGCGCCCGATAACCAGTTTCGCATCTTTACCTGGAATGTGATGAATGAAGATGGCAGCTACCGCTATTATGGCACCATCCAATTAAATACCACAGGTGCCTTGAAAATGTTTCCGTTGACTGATTTTACACCTTTTATCAAAAATCCAGAAGATTCTACCTTCACGGCTCAAAAATGGTTGGGTGCGCAGTATTACAAAATCATCAAAACCGGTTCAGAAAATCCTTATTACGTTTTGTTGGGCTGGAAAGGCAACACCGTAAAAACCACTAAAAAAGTAATTGAAGTTTTATCCTTTAAAAATAATGCGCCGGTTTTTGGTTTGCCAGTTTTTGAGGAAAATTCAAAAACGCGAAAAAGAATTGTGTTTGAATACAGCAGGCAAGCTTCAATGTTGCTGCATTATGTACCCAGTAAGGATTTGATTGTATTTGACCATTTGGCACCACGTGATTCAAAAATTAAAGCCGATTTTAGTTTTTACGGTCCGGATTTAACATATGATGGTTATCAGCTTAAAAACGGCCGTTGGAATTTAGTCCAAAACCTGGATATGCGCAACATACCACAAGAACGTGATGAAGCATATACCGATCCACGAAAGCAAATTGCTGATTCTATCGAAAATGTTAAGAAAAATGTAACTAACTCATATCCAGTAAAAAATCTGCATAAAAAGAGTTAAAATCATGATGAATGATATCCTGATTGCAGTTTTTATCAGCAAAAATGCTTTATTTTAAAAAAAATCTATTGTAAAAGAATGGCAGATACAATTTCGCCGGAAACAGTTTCTACCAGGAAACGCCTGATTCCTAAAAGTGTACCCTTTATTATTGGCAACGAATTTGCCGAAAGGTTTAGTTTTTATGGAATGCGCAGCATCATTGCGGTTTTTTTGGTGCATCAGTTTTACAATACTTTACCCGAAGTTACCGCAAATGCCAAGGCTAACGCCATTAACCATGCTTTTTCTACCCTGGTTTATTTTACGCCACTATTAGGTGCAATCCTGGCAGATTGGTTTTTTGGCAAATATAAAGTGATTCTGATTGGTTCATTAATTTATACAATCGGCCATTTTATCCTGTCAATGTTTGATACTTCCCTGCCTGGCTTTTTAACTGGTTTGGTAGTAATTGCTTTTTCTGCCGGAGCAATAAAATCCTGTGTCTCAGCTAATGTCGGCGATCAATTCGACAATAAGAATAAGCACTTAATGAGTAGTATTTATGGCTGGTTTTATTTCAGCATTAATGCCGGCTCCATGATTAGCTTGTTGCTGATTCCCATTATCTACGAAAAAGCTGGTGCTGCTTGGGCATTTGGTGTTCCCGGTATTTTAATGGCTTTAGCTACGCTGATTTTCTTTTCCGGCAGTAAGCTTTATACCAAACTGCCACCTGGCGGTATTAAAAAAGACAATTTTGTAACCATCAATTTTTTTGTTTTGAATGCTTATCTTGCCAAGAAAGACCCATTAAAAACAGCATGGCAGCAGGCAATCGACAAATATGGTTTTGAAAAAATAGAAGCGATCAAAGCCGTTTGGGGAGTAATTGCCGTGTTTGCTTTTGTCCCGATTTTTTGGGGAATGTGGGACATGAATGGTTCGGAATGGGTGCTTCAGTCTCAAAAACTTAATCTTAACCTGGGTATCTTTGGCTTAAGCATTTTGCCTTCGCAAATTCAGTTTGTAAATGCGTTGTTTCTGTTGCTGATGATCCCCATTTTTAATTACGGCATTTATCCACTGGTAATTAAAATGGGCGTTAAGTTAACCTCACTAAAAAAAATTGGAACTGGTTTGTTTATCACGGCCTTTAGCTTTGTCATTATTGCGCTTTTACAAGGTAAAATTGATGCTGGTTTGCACCCGTCTGTTTGGTGGCAAATTTTAGCTTATGCTATCCTATCCGCCGGAGAAGTGCTGGTTTCTATCACTGGCTTGGAATATGCTTACACACAATCGCCGCCAGCAATGAAAAGTACCATGACAGCCATTTGGTATTTAACTTACTCTATCGGTACTTTTTTTACTACCTTAATTAATGTAAATATTTCCAATAAAGGTATGTTTGCATACTTTACAGGTGATAAATATTTCTGGCTTTTTGTAGGAATCATGTTCTTTTTTGTGTTGCTGTTTATTCTGGTAAGTCCATACATCAAAGAAAAAAGTTACTTGGTTGGAGAAGACTTGGCTGATGAACCCGGACATTTGGGAAAAGATATTATCAACCCGCAAGCAAATCCATAAATCCATACTGTTTTTACCACTAAAAAATTGACGAGTGCCTGATAGTCTGGTAATTATACCAACATACAACGAAAAAGAAAACATTGAACGCATCCTGCATAAAGTGTTTTCGCTGATGCATGATTTTCATGTGCTGGTTATTGATGATGGCTCTCCGGATGGTACGGCAGCAATTATTAAATCACTCCAAACCATTTATCCCGAAACACTTTTTTTACACGAACGGGCTGGAAAACAAGGTTTGGGTACAGCCTATATCTTCGGTTTTAAATGGGCAACCGATCATCATTATGATTTTATTTATGAGATGGATGCCGATTTCTCACATAACCCGGATGATTTGTTGCGCTTGCGGCAAGCTTGTGTAGATGGTGCCGATGTTGCAATCGGTTCACGCTACATCAATGGCGTAAATGTGGTTAACTGGCCAATGAGCCGCGTGATGATGAGTTATTTTGCTTCGGTTTATGTACGCTTTATTACCGGCATCAATATTCAGGATGCCACTGCCGGTTTTAAATGTTACCGTCGAAAGGTTTTAGAAATCATTCCGCTTAATAAAATTCAGTTTGTAGGCTATGCTTTTCAGATCGAAATGAAGTTTACGGCTATTAAATATGGTTTCAAAGTAGTGGAAGTGCCGATTATTTTCACAGATCGGCGGCATGGCGCATCCAAAATGTCAACCAAAATATTTCACGAAGCATTTTTGGGCGTAATTAAACTGAAAACAAACAGTTGGTTCCGGAAATATCCGCAGCAAATTTCTTCCACCGATAGTAACATACTTGAAAATAGTTAAAGTATTTACCTAATGTTTATAGTAGTTTGATGTATATTCACGTCGAAAAATACTAATTTTGTTGGGAATGAATAAAAACCTCGACCCCAGCCCGGAACATCTTTCTTCTATCGAACAGGAGATTGAAAAAGTATTACGTCCGCAGGTTTTTGAAGATTTTACTGGTCAGGAAAAAATTCTGGAAAACCTACGTGTATTTGTGCAGGCAGCCAGATTGCGTGGTGAAGCACTGGATCATGTATTATTGCATGGGCCCCCGGGATTGGGCAAAACTACCCTTTCGCATATTATTGCCAACGAAATGGGTGCCGGAATCAAAATCACCTCCGGGCCGGTTTTGGATAAACCAGGTGATTTAGCCGGATTACTAACCAATCTCGAATCCGGTGATATTTTATTTATTGATGAAATTCATCGCTTGAGTCCGCTGGTAGAAGAATATTTATACTCGGCTATGGAAGATTACAAGATCGATATTATGCTGGAAACAGGCCCGAATGCCCGTTCGGTACAAATATCTCTAAATCCTTTTACGCTGATTGGTGCCACTACACGTTCCGGCTTGCTTACGGCTCCGTTGCGTGCTCGTTTTGGTATCAACTCCCGATTACAATATTATGATGCTAAGCTACTTACAACAATTGTACTTCGTTCGGCAGCTATTTTAAAAACACCAATTGCAGAAGAAGGTGCTTACGAAATTGCCCGACGAAGCCGCGGCACGCCGCGTATTGCCAATGCTTTGCTGCGAAGGACGCGCGATTTTGCTCAAATAAAAGGAAATGGCAGCATTGATATTCCGATTGCCAAATATGCGCTTAATGCGTTGAATGTAGATGAACACGGTTTGGATGAAATGGATAATAAAATTTTATCTACCATTATCGATAAATTTAAAGGCGGACCGGTTGGCCTGAAAACCATAGCAACAGCCGTAAGCGAAGAAGAGGGCACAATTGAAGAAGTTTACGAACCTTTTTTAATCCAGGAAGGTTATTTAATGCGTACTTCCCGCGGTCGCGAATGTACAGAAGCTGCTTACAAACATTTAGGACGGATTAAAAGCAGCGGTGCCACGCTGTTTTAATAAAAAATGTGTGCTAAAAGAAGCATGCTTCTTTTAGCACACAAAAACTAAATTTGATCCAAAGCTTTACGTTCTGTGTTTTCAGAACGATACTGTGAAGGAGAAAAGCCTGTTATCTTTTTAAATTGAGTTGATAGATGCGCACTGCTGCTATAACCCATTTTAAAAGCGATTTCATTTAGGTTCAAATCGCCATACTCCATCAGCTCTTTAATTTTTTCTACTTTTTGCTGAATGATGTAATGCTCAATCGTATTATCTTCCTGTTCAGAAAAAAGATTGCTCAAATAACTATAAGTTTTTTGAAGCTTTTCTGATAACAGCGTGGAAAAATTAACGCTTAACTCACTCATTTCTGAATGCTGAACAGTGTTTATAATGATATTTTTTATCTGTTCAATCAGCCTGGCTTTATAATCATCAATTAATTCAAAACCAACCACTTTAAAGGCAGAAGCAATGGATAAAACCTCTTCCGCATCCGGCTCGGGTTCAATCTCCACCCAACCCAAACCTATAGTTTTTACGTTAAATTTTAAAGCCTGCAATTGCTGTTCCACTACAAGGATGCATCGGTTGCAAACCATATTTTTAACGGCTAATTTCATTATAAAAAATATCTATTAAATGTCGATGAATTAATTAATCAGCAGATGTTCCGGCATTATTATCAGTATGAGTTGTTTTTTCATCCTGGCCGCCTGTTTCGTTTTGAGAGTTTTTACCAGTTTTCTGATATTCGTACTGGTCGCCACTGGTATGGTTTTCTTCATTCTCGCCTACACCAATCGGTTTATCAGTTTTAGATGTGCTTTCGTGCGTATCATTAGTTGATTTAGGGTGTTGATTAAATTGCTCAGAATTTTGATTAGACATGGCTATAAATTTTAAGGTTTATGTAGAAGCCCAATGCTTCTTTTATGTTGATAAAACTGCTAAGTGGTAAAAATGTTTATTAGTAACAGGCTACATTTAGTAATCCGTACAAATAGCTTTTGCAAAATTAAACCAAACTTTCAGGTTTTGTTTAATTTTGATGTCAAACCCACAACCGGATACAGAAATTTAAGATGGAATACAAAGATTATTATAAAATTTTGGGTGTAGCCAAAACCGCAACTCAGGATGAGATTAAAAAAGCTTACCGCAAACTGGCTGTAAAATATCATCCCGACAAAAACGCCGGCGATAAGGCTGCCGAAAATAAATTTAAGGAAGCAAACGAAGCAAATGAAGTGTTAAGCAAGCCCGACAAACGCAAACAATATGATGAGCTGGGCGATAACTGGCAAAACTATCAGCAAGCCGGCGGCTATGCCAACCAGGGTGGCAACAGGCCGGGTGGCGGCAGACGAAGCAGCGGTGGTGGCGCAGGCGGTTTTTCTACCGAAGATTTTTATGGCGGTGGCGGCCAGTTTTCGGATTTTTTTGAGAATATTTTTGGCGGTGGCGGAGCACCAGGCGGTGGCCGGAACAGCCGGCGTGCTTCAGCAGGCGAAGATTTGCAGGCTGAAATGCATATCACACTGGAAGAAGCTTTTCACGGGGCTTCCAGGCAGGTTACCATTGGTGATTCTAAAGTAAACATGAAGCTGAAACAGGGCGTAAGCGAAGGCCAAGTTTTACGCTTGAAAGGCAAAGGCGAAGCCGGACGAGGCGGTGGTGCCAATGGAGATTTACTGATCACGATGCACATTTTGCCCAATAACAAATTTGAGCGCAAGGAAAATGACTTGTATTTTGACCAGATTCTGGATGTTTATACGGCTGTTTTAGGCGGAAAAATTGCCGTTCAAGGCATCAACAAAACGGTGAACATGACCATTGCGGCTGGCACAGACAGCAATAAAACTTTCCGGCTGAAAGGTTTAGGCATGCCGCATTACAAAGATCCGGAACAGTTTGGCGATGCTTATGTACGCGTGGTTATCCAAACGCCAAAAAACTTATCAGAACAGGAAAAAGCACTTTTTGAGCAGCTTTCCGAGTTGAAAACGCCAGCAGCTTCTTAGGCTAATTTTAATATTTTCGCTACCATTTTAAAGCCGATTTATGTTTTTTACTATTACTGCCCAGCTGGTTGATATTGCCGGTCAGCAAATTTATCCGGTTGAGTTATCGGTCGAAAACGGCTTGATCCAATCCATCAAAAAAGTAGTGGTAAAAGAAGCATCGGCGCTTCCGTTTCTCACGCCGGGTTTTGTGGATGCGCATGTGCATATCGAAAGTTCGATGCTGATTCCTTCCGAATTTGCGCGGCTGGCCGTTGTGCATGGAACTATCGGAACAGTGAGCGATCCGCATGAAATTGCCAATGTTTGCGGCCTAGCCGGCGTAGAATTTATGATTGCCAACGGAAATTCTGTCTCGTTCAAATTCTATTTTGGTGCGCCCAGTTGCGTTCCGGCAACAACTTTTGAAACGGCTGGTGCTGTACTAACTGCGGATGAAGTGGATTTGCTTTTATCAAAACCGGAAATCAAGTATTTAAGCGAGATGATGAATTTCCCGGGCGTGCTAAACCATGACCCGGAAGTGATGCAGAAAATTGCTTCGGCCAAAAAATATCAAAAACCAGTTGATGGTCATGCACCAGGTTTGCAAGGAGAACTGGCCGAACAATATATTTCAGCCGGAATCAGTACCGATCACGAATGTTTTACAGCGGAAGAAGCTTTGGATAAGCTCAGATACGGCATGAAAATTTTGATTCGTGAAGGAAGTGCAGCTAAAAATTTTGATGCGTTGATTGGGTTGATGAACGATTATCCGGATCAGATGATGTTTTGCAGCGATGATAAACATCCTGATAGTTTGGTTTCCGGCCACATCAATCAGCTTTGCGCGCGCGCTGTTGCCGCGGGTGTTAACGTTTTTAAGGTGCTAAAAACAGCATGTATCAATCCGGTTGTGCATTATCAGCTGGAAATTGGTCAGCTTAAAACTGGCGATCCGGCAGATTTTATTTTGCTGAAAGATTTGAAAAATTTTGAAGTGCTACAAACCTACATCAACGGAGAATTAGTTGCCGAAAACGGTAAAACCAGGATTAAAAAGCAACCCGTTCAGGCAATCAACAATTTTTCATGTCTAAAAATAGTACCGGCAGATTTTGCTTTTCCCGCTGCTGTTCCTTCCGCAGAAAAACAAAAAGTTTTGGTAATTGAAGCTTTGGACGGACAATTAATTACCAATAAAATAGAAGCAGAATTAGTTGTAAAAAATGGTGTTCTTGAAGCTGATTTGCAGCAGGATATTTTAAAAATCTGCGTAATTAACCGCTACCATAATGCGCCAATTGCAAAAGGATTTATCAAAAATTTTGGTTTGAAAGCAGGTGCACTGGCTTCCTCAGTTGCGCACGACAGCCATAACATCGTGGTGGTTGGCACGGATGACGAAAATATCTGCAAAGCTGTAAACCTGATTATTGAAGTACAAGGCGGAATCAGTTGTGCCGGACAGGATTTGGAAGAAATTCTGCCGCTTCCGGTTGCCGGCTTGATGAGTGCAAACGATGGTTACGAAGTTGCTCAGGCTTACACCAAAATTGATGCGCTGGCCAAAAAGCTGGGCAGTACGCTCTCCGCTCCTTTCATGACGCTGAGTTTTATGGCTTTGCTGGTGATTCCACACCTGAAACTGAGCGATCTTGGTTTGTTTGACGGTGACAATTTTAAGCTGGTTGATCCCTGATTTTATACCCGTAAAAGCAGCATCGATCATTTTGTTTTTCTATCCTTCCACTAAAAATAAAAACCCCGGCACTTCACTTACCAGTCTTTTTTTAACTCATTATTTTTGTTCTAATTAATTCGTACTAATTGTGCCTCCTGCCTGAGTTACAATGCTACTGGTAGTAAAACTTGAAGATTTGGTGTTAACTTTATAATACGCTCCTTGCAAGTACAAGCCGTTAAAACTTATGCCGGCAGCAGTTCCTCCAAAATAAACATTGTAAGCAGTGCCCGCTTTTAACTTTGCACTGGCAAAAAGTAAAGTGCTGTAAGCTTGGGGAGCTAAAAAAGTTAAAGCTTCAGTGGCATCAGCTGTTTCAAAATGAATAATTTCTATTGCTGAACCGCTACCCAAAATCACGGAGTGAACAGTTGAAGCGGTAGCACTTGGTGCGCTTGTTACTCCGCCTGTGCCTATTACTTCACCACCAGTTATTTTAAATGTTCGTGCACCGCAATAAATTCCGGCCTTTGCAGATAACTTGGCTACTCCTATAACCTTACCACCTGTAATGGTAAAAGTACCACCCGATTCCATTGCATTACTGCCCGTACTATAGCAATAGATGTTACTACCACTGTTAATGTAAACTGCTGTGCCTCCATACAGGCCATCAGTTGTTGTATTGGCAGAGATTGTTGCATTGTTTATAGTCAGGGCGCTTTTGCTTTCAACACCTGCGCCAGTTGTAGATTTGATAGTGAAATTACCACCATTAACAGTAACATAAGGTGTTATGACTGAACTGGTACCAGTATAAGAAGCCGTAATAGCATCATTTACAGGATTTAAAATATAAGTGCCTCCATTAATGATAATATAGCCTGCTTCACAGTTAATACCATTAGCCTGCGCAGTAAGTGTAAGATAACCTCCATCAGCAATAAAAGCATTGGTGGTATGTATGCCGTCGCTCAATGCATTTGCAATATTGATATTACCACTACGGATACGAATATAATCATCACTAACAATACCATATTTATAATTACCGGTTACACTAAGGGTTCCATTGCCACTAAAAATCATTTGTCCTTCACTAAATACTGTTCCATTCATATTTTCGGTTGAAGTGACATATGTTGTTCCGTCTGTAAGTGAATTGATTGTATTATCAGCCAGCACAATAAAGGCTTTTTTGGAGGATTGGATATTGATAGCCGGACCATTAGCATTCGTAATATTAATACCGTTTAAGGTAAGTTTAAACAGGTTACTGCTATAAATTTTAACCGATCCGTTTGTGGTAAGACCAGATAACTGATATTCTACCCCGCTTGCCGAAGAATTAATAATTACAGCTCCATTGCTTTGTGTAATGGTTACACCATTGGTTGAAAGCGGATTGGTAATGGTAATGGTACTGCCGAAATCAATTGTTACAACATTGGAAAATGTAGAATTTTCAACCAAGTCATCTGCATTATAACCCGTTGCTGTGGATCCTTCAGCGGTTCCGGATGTAATGCCACTACTATCTATTGTGCAAGATACACACGGTTCTGAAACCGTACTTGAACTGCTTTTATTGCATCCTCCTAAAGCCAAAACCAAACCGGCTAACAATAAAGATGGTATAGCAAGTTTGTTAATTTTTGAAAGGAAATGATTATTCGGAACTAACGTGTTTTTGACAAACATATAACAATTACAAAATTATGGTAAGTAGCACCAAAACTATTACTTGTGCCATGCACTATTTAAAAGTATCGACCAGCAGGTTAATAATATCGATAAAATTGCCTGCAACTGTGTATCTTATCAGCCGGTTCTATATTATATACTTCTTTTAGCGCATAAAAATTGGTACAGCTTAGTAAAGGTTCAGCCTTTTAATGCTTCTTTTACAATATAAATTTAAGTGTATAAAAAACCGACAGAACTGATCTGCCGGTTTTTTTGGATGGAAAAACGCTTCTTTTATCACCCAAAAAAAGAAATCTGAATATTAAATCAGGCTAAATTCCTTCCGGCATTTACAATACCGTAAACCGTTCTGATAATTAATTTATTATACAAATTTGTTTCGTCTTCGTTTAAATTCTGATAATTAAGCTGTTGTAAAGCATAATGCTGAATAACAACCAGTGGCAAAATAATTTTTTCGCGCAGCGCGATAGATTGTCTTTCTACCGGGGCTTCTTCCATCAAAACTTTAGTGTCTGATAATTTCAGCAACAGTGAGCAAGTTAGTTCGTATTCGTTTTTCAGCATCGTCCAGAATACGCCGTATTCCGGGTCGTCAGCCAATTTTGCGGTTACATTGAAGTTGGATTTGGACATCGACATCATGCAGTTATCAATAATCGTTTTGAAAAAACTTGATTGCCGATACAAATGTTTCAAATCTTCCCATTTTCCTTCGTCTTCCATTTTTTTCATGGCTGTTCCAACTCCATAAAATCCAGGAATATTTTGTTTCAGCTGGCTCCAGGCGGTTACAAAACTGATGGCCCGCAAATCCTCCAACTTTAGTTCAGCCCCAGAATTTCGTTTTACAGGTCGGCTGCTGATGTTGATTTCAGATAATAATTTCAGCGGACTTAAATGTTCCAGATACGGTAAAAAAAGCGGATTATTACGGAGTTCCATGAAGGATCGGTAACTTTCGGCAGCCATATTATCGATCAGTTCTCGGCCTTTTTCATCCACCGTATCTCCGCTTTGCTGGTTTAGGGCAGATACAATTCCGGCATTAATCAGTTGCTCCATATTAAAACGCGCGCTGTCAATCGAGCCATATTGCGTACTGATCGTTTGCCCCTGAATCGTCAACTGGATATAATCATTAGCAATTTCGTGCCCCATCGAAGCATAAAAACGATGCGTTTTGCCGCCGCCACGTGCCGGCGGGCCTCCCCGGCCATCAAAAAACGCTAAATCTATATTATACTTTCTGGACATAGCTGTCAGCTCTACTTTTGCTTTGTAGATAGACCAGTTGGCCATTAAATAACCGCCATCTTTCGTGCTGTCGGAAAAACCCAGCATAATCGTTTGCCTGTTGTTCCTTTTTTGTAGATGCGTAGTATAAAAAGGATTTGAATACAGCTTTTCCATAATGGCACCAGCATCTTTCAGGTCGTTTACGGTTTCAAAAAGTGGTACAAAATCGATGGTCAGGTTTTCTGCTTTCCAACCGCTCCACAAAAATAGATTCATCAGTTGCAAAATATCCGAAGCTTCCTGGCAATTGCTGATGATGAAACGGTGGCAAGCTTTTTCACCATTCGTCTCCTGAATTTCACGCATATAACGGATGGTATCCAGCGTATCTTTTACCATATCATCTGCCAGATCCGGCGTATAGAAATCAGCTTCTACAAAACGAATGTTACGAAGTTTTTCTTCTTCTGTTTGATCAGCATAATCAACTGGCATTCTGTGCCTTATTGGTGTTTCGCTGATGCAGTACTGATGTGTTTTTCGTAAAATCCTGCTGTCTTGGCGGATATCCAGCGTGGCAAAATAACTACCGAAAAGCTTTACTTTACGAATCAAGTCATCCACCAAATTGATGAACAAACTGTCGTGATCTTTTTGCAGCACCAATTTTATAGCTTCCAGATTTTGCAAAATAACCGCTTGCTGATTTTTGGCCTGCAAATCTTCCGGTTTGGTCTGCCTGTTAAACTGCTTTTCCAACTCGGCCATATGTTGTTCTACTCCTCTAAAAGTCAAACGCTTACGTAGATTTTTATAATCCCTCGAATAGCAACGGTAAATCACTTTACGCAGCAACTCTATTACAGCTTGAGTTGATTTCAGATTAACGTTTGGGTTGCCATCCCTGTCGCCGCCGGGCCAAAATCCCAGCTCAATGGTTTGATGCTCATCTTCAGCCAGAAAATCAAATTCGGTATCCAATTTTTCCTTGATAGAAGAAGCAGACTGATAAAAAACATTTTCCAGAAACCAAGCCAGCGAAATTGCTTCATCAACAGGAGTAGGTTTTTCTTTATTCAGAAAAGGCGTTTTGCCCAGTTGTTGTAATAAAAGATAAATCTGATTGATGTCGTTTGCCTTTAAAGCCTCGGTCAGTTCGGTAATAATTCCCAACACGCTGCCGGGATAAAACTGTGTCGGATGCGCCGTTAAAACCAATCTCAACGAAAACTTTTGCAGTGCCTCCCGTATTTTCACATGGTTTTCCGGTTGGTTGTTCACTTGTTGTAAAAGCACTTGCAACGAACTACTATCGTCTGTGGTTTCTAATTTTGCAAAGGCAGAATCTTCAATTGCATCAAATAAAACTACCTGACGCTCAATGTATTGTATAAAACGAAATAGTAAATGAAAACGGTCTGTATCCTTAATATACTGCTGATATTTGGTAAAAAAACTTTCTATAATTTCTACCGGAGAAAGTTTATGGCTGATACCTTCTTCTACATGCGATTTAAAAAAAGGAAGCAATGTCCCGGTAGATTTTACCTGATAAAAGGGAAGTGTTAAAAATAAACTGTTGTACAGATCAAATCGGGTAACTACCTCGTTGTTAAATACGAATTCTTTTTGGCTGATTTTCATGCAATTTTGTTAACCTTATCTTCGGCAAAATAAAGATTTAATAACTTTAATGAATATTTTTTATCAATTTTTTATCGATAAAAGAAGTATGCAATAAAAAGTGTAGTTGCAAACTCTTTTAAAAAACCTATATTTTTTTATTGGCAAACCAAATAGCAATTCCGAACTTAATTTTACATGCCCAATTTGCAGTTTTCTATCCGTAAAATTTCTAGCTTTTTTTACAGTCAATATTTTTCTGACGGACTGCGTATCACATTAGGCGTATTGATTCCGACGCTTTTTCTCAACCATTTAGATCAGTTAGGCACAGGTGTTTCCATTGCTTTAGGTGCCTTATGTGTGAGTGTGGTAGATACGCCCGGCCCGGCAACCCATAAACGCAACAGTATGATTATCTGTTGTTTGCTAATTTTTATGGTTTCGTTAATTACCGGTTTTGTACAATTTAACCCATTTTTGCTTTGGGTTGAAGTGGTATTTTTTGCTTTTTTATTTTCCATGTTTGCTGTGTATGGCAACCGCGCTTCTTCTATCGGAACGTGCGCCCTGCTGATCATGATATTTATGATCGAAAAGCGCATGGAACCGCAACAGGTTTTGCCTTCCAGCTTGCTGATCCTGGCGGGCGGCATCTGGTACTCACTATTCAGTTTATTGTTTTTTCGGATCAGGCCTTATCGTGCCGCACAACAAGCTTTGGGCGAATGCATCATCGAGGTGGCCAAATATTTAAGGCTGAAAGCTGATTTTTATGCCGAAAAAACCAATATCGACAAAAATTACAAAAGCCTGGTTTCTCAGCAAATTGATGTAAGCCAGCACCAGGATGCCGTACGTGAATTGCTGTTTAAAACCCATGCCATCGTTAAAGAATCTACGCATACTGGCCGGATGCTGATTCTCACTTTTGTGGATTTGGTTGATCTTTTCGATCAAATAACTTACACGCATTATGATTACGAAAACCTGCGAAAAACCTATCAGCAATCCGGGGTTTTAGAGAAAATTTCTGTCCTGATTCATCAAATGGCCAATGAGCTGGAGCAGGTTGGTTTTGATGTTCAGTCTCACAAAAAGCATTATCGCTCAATTAATTACCAGCCGGAATTAGAGCGGTTAAAAGAATATATTGACCAAATTGGTTTGGCCAATGAAGAAAAAAGCAATTTGTTTTTAAAGAAGATTCTAGTCAATATCCGCAATATCAACCAGCGTTTAATTGATATGGGCAGCTACACGCAGGATGCGCCGCAAACTCCCAAAAGCGAATCCTCTCACCTGGAGTTTTCGCGTTTTGTAACCCATCAGGATTATGCGCCTGGTATCTTTTTACAAAATCTTAGCTTTAAATCATCTTCTTTTAAACATGCTTTGCGCGTAGCCATCGTTTGCGGTATTGGTTTTACCCTGGCAAAAACAGTAGTAACCGGGCACCACAGTTACTGGATTCTGCTCACGATCATCGTGATTTTGAAACCAGGTTTTAGCCTCACTAAACAACGAAATTCACAACGGCTCATCGGCACGGTAGTTGGCGGTTTAATCGGCTTTCTGGTTTTGTTTCTCATCCCCGATAAAACTGTTCAATTTTTTATCATGCTGTTTTTAATGTTATTTACTTACAGCTTTTTACGCTTGAACTATGTCATCAGTGTAATTTTTATGACACCCTATGTACTCATCGTTTTCAGCTTTTTGGGTGTTGATTTTATCCATACCGTGGAGGAGCGACTGCTGGATACGTTTATCGGTTCTGCGCTGGCGTTTAGCGCTGCGTTTGTAATTTTCCCAAACTGGGAATCCGATCAGCTGAACCAAAATTTAAGCAAAGTTATTGTGAGCAATCAAAATTATTTGAAAACGATTATGGAACGTTTGAACGGTAGCGTAGTGGATACTGTAGAATATAAGCTGGCGCGAAAAGATGTTTATGTAGAATCCGGCAACCTGTCAGCAGCTTTTGAGCGCATGATTTCTGAACCCAAAAGCAAACAAAAACATACGCAGGACATCCACAAATTTGTGGTTCTGAACCATATGCTTTCTTCGGCTATTGCAGCCATTGCGGCAAATTTACCCGATAAAAACAGCATCAGTTTGCCGGCACAACTCAAGATTGCGCATCATGCACAATTGATTTTGAAAGAAAGTGTAAAAAAACTGGGGCCACTAACCGAAGATATTGTTGAAAAACTGACTTCCGCAGAAACCAATCCAGCCGGAAATTTTACTAATGAAGAACACGCCGATGTTTTGTTTCTGGAAGATCAGCTTCGGTTTATCCTGAAAATCAGTACCGACATCGACAAAACTACCGATGTGATTTTAAGCTGATACTGTTTTTACAGACCTAAAATTTCTCTGTTAGATGTTTCCAGTACCGTTTGGGCACATGCTGCAAATGCAGTTTGGTATTTTTTCGTGCCGGGATATTCACGTGTTTAAAATAATCTTTCCACAAAGCCTGGTACAAACCTTCATCCTCCGAATACGAAGAAATAACGGTTTTGCCTTGCGGTTTGCCCGAAGCAAAATCCAGCTGTACAAAATTTACTTCGCGTAAATCATAATACAGGCCGTAACCTCTGCGGATATCGTAAATAATCCATTTTTGATCGGCATAACGGTTTTTAAAATGTGTCAGGATCAAAGGCAAAACGTTAAAATCAGGTTCTACGGAAGCATAAAAAATACCATCGGCCATTTTTTGAAACCGGATAAAAGCTTCCATACGGTGTTTTTCGCGGCGTACTTTTTTAATCGTGTCCGAAAGCCTTATCACATATTTATTACCAAAATCTTCTTCCACCGCTTCTTTACTACTGAAAGCGTAACGGATAAAACCGAGCAGATTATCTTCTTCACCATCCAGTTCTGATAAATGTGCGGCATACAAACGCTGCACGCCGCCAGCTGTAAGCCGCTGCATCAAACCTTTCAGCACGCGGTTTGCTTTGGCCGGATCGGAAACGATGCTTCTTTTATCATCAAAAAAATTGGGTTGCATTTTGCCTTCGCTGCAAATTTTGGCTTCGCTGAGTTTGTGTTCGTAAACCTCAAAAACTACGGTCAAAAAACCCTCAAACGTGCCGTCGTAAACTAAAGTAATCATCTTAAAAAAGGCTTAGCTGGTTGGGTTTCTGTTTGAGGTATTTGCTTTGCGATTCGGCCAGGATAAACTGCTTGATTTTCGTTCCGGAGAGTTCCCGCCGCTCAAAATCCCGACTATCGCAAGTAATAAAATAGCGTGCACGGTTAATGGCAATTCCCATCGCTTTTAAATTCTCCCAGTTCAACTTACCAAATTTCCGTCCGCTTACAATTTTTTGTGCCGATTGCAAACCGATTCCTGGCACACGCAAAATCAGTTGCAAATCAGCTTTATTAATATCGATAGGGAAATGCTGCAAGTTTCGGATCGCCCAGCTCAGTTTTGGGTCGATGTCCAGATCCAGATGCGGGTTTTGCTGATCCACAATTTCCTGCACTTTAAAACCATAAAAACGCATCAGCCAATCGGCCTGGTACAAACGGTTTTCGCGCACCATCGGTACGGCGGTACTTAAACCCGGCAAACGGTTATCATTGCTAACCGGCACATAACCAGAATAATAAACCCGTTTCAAGTTGAAGGATTTATAAAAATGATTGGCCGTATATAAAATTTGCTGATCATTTTCCGGTGTCGCACCGATCACCATTTGCGTGCTCTGCCCGGCCGGTACAAACAGCGGTGCTTTTTTAAACAGCTGTTTTTCTTCTTTGCGAAGGATAATTTCATTTTTGATGAAATTCATCGGCTTGATCATGTCCTTCTGATTTTTATCAGGAGCCAGCAATTTCAATCCGGCCTCGGTTGGCAATTCCAGGTTCACGCTCAAACGATCCGCATATAAACCGGCTTCAGCCATCAGCTCATCGCTGGCACCAGGAATGGATTTAAGGTGAATGTAGCCGTTAAACTTGTGTTCCGTCCGCAGTTTTTTAGCGATGCGCACCAATCGCTCCATCGTATAATCGGCATCTTTAAAAATCCCGGAACTCAAAAACAATCCTTCAATATAATTCCGACGGTAAAAATTCATGGTCAGATCCACCACTTCCTGCACGGTAAAAGCAGCACGCTTGATGTCGTTACTTTTGCGCGAAACACAATAAGCACAATCAAAAATGCAATGGTTGGTGAGCAGGATTTTTAACAGCGAAACGCAGCGGCCGTCTTCGGTATAAGTATGGCAAATCCCATTGCTGGCATCACCCAAACCTTTGTTATCATTTTTGCGCTTGCTGCCGCTGGAGGAGCAGGAAACATCGTACTTGGCAGCATCTGCTAAAATGGAAAGCTTTTCACGAATTCGATCATCATTCATATGGCCAATATACTAATATTTTTAGTAATTTGTTTCATCAAAATCAAACAAAAGTTTTGAACATTTGGTTACTCATCTAAACACAAAACAAAAATGGAAACATTGTATACCGCAGTAGTTACTGCAAAAGGCGGCCGTGCAGGTACGGTAAAATCTGCTGATGGCGTAATTGATTTAGAATTGAAACCACCTGCAGAAATGGGCGGAGAAGCCGGTTATGCCAACCCGGAACTACTATTTGCCGCTGCTTGGGGAAGCTGTTATTTAGGCGCTTTGGGTTCTGTGGGCAAACGGGACAACGTGGATGTGAGCGAAGCAACGGTAGATGTACACGTGAGTTTTAACCAGGAAAGTGCGGCTTCTTATGTTTTATCTGCAGAACTGCATGTGCATATCCCGGGAATTGAGGTTGAAAAAGCGCAAAAACTGGCCGATGCCGCGCATAAAGGTTGCCCATATTCTAAAGCAACGCGCGGCAATGTGGAAACTAAAATTATTGCTGAATAAGCGATACTGTTTTTATAAGGTAAAATTTAAGCTGATAAGTATTTATCGGCTTTTTTTATGTGGTAAAACACGTATTAATCCAGGTCGTTAGTATGAATCTTTACCACGCAGTAATCGTATAAAGGTTATTTAATGCGACTAAATCAATCCGATGACAGATATTATCAAAAAAAACAATGTAAAAATTTATGGTAGCGGCGAGCAAACAATCTTATTTGCACATGGATTTGGAGGCGATCAAACAGCCTGGAAATACGTTTTTAATGCCTTTACCGAAAAATATAGAGTAATTCTTTTTGATTATGTAGGATCGGGTAATTCCGATCATTCGGTTTATCGGCCAGAATTATATAGCTCGCTCACTGGTTTCGCACAGGATTTATTAGGTGTTTGTGCTGCTTTAAATCTGCACAAGGTAATTTTTGTTGGCCACTCGGTAAGCAGCATGATCGGGCTTTTGGCTGCGCTGGAGAAACCGGAATATTTTGAAAAAATGGTTTTTATCGGTCCTTCTGCACGTTATCTGAACGATCACGACCACAATTATATTGGTGGTTTGGAAAGAAGCGATTTGGATGCTTTGTTTGAAATGCTGGATAATAATTACCTCGGCTTTTCCCGCGCTTTGGCACCAGCTATTATGGGCGAAAAAACTTCGGCAGAAAACCAGGAAGAACTGGTAGAAAGTTTTTCTGCTGCTGATCCGTCCATCTCTCAAAATTTTGCCCGGGTTACGCTTTTGTCTGATAATCGTGCCGCACTGCCAAACATGAAAGTACCCAGCTTAACCTTACAATGTATGGACGATATACTGGCACCAGAAACCTCGGGAAAATATATAAATGAGCATACGCCAGGAAACAAGTTTCTGGAGATTGATGCTACTGGCCACTGCCCTCATATCAGTGCGCCCGAAGAAATTATTAAAGCAATAAATGATTACATTTTGAACTAACACTCGAAACAAAATCTGTGGAAACTCTTCATCTGGAACAAGAAAATTTATTAAGTAATACAGCTTATTTATACGAAAATTCGCCGTGCGGGCATCTTTCTTTTTATCCCGGAAAAAGTATTTTTCAGATCAATCAGACTTTACTGAACTGGATTGGCCTGAGCCGCGAGGAGGTTTTTAGCAAGAAAAAATTTCAGGATCTGATTACTGTGGGTGGAAAGTTATACTACCAAATGGTGGTTTTGCCGCTGTTAAACAGGCAGGGGTTTTTAAATGAAATAAATTTTGATATTAACGTAAAAAATGGCCCTTCGTTTCCATGCCTTTTTAATGCAATTGGTATTAAAAGCGAAGATGGAAAAACAATTGCAGTACATGCTACCATTCTTAAAATTACGGATCGGAAGCAGTATGAATCCGAGCTTCTGATGTCGAAAAAAATGGCTGAAGAAGAACGAAAACGTTTTGAATCTTTGTCGAACATCATTCCTGAAATTATCTGGACGGCAATGGCAGACGGAAACGTAAACTTTATGAATGAACGTTTCTTCGAGTATTTTAATTGCGCAGAAACTACGACAAGAAAAACTTCTTTGCTGCATATTATTCATGAAAAAAACCGTAAAATAATATTCAGGAGCTGGATTGAAGCCGTTAAAAACGGAGAAAAATTTGAAGCAGAGGTTTTACTTAAAAAGTCTTTTAAACAGTATGAATGGTTTTTAATCCGCGCCGTTCCATACAAAAACACTATCGGCCATATCGAAATGTGGTTTGGCTCTTGCACCAACATTAACGAGCACAAAATGAAGCAGGAATATTTAAACAACAGCCTGTCGGAAGCAGGCGAAATCATTTCCATTAAAGAAAAAACGCTGATTGATATAGCTTACAGCCAATCTCATTTGGTACGAAGGCCGCTTGCAAACATCATCGGGCTGGTAGAAATGCTGGAAAATGATGAGGGATGCAATACTAATAATGCCATTGTAATGATGCTGAAACAAAGTGCCAGCGAGCTTGATAAAATGGTTAAAGATATTGTTTTAAAGGTTTAGGTTGCTAAAAGAAGTATCTTAAATAATGATACTTCTTTTAGCAGGTAAAAATTAGTATCTAATTTTCTGTTTGATTGGGAAGATTTAAAAACGGATAATTTACTTTGGATAAATGCAAGCCCTGCGGATATGCCAAATCTAATATTGTAGGCGTGTTTTTGCTGCATAAATGATATTCAAATTCATCCAGACTCATACTTCCTGTTCCGATTTTGAGTAATTTTCCAACCAGGATCCGGATCATTTTGCTCAAAAACCGATTGGCCGAAATTTGTATCTGCAGGTGTTTTTCGCACCTATCAAAAGATAAATTTACTGTGCTGATTTTGCAAACAGTATGTTCATATTTGGCCGGAGTGGTACAAAAAGCGCGGTAATCTTCATACAAAAGCAGCAGTTGCAATGCCTTTTCCATTTGTACCAAATTGAGGTTTTTTAGCCGGTAAAAAGAGCTTGTATTACTGATAAACGGGTTTTTATAGGTATGGATAAAATAATCGTATCTCCGCAGATAAGCATCAAAACGAGCATGCGCCTTATCTCCTACCGGGATAATATCAAAAATGGAAATATCAGCTGGCAATGCTTTATTCAAACGAAACAACAGTTCTTCAATACTGGTAATTTCTAGATCGGCATGAAAAAAAAACTGACTGGCATGTACACCAGCATCCGTTCGGCCGCAGCCATTTATCGGGATTGTAACCTTTAAAACCTGCGCCAGTTTGGTTTCTAAAACCTGCTGCACTGTGCTGGTATGAGCATGTTTTTGCCAGCCGCTATAAGTGGTGCCAAGGTAAGCAATATGAAAAAAATATCTCAATTCGGTGTACTAAAACTTTTGCTGTAGCTTGGATTTGATAAAAAGCACCTGTTTTTTGATCGATAGAAAACGTTGTTTAAGCGTAGTTTTGCTTTTGATAAAACTATTGTGGTTAGCGTACCGAAAAACTGCTGCCTGCCGCATATATTTTGCCGAAGAACTTACTTTACCATTTTTTTCTATTGTTAAATAATTGCCGTTGGTTGCACGCAACATTAGTTTGTAGGCAGTTACGGGGATCAAATCGAAAGTTTCTTCTGGCGTTATTTCGCTGCTTTTAGCGGATAAGGAATCAACCGCACCGGCAATACTCCAAAAAAGCTGGTTGGCCGCTTTGATGGCAATTTTACCATAACCCAGCTCCTGAAACTGCATAATATTTTGCGGGTTGCTATGGATCGCATCGGCAACCAAAACATTTTCGTTTTTCAGCGACACATATTTGTGGTTTTTAGCCCGCAGCGTAAATAAATCCTTTTGTGCCGATGCTTCTTTTATCGATGGAATTTCATCCAAACCAACAAACTTAAAACCACGTTCCAGCAATTGCGGAATCAGGATTTGCAGCAGTTCCAACGTCTGGTTTTTAACTTTCACCACATCCATATCAGAAACATCATCGTGCATAACCACAATTCCGTGCTGGTGCTGCTCAATATCTGTAAGGTAGCGTGCAGCCGCATCCGCAACAGACCAGTTATTTTGCCAGTAATAGCAATCTACACCGGCTACTTCCCAATGAATTGGGCCAACGTGATTGGCTGTCAGCATACTTTGATTCAGTTCATTGGCAACCTCTTCAGACCATTTTCCATAGGGTGGCCTAAAGTAAATCTCTTGATCAACATAAGGTTTAATCAGTGCATCCGTTCGCAAAACCTGATCGATCACATCACCATCAACCGACAAATAAACCGGCATATCCGGATGATCATATGTATGGTTCCCAATTAAATGGTTCATGCTTTTCAGCTCCGATAAAATTTCGGGGTGATGAAAAGCATATTTTCCAACCACAAAAAAAGTAGCCCGGATTTGATGTTCAAACAAAAACCGAGCGATGGGTAAAGTGTATTTTCCCGGCCCGTCATCGAAAGTAAGACATAAAGTTTTTGCTGGTAAATCCGCCCCATTGAGCGTGTTTGGATAATACAAAATGCTGTAATTAAGGTATTTGTTTAAAAACTGATAAATATTTTTGAGCTACAATATGCTTTCTAAAGTTATTTAGATAACCAACCAATTGAGTAGGGTTATAGTTTGGATGCCCGTTTTGCAGGGCTTCTTTTAGCAGTAAATTTAACTGCTGCACATCTCCCGGCAAATACAACTGCCCGAATTGCCCAACGGCCTCTGCCAACCCACCCGAATCTGCAGCAATGATTTGGCAGCCGCAAGCCATTCCTTCCAATACCACAATACCAAAACCTTCTTTCCTGATCGATGGAATAATCAACACTTTATGCTGATTTAAAATACCTGCAATCTGTTCGCTATCTAAGGTTCCGGTAAAGTGTACGTAATCTACTAAATTTAGTTTTTTAGTCAGGTTTTTTAGCCGTTTCATTTCCGGCCCGTCTCCCACAATAGTTAATTGAAAAGGCTGATTGATTTCGGCACACGCCCTGATCAAAGTATCACACCCTTTTTGCGAAACCAACCTTCCTACAAATACAAAATTTAATGTTCTGGGTGATGAATTTTGGATGGTAAAAACTGCATCATCATAACAATTGTAAATAACTTTTGATGAGGTATGCAAGGAAGCTGCCACACTTTTACTTACCGAAATATTTTTGGAAGTAAACTTGATCAGAAACAATTTTAACAGCGACAAAAAATTTTTCTTCCTGCTCAGCGAAAAATCATTCTGTGAAACCACCCATTTTTTGTGTGGATTAAATAGTAATGGCCAAACACCACGCAAAGAAATATTAGGCATATAATATACATTGCACCACGTAAAAAGCTGCATTGTTTTAGCAAATCCGGGCATACAAAAAACGTCTATATTTTCTAATATATCAGTTTGTTTTTGATAGGTAATTACTTTTACCTCATGCCCTTCCTTCACAAATTCTTTACACAAATTTAGCGTCAGGTTTTCAATACCGCCCAAAACCGGATAAAAAACAGTGCTAAAAACTAATATTTGCATAAATATATAAGTATTATTTAAGCCGATTAAACTTATAACAAGTTAACCGATCAAATAAATCTAATTAATTTTAAATATAAATATTATTATCAAACCAAATTTTTAATATTTAGCTTATCTAAATTTATATTTTTTAGAAAAATATATTTTGCAGATTATTTATGTTAGATAAAGTAATATTATTTAGAATAACTTTACAGAAAATAATTTTTGGCGATCTTTACGCCGATGATTACAGACGACGAGAGGTACACAGAAAACTCCTTAACATCAGAAGAAAAAGACTTGAATTTTGACATTATGCAAAGCAAAATGCTCAATCTGAATACAGACGAATGCATCTTTAAAAAATGCTGTGAAAAATACAAAAAAGGCAAACGCTGCAAAAAATGCCCGAAAGCCTGATACTTCTTTTATACCTATAAATCCATATAAATCAGCTAATTATTTTAAATAAACATAAGTAATTCCATCTCCTCCCCGGTCTGCGTGTTCATCTTCTACATGGCTTACTTCTGCATATTTTTTTAAATAATCGCGGATCAATTTTCTCAAAATTCCGTCTCCTTTTCCGTGGATAATTTTTAAACTGTTCACGCCCATCATAATAGCGCGATCGAGATATTTTTCAATTTCGTATAGCGATTCTTCACCACGTTTGCCGCGCACATCAATCTCCGGACTAAAACTTGCTGAATCATTTAACTGTGAATTATAAGAACGTCGGATTTCTTTTGGAACTTCTTTTTTAGCTATTTTCTGCACTTTTTTACGCTTGGCAACCGTCCGCAAATCGCCAATCGCAATAATTACGTTATCGCGCGCCAGCTCCAGCACCTGCCCAATTGTGTCAGAATCGTTCAGTTTTACCCAATCACCCACCTGCAAATCTGGTGCTTCTTTTACCGGTATAATTTCTGGTTTGACGGTGTTTTTCTGCAGTTCCTTATTTAGATTTTCGCGCAGGTTTCGCGTTGTTTCTTTATCCGCGTTGCTACTTTTAATTTCCGAAATCGTATTTTCCACCAAGCGGTTGGCATCCTGGATAATCGTTTTTGCTTCTTTTTTAGCTTCGCGGATCAGTTCTTTTTTATTTTCTTCTAAAAAGCTTTTCAATTCTTCATTCTCCCGAACCAAAATTCCGGCTTTCCGTTCCTGTCTTTGCAAGTTTAGTTTCGCATCAAGCACTTCTTTTTTATCACGTTCCAGATCGATTAAAAGCGTATCCACTTTTTTCTGATTAACACCAATTTTATTTTTGGCCGAATTGATCACGTGATGTGGCAAACCTATTTTCTGCGCAATCTCAAACGCGTAAGAACTTCCGGGTTTGCCAACTTCCAAAATATACATTGGCCGCAGCTGCAAATTATCAAACAACATCGAAGCATTTTCAAGTCCGCTCGTATCGCTGGCAAAAAGTTTCAAGTTGGAATAATGTGTGGTAATTACACCTTTCACTTTCTTTTGGTTAAGCGATTCCAGCACGGCTTCGGCAATCGGGCCGCCAAACTGCGGATCGGTTCCGGTACCAAATTCATCAATTAAAATCAACGTTTTACTGTCGGCCATTTCTACAAAATATTTCATTTTGGACAAATGCGCACTGTACGTACTTAAATCGCTTTCGATGGACTGATCATCACCAATATCAGAAAATATTTGCCTGAAAACACCCACTTCACTTTGCTCGGCAGCCGGAATCAGCAAGCCAGCCTGAACCATCAATTGCAGCAAGCCAACGGATTTCATGCAAACAGATTTTCCACCGGCATTCGGACCGGACACCACGATAATCCGATCGGTTTCATCAATTCTGATATTGAGCGGAACCACACTTTTCTGCTCTTCTTTGTACGATAAAAGAAGCAATGGATGGATGGCGTTGATTAGATTTATCCGCATTTCGGGAACTAAAACCGGCATTTCTGCTTCAATATCCAGCGCAAATAAAGCTTTGGCACGCACAAAATCCAGCTTGGTGAGCAAGCCGTGATAGGAAATCAAGATCGGCACAAAAGGCCGCAACTCATCCGTCAGTAAAGTCAGAATTTTGATAATTTCCCTTCTGCGGTCAAATTCCAGATCGCGGACTTTATTATTCAGCGCAAAAACTTCTTCCGGCTCCATGTAAACGGTCTGACCGGATGAAGATTCATCATGAATAAAACCTTTTAATTTTCGTTTATTTTCGGCCAATAATGGTATGCACAAACGGCCGTCGCGAATGGTTAATGAGCCGTCTGCCGTCCAGCCGCTGTTGCCTGCGTTTTTAAAAATCTGCTCAATGGTTTTGCGCGCCGCCTGCTCTGCCTGCGCAATGGCTGAGGTAATATCCTGCAACTCGCGCGAAGCATTTGGCCGGATTTTTCCTTTCGGATCCAGCACGCGGTCAATCGCTTTTAAAATATTTTTCTCAATGGGCAAATGTTCAAACAAAGCTTCCAGATTGGGGTACAAACCGGCTCGATCGTTAAAATAAGCCAGCACCGCAAAAACCGTAATCAGGGATTGCTGTACCTGGAACAATTCATCTTCTGATAAAAAAGCACCTTCCAGGCGTGCTTTTTTGGCCAGTGTTTTTATATCATGAAAATTGCTGATGGGCAAAGCGGTATCGCTGGTCAGGATATTTTTAAACTCGGCTGTTTGTCGTAAAAACTTCTGTATTTGTTCGAAATTGTTCATTACCTGAATCTTATCAACCATTTCCTGGCCCATTATGCTCAGGCATTTGGCTTTAATCAGTTGTTTTATCTCGGTAAAACCCAGTTTATCTTCACTATTTTTGGGGTAGATCATTCAAATTATTTGTGGTTTGCAGTTGGTTTTGCAGAACTTGTTTTCGAGTTTGCTTTTTTAACAGAATCCTTTTTGGCGGCTTGTTTGGCAGAATCAACTTTGAAAGCTTTTTTAACAGAATCTGCATTTCGCCTGCTTCTTTTCATCTCTTCGGCGGCCAGGTGTTTGGTAATGGAATCGTTTTTTGCCGTTAGTTGTGCTAAAACAGCTGTATAAATCTTCCCCATCTGCTCCAAATGAACAGCATAATACTGATAGCTTTTTTTGAACTGGGCAGAATCAACCTGATGCCGTTTAAAAATTGCGGCATACAAACCATTTGCGCGGTAAGCCAAACTATCCGGCATCTGTGGTTTTGTACTCAGATAACCATCGGCCAAATGTATATCAACCAAAAGCGGCACAAAACGGTCTTCTTCAATTAAATTATCAGGTTTGGGTTCGCGGTTGCAGGCGCACAAAAACAGCAGCAATAAAGAAAACAGAATATTATAAAATCGCATTGTGTAGTTTTGCACCAATTTTATTCAAATTTACGCATTAATGAGCATTGCAGATAATATCAACAATTTAAAAAAAGAAATCGGCGACGGCAAAGTAAAGCTGATTGCAGTTTCTAAAACCAAGCCTGCAGAAGTTTTATTAGAAGCTTACAATGCCGGCCAACGGGTTTTTGGCGAGAACAACGTGCAGGAACTAATTGAAAAACAGGAACAGTTGCCCAAAGATATTGAGTGGCATTTGATCGGGCATCTGCAAACCAACAAAGTAAAATACATTGCTCCTTTTATCAGCTTAATTCACTCGGTAGACAGTATAAAATTGTTACAGGAAATTGACAAGCAAGCCGCCAAAAACAAACGCACAATTGATTGTTTGCTGCAGATTTATATTGCAGATGAAGAAACCAAATTTGGTTTGGGTTTTGATGAAGCGATAGAATTATTGCGGTCAGAAGAATTTTCAGTTTTGAAAAATGTCCGCCTAGTTGGATTGATGGGAATTGCCACCAACACCGAAAATCCGAAACAGTTGAAAGATGAATTTTATGAATTGCATACTTTTTTTGATGGCGTAAAAACAAGTTTTTTCCGGAAAGAAGACTCTTTTAAAGAACTTTCTATCGGCATGTCTGCCGATTATAAAATTGCAATTGAAGAAGGCAGCACAATGATTCGGGTTGGAAGTTTGATTTTTGGGCAGCGTATTATTCCGCATTGGAAAAACAATTGAAACAGATGAATTTATTAATTAGAGAAGCTGTAAAAACCGACTGCCCGCGCCTGCTGGAGTTAATTGAAGAATTGGCTTTGTTTGAAAAAGCACCCGAAGAAGTAACCGTAACTTTGGCAGAATTTGAAGACGCCGGTTTCGGAACTCATCCGGTTTGGAAAGCTTTTTTGGCCGAAGTTGACGGCTTTGTGGTTGGTTTTGCCTTGTATTATGTGCGCTATTCTACCTGGAAAGGCTGCCGTATGTACCTGGAAGATTTGATTATTACAGAAGCCTATCGCAGCCACGGCATCGGAACCTTACTGATAAAAACATTGATAAAAGAAGCATTGGAAAAAGGCTTCAGCGGAATGCTTTGGCAAGTGCTGGATTGGAACGAACCGGCCATCGGTTTTTACAAAAAACTTAATGCTTCTTTTGATGGAAGCTGGATCAATGTTTCGCTTTCCAAAGAGCAATTTCTTGATTTTGATTTATCAGACTTGGATTAATTCCGATCACAAAAAAACTCAATTTTAACCCGATAAAAACAGTATGCAGGTTTTTAAATTTGGTGGTGCTTCTGTAAAAGATGCCGCTGCCATTCAAAATTTAGCTCAAATTGTTAAGCAATATGCAGATGACCAATTGCTGATTGTAGTTTCGGCAATGGGCAAAACTACTAATGCTTTAGAAAAACTGAGTTCGGCTTACGTGCAACAGTCGGAAAGTCTACCAGGCATTTTTGCAGAAATCAAAGGTTATCACAATCAAATTTTAGCTGAATTATTTGATTCTTCGGATCCAATCTTTGATGAAATAGAAAATACTTTTGTAGAAATTGAATGGATGATTGAAGAAGATCCGCACGATGATCCGGATTTTATTTATGATCAGATTGTTTCTATCGGTGAGCTGGTTTCTTCCAGAATTGTAACCGCTTATTTAAATAAAGTTGGAATAAAAAGCCGCTGGTTGGATGCACGCGGTTATATCCAAACGGATAATACTTACCGGGAAAGTTTGGTAGATTGGGAAAAAACCGGCGCGCAAATCCATCAGGATCTTCCTGAAATGTTGAAAGCCGAAATCCTGGTCACACAAGGTTTTTTAGGTGGAACTTCAGAAAATTTCACTACCACTTTGGGCCGTGAAGGCTCGGATTATTCGGCTGCAATTTTTGCTTCCTGCTTAAACGCCACGTCAGTTACAATATGGAAAGACGTGGACGGCGTGTATAATGGTGACCCAAAACGTTTTCAAAATATTGTTAAATTCGATCAGCTTTCTTATGCCGAGGCTGTTGAAATGGCTTATTATGGCGCGAGTATCATTCACCCAAAAACTATCCGGCCACTGCAAAATGCACAAATCCCGCTTTATGTAAAACCATTTTTAAAGCCGATGGAAAATGGAACAGTGATCAATACAGAAGAATTTCCGGTAAAAATTCCGATTATAATTGTGAAGCCAAATCAGGTTTTGGTTTCTATTTTTTCCAAAGATCATTCTTTTATTAGTGAATATCATTTGAGTGAAATTTACAAGCTTTTGGCAGATTTGCTTTTAAAAGTAAACCTGATGCAAACCTCAGCGTTGAGTTTTACTTTTTGTTTGGATTTTGATGCAAGTAAATTTGAAAAACTGTTGCAGAAGTTAAAATTAAGTTTCAATTGCAAATACAACCTGGAAACAGAATTGATTACGGTAAGGCATTATGAAGTTGCTTTGCTAAAAGAATTATCAGCAGGAAAAATAATTTTGCTGGAACAATTGAGTAGAAACACGGCGCAACTTTTAATCAAAGTTCAAAATTAACAAACTGTACTGCTGTTTTTACCGGCATAAAAGCAGCACTGCCAATGTGATTTTCATCTATCTCAAAACTTGTAATTTGCCAATTAGTTTTGGAACCAATTACTCGATATGGACTTTGATGAATACCATCCAAACTTGGAATTTGGGTTAAATCATCTACCAAACCTTTTCCGGTAGCTTTGAGCAAAGCTTCTTTCCTCGTCCACAATTTGTAAAAGCTATTGATTGGAATTGCAGCTGTTTGGATACAGTTTTTTTCTATTGAACTAAAACTAAAATCTAACAAGTTTTGGTAGTTAAAAGAAGTATTGATTTGTTCTACATCAACTCCAACTGGATTTTTGGAAATCGCAATCAAAATCCAACCTCCGGAATGTGAAACATTAAAACATAAATTTTCTGAAGCTAAATGTTGCAAAACTAGCTTTTTGTTATGATCTAATGTAAACCGAATTTCTACCGGATCAACAGATAAATATCTTCCCAGCAAAATCCTTAAAACTGCCCGGCTGATGATTCTGGCTTGCCGGTCTTTTTCCTGCTGATAACGTTGGATTTTTTTTATTTCTTCTGCTTCCAACAAAGCTTGTAAATGAACCAGATTTGGGATAAATGCTGAAATTTTTGTACGCCAAATCCGAATAGTATTAGAATCTAAATACGTATTTTGATCAGGTTTCGTCCAGCTTACGTTAATTGTTTGAACATGCAATTGTTTCATGCGGGTAGAAATAAATAGTTCTTTGCAGGTTTCAAAAATATTTTCATCATTTGTACTTCCTGAAATTAAAAAAGATTTAAAAAAATTAAACTAATAAATTTAATCCTTGTTAAAACAAAAAACACAAAGCTATGAGTATCAAAAAAGATTTGTTGAAAAAAACTAAAGAGTACGCAGACCAAGCGAAAGAATATGCTAAAGATCATGTAAAAGACTATGCAGAATCTGCAAAAAGTTATGCAAAAGATCATGGTAAAGAATACGCCGAATATGCAAAAGGTTATGCGAAAGATAAGGCAAAAGACTATTCATCAGATGCAAAAAAATATGCACAAGATAAAGTTAGTGGTGGAAATGCAGCTTCTGTTGCCATCGCTTTAATTGGTGGAATTGTGATTGGTGCTGCATTAGGTGTTTTGTTTGCGCCGGAAGCCGGAACAGAAACCAGAAGCAACCTGGGTACTTCTTTGCAGGAACTTGGAAATACAGTTGCTGATAAAGCACAACAAGGTAAAGAAGCCATCACTAATTTGAAAGATAAAGCAGTGGATGCTGTGAAAACTAAACTCGACGGTGCAGAAGGCGAAGATGCAGATATTGATCATCCGTCTTTTAGCTAATAATTACCAAATAAACTGAAATGCCGTGTGTAACAAGCATACGGCATTTTTTTATGGTAAAAATATTTTAAAAACAAAAAAGTCTTCAACATTTCTGCTGAAGACTTTTTCCATGAACGGGTGGACGATGGGGCTCGAACCCACGACCCTCGGCACCACAAACCAATACTCTAACCAACTGAGCTACGCCCACCGTTTTGTTGGTACAAAAGTAGAAATCTTTGGCTAAATGTCAAGTGGTTTATGCTTAAATTTTTTATGCTGTTTTTACAGGGTATTTTTCTTCCTGCTAAAAAATTACTTTTGTGATGATATGATTGAAATTTTCACAGATGGTGCATCCAGCGGAAACCCTGGTCCGGGCGGTTATGGCGCAATTTTAAAATCGGGCAACCACTACAAAGAACTTTCTGGCGGATATCGTAAAACCACCAACAACCGTATGGAATTGATGGGCATGATCAAAGCTTTAGAAGCCATTAAAAAGCCCGGTCAAGCCATCACCATCTACTCCGATTCTAAATATGTGATTGATGCGATTGACAAAAAATGGGTTTTCGGCTGGATTAAAAAAGGTTTTAAAGACAAGAAAAACAAGGATTTATGGCTGCAGCTCGTATCCTTGTATCAATCACACCAAATAAAATTAGTTTGGGTGAAAGGCCATGCCGGCCACATCGAAAACGAGCGCTGCGATGAACTGGCTGTTGCCGCAGCCAAGCAACGAGATTTGCCCACTGATTTATTTTTTGAAGCAGAAGCAATTAAAGAAAAGCTGTTTTAACACAAATTGATAAAAGTGCATTCAGGCCGATGCTTCTTTTATCCACCTAAATTTGAGATTCGTTAATTGCAATTTTAGGTTTTGCAATTTCGATTACTTCCAGGTTGGTAATATTTTTTCCATCGATGCAAAACCGCATCAGCGTTTGCGTTTTGTGCCAGCCCTGTTTGCCAGCTGCGCCGGGATTGAGATGCAGACAATTGATTTTTTTATCAAACATTACTTTTAAAATATGCGAATGCCCGGTGATAAACAAATTGGGCGGATTGGTATAGATTTCCGGCTTCACAGCCGCATTATATTTATCCGGATATCCACCAATATGCGTGATCCAAACAGCTACTTCTTCACAGTAAAAACGAAGATTCAGCGGATAAACGATGCGCACATCCTGCCCGTCGATATTGCCATAAACGCCTTTTAGCGGTTTAAAGGCAGCCAGTTCATCGGCTAAGGCAATATTACCAAAATCTCCGGCGTGCCAAATTTCATCTACCTCAGCAAAATGTTTAAAAACTGCCGGATCCAAGTAGCTGTGCGTATCAGAAATTAAGCCTATTTTTTTCATGGTAAAAGAAGTATGTTGATTTTCAAGCTTTAGCGGCTGGGTATCAGTAATCTAAAAAATAGTCAAAAAATCTTTTAGCAGCTTTTCATAATCATCGCTATAAACTTTTGGGTTTTTATAAATAATAAAAGAAGCCGTTTCGGTTTTGGTTTGATTGAAGCCGAAAGAAAGCAGATACCGATGAGGCAAATCGTTTTCAAAAGAAGAAACAGCAATTTCGGTTTGTAGATACAATTTTGCAGCTAATTTTTTAACGATAAGTGCAGTTTTTGGTGGAAGGATCAGCCAAAAACTGCCTTTTAAACTGAGAAAATCTGGAACAGAATCGAGCAATTTTTCAAAAAAATCTGCCGTAGCGTGCTTGGCCAGTGTTTTGTTTTCCTGCGGAGAAGTTAGCGTATCCAGATAAAAAGGTGGATTGGAAACGATTAGATCGTAATGATGCGGTTTTTGCAACCAGAAATCTTCTATATCAATCGCATACAAAATCAGTCGTTCTGCATATTGTGAATTGAGAAAATTTTGTTTCGCAGTTTTGGCTGAAGCTGGGTCAATTTCTACTGCATCGATTTTTGAGTTCTGAAAACGCTGCGCTAGCATTAATGCGATAACGCCGGTTCCGGTGCCAATATCTAAAATTGTTTTCGGGTTTTCTGCAGAAGCCATTGCACCAAGCAACACGCCATCGGTATTGATTTTCATGGCGCAATTGCTTTGATCTACCGAAAACTGCTTAAAACGGAAAACAGAACTCATCTACATTTCATACAATTCCAGCGGCAAACCATCCGGATCGGCAAAAAAAGTAAAGCGTTTACCGGTAAATTCATCTACCCGAACCGGTTCTGTTTCCACATTTTTGCCTGATAAAAACAGTATCGCTTCCTCCAGATCACTCACCGCAAAAGCCAAATGGCGCAAACCGGCAGCTTCCGGTCGCGAAGGACGTGGGGTTGGATCGGGAAAAGAAAAAAGCTCAATCTGATATTTTCCGGCAACTTTCAGATCGAGCTTCCAGGAGTTTCTGGCTGCGCGAAAAACTTCTGCTTCAATCTCAAAACCCAATACATGGGTATAAAAATGTTTGGATTTTTCGTAATCCGAACAGATAATCGCGATGTGATGAATATGATTAATTTTCAGCATAAAATTTTTATTCGCCTAAAATATTGTGCAGCACATGATCGTAAATAGCCGATGCTTCTTTTACCGACCCAAAATCAGTGTCGTCAACTTTTAAACTACCTGAAGTTACGGTTCCTAAAAAGCTGAATTCGGTTTCGGAAGTGGCCATTAATTCTACCAAAGCTTCCTGATTTTCCGGTTTGATCGACACCACTACCCTGCCCTGCGCCTCGCCAAACAGGAAAGCATCTTTGCGGATTTCCCCATCAGTTTCAATCTCAAAACCCAACTGGTTTGGCAAAGCAGATTCCAGCAAAGCAATGTATAAACCACCGTCGGCTACATCGTGCGCAGAAACCAGCAGTTTTTCTTTGATCAACTGCTTGATTATTTGATGCATGGCATACTCTTTTTCCAGATCAAAAAATGGAGCCGGAGAAGCAGAAATTTGGTGAAATGAAGCTAAATATTGAGATGAAGCAATATCGTTTTTGGATTCGCCGATCAAATAAATCAGGTCATTTTCGTTTCTGAAATCCGAACGCGTTAAAGTTGAAAGATCATCCATCACGCCCAGCATACCAATAGTTGGCGTTGGAAAAACCGGACCTTCATCACTGGATTGGTTATAAAAACTTACGTTTCCGCCGGTAACCGGCGTTTCAAATTTGGTGCAAGCCGTGCTCATGCCTTTTATGGCGCCTACAAACTGCCAGTAAACTTCCGGCACGTAAGGATTACCAAAATTCAAACAGTTGGTGATGGCCACCGGCTCGCCGCCTGCACAAGTGATGTTGCGCGCAGCTTCGGCAACGGCAATCTGGCAACCAATTTCAGGATCGGCATAAACGTATCTGGAATTGCAATCCAGCGTTAAAACAATGGCTTTGTCAGTTCCTTTTACAGCAACAACCGCGGCATCGCAAGGCTGATTGGTGGTTACGGTGGCCGTACCAACCATAGAATCGTACTGATCGGTAACCCAGCGTTTGGACGCGATGTTGGGGTGAGAAACCAAATGACCGGCAACTGTTTTTAAATTTTCTGGTTCTTCCACCTGATCAATGTTAAACTTTTTATTTTCTGCAAAATAAGCTGGTTCACGGTATTCACGTTCGTAAACCGGCGCACCGCCGCCTAAAACCAGATCATCGGCCGGAACATCCGCAACCATTTCTCCGTGGCGATAATAAACCAGGCGTTTGGTGTCGGTTACTTCGCCAATCTGCACGCAGTTTAAATCCCATTTATCAAAAACAGCCTGTACTTCTGCTTCACGGCCTTTCTCCACCACAATCAGCATCCGCTCTTGTGATTCTGAAAGCAGAATTTCAAACGGCTGCATATTTTCCTGACGCGTTGGCACTTTATCCAGATCGATAATCATTCCGTGCTCACCTTTGGCCGACATTTCTGAATTGGAGCAGATAATTCCGGCCGCGCCCATATCCTGCATACCAATTACGGCTCCGGTTTTGATCACTTCCAAAGAAGCTTCCAGCAATAATTTTTCCTGGAAAGGATCACCAACCTGCACAGCTGGCAAATCGTTTACAGAATCTTCTGTAATATTTTTAGAGGCAAAAGCAGCACCATGAATCCCGTCTTTCCCCGTGGAAGAACCGACAATATAAACCGGATTACCAACGCCATAAGAAGTTGCAGAAACGGTTTCGCCAGCTTTTACAATGCCAGCGGAGAACGCATTGACCAACGGATTTACCTGAAAACAGTCATCAAAAAACAATTCGCCGCCAACGGTTGGGATGCCAAAAGCGTTACCGTAATGGCTGATCCCTTTCACTACTCCTTTTACCAGCCATTTTGTGCGATCGTTTTTTAGATCACCAAAACGAAGCGAATTTAATTGTGCAATTGGCCTTGCGCCCATCGTAAAAATATCACGGTTAATACCGCCGACACCCGTTGCCGCGCCTTGATAAGGCTCCAAAGCGGAAGGGTGATTGTGTGATTCGATTTTAAAAGCGCAACCAATGCCGTCGCCCAGATCTACCAAGCCGGCGTTTTCCTCTCCGGCTTTGGCCAGCATCCGCGGACCATCTTTCGGTAGTGTTTTTAACCAGGTGATGGAGTTTTTGTAGGAACAATGCTCGCTCCACATTACCGAAAAAATAGAAAGCTCGGTAAAGTTGGGTACTCGTCCCAGTATTTCGTTAATGCGATCGTATTCTTCGGAAAGTAAGCCTAAATCTTTGGCAGTTTGTACGGTGGTTAAGTTTTGCGACTCCAATTTTGTGGGTTTGATGGAAGCGCAAAATTAAAAATTTAAAGCGTGTTACCGAACGTATTATCAATTACCTGCCCAATTCATCCTGAAAAACAAGGCATAAAAGAAGCATCTGTTTCGGTGATGCTTCTTTTACCGGTATAAATTTGCGGATCAATATTATTCCTGAATGGTAAAGTTAATCGGCATTGTATATCTTACCCGAACCGGCTTGCCGTTTTGAATGCCTGGTTTCCATTGCGGTGCCATTTTTAATACGCGTTTTGCTTCCTCGTCAAAGCCGTAGCCTGCTGCTCTTGCAACCTGGATATCAGTGATCCTGCCATCTTTTTCTACAATAAAACTGATGTAAACACGGCCCGAAACACCTGCGCTGGATGCTTGTTCTGGATAATGCAGGTTTTTGCTGAGAAATTTTGCCCAGGCTTCCATGCCGCCGGGGAAAGCCGGAAGTTTTTCTATCGCTGTAAACGGCACAACTTCATCGCCGTTATCTTCGGTTTTAGCTTGTGTGCTGTTGCCGTTTCCATTTGCAGCCGTAGTCAGGCTGGGCAAATCTCCCGGAATATCAGTTGCACCAGCAATTGAGCTTTGTGCAGAAATTGGTTTTGGGTCGATCTTCGCCAACTCATCTGCAACCGGTTTCATATTTTGCGAAATGGATGGAATTGGTTTCTGCGCTGCACTGTGTGTTGGTAAAACTGGCTTTTTGCTGATCGGTTTATCCGGTGCAACTGGCGGCGCTTTAATTTCGCTTAATTCAATTATGGTTTCAGTATCCGGTTTGATGGAAGTTGCCAAATCCTGATGCGAACGGATTAGATAAGAAGCAGAAAATAACCCGGCCGAAAACAGGGTTGCCGTAATTAATAGTGCTTTTACCAAATTACGGTTGTAATGCTTTCTCAGTTCGTAAGCACCATAACTTTTGTTTCTTTCAGAAAATACAACATCGAGCCACTCTACATTGTACAAATTAAATTTTGACTGGAACATAAGTGATAAAATTAAATTGTTTATCAACTAACGATTTAGTGTAACTAAAATTATAGTTAATATGTTATTTTTAAAAATATTTTTTTTAATAAAATATCAATCAAAAAGTTGTACAATTCCATATAGAAAATATTGTACTAATCCAGTTTTGCATTACATAAACTTGCTGTAACTTTGGTTGCTTTTAAGCTTATCATATACATAAACCAAACATAAAACATGTCTAACATCCGATTTCAGGCCCTGCAATCCGTTTCTACCAGAACGATTCCGGAAGTAAAACCACCATCTAGCAGGATTTCCGATTATTATGGATCAAACGTTTTCGATAAAAAGAAAATGAAAGAATACCTGTCAAAAGAAGCATACCAATCCATTATGGATTCTGTTGATAATGGTAAGGCGGTTGATCGTGATATAGCCGAGCATATTGCATCCGGTTTAAAAACCTGGGCCGTAAGTAAAGGGGTTACACATTATACACACTGGTTTCAGCCATTAACGGGCACCACTGCAGAAAAACACGATTCGTTTTTTGAGCCAAGTGCCGATGGAAACGGTATTGAAAAATTTAGCGGCGACGCCTTGGCGCAGCAAGAACCGGATGCTTCTAGCTTTCCAAACGGCGGCATTCGTAACACATTTGAAGCCAGAGGTTATACCGCCTGGGATCCTTCTTCCCCGGCTTTTATCATCAACCAAACTTTATGTATTCCAACGGTTTTTGTTTCCTACACGGGCGAAGCACTGGATTATAAAGTCCCTTTGCTGAAAGCTTTGGTTGCTTTGGATAAAGCTGCTGTAGATGTTTGTCATTATTTTGATAAAGGCATTGAAAAGGTAAATGCTTCTTTGGGCATCGAGCAGGAATATTTTTTGGTGGATATTGCTTTGTTTAATGCACGGCCGGATTTATTTCTAACTGGCCGAACGCTATTCGGACACATGTCTGCCAAAAGCCAGCAACTGGAAGATCATTATTTTGGATCCATTCCTGATCGTGTTTATGCTTACATGCAGGATTTTGAAACGGAAGCTTTGAAGTTAGGGATTCCGTTAAAAACCCGTCATAACGAGGTTGCGCCTTCACAGTTTGAGTGTGCGCCGATTTATGAAGAAATTAACCTGGCCATCGATCATAATCAGTTACTGATGGATCTGATGGATAAAGTTGCCCTGCGCCATCATTTTAAAGTTTTACTGCACGAAAAACCTTACGCCGGCATCAACGGTTCGGGCAAGCACAACAACTGGTCGCTGATTACTAACACCGGAAAAAACCTGTTGTCGCCCGGCAAAACGCCAAAAAATAACCTGATGTTCCTGACATTCTTCGTCAACACGATTCGTGCGGTTTACGAACATGCAGATTTGTTGCGCGCTTCCATTGCATCGGTTACCAATGATCATCGTTTGGGTGCCAATGAAGCTCCGCCAGCTATTATTTCTATCTTTTTGGGCAGCCAGTTAAACGAGGTTTTAGATGAGATTGATACCGCACGCATCAGCCGGATCATGAAAGATGAAAACTCGTTATGGTCTGGTATTCCAAAAATCCCACAGATTTTAAGAGATAATACTGATCGTAACCGGACTTCGCCTTTTGCTTTTACCGGTAATAAATTTGAGTTGCGTGCGGTTGGTTCTTCTGCTAATTCTTCTAGCCCGATGACGATTTTAAATTTGATCGTGGCTGACCAGCTGACCAAGTTTAAATATGAAGTAGATAAACTCATCAAAAAAGGTGAGAAAAAAGATGTAGCCCTGATGATGATTATCAAACGATACATCAAAGAATCCAAGTCTATTCGCTTTGAGGGCAATGGTTACAGCGAAGAATGGGAAAAAGAAGCAGCAACACGTGGTTTGGCTAACATCAAATCTACGCCAAAAGCCTTAGATGTTTTAGTTACCGAAAAAACAGCTGAACTGTTCCATAAAACTGGTGTTTTCAGCGAACGTGAAGCTCATGCCCGTCATGAAATCCTGTTGGAAAACTTCTATAAAAAACTGCAGATTGAAGCACGTGTAATGGGCGAACTGATTAACAGTTCTATTCTTCCGGCAGCAATAATCTATCAAAATAAACTGATTGATAACGTGAGAGGTTTAAAAGAAATTGGTTTGGAAGAAGCTTCTTACAGTGCCCAGATCGATTTAATCCGCAAGATTTCCACGCACATCAACGAAGTTAAAACTAACGCCAATGAGATGCTGGAAGAACGCAAAAAAGCCAACGCTATTGAAGATATCCGCGAGAAAGCTATTGCTTATGATGAAAAGGTAAAAAGCTATTTTGATCCGATCCGATACCACGTAGATAAGCTGGAACAACTGGTGGATGATGCCCAATGGCCACTGCCAAAATTCAGGGAACTGTTGTTTATAAAGTAGATTTTTCCTGTTAGCTCTTAGCTTAATAATCAAATCAAAAAGCTCCGGTATTAGCCGGAGCTTTTTTTATGCCGATAAAATATCCTTGAACTTGCTACACTCTAACGGTCAATAGCTAAAAATTTCTTTCATTTTCCTACTTTTACGGCATGACTTCTTCCGAAAGATACGATTTGCGGGGTGTTTCTGCTTCCAAAGACGACGTGCATCAAGCTATTAAATCCATTGATAAAGGTATTTTTCCGAAAGCCTTTTGCAAGATTATTCCTGATATTTTAGGCCGTGATGAAGCCTGGTGCAACATTATGCACGCTGATGGCGCCGGAACTAAATCTTCCTTAGCATATATGTACTGGAAAGAAACCGGCGATCTTTCCGTTTGGAAAGATATTGCACAGGATGCCGTGATCATGAATTTGGATGATTTGCTGTGTGTGGGTGCCACGGATGATATTTTGCTTTCTTCCACCATCGGCAGAAATAAAAATTTGATTCCGGGCGAAGTTATTGCAGCGATCATTAACGGAACGGAGGAATTGCTAACGCAGCTTCGGGAAGCAGGAATCGGTATTTATTCTACCGGCGGCGAAACTGCGGATGTGGGCGATCTGGTGCGGACAATCATTGTAGATTCTACTGTAACCTGCCGCATGAAAAGAGCGGATGTGATTGATAACAGCAACATTCAGGCTGGCGATGTAATTGTGGGTTTGGCTTCTGACGGACAAGCTTCTTACGAAACCAATTACAATGGTGGCATGGGTTCCAACGGTTTAACTTCTGCGCGACATGATGTTTTTAATAAAACGTTGGCCGAAAAATTTCCGGAAAGTTTTGATCCGGCTGTTCCGAAAGAATTGGTTTTTTCTGGCTCTAAAAACCTGACAGATTTAATTGAAGTTGGTAACGGGCAAATGATAACCGCCGGTAAATTAGTTCTCTCTCCCACAAGAACTTACGCGCCAGTGATTAAAGAGATTTTACAACAATACCGCCCGCAAATTCATGGTATGGTGCACTGCAGCGGCGGCGCGCAAACCAAAGTTTTGCATTTTGTAGATGAGTTGCACATTATCAAAGACAACCTGTTCCAGGTGCCGCCTTTGTTCCGGTTAATTCAGCAGGAATCCGGTACCAGCTGGCAGGAAATGTATAAGGTTTTCAATATGGGGCACCGCCTGGAATTGTATGTGCCGCAAAATTTGGCTAAAGAAATCATCTCCGTCTCCAATCAATTCAACATCAAAGCACAAATTGTTGGCCGGGTAGAATCGGCTTCAACCAAAAAACTAACGATTCGTTCAGAATTTGGCGAGTTTGTTTATTAAACTGATGCTTCTTTTATCAGCATAAATTATTAAACTACACTTTATCTTCGATGATGCTTGTGTCTTTTGCCCGAATGCTTGCTTCTTTTATGCGATGATTTTTTAGTGTGATGATGCTCTGCAACATGATGCTTCTTTTGCAATGTATTTTTGGTTGAAGTAACTGGTGTTGCAACTATATTTTTAGACGTATCTTTTGCCGTAACAGCTTTCTGCGGATTTTCCTGTTCAACAGTTTTCACTGTAAAGCTATTGCTTCGAAGGCCATATTTCAGCACCCGTTTGTTTCCTGTTGGCTTTGCTGTAGATCCATTTCCATCAAAAACCGGGAACTCGCGCATTAAAGTTCCTTCCTTAATATAAAAATTATCTTCGCCGCGATAACCCTTTCGCTGTGATTGGTTTAGCTTCGGAAAATCCAGTTTCTGCGCCTTGTTATCTTTGTATTCAAAAGCATAAATCTGGGTATGAACAGTTGAATCCTTGGATTTTGCCTGGACCAGAATTTCCGGGTTGCCATCCATATCCATGTCTGTATTATAAACATCGGTGATGGTGCCATCCAGATCTCCGGTTGTTGTGGTATATTTTTTTGCTGCCGAATCCGACTCCAAAATCAGCAAAGAACCTGTCTCGGTTGTTCCTCTGCCCCAGCTAAAAATATCAAAACTGTTTCCCGGAGAAACTTCAATCAATTTATGATAACGAAACGGTTGCATTGAAACCGGTTTGGCAGGTGCCTCAATCATGTGTACCGGTTTATCCTGATCAGGATTACAGCCCGAAAATACTGCCATAAAAACAGCAATCATTGCCGGAAGCATGCTTCGTTTATCACCTAAAAAAATCATATCTCAATTAAATAAAACATCTGGTGGAAGTTCTGTTTGTGGTTTTCCGGCTAAATTTAAATAAACTCTTAGTGTAGCGGTAGCCCCGGCATCAAAATATTTAATTTTTATTTTGTGATAACCTTTTTGCATCGGCACCAAACTATTTTTGGTTAAAACTGCATGTTTGCCATCGTTGTTAACCACCAACTGATTATCTAAAAAAAGCTGCGAACCATCATCAGAAGTTAAGCCCAGATTATAAGTTCCGTCTTTATCTACCCGTAAATAACCCTGGTAAATTACCCCAAAAGCTGAATTATTTTTTTTGAAAGCTGCTATTTTAATTGTTTTGCTAGTTCCCGAATCAGTAACCAGCGCACTATCTGTTTGAGTAAGATTCGCAAAATTTCCGCGCAAAACTTTGTATTTTAAACCTTCATGCAGCGTATCCAAATTTGCAATTGCAACAAATGGCGGGCGGTAATAAATGGTAGCTTTACTGATGATACTTTGCTTGCCGCAGGATGTAATTTCGATAGTTTGCAAAGTTTTGACTTGATATTTTTCTAAGCTGATTTGAATGGGTGCAGTATAAAAAGATGCATTTTCAGTAGGTATACTCCCATCAAGCGTATAAAAAATTCGGGCATCAGCAACCGTTGGTTTTAATGTGTAACTGATACTCGACGTTAGAAGTAAAGAATCGCGGATGCCCAATGGCTCCGGCACGCGATAGTTGATACCGGCCGCATCCAAGCGGTTTAAATGCCGTGGCAACCGGACTTCTGCAAAATCACGATAGTTTTTATTGGCAAGTGGCGTCCAGGCAATTTCTGATAAAGCGAGCAATCTTGGCAGCAGCATATATTCGGCTTTAGAAGTTGTGCCGATATATTCCGTCCAAAGATTAGCCTGCACGCCAATGATATATTTTTGCTGATTGGTATCTAAAACAGCCGAAACCGGATTGTATTCATAAGTTTTTTGCAAAGGTGCGTAACCACCGATAGAAGTTGGTTCCTGATCAGATTTGCTTTGTGCCTTATCAAAATATAAACCTGCATTTTGCGAAGCCATAATTACATCATGGTTCATTTTTGCAGCCGCAATTCCGCCGGATTCTCCGCGCCAGCTCATCACGGTTGCGTTTGGTGCCAATCCTCCCTGCAAAATTTCGTCCCAACCGATGATGTTCCGGTCGTGCTCATTCAAAAATTTTTCTATCCGGTTGATGAAATAGCTTTGCAGGCCGTGCTCGTTTTTCAGCTTTAATTTTTTGATCAGATGCTGGCAAAATACAGAATTCTGCCAGATTCTTTTCGGAACTTCATCGCCACCGATATGGATGTATTTTCCGGGGAAAAGCGCCATCACCTCGGTCAAAACATCTTCCAAAAAAGTAAAAGTATATTCCGACGGACAATAAACGTTATCAAAAACGCCCCAGGTTTCGGCTACTTTATAGTTTTTTTTAGGGTTACAGCTTAACTCCGGATAGGCGGCCAGGGCTGCCTGCGAATGGCCGGGCATTTCAATCTCCGGAATGATGGTAATGTAACGCTCGCTGGCATATTTCACAATATCCCGGATTTCATCCTGCGTATAAAAACCTCCGTAAGGCGTATTGTCAAATTGCTTGGGCCGGGCATGCGAATTGCCGATCAGTGTTTGGGCACGCTGACTGCCAACTTCAGTTAATCTTGGATACTTTTTGATTTCAATCCGCCAGCCCTGGTCATCAGTCAAATGCCAGTGAAAAGTATTGATTTTATAAGCAGCCAGCAAATCCAAGTATTCTTTAATAAAAGAAGCAGGAAAAAAATGACGGGAAACATCCAGGTGCATGCCGCGGTATTTAAAGCGCGGGTGATCTTCAATCTCGGCACAGTTGATTACATAATTGCCACCGCTTTTTGCATCAGCCAATAGTTGAATTAATGATTGCACGCCATAAAACAAACCGGCATCGCGCCCGATAATTGTAATTTTTTTTGGCTTAATACTGAGATGATAAGCTTCTGAATTTGAGGAATCTGCACCGATAGAGGTCAGTTCTATCACAGAAGTAGCCGTATCATTTTTTACAGGATTATCCGGGAAATTTTGCAGATAAGAAGTTAAAAAAGCAACAGCGCGATCATCTTTTAAATCAGATTTAACAATGCTTCTTTTATGCAGTAAAAATTTCCCTGAACTTGGTTTGATGGAAACCGGAGCCGGAATCAACCCAAAGTTTGGATCTGTATTTTGAGAGAAACAATTTGCAGTAAATATTAAGAAAAAAAAGACGCAGGAATATTTAAACATCATGTAGAAGCAGAAATCAAATTTTAGAAGTGTACGGATTTAAGATGTACAAAATTGTTGAGTATCCAATTTTAAAAACTGATCTGAAACGTAATTTTCGTATTACGAAGAAAAAGAGCAACAAGTTCAATCAACCAAATCAAGCCATGTTTTAAAAACTACCGTTATAAACCAGATTTTAAGGTGATAAAAACAGTATCTGAAATTTAAAAAGTAACAGTTACTTTTTTTCCGGAGATATTTTCCAGCATAGGTTTAAAAATCAACTGTGCATTTTGCTTTGTTTTAGCCAGAAGCTGCATATCAGCAGCATTTTTGAGCAAACGCTGTTCGGCAATCTTGTAAATTCCTTCCACCATATCTTTGGTATCATCCTGAAACCAGGTGCCAGAAACATCATAAACTTTTGATTTTTGATGATCCAATTTTACATAACAAATTTCGGGGTTGGGCAATTTGATGGTAATAGAATCTTCGCCAACTTTCACAATATCTTTTTTTTGTAATTTGGTTAAATCAATACAACCGGTTACTTCGCCAACAGCAACAAACAAAACTCTTTTATCCGGCAATATGGCGCGTACTTCTTTTTGTTCAATCACGTCTTTCATTGCGTATTTAACCAGTTCCAGCTTACCCATCGACGTAATTTTTTCTACCATCACATCTTCTTTCATTTCCTTCCGAGAACCAAAAAGTTTATCTTTTAAAAAGAAAATTCCGCCGGCAATTACAGCAAGTACAATCAATAGTAAGATCAGATATTTTAAAATACCACCGGTAAAAGAAGTTTTAGGTTCCATGAATTTTTGATTATAAAAAAAGCTTCTGTCCGTTTTCACGGCAAGAAGCTTTTATAAATTTTGTTATGAATTATATTATGCTTCCACAGCAGCTTCTTTGGCCGCTAAGTAGCGTTCGGCTTCCAAAGCAGCCATGCAACCCGTTCCCGCAGCGGTTATGGCCTGGCGGAAAACCTTATCCTGTGCATCACCGCAAGCAAAAACACCTTCTATATTGGTTTGCGTGGTGCCTGGTTTGGTGATGATGTAGCCAACCTCGTCCGTATCAATCCAGCCTTTAAAAATATCAGTGTTTGGGTGATGACCGATAGCCACGAAAAACCCGGTAACATCCAGCAAACGCTCTTGCTGGGTTTGATTATTTTTGATTTTGACACCATTTACCGATTGCCCGTCGCCCACAATTTCCTGTGTATCAGAACTGTAAATAATCTCGATATTGTGTGTATTTTGTACCCTGCTCACCATTGCTTTGGAAGCACGGAATTCCGGTTTGCGCACAATCATATATACTTTTCGGCATAATTTTGCCAGATAAGTGGCTTCTTCTGCGGCCGTATCTCCTGCCCCAACAATGGCTACATCCTGGTTTTTAAAGAAGAAACCATCGCAAACGGCACAGGCAGAAACGCCGAAACCATTGTATTTTTGTTCGGATTCCAGGCCCAGCCACTTGGCAGAAGCACCGGTAGAAATAATCACCGTATCGGCTGTAATTGTTTTCACTTCATCTACAACCACCTTGTGCGGTGTGCTCGAAAAATCTACCGAACTGATGTAACCATAACGAATATCGGTACCAAAACGCTCTGCCTGTTTCTGAAATTTTTCCATCATTTCCGGTCCCTGGATGCCATCCGGATAACCCGGAAAATTTTCAACTTCTGTCGTTTGTGTTAACTGTCCGCCAGCCAACATTCCGGTATATAAAACCGGTTTTAAATCAGCACGGGCAGCATAAATGGCAGCGGTAAAACCGGCAGGGCCGGAACCAATAATCAGGCATTGTACGTGTTCAGTATCTTGAGACATGTTGTTTTCGAGTTTATACAAAAATACGTTTTCGAATGCACAATTGTTAAATTCAAATGTCAGACCAACTTAATTTTAGGCCGGTAAAAGAAGCATCGGCTGTGATTTAAAAACAGTTTAAGCATGTTTTTTACTTAATTTACATAGGTTATCAACCTGATTAAAGCTTTTTGCAAATTTTATGAACAACGATAAACTCTCTAATACAAATTTAACAGGCCGGTTGAAATGGGTTGAACGCGTCTCCACTTTAATGGACGACAAGTTCCGGTTGCCAGGAACAAATTTCCGATTTGGGCTGGACCCGTTGATGAACCTGGTTCCGTTCGTGGGCGATGTTTCCGGTTTTTTGGTTGGAGCGGCACTGGTTTGGGTAATGGCTAAAAATGGTGTCAGCCGCAAGGTTGTAATTTTAATGGTGCTGAATATTTTTATCGATGCGGTAATCGGCGGCATACCTTTGATTGGAAACGTGTTTGATTTCTATTATAAATCCAATACGCGCAACATCAAATTGTTAAAAGAACATTATGAAGAAGGCAAACACACAGGTAAAGGAACTGGCGTTTTGCTTGCTGTTTTTATCGTACTTTTTTTACTGTTTCTTGGGTTTTTGTTTTTGATGTATTGGGTTGTGGCTTGGATTTGGAGGATGGTTTAAAGGATTTAAATTAGTAAATTTTCATGATATAAATTTGATTTAATCTTATCATTAAGATATTTAAATCAGCTTTTTAATTATTTTTACTTATTATAACCGTCACTTGAGAAAATATTTTCATGTGTTTATTCATAATTCCACTTGTTGAAAGGCCAGTATTACTATTGGTTTTTTTATGCAAATCAATTAATTCTTTTGCGTACGGCTCTAAAGAAGCTATTATGATAGTTCTTTTTTCTCCATTACCACCTCCAATACCTACTTCTGAAAACCAACTTTTAGTAATAGTATCGAATTCCACAATGTCTTTAGGCCAATATGTATTGTTAATCTCATTCAAAACTACAATCATATATTTACGATTTTTAGTAAGAGCATTATATTTTCCTCTAACACGGATAGGATTTTTAACTTCCTCAAAATCTTCCGGTTCCATAATTATAAAACCAGGATACCTACTTTTATAGATACTAGATATAATTACTATTATTAATAAGACAACGGATAATGTAAGACAAATAGTTTTTACTAATCCCGATGAAAAAAATCCAATTATCAGAAGAGTAAACAAAAAAATCAAAGCATAAGTGATTAAGTTGGCAATAACTTTACTTCCTACAGAATCATTCCAAATATTATCAAACCATTGTAAATTGTTTCTCATTTTAAATAAGCTAAACGAATTTCTTTTATTTCAAACATTACTCAACTCAACCCAAAAAACTATCCACCGCTAGCCGATAACTATCCAAACCAAAACCCAAAATAACACCTTTGCAACTGGCGGATAAAAAAGAATGGTGCCGAAAAGTTTCGCGCTTATGCACGTTAGAAATATGTACTTCTACCACCGGCGTTTTTACCGTTGCAATTGCATCGGCAATAGCAATGGAAGTATGCGTATAAGCACCGGCATTCAGCACAATTCCATCGAAATCAAAACCAACTTCCTGAATTTTGTCAATCAGTTCGCCTTCTTTATTACTTTGGAAATAACTGAATTGGATAGCAGGAAACCGCTTTTGCAACTCCAAAAAATAGTCGGTAAAAGAAGTATTGCCGTAAACCGAAGGTTCGCGCACGCCCAGCAGGTTTAGGTTTGGTCCGTTGATAATTTGTATCTTCATCACCCAAACATAAAATAAATTTATAAGATATTTTGGACTGGCCTTCTACCATCAATGGGTTTCGCGCTTATTTAAAGCTGGAAAAATTTCTTTCGCCCAATTCCATCGATGCTTATTTGCAGGACATGGATAAGCTGCAGCAGTTTGCCGTATCGCTGATGCCGCAGCGCAAACCGGAAACCATTACCACGCCGGATTTGAAAGGGTTCATCAACTGGATTAATGAACTGGGAATGACGCCGGCTTCGCAAGCCCGGATTTTATCGGGCATTAAAGCTTTTTATAAGTTTTTGCTGATGGAAAACCTGCTTTCGCATGATCCTTCTGAACAGGTTGAAGCGCCACGGCTCACCAGAAAACTGCCTGATACACTGAGTATTATAGATATTGATGCTTTGATTGGCGCGATTGACCTTTCCAAACCCGACGGCATCCGCAATAAAACGATGCTGGAAGTGCTGTACAGCTGCGGTTTGCGGGTAACGGAACTAACTACGTTAAAAATATCCAATCTGTATCTGGAAGACGATTTTATCAAGATTCTGGGCAAAGGAAGCAAGGAACGTTTGGTGCCGATTGGCGAGCAGGCCCAGAAAATGCTCAGGATTTATTTACAGGAAATCCGCGTGCATCTCGACATTAAAAAAGGCCAAGAAGATTATGTTTTTCTGAGCAAACGCGGCGCACTGCTTTCGCGCGTAATGGTTTTTATGATTATTAAAGCTTTGGCCGAGAGAACAGGTCTTCAAAAAAACATCAGTCCGCATACTTTCCGCCATTCTTTTGCCACACATTTAATTGAAGGCGGAGCCGATTTGCGCGCCGTACAGGAAATGCTGGGCCATGAAAGCATCACCACGACCGAAATTTATACGCATCTGGACCGGGAATATTTGCGGGAAACGATCATTCAGTACCATCCCCGAAGCTGATGCTTCTTTTACCGTACTTTTTTGGTTGACTGTAAATACGTTTTGACAAAAAATAATCTAATAAGCTTAGGATAAAGTACCGGCTGTATCTTGTTGGCTGCCAATTAAACCGAAGTCTTTGAACCTCGTCTGAATAAATACGTATCAACCAAAAAAATCAATCATGAAAATCAAAGTATTTATTACAGGCCTGTTTGTAGCAGCATTAGCCATTTCATCTGCAGCAGAAGCGCAGACAAAAACACCGGTTATCAACTATCGCCAGCGCAACCAGGAAAAAAGGATTAACCGCGGCGTAAAAAATGGTGAACTTACTAAAAATGAAGCGCACACTCTGCGCAAAGACGAAAAAACGATCTCGAGCGAAAAACGGCTTGCCAAATCAGACGGAAAGGTTACTCCCGGAGAAAGAAAAATGATCCGCCATCAGGAAAATCGCGACAGCCGGGCGATTTATCGAAAAAAGCACAACGCTAAGGTTAGATAAAATTTCGGCTATAATAAAAAAGCGGAAACATGCATGTTTCCGCTTTTTTTGTTTTAGCTTTTTACAGACAATGTTACTATGAAAAATAGTTCAGCAAAAAAACCAGGGTATAAGAAGCATGTGTTGCCCCTGCTCCTGCTAAATTTATTTGATCATTTGCAAAGTAACACTTGCTGCAGGCAAGCCATCGGCAGTTGCCGTAAAAGTTGCTTGTCCGGCTTGTTCTTTTGTCTGAACAATCCCTAAAGCCAAACCATGAAAAGCTTTGCGGTCAGGATTTTTTAACGTATTGTGATCGCGCGGATCGCCATTATCCGTTCCTGCTATAAAAGCTTCACCATTAATTTTAAAACTAACTAAATTATCGGCATCCGGTACTACATTTCCAGCTGCATCGAGGATTTTTACGGTGATGAAAGACAGGTCTTTTCCATCTGCTTTAATGGTTGGCCGATCAGCAGAAAGTTCAATTTTTGCAGGTTGGCCGGCAGTTTTGATTTCACTTGTCAAAACTTCTTTTCCATTTTTCCGGGAAACAGCTTTTAACGTTCCGGGCTGATATTTTACGCGCCACATCACGTGCAAATCATCGCCGGTTTTCTTTTTCACCCCCAAAGATTTACCGTTTAAAAACAGTTCCACTTCATCCGCATGATTATAATAAGCCCAAACATCAACTGTTTTTCCGGCTTCCCAGTTCCAGTGCGGAAAAATGTGCAACACGGTTTTATCCGTCCACTCACTTTGGTACATGTAGTAAATATCCTTCGGAAAACCGGCGAGATCCACAACCCCGAAATAAGAACTGCGCGACGGCCAGCTGTATGGCGTTGGTTCGCCCAGATAATCAAATCCAGTCCAAATAAACATACCTGATAAAAAATCATACTTTTTCATCACTTTCCAGGTCGCTTCGTGGGTAGAACCCCAGGGCGGTCGAACATTGTCATACGCGGAAACCTGGTTGCCTTCTTTCACAAAAGGTTTATCCCAACTGGTTGGCCAGATGCGGATGCTATCCGAAGGCATATCATAATAACCGCGCATTTCTAAACCGGAAACGGTTTCTGTTGCGATGAATTTTTTACCTGGATAACGATCATGAAAAGTTGGATAATCTTCGTGATGATAATTATATCCAATCAAATCTATCGCTCCGGATCTGATAATTTTATTTGAAGTATCCGGATTATTATTTGCTGCTGTAATCGGTCGGGTTGTATCCAAACTATGTACAATTGCAGCTAAATCCTGGGCAATTCTGGCTCCGCTTTTTTCGCCCTGTTCCGGAATTTCGTTGCCAATACTCCAGATCATTACACTTGGATGGTTGCGGTCCCGGAAAATCTGATCCTGCAAATCGCGTTTGTGCCAGTCTTTAAAATACAAGTGATAATCATATTTGGCTTTTTGTTTTTCCCAGCAATCAAACGCTTCATCCATCACTACAAAACCCATTTTATCGCACAAATCCAGCAACTCCGGCGCGGGCGGATTGTGCGAAGTACGGATTCCGTTTACGCCCATTCCCTTTAATATTTCGAGCTGCCTCTCTAAAGCCCGTTTGTTTACGGCAGCACCTAAAGCACCCAGATCATGGTGATCGCAAACACCTAAAATCTTCATTGGTTTTCCGTTGAGGGAAAAACCTTTATCTGCATCAAAGTTGAAATACCGGATACCAACATTAGTTTCATAAGTATCAGAAACCGAGTGATCATCTGTTACTTTGGATACCAGTTTGTACAAGTATGGTTTCTCTACCGACCACAAGTTTGGAGTATTCACTGCAAAATCCTGCGATACTTCTTTTACCGTATCTTTTATGCTGATGCCTGTTGTGGTTTTAACCAATACAATTTTACCGGCCGCATCATACAATACAGAAGTTAAAGTTGCATTTTGCAATTTACCGGTTAAATTTCTGATACTTGTTTTCACGTTGATACTTGCCGTTTGCGCGCTAACTTTGGGCGTAGTTACAAAAGTGCCCCAATGATTTACGGCTAACTTTGGATTTGTGACCAGCCAAACATTCCGGTAAATACCCGAACCGGAATACCAGCGCGAATTGGGCTGAACAGAATTATCAGCTTTCACCACAATTACATTTTTTTTGCTGCCGTAAAATAAATATGGCGTGAGATTATAACGGAAAGAGATGTAACCGTTCGGGCGCATTCCAAGTAAATGACCGTTGATCCAGACCTGGCTTTTCTGGTAAACGCCATCAAAATCAATGGAGATTATTTTTCCTTGTGATGATGCCGGCACAATAAAAGTTTTGCGGTACCAGCCGATTCCGCCGGGCAAAGCGCCACCTTCCGGAGATGCCGGATTATCTTTACTAAATTGTCCTTCAATGCTCCAATCATGCGGCAGGTTGAGCTTTCGCCAGCCGGAATCATTAAAATCTAAGTTTTTGGCCGTTGGAACATCACCCAGATTGAAAGTCCAGTTCTGATTAAAATCCTGAATAGCTTTAGTTTGTGCTTTTGCAGAAAAACTCAGCGCAAAACAAACTGCTGTGGTGTACAAGTAATTTTTTTTCATGAAAATCAGTAGGTTTATTATGATCTAATAAACGTGGGCAAGATACTCGGTTTTAAGCCGAATATGAAATTGCTACTCAGCAAATGCTTCTTTTAACACACTATTTTTTAGGTAATAAAAGAAGCATCGTGATTATTTGAGAATAAACGCCGGATATGTTAACCACAAAGAGCCTGCTTATCTTGGTGATAAGCAGGCTCTTTAGCTGTGGTAAACAGCTATATGTTAATTCGTTACAAGTTGATGCTTCTTTTATCAACCCATTATCAATAACCTGGGTTTTGCGTGTATAAACCTGGCGCAGCATCTAACTGTGATTGATTGAATAACAAGCACATTTCCGCTTGCTGTTTTTATCGAGTATTTTCCGTTAACATCAGTTGCAGTACCAGTTTTTGTTCCTCTGATGGTAATTGAGGCACCAGGTAACGGGCATGAGCCTCAAAAAAAAATAACAGTAAAATTGAAAATAGATAGAGCCGAAAAAGGCCTGTTAAAAGTTTCTTCATAATTTAATTCTGAATGATAATTGGTTGTAATTTTCAAAATTGTAGTAATTCTGTAAAACTTGCATCCTGAATCAGCTATTTTTTTGAAGAAACTTATTTCAATTGCTATTTTTTAAAATTAAAAAACTAATACTTCTTTTATCAGGTAAAATTAGTTGTAATATTTTAGGCTGCTTAAACTTATATAGCAAATTTACATGTATAAAAGAAGTATTACCATCTACGACATTTAACGAGGAATTATCTGTTTCCCAAAGCTATAATCCTATCAAATTCTTCCATCTTTAAAGGCATTACTGATAATCTTCCTTGTCTCACCAAGCTAATGTTTTGCAATTGTTCATCAGCTTTGATCTGTTCCAGTGTGACAACTTTTTCCAAGCTTTGCACCGGTTCAATATCTACAACCACCCAATTGGGATCAGCTGAAGTTGGATCCTGATAAAATTCTTTAACAACTTTTGCAATTCCAACCACGCATTTACCTTCATTGCTATGATAAAACAAAACCAAGTCTCCAATTGCCATTTCACGTAAATTATTGCGTGCCTGATAGTTACGAACACCGTCCCAGTGTGTTCTACCTTCTTGCAAAAACTTTTCCCAACTATATTTATGTGGTTCAGATTTAACTAAATAGTACTTCATCAAATTCTATTGGTTAATGTTTATGCTATAAGTTTATTTTAAAATTCTATGCAAATTTCATAAAATGTATTGATAATTAAATCACGGTTTTTATAAGTTATAACATCAAAGTTTAAAATATTAACTTTAGAAGTAGTGAATAATAGCAGTAAAATTAAAAACCATCCAATTCCATATTTCGTATAATGTACTCAGTTACTTTGTTATAAATATTTACATTAATAAAACTTTATAATTATGCTTGATTCAAACTTTCATTTTCAAGCATAGTTATTCCGACTCTGAACCTTTCTACCAGCCTAATATTATTTTTTTAATTTTATTTAAATTAAAAGATATTTTCCAAATCATCTACCAATCTAAAATAAAGCTATTTGTATTAAATTCTTTTTATAATTATACAATGAACAATAGTTTACTTGCATCAAATTCTATCAGTTCTGCACTCAAATATATACCAGTTATTAAATCTTTAAGAGGTTTGGCAGCAGTATTAGTTTGCATTTTTCATCTGATTTGCTTGCCACTCAACTTTCTGGAAAACAATGATATATACAATTTTGCACCATATGGTAGATTTGGCGTACAAATTTTTTTTGTAATAACCGGAGTAGTGATACCGATAACGCTGATTAATAGTAAATATAATTATTTTTTATTTGGAAAGTTTATTTACAAGCGGATTGTCCGGATTGAACCGCCATATATTTTCTCTATTTTGATTGGAATTGTGCTTCTGGTAATGCGCAATCATTTCCTGTCTAAAATTCCTCATGATATTCCATCCGTTAAAAATATATTGCTGCATATTGGCTATTTGATACCTTTTGTAAAAGGCGAACAATGGTTTATCATTGTATTTTGGACGATGGCTGTCGAGTTCCAATTTTATATTCTCATCAGCTTACTTTTTCCTTTATTAATAAGCCGTAAACTGGTTCTTAGATTGATTAGTTATGTTGTAGTTTTTAGTTTGGCTTTGATTTTGAAAAGCACCATTTATGCACCAGTTTGGCTACCCATATTTATGATGGGTACCATTTATATCAGCTTTATATCTGCTAAAATTAACACTTTAGAATTCTGGCTTGTATTGGCAACATCTGTTTTCTTTGGACTAATGTTGCATAGTCTCATCATCACAACAATATCTGTTGCCACACTTGGTATCATTCATTTCTTTGCAAACTTTCAATGCAAGCTAGGCAATTTTTTAGGTAGTATTTCTTATTCTTTGTATTTAACCCATACCATCTTTGGTTCTGCAACAGTCAATTTCTTTGTACCGTATGTTACCCTGTTGTATGCCAAATTATTAGTTGTTTTATTAAGCTTTGGAGTGAGTATTTTAGTAGCTTACTTTTTTTATATGTGGATTGAAAAGCCTTTTCAAAAGTATGCCTCCATCATTAAACTAAAGTAAAAAGATGTGATCAATAATTATATATAAGTCTATTTCAGTATAAATAATTGCGTTTTAAATATTTTTTGCATTTTGCGGGATATAAAATTTTGTATGCTAAAAACAGTATCTCTCCTATTTTGTCTTCTGGTTTCTACGCTTTGTTATTCACAATCCAATCAGGAAAAAGCACAAATACTTGTAACAAATTATTTGGAAAATAAATTCAATTCTAATAGTAATTCAGATCTAAAGTTTAGTGCTATTGAAGTTTCAAAAAGTTCTTATACTGATACAAAGAATTATAAAAACTTTCAACATAAAATAGATAGTTTAAAATTGGAAGGAAGAAAGATTGATGCCAGAATTCCGAAAATGAAAACTGATGCTGAAATCAACCAAGCTAAAAAAGATAGCAAGCATCTTTCCAATCAATTGGTTGCAACGAGTGATGAAATGATTGATTTTATGACTGAATACAAAGGCATACCGGTAGGCTGGATCCTGAAAACAAGCAGTCAGAATAAAAAGGGAAAAAAGAAGATATTTTATCTAAATAAAGACCTTACAAAAGTTAATGCTGTTAAGTAAATTATAAGATTTATTCCAAGTCTTGATAAAAATTTTTTAATCTAAACCTCCAGCATAATTTTACCAATGTGCTCGTTGCTTTCCATTAATTGATGTGCGGCAGCAGCATCTGCCAGTTTAAAAGTTTTATAGATAACGGGTTTAAATTTTCCTGCTTCCAAAACTGGCCATACGTTTTCTTTAATTTCTGCTGCCAATTGTGCTTTAAAATTAGCATTACGGTTGCGCAACGTGCTGCCTGTCAGTGTTAAACGTTTCTTCATCAAATCTGTCACATCAATTTCTGCTTTACCGCCCAGCATCGCATTGATGTAAACCAAACGGCCGTCCGGTTTTAAAATTCGGATATTTTTTGGAATGTACTCGCCTCCAATCATATCCAAGATTACATCCGCACCTATATCTTTCAATACAGTTTCAAAATCTTCTTTTTTATAATTGATGCTTCTTTTAGCACCCAATTTTTCGCAGGTTTTACATTTTTCATCGCTTCCGGCGGTGGCAAAAACTTCGGCACCAAAAGCTTTGGCCAATTGAATTGCCGTGATACCAATACCGCTGCTTCCGCCATGAATCAAGAAAACTTCACCGCTTTTCAAACCTCCGCGAAGGAAAACATTTTGCCAAACCGTAAAAACAGTTTCCGGTAAAGAAGCTGCTTCTATAAAAGTCCAGCCCGAAGGAATCGGCAAACAATGACGCGCATCAACCGCCGCATATGCTGCATAACCACCACCACCAAGCAAGGCACAAACTTCATCACCAATTTTCCACTGATCAACTTCGGCACCTAACTGTTCCACTATTCCGGCAACTTCCAAACCCGGAATATCCTGCGACACATCTGCCGGCGGTGGATAATTTCCTTTTCGCTGAAAAACGTCAGGCCGGTTAACGCCGGCAGCTTTCACCCTAATCAAAATCTCATTTGGTTTAGGCTGAGGTTTTTCGCGTTCTTCAATTTTTAAAACTTCCGGGTCTCCGGGTTGGGTAATCACAATTGCTTTCATTTGCTGTTTTTGTTCAGTACTAATCATAATTTTGCCTGTATTGTTTCCGACTAAAACTTTACTTTTAATATTTTTTTGTGAGTTAAAAGAAGCATCAGTCTGGTTTACTAAACCGTAATAACAGCATTATTATTTCAGATACTTCTTTTATCAACCCAAATTTGCCAAACCCAATATTTGCCCCGCTTCCACCAAAACAAGTTAAATATTTACGAGCAAATAACAAGCGCATTTTGTTTTTTGATCCGGCAATAGTATATCAAACCCAACCCGTAAATGTGTACAAACGGGTGCAAACTGGTTTAGAAATTTATAAAAATGTTTCCGTCACAATCAGATAAAAGCTGTTCCTGCGGATGCGGGCGGGCTTTAACCGGACGCAGAACACGTTGGGCAACTCAACCTTGTGCGGCTTTTGCCACCGCCGTTTGGGAAATTATTGATGGACGGCAGGCGACCATCCGAAAATTCGTTACCTTGTACAATGGTGGTTGGAAATGTGCAGTTTGCAATTCTGGCAAAAAGGTAAAATTGGATCATGTTGTACCAATAAAGTTTGGCGGCGGCGGATGCTGGCTAAATAATTACCAGTTGCTTTGCCACAATTGCCATGTAAAAAAAACCAACCTGGATTTTGGTTGGAAACAAGCTGTTAAGTTGAAAGAAATTAAAGCTGATTGATTTTATCTTCTGCTAAAAGCCAGTAATGACTTTTCTAACAAAACAAAAACAATATTTCTGGGCTGCGTTAGATTTGAAGAACAATTTTGATTTTGCAAATGATTAATCTTCCATTTTCAGCCATTTATAAATTCCATTTTATTTTACTGCTCAGCATTTTCAGCTGTTTCATTGTAATTAAAAATCCCGCTTTCGGACAAGAAAAAACACCGGTAAAAACAGCATCCGATACTGTTGCCACAATTCCAGATACTTTACTTTTCAGGATTGAACGTGCACAAAATGCAATTACACAAATTAATACACACAATAAAAATGGTTATAATTTAGCGCAAATCCGTACAGATTTGCCTGATATTAAAGTTAACGTGGCCGAGATTAAGGAAGATATTTTGGGCACTTCGCGCATTCTTGAAATTAAAACGCTGCTGAGCTATCAATCCATTTTGAAAGGCGAACAAATCCAGCTTTCAGAATGGCGCCAAACCTTATCCGCCTATAATACTAACCTGCGCCAAATGTCCGACCAGATTATTGGGTTTAGTGCCGATAGCTTGCTTCAGCCAGCTGTAAAAGATACCAGCAAACAACTTTACAGTGCACAACTAACAGATTTGCGTCAAAAATTGCAGGCATCAGGCAAAGTTACTGCAAGTACGTTGGATAGTGTTGGCACTTTGCTGGCACAGGTTTCTACCGTTTATTTTGAAATTAACGATCTGCAAACTAGTATCAATGACCATATTAAAACTTCCGGGCAAAATGCTTTCAGCAAAGAATCGCCTTACTTGTGGTCTGCACCACCCATTACTACAACCACTAATATTGCCAAGCTTTTTCGAACTTCCTATCAAGGCCAAAACCGGATTTTATCCTATTTTTTAAATAGCACCTGGGACAATCGGCTGCTGCTCATCCTGTTTGGTACGGCATTCTTCATTTGGGTTTTCCGCAATTTTAAGGTGGTAAACAAAGTACCGCTCAACCCTAAATTGGCTTCTTTAAAATTTAATTATATTGGCCCAATGCCTTTGCTAACCACATTGATTGTGGTTTTAAACGTAACGCCATTATTTGAACCCGGTTCTCCGCCTTCCTACATAGAACTCATCCAGCTGGTACTACTTTTTATGCTGACTTTATTTTTCAGGAAGCGAATCCAGTCTGCTCAATTTAAATTCTGGCTGCTCATTGTAACCTTATACATCTTGATTTCTGTAACTATTGCAGTTATTAATTATGGATTGATTTTAAGAAGCGGACTGATATTACTGAACTTGGCTTCCATCTATATCGGAATAGTTTTTTACAAGAAAGTTGATCGAAAAACCATTTCCAAAAAGTATTTAAAACCCATGGTGAGCATTTATTTGCTGCTGAATGGAGTGGCAATTTTATTGAATCTTTTTGGGCGAATCAGCTTGGCCAAAGTTTTCAGTCAAACAGCTATTACTAGTCTCACACAAGTAGTCGGTTTGGCGGTACTCGTTCATATTATCTCAGAAGCGTTAGAATTACAAATCCGGATCAGTTCCTGCTCAGAAGGTATATTTTCAAGAATCAATATTGATAAAGTACGTAAAACTTTTCGCAAAGTACTCACTGTCATGGCTGTGTTACTGTGGCTATTAGTTTTCTTTATTAATCTAAATTTTTCCGGTGCCGTGTTTTCTATGGTAGAACTGATGCTGAACAAACAACGCAGTTTTGGCAACATCGGCTATACGCTGGGCAATATCCTGCTGTTTAGCATCATTTTATACATCTCCATTTGGCTGCAAAAAAATATTGGCATTTTATTAGGCGAAGGCAGCTCAACAGTTATGGGCAAAACGGAACAAAAAAGCTCCAAACTGGCCTTGATTCGGTTAATTGTGATTTTAGTTGGATTTTTTATGGCAATTACCGCTTCAGGGGTTCCAATTGATAAACTGACTGTTGTGTTGGGTGCTTTGAGTGTGGGTATTGGATTGGGCATGCAAAACATTGTCAACAACTTTGTCTCGGGTATTATTTTGATTTTTGAAAGGCCATTTCAAATTGGCGACTTTGTAGAACTGGCTGATAAAAAAGGCAAGGTTTTGGATATTGGTATTCGGGCCAGCCGGATGCTTACACCGCAAGGATCGGAAGTAATTGTGCCTAACGGTGATTTGCTTTCCGGTAGATTGGTGAACTGGACATTGAGCAACAACTACTTAAAAACAGAATTTTTGCTAAAAATCAACAGTGAGACAGATATTGCGGTAGTAAAAAATATTATTCAAGAGGAAGTTGGAAAAGCAGAAAATTCCGTAAAAAATATGCCGGTAGAGATTTTGTTCAACGCAATCGGAGCTGATAGTATCGAACTAAAAGTAGAAGTTTGGATTAACAATGTTTACAATGAAACAAATTTTAAAGGCAAAATTCTTGAAGAAATTTTTGGAAGATTTAAAAATGCCGGAATCAAAATGATGTAAACGCTATCATTTTTCTCAGAGCAAAAACATTTTTTTGAAGTCAATTATATTTTTCTGCAAACTGTTTCCGCATAATTTCAAGCAAATTAATAATGAAAGATTTGCTTCGTTGTATCTCATACTTGTGATTTTCCGGATCTGCAAGTTTCATAGCAGTTAGTATCAACTTTAGTACATTTATGTAATTTAGATAAGATTCTACACTTTTAAATTTTAAAATGAAGCCAGCAGTATTACTATATACAGGAACCGGTATTCCGCATAATTTAAATTCTTCAAAATAGTGCTGCTTTAACTCAATACCTAAAAAATCATTTACTAAATTTTTCATAACATCTTAAATTTTAAATTAATTCATTCATACAGAAACATATTAAATCTTTTACTATATATTTACTTTAAAACAATAACAATATATAATTAAAGGTTAATTTAACTAATTGTAAAAATAATACAATATAAAATGTTTCGTATCAGTATAAGTACCCAATTATTTAAAGTATTTATACTGATTTAAATATTAATTTAAAGCAGGTGTTTTAATGGGATAATTAGTGTTGAAATAATTTTTAACCTCGATTTGAAGCTGGTTTCTTAATTGCGCAGGTCCGGATCAAGGCGAATTGCAGGTTCAAATTCCTCTACTTTCCAATATGGAATATAGCCGGTATTGTTTTCTTGAATTTTTATTTCTGCGCGAATACCATCCGGCTGACTCAAATCCAAACCTACAAATTCAACACTATCACCAATGGTTAAAGTTTGGATTTTTTTGTTGTCATCATTCAAAACATCCAAGTCCTGGTAAGCATCCAATTGTTGATCCCACGTATTAATTCTGACTTTTTTATCAGCATAATGATGTTCCAACTTTCGCAAAAGCTGCACTAATTTGGTATCATATTCCCGGTTGGTGTGGTGCAATATGCTTCTTTTACAGGATAAAAATCCGGACGTTAAAAGAAGCATCAATAACAAGCAATAGCTGAAATTGGCTGTTTTAATTGTTGATAAGCTAATTTTTTTTTTCAACCAACTTTGTTTGATTAAATAGGCAACTTTAATCATTGTTTGCTAATTTTTGCCAGCCCATTAATTGCATTACTTCTAAAAATTCATTTTGTAAAGGTGCTTTTATGGTGATGGAAACACCTGTAATTGGATGTTGAAACGAAAGTTCTTCTGCATGCAGCATCATAGTTTCCATTTGCCATTTGTTTTTAAACATCCGGTTTTGTTTGTTGCAACCATGCGTGCGGTCGCCAATAATCGGATGAAAAATATGACTAAAATGTTTGCGCAACTGGTGCATTCGGCCAGTGGTTGGTTTGGCTTCTACTAAAGAATACCTCGAACTCGGATGCGCGCCCAAAGGTATATCCAGTTCAGCCCGCTGCAAAGTATGATAAGCTGTAAAAGCATCCTGCAAAGTGCCGTTTTCTTTCCGCAGCGGATAATCAATTTCCTCATAATCAGGCGTATGGCCACGCACAATTGCCAGATACTTCTTTTGCACCCTGTTTTCTGCAAAGGCCATTTGCATTGCTTTTTCAGTTTCTTTATCCAAAGCAAAAAGCAAAACACCAGCTGTTTTCCGGTCGATGCGATGGGTGGGATTTACCCATTTTCCAATCTGGTTCTTCAATAGCTGCAAAGCAAATTCGTGCACATCGCGGGCAATGGCAGAGCGGTGAACCAGCAAACCATGTGGCTTGTTGATGGCGATGAGGTGTTCATCCTGATATAAAATTTCTAAAAGCAAGGACAGTAAATTGTAGTTTGAATCAGTACAAATTTAGGTCAATAAAAGAAGTATCGGCCTAAGCAATTTTAATATTCTGAAAAAAGACGATCTTAGACTTTTCACTAATCAAAATTATGCATAAAGGACGTTTAGAAGCTTTTAGTGATGGCGTAATTGCAATCATTATCACCATTATGGTTTTAGAGTTAAAAGTTCCGCATAGTGATGATTTACAGGCTATTATTACTTTGTTTCCTGTGTTTTTGAGTTATGTTTTAAGTTTTGTTTACGTTGGAATTTATTGGAACAACCATCACCACATGTTTTTTGCGGTGGATAAAATAAATGGTAAAGTGCTTTGGGCAAACCTGCATTTATTGTTCTGGCTTTCGCTGGTGCCATTTGGTACGGAATGGCTGGGCGAGAATCATTTTACCCGTTGGGGAGTGGCTATTTACGGCACTATCCTGCTGATGAATGCCTTTGCCTACTCCATTTTGGCTTTTATTTTAATGAAACAGGCTGGCAAAACATCCAAACTTGCAAAGGCTTTTGGCAAAGACTGGAAAGGGAAAGTGTCTATTTTGCTTTATGCACTGGCTATCGGTTTGGCTTTCATTAACCCAAAACTGAGTTTGGTAATTTATGCAATTGTGGCCGTATTGTGGTTTATTCCTGATCCGAGAATTGAGCACACGTTACTCGGGCATGAAATCGCTGACTGAAATTAAATTCTGTTTTCAAAAAGTTAGCAACAACTTAAAAATGTTTTAATGGTGTGCTTCAGTTTCAGATCCGTAATAATTATCCGATACTGTTTTTACCGATACAAATTATACTTCTTTTATCACCCTAAAATTGAATGTAATTTTAGAAGAAGATTTCAATTAAAAATCGAAAAAAGAGTAATACTTTTATCAGAAAAAAAACATGCCACTTACCAGTTACGGTGCTTTACGAGGACAGATTTTGGATGCCAGCCCTTACCAGCAAGGTGCAGACCATTACCAGATTTTGGTAAAAACCGATACTTATTACCGCATTGCTGTTGATGTGTATTCAAGAATGGCAGGCCAGATAAAAAATTATCCATCTGATCAAAGTGCAGTTTTGGATACTGACAGGATGGTGATGTTTTATAAGGATGAGAATTACCAGCACCCGATTATAGCAGATTTTTTGCAATTGAACGTTGGTTTTACCGCTAAAGCTAACCTGAAACCTACGCTTTGTCTGGATTATTTACATTCGGAAACGCCGCTTTTTCCGATTGAGGCAATGAAAATTGTGCAGCCTAAAAGCGACACTTCGCCCGGAGAAAATCTCAATAGTGATATTGATCCTTGGATTCAAAAAGCCAAAAACAACCCGCAGGCAGAAGTTTTTGCTTTTGGTTCCGGCTGGAATGATAACGATCCGGGTAGCAAACCAGACCAGCATATTTATTTCGACCCAAACCCTTCGCTCGGCATTCATGACATCCACCTAAACCAGGGCGATACCAGTATGGAAAGCAAAAATAATGGCAGCAGGCAAGATGGCGCTTTGTTTATTTATTTTAAAGATGCCAACCAATGCGTTGCAATGTTTTTTAAGTTTCAAAACCAAAGCATTGATACCGATGTGCAGGGAAATCCTTTATAAGCTTTTTTCGCAATGCAATTTTGGAGTGATTAGCATGCATACTTCTTTTATCGGGTAAAAATCAGCAATCTATTTTGGCCGGATCAGCATCAAAAATCAGCTTCCCGGATTCTTGGTAAACACATCGCCGGATTGCGTGTTATTCTAAAAAATATGAACATGAAAAAACATAATTTAGGTTCATCCGAAATCGTTGTTCCCTCTTTTGCTTTTGGCGGAAATGTTTTCGGTTGGACGATTGACGAAAATACTTCCTTCCAACTGTTGGATGGGCTGATGGATGCCGGTTTGAATTTTATTGATACGGCCGATGTTTATTCTAAATGGGTGCCCGGAAACAAAGGTGGAGAATCTGAAACGATCATTGGTAACTGGCTGAAAAAAACCGGTGGCCGAGATAAAGTCATCATCGCCACAAAAGTTGGGATGGAAATGGCGCACGATAAAAAAGGGCTGTCAAAAACATGGATTAAACAAGCGGTTGAAGATTCGTTGCAGCGTTTGCAAACCGATTACATCGATTTATATCAATCGCACAAAGACGATTCGGATATCCCGATGGAAGAAACGCTTTCAGCTTATCAGGAATTGGTGAACGAAGGAAAAGTTCGCATCATCGGCACCTCCAACATGACGGCCCAACGAATTGCCGTAGCTTTAAAAACAAGTAAAGATCATGGTTTTCCGGCTTACCAAACGGTACAACCTGAATATAATCTGTACGACCGGGAAGGTTACGAAAAAGAACTGGAGCCGCTTTGCCAAGAACATAATTTGGGTGTGATCAGTTATTATTCGCTGGCAAGTGGGTTTTTAACCGGAAAATACCGTTCAGAAGCTGATTTATCTAAAAGCCAGCGCGGTAAAGGCGTAAGCAAATATTTGAATGATCGTGGTTTTAAAATTTTAAAAGCTTTAGATGAGGTTTCGCATCAGCTTAACACTACTCCTGCTGCAGTTTCTTTGGCTTGGCTGATGAACCGCCCGGGTATTACCGCACCTATTGCCAGTGCTACCAGTTTGGAACAATTGCAAGACATTATTAAAGCAACGGAACTTGATTTAGATGCAAATTACATTCATCAGCTAAATGAAGCCAGTGCCTGGGAATAATAAATTTCCTGCATAAAAAAGCTGCCTCCGGTTGAACGAAGCTTTTTTTATGCAGGAAAAATTGATGTTTAATATCCTCCGCGGTCATCATGCCAGTCATGATGATCACGGTCTTGGTCATGATGATCTTGGTCATGGTGGTCAAAATGCGGGTCGTTTCTGTTAAAATCATTTCTACCGAAATCGCCACGTCCCTGCGGGCCATCAAAATGTTGGTTTCCGCCGAAATTCCGGTTATCGCGGGCAGCAAATTGTGGTCCGTTAAAATGATCACGGTAATAATCGTTTCTTAAATATGGCCGAGGTTCATTAATGGCATAATGGCGCATCCGACTGTAATCGTAATCATGAAAACGGCCTGCCAGTTGCGGACTTGAGATCCAGCGGCCTTCATTCTGGTAATAATAAGCGTGCTCTGGCACAGAATAATAAGCTTCGGCATCAGGCAAATAGTAATAATTATCATCAACGGGCGGCGGCGGAGGTGCTGGTGCATAAACTGGCCGCAAACCTAAATTGATATTAAAGTGAACACCAATTTGTGCATCGGCAGTTTTCACAAAAAAACTACTGGTTATTAAGGCTGATAAAAAAATTAACTTTTTCATGTTTAGGTTGATTTATACATCTCAGACTATAGGGAATGTGGTAGGTTTAATTGGGTTTGAACGATGTATTTTAAAAGAACAATACTTCTTTTACCAACTAAAATTTTGTGTTCCGATAAACTTGCGAAATTATAAAGCCCCGATAAAAAGTTTTTTTTGAAAGCAAAGTATAATTTTCGGCTTTGAAAAAAGCATCCATACCAATCAGTTTTTTCGTTTCCACACTGCACAGCCAGCCAAAAAACCAATACATTGTTTGCAGGATAATTTTTTGCCAGATGCCAGCATAGTTTTTTTCAACCTGAAAGTCGCATAACAACCACAAACCATCAGGTTTTAAGCTTTGATGCAACTGCTGAAACACAGACCGGATCCGTTTTTCAGAAAAATTATCAAACAAAAAGGGTGTTAAAATAACGTCGAAAGGCTGGTTAATTTCGTAATCTTCTATTGCCGCATGTACAAACTTTACTTCGTTTTGCCCGCAATTTCTTTGTTTAGATAAGCGCAACATTTTTGCAGAAATCTCCACATAAGTAATTTTTAAACAAGTTGGTTGCACAGCCGCAATTTCCTCTAAAATCCAGCCCGTACCACCACCCACAACCAGCACTTTTGTTTCTGCGGAAATATGCCTCACCAAAAAACGCTGTGCCCGGATGAGTGCTTTACCAAAAACCACTTGTGCCAGCCCGTCGTAAAACCAGGCAGCAGCATCATAATTATTTGGCATATTTGCAGTTTAGGTACATCGTCTGTCTGGTTTAAGCAAAAAATAATATGCTTCTTTTATTAACTAAAAATCATCAAATCTTTCCGTTTGTTTAGCTTATGGCCATAAATATTAAAAAAGATGCTCCCTGGCTGCTGGTTTTATTTTTGGCAATTGCCGTTCAGTTATCCGGCATCAATGTAGCGTTTTTTACCGATGATCCCGGTTTGTACGCCGCATTGGCCAAAAATATGGTGCTGCGTGGCAATTACTGGGAACTGGTTTCTTACGGAAAAGACTGGCTTGATAAACCACATTTCCCTTTTTGGATGGCTGCGCTGAGTTTTAAAATATTCGGTTTTTCCAGTTGGAGTTATAAACTGCCAGCCTTGCTGTTTTTCCTGTTGTCGGTATTTTATACCTATCTGTTTGCCAAAAAAAATTACGGACAAAAAACAGCTGTCATGGCCGCGCTCATCCTGCTCACGGCACAGCATATTTTCATGTCCAATACAGATGTTCGGGCCGAACCTTACCTCATGGCTTTGATTATCGGCAGCGTTTATCATTTTTATCAGCTCGAAAAATATTTTAGCTGGAAGGATTTGCTATTGGGCGCACTGTTTGCCGGTTGCGCCGTGATGACGAAGGGTATTTTTGCACTGATCCCGATTGGGGCAGCCGTGCTGGGCCATCTGCTTTTGAAAAAACGTTATCATGAAGTTTTCCGCTGGAAATGGCTGCTGGCCATCGTGCTCACAACCATTTTCATTCTGCCTGAAATTTATAGTTTATACGTTCAGTTTGATAGCCAGCCGCAAAAGGCCACCTTTTCAAGCACACATATTTCCGGTATCCATTGGTTTTTATGGGACAGCCAGTTTGGCCGTTTCATTAATTCCGGCCCGATAACCAGACCGCAGGGCAGTAAACTTTTTTACGTCCACACTTTAATATGGGCCTTTGCGCCTTGGTTTTTCATGCTGCTGTATGCTGTTTTTATCACCCTAAAAAAAGTGTGGCAAAAACAGCATCAGGCCGAATATTATACGCTTTGCGGCGCACTTAGCATGTGGCTCATTTTCTCGCTTTCAGGTTTCCAGTTGCCATTTTATACCAATATTATTTTTCCGTTTTTTGCCATTATTACGGCCGGAGTTTGGGTTGAAGTAATATCTAAAAAAATCATCTTCTACCTTAAAGTCATTCAATACTTACAAACCGGAATTTTGATAGCTGCAATTTTAGCTTTCAATTACTTCCTTCAACCTGGGCAAACCACTTTGTTTTGGGTGGAAGTGATTGTATTTTTCCTGCTGAGTTTCTATTTGTATAAAAAAACTTCCAGCTTTTCGCTGGTATTTTTATTGTCCTGCTGCACGTTAATATTTGTCAACTTTTACCTCAACAGCATCTTTTATCCACTGCTAACTACTTATAAAGCAGATGTATCGGCACCAAAATACATCAACCAAAACCTGCAGCAAAAGCCGGTTTTTGTGTTAGATAGCTTGAATAATGCTTTTCAATTCTACACAAATCAAACGGTACAAAGAGTTTCTAAAACTGATTTAAAGCAGCAGGCATCTCCTGCTAAAATTATTTATATTGATGAAATCAGCCTTAAAAATTTACGGCAAAAACACGACTTTAAAATCTTAAAAGCTTTCGAAAATTATCCGGAAGAAAAAATACTGAAAAATTTTATCTGGTACAAAAAACGCCCCGAAACGCTGGATAAACGATACCTGATTTTGTATTAAACCGATGCTGTTTTTAGCAGTATAAATTCAGCTTCGCCACCTAATTAGCAAACTGTTGGTTACCACCGAAACCGAACTTAAAGCCATTGCAGCACCGGCAAACATTGGATTGAGGTGGATGCCCCAAACCGGAATCAGCACGCCGGCTGCCACAGGAACCATAATGATGTTGTAAATAAAGGCCCAGAAAAGGTTTTGCCGGATGGTGCGGATGGTTTGTTTTGACAAACGAAATACCTCTGGCAGTAACGAAATTTGGGACGAAACCAGCGTGATCCTGGCCGCTTCCATTGCAATATCAGAACCCAGACCCATTGCTACAGAAACATCTGCTGTGGCTAAAGCTTCTGCATCGTTTATCCCGTCGCCGGCCATTGCCACTACTTTGCCTTGCTGCTGCAATTTTTTAATCTGCTCCGCTTTCCCGGAAGGCGAGACACTAGAAACCACATTTTTAATACCTACTTTTTCAGCTACATAATTGGCTGTTGCAGCCGCGTCTCCGGTAAGCATCCAAACTTCTTTACCTGCATTTTTAAGCTTTGAAACAACATTGGCAGCATCGGCACGAATTTCATCAGCAACAGTTAAAATGGCAAGCAATTTGTTGTTTTCAGCAAAATAAATTATCGTTTCTGCAGAAGCAGATTGCTGATGAATCTGGTTTTCCTGCGGAGAAACGTTAACCATATTCAGCACCCAATCTGGCTTGCCGATCCAGTAAGCTTTATTTTGATGCTGTACAGAAATTCCTGCACCGGTGCTGCTTTTAAAATCTGAAACTGGTTGTGCCGATGCTTCTTTTAGCACTAAAAAATTGGTGATGGCAGCAGCCAGCGGATGTTCAGATTGTTGCTCGGCAGAAAGCAAAATACCTAAAAGAGTTTTTATATCATTAGCATTCAGGCTTTTATTCCAGTTTAAAGCAGTCAGTTTTGGTTTTCCTTCGGTGATGGTGCCGGTTTTATCCAGCACAACCACATTTACCTGATCGGCTCTTTCCAGCGTTTCGGCATCGCGGATCAGGATTCCTTTTTCGGCACCTTTGCCTACGCCAACCATAATTGCGGTTGGCGTGGCCAGCCCCAAAGCGCACGGGCAAGCCACAACCAGCACCGTTACAAAGCTTAATAAACCCTGACTAAAAGCCTGATTATTGCCAAAAATCCACCAGGCAGCGGCGCTTAACAACGCAATTGCAATTATTACCGGCACAAAAACAGCAGCAATCCGATCAGCCAGTTTTTGTAGTTTAGCTTTTGATCCTTGCGCATTTTGCACTGCTTTAATCATTTTGGCAAGTAAGGTTTCGCTGCCCACTTTGGTCGTTTTCAATACAAAACTTCCTTTTTGGTTGATGGTTCCGGCAAAAACCTCGTCGCCGGTTTTTCGGGAAACAGCCATCGGTTCGCCGGTCATCAAAGATTCATCAATAAAAGAAGTACCGGAAATAACTTCGCCATCCACCGGAATCCTGGCGCCCGGTTTAATGCGAAGAAAATCTCCCGCCAAAACCAAGGCAATAGCCGTTTCGATTTCCGTATTATTTTTAATCAGCCAAACGGTTTTCTCCTGCAAACCCATCAGTTTTTTAATCGAAGCAGAAGTGCCCGATTTAGCACGTTCTTCCAGCAGTTTTCCAATTAAAATAAAAGTGATTACTACGGCTGCCGCTTCAAAGTAAACATGCGGAACGATGCCGCGCCGCAGCCAAAAACCTGGCGCAACGGTATTAAACAAGCTAAACAGATAAGCCACGCCAGTGCTGATGGCTACCAGCGAATCCATATTGGCACGACCGTGAACGGCTTGTTTCCAGGCATTTACGAAAAATCTTTTGCCAAATACGAACAGAATAACAGACGTTAAAAACAGCATGATCCAGTTGGCAGGTTTCCAATCCATCCAAACCATATCTAAAACCATGACCGGAACAGTTAATAAAACAGCACCAAAAGTTTGCTTTTTAAGCTGATTAAGGGCTTTTTCTTGTTGCTGTTTCTGCTGATCAAAGGCGTTTTCTTCATCCACAATCAACCCAAAACCCACATTTTCGATGGCTTGCTGAATTTGGTGCTGATCGGTTTGCTTCGGATTAAAGTAAATATCCAAAGCCTGCGTAGCATAATTTACATTGGCCTGCTGCACGCCCGGAACCGCCGCTGCAATGCTTTGCACGCTCATAGCGCACGAAGCACAGCTCATGCCGGTAACCGGATATATTTTATGTAGGGTGTTTTTTTGCACAATGCTTCTTTTATCATGCAAAAATAAGCATCGGTTTTGGGCGAGGGCTTACAGGATTTTGGGTTGTTTTTATAAGATTTCAGGTAAAATATATGCACAGTTTATTAGGCAATGCATAGCTAATTCACAAATTAGTGCCTGATTATTTTCAATTTCTCCTATCTTCAAACCCAAAATTCCATTATCCGCTTATGGCCTTAAATTACGTTTGGGTTGCTTTTTTTATCATCGCTTTTTTGATTGCGCTGTTTAAGCTAATTTTTCTGGGCGATACCGAAATTTTTAAACTGCTGGTGGATGGTATTTTTGATTCTACAAAATCCTCGGTGATGGATATTGCGCTGCCTTTGATTGGTAACATGGCCTTTTGGCTTGGCATCATGAAAATTGGCGAAAGTGCTGGTGCCATCAATTTTTTATCGCGCATTGTAGCACCGTTTTTTAACCGCCTGTTCCCGGAAATACCCAAAAATCATCCCGCAAATGGTGCCATGATGATGAATTTTTCGGCCAATTTATTAGGTTTGGATAACGCCGCCACGCCACTCGGATTGAAAGCCATGGAAAGCTTGCATGGACTTAATCTTGAAAAAGATACCGCCTCTAACGCCGAAATTATGTTTATGGTGCTGCACGCATCGGGTTTAACTATTTTACCTATTTCCATCATTGCACAGCGGGCTATTTTAGGCGCACATGATCCAACGGATATTTTTATTCCCTGCATTATTGCAACTTATGTGGCCACATTAGTTGGCTTATTAACAGTGGCTTACAAGCAAAAGTTAAAGCTTTGGGATGGTGTGGTAATAGGCTGGCTCGGCGGCATCACGCTGTTTCTGGCAGGATTAGTATTTTATTTTAAGTTTTTTCTGGATAAACATCAGATCAGCGAAGTTTCTAAAGTTGCGAGCAATTTGATTCTGCTGGCTATTCCGGTGCTGTTTATTTTGGGGGCGCTGCGCAAAAAAGTTAACGTTTTTGAAGTTTTTATTGAAGGTGCCAAAGGCGGACTGGAAACCTCCTTCCGCATCATCCCCTATCTGGTGGCAATGCTGGCTGCCATCAGCGTTTTCCGTGCTTCGGGCGCGCTGGGGTATCTGGTAGATGTTTTCAAATTCGGTTTTGGGCATTTAAATATCGATACACGTTTTACCGAAGTTTTGCCTATCGGTTTTATGCGGCCGCTCAGCGGTGCCGGTTCCCGCGCCATGATGCTGGATAATATGCGGCATTTTGGTACAGATAGTTTTATCGGCCATTTATCCAGCGTTTTATATGGTTCTGCGGATACTACTTTCTACATTGTGGCCCTGTATTTTGGTTCGGTCGGCATCAAAAAAACGCGTTACGCCATCCCGGCAGGATTGATTGCCGATTTTGCCGGCGTGGTAGCTGCCATCCTGCTTTCGTATTTGTTTTTTGGCTGAGATGCTGTTTTTATGGGGATAAAAGCCGGGTAACTATTCCGTTTTTCTGCCGTACAATATCAGGTTCAACACTTAAAATGGTTGTACCTCAGCGGAGAAAAATGAAAAAAACGGGCATACTTCTTTTACTGTGTATTTTTTTGCTTCAGCAGAAAACCCATGCACAGGATCATATGTATTCCCAGTTTTTCAATTCGCCGTTGTACTTAAATCCGGCTTTAAACGGACAGTTTCAGGGCGATCTGCGCATGAACCTGATTTACCGGAACCAATGGGCTTCGCTGCCCGGAACGCTGTCTTATATGACGGCTTCCATCGATTACAACGTACCCAAATTTGGCGGCGGTTTAGGGTTGATGGTTACGCGTTCTTCCGAAGGTTCAGCTTATCTTACCAAAAACAATTTCTCAGGCTTGTATTCCTACAGCGTTGGTTCTGATGATTACGTACTGTCTTTTGGTTTGCAGGGGGGCGTTACCAACCGTAAAATTGATTGGAGCAAACTTATTTTTGATGATCAGCTTGATCAGAACATCGGGATCATTCCTGGTCAAACTACTTCTGCAGAATTACCTGCTTTCAACAACAAATATTATTTTGATTCTGGCGCAGGCGTTTCCCTTACCCTCAACCGTTTGCTTGTGGGCGGCGCTTTGCAGCATATCAACCACCCAAACGAAACCTTGACCGGTTCTAAAGCCACCTTACCCATGCGTTCTGTTTTTCATGTGAGTTACCGCCTGCCGCTGGATAGCTATGGCAATGAAGATGATGATGATGACGGATCGTATGTAATTCCTTCGGTCGTGATGTATAACCAGGCGAAAGTAACGGCAATTAATGCTGGTATTCAGTACAAAAACCGAAGCGTAAATGTTGGATTGTGGTACCGTTCCAGCGGAAGCACCGGCCAGGAAGCTTTTGTGCTATCCTTTATTTTTGATCTGTTTATTAACCGGGAAGGCGCCGAAAAACTCCGTTTTGGAATGAGCCATGATGCCAATTACTCCAAAGTAAACTACACCAATTCTACCGGCTCTACCGAAGGTAGTTTGGGCTACGAAACCACTTTGCCAAAACGCGATAACGAAGCTAAAAAGTTTCCGGGTGCGCGGCGCTGTTTTGATTTTTATTGAGAATTTGCTGTTGCTTGTAATACTTACTTCTTTTATCGGTGTTTTTTCAGGATGTAACTGGCCAACACCAAAAAAATACTGATAAAAACAGTATTCCTTCAAAACTTAAAACCAATTTTTTCATATTAAATTAACATACTTCTAATGGCATCTTAACTTATATCTAACATAAAGTTAATTTTGTAAAGCAACCTTTGTGTCCAAATAAAAGACACAATGAAGAAATTGTACCTATTTCTGTTTTCCTGTTTCGTTCTCTTCGCTACAGGAAAACTACAGGCCCAAATTACCAGCGCGCAAATTAGCGGTAAAGTAAGCGATGCCATCAAGCACTTGCCCAACTTATACTTTTAAAGATCCGGGCGTTCCTTATGCTGTTGATCCTTTTGCTTCCAGATGACAAATGCAGTTCGGCGTGCGTTACAGCTTTTAATGCTTCTTTTAGCACATAAAATTCAGTGCTTCTTTTAAAGCACAAAAGCCGGCAGATCAGCGCTGCCGGTTTTTTGTTTTAAGTTGAAGGAATGTTATTCTACCCTATAAATTTCAATAATGACCGCGGATGGCACCATAAATTTCCTCGTTATAAAGCGTCCGTAGTTTTTGGTGGGTTTCTGCTGATAACGGCGGCAAAACGGAAGCAGCCACATTACTTTGTACCTGTGAAACTTTGGAAGCACCCGGAATTACGGTAGTTACCTGCGGATGATCCAGGATCCAGCGGATGGCCCATTGCGCCATGCGATCATCTGGCATTAGATGCTGTATTTTTTTAGAAAACCGGATTCCCTGCTTAAACTCAATTCCCGAAAACGTTTCGCCAGCATTAAAAGCTTCGCCATCGGCATTAAAATTACGGTGATCTTTTTCGGAAAACTGCGTATTTTCATCAAACTTGCCTGTAAGCAAACCACTAGCCAGCGGCACCCTCACAATCAGGGCTACTCCCTTTGTCGTGGCTTTTTCAAAAATCTCGTCGGCCACATGCTGCCTAAACAGGTTAAAAATAATTTGCAATGAAGCCAGTCCTTCCTGCTCCAAACAAATCAGGGCTTCTTCGGAAGTTTCCACACTGGCTCCCCAATTCTGGATCAAACCTTCATCTTTTAAATGGCGCAGGTAATTAAATACTTTGCCGCTACGCATTTCCTCAGTTGGAATGCAGTGTAATTGTTCCAGAAACAAACTCGACTGGCCCAAGTGATACAATGAATTTTCCACCTGTTTCCTCATCACATCGTACGTAAAATTTTGCGGCCATCCGTTCGGCGCGTCAGACCGGCGGCCCAATTTCGTAGCAACATAAATTTTTTTGGTTTGCGTTTTTAAAAACTTACCGATAATTTTTTCACTGATGCCCATGCCGTAAACATCCGCCGTATCAATAAAGTTGCCGCCAGCATCCACATAAGATTGCAAAATCTGCATGGCTTCACTTTCATCCACATTGCCCCAATCGGCACTGCCCAACTGCCAGGTTCCAAGGCCAACTTCAGCTACTTCAATATTTTTAAAAGCTCTGTAATTCATATTTTTCAGGTTTATTTTTGTCCGATAAAAGAAGTATCCCAGTACAACAATACTTCTTTTACCGGATAATTTTTATGTTGATTAATCTACTTTCTGGTAAAGCAGGAAATGCTGGATCGGCAGAAACTCTTTCCGGTCAACTAATTTAAAACCATTTGCCTCCAATTCTTTATTTACCTGAACAACAGACATTTTATGCAATTCTTTAATTTCTATTGCCGGATCTTCTGCCCGATATTCCAGCAAAAGCAACTTTCCACCAGGCTTTAAAGCTTTCCGCAAAGATTGTAAAACTTCATGCGGATAAAGTAACTCGTGGTAAACATCAACCATAAAAGCCAAATCAACCGTATTTTCCGGCAAATTAACGGCGGTTTCCGTACCTTTTATTACCTGCACATTTTGCCGGCTTAATTCTTTTTTCTTTTGGTTGAGATAGGTGATAAATTCATCCTGCACATCCACCGCAAACACTTTTCCAAGTGGTATTTTTTTGGCAATCCGGAAGGTATAATAACCGGTTCCGGCTCCAATATCTGCCACCACCGAATTATTTTTTAATGGAATCCTGCTAATGGCAAGTTTTGTATTTTCCTCCTGATTCCGGTTATTTCGCTCCAGCCAATCTGCACCTGCCGCACCCATAACGGTGGCAATTTCCCGACCGAAATAAACTTTTCCGGTACCATCCGCATCAGCTATTTTATGCGTGTAAACCTGATTTTGCTGCGCTGCTTTAGGTTGAGAACAAGCCGTTAAAACAATCAGCCATAATGGAAAAACAAATGCTTTTTTTATCAGTGTTTTTTTGAACATAAAGTTTTAACAATAAGCACAAAAATTTGTGATACTATTACGTCATATAAATTCTGAAATTCAAACCAATATTTTAATATTTCTAAAAATTCATCTTTAAAGCTCCTAAAATTATAATAATCACAATAAAAAACGTTTTTTAAGAAGTGATTTTTATAAAATTGTTTTTTTTACTATAAAAATTAAAAAAACTGTTTGAATAATGATAGATTGCAGCAGAAAATTTATAATTTTTAATTGATAATGAAAAAAACATTACCGTTTATCCTACTGCTAATTATAATGGTGATCGCCCTTATATTTAGTTCTGTAAATGTAACTTCCATAAAAAATGCCAAAATTGATACCGGTGATACTGCCTGGCTGCTGATTTCCACCGCGTTAGTTTTGGTGATGACACCTGGTTTAGCTTTTTTTTACGGCGGCATGGTGCGCAAAAAAAACATGATTTCTACCATGCTTCAAAGTTTGGCCTGTATGGGCATGATTACCATTATCTGGGTTGTATTTGGTTTCAGCTTGGCTTTTGGCGATGATTTTCATGGTGTAATTGGCAATCCGGCAACTTACTTTTTGATGAAAGGCACACTTGGAAACAGTACATGGAGCCTGATGCCAACTGTTCCGCTGATTTTATTTGCGATGTTCCAACTTAAATTTGCCGTGATTACGCCGGCATTAATTACCGGTGCTTTTGCAGAACGGATTCGTTTCAATTCCTATCTGATTTTTTTGTGCCTGTTCATCATTTTTATTTATGCACCGCTTGCACATGCTACCTGGCATCCGGATGGTGTAATGTTTAAAGCCGGCGTGCTGGATTTTGCCGGTGGTACTGTGGTTCACATGTCTGCCGGATGGGCTGCATTGGCTTCTGCTTTATATTTAAAACAGCGCAAACAACAGGAACACGCGCCCGCACGGATCACATATGTAATTTTAGGAACAGGATTGTTGTGGTTTGGCTGGTTTGGTTTCAATGCCGGTTCGGCAGGCGGTGCCAATGCTCTGGCCGCAACTGCTTTGGCAACTACCACTACTGCTTCTGCTGCTGCAGCTATGTCATGGATATTTTTTGATATGTTCCGCGGAAAAAAACCTTCTGCCATGGGTGCCTGTATCGGTGCAGTTGTAGGTTTGGTAGCTATTACACCTGCTGCCGGTTATGTTACTGTTCCGCATTCGCTGGTTATCGGCGTTGTAGCGGCTGTAGTGAGTAATTTGGTGGTAATTTGGCGGTCAAAATCAAATATCGACGATACCCTGGATGTGTTTCCATGCCACGGTGTAGGTGGAATGGTGGGCATGCTGCTTACCGGAGTTTTTGCGAACACGGCTGTAAACAGTGCCAACACAACTGGGAACGGGTTATTTTATGGCGAAACGCACTTATTTTTCGTTCACATACTGGCTTTAATTGGTGTTTCAGCTTTTGCTTTTTTCGGATCGATGATTTTACTGCGCATCACCAATGCAATCACGCCGCTCCGGGTTTCGGCAGATGATGAAATTGTTGGTTTGGATCAAAGCCAGCATGACGAAGAACTTTAAATTTTAGCCTACTTCTTTTAATGCCTGAAATTCATTATAGTCCTTCCTTAAAAAATTAAAAACTGTTAATGAAAGATAGAACAGGATATAGATAATAGTTTACATTAAGGAATTGCTAAAAAAAAGATTTAAACGCGTTAAAAAAGATCATTTCCTCAAAAAATTAGGTATTTGAAAATAAGTTTCCTAAAAATGATTCAATTACATGATATAAATTTAATATATTATTATTTGGGAGTAAATTTGGTTGCAGAATATACAAACAAACAATAACAATAACCAACAATGGCAGCAAAACTTGAATACATCTGGCTGGATGGTTACAAACCAACTCAAAGCCTGCGCAGTAAAACCAAAATTGAGAAAGATTTTAGCGGCAAATTAGAAGATTGCGCTATGTGGAGTTTCGATGGTTCTTCAACCCAACAAGCACCAGGCGGCTCTTCTGATTGTTTATTAAAACCTGTTTTCATCTGCAAAGATCCGGAAAGACGCGAGGCATATTTGGTAATGTGCGAAGTTTTAACTTCAGACGGAAAACCTCACCAGTCAAACGGCCGTGCTTTGATTGATGATGATGATAACGATTTTTGGTTTGGTTTTGAACAAGAATACTTTTTGTGGAATCCTGAAACCAATAAACCTTTAGGATTTCCGGTGAACGGTTACCCAGCACCGCAAGGACAATACTATTGCTCCGTAGGCGCCCAAAATTCCTTTGGCAGAGACATAGTAGAAGAGCATTTGGATATTTGTTTGGATGCAGGTTTAAACGTAGAAGGCATTAATGCAGAGGTTGCTGCCGGACAATGGGAATTTCAAATTTTTGCGAAAGGTGCCAAAGAAGCCGGAGATCAAATCTGGATTGCCAGATATTTACTGGAAAGATTAGGCGAAAAATCCGGTGTTTCTATTAACTGGCATTGCAAACCTTTGGGTACCTTGGATTGGAACGGTTCTGGAATGCATGCCAACTTTTCTAACACTGCTTTGAGAACAGCCGGCAATAAATCAATTTACGACAAAATCTGTGAAGCTTTCCGTCCGGTGGTAAGAGAACATATCGAAGTTTATGGTGCTGATAATGAGCAACGTTTAACAGGCAAACACGAAACAGCTTCCATTTACGATTTTAGTTATGGTGTTTCTGATCGTGGCGCCTCCATTCGTATCCCATTGGCTACGGTAGAAAAAGGCTGGAATGGTTATCTGGAAGATCGCCGTCCAAATTCAGCTGCAGATCCATATAAAGTGGCTGCACGAATTGTAAAAACAGTAAAATCGGCAGAAACTGCTGTTACAAATCAAATTTCTGCTTTTGTAGAATCAGAGCTGGCTTAATTAGCGAGCTTCTTTTATCGATATAAAAATGGCGCATACGAAAGTTTGCGCCATTTTTTATTTCTGCCTAATTTGATTCAGGTTGAAATAATACGTCTGGAAAACTTTATTCTTTGCAGGATCAAAGCGATCAGCATTGCCATTCCGCAGATAAAACCAATTACCGGTGCCGAGGTTACGCTCATGCCCCAACCCGAAACGTAAGCACCAATTACATCGCAAAGATTTACAATGGCCATATAGGTGGTAAATTGCGAGCCTTCCACTTTTGCCAAACATAAAGCCATTAATACCGGCATTGCGGCAACACTAAATATCGGATCGGCCATACTGTATACAATCATTCCGGTTGTACTAACCGTTCTGTGAATCCAGTAAGAGCCTAAACTGCTAAAAATCAGAAAAAATGCAATAATCGAGATTACAACCAGTAATTGTAATTTGCCGGGGCCAATACGATCTGCAATAATTCCTCCCCCTAAAGTTACCAGAATTGTGATGATGCTTCCCCAGGTTCCCTGTAAAACCGAAAGCTGATTATCGTTCCAATGCAAAAAATGGATCAGCTGAAAAGTATAAGAACGGATAAAAATGCTCAAACAAAGATAAACCAGCGCAATCAGCCCAAAAGTTCTTATACTGTTTTTATGCACAATTCCTTTGTACAACTCTTTAAAAAGCCATTTTAAGCTTGGGTTTTCTGTTTTTGCAGAATCAGGCTTTCCAAGATCTTTTAGGTTGAAGGAAGGAACATAACTATCTGAACGATCAATTTTTGTGAGGTAAGTGAGTATTGTGAACACAAGTAATAACAACGACTGACAGGCGGCGGCATAAAAAAATCCAAACCGATGCAGCAACGTAGAAAATCCGGCAGCACCGGCAGCCACGCCAAGCAGCAAGCCTGAGCGCATAAAAGCATTGATGCGGCCCTGCTCAAGCAGTGGCACAATGGCAATAGCGGTGGCATCAACACTGGCATCCTGTATCGAAGCAAAAATACTATGCACAAAAAAGATAGCTGTTACCAAACCGAGTTCCTGAACCGGATTTTTAACTAACAGCAGGCACAGCGTAACCAACAATGCCAATAGTTGAGAAAACACGATCCAATGTTTGCGATGGCCCATCAGGGAGAATTGGTACCGATCAATTAACGCACCCCAAATAAACTGGAAAACCCACGGGATACCAATCATTGCATCAAAACTGCCTATCGCAATGGCACTTACACCTTTCCCAATCAAAAAATTGGCAATAGCGGTTAAAGCAAATCCGGCTGGTATGCCCTGCATTGCATACAAATAAAAAAAAGTAAAGTAACGCAAGGGCGCACTTTGTTTAAGTACCGGAAATTGATAAGGCAAACTGGTTGGTTTAGCTTTAACTAACAGCAGTTTAAAAACATTGTTTACTGCATATCAATTAGTAGTTAATTTAAAAATCGGTTTTTTTAATATTATTTTTTAGGTGATAAAAACAGTATTCTTTAATCTAAAATAGAACTGCCGTTTTATAGCTTGAAAAAGGGTTTCCAATTCTGAACAAAAAATCTAATTATTAATAAAAAAAGGTTATACATATTTTCCTTCAACAAAATAAATACGATTACAATTAAATCAATTATGTAGTATTGTAAAACCAATTATCAATCAAATTCGTAAACCTGCCTGTATAAGTTTTTAACTTATGCAAAAAAAATTTGTGAAGGGTGAATGAAGTTTTTATTAAATTTTAAGAACACGTTGGCTTTAAAGTCAATAGTGTTGTCAATCATACTGTTTTTACCACTGTTTATTTTGCGTTGTGAAGCACAAACCTGTAACGGCGTTTTAGGCAGTCCGGTATTTAATGAGGATTTTGGCGCAGGCCCAGGCAGAGGTAATTCGCTGCCTGTTATAGAAACTGATTATTTATATACTTCTACTGATGCTATTTTAAACAGGGAATATACCATCGCCAACAATTCAAACGGGTATTACAGCCAGTGGTTTTCCACTACAGATCATACGGGAAATGCAAATGGCTATATGATGTTAATTAATTGCGATGTTCCGGGAGATCGGCTTTACATCAAACAAATTAGTGGCCTCTGTCCCAATACTACATTTCAGCTTTCTTCCTGGGTGCTTAATCTGCTTAACAAAGATTTACTGAAAGGCATTGATGTTAACCTGACTTTTTCTGTAGAAACAAGCTCAGGTACTGTTTTGAAATCATTCAATTCGGGAGATGTAACGTCGGGAAATACACCAGAATGGCGAAATTTCAGCTTGTACTTTACTACTCCGGTTAAGCAAACGGATATTGTAATTAAAATTATCAATAATGCTCCAGGTGGTGATGGCAATGATTTAGCATTGGATGATATCACCGTTCGCCCTTGTCAGCCTAATTTGAATACTTTTTTTATCGGGCAAAATTCAGCACAAAAACTTACTTTGTGCCAAGGAGATGAGGTTAATTATCAATTGGGCGCAACGATTATGGCGGGGCATCAAAATCCGTCTTATCAATGGCAGGTGAATGCAAATGATGGATCAGGCTGGAAAGATATAACCGGTGATACTACAACTTCAATCCAGATAAATTTCAAATCTGCGTTGCCTGGGTTTTACCAATACCGATTATATTCGGTGCAAGAGGATAATAAAAGTTTAGCCTGCTGCCAGGTATTTTCTGATACCAGCAGTGTTCGGGTAAATGCCAAACCTGTACCGGCCGTTTCCAGCAATTCGCCTTTGTGTATCGGTTCAACATTAAGTTTAGCAGTTGCAAACGCAACATCTTATCAATGGACTGGCCCTGCAGGTTTCACTTCTACCCTACAAAACCCAACCATAAAAAATATTACTTCAGCGCAGGCAGGTTTTTACCGCGTTACAATTACCTCAGCAGAAGGATGTACCGCTACGGATTCTGTAAATGCTACCCTGAACCCAGCAACCAGTTTTGATGCCGGTGCCGATACAACCATTTGTAAGGGAAATAGCACTGTTTTAAATGCCAGCGGAGGCGTTGCTTACAGTTGGTATCCGGCAAGCGGCTTATCAGATACTACAATTGCTAATCCGGTTGCTTATCCTTTGGCAAGCACTGTTTACCACGTAAAAATCACCAATTTATATGGCTGTGTTTATACAGATTCTGTTACTGTAAATATTGCAAATCAGCCTGTGGCCGATGCCGGACCGGATAAAAAAGTATCTGTTAAAAAAGCAATCCGCTTAAACGGAAGTATAAAAGGTGATCATTATACTTATTACTGGTCGCCTGCTACTTATCTAACCGATGCCAACACGTTAAACCCTTTAGTTACGCCTGATCAAAACATTACTTATACGCTTCATGCCGTTTCTGCTTTAGGTTGTGGCGAAACGGTAGATTCTGTGCATGTTCAGGTTTATCAGGAGTTGAATGTGCCCAATACTTTTTCTCCGAATGCTGACGGTGTGAACGACACCTGGAACATTATCGCTTTAGAAGCTTTTCCGGCCAGCATTATTGAAGTGTATAACCGTTATGGAAAAGAGATATTCAGAACCATCAGCAATAATAACCCCTGGGATGGAACTTTTAACGGGCAGCCATTGCCAATAGGAACCTATTTTTATAAAATCTCCAATGATAATAAAATTTTAAAGGCTGGCTGGGTTTTGATTGTGAGATAAAAAAGGAAAATTTATGTGATAAAAAAAGCATACAACTCCGATGTTAAAATACTTTTCCGGAATTGTATGCCAATAAGTTGAAACAGAAATTTAACTACTCTTCGTAGTTTTCAATGGTTTTTTCTGATCTCATGGAAGCATTATTAGGATTTTCTCCTGCATCGCGAAGCGCACGGCGCTGGCGCAACAAATCCCAGTACTGATCTTGTTCAGGCTTTATTTTGTGTAATTCTTTCACTTCATCATCAGTCAGGTTCTCTTTACCGTAAAGCTGTTCTTGCCGTTCTGTAAGTGTTTTGATATGCGCCATAATAGCATCATCATTCATATTTTCCATTAGCTTGTTATTTAATTGTGAATTGTAAAGTATCAAAAGATACAAACAGTTTGGCTTTTGCACAGATATTTTCAGGCAAAACAAATACTCAGATATTTAAATTACTTACATCCGTTCTGAGGCATAATATACCAACCCGATATAGTTCCGGCATGTTATCTTTCAATCTTAAATGTTAAAATTGATTCTTTAACATCTGTAATTTAAGGAGTACTGTTTTTACAGGCTATTTTTTTTGGCCAACAAATCACGGATTTCGCCCAGCAACACTTCTTCTTTAGAAGCTACCACTACCACTGGAGCAGCTGCAATAACCGGTTCTTTCTTTTTCATTTTATTGATGGCTTTGATGATTGTAAACAACACCAAGGCAATTATGATGAAACCGATTACCTGCGAAAAGAAATTACCATATTTAATTGCTGTACCAGGCAAAACCAGCTGGCTCAAATCCTTCAAATGCGCTGCATTTAATACAGGCGATAAAATAGCCGGCGTAATAATGTCCTCTACCAGAGAGCTAACAATTTTACCAAATGCAGCACCGATAACAATACCAACCGCCAAGTCAATTACATTACCTTTTAAGGCAAAATCTTTAAATTCGCTTACAAATCCCATAATTTCAAGTTTAAGTTTTGATAAAGATAAAATTTCCGTCAGAAAACGAAAATTAACGTATAAAAATCAGCTACGTGGTTTGTAAAAATTTAATCTGGATTGAGCGATCTTGTATTTTAGTGTATTTTTGGGCCGCCATATGTTAAGACAAAATCTACAACAAAAACTACTTCAAAAGCTATCGCCGCAGCAAATTCAATTCATCAAATTGCTGCAGGTGCCAACCGTTTCTCTGGATGCCCGCATTAAGGAAGAACTGGAGGAAAATCCGGCTTTGGAGGATTTGAGTTTAACGAATATGAATGATCCGGTGGAGGAATATCCCGACCGTGATCCGGACGATGATAATTTCAACAAAGAAGAAAAAAGCAGTGAGGAATCTGACGAATTTAACATTGATGAGTACCTGCAGGATGATAATTTAAACGATTACGGCAGCCGCTATGACCAGAATGGAGACGACGAGGAAGAGCGCAAAGAAATGCCGATTGCCATACAAAGTTCGTTTTTTGAAAACCTACAGAACCAGTTGGATTTGCTTCCTTTATCAGACAAAGATTTTCGTATTTGTCAGCAGATTATAGGCAGTTTGGATGATGATGGTTATCTGCGTCGCCCGATTATGTCGATCACGGATGATCTCGCCTTTTCACAAAACGTGATGGCCGAAGATGAAGAAGTGGAAGATATGCTGAAAGTGATCCAGCATTTTGACCCAGCTGGCGTGGGTGCACGCGATTTGCAGGAATGTTTGCTGATCCAATTGCGGCGGAAAGACACGCAAATTCCGGTGATAAAAAAAGCAATACAGGTGGTGGAACATTACCTGGATGAATTTACCCGGAAGCATTATGACAAGCTCGAAAAATCTTTGAACCTGCATGATGATGAATTAAAGGATATTGTGGCCGAAATCCTGAAGCTCAACCCAAAACCAGGCGATTCTAACGAGGTGAATACCAAGCAGATGCAGGTGATTCCGGATTTTCATATCCGCAATAATGATGGCGTACTAATCCTGACTTTAAACTCTAAAAATGCACCTGAATTGCGTGTGAGCCGCTCCTACCAGGATATGTTTCAGCATTATGATAAATCAGCTCAAAAAGACAGAAAATTAAAAGAAGCCGTGCAGTTTGTGAAGCAAAAGCTGGATTCGGCCAAATGGTTTATCGATGCGATTAAACAACGCCAGCAAACGCTGCTGAAAACCATGAATTCAATCATGCACTATCAGTACGATTTCTTTTTGACAGGAAATGAAAAAAACCTGCGTCCGATGATTCTGAAAGATATTGCGGATAAAATTGGGATGGATATATCTACAGTTTCCCGCGTGGCAAATTCAAAATATGTACAAACCGAGCATGGCACTTTTCTACTTAAATCTTTCTTTTCCGAAGCTATCCAAACCGAAAGTGGCGAAGAAGTTTCTAACAAGGAAGTAAAGAAAATTCTGGAAGAAAATATTGCAGGAGAAGATAAGCTGCACCCGCTGGCGGATGAAAAACTGACCGAAATTTTAAAAGATGCCGGCTACAATATTGCACGCAGAACGGTTGCCAAATACCGCGAACAATTAAATATTCCGGTGGCCAGATTGCGCAAGGAATTATAGATGATGCTTCTTTTAGCACCCTAAAAAAGGTATGATAAAAGAAGTATTACCAGAACCTGCGCGGGCAGATTACTTTGTAAGCATTGTTCAGCATGATGCCCAAAATAATTTCATGCGTGCCATTGCTCACTGTGTTCAAATTGGATGTGGTAAAATCGTACGCATATCCAAAATTGAGAAAACTACCTACATTTATGCCCGCCATTGCTGCGATGGCATCGTTTCGACGGTAAGAACCGCCGATCCAGAATTTATCCTGAAAAGCCATTTTCAAATTCACATCAAAGGTTGATGGCACGGGATTTACATATTTAAACATTACTGATGGCAGCAAAGTAATATCTTCAGCTAAAAACAGTTTTACGCCTGCTGTAACAAAATAATGCGGTACAGTTTTACTTTGATTATAAGTAGAATTAGAAGAAAAATATAAGGTTTGCGGCAATACCTGCTGCGCCGAAATACCAACAAAATAAGTTGCCGAATATGCCCAAACACCCAAACCTAAATCAGGTTTAAATTGGTTGGTAGTACCGTTAGCAATTGCTGGATCTAAAGCGTTTTCTAAAGTTATCTGACTGGTATTTAAATTAATATTAGCCAAACCTGCTGCTACGCCTACAGATAAATTCAGGTTACTGGTGATGCCCAAATGATAAGCATAAGTGATATCATAATTGCTTTGCGTAATTGGCCCGGCTTTATCAGAAACTACCGTAAAACCAATGCCATGATGCGCTGGTGCAGCTTGATAATCCTGCACGTAGGAACGGCTCATCGGGTCTTCGCCATTTGCCGGCTGGCTCATCGGATCACCCTGAATAAATTTATTCCCGATGGGTGTATGCGCTGTAAAATACATGGTTACAGGCGCACCATCCAAACCCGTCCACTGGTTGCGGTAACCAGCTTTAATGTCGGTATAGTTTTCAATTCCGGTGATGGCAGGATTAATCAAATAATTATTGAAAATATACTGCGTGTACTGTGGTTTTTGCTGCGCCCAACTACTGATTGTAGCTGATAAAAATAAAATAGCAAAGTAAAATTTTTTCATTTTTTTATCTGATAATCGTAATTGGTCCTGCTAATTTGCCCCTTCCGTTGCCCGGATTAATAATATAATAATAAGTACCTACTGGCAATTCTTCGCCCTTATATCTGCCATCCCAAGCGGTAGTATAGCCAACAGAATAATAAACTCTTTCCCCATAACGATTAAACACTTCCACTATTACGTTCGGGTAGCTATCTAAATATTTAATATTCCAAATATCGTTTATGCCATCATTATTTGGGGTGAAAGTATTAGGAATAACTGGTGCTTTTAAAACTGTAACCGTAATTTCACTGGCATTACTGCAACTATCGGCAGATGTAACGGTAAGTTTGTAAGTAGTATTGACATGTGGCGTAGCAACCGGACTTAGAATATTATCGGCACTCAATCCTAATGAAGGTGTCCATTTATAAGTCAAGTTATTGCCGGAAACGGTTGGGTTAAGCATTACACTGCCTCCATCCAACAAATAAACATCTTTGCCGGCTACTACTTTTGGTGTCGGGCTGATGATGATTTGCTTGTTAACCGTATCTGAACAGCCATTTTGAGCCGTAAAAATATAAGTGATAGTTTGGGTGCCAATTCCGGCTGCTGACGGATTGAACAAGCCTGAAGAACTAACGCCTATACCTGAAAATACGCCTGTCCCTGTATAACCGTTAAGTTCTTTTACCGGAATCTGAAAAGCCGGAATTTCGGCGCAAACCTGAGCAGCTAAAGTAACAGCAACCTGAGGATCAGCTTTTAAAGTAATCACCTGCATCTTTTCATCCACACAGCTCGTACCTGAATATGTTCGCATCAAAATCGTATAATTCATAGTTGCCGGTGTATGAAAAACCGGATATTGATGGCTGTATAATTTATCTGTTGTAGGATTATCATCTGTTTCAAACTGATCCGGATGATTGGTATAATCATAAAAAAGCACTACTTGAGTTAAATTTCCAAAATCTAAAGTAGAGGTATTCCTGATCATCACACTTCTTTTACTGCATAAATCATTCGGATTCAAAACCGTAAAATCAGCTTTTGGCACTGCACCATTCACCGTAAAACTCATGGTGGTATCTGCCGAACAACCATCCTTTGAGGTAACAGTCAGTTTCACTTGGTAAGTTGCTGCACTGATGTATTTATGCTGAGGGTTTTTTTGACTTGAAGTATCCGGGTTGGAAGCTGTAGCTGCTGCATCTCCAAAATCCCAGGCATAAGTAAAGCCCGATTCTGTATGATCAGCAATACTGCTTTTATCGGTAAAAATTGCGAAAGCATCATCAATACAAACTTTGGGTAAAGTAAAATCCGGCTCTGGCAACGGATGTATTATGATCGGAACAGTAGATACAATACTTGCGCAGCCTAAGTCTGTAGTAGTAACTAACTCTAAGTTATAAGTTCCGGGAGTTTTGTATATGTGTTGGAAAGGGACGTTACTAGTGAAACGTTCAAACGTTCCATCTCCAAAAGCCCAAGTCCATAAAACAATTTTTCCTTCGGATGAGGTAGATTGATCGGTTATCGTAACTGCTTTTGCTGCACAATCCGGGTTAGAAACTACAAATTTTGAAATTGGTTTAGCATAAATATGTATTTTCTGTGAATCCAAAGCTGAAGTACAACCGTTAGAATTAGTAACCAATAATGTAGCGATAAAATCTCCTGCTTTATTAAAAACGTGTGTAGGATTTTGTATTGAAGATGTTCCGCCATCGCCAAAATCCCATGTCCAGGTTTTAATGGTTACACCGGTACTTTTATCCATAAAACTTAGCGTATCGGATTGGCAAGTTGAATTTTTGGCAGTAAAAGAAGCAACCGGATTATCGTAAACCGTAAACGCAATATCAATATCTTCATATGAACCGCAAGCATCAGCAATAGCATTAAAAATCCTCACTTTTACATCATAATTACCGGAAGTTTTATATATCAGGCTTTTAGGATACGCATAAGTGTATAATGGCTTATTATCTTTTACCGTTTGCCCAATTAGCGTTGGGCTATTATCTGTATAAGCTGGATCACTATTCTGAGGAATCCAGATCAGCTGAGTAGTTTTATACGGAATCGTAACCTGCAACTTCAGATTTTGTCCCACGCAGGCACTGGCAATAGAATCACCAGCCGTGTTTCTAATCTGCACAAACTCATTCAGATTTTTCAGATTTGTTCCGGCCGAGTAGCCATAAGATTCTGCATTACCAAAACCGTAAGCAATAGCATTAAAACCATCAGATGCTTTGATATTATGGGTGCCAGAAGAAACCGAAAACTGCCCGTACATATAAGCTGCATTGCCTGGAACAGCTTTAAAAGCACCTACAGTCGAGTTACCGTCAAGTGTGAAACTGGGTGCAGCAACGGCCGAAATAATAACATTGATATAGCTTTGTATTATCTTGTAAGCAGTTGGCGAATAAAGTGTTACGTTATTAATAATCTGCTCAATCGGATTGAGGTAGATCATTTCCGGATCGCCTAAATCTCCGCCAGCGGCCGGGTTAAGCGCAACTTGCGTGATGGCGTATTGCGCAACCTGTATGGGTTTATCCGCACTGATCACATTAGGCACCGTGCTGTTAAACTCGTAATAAAAATTATTAATTAGCGCACTGGCACTCAGCACACTTCCATTCATGGTTACTTTTGTTGTTGGGTCGCTTACCACAATCCGGTAAGTGTCATACGGGCGGTTGCTTAACGGCGCGGTAATGTAATTTTTTCCCCAGGAAGCAGTTGGGTAAGTTTGCTGAAACAGGTTATCAGCAGACATATTGGGCCCGTTGCCAATATAAATTTTACTACTGCCGGAAAAGACAGCGATTTTTTTACAAACATTTAGTCCGGAACTTATCGAACGGATGCGCGTTCCGGTTAAATCTGTAGCTGAAAGTCCCTGATAAACTTCGCCTTTCTGCATGGTTATGGTAAAAGGCGTGTTGGCTGTGTGGCCGCTGTTTAGCGTTGCTGTAGGCGTAATCTCAACAGTCGTAGTGTCTTCCGTGGCCACAACTGCAAACGAGGAATAGCAGTTAGGTTCGTTTGATCGCTGCGTATAATTGATAGAATAATAATCTTTAGCCAGCGTGGCAACCGGCAAAAGCAGCGTAGCCCCCGAAACTGCCGAAGCATAAATGTGCGCAAAAACTACAATTGGGGCAGCGGCCACAATGTGTATTCCTTTTAACGACTGCCCTTCGGTAGCTAAAAAAGCAGTTTGTGGCATCGTAACCGTAGTTACCTGGTTGGCTGTAACACTAAAACTCGTAGAAAAACTGCCATCGGCAACGGTAATGGTGCCCGAAGTGCTTACATCTGAAGTAAGGTATAAACTCATCTGGCAGGTGTTATTACCCGTAACACCGCGAATGTTGGCCATATAAGCCGTATAAAACTCGGTACCTTTGTTGGTTTGAGAAAAAACCGGACAAGCAAAAGCAAGCAGTATCAACAGCAAAAAAATACGACAGGTAAAGATTTTTGTCATATTGGAAGATTATAGTTTCTGCTGTTCACAAGTTGTTTTTTGATAACCAATGCTTCTTTTATGCGTATAAAATTGGTGTGGTAAAGTAAACCTGCTTATGTTTCCTTTCAATCCCAGAACCTTTTAAAACGCAAAAAACGTTCTAATCTACTAACTTATAACCTTTTTTAAGGATATTATTTCCACTAAATAGTTACCTCGAGTAAATTAACAGCAGCGATATTTCTTATCATTTTTTTAACAGTTATCTGCTTCGAAAAAACATTATTTTATGCTGAAGAAAGAAAGAGTATAGGTAAATGCCCAAAAAATATCGATAAAAACAGTATTACAGTATTTCTTTTAAAACTACCCAAACGTTCTGAGCCACAATTTTTGCGCCTTTTGCTGTTGGATGAATGCCATCTTTCTGATTCAAATCGCGGATTCCGGCCACATTTTCCAGCAAAAACGGAACTAACTGCATCTCATTCTTTTTGGCCAGCCGCGGAAAAACCTTCGTAAAATCATCAGCATATTTTTGGCCCATATTTGGCGGAACTTTCATCCCGGTTAAAATCATTTTTACTTTTGGGTATTTTGCTTTTACCTGATCGATAATGGATTGCAAATTTACCTCCGTTTCTGCAACCGGAATCCCGCGCAAACCATCGTTCGCGCCCAGTTCCAGCACAAAAACATCAATCGGCTGGCGCAGTTGCCAGTTAATCCGGTTCTTTCCATCGGAAGTTGTTTCTCCGCTTAAACCACCGTTGATGGCTTTGTAAGGCAGTTTCAGCGAATCCAGATCATGCTGAATATCAGATGGAAACGACTCGCTTCCGGGATCATCCAAACCGTAACCAGCCGTTAAACTATTGCCAAAAAACAGAATACTTTTCTGGGTTGATTTTGGGGCTGATGCTGTTTTTACCGTATCTTTTTCAGTGTCGGTTTTTGGTTGGGAACTGTTTCCGCATCCGCAGAAAAAAATGAGGATTACAAGCGCGGAAAAGGGGAATAATTTTTGCATAAAGGCGTAACAAAATTGCTGAAACAGATTCTTAAACATAAGCCTGACATTTAAGTTTAGCTTTAAACGTATCTTTCTACACAATTAATCTGCAATTATCTTGAATAATATCCTCAAAATAGAAAACCTCACTAAAACTTACAAAAGTGCAGGCAGTACGCTCACGGTTTTAAACAACATCAATTTTTCGGTGGAGGAAGGCTCCACTTTTGCCATCGTTGGCCCGTCAGGAAGTGGGAAAACAACTTTGCTTGGCCTTTGCGCCGGTCTGGACCGGTCTACTTCCGGCTTGGTAGAACTCAATAATATTCCTTTGGATAATTTGGGCGAAGATCAGCGTGCGCAAATCCGCAACCAGTACGTTGGCTTTATTTTTCAGAATTTCCAGTTGCTGCCAACCTTAACCGCTCTGGAAAACGTGATGGTTCCGTTAGAGTTGCGCGGCGAAAAAAATACTCGCGCGCGTTCGATGGATTTGCTGGAAAAAGTTGGTTTGGCCAACCGCAGTCACCATTATCCTACCCAGCTTTCCGGCGGCGAGCAGCAACGGATTTCGCTGGCGCGTGCCTTTTCCAATCAACCCAAAATCTTGTTTGCCGATGAACCAACCGGAAACCTGGATGCCGAAACCAGCGAAAAAATGGTGAAACTCTTATTCGATTTGAACCGGGAAAGCGGCACCACATTGATTTTGGTAACACACGATATGGAACTGGCTTCCAAAACGCAGCGCATTATCCGCATCAAGGGCGGCAATTTAATTTCCGACGAGAAAACTGCTGCAATTTAAATACTTCTTTTATCGATACTTTTTTTGAATGAATAACGAACCTGTTAATTATAAACGGCCGATTAATTTTGGCTGGCTGCTGCAAATGGCCTGGCGCGACAGCCGGAAAAATCGTTCGCGCCTGTTCCTTTTTATTTCTTCCATCGTTTTAGGGATTGCTTCCCTGGTCGCCATTTATTCATTCGGTTTTAATCTCCGCCAGGATATTGATCGGCAGGCAGCCGAACTGGTGGGTGCCGATATCGTAATTTCCGGCAACAAACCAGTTTCGCCGCAGATACAAAAACTGATTGATTCGCTGGGCAACCGGAAATCTACGCAACGCAGTTTTGTGTCGATGGTTTCCTTCACTAAAAACCAGGGAACGCGTTTGGTGGAGGTCCGGGCTTTGGAAGGCGGTTTTCCTTATTATGGCTCGATTGAAACTACGCCGGTCTCTGCAGCAACCACTTTCCGCAAAAACAAACAAGTGCTGGCCGACCGCAACCTGATGCTGCAATTTAATGCGCATCCTGGGGATTCGCTTAAAATCGGAAACGTAACTTTTACCATCGCCGGAACTCTGGATAAAGCACCCGGACAAACCAGCCTGTCCGCCTCCGTGGCACCGGTGGTTTACATGCCGCTGGCGTATTTGCAGCAAACCGGTTTGATGGCGCGCGGCAGCCGTATCAATTATAGCTATTATATTAAATACGACCGGAATGAAAACATTGAAAAACTAACGCCCAAAATCGAACCGCGGCTGGACAAAGAAGATCTGAACTTGCAAACCGTAGCTTCCCAAAAAGAGCAAACCACGCGTTCTTTTGAAGATTTAACAAAGTTTCTGGCTTTGGTCGGCTTCATTGCTTTGCTGTTGGGTTGTATCGGCGTGGCCAGTTCCATCCATATTTATGTGCGCGAAAAACTGAAAGCCATCGCGATCATGCGTTGTTTAGGGGTAAAATCTACGGAAGCATTTTTGATTTACCTGATTCAGATTGTGGTAATCGGTTTCATCGGTTCTGTGATCGGCGCGGCTTTGGGCACGATCATCCAGCAACTGCTGCCAATTGCTTTCAAAGACTTTCTACCAATTACCATCACGGTGGAAATTTCCTGGGCATCCATTGGAACCGGCATTGTGCTGGGCGTGGTTATTTCCCTGCTTTTTGCGATGCTGCCGTTGGTTTCGGTACGAAATATTTCGCCTTTAAACACTTTGCGGGTTTCAGATGATGCCATAAACTCCAAACGCGATCCACTGAAATGGCTGGTTTACGCCTTGATTCTGGCTTTTGTGGTGATATTTACCAAACTACAATTGGATAACTGGAAACAAGCCATCGCATTCACCGGTTTTGTGTTGATTGCATTTTTGGTCCTCACCGGCGTGGCTACTTTAATCATGTGGCTACTGCGGAAATTTTTGCCACTTTCCTGGAGTTATCTGTTGCGGCAAGGTTTCGCAAACTTGTACCGGCCAAATAATCAAACCATTATTCTGCTGGTTTCCATTGGTTTGGGTACTGCTTTTATCAGCACTTTATTTTTTATCCAGTCAATTTTACTGAGCCGGATTAACCTTTCTTCCGGCGGCAATCAGCCCAACTTAATTCTGTTTGATATCCAAACCAACCAGCAGCAACAGGTGGTCGATCTGACCAAAAGCCAGCATTTACCAGTGATTGGAATGGTACCGATTGTAACCATCCGTTTGCAGGAACTGAACGGCAAAACGGCCGAAGTTTATAAAAAAGATACGTCGCTGAAAGTTCCGCGCCCGGTTTTTAGTCGCGAATACCGCGTAACGTATCGTGATTCGTTAGTTTCTTCGGAGAAAATTACCGCCGGAACCTGGATTGGAAAAGTGGATGCAAACGCAGCCTTAATCCCGATTTCTATTGAAGAAAAATATGCGGAACACAATCATTTAAAACTGGGCGATAAACTGCTGTTTAACGTGCAAGGTGTTTTTATGTCCACAAAAATAGCAAGCCTGCGCAAGGTAAACTGGAACCGTATCCAAACCAATTTTCTGGTGCTGTTTCCAAAAGGCGTGTTAGATCAAGCACCGCAATACGATGTTTTTACCACGCATGTTCCGGATGCCGCCGCTTCTGCAAAATATCAGCAGGTGATTGTGAAGCAATTTCCGAATATTTCGATTATTGATCTGGCTTTGGTACTGAAACTGCTGGATGATATTTTAGGGAAAATCAGTTTTGTGATACGGTTTATGGCTGGTTTCAGCATCCTGACGGGTTTGATCGTGCTGATTTCTTCCGTGCTGATCAGTAAATACCAGCGCATTCAGGAAAGCGTTTTGCTGCGGACATTGGGTGCCAGCAAAAGGCAGATTTTAATCATTACCGGATTGGAGTATTTTTTTCTGGGCACGATTGCGGCACTAACCGGCATCATCCTTTCCATTCCGGGAAGCTGGGCTTTAGCCAAATACAGTTTTGATACGCCGTTTTCGCCGCCACTGCTTCCGGTGATTATTCTGTTTTTTGTGGTGGCGTTGGTTACTGTTTTTATCGGCCTATTTAACAGTCGAAGTGTTTTAAACCGGCCACCGCTGGAAGTTTTAAGATCTGATACTTAAAAAGTACGATAAAAACAGCATGAAAAATATTTTCTGTAAAAATTAAAAATTATTGTAACCATCCAGTTTTACCTAACGTAGAAATAAGTGGTTTTAGAATTAATTGGTTAATGTTCTGTTTTAGTTAAATCCCCGCTTTGTGAAAGGCGGGGATTTTTTTGTTTTAGAAATTTATTATAATTGTTGATTAATATTCATTATAATCAATATTATGTTTATTAAAAGCATAATTTCTTTTCTAAAATTATAATGGCTATAATATTTAAAGCATTTATATATTACTCAAGCTAATAGCCAAAACATACATTTATTATCACAGAAATTTATATTATTAAGATCAATAATAGCTTATGAGAATCCGTGATTTAAAAATTAGAAATATCGGTCCTTTTTTAGACTCAAAAATTGAGTTTATCTCTGATGAAGATCGATTAAAATATCCTCCAGTTATCATTATTACAGGAGAGAATGGTACTGGGAAATCAATAATCTTAGATGCTATTCGTAGTCTTTTTATCGGTGTTTTTGGTGAAGTGGAAAGGGAAATTACATCCGCAACAGATTTTTTTATAGGAGCCAATATTGTAATCAACAAAAACAAAAGAATTGAATTAAAATCAAATTCAAAGCAAGAAGGAGGATCTTTTTTAACAAATGATATGGAATTTAATAAAATATTCCGTTCACAATTTCAGCCTAATTATAAAAAAGATTTTATTTTAGAATATTGGACATCTAAGCTGTCAAATGACAAGTTTAATATTAATAATATTCAAGCTTTAGGTACAAATAATTATTTAGACGACGCTTTAACTGGTATACATAAAAATGTAGATGTTACTAAAATAATTTCGTTTTTTGACTATTTGAAAGATAGTAGAGAAACAACGGAAAAAGAGTTAGGTGAATCTTTATATAATTTATTAGAAGAAATAATAAACCTTTCTATTTCGGAAGGTAAATTATCTCATGTTTCGAGAGTTACTTTAACTCCAATAATTAAAGTCCTGCAAAGAGAAGTTTCTCTAGACAAACTAAGTAGCGGAAACTTGTATTTAATCCAACGATTTACAAGTCTACTAAGACAAGTTTACGCAATTTGTAGTCATAATAATATTCCAATTCAAGAGTACAAACAGATAGAAGGATTATTATTAATTGATGAAGCAGAAAATCATTTACATCCTAAATGGCAAAAAGTATTTCTAAGGAATATTTTAAAATTATTTCCAAAACTTCAAATAATAATTACAACACATTCCCCTTTTATTGTTTCATCAATAAGTAATGCAAGAGTTTACGTTTGCTCTAATCAAATAGATCATTCAGAAATTGTAGAGGAATCCGATTTCTATGCTAATTCTCCAATAGAAGAAATTTTACGAAGCCCTTTATTTGATACAAATAGCTTTAATATAGATATTTCACAATTACTTCAACAAAGAAAATTAGCAATTGAAAGTAAAGATAATGTGCTAAAAAAGGAAATTGAAGAAAAGTTATTAGTCATAAACCCTGAATATTTTAATTATTTTAATATTAATGAGATAATCAGGAATTTGTAATGAGAGCATTAATAAGACTTCCTGAACCTCAAATCTTAATCGATAAAGGAACAAAATGGCTTAACAATCTTTTATTATCAGGAAATAGCAGACCCGATTCAAGTAAATACGGAAATCCCAATATTAAACTCCAATTAAAGTCAATGAGTTTTCACAAATATTTTTATTGTGAATCCAAACTTAAAGATAAACCTAGTGAAATAGATCATCATATCGAAGTTGCCGTTGATATTAGTTTATCATATACATGGACAAACTTGTATTTATCTTGTGACAATTGTAATGATAAATTAAGTCATAATACAATTCCAATCAATCAAGCCTTAGATCCATGTGTTAATTCTAATGAAGAAATTCAAGACCATTTAACATTTGTTGACGAAATAATTACTGCTAAAAATAGCTCTATTTTAGGTCTTAATACTATTAGAAAATATCGGTTAGATACAGATTTACTTGAAAAAAGAAGAATAACTCAGCTGAAAAATTTTTATAAGCTTTTAGAGAGTATTAGAACTAAGCAGATTGAAGAAGGCGGTAGGACTTTAAATAGTCAAGAACTTTCAGCTATAAATCATTTTAAACAAGAAGATCAGCCCTATTCACTTATGTTTAAAATAATTATTGATAAAATTATATAAGTCTGATCATTTAATTTTTTTAGTTCGCTCCCTTTCAATTAATATCTATTCATATAAAAAAGAACCTCCTATTTTTATCCCATAAAAGAAGTATGATCAATTATATTCGTACCAATTCCAACAATCCAAACTTTCAAAAATTAGTCAAAATACTGGATAAAGATTTAAAAATTCGCGATGGCGAAGAGAATTTATTTTATTCGCAATTCAACAAAATTGATTTAATTAAACATGCAATTGTAGCTTACGAAAATGAAGTACCAATTGCTTGTGGTGCCATCAAAGAATATTCGCCGGATACGATGGAAGTTAAACGCATGTATGTTTCTGAAAATAAGCGTGGACAAGGAGTTGCTTCAGCAATTTTAAAAGAACTGGAAAATTGGGCAGCCGAACTAAATTACAAAACCTGTATCCTGGAAACGGGTAAAAGACAACCGGAAGCAATTGCACTTTATACAAAAAGCGATTACAAGATTATTCCTAATTACGGCCAATATAAAGACGTAGAAAACAGTATTTGCTTCGAGAAAAGCTTAATGACCGAAAGCGAGAAGGTGGTTTGAAAAATATTTTCTAATAAATCAATAAAAATTCAAAAACCTGTAACCTTGTTAACTCAGCCAACGTACAAGTAAGTGGTTTTAGAATAAATTGGTTAATGTTCTGTTTTAGTTAAATCCCCGCTGGCACAGGCGGGGATTTTTTTGTTAATGATTTCCTCTCCTATTGCAACAATTTTGCGATACTGTTTTTATCGGTATAAAATCAATATGTTTTTAGCGTTAGAGTAAAAATCTACTATTTTTAGCCATGCGTTTTTTCTTTTATTTCTGGCTGATTTTATTGTTGCCAACTATTTCGTGTGCACAAACAGGAACGATTACGGGTAAAGTTACGGCCATCGATTCTAAAGCACCTTTAGCAAAAGCGAGCGTTTTTCTCAGCAATGCTACTTTCGGTACGGTTACGGCAGATGACGGAACTTTCACGCTGAACAATGTAAAACCTGGCCAGTATGATCTGGTGGTTTCTATTTTAGGTTATGAAAGCTTTACGCAAAGTGTGCTGGTGAGCAATAAACCACTACAGTTGCAAATTGAAATGGTGCCCAAAATGATCCAGATGAAGGAAGTGGTAATTACCACCAACGCTAACTGGAAGAAAAATTATGCTTTGTTTGTGAAGAATTTTATTGGTACGTCGGCCAATTCCAAATTGTGTAAAGTGTTGAATCCGCATGTGGTGAGCCTCATCTATCATAAAAAAACACAAACACTGGAGGCTTCTACCGATGAATTTTTGGTAGTAGAAAACCGGGCACTTGGTTACAGAGTACGCTTTTTAGTGCACAATTTTGAGAGCAGTACACTCAGCAACGAAATCCGGTATTCGGGTCAGGTTTTGTTTGAGGAACTGAAAGGCAGCAACTCGCAGCAGGAAAAGTGGAAACTGAAACGGCAGGAAGCTTATTACGGTTCGAGTATGCAGTTTTTCCGGGCACTATCTCATCAGGATTTACAGGAACAGGGTTTCGTGATGTACCAGCTTCAACGCAAACCCAACCCAAAACGACCGCCGGAAGAATTGCTTCGGCAGAAATACAATCAGTTTAATAAAAGCAATAACCGCGATTCGATTAACTACTGGAATGAAATGGCGCAGCAGCCGCGCTTTCAGGAAAACCTGCTCAAAACACCGTTGAAACCTGAAGATTTAGTAATGCGTACCGACCAGTCCGGATTGTTTGCATTAACTTTCCCGGATTATTTATACGTTGTTTATACCAAAAAGCACGATGAAAAAATCACGAACGACATTTACCGTCCGCTTTTTATGGAAAATTATGCGGTGAGTATAGTTACTCTACTCAAAAAATACGCTTTATTTGATCTGAACGGCGTAGTAATTTCGCCGGAAAGCACTTTGTTTGAAGGCGATTGGGCAAATGATAAACTGGCCGAACTGGTGCCCGTGGATTATACCCCGTAAAAGAAGTACAGTGTTATTTTCAAGCTTGTGGCTCAGATTCTGATTCTTTTTTATTTCTGAATTGGTTTCTCCGCCATGAAATCCGCGCTTTTCTTTCTCGTACGTTGCTGATTAAAAGTTTATAATGAACCAAATACGTAATCAGTAAGGCAATTAAACAGCCACCAATTACGCCTCCTGCTCTTTCCAAAGCAACCTGATAAAAGTATTTCCCGCTTTCATGAATGCAGATAATCACCACTGAAGCCAGTGCAGAACGTGTGGCTACCTGTAATTTTAGTAACTCACAAATAATAACCACAATAACTACTCCCAAACAGATCATTACCAAAGCTGGCGGATGCAGAAAAAACAGTAGCAAACCTGTTGCGGCACCTACCAAATTGGCTTTAATCCGGACTTCGGCCAGGTTGATTGCGTCTTTTCCTTCGGGAGAAAGCACCAGCAAAATAGAAACCAGGCTCCAGGCACCGCCTTCGGGATAGGCCCGATAAATAAAAAATCCGATAATCGCCCCAATCAGGCACTTAACAACGTATAATAAAAAATCTATCTGTTTCTGATCCATGCAAATTGTAATCGATTTTGGAAGGCAACAAGCAACCGATGTCTTGGTTTAAACGATTTATTGAACACCAAATTTCAGGTGGTAAAAGAAGCATCATTTTCGATTTAAAAAACTGTTTACTTTCCGTAATTTTCCTGTACCTATCCGGCGGAAAATACGTAAATTACCGTTAAAAAAAACGTACTTTTGCGGCAATGATTGCAATTAATGATTTAACTTACGAAATCGGCTCGCGAGCCTTATATGATGAAGCCAACTGGCACATTAAACCAGGTGAAAAAATTGGTTTGATTGGTGCCAATGGAACCGGAAAAACCACTTTGCTGAAGCTGATTGTGGGCGATTTGAAGGCAACCTCCGGCACCATTTCCAAATCTAAAGAACTGACTATCGGTTATTTAAACCAGGATTTGCTTTCTTATGCTTCTGATAAAACGATTTTGCATGTAGCGATGGAAGCTTTTGCGCGCCAGAATCAGTTACATGACGAGATCGAGGAGCTGTTAAAAAAACTGGAAACTGATTATTCAGAAGATATCCTGCATAAATTAAGCGATAAACAAAGCGAGTTTGAAGCTTTGGATGGTTATAACATTGAATATAAAGCGCACGAAATTCTGGCTGGTTTAGGTTTCGGCGAAGCTGAAACACAACGTAAACTAAGCACGTTTTCAGGCGGATGGCGGATGCGCGTGATGCTGGCCAAAATTTTGTTGCAAAATCCTGATATTTTGCTGCTGGATGAGCCAACCAATCACCTGGATCTACCTTCGATCCAATGGCTGGAAGATTATTTGAAAGCCTTTGAAGGCGCGGTGGTAATTGTTTCTCACGACAGGTGGTTTCTGGATAAAGTGATCAACAAAACCGTTGAATCCCGCAAAGGAAAACTGAATGTTTATCCCGGCAACTACTCTTTTTATGTAGAAGAAAAAGAGATGCGCGGCGAAATTCAGAAGAACGAATTTAAAAATCAGCAGGCAAAAATTAAACAGGAAGAACGTTTGATCGAGCGTTTCCGTGCCAAAGCTTCTAAAGCAAAAATGGCGCAATCCCGTATCAAAGCTTTAGATAAACTGGAACGTGTGGACGACGTGGACGATGATAATCCGTCTGTAAATTTTAGTTTCCGTTTCTCCAAACAGTCTGGCCGTCATGTTATTACGCTGGATAATCTCACCAAAAAATATCCTGCCATAGATATTGTTGAAAATGCACACGCTTTGATTGAAAAAGGCGATAAAATTGCCTTAATCGGTGCCAATGGTCGTGGTAAATCAACAGTTTTGCGGATTATTGCCGGTGCAGATTCAGAATTTGAAGGCAAATTTGAACCTGGTTACAATGTTACACAAACTTTTTTCGCCCAGCATCAATTGGAAGCTTTGCATTTGGAAAGTGAGATTTTGCAGGAGTTGCAAGCTTTCGCCCCAAAACACAATGAAACCGAGTTACGCTCTATTCTGGGTTCATTTTTATTTACGGGAGATGATGTTTTCAAAAAAATCAAAGTACTTTCTGGAGGAGAAAAATCCCGTGTGGCCTTGGCCAAAGCGTTAACGGCGGATGCCAACTTTTTAATTCTGGATGAGCCGACCAATCACCTGGATATTGCTTCTGTAAATATCCTGATTCAGGCTTTGCAGCAATATGAAGGTACTTTTATAGCTGTTTCCCACGATCGTTATTTTCTGGATAATGTGGCTAACAAAATCTGGTTTATTGAAGATCAGCAGATTAAACAATATCCGGGAACTTATGCTGAATACGAAATCTGGCAGGCAAAACGCAAACTGGAAGCGAAATCTGCACCAGTAATTTCTCAACCTAAAAAAGAAGTAAAAAAGGAAACGGTTGCGGTAAAACAACCAACGGAAGATAAATCCAAACAACTGAAAAGACTGAACCAGGACCTTTCAGGCATGGAGCAAAAAATCACTGAGCTGGAAAAATCGATCAAGCAACTGGAAGCGGAACTGGCGGACGATAAAATCTACAAGCAGCAAAACCGCCTGCAGGAAGTTAATAAAAACATCAAGCAAAAACAGCAGGAACTGAAACAGCAACAGGATAAATGGGAAGTTTTGGCCGACCAGATTCTGGAAATGGAAGAAAAATAAATGCTGTTTTTATCAGTATAAATTAATAAACAATCCTGCCCTATTTTTTATTACAGGATTGTTTATTAATTTTAAAAAAGAATCAAAATTATGGCATTTTCATTTTTTAATACCGCACCCAAACTTCTGAGCGACAGGTTTATTAAGCTTGCCAAAGAAGGCCATCTGCCTGATATTATGGAAGCGATTTATGACGAACGCCACAATAAATCATCGCTTAAAGGAACATCCAAAAATGGGTTTATCACAGTTGAACGCTTGGGTTCTTTTCCTAAAAAATAGATGAATTTTGCCCTGCCTACCATCATTTTGCTGTTGATGCTGGTGCCAGGTTTTTTGTTCAGGCGATTGTATTACAGCGGTGAATTTTCTAAAGAATATTTCAAGCAAAATTTTACTGATTACCTTTTTCCTTCTTTAATTTTCAGTGTTCTCATTCATCTTTTTTGTCAGGGTTTTATTAGGCTGTTAGGTTATAAAATAAGTTTATGGCCGCTGTTTCTCCTGGTTGGCAGCAACGGAAGCAGCAATGAAGCAGGCGTTGCGTTTTTGCAGATCTACCAGAATATTTATCATCTTTTCTTTTATTTTACGTTCACTGCTTTTGCCGGAGCGGTTTTGGGTCAGTTGGGCAAATATTCTGTCAGAAAACTTAAGCTTGATCGTAAATACCAATTGTTCAGATATCAAAATGAATGGCATTATGTTTTTACCGGAGAAATACTGGATTTTCCAAATATTGCCGGACAATCTGATGTGCAACCCGAAGTTCAGTACGTTGATGCTTTGGTTAAAACCGCAGAAGGTAGTGTTTTGTATAGCGGTTACCTTTCGCACTACGTCCTTTCCAGTTCTAATGGCATAGATCAATTGTATTTAAGCGATGTAAAGCGTCGCTATTTGAAAGACGATCATCAGCCAGAAAACGCAGATCCGTATTACTACATGCCAGGAGATTTTACCATCATTCCTTATCGCGAAGTAATGAATTTAAATATTACTTATTACCGGATCAATCAACGCCAGCCCGAAGAATTAGCCGAATAAGATGCGTGTTAAAATAAGTTTAAGCTTTTGGTTGATATGCTTCTTTTACCTGTATAAATCTACAGATGTAAAAGCGCAAAATATTGTTTATCAGCCGGGTATTAAATCCGTTCAATTATATAACAGCCAGCTGGAAGGCTCTTTCCCAATTATTGGTTTGCATACCAATGATGTTTTATTATTGAGTTTTGACGATTTGAACGGCGGTTCTAAAAGCTATTCGTACACGATTGAGCACTGCGACGCAGACTGGAAACCTTCCGGACTTTCCCCTGCTGAATACCTGCAAAGTTTTACCGAAGATCGAATTTTAGATTATCGCTATTCCTTCAACACCAAACAAAAATATACGCATTACCAGCTTACGCTGCCCAATTATAATATCATCCCGAAACTTTCGGGAAACTACTTGTTAAAGGTTTATCCCGAAGGAAATCCGGCTGAACCAATTCTAACACGGCAGTTTTACGTGGTTAATCAACGGGCAGGTTTGGCTGCCGGCATTGTTCCTTCCAACCAGGTAGTTAACCGCACAACCAATCAGAAAATCAATTTTACGGTTGATGTTTCTGCTTTGCCCGTTCAAAATCCTTATGCCGAAATCCGTACGTTAGTTATGCAAAACGGTCGTTCAGATGTAAGTTCGGTAAACACCAATCCGCAGTTTGTACAAGGTGGATTACTGCAATTTAACGATTTCCAAACAAATGATTTTGCGGCAGGAAATGAGTTCAGAAGGTTTGATTTGCGCACTTTGTTATCCGGTGGAGAACATATTGCCAGGATTTATCGTGATAGTATCAATACAGCTATGCTGATGAATGACAGACCGTTAGATCAACCAAATTATACTTTTCAGTACGATAACGATGGTAAGTTTTTTATCCTGAATTATGATGGCCGGGACCCGCGGACAGATGCGGATTATGCGCATGTTTACTTTAATTTGAATTATAGCCAGCCGAACCCGAACGATGCTGTTTTTATCACCGGAAAATTTAACGATTACTGCTTGGATGAAAGCAGCAAAATGACCTACGATGCCAGCAAAGGCAATTTTTATACTGATTTATACTTGAAGCAGGGCGTTTATGATTATCATTACGTATTGAAAAACAAAAATGAAACCGACCAGACTGCGATAGACGGCAGCCATTTTGAAACCGAAAACGACTATCAGTTTCTGGTTTATTTTAAAAGAATTGGCAGCCGGTACGAAGAGTTGGTTGGTTATCACCTACTCAATTCTACCAAAAGTTTGCGCTGAAGCATCCCGAAAAAACATCGATAAAAGAAGTATATGCTGGAACAGTTTGACCTACAAAACCTATTGATTATCGATATTGAAACCGTGCCGCAATACCGGAATTTTGCTGATGTGCCGCCGCATTTTCAGGCTTTGTGGGAATATAAAACGGCTTACCAACGCAAGGAAATTTCCGCCGAGAACTTCTACGAACGTGCCGGAATCTGGGCCGAATTTGGCAAAATTGTGTGCATTTCGGCGGGTATTTTTACTTTGGGAGAAAGCGTTTCGTTACGGATCAAATCTTATTGCTGCAACGAAGAAACAGATTTGCTGGAAGATTTTGCATTGATGCTGAGCCGACGGCCGGCCAATCAAATCTTGTGCGCACATAACGGCAAAGAGTTTGATTTCCCGTACTTATGCCGGCGGATGCTGATTAATGGCATCAACATTCCGCCGCAATTGCAAACTTTTGGTAAAAAACCATGGGAAGTAAATTACCTGGATACTATGGAACTGTGGAAATTTGGTGATCATAAAAACTTTACTTCGCTAAGTTTACTGGCGGCAATATTTAATATCCCAACACCAAAAGATGATATTGACGGTAGCCATGTTGGTTATGTTTACTGGGAAGAAAACGATCAGGAACGCATCAAAACGTATTGCCAGAAAGATGTGATTACCACCGCACAGCTGATCCGGAAATTCAGGAATGAAGATTTAATTTCTGAAGAAAACATTACTTATATTGATTGATGCATGCAATTGAAAGTCAGCAATTTAAAAGTTGTATTTCAAACCGGCAACACTTATTTTGAGGCGGTAAAAGAAGTATCGTTTGAATTGCAGCCCGGAAAAGTGTTAGGGATTGTAGGCGAATCCGGCTCCGGAAAATCCGTAACTTCGCTGGCTTTGATGCGGCTTTTGGATGAAGCAAAAACCCAAATCAGCGGTGAAGTTTTATTAAATGACATTGACTTACTAAAACTATCAGAAGCGGAAATGCGCACTTATCGCGGCAACCGGCTGGGGATGATTTTCCAGGAACCGATGACGTCGCTTAACCCGGTTTTAACGTGTGGTTATCAGGTTGCAGAAGCGATTCGGCTGCATCTGAAAGTTGGTAAAAAGGAAGCTAAAATCCGCACGATTCAGCTATTTATAGAGGTGCAGTTGCCGCGACCAGAAGCGATTTTCGACAGCTATCCACATCAGATTTCGGGCGGACAAAAACAGCGGGTGATGATTGCGATGGCATTGAGCTGCAACCCGGAGATTTTGATTGCCGACGAACCAACAACTGCGCTGGATGTAACCGTGCAAAAATCGATTCTGGAGCTTCTTTTAAGGATCAAAAATGAGCGCAACAGCAGCTTAATCTTTATTTCACATGATTTAGGCGTGATCCGCGAGATTGCCGATGAAGTGCTGGTAATGTATAAAGGCCGGATTGTGGAGCAGGCTACAACTGAACAGATTTTTGCCAATCCGCAGCATCCTTATACCAAAGGTTTGCTTGCTTGCCGGCCTTCGCCTACTATTCAGTTAAAAAAATTGCCGGTAATTAGTGATTTTTTGAAGATCGATCAGCAGGGTGCAATCCAGTCATCCGGCATCACTATTCAGGAAATCCGGGAACGTTATGCTCTGGCTAACGATGAAAAAAAAGACCGGCAAAAGAAGTATCAGCAGGAACCTTTACTTAAAATTAAAAACCTGAATACCTGGTTTCCGGCAAAAAAAGGTTTTTTACAAAGTTCATCCGAAATGGTAAAAGCCGTTAACAACATCAGTTTCGAGGTTTTTCCGGGCGAAACATTGGGTTTGGTTGGCGAATCTGGCTGTGGCAAAACAACTTTGGGTAGAAGTATTATCCGTTTGATCGAACCAACTTCAGGCGAAATCATTTTTAAAAATCAGAATATTTTAACACTTCCTCCAAATGAAATGCGCCGGATGCGCAAAAAAATACAATTGGTTTTTCAGGATCCTTACTCCTCGCTCAACCCAAAACAAACGGTTGGAAATACAATTTTAGAACCAATGGAAGCGCACCAGTTGTACGGAAATTTGATACAACGAAAAAAGAAAGTACTGGAATTATTAGATCGCGTAAATTTACTACCCGAACATTTTAACCGTTATCCGCATGAGTTTTCGGGCGGACAGCGGCAACGCATTGTAATTGCACGCGCGCTGGCTTTGCAGCCCGAATTTTTAATTTGTGATGAATCTGTTTCTGCTTTGGATGTTTCTGTGCAGGCGCAGGTTTTAAATCTGCTGAAAGAATTGCAGCGGGAATTTAACCTGACTTACCTGTTCATTTCCCATGATCTGACCGTTGTAAAACACATTGCCGACCGGATGCTGGTAATGAATAAAGGCGAAATTATAGAAATCGGTGTTCCAAACGATATTTATTTTCACCCAAAAGAAGCCTATACAAAAAGTCTGATTGCTTCTATTCCCGGCGGTAGTTTGCTGCAGTAACAATCGCGTTTCCTCAAAACACTTTATACGCTTAAATCCTTGTATCTTTACACATATTTATGGCATCAAAAAATCAAACCAGCCATTCGGTAAAACAGGTATTAACGCAATTGGTACTGCAGGTTTTCGAACAAAATGGCAATCAAACCTATAATTATAAGCAGGTTTCTGCTAAGTTAAATATTACCGATCCGGAATCCAGGGAAACAATACTGGAAATTTTACAGGAAGATGTAAAAAAACAGGTGCTAAAAGAAGTATCCAAAGGTAATTTTCAACTGGTTGAATTAAAAACTTTTGTAGAAGGCCGTGTTGATTTAACGGCAGACGGTTCGGCGTTCATCGTTACAGATGATGAAGCGGAAAACGATATTTTTGTGGCTCCGCGTAAGCTGCGTAACGCTTTGCACGGCGATCGTGTAAAAATTTATGTTTATGGAAAATCTTCCCGCGGGAAACACAAAGAAGGTGAAGTTATCGAGATCATCCAACGTGCAAAAATGGAGTTTTCAGGAATTGTAAAATTGAGCGAACGTTTTGCTTTTTTTATTCCGGATGACCGTAAAATGCTGCGCGATATTTTTATCCCGATTTCTGAATTAAATGGTGCTAAAAACGGTATTAAAGCAATTGCAGAAATTACCGACTGGCCACCGGAAGCCAAAAACCCGATTGGCCGAATCAAGCAAATTCTTGGTAAACAAGGTGAGAACAACACGGAAATGAACGCTATTCTGGCAGAATATGGCTTTCCGTTGTCGTTTCCTGCGGATGTTGAACACGAAGCAGAAGAAATCAGCGATCAGATCTCGGAAGAAGAAATTAAAAAACGCCGTGATTTTCGTCAAACAACCACATTTACAATTGACCCGGTTGATGCCAAAGATTTTGATGATGCCATTTCGTTTCAGTTTCTGGAGAACGGCAATTACGAAATTGGCGTGCACATTGCAGATGTTTCGCATTATGTTATTCCCGGAACACCTTTGGATAAAGAAGCTTTTGAACGCGGAACTTCGGTTTATTTAGTTGATCGAGTGATCCCAATGCTGCCGGAAAGATTATCCAACGGTTTGTGTTCCCTCCGACCAAATGAAGATAAATTGTGTTTTTCGGCCGTTTTTGAAATGGATAACGATGCACAAATTGTAACGGAATGGTTTGGCAAAACGATCATCCATTCTGATCGTCGTTTCGCGTATGAAGATGTGCAGGAAATTATTGAAGCCAAAAAAGGCGATTTTGTAAAAGAAATTTTGCTACTAAATGAATTGGCGTACAAACTGCGCGACCGTAAATTTAAAAACGGAGCCATCAGTTTTGAAACTACGGAAGTTAAATTTAAGCTGGATGAGGCTGGAAAACCGTTAGGCGTTTACACCAAAGAGCGGAAAGACGCACATAAACTGATTGAAGATTTTATGCTGCTGGCCAACCGCCGTGTGGCAGAATTTATTGGTAAAAAAGGCAAAGGAAAAAGCAAACTCACGTTCGTTTATCGTTCGCATGATTCTCCAAAAGAAGATAACCTGCTTTCTTTCGCGCAGTTTGCTTCGCGTTTTGGCTATAAAATTAACACCAGTTCTGATAAGGAAATAGCAAAATCCCTCAACCATTTAATGGCTGATGTGGAAGGTAAAAAAGAACAGAATGTGTTGACACAATTAGCTATCCGTTCTATGGCCAAAGCTGTTTATACTACTAAAAAAACAAGCCATTACGGTTTGGCTTTTGATTTTTATACGCATTTTACTTCGCCCATTCGCCGTTATCCGGATGTAATGGTGCATCGGTTACTGGAACATTATCTGGAAGGCGGCAAATCTGTAGATGCAGAAAACTATGAAAAGCTGAGCGTGCATTCCTCTCAGATGGAGAAAAAAGCTGCTGATGCCGAACGGGCTTCGGTAAAATACAAACAGGCAGAATATTTGCAAAACCAGATCGGTACTGTTTTTACCGGTATAATTTCCGGCGTTACCGAATGGGGAATGTATGTTGAGATTGAAGAAAACAAGTGTGAAGGCATGATTAGGCTGCGTGACATTACGGATGATTTTTACACGCTGGATGAAAAAAATTACGCCATCATCGGTCAGCGGAAAAAGAAAGTTTATCAATTAGGCGATGAAGTGCAGATTAAAGTTAAGAGTGTTGACCTGACCAAAAAACAGATCGACTTTTCATTAGTTCAGCAATAATCCTGATCGAAATTTATGTATTCTATACAGCAACTACAAAGTATTATTGTTGAAACCATTGATGGTAAAAAGTATCCGGCCGAACCTGCTGAACTTTATCAACCCATGCAATACATGATGAATTTGGGTGGAAAGCGCCTTCGTCCTGCCCTGCTTTTAATGGGTTGTGATGCTTTTGGCGGCGATATTCATCAGGCCATCAATCCGGCAATTGCGATTGAGGTTTTCCATAATTTTACCCTGATGCACGATGATATTATGGATAAGGCACCGCTGCGCAGAGGAAAAACGACCGTACATGAAAAATGGAATTCCAGTGTAGGCATACTTTCCGGCGATGCCATGCTGGTAGAAGGTTATAAGCTAATGATGCAAGTGAGCGAAAAGGTTTTGCGCCCGGTGCTTGAAATTTTTAACGATACTGCGATTGCCGTTTGTGAAGGCCAGCAATTAGATATGAATTTTGAAACGCAAGCTACCGTAAATATCAGTTCCTATATTAACATGATCCGTTTGAAAACAGCCGTGGTTTTGGGCGGAGCATTAAAAATTGGAGCCTTGATTGCCGGTGCCAACCAGCAGGATGCAGATTTGATTTATACTTTTGGTGAAGATTTGGGTATTGCGTTCCAGTTACAGGATGATATCTTGGATGTTTATGGTGATCCGGAAAAGTTTGGCAAACAGGTAGGCGGCGATATTATTTCCAACAAAAAAACCTATTTGCTGATTAAGGCTTTGGAAACTGCAAATGCAGAACAATCAGCAGAATTGAATTATTGGCTTCAGCTTGCTAATTTTGATACGGTAAAAAAAGTATCAGCAGTTAGAACTCTTTTTGATAAAATGGAAATTAGGGAAAAAGCAGAACAGGAAATGAACCACTACACACAAAATGCTTTACAAAGTTTAAAAGATTTACCAATAAAAGAGGTTCAGAAATCACAACTATTTGAGTTTGCAGATATGTTGTTGATAAGGGAGAATTAATATTTTAAAAGTCTGCAGATAGTTTTTTAAATACTTGCAAGGCAGAAAGTGAATTTAGTTTTTCAAAACCTTCTTGGGTTGCTAATTCTTCAGGAGTTACAGAATTAAAAGCCATTGACCAATTTGTAAACAACCGTTTATCCATCATCCCTTTTTTTAAAAGAACTACACCTTTGTGCCGATTATCGTGGTTAATTTTAGTATAAAGAGACTGGACTTCTTTTTCTTCTCCTTCTAAAAACTGTATAAATTTCCCCTCCAGATAAAGGAGCATCCCGCTTATTCCAAATTGTTTATTTTTTTCGCGGCATTGAATTAGTAAAGCTTTCAAATCCTCGTGATTAAAATCAATCCGGGCATAGCTACTATAAATGAGAAAATACATGTTGTATAAAAATTTAACGTGCAATTAGGATAGATCCAAAAAATTACAGCCAAGTTTTTATACGGAATAGATATAAACAGAGTTAAACTAAAATTTAACAATATTCAGCGATAATAAAAATGCCCTGACTCGATTTCACAAGTCAGGGCATTTTTAGTTATGTAAAAGAAGTATTAAGCTGAAACAGCTTCTCCTTCACCTTCTTTAGCAGCAGTTGCTTCATCAACCAAATTACCTTCCGGTGTTACAATTGAAGATGGATGCGCATCAACAGTTTCAGTTAATGCAACTGGTTGTGGTGTAATTGCTTGTGCAACGTCAGTAGTTTCGAATGGAATAATGGAAACGTAAGAACGGTTATCTGCTTTTTTTCTGAACATTACGTGTCCATCAACTAAAGCAAATAAAGTATGGTCTTTACCAATGCCTACATTTTTATCCGGATTGTGCGGAGTACCACGCTGGCGAACAATAATGTTACCAGCCAATGCCGGCTGACCACCAAATATTTTAATACCTAAACGTTTACTATGTGATTCGCGACCGTTTCTGGAACTACCCGCGCCTTTTTTGTGTGCCATTTTGTTTTAATTTTTGATGAACTGAAACCAGTTCAGAATTTAAAAATCAATTATAAAGTGATTCCGGTGATCTCAATTTTGGTAAATTGCTGACGGTGACCGTTTTTCTTTTTGTAACCTTTACGGCGTTTCTTTTTGAAAACGATTACTTTATCACCTTTTAAATGAGACACGATTTTAGCAGAAACACGCGCATTTTCCAAACCGCTTCCGATAGAAAAATTACCTTCATTTTCTGCTAACAATACCTGGTCAAATTCAATACTAGCGCCTTCTTCTCCTTGCAAACGGTGTACAAAAAGCCTCTGGTCTTTAGCAACTTTAAATTGCTGTCCGGCTATACTTACTATTGCGTACATTGTTAAATAATATTTTTAAATGAGGCGCAAATATAGCAACATTTTTGTGTTATAAAAACAGTATTATTACTATTTTGAGCGGTCTTCAGCATCAGCCAGCCGGCCTTCAATTTCTTTGGCCAGTTGCATTGCGGCGTCTTTTAAACGTGTATCGCCGTTGTAAGCCTCATCAAACAGCACTACTTTACTTTTTCGCTGATAATGAAATGCAAAAAAGTAGTGTG
>JBPBPL010000007.1:0-291835 GCA_050954285.1 Janthinobacterium lividum | reverse complement strand
GGGTCTAATTTTCCATCTTCGGCGGCTTTGGTTAAATCGCGGCCGAAATTATCTAAAACCGGGGTTTTTGATTTAATGTCTGACACTTTTTTTGGCTGACTAAATGATTCTTCATCACGAAAATCGTCATCACCTCCAGTAGATGATCCTGGCAACTCATCTGTAACATCATGTTTACCAGTTTCCACTTCAGCTTTAAATACTTCGTAATTAACATTAAACTGTGCTAAGATTTGAGAAGCAATATTATCCTCATCCCGTAAAATGGAGAGTAATAAATGCTCGGTTCCAATCAAATCACTTTTAAAAATTTTGGCTTCTAAGTAGGTAATTTTCAATACTTTTTCTGCCTGTTTGGTTAACGGAATGCTGCCGATATTTACCGTTGTGCCAGTAGTGCCTTTCACAGCATCTTCTACCGAGCGGCGCAAACGGGCAGTATCCACATTTAAACCTCTTAATAATTTTATCGCAACGCCATCACCATCGCGAATTAAACCTAACAATAAATGTTCTGTTCCTATATAATCATGCCCGAGACGCAATGCCTCCTCTCTGCTATATGAAATAACATCTTTTACACGGGGCGAAAATTTTGCTTCCATAATATATTTTTCAAATAAAGGAAAACACTAATCTATAAATAAGTTTATTAAATAAGAACAGATAGCACTTTCAAGTATAAAATTATCAACAATTACGCCATTAAATGGCATTCGTTACAACTATAATTGAATATATCCATTTTTACGGGTTTGTGACTAATTTAGCATGATAAAAAAAGCATAGCAGAAAAAATGGCAGACGAAAAGATTATATTTTCTATGGCGGGTTTAAATAAAGTTTATCCTCCGCAGAAACAGGTTTTAAAAAATATTTATTTGAGCTTCTTTTATGGGGCAAAAATTGGGGTGATTGGTTTAAACGGTTCCGGAAAATCATCAGTGTTGAAAATTATTGCTGGTTTGGATAAAGCTTTTCAGGGCGATGTAGTTTTTTCTCCCGGCTATTCGGTTGGTTATCTGGCGCAGGAACCAGAATTAGATGCCACAAAAACAGTAAAAGAAGTTGTGGAAGAAGGTGTTGCCGCAACCATATCTATTTTGAAGGAATATGAAGACATCAACGAAAAATTTGGTTTACCTGAAGTTTATGAAGATGCCGATGCAATAGACAAATTATTGGCGCGACAAGGAGAATTGCAGGACAAAATTGATGCAAGCAACGCCTGGGAATTAGACCAGCAGTTAGAGCGTGCGATGGATGCTTTACGCTGCCCGGAACCAGAAATTAAGATTGCCACATTGTCAGGAGGAGAACGCCGTCGGGTAGCTTTATGCCGATTATTACTACAGGAACCGGATGTTTTATTGCTGGATGAGCCGACAAACCACTTGGATGCAGAGTCAATCGATTGGCTGGAACAGCATTTAAAACAGTACAAAGGAACGGTGATTGCCGTAACACACGATCGTTATTTCCTGGATAATGTGGCCGGATGGATTTTAGAACTTGATCGCGGAGAAGGAATACCGTGGAAAGGAAACTATTCTTCCTGGCTGGAGCAGAAATCGAAGCGGCTTTTGCAGGAAGAAAAAACCGAAAGTAAACGCCAGAAAACGTTGGAACGCGAACTGGAATGGGTTCGGATGGGACCAAAAGGCCGCCATGCCAAAGGCAAAGCACGGATTTCCAACTATGATAAATTAGCTTCCGAAGAAACTAAAGAGCGGGAAGAAAGACTGGAATTATTTATTCCGCCCGGCCCGCGTTTAGGAAATGTGGTAATTGAAGCCACCAACGTTACGAAAGCTTTTGGCGATAAAATTTTGTTCGATAACCTAAGTTTTTCACTTCCTCCAGCAGGAATTGTTGGAATTATTGGCCCAAATGGTGCCGGGAAAACCACTTTGTTCCGATTGATAACTGGTCAGGATGAAGCAGATGCCGGCACTTTTCGTGTGGGCGAAACCGTTGCTTTAGGTTATGTTGATCAGATGCACGATGATCTTGATCCAAACAAATCCGTCTGGGAGAATATAACTGATGCGCAGGAAACGATTTTGCTGGGAAACCGGCCAGTCAATTCTCGCGCTTACGTTTCCAAGTTTAACTTTAATGGGGCCGATCAGCAGAAAAAAGTTGGTGTACTGTCAGGTGGAGAACGTAACCGGGTGCATTTGGCTGTAAATTTAAAAAAAGGTTCAAACGTTTTGTTGCTTGATGAGCCGACAAACGATATCGATGTAAATACACTACGTGCTCTGGAAGAAGCGTTGGAAAATTTTGGTGGATGTGCCGTGATTATTTCCCACGACCGCTGGTTTTTAGATCGTGTTTGTACGCATATTCTGGCTTTTGAAGGCAATTCGCAGGTTTACTTTTTTGAAGGAAATTATTCTGATTACGAAGAAAACCGGAAAAAACGTTTGGGCGATGTGGCACCAAAACGGATTCGGTATAAAAAGTTGGCTGGATAAGGTGATACTTCTTTTATCGGGTAAAAAGCTCGGAAGATTTTCTTCTGAGCTTTTTTGTTAATAATCTCTCTTTGTTAACAATTTAATTACTTTAAAATCATTGCTTTACAAATTATTAAATCATAAATTCGTTAAACCTCATTCAGGGTTGTGTATTAAATTTCTATTTTTTATGACCTGGAGAAAATTTAGCGGCGAGCTACTTGAATTGCCCATTTTAGAAGAAGTTGAAAAAACCATTGAACGCGAAACCGAACTGGGCAACAAATTAAAAGTTTGCATCGGCACAGATTCTCAGGTGAAAGGCGCCTTTACTGATTTTGCAACCGTTATTGTTTTTTTGCGCGAGCAGCGCGGCGGTTTTATGTACATCCACCAGGAACGCACTACGCAAAAAATGGGTATCAAAGAAAGGATGCTAAAAGAAGTACAAAAATCCATCGACATTGCTTACCAGCTTTGCGATCTGCTGGATTTGTACGATGTAGATCTGGAAGTTCACGCCGATATCAACACTAACCCAATGTTTAAATCAAACCAGGCTTTGCACGAAGCGATGGGTTATATTTTGAGCATGGGCTTCGTTTTTAAAGCTAAACCCGAAGCTTTTGCCAGTTCTTATTGTGCCAATAAAATGGTGCAATAAAAACAGCATAAACAATTGTCGAGGTTTTGCAGTTGATTTGGGGTGAAAACATACCATTTAGAATTTGAGCAGAACCTGCCAATCCCATTGGCTGATGCTTGGGATTTTTTTTCGTCGCCTTTAAATTTAGCACGCATCACGCCTCCGGAGATGAAGTTTACCGTAACTTCTAATTACACGGCAACTACTAAAATGTATCCGGGCATGATCATCACTTATCATGTTTCACCGGTTTTCGGCATCAAAATGAATTGGATGACGGAAATTACTCATGTTGATGAGCATAAATATTTTGTAGACAATCAGGTTTTCGGTCCGTACGCCTTATGGCATCACCAGCATCATTTTACAGAAATTCCGGGCGGCGTAAAAATGCACGATATTTTAGATTACGCAGTTCCCTACTCTGTTTTCGGCCGAATAGCAAATGCTGTTTTGGTGAAGAAAGAAGTTAAAAAAATATTTAATCACCGGACTAAAGCCATTGATGATCTTTTTGGGAAATATAAAGCACCAATTTTATAGTGATAAAAGAAGCATTGAATTATAGAAGTTTTGAGCCTTGCACAATTCCTCTTTGCTGTATGGTTCGATCAATATAAAATTGTATTTCAGATTTTTTCAGATTCCAGTTTGGAGCGATCAGCAATTCCAGATCTGATAAACCAAATAAGCGCTGGATCACAATATCCGGCCGAACCAAAGGCAATAACTCACACAAAAAATCAGCATAATCTTCTAAACTGAATAGTGGAAAAGGTTCGCGTTTGTATTTCACGCCCATAATCGAACCTTCTACAATGTGCAAATGATGAAACTTCACAAATCTGATCTGTGGAAAACGATTGATTTCCTCTGCATATTTCAGCATCATTTCTCTGGTTTCCCAGGGGAAGCCAAAAATGGTATGCACACAAACATCTAATTTGGAATTTTTGACGAGTTCTAATGCATTAAGCAATTCTTCATGGGTACAGCCACGGTTAATCTGGCCAAGTGTATCGTTGTAAATAGATTCCATCCCCATTTCCAGATCTACATCAAAACGATCAGTATAACTTTCCAACAAAGCAATTTTCTCTGCATCGATACAATCCGGACGGGTACCAACGGAAAGGCCGACAATATTTTCAGGATCGATGCTCAACGCTTCGTCATACATCATTTTTAGATAATGCACCGGCGCGTAGGTATTGGTATTAGGTTGAAAATAAATAATGAATTTATCGGCACGGTTGCCGGTTCGGGCGCGTTCCATTCCTTTAATTACTTGCTCACGCAACGACGGTGTAGAACGGGAAACAGAAGGTGTAAAAGAATCAACATTGCAGTAGGTACATCCACCAAAACCTTTTGTACCATCACGGTTTGGGCAGGTAAAACCTCCATCAACAATCACTTTAAAAACGCGCTGGCCATTGTATTTTTTGCGCAGCCATGCTCCATAATTATTGTATGTTCTTACGCCCGAATTAAATGCCAGTGTTGCCGTACTCATGATCTGGCAAAGATACCAATTTACAATACTTCTTTTAGCAGCATAAAAAAAGCCTCGTTAAAGAGGCTTTTGATTTTTTATCCGTATATCCAGCTGAATTTATATTCCAGTCCCGGATTTTTCATCCGATCCGCAATTTTAATTAAGCGATCTGGCAGTTTCATCAAATAATCACGTGCTTTTTCACCCGCTTCATTTAAATCCATTCTGCTTTCTATTTGCCAATCAACAATTAATTGCTTTAAAATATCTACGTAATCAATTGCGGTATAAATACCTAAACGTTGCGCTGCATCGGTAAAATGACCGTAAGTCTGCCCCATCATCAAACCCATTTCCCGCAAAAAGTGTGCTGGCATCACAATTTTTTTGCGCATCATATCTTCAAAAGCAATCATCGCTTCATTGGCATCTACATCAAATATTTTATTAATAAAATCGATGTAAGCTTTTGCGTGCCGCGCCTCATCCGAAGCAATTACGCCACACATTTTGGATAACAATGTATCACCATCACGTTTTGCCTGACTGGCTACCCGACGGTGCGAAACATTTGTGGCCAGTTCCTGGAAAGAAGTATAAATAAAGTTGCGGTAAGGATCGTGGCCTGTACCAATGTCAAATCCATCTGCAATTAAATATTGGGTAGAAACTTCCATCATCCGCATATTTACACGGCCGGATAAGTAAAGATATTTGTTCAGCAAATCTCCGTGACGGTTTTCTTCTGCCGTCCAATGGCGGTTCCATTTCATCCACCCGCCTTCTTCTGCATAAGAAACACCTTGTACCATCGAAAGCCATGATTCGTATGTTGGAAGGGCTTCTTCAGTAATGGTATCACCAATTAAAACAGCTACCAAATCATAAGATAAGCCGGCTGCACTTTGCTGTAAATCTTTTATTTCACCAAAAAAAGTATCTTTCGAAGAATCAGGAAGCAGGTCACTTGGCTGCCAAATTTGATCGATCGGCTTTAAATAATCATCCATTTTTTCCAGCATATATTTTTCAATATGCCGCATTACCTCTCTTCGTTTTTCTTCAAAAAATCTCATTGCGCTGCTTTAAAAGTTCAAATTTAGGTATTAGTCATTAAGTTTATGTCATTAACGACTACTAATTACCGGCAAACTTATTTAAACTATTTATAAATAATAATGTTTTAAAACGAAATTTATTGAACCTCTATCAATCCCTGCTGATATTCCTGCTGCAGTTGGAGCAAACAATTGGCGCAAAGGCAGGCATCATAGCAACTGGCAATATGTTCCATTTCATTCAACGTTAATTGTACTTCGCTGCACTGGCATTTGGTAAACGAATTTGCCTTGCATTCTATGCGCGCATTACAACGTTCACAACCAATAATTTCGTGCTTGCTCATCTTCCTTAAAAACGAACAAAATTAGCAGTAATTATTTTATGCTGATAAAAACAGCATCAATATGACTTGCTATAAACAACAAACGTTTCCCGGTTAAGAGAAACGTTTGAATGATTTTATGCCAATAAAAGAAGTATTAACTCCATACTTCTTTTATCAGTTAATTTTATGCCGAGCAGGTTACACAACCTTCTTCCATGGAGCAGGATGCACCGGCCGGAATTTCTTCTGCCGGATGATTGATTTGTTCCGGAATAACGGCTTCCATATTTTTTCCGCCCTGATTTTCTACCGTAAACTTCACCGCTTGTGCTGCAGCTTGCGTACGCAGATAATACATGCCGGTTTTCAAACCTTTTTTCCAAGCGTAAAAGTGCATGGAAGTTAATTTTGAAGCATTTGGCTGATTCACAAACAGGTTCAAAGATTGAGATTGGCAGATGTAAGCACCACGATCAGCAGCCATATCAATGATGGTACGCATCTTGATCTCCCAAACGGTTTTGTATAAATCTTTGATATCCGCAGGAATTTCCGGAATATCCTGGATCGAACCATTTGCAGTGATGATCTTGTTTTTCATGTTGCTGTTCCACAATCCCAACGCCACTAAATCGTGCAACAGAAATTTGTTTACTACTACAAATTCTCCGCTTAAAACACGACGCGTGTAAATGTTGGAAGTATAAGGCTCAAAACATTCATTATTTCCCAGAATTTGAGAAGTGGAAGCAGTTGGCATCGGCGCAACAAGCAAAGAATTACGAACGCCGTGTTTTACCACTTCTGTACGCAATTCTTCCCAGTTCCAGCGGCCGCTGTCCGGTGTTACATTCCATAAATCAAACTGGAATTTCCCTTTTGATAATGGTGATCCTGGGAAAGTTTCGTATGCTCCTTCTTTAATAGCTAAGTCTTTTGAAGCGGTCATCGCTGCAAAATAAATCGTTTCAAAGATTTCTTTATTCAGTTTTTGCGCTTCTACACTTTCAAACGGCAAACGCAATTTAATGAATGCATCGGCCAAACCTTGCACGCCCAAACCAATCGGACGATGGCGCAGATTTGAGTTCTGTGCTTCTTTTACCGGGTAATAATTCTGGTCGATGATCCGGTTTAAATTGATTGTCGCCTGATAAGTTACTTCATACAACTTTTCGTGATCGAACTGACCATTGATTACGTAACGCGGCAAAGCCAAAGAAGCTAAATTACAAACTGCAACTTCATCAGCAGCAGTATATTCTATAATTTCGGTACATAAATTAGAACTTTTAATTGTTCCCAGATTTTGCTGGTTTGATTTTGTGTTCGCCGCATCTTTGTATAATAAATAGGGCGTTCCGGTTTCTACCTGTGCATCTAAAATGGCAAACCATAATTCCTGTGCCTTGATGGTTTTACGTGCACGGCCCTCTTTTTCATAACGCTCATATAAAGCTTCAAATTCTGCACCATGGCATTCGTGCAAACCCGGTGCTTCATGCGGGCAAAATAAACTCCAAGTGCTGTCCGCTTCTACCCTTTTCATGAATAAATCGCAAACCCAAAGTGCATAAAATAAGTCGCGAGCGCGCATTTCTTCTTTTCCATGATTTTTGCGGAGATCAAGGAAATCGAAAATATCTGCGTGCCAAGGTTCCAGATAAATTGCGAAAGCACCTTTACGCTTGCCGCCGCCCTGATCCACATAACGAGCGGTATCATTAAAAACTTTCAGCATTGGTATAATTCCGTTGCTTGTTCCATTCGTTCCGCTGATGTAAGATCCGGTTGCACGCACATTATGGATGCTCAAACCGATGCCACCTGCACTTTGCGAAATTTTGGCGGTTTGTTTCAACGTATCATAAATACCTTCAATGCTGTCATCCTGCATGGTCAACAGGAAACAAGAAGACATTTGTGCCTTCGGCGTTCCGGCATTAAACAAAGTTGGCGTGGCATGAGTAAACCAGCGTTCGCTCATCAAATGGTAGGTTTTGATGGCACTTTCCACATCATGTTTGTGGATACCAACAGCCACACGCATGAATAAATGCTGCGGACGTTCTACAATCTGACCTTCAACTTTTAACAGATAAGATTTTTCCAGCGTTTTAAATCCGAAGTAGTCAAAGCCAAAATCACGGTCGTAAATAATGGTACTATCTAATAATTCTGCATTTTGACTGATTACTTCCCAAACGTCATCAGCAATCAAAGAAGCATTTTTACCCGTTTTCCGATCAATATACTCATATAATTTCTGCATTGTATCAGAAAAAGATTTACGCGTATTTTTATGCAGATTGGAAACCGCAATCCGCGATGCCAGCAAAGCATAATCCGGATGTTTGGTAGTTAAAGATGCTGCCGTTTCTGCTGCCAGATTATCCAGTTCGGAAGTGGTTACGCCATCATATAAACCTTCAATTACTTTTTTGGCCACATCAACCGGATCAACCAGAGCCGGATTCAAGCCGTAACAAAGCTTCTCAATCCGTGCGGTTATTTTATCAAATTTTACGGATTCTGTTTTTCCGTCTCTTTTTATTACAAACATGGAGTTGGTATTTGGTTAATAGTAAGTAGCAAACTTTACTATACTGTTTTTATCGCCTAAATTTTGTGTTGATAGTCAGCAGATTTCTTAAAAATCCTCATCCATAGAGAAAGCCTGACTTTTGGCTTCTGTATTCAGCACACCACTTTTCTGGTAATCGCCAACGCGTTTTTCAAAGAAATTGGTTTTTCCCTGAAGAGAAATCATCTCCATAAAATCAAACGGATTGGTAGCATTATACAATTTATCGTAACCCAATTCTACCAGCCAGCGATCAGCCACAAATTCGATGTATTGCGCCATCAAATCAGCATTCATGCCAATCAATCTAACCGGAAGCGCATCGGTTACAAATTCTTTTTCAATCATAACCGCATCAGCAATAATTTCGGTTACTTCTTCCTTGGAAAGTTGGTTTTTCAACATGCTGTACAGCAAACAGGCAAACTCGCAATGCAAACCTTCATCTCTGGAAATCAATTCGTTACTAAAAGTTAAGCCTGGCATCAAACCACGTTTTTTCAACCAGAAAATGGAGCAGAAACTACCGGAAAAGAAAATACCTTCTACCGCTGCAAAAGCAACCAAACGCTGTGCAAAGTTGCCATTGTTAATCCACTTTAAAGCCCATTCCGCTTTTTTCTTCACGCAGGGAACCGTATCGATTGCATGAAACAAACGGTCTTTTTCTGCCGGATTTTTGATGTACGAATCGATCAGCAGCGCATAAGTTTCAGAATGGATATTTTCCATCATGATTTGGAAGCCATAAAAACAGCGTGCTTCCGGAACCTGCACTTCGCTCATGAAATTTACAGCCAGGTTTTCATTCACAATTCCATCACTTGCTGCAAAAAATGCCAGCACATGAGAAATAAAATGCCGCTCGCCATCGCTCAAACCTTCCCAGTGTTTCTGGTCGTCGGATAAGTCGATTTCCTCAGCCGTCCAAAAGCTGGCTTCATGCTTTTTGTACATCTCCCAGATAGTGGGATAATTGATCGGCAGAATAACAAAACGATCTTTGTTTTCCCGCAGCAATACTTCATCTTCCTGATTTACAATCATTTGTAAGTTTTTTTGTTGATGTAATATGAGCCGCTAAAAAAAGCCCTCTGCTGGGAAGGCTTCTTTTACCGGATATAATTTTTGTTAGTATTGTTTCAAAATAAGGCAGCAACTTTTGTGCGTTGCAAATTGGCTAAACAGTTTCAACCTTGCCTTAATACAAATATAGCCGTTGGAAAAGCTACAGAAAAGATGAAGTTTTACACACTTTTAAAGTTTTCCACATTGACAACAATATCGAAAACTTATCGTATAACCGAGCCTTTTATTTTGCAGAAGCTTCTGCCGGGATAAATTTCATCGAAATTGAGTTGACACAATGACGAGTATTTTTAGGCGTAAATCTTTCGCCTGTAAAAACGTGGCCTAAATGTGCGCCACAGGTATTGCATACAATTTCCACTCTCCTGCCATCCCGATCGGCCATACGTTTTACAGCTCCCGGAATTTCATCATCAAAACTTGGCCAGCCACAATGCGATTCAAATTTAGTATCCGAAGTGTAAAGCGGCGTATTGCACTGACGGCAAACATACGTGCCTGCATCTTTTAAATCGGTATATTCTCCTACAAATGGCCTTTCGGTTCCCTTATGCAGGATGACGTATTCTTCTTCTGGTGTTAATTTATTGTATTCCATTTTGATTTTTGAGTTTATTGATTAGTTAACGCAGATTTTTAGTTTTCGGTTTGAAGCCGTTCAGGTGTTGACTTTTACCTGATAAAAGAAGCAGTATAGGTTTTAAGGCAGATTTACTTTTAACCAAAAAGACTAAACAAATTAGGCCAAACCAAAAAATCCCAGCCGAAACCAGGATTTAATTATCTTATCAAATACTTTTTATTCTTTTTAGCCTATGCCAATTTTGCCAATTCCTCAGCCATCGCCGCACCAATTTCCGCAGGAGATTCAACCACACGGATACCACACTCTGTCATAATTTTCATTTTTGCAGCAGCAGTATCGTCAGCACCGCCAACAATTGCACCGGCGTGACCCATGCGGCGTCCCGGAGGCGCAGTTTGTCCGGCAATAAAACCAACAACCGGTTTTGTGCCATTATCTCTAATCCAAAGTGCAGCTTCTGCTTCCATACTGCCACCAATTTCACCAATCATGATGATGCCGTGCGTTTCCGGGTCGTTCATTAATAATTCAACTGCTTCTTTGGTTGGTGTTCCGATAATCGGATCGCCACCAATACCAATCGCTGTAGTAATTCCTAATCCTGCTTTTACAACCTGATCTACTGCTTCGTAAGTTAAAGTTCCTGATTTTGAAACTACACCAACATTCCCTTTTCTAAAGATAAAACCTGGCATAATACCAATTTTAGCTTCATCCGCAGTAATAATTCCCGGGCAGTTTGGCCCGATCAAACGGCAATCACGATCGCTGATATATTCTTTTACCTGAATCATATCCTTTGTCGGGATACCTTCGGTGATACATACAATCACTTTAATCCCAGCTTCGGCAGCTTCCATAATTGCATCCGCAGCAAAAGCAGGCGGCACAAAAATGATCGAAACATCAGCACCAGTCTGGTCAACTGCATCTTTTACGGTATTAAAAACCGGACGGTCTAAATGAGATTGTCCGCCTTTGCCCGGCGTTACGCCGCCCACCAGCTGGGTTCCGTACGCAATCATTTGCTCAGCATGGTAAGTGCCTTCATTGCCGGTAAAACCCTGGACAATAACTTTAGAATCTTTATTTACGAGAACGCTCATGATTATTTTCTTTATTAAAAGCAAAGCTAATTTTTTTTGGCAAAAGCTGATAATCGGATTTATCTTTTATCATGCTTCTTTTATCACCTTAAATCTTCTGTTCTCTGCATTTAAATTTCCGATCTTTCCACACTTTTAGTCTTTCTGAATTTTTAAAATTTGGGCGTTACCGGTCGCTGATAGAAGCGAGCCGGTCGGGCTATCCGTTCCAAGTCCTCGCTCCGCTGCGGGCTTTCCACTGCTATCCCTAACGCAGCAAGCGGAAACTAACCAGCAAACCAAAATTTACCCGATAAAAGAAGCATTACTCAATCGCTTTCAAATACTTTGCTTCATCAAATTCCTTCTCACTTTTAGCAATTACCACGGTGGCAATTCCGTTGCCAATCATGTTGGTAATTGCGCGCGCTTCTGACATAAAACGATCAACGCCCAGCAGAATCGCAATTCCCTCAACCGGAATAACTTTTATCGCTGCCAAAGTAGAACTCAGCACAATAAAACCACTTCCGGTAACGCCCGCCGCACCTTTGGAGGTCACCATCAAAATGCCAATAATCGTCAGTTGCTGGGCCAGCGATAAATCGATATGAAAAACCTGTGCTAAAAACAGCACACTCATAGACAAGTAAATCGTGGTTCCATCCAGATTAAAAGAATAACCCGTTGGAATAACCAGGCCGACAACCGGCTTGGCACAACCAAAATCTTCCATTTTCTGCATCATGCTGGGCAAAACGGATTCGGAAGAAGAAGTGCCTAAAACGATCAGTATTTCCTGCCGGATAAACTTTAAATATTGCCACAAACTAAATTTATAAATCCGGCAAATCGCATTCAGCACCACAAAAATAAAAAGGATCATGGTAAGGTAAACGCAAATCATCAGTTTGGCCATCGGCAGCAGCGCACTGATACCGTAAGTGCCAACGGTAAAAGCCATTCCGCCGAAAGCGCCAATCGGTGCCAGCTTCATTACAATTTTCATGATGTTGAAGAATACTTTGGAAAGCTTGTCCAATCCGCGCAAACTAGAACTGCCTTCTCCAGCCATTTTATTCAACCCATACCCAAAAAGGATGGCAAAAAATAGTATCTGCAAAATATCGCCTTTGGCAAAAGCTTCGATGATGTTGTGCGGAATGATATGTGTGATAAATTCGCCCCATTTCATCTCCGCAGCTTCTTTTTGATAGACAGCAATTTTGCTTATATCCGCAGAAGTTGTTGATTTAAAACCATTTCCGGGTTTAATTACGTTGGCAACAATCAACCCGATTAAAAGCGCAAACGTGGTGATCAATTCAAAATACAATAACGCTTTTCCGCCAACGCGGCCAACTTTTTTCATATCGCCCATATTGGCAATGCCGAGCACGATCGTTAAAAAAATGATCGGCGCAATTAACATATTAATTAGGTTGATAAAAGAAGCACTGATCAACTTGGCGGTTGCGGCAAATCCCGGAAATAAAAAGCCGACTAATGCGCCGGCGATAATTGCAACAATAACCTGGAAAGTAAGATTGGAAAAAAGTTTAGTCATGATCGTATCTGCCAAAGATTTTGGGTAAGATACTATCTTTTGCTGATTTTATTACCGGTAACTTGCCTTTGCCGGTCGCATTTAAAGCGGGTAATAGTTTCGCTTCTCAGCAATAAATGTTTGGTACTTCGGCCTTGCACGCGTTTGCGCCAGCGTTTAAAGTTTTGCGGTTTCATTTCGCGGCGCATCAATTCTATTACTTCTGGTTCTTTCAGGCTGAATTGAAAATCTATAGCTTCAAAAGGCGTACGGTCTTCCCACGCCATTTCGATGATGCGGTCGGTATCTATTTGATTGAATATTTTGGTGAGTTGCATGATTTTAAATTGAAGTATTAAACTGTGTTTCCAAGAAAAAATAACCGATAAAAACAGTACGTAAATTTTCGCCTGAACAATAAAATCATTATTCAGGCGAAAATTTAAGATCCACTATTCAGTTTGTTATGCCAAAGTCCACTCCGGTCTTTCGTAATGGCAAGTATAGCCGTAAGGGTGCTTTTGCAGATAATCCTGATGTTCCTTTTCCGCATTCCAGAAATCACCTGCCGGAACCACTTCCGTAACTATTTTTCCCGGCCATTTACCTGATGCTTCCATATCTGCAATTAAAGTTTCGGCGGTTTCATGCTGTGCTTCGTCCAGATAAAAAATGGCAGAACGATAAGATGCACCCACGTCATTTCCCTGTCTGTTCCGCGTGGTTGGGTTATGAATCTGGAAAAAATATTCAAGCAATTCCCGGTAAGACAATTTTGCCGGATCAAATACAATTTCAATTCCTTCAGCATGATTTCCATGATTTCGGTACGTTGCATTTGTCACCTCACCGCCTGTATATCCTACCACCGTTGAAATAACGCCGGGATAATGTCTGAACAATTCTTCTACTCCCCAAAAACATCCACCGGCCAAAATGGCTTTTTCAGTATCCATATAATTATTTTATTGATTTTAGTATAATACAAATGGAGAATGGATAAGGTTTTTACCCAGAAACACGCCATTGTAAAATGCTTCTTTTACCGATGTTTTTTAGCCAACCTTTGCAATTCCGCTTGAATTAAACTGCAAATCATACAAGCGTTTATAAAATCCATTGAGTTTGAGCAATTCCTGGTGAGAACCCATTTCCTTGATTTCGCCATGATCCAAAACGATGATTTTATTGGCATTTTGGATGGTTGATAAACGGTGCGCAATCACGATGGAAGTGCGGCCTTTCATCAGTTTAAAAATCGCTTCCTGAATCAATTCTTCGGTTTCTGTATCAATGGAAGCCGTTGCTTCGTCCAACACCAAAATTTTCGGATCGTAAACCAAAGCACGAATAAAAGAAATCAATTGTGCCTGACCGGCCGAAAGTGTTGAGCCGCGTTCCATCACTTCATAATCATAACCGCCGGGCAAACGCATAATAAATTCGTGCGCTCCTACTTCTTTTGCAGCAGTAATTATTTTTTCTCTGCTGATAGCCGGATTATTTAAGCTGATATTATTGGCAATGGTATCTGAGAAAAGAAACACATCCTGAATCACCGTTGCAATCTGCGAACGCAGGAAACCTAATTCGTAATCCTGAATATTTACATCATCCACCTTAACCGTTCCTTTGCTAATCTCATAAAAACGATTTAAAATATTAATGGTAGATGATTTTCCGGCACCAGTTGCGCCCACCAAAGCCAAAGTTTCGCCAGGTTTGATGTGGAACGATACATCTTTTAGCACATAATTTTCATCATTGTAAGCAAACCAGATGTTATCAAAATCTATGGCACCTTGGATAGTTTTGGGGGAAAGCTTACCGTTGTTGACCGTTTTTTCATCCGTATCCAAAACTTTAAAAATACGATCCGCGCCAACCATGCCCATTTGCAGCGTGTTAAATTTATCCGCCAGCTCTCGTATTGGCCTGAAAACCATATTGATATAGAGAATAAAGGCCGTGATCGTTCCAGGAGAAACGTGCAGCGGATCAGCCAGAATCCGTTTCGATCCATACCAAACCAACAAACCTAAAGACATCGCCGAAATAATCTCTACCACCGGATAAAATATGGAATAATACCAGTTGGACTGGATATTGGCATCACGGTATTTCTGGTTTACGGACACAAATTTCCGCATTTCCTGATCTTCGCGCGCAAAATAATGAATCACACTCATGCCCGAAATATGTTCCTGCAAAAAAGTATTTAAATGTGAAACCTGCGTGCGCACTTCCTGAAAAGAGGCTTTGATTGCTTCTTTAAACCAATAGGTGGCCAGCATTAATATCGGCATCGGGATCAGCGTAATCAGCGTTAAACGCCAATCGGTATAAAGCATAATGCCGATGAGCGCAACCAGTTGCAGCATATCGCCAATAATGGAAATCAATCCTTCCGAAAAAATATCGGCAATCGTTTCCAGATCAGAAACTGAACGCGTAATCAACACACCAATCGGCGTATGATCAAAATATTTCAACCGTAATTGGGTGATGTGGTTAAAAACGTCTGTCCGCAATTGTAAAATAACCGATTGGCCCAAAGCATTGGTCAAATACGTTTGAAAATACTGCACGCCCGATTGCAAAACCAGTAGCACCAGCATCAGAACAGACATGTAAAGCAAACCGTTGAAATTGGAAGTGAGGATGTATTTATCAACCGTTACCTGGATTAAATACGGCCTTATTGGCGAAAGTCCAGCCATCAACACCGTTAAAAATGCCGCCCAAAGAAACTTCCGGCGGTATGGCCGCACATATTGCAACACTCTACCCAATAATTTTGTATCGAAAGCTTTTCCGGTTACTGCCGCCATATTAGTTATAAGTTGTAATTGTAAGTTTAATTTTCACCTTAAATTATTGTTTTAGGTTGAAGTAATATAAGGATATTTTACTTTAGTAAGATATAAACCACAGGCTGGAACAGAAACGCCTGCATTGCTTCTATCTTTACTTTCAATAATCTTGCGGACAGCTTCGGGTTCGATTTCTTTTTTACCAACGGAGATCAATGTTCCTACAATGGCCCGAACCATGTTCCGCAAAAAACGATCCGCAGCGATATAAAAAACCAAACTGCCATCTTCTTTTTGCTGCCAGTATGCTTCTTTTATCGCACAAAAATTGGTCTTCACCTGCGTATTACTTTTGCTGAAACAACTGAAATCCTGGTATTCTTTGATAATGTTTGCCGCTTCGTTCATCAAACTCAAATCCGGAAAATCACGCAACTGCCAGCTGTAGTTTTGCTTGAAAGGGTTTTTATCGAAATGAATATGATACTCATAAGCGCGCAGCGTAGCATCAAAACGCGCATGTGCATCGGCAGCAACCGAAATAATGTTTTTAACGGCCATATCTTTTGGAAGAATAGCATTTAAAGAAGTTTTTAGCTGATTGTTGATATCTGATTGCTGATTGCCCTCGTTCTCGCTATCAAAATGCACAAACAGTTGCCTGGCATGCACGCCGGTATCGGTGCGGCCGCAACCCACAGTTTCCACCGGCTGCCGAAGCAAAACCGCTAAAGCTTTATTAAAAACTTCCTGCACACTCAGCGCATTCTGCTGAATTTGCCAGCCGTGATATTTGGTGCCGTCAAAAGCCAGTTCTGCAAAATACCGTTGTTTTCCCTCCACTTTTGCAAAGGTAAGAAAACGGGTAAAGCCACATCCGCCGGAAATTAGTTTAAAACTATTTTATCTTTGCAATGCTTCTTTTACCCTATAAAAAATGATACAAAGAATACAAAGCATCTATTTGCTGGCAGCCAGTCTGATTTTGTTTGCACTTTTTCTTTTCCCGCTGATCAATAATTTAATCCTGAACGGACATCCGGACAGTATTATGGTAACCGGCATTTACGAAATAATCAATGGCACGCGAACCAAAACCTCCTCTTTTATTATGCTGAGCATTGCAACAGTAATTGCGGCTTTGCTTCCTTTAGCAGGTATTTTTTTATATAAAAACCGTAAACGGCAGTCGGCGTACTGCTACATTGTGGTTGTGCTAATTATCGGTTACAGTTTTTATCTGGCCGAAACCGTAAAAAGTTTTATCGGCGAGGGAATTACACTTCGCCCGGAAAATTATGGCTTGGGAATGATTTTGTCTTCGTTGGCAATTGTGCTCGTAATTCTTGCCGTGAAAGCGATTGGAAGGGATGAAAAACTGGTGCGGTCTGCGGAAAGGCTGCGGTAAAAAAACCGGATTATTTGCATCAAAACAGCCCTTATCGCCTTACTGCTTAATACTTTACATTAATGTGTTTTTTTCTTGTATAAAAACAGTATCTTTGCGGCAGATTTAGCAATGTAGCTAAGTTCGTTATTTACATCATGAACCCATTTATTGAACTGGGAATCCGTCATGATATTGTTAATGCCATCTCTGATTTAGGATTTGAAAATCCTACGCCAATCCAGGAACAATCTATTCCGGTTTTGTTAACAGGCAGCAACGATTTTGTCGGATTAGCCCAAACAGGGACCGGAAAGACCGCCGCCTTCGGACTGCCGTTATTAGAACTGATTGATTTTGATCAGAACAAACCTCAAGCCTTAATTCTTTGCCCAACGCGTGAGTTGTGTTTGCAAATTACAAGCGACATTAAAAGTTATTCCAAAAACATGTCCAACGTTAAAGTTGTGGCAGTTTACGGTGGATCAAGCATCATGGATCAGCTGCGCGAAATCAAACGCGGCGTGCAGATTGTTGTTGCAACCCCCGGGCGTATGCTGGATATTATTGGCCGTAAAGCCATTGATTTTTCAGAAATCCAGTACGTTGTTTTGGATGAAGCAGATGAAATGTTGAACATGGGCTTCCAGGAAGACATTAACGAAATCCTGTCCACCACCCCTGAAGAGAAAAAAACCTGGCTTTTCTCGGCCACGATGCCGGCTGAAGTGCGCCGCATTGCAAAAAATTACATGACCGATCCTTTTGAGCTTACCATGGGCACAAAAAATACCGGAAATGTAAACATCGAGCACGAATACTACATTGTAAAAGCACGAGATAAATATGCGGCTTTTAAACGTATTGTTGATTTTAACCCCGAAATTTTTGGTATCGTTTTTTGCCGCACCAAAATTGAAACACAGGAAATTGCGGAATCTTTAATTAAAGACGGTTACAATGCTGATGCTTTACACGGAGATTTATCGCAACAACAACGTGATAAAGTAATGAAACGTTACCGCGACCGCAGCCTGCAATTATTAATTGCTACTGATGTTGCTGCACGTGGTATTGACGTAAACGATGTTACACACGTTATCAATTATTCTTTGCCTGATGAAATTGAGAATTATACCCACCGTAGCGGCCGTACTGGCCGTGCCGGAAAAACAGGTATTTCTATCGCTATCATCAACGCAAAAGAAATTGGTAAAATACGCCAGATCGAACGCGTAATTGGTAAAAAATTCGTGAAAGCAGAAATTCCAACCGGTTTTGATGTGTGCGAAAAACAATTATTTGGCCTGGTTCATAAAGTACATAATGTAGCAGTGAACGATTCTCAGATCGATCAGTACATTCCGCGCATTATGGCCGAGTTTGAAGAATTGACCAAAGAAGATATCATCAAACGTTTTGCTTCTTTAGAATTCAATCGTTTCCTTGAATATTACAAAAACGCACCGGATTTAAATGCTTCTGCTGATGAATCACGTGTACGTGAAGGTAGCGAACGCGCTCCAAGAAATGGAAATGGCGTAAGCCCGGATTATACACGTTTGTTCATCAACTTAGGTTCGGTAGATAATTTTACCCGCGGAGATTTGTTGGGTTACATTTGTAATACCAGCAAAATTAACGGCCGTGGTGTTGGCAAAATCGATGTAAAAGGTGTTTACTCTTTCTTCGAAGTACCTAATGCCGAAGCACAGCAGGTAATTGATGCTTTCAAAGATGCAAATTTCCAGGGCCGTGAAGTTCGGATTGAACTTTCCGGTGCTGCGGAAGGCGGCGAAAGTAATTCACCAAGGTCATCTGGCGGAGGCTATCAGCGCAGAGAAGGCGGGAGCCGCGAACGTCGTGATGGTGGCCGCGAACGCAGCTATAGTGGCGGCGGAAGCGGTGCAAGCAGCGGTGGTTTTCGTGATTTTTCGGGCAAAAGCCGGGAAGATCGTGGCGAACGCCGTAAGCGCTTTTAAGCATACTGTTTTTAGCATATAGTTTTTAGTTTTAGTTTAGTTTGAGAAGAGCTTTCGGAAATATCCGGAGGCTCTTTATTTTATACTGAATTTTAAGTAGTTTTTTTACAACCGAACGTTCAGCAAAACGTATTAAATTGCTTAATACTTTATTAAAAATGACTAACTAAAAATACCAAGAGTACCCTAATTTTATGCTGATAAAAACAGCATCGAAGTATATTAACTGATTCTGATAATTTTGATTGCTTTTAGAACTTAAACTGTATCTTCAATATTAATCAAATAACAAATTTTTATGATTTTATTTGATATTCAAACTTTCAGGTAAATTATGAAACCATACCATGTTGATTTAACCAATTGCGATCAAGAACCCATCCATATTCCCGGTAAAATTCAGGCGCATGGTTTTTTGGTTGCTGTGGATAATGAAACGTATATTATCAGTTTCATCAGCGAAAATACCAAAGCTTATTTAGGAAAAGAAGCCGCCTATTTTCTGGGCAAACCGATCAGCCATTTAGAAAGCTTTTTTAAATCTGCTGATCAAAACCAGCTAACTAACCTGCTAATTTTTTTTAAAAATGGAAAAAATGCTGATTCGATTAATCCTTATCCAATCCACATTGATCAAAATAAGTTCAATTTAATTCTTTCTATTTCCGGTACTAACCTGCTTTTAGAGTTCGAGCCGGCAACTTCTGATCTGGATTTTGACGTTCACAAAACGATCGGTAAATCAGTTTCTGAGATTTTATCTGGCAAAAACCTGCATTCATTACTTTGCAATACTGCTGCGGAGATTAAAAAAATTATTCAGTATGATCGGGTAATGATTTATAAATTTAATGAAGATGGCCACGGTAAAGTGGTTTCTGAAGTTAAAAATTACGATCTGGAATCTTTATTGGATTTATATTATCCGGCAACCGATATTCCGAAACAGGCACGGGAGCTGTACAAAATTAATTTAACGCGCATCATTGCAGATGTAAACACTGTAAGTTCCTCTATCATTACTTTTCAGGATCCAAATTTGCCGCTGGATTTAAGCCATTCGGCTTTGCGCGCGGTGTCTCCTATCCACATTCAGTATCTTAAAAATATGGGTGTGGCTTCCAGTTTCAGCATTTCGCTGATGGCCAAAGGTGAGCTTTGGGGCTTGGTGGCTTGCCATAATTATTCGCCTCGTTTTATCAATTACAAAGCGCGCGATGCTTCCAAATTAATCGGACAGATTTTATCATCAGCTTTGGAGTATCGGCAGGAAGAAGAAAACACGGAAATGTTGCATACGCTGGATCAAGCGGCAAGTGCGGTTTCCAAACAGATCAAATCCGAAGAAAATATAACCGATGCTTTAACCAGCCATGCAACCACGATCCAAAATCTGACTAAAGCCTCTGGTGCCGTCTTGATTTTTAATAATACCGTTTCGCGTGTTGGTGTTACGCCGGATGAGGAGCAGATTGAAGAAATTACTGCGTGGCTTAAAACAACTTTACAAGATACGGTTTATTACACGCATCGTTTTCCGCAAGTGTTTTTACCGGCAAAAAAATACAGCAACATAGCTAGCGGAATATTGGCTTGCATCATATCCAAAGAACTGAATGAATGGATGATTTGGTTTAAGCCAGAACAAATTGAATCTATTACCTGGGCCGGCAATCCGGAAAAACCGGTGGAGCATCAGCAAAACGGTTTGATGCAGCTATCACCCCGGAAATCTTTTGAAGCCTGGACGGAGATCGTCAAAAATACTTCCGAAAAATGGAGCATAAAAGAAGTATCGGTTGTGGTAAAAATCAGGGGAGAAATTATGGACGCGATTAACCGGAAAGCTAACGAAATCCGGTTGCTGAATGATCGTTTACAACTGGCTTATGATGAGCTGGATACTTTTACTTATACCATTTCGCATGATTTGCGCACGCCACTCTCCGCTGTAAAAAGTTATTCGGAGCTGTTGCTCACCACCAATAAAAGTTTGGATGATGGCGCAAAAAAAATACTGGGCCGGATTGTGGCTGGTGCTGATAAGATGAATTATTTGATCAAAGAAATTTTGCGTTATTCCCATGTTGGAAGAGCTGATTTTGAGTTGGTTAAGATTAATATGCCGGCACTGCTGGAAGATTTAAAACAAGAAGTGACCGCAGCCTTAAAACCAGAAAATTTAGAACTGACTTTTGGAAACTTGCCCGATATTCTAGGCGATATAACTATGATCAGCCAGGTTTTTACCAATTTGCTGAATAATGCAATTAAATATTCTTCTAAATCCCATCCTTCAAAAGTGAAAATAGAAGGTGTAGTAGGTAAAACTGAAGTTGTTTATTCAATTGCAGATAACGGTATCGGCATCGATATTAACTTTTACAGCCGCATTTTTGAATTGTTTAAACGCATGGACAATGTGCAGGATATAGAAGGAACAGGCGTTGGCCTGGCCATTGTGAAGCGTATTGTAGAAAAGCACCAGGCCCGAATTTGGTTTGAAAGCGAACTGAATGTTGGCACAATTTTTTACATTGGGTTTAAAAATTAGCTATCATGATTTCACCAGATGTTTTTTATGTAGAAGATGATACAGATTTTGCTTTTATCATGCAGCATGCTGCGCAGGAAGTAAATGATAAAATATCTGTACAAATTATAGAAAATGGAAAAGATGCACTAATTCGGCTCAATGAGCTTACTGAAATTCGGGTTAAACCAAAATTAATTTTGCTTGATCTGAACCTGCCCGGCTTATCCGGCTTGGATTTGGTAAAAAGTATCCGCGAAATCCCTTTTTTAAAATACGTTCCGGTGGTGTTTTTCACCACTTCGGATAATCCAAAAGATATAAAAGCATCACTGGAGTTTGGTGCAAACGCTTATTTAACCAAACCTTCCGGTTACATTAACCTGGTTTCCTGTCTGCAATCCGTCTATAATTTTTGGTTTACCCAACACCTGAGTTTAAATTAATACCGATAAAAACAGTATCAGGTTTTTTTAAAGCAATCGTTCAAAAACTAATTTCGTACTATTAAATAGCCATGTTACAGGAAACTTTAAAACAAGCAACCAGCAATCAACACGATTATTTGGAGCAGTTGATGTTTGTTGACAAAATCATGAATGGGACGTTATCCGTCGAGGAGTATAAGCAAGTATTAATTGCAAATTACCTCGTACATAATAGTTTGGAAAAGCTACTTTTTGAGAGTCTGGATTCAGATTTACAAAATGAATTACAGATTAATAAGCGTTTTAAATTAGCTGCATTGGCAAAAGATTTACAGGAATTAAATGTTGATCTGCCTGAAATAAATTTGAATGAAAAAAATGCAGCGATTACTCAAAATAGTGCAGCTGTTTTAGGTGCAATGTATGTTTTGGAAGGTGCAACTTTAGGCGGAAACGTGATTGTAAAAAAGTTGAAAGTGAATCTAAATCTGCAAGAGTACAACCTCGGCTTTAATTATTATCAGGTTTATGGTGCAGATTTAGCAGCTAACTGGAAACAGTTCTGCCAGGTTTTAAATACTAAAGTTGCGGTAAATGATTATGAAATCAGTATCCAAAGTGCTTTAAAAGTATTTGAATATTTTGCTTCGGCACAGCAGGAAATGATAAGTTTGCAAAGTATTTCTCAAGCATAAAAATCAGCGTAAAAAGCTTACTGATGTAGAATCAGGATAAACCAAAGTCATGCTTTTATCCATCAAATCTTTCACTATAAATTTAGTGTAAGGCTGGCTTCCTTCGTATGAAGTAAAAAGTGTATCGCCTTTGGTAAAATAGCTTTCGGCAATGGGTTCACCTTCGTCTAAAATGAAATTTTTGGCCGTAACTTCCAGTTTGGTTTTTTGATCTTCGGAATGCCATTTCCCCATCAGTTTTTTATTTGCTGTTGACGATTTGCAGGCGGCAATAATCACAATGCCAACAGCGGCCACAGTTAAAACCAGGTAAGTTTTTTTCATATTTGGCAGCATACTTCTTTTGTCAGCATAAATTCTTTAAACATAAAAATGCCCGGATGTTTTGTCCGGGCATTTTAATTCAAAATAATTCAAAATTATTTTGCAGGAGCATCTTTCAGTTTTGCTTTTGCAACATAAACTTTAGCACCTTTTTTATTTACATAATAATATTTAGAATTTTTATTGATGTAAACAGTTTCTCCACCCGGAGCAACTTTACCTTTAAATTCTTTGTCACCTACGGCAGAAACACCTTTTACAGCTAATTCAGCAGTTTTATTTCCTGCTTTGTTGATAGCGGTTCCAACTTTACCTTTTGCGGTGTTTTGTGCAAATGACTGAACACTCAATAATACAGCGGCTGAGAATAATAAAACTTTGATCTTTTTCATGATTTTAATTTAAGTGATTGATAACGTTAACTCAATTGTTCGGCCAATTGTTTCATTTCAAATATAGGATTACTTTTTTGATATAAAATGGCATAAACGGCTTCGCTGATGGGCATTGCAACGTTATATTTTTTGTTCACTTCGTGCAGGCAATTGGCGGCATAATAACCTTCGGCAATCATGTTCATTTCCAGCTGCGCCGAGTTTACGGTATAACCTTTGCCAATCATGTTTCCAAATGTGCGGTTGCGGCTAAATTGCGAATAGCCGGTCACCAGCAAATCTCCCAAATACGCAGATTCATTAATATCCCGGTTAATAGGATGAACAGCATCCACAAAACGCTTGATCTCGCGGATGGCATTAGAAATAAGAACGGCTTGGAAATTGTCGCCATAACCTACACCATGACAAATCCCACTGGCAATGGCATAAATATTTTTGAGTACGGCCGCATATTCCGTTCCGTAAATATCATCCGAAATATTGGTTTTGATATATCTTGTGTTGAAATAACAGGCTAAATCTGCCGCCAGTTTTTTATCCTGGGAAGCTAAAGTCAGATAAGATAATTTTTCTAACGCAACTTCTTCTGCATGGCATGGGCCACTCAAAACCAGGAAGTTATCCAGTGGAAAATGGTAATGCTGATGGATGAAATCACCCACAATCTGGTTTTCATCAGGCACAATGCCTTTAATGGCCGAGATGATTTTTTTGCCGGTAAAAGAAGCATCGGTTATTCCAATCAAAGCATCTTTTAAAAATGCCGCCGGAACGTTTAAGATAATTACATCTGCTTTTTCTACAATTTCTATAATCTGGGTAGAAATATTTTCCGGCTTTACACAAATGGCAACCGAACTGAGGTATTTTGGATTGTGCCGGAATTTGCGGATATGCTGCAACACTTCTTCGCTCCGCATCCACCAGAAAATCTCTTTCGGAGCCGTATTATCGGTCAGCATTTTTACAATGGCCGTGGCCCAACTACCGCCGCCAATCACCGCGATTTTCAATTTATTTTCATCCATCAAACCCTGGTTTCCAGTTTATTTATAGTATTGCAAATAAAAGAAATTTACTCAAAATCAATTTATGGTAATTAAGGACAAAGTTATATGCTTCTTTTACCAACCTTTTTTTGGTATGGCAACTAACAGGGCACGTTTATGAAAATGCCTTACTTGGTGAAAACGCCGGCTTTGCTCAAGTGGTTTTATCCGGATTTGACCTGGCACAAAAGCCGGACAGAAAAGATAATTTATTTAACTTTTGATGACGGCCCGATCCCGGAAGTAACACCTTTTGTATTGAAAACGCTGGCGGAATTTGAGGCCAAAGCCACGTTTTTTTGCATTGGCGATAACGTTCAAAAATATCCTGATATTTTTGAACAGGTTAAAACTGGCGGACATGCTATTGGAAATCACACTTTTAATCATTTGCGCGGCTGGGATACGCCCGATGAAGTTTATCTGCAAAACACCAAAAAATGCAATGAACTGGTAAAAGCAAACTTTTTCAGACCGCCGTATGGACGTGCCAAAAAATCGCAGTTCGCTGTTTTGAAAAAGCACTACGAAGTGATTATGTGGGATGTTTTGAGCGGAGATTTTGATCCGGACTTATCTCCCCAAAAATGCTACCAAAATGTAGTGGATAAAAGCAGTAACGGTTCGATTATTGTTTTTCATGATAGCTTAAAAGCCTTTCCCAGAACACAATACGCCTTACCCAAAGCCCTGGAATACTGGCGAGAACATGGCTATCAGTTTAAAAGTTTGCAGGGGTAATTTCACGTTGATTTAACTTCTCTGGAACCATTCCATTTTGCAAAACCGATACTTCTTTTACCTGTTATTTTTGTAGATTCGCCTCAAACTGTGATAGTTTTAATTATTAATCACTTAATAAAATCAATAAAATGGCTTTTGATTTAAATATGATTCAGCAGGTTTACAATCGCTACGGCAGCCGTATCGAGGCCGCCCGTAAAGCAGTTGGAAAACCACTAACGCTTACTGAAAAAATCCTGTATTCTCACCTTTCTGCAGGTGATGCCGCGCAAGAATTGCACCGTGGTGTGGATTATGTGGATTTTGCACCAGATCGTGTAGCGATGCAGGATGCAACAGCGCAAATGGCACTTTTACAATTTATGCAAGCTGGCCGTCCGCAGGTTGCTGTGCCTTCTACCGTGCATTGCGATCACTTGATCCAGGCAAAAATTGGTGCCGAAGAAGATTTGGACACTGCCAAAAGCCAGAATAAAGAAGTTTACGATTTCCTTTCTTCTGTTTCTAATAAATATGGTATCGGTTTCTGGAAACCAGGAGCCGGAATTATCCATCAGGTAGTTTTGGAAAACTATGCTTTTCCAGGCGGAATGATGATCGGAACAGATTCTCACACACCCAATGCCGGTGGTTTGGGTATGATCGCGATTGGTGTTGGCGGTGCTGATGCTTGCGATGTAATGGCCGGATTGCCTTGGGAATTGAAATTTCCAAAATTAATTGGGGTAAAATTAACCGGAAAACTTTCTGGCTGGGCTTCTGCCAAAGATGTGATTTTAAAAGTTGCCGGTATTTTAACTGTTAATGGCGGAACCGGTGCTATCGTAGAATATTTCGGTCCAGGTGCTCGTTCTATTTCTGCAACCGGAAAAGGAACCATTTGCAATATGGGAGCCGAAATTGGTGCAACTACTTCTATTTTTGGTTATGATGAAAAATCAGAAGCGTATTTGCAAGGAACCGAACGTGCTGCAATTGCAGAACTGGCCAATGCGATTAAAGAACATTTAACCGGTGATGAAGAAGTTTACGCCAACCCGGAAGCTTATTTTGATCAGGTGATCGAAATCAACCTTTCTGAATTAGAGCCTTACGTAAACGGTCCGTTCACACCAGATTTGGCTTGGCCAATCTCTAAATTTGCGGATGCTGTTCGCGAAAACCAGTGGCCGTCAGTATTGGAAGTTGGGTTGATCGGTTCCTGCACCAACTCTTCTTATGAGGATATTACGCGTGCGGCTTCAATCGCTACTCAAGCAATAAATAAAGGACTAAAAACAAAAGCTGAGTTTACGGTTACACCAGGCTCAGAACTGGTTCGCTATACCGTAAACCGTGACGGTTATTTGAATACTTTTGAAAATATTGGCGGTGTGGTTTTGGCAAATGCCTGCGGACCATGTATCGGTCAGTGGGCACGTCATACAGATGACCCAACGCGTAAAAATTCAATCATTACTTCTTTTAACCGAAATTTTGCCAAACGTCAGGACGGTAATCCTAATACACACGCTTTTGTAGCTTCTCCGGAAATTGTAACTGCTTTTGCTATTGCCGGTGATCTGACTTTCAACCCGTTAACCGATACTTTAACCAATGAAAGCGGCCAGCAAGTGATGTTGGATGAGCCTCAAGGTATCGAAATGCCGATCAAAGGTTTTGCGGTAGAAGATGCCGGTTACCTTGCTCCTGCTATTGATGGCAGCACGGTTGAAGTAAAAGTTAGTCCGGATTCTGACCGTTTGCAACTCTTAGATCCTTTTAAAGCTTGGGAAGGTACAGATATTTTAGGCTTGAAATTACTGATCAAAGCCAAAGGAAAATGTACAACTGACCATATTTCGATGGCTGGCCCGTGGTTGAAGTATCGTGGTCATTTGGATAATATTTCCAACAACATGCTGATTGGTGCGATCAATTTTTTCAACTTAAAATCTGATACTGTTAAAAATGAATTAACAGGTGAATACGGCCCGGTTCCGGCAACGCAACGTGGTTACAAAGCAGCAGGAATTGGCAGTATTGTAGTGGGTGATGAAAACTATGGCGAAGGTTCTTCCCGCGAACATGCTGCCATGGAACCGCGCCATTTGGGTGTCCGTGCGATTTTGGTGAAATCTTTTGCCCGTATCCACGAAACCAACCTGAAAAAGCAAGGTATGCTGGGTCTTACTTTTGCAGATAAAGAAGATTATAACAAAATACTGGAAGATGATACTTTTGATATCGTTGGCCTGAACCAGTTTGCACCTGGCAGCCAGTTAAGTATTGTGTTGCATCATATCGATGGTTCTCAGGAGACTTTCCAGGTAAATCACACTTATAATGCCCAGCAGATTGAATGGTTTAAAGCTGGTGGTGCACTTAACATCATCCGCAGACAACAAAAAAATGTGGCATAAAAACAGCATGTCCATCAAATAGAAAAAGCTCCTGAAAGTTCAGGAGCTTTTTCTATTTTAGAGAAGATTTCAACTCAAAACTTTGAAGCGCAAACTGATACTTCTTTTATCGATGTTTTTTTTGTTTGCTGCTTTTGCAAAAGCTCAAGCTCCGGCCAACGATGACTGCTCTGGTGCAATTACGCTTACTACTGTTACCAATTTTTGTTCTGATAATGCTGCCTACAACAACGTTAATGCAACGGCAAGCGGTTTGGCAAAAGCACAAGCGTGGCCGTCTGCTGGTAATGATGTCTGGTTCAAGTTTACTGCTATTGCCTTCGATGTAAATGTTTCAGTCACAGGAAATATCAATGGCGCAGGCACATTAAATTCCCCTTTAGTAGCTATATACACTACTCCAGATTGTTCCAGTTTTACAGATATTATTGGTTCCGAAGTCAACGGGACAACTTTAACAACGCTTTATAAAGGAGGATTAGCTATCGGGCAAACTTATTATATTCGTGTTAGTGCTGCAAACAGTAATACAGGTACTTTCAAATTATGTATTAATAATTACAATCCAATTTTGAAGGCTGGCCAAGATTTTGGTACTGCATCTATTTTATGTAGTAAAGATGCTTTCACACAAACAGATGTTACTGGTGCAGGATTGAATAACAGAGAAGCTGAAGGAACTTGTTTAGACGCTTATGGAAATGCTCCGTCAGAAGAAAATACTGCTTGGTATAAATGGACTGCTGCCAACAGTGGTACGCTAACCTTTACTATCACTCCTACTATTACAATAAATGATATTGACTGGGTTTTATATGACTTAGGCACAAGTGGTAATGGAAGTAATGTAAACGGAGCAAATGCGATCCGGTGCGCTTCCGGTAGTGGGATAGATTGTTCCCCAGTTTATTATAAAACTGGCATTAACTTAACTTCGACCGATTTAACGGAAACTACAGGCTGTGTTACTGGGCAAGATGGTTTTGTAAAATATGTTGATATGATCCAGGGCCATGTTTATGCCTTATTGATTAATAATTATACATCAGGTTCTAATGGTTTCACGTTATCTTTTGGGGGAACCGGAACTTTTTTAGGTCCGACAGCTAAGTTGGATATGCAAATCAACAATCCTTGTACTGCAAAACCAAGCTTTACTTTCACCAATAAATCTACCAATTATACCAGCCTAAAGTGGTCTTTTGGAGATGGTGCCAGCATAGATTCTATAGCTGGCGAAGGTCCTTATACTATTACTTATTCTACTCCCGGAACAAAAACGGTTGTTATACAAGCGATAAGTGCGCAAGGCTGTGTTACAGTAGATTATAAAACATTTATTGTTCCGCTTAAACCAACAACACCACTACTTTTAACAGCTAAAAACAGCTATTGCCTGGGTGATAATTTAATTTTGAGATCAAATGCAACAACCAGCGGAACAATATATAATTGGCTTGGTCCAAACGGTTTTACTTCTGCAGATTCTGTCGTAACCATTCCAATTACAAGTTACAATCAGTCTGGCGTTTACAAACTGGTCGTAAGCCAAAACGGTTGCACCAGCGATACCGCTTCCATCACCATTCCAGCCATCGGCAAAACACCTGTTTTAGATTTCACCATTACCACAAACAATCTTTGCTCCACGCAGCAAAGTTTTACCATCACCAATAATTCTACAGATTATACCGCTTTAAACTGGGATTTTGGTACTGGTGCCAGTATCACCGGTGCTACGGGCAACGGGCCGTTTACCGTTACTTATTCTTCTTACGGAGATAAAACGATCACGCTAAATGCAACAGGAGATCAAGGTTGCACAGCTGTTTTATCCAAAACTGCTATATTTCCGCAGAAACCAATTATCGTTTATCCGCTCAATAAACTTGCCGGCCCATACTGCATCGGTGATACCATTGTTATGAGTACGCCTGCACAAGCAAATACAATTTACAGCTGGACTGGCCCGAACAATTTTACTTCCAGCCAAGCTTTAATCAGGATTCCTATTACCGGAACATCCGTTGCAGGCACTTATACATTGGTTATTACACAAGGTTTATGTTCCAGTGATCCAGTTTCTACCACTATCAATGCTTCGGATATTACCACAGTTCCTGTTGCTGCCTTTGATGCTTCGCCCATGATTCCGGGAACTGGTGCTGTTCCGCTAACGGTTTCATTCACCAATCTTTCTTCTAATGCTGATAGTTATTTGTGGGATTTTGGTGACGGCACAACTTCAACATTAATCAATCCACAGCATTTGTATACTACCAAAGGAAGCTTTACGGTGAAGCTTACCGCTACTAATAAAGGTGCCTGCAGCAATACAGTTTCATTGGGGAAACTGATTTTACGATACGACGTTACCATTTTTATTCCAAATACTTTTACCCCAAATAATGATGCCATCAACGATGATTTTGGGGTAAAAATTACCAATCTAAAAGATTATCGCATCCAGATTTTTAACCGTTATGGGCAGCAATTATACGAAGCCAAAAATATTCTAAAACGTTGGGACGGTTTTTACAACGGCCAGCCAGTACCTGTAGGAACTTATTATTATGTGATAACGGCCACAACTTTAAATGATGACAACCTGAAAGAAGCCGGATATATAACGGTTTTGAGGTGATAAAAGAAGCATCAATTAAAAAGCCTTTTGAAGTAAATTCAAAAGGCTTTTTAATTTATATGGATAAAAGAAGTATTACCATAAAATAGAATAAATAGCAACCAATAAACCGCAGATAATTAAGCTTCCGGCGGTAAAAGCCGGCGTTACACGGAACATTTTGGTATCTACTTCCAAAGCATTAACCCGGTCGCCTTTACTGTTTTCAATCATGCTGATGATATACATCACTACAATACAGATCATGAACACGATGCCCATCCTGTCTAAAAAAGGAATTTCATAAACGCCGTTTACTTCTTTAGAAAAACCAATCGGTGCCAGGAAAGAAAGGTTGACTAACATTGGCAGCACTTTGAGAATACAAGATAGTAAAAAGCCGCCAATTGTAGCAAACATGGCTGCATTGGAAGTTGTTTTTTTCCAGAAGAAACCTAACAAAAACATAGCAAAAATACCCGGAGAAACGAAACCGGTATATTCCTGAATGTACTGGAAACCACCCTTTTTATCAATACCCAAATATGGGGAAATAATGATGCCTAAAAACATGGCAACCACTACAGTAACCTTGCCTACGTTTACCAAATTTCTTTCTGAGGCAGCTGGTTTGATGTGGTTCTTATAAATATCAAGCGTAAAAATGGTAGAAATACTGTTGATCTTGCCCGCAAGCGATGCTACGATTGCCGCAGTTAACGCTGCGAAAGACAGACCTTTAAACCCTGTTGGCAGCAAGTCTAACAATACCGGATAGGCACGATCCGGATTTAATTCTCCGCCCTGCATCATTTCGGTTTGAAACATATCCTGTTTATACAAAACGTAAGCTGCAATACCCGGCAACACTACAATGACCGGCATCAACATCTTTAAAAATGCAGCAAATAGCAAACCACCACGTGCTGTTTTTAAATCTGCTCCCAAAGCACGCTGAGTGATATATTGGTTACATCCCCAATAATTTAGGTTCACAATCCACATGCCTCCAATTAAAACCGATAAGCCTGGCAAATCCATATAATTTGGATTATCTCGCTTTAAAATCATGTGAAAGTGGTCATTCGCTTGATGCGCCATCATTTTTAAACCGTTAAAAGTACCGGTTACATGGAATTTATCAGCAACTAAATTTAAAGCAATGTAAGTGGTAACCAATCCGCCTAAGATTAAAAAGAAAACCTGTATCACATCGGTAAAACCAATTACCTTCATTCCGCCGAGCGCAATAACAATGGCGAAAATGGCCAAACCAAACATACAAACCTGGAAATTAACACCAGAAATACTGTTTAAAGCCAAAGCCCCTAAGTATAAAATTGAAGTTAAATTTACGACCACGTACAACAGAAGCCAAAAGATGGCCATGATCATCGCTACCGTACCATTATACCGTTGTTTTAAAAACTGCGGCATGGTAAAAATTTTGTTCTTGAGATAAACAGGAATGAAGAATACAGCCACAATAATCAGCGTAAGGGCAGCCATAAACTCGTAGGTAGAAATAGCCAAGCCCATCTTGAAACCATTTCCGCTCATCCCGATAAATTGCTCGGCAGAAATATTTGAAGCAATTAACGAAGAGCCGATTGCCCACCAGGTGAGTGATCCTTCTGCTAAAAAATAATCTTTTGAGGTAGAAACTGCCGTTCTCTTACGTTGGTAAACCCACCAGCCGTACAGGGATACAATCAAAAAATAAATCAGGAATACAGCGTAATCCGGTGTGTGAAGTCTATTCATTCTTGTTTAGGTTTAAAGGCGACAATTTAAGGATTAAATGCAGTTTATCATTAATCATCGGTATAATCTTCTGTTATTTTTTACAAGTGTAATCTGTTTTACGAATTAAAGCAACAATCGATTGCCTAAAAATCAATTTAAACAAAAAAGACCTGCGTACGCAAGCCTTTTAGATACTTCTTTTATCGATGTATTTATACGCCAAGCAGCAACCTTGCCGGATCTTCCAGCAACTGTTTTACGCGAACTAAGAAACTAACAGATTCCCTTCCATCCACAATACGGTGATCATAAGATAATGCCAAATACATCATCGGCCGGATAACTACTTGTCCGTTCATAGCAACTGGCCGCTCAATAATATTATGCATTCCTAATATGGCTGATTGCGGCGAATTGATAATCGGGGTTGATAACATCGAACCAAAAACGCCGCCGTTTGTGATTGTAAAAGTTCCGCCGGTCATTTCTTCAATCGTCAGCTTACTTTCACGGGCTTTTCCGGCCAAAGCCACAATTGCCTTTTCAATTTCTGCCAAACTCATCGCATCTGCATTACGGATAATCGGCACAACCAATCCTTTTGGGGCAGAAACCGCGATAGAAATATCAGCAAAATCACTGTAAACTACTTCTTCACCTTCAATGCGTGCACCAACAGACGGCCAGTCTTTCAAAGCTTCCGTAACTGCTTTAGTGAAAAACGACATAAAGCCCAAGCCAACCTGGTGTTTTTCTTTAAATTTATCTTTGTATTTGGTGCGCAATTCCATGATCGGCTGCATATCTACTTCATTAAAAGTAGTGAGCATAGCGGTTTCGTTTTTTACGGCAACCAAACGTTTTGCGATGGTTTTGCGCAAAGAAGACATTTTTTCACGACGCTCTCCACGAGTTCCCGCAACAACTGGCTGAAGCGCAAGTGCTTTTGCCGGAGCCGCAACTGGTTTAGTTTCAGTTTTAGCAGCAGGTTTTGGTGCTTCAGCTTTTACTGCATCTTCTTTAGTGATTCTTCCGCCAACGCCATTTCCGTTAATATTACTTCCATCCAAACCTTTCTCAGCTAAAATTTTTGCTGCGGCGGGAGAAGGAACTCCAGAAGCATAAGTTTTAGGCTGATCGTTACCAGCAGCAATTTCTGCATGTTCCGATACTTCTTTTATCGGTGTTTTTTCTGTTTGAGGCGCACCAGCACTTGCAGCAATTTTACCAACCAAAGTTCCGATGATCACCACTTCACCTTCCTGGGTAATGATAGAAAGTTTGCCTGCACTTTCTGCATTCAGCTCAAAAGTTGCTTTGTCTGATTCCAGTTCGGCAAGCGGTTCATCCATTTCCACTTCATCACCGTCTTTTTTCATCCATTTGGTTAAGGTAACTTCCTGGATAGATTCGCCAACGGCAGGAATCCGGATATCAAGATCCTGAGCAACTGGCGCTTTGGCAACCTGCGGCGCGTCTGCCCCGGCAGGTTCTATTGTAGGTGATACTTCTTTTACCGGTGTTTTTTCGGTGGGTGCAGCCTGCTGAGCATCTGCAGATTCAATACTGCAAACAACGGCTCCAATAGCCAGTACATCACCTTCTTTGGCAGTTGTCCTAAGCGTTCCGGCAGCTTCGGCAGTTAGTTCAAATGTAGCTTTGTCTGATTCCAACTCGGCAATAACATCATCCATTTCTACATGGTCACCATCATTTTTTACCCAATTTGATAAGGTTACTTCAGAAATGGATTCGCCAACCGGCGGAACTTTGATCTCTAAACTCATATTTTTTATAAACTATATTTCAGGATTAATCAGCTCCGGCATTTGCCATTTTAGCTGTGGTTTCTTCTACTTCTTCTTTTACAGCTTTGCCGGCAGGGGCCTCAAAAGCTTTACCTACAATATGCAGTTGCTGCGCGGCGTGCTGCTTGGCATATCCGGTTGCAGTACTGCTGCTTTCATTGCGGGAAATCAATTCAAAATCCAAATCCGTATGGCGCAGTTTACGACACAGATAAGGCCATGCACCCATATTTTCGGGTTCTTCCTGCACCCAAACCCAGCTTTCTGCGTGGCTGTATTTAGCTTTGATTTTCTGCATCTGCAATAGTGGTGTAGGATATAACTGCTCCAAACGGATAATCGCTACATCTTTACGCTGATCGGTTTGCTGTTTCTCCAGCAAATCATAATAAACCTTACCGCTGCAAAATAAAACACGATTTACTTCCTCTGCAGCTACAAAAGAATCATCAATAATTTCGTTAAATTTTCCTTGGGTGAAATCAGCTAAAACCGATACACATTTCGGATTCCGCAACAAGCTTTTTGGAGTGAAAATAACCAGTGGTTTACGAAACTCGTGTTTTAACTGACGGCGCAAAATATGGAAAAAGTTTGCTGGTGTTGTACAGTTGGCAACCTGGATATTGTTATCAGCACAAAGCTCCATAAAACGCTCAATCCGGGCTGATGAATGTTCCGGGCCTTGGCCTTCGTAACCATGCGGCAGCAACATCACCAAACCATTTCCACGCTGCCATTTGGTTTCGGCACTGGCAATATATTGATCTGTAATAATTTGCGCACCATTTACAAAATCTCCGAATTGGGCTTCCCAAATAGTTAGTGCATTTGGATTGGCTAAAGCATAACCATAATCAAAACCCAACACACCGTATTCGGATAAGTGCGAATTGTAGATATGAAAAGCCGCCTGTTGATCAGAAATATTTCGCAACGGCACGTATTCTTCTTCAGAATCTTCTAGGGTTAAAACAGCATGACGATGAGAAAAAGTTCCTCTTTTCACATCCTCACCGCTCAAACGAACGGTATGGCCTTCGTTTAATAAAGTTCCGTAGGCAAGCAATTCGCCCATTGCCCAATCAAAGGTTTTGGTTTCGTTCACCATTTTCTGGCGATCAGCAAACAGTTTTTCGATTTTTTTGAAAAACTGTTTTCCCTGCGGAAGTTCGGTTATCTTTTTGCCAATCATTTCGAACTCCTCAGCACTTACGGAAGTGTCAGGAGATGTTAAAAAATCTTTATTCGTAGCTAAACGCAACCCTTTCCAAGCACCGGCAAACATTGGTTTTACTTCGGTAAACTTCTCATCGGACTTAGATTCATTCAAATTTTCCTGCAATAAAGCACGGAAATCTTTTTCCATTTGCTTAGCCAGTTCTGTATCAATACTACCTTCTGCAATTAGCTTCTGGTTATATATTTCTTTTGGATTCGGATGGCTTTCGATGGCTTTGTACAAAAGTGGCTGCGTAAATTTCGGCTCATCAGATTCATTATGTCCATACCGGCGATAACACAAAATGTCGATAAAAACATCTTTGTGAAAAGTTTGCCGATATTCCATCGCCAGATTGATCGCATAAGTTAAAGCTTCCACGTCGTCACCATTCACGTGGAAAACCGGCGATAAAACAGTCTTGGCAATATCAGTACAATACGTGCTGGAACGCGCATCTTTATAGTTGGTCGTGAAACCAATCTGGTTATTAATTACCAAATGTACGGTTCCGCCAGTTCGGTAACCTTCCAGTTTTGACATTTGCAAAACCTCATATATAATTCCCTGGCCGGCAACAGAAGCATCACCATGAATCAGAATTGGGGCAATTTTTTTATCATCGCCGCCATATTTAAAGTCAATTTTGGAGCGTGTCAATCCTTCCACAACCGGATCTACCGCTTCTAAATGTGAAGGGTTTGGACAAAGGCTCAAGTGAACTGTTTTACCATTAGAAGTTTCCACATCAGTAGAGTAACCCAAATGGTATTTTACATCGCCGCTAAAAGAGGCTTCTTGATCAAAACCTTTTCCTTCAAATTCAGAAAAAATAGATTTGTAGCTTTTACGCAGGATATTTACCAGCACGTTTAATCGGCCGCGATGCGCCATACCAATCACAAATTCTTCAATGCCTAATTTGGATCCTTTTTCGATTACTGAATCCAAAGCCGGGATCAAAGACTCTGCTCCTTCCAACGAAAACCGTTTCTGACCTAAAAATTTCGTCCCTAAAAAGCTTTCAAAAACTACGGCTTCGTTCAGCTTTTTTAACAGCTGTTTTTTTTCTTCTACGGAGAAATGCGGCGTGTTGCGGCTGCGTTCCATGCGTTCTTGAAACCAGGCAATTTTATCCGGATCGCGCAGATAACGGTACTCTGCACCAATAGACTGGCAATAAGTTTGCTCCAGCAGCTCGCGAATATCATTTAGTTTGGCTGGCCCTAAACCAACTTCAACACCAGCATTAAAAACTGTGCTTAAATCAGCATCACTCAAACCAAAAGTTTCCAGCTCTTTGCCCGGCACGTATTTGCGCCGCTCGCGAACGGGGTTGGTTTTGGTGAATAAATGACCTCGAGTACGATAACCATCAATCATGTTCAACACATTAATTTCTTTCAAAAAATGTGATTGATCAGTTGGGGCTGAACTTGTTTGCTGTTGTTCAACAGGCTGTTCTGAACGTCCGAAATCAAAACCTTCAAAAAACTTTTGCCAACCAAAATCCACAGATTCCGGGTCTTGCTGATAATTTTGATATTGAGAATCTATATACGCTGCGTTAGCGTTATTTAGGTATGAAAGAGTATTCATGGAAAATCCAATCAGTGAAACTCCACAAAAGTAAGCATTTAATAGATAAACGTGCCTAATAAATACAGTTTTGAAAGTTTAGCTTTTTGTTTTTAAGATGAGTAAGGCACATTGGAAGTAATTTCAAACTTAATTTTAAAGCGATTTATATTGCATACTTCTTTTATCACCTAAAAATCATAACTCATTAACCTTACTTTTATATTCCGCTGCCTGCTCTAAAATCTTTTCCAGATCATCCGGTTTAAGGCGGTGCAGATTACCATAAATCATTTTCAAACGCTGATTCCCAGCTAATAAATGTTCGTTCCGGGAGAAGAAATCCCAGTATAAACTGTTGTACGGACAAGCTTTTTCGCCATACTTTTTATTTCGGTCGTAAAAACAGCTTCCACAGTAATCACTCATTTTATTGATGTAGGCCGCCGATGCCACGTAAGGTTTTGTGCCAACGATTCCGCCATCGGCAAACTGGCTCATACCACGTGTGTTGGGCAGTTGCACCCATTGCATTGCATCTACGTAAACACCTAAATACCAATTATCTACCTCATCCGGATTGGCTCCCATCAGCAAAGCAAAATTACCGATAATCATCAACCGCTGGATGTGATGCGCCCAGCCCAAATCAAGCGATTGCCCAATGCTGTGCTTTAAACAATTCATTTTGGTTTCGCCCGTCCAGAACCATTTCGGCAATTCGGCCTGATGATTGAAGAAGTTTTTCTCTTTAAATTCCGGCATTTTATTCCAGTACAAACCGCGCATATATTCGCGCCAGCCTAAAATTTGTCGCACAAAACCTTCAATTTGTGGCAAGCTAATTTCTTTTTGATGATGTTGCCAATAAATGACTGCTTGCCCAACTACTTCTTTTGGCGAGATTAATTTAATATTCAAGGCAAATGATAAACGCGAATGAAACAGCGAAGCATGTTCCTGCAACATGGCATCTTCATAAGTTCCAAAATGTGGCAACAGGTTTTGACAGAAATAATCAATCAGCTTCAAAGCTTCTTTCCGGGAAAGCGGCAACTCAACCCGATTTTCTTCAACATTTCCAAAATGCGGCACTTGCATTTCTTCAATCATCGTTCTGATTTCTGTTAAATCATGCTCAAAAACCAGCGGTTCGGGCAACGAAACTTTGTGGTCGTAACGGTTCCGGTTGTCCACATCAAAGTTCCACAAACCACCAACTGGTTCATTTCCGTTCATCAGCAAATTATATTTTTGCCGCATGTGCCGATAAAAACCTTCCATGACCAGCTGTTTTTTTCCGGAGAAAAAGTCGCCTACTTCTTCACGTATTGTAAAAAAATGTTCGGTATCGTAAGCTTGTGTAGAAATTTTCAGGGTTTTGCAGAAATCTTTTAACTGCTGATCCAGCCGGTATTCATCTGGCAACAGATATTCAAAAAGCCCGATACTGTTTTTATCGATGATTTTTTGAAGATTACCCGCCAGGGTTTGTACATTTCCAGGATCATTCAGTTTGAGGTAAATAACCTGATGACCAGCTTTTTGCAACTGATAAGCAAAATTCCGCATGGCCGCAAAAAACGCCAGGATTTTCTGGATGTGATGCTTTACGTAGGTTTGCTCCTGCATCATTTCCATCAGCACGTATACCGTTTCCGGTTCTTTTTGCAAAAACCAGGAATGCGTGCTGATCAACTGATCACCCAAAATAAGTCGTAAAGTTTTCACCAATTTTTAACCGATAAAAGAAGCATCGGTTTTTGGAAAAAGCTGAAAGCTAAGAGCTTCTCAAAATACACTTGCATTCTTATCTGCCAGCTTTTGCCACTTTGGTTCGATAATTAGCTTTGGATAATCCTTGCCCAATTTTACGCCGTAAGTAGCCAATTCTGCTTCCGATAAAAAAAATGGTGTATGGATTTGTTTTCCGGTAACAGCAGCCAACTCAGGAACCCAAGTTTTTACATACTGCCCTTTTGCATCAATCTCACCAGCTTGTTTGATGACATTTAAATTCCGGTTTTCCTTCGGATCATTGCCCACGCCAGCAATAGAAGCCCAGTTGCCCCAATTGGTTGCCGGACTATAATCAATCAGTTTTTCTTCAAAAAAAGCAGCCCCACAAGTCCAGTTTACCTGCAAATCCCTCACCAAAAAACTCGCTGCAACATACCTTCCCCTTATGCTGGTATAACCTGTTGCATTTATTTCGCGCATCACCGCATCAATAAAAGGAACGCCGGTTTGGCCTGTTTTCCATTTTTCAAGCAATTCGTCCTGATTGGCAGCTTCCGGCGGTGCCTGGCCTTTAAAGCCATCTTTCTGAAAAAACTGATCGCCATATTTTTTAAACATAAAACGGTAGTAATCCCGCCAAAGCAACTCCAGCACAATAGCGTGGGGCAAAGCAGTACTGCCCTGTGCTTTTTCGTATTGCTGCACGTGCCAGTAAATTTGTCGTGGCGAAATGCAGCCCATAAATAACCAAACCGACATCGTATTGGCAAAATCAGCCCCTAAACTATTAGTAGTTGATTTTGCATTTTTATCCTGATTTTCATCGCCGGCAAAATTGTCAAGTCTGTTTAAACCTTCTTTTTCTCCGCCTAAAAAACGCATCACTGCACGCTCATCATCACCTGGTTGCGTTAAACCTAATTCTTCTAACGCCGGGATTTCGCCTGCATCCGTAATTTTTGGTGTAATAATTTTTGTGGGAGCAATGGCACAACGGCGCACCTGACTATCGCGTTCTACTTTTTTACGGAAAACCGAAAAAGCATCCGGAATATCCTTGATCGGGAACGGCAGGTCTTCTTTATTATGCAGCGTATGACCTATGAAATGTTTTAAATTCAGCTTCAATTTCCATAAAGCGGCTTCAACTTTGGCAGAAATTTCAGTTTCCTCAAAAGCTACTTCACGATGATGATAAACTTCGGAAACCTGATATTGCTGCGCCAGTTCTGGAATAATTACTGCCGGATCGCCCATTCTGATTAGAAGATTTCCACCTAATTTTTGTAAAGACAAGCGCAGATCAGCAACAGATTCATTGATAAAACGTGCCCGGAAATTGCCGGTTTTTTGTGTGCTAAAAGAAGTAGTGCGGTAATAAAAGGGATCAAAGCAGTAAACCGGTAAAATGGTATCGGCCTTATTTACGGCTTCGGTTAGCACTTCATTGTCCTGAACCCGCAAATCATTTCTAAACCAAACTAAAATCGTTCTACCGCTCATAATTTATAATCATTACAAATTAAGTATAAAATCATTGTTTTTCGCAGCTCAATACACTGTTTATTGAGCTTTTCGGCATCGGTCGCTGCAATATTTTACTTCGTCCCAACATTTCTCCCACTTTTTGCGCCACTCAAAAGGTCGTCCGCATTGTACACAAATTTTTGAAGGCAAATTAGATTTGGTGTATTTTTTTGTGGGAAGCATAAGCGGTTAGATTTATACTGAACAAACAAATGCAACTTATGTTACCAAATTGCAGCTAACAAATTTAGCCGATAAAAGAAGCATGGGTTTTGCAGATAAAAATATAGTGATAGCTGGCGGAAGCTCCGGGATTGGTTTAGCTTTGGTGAAACAACTAACAGCTGCCGGCGCGAAAGTTTTTGTGATTTCGAGAAATGCTGGTTCTGATTTGCCAGAAAACGTAACACATATTCCACATGATTTTACGTCTGCCGATACCGGATTTGTTTCCCAGTTGCCCGAAAAAATTGATGGCCTGGTTTACTCGGTTGGTTCCATCAACCTGAAACCTTTTCAGCGCTTGCAGCGCGAAGACTATCTGGCAGATTTTACACTGAATGTATTAGGTGCCGTTTCCCTGATTCAAGCTTCATTAAAAGCTTTGAAAGCTACTGGAAACGCTTCTATAGTTTTGTTTAGCACCGTTGCCGCGCGCACCGGAATGAGTTATCATGCAAGCATTGCAGCTTCTAAAGGCGCGATTGAAAGTTTGGCCGTTTCGCTGGCGGCAGAATTTGTTTCAAGCAAAATCCGCATAAATGTAATTGCGCCTTCGCTTACCAATACGCCACTTGCTCAGCATTTATTAAATACGCCGGAAAAACAGGAAGCTTCTGCCAAACGCCATCCGTTGGGCAAATTCGGGCAGCCGGACGATATAGCTTCGGCAGCAAAATTTTTGTTATCAGATGACAGCTCCTGGATTACCGGACAAGTGTTGAACATCGACGGCGGCTTATCAACCTTAAAACCACTTTAAAATGATTTACGATTACGATGCTTTGATGCAGATGGAAAAGCAGTTCCGCGCCATGTTTATCAATAGTTTGGGCGGTTTTAAAAGCCTGCAATTACTTGGAACGATCAGCGAAAATGGCAACACTAACCTTTCGGTTTTTAGTTCAATCTTTCATCTCGGTGCAAATCCGCCGCTGGTTGGCATGGTTGCCCGGCCGCCGGGCCCGCAGCACGATACCTTAAAAAACATCAAAACAACTGGCTTTTATACGTTAAATAATGTGCTCGCACAGTTTTACAAAGAAGCACATCAGGCAAGTGCGCGCTATCCTTCCGGCGAATCTGAATTTGGAAAATGTGGCTTTACGGAAGCTTATGTTGATGGATTTAAAGCACCTTATGTGGCAGAATCTTCTTTGTCTATTGGTTTGGAACTGAAAGAAATTTTGCCAGTGAGCCATAATGAAACCACGATTATTATTGGCGAAATAAAATGGGTTAAAATTGATGAAGGATTTGTAGCTACAGATGGTTTTGTAGATCTGGAGAAAGCTGGCTCAGTTACTACTTCCGGCCTGGATTCTTACCACATCACCAAAAAACTGGCACGTTTAAGCTATGCCAAACCAGATAAATTTCCGGAAGAACTGCAGATAGACTAATACTGTTTTTACCGGTGTTTTTTTGCTGAAACATAGTTTGTCAGCTTAACATCAAACAATTAGTCATTAGCATTTTGCGTTAAAATAGTCCGTAAATTCATGCAATAATTAGATACTTCTTTTACCCGATAAATTATGGCTTCAACAGAAAAAATACAGAACGATTATATTGATTACGTGCTGACAGAAGGCGAGCAACCCAAATCGGTTTACATTTTTGCCAAAAAACATGAGTTTTCCGAAGAAGAATTTTACCAGCATTTCGGCTCGTTTGAAGGTGTGGAGCAAAGTATCTGGACGGATTTGGCTTTAAAAACCATTGCCGAAATTAAAACTCAGGAAGTTTGGCCACAGTATTCTGCCCGCGAAAAAGGCTTGTCATTCTTTTACAGCTTTTTTGAATTATTGAAGGGTAAAAGAAGCTTTGCAGTTTTCAGCAGCAAGCGTGCTGCAAAAGGCATGGGCACACCCAAAATTTACGCCGGTTTAAAAGAAGAATTTGAAAACTTTAGCGTGCAAATATTACAGGAAGGAATTGAAACCGGCGAATTAGCCGATCGTAAATTTCTGGCCAACCGTTACAAAGATGCATTGTGGATTCAGTTTGGTTTTATTTTGAATTTTTGGGTGAACGATGAATCCAAAGGTTTCGAAAAAACGGATGAAGCAATTGAAAAAGGTGTGAACGTAACGTTTGATCTTTTCCAGCGTTCGCCAGTTGATAATTTGCTGGATTACGGCAAGTTTTTGGTAAAAAACGGTGGTTTTAAAGAAAAGATGAAGTTTTAGGGGATAAAAACAGCATGAGCGAAGAAAATAAAGAACAAAACAGTATACCAACATCTAAAGTGCAGCGATCTGCCAAGTTTGTTAAAACGGGTTTTAAAATTGGCGGCAACTATGTGAAGCATTATTCTAAGAAGCTGTTTAACCCGGACATGAACAAGGACGAGCTGAATGAGGATAATGCAGCAGACATTTATGAATCTTTGAGTGAGCTGAAAGGAAGCGCTTTGAAAGTAGCACAGATGCTAAGCATGGACAAAAATATTTTGCCAACGGCATATGTGGATAAATTTTCGCAATCGCAGTATAATGCGCCGCCGCTTTCTGGTCCGCTGATTGTGCAGACGTTTAAAAAATATTTTGGGAAATCGCCAGAGCAGATTTATGATAAATTTAACCTGAAATCTACCAATGCGGCTTCGATTGGTCAGGTACATCAGGCCGAATTAAATGGTCAAAAACTGGCCGTAAAAATTCAATATCCGGGTGTGGGCGATTCGATTTCTTCGGATTTAAAACTGGTGAAACCATTTGCATTTCGTTTGCTTGGCATGAGCGAAAAGGAACTGGATATTTATATGCGCGAAGTAGAAGAACGGTTGCTGGAAGAGACTGATTATGAGCTGGAAGTGCGCCGTTCGATTGAATTTACCGAAGCTTGCCGGAACCTGGAAAATGTGGTTTTTCCAACATATTATCCGGAGCTTTCTAAAAAACGCATTATTACAATGAGTTGGCTGGAAGGCAAGCATTTGAAAGAATATCTTCAAACAAATCCTTCTCAGGAATCCAGAAATTTGATTGGTCAGGCACTGTGGGATTTCTATAATTTCCAGCAGCATGAATTGCGTGCGGTTCACGCTGATCCGCATCCAGGAAACTTTATGATTACGCCGGAAGGAAAACTGGGCGTGATCGATTTTGGGTGCATAAAAGAACTACCGGACGATTTTTATTATCCATTTTTCTCGACTACTTCTTCGGATCTGCTTCAAAATAAAGAAGAAACCATTAAGGCTTTCAGACAGTTAGAGATGATTTTGCCTAAAGATAATCCGCAGCAAATAGAGTTTTATTATGAAGCTTACAAGGAAATGATCGAGCTTTTTGCCAGGCCTTACATGACGGACAATTTCGATTTCAGTCAATCAGAGTTTTTCGATCGCTTGTATGCTTTTGGTGAGAAGATTGCTAAAATGCCCGAATTTAAACAAGTGCGCGGCGTAAAGCATTTCATTTATGTAAACCGCACCAACTTTGGCTTGTACAATATTTTGCATGAGTTGAAGGCACAGGTTAAAACGGATACTTACCGGCCGCATGTGTTGCTGGAATACTAAAATTTAGGCGATAAAAGAAGCATCAGTATTTTTAAAAATTTGCAGGAATCGGCATTAAGCTGGTTCCTTTTTTTGTTTTGGGAGAAGTATAGTCGGTTAATATCTTTCCTAATAAAACGCTTTCCGGCTGAAAAATAAGCGGTTACAATTTTAATTGTAACAAAAAAAGTTGTTTCCCGTCCAAATGTTATTTCTATCGAAATAGTAAATACAATATATCTATCTGCAAAAAGTAAAAACCATTGGAAACTTTTAAAACTAAAAATGTTTCCTTAGTTTTGTATTAATATGACAATAAGTCAAATAAATAGAATAATTCTTGGTGGTGAAGAGCTGTTTTTAAAGGCAGGAATTAAAAGCGTAACGATGGACGACATTGCCAAAAGTTTGGGCATGTCTAAAAAAACCATTTACCAGTTTTTTAAGGATAAAAATGAACTAGTAATTGCACTGGTTAGAAAAAAATTGACCGAAGATGAATGCCAGATTCAATCAATCATACAAACTTCGAACAATGTGATTGAAGAATTGATCAATATGATGAAATGTTCGGAAGAAATTTTTTCGAGGATTAATCCGATTGTTATACACGATATACAAAAGTATCACCCGCAGGCTTGGTCTGAATTTCAGCATTTTAAATCAGAATTTTTAGTAGATACGTTGGAAAAGCTTCTAAAAAAAGGCATAGAGCAAGGCTTTATCAGGCCTGATGCCGACGTTAAAATTTTAGCTAAAATGCGCGTAAACCAAGTAGAAATGGGCTTTAATCCATCCATTTTCCCGATAGCAGAATTTAGTACCTGGAAAGTGCAATATCAGTTACTGGAGCATTTTAATTATGGCATTTGCACTTTGGAGGGGCACAAATTGCTTGATCAGTACAAAAATTTGGTTAATAATGAAGATAAACAATGATTATCAAACCAGCATAAATTAACTACAATCCCGATAGCCGATCATAAAAACCTACGATAATCTATTCCATCTAAATGAAAAAAATAATAACGATACTGATTTGTATAACGGCCGGCTTTAAGGCATTTGCTCAATTACAGCCTGCAAACCCTACTTACAATTTTAGCGTAGCCGATTGCATTAATTATGCTTATGAGCACCAAAATTCTGTTGTAAATGCTAACTTAGATATTAAAAGTGCTGAATACCGAATTAAAGAAACGATTGGCATTGGATTACCACAAATAAATGGCTCGGCTACTTTTACCGATTATTTAAGATTGCCTGTTACACTGATACCAGGCGAATTTATTGGGCAGCCTGGTACTTTTATACCATTAAAATTTGGGGTTAACTACAATGCCAATGTAGGCGTAAGTGGTAGCCAGCTATTATTTAGCGGTAGTTACTTAATCGGTTTAAAAGCAGCAAAAACATATAAAGAACTATCTTACCGCAATTATACACGTACTAAAATTGATGCTAACGTTAATGTAACTAAAGCTTATTATCAGGTTTTAGTAAGTAATGAACAAATTAGGCTGCTTGATGCCAACATTAATCAGCTTAAACAACAGCTTGATCAAACTGTAGCACAAAATAAACAGGGCTTTGTAGAAAAAATTGATGTTGATCGTATTACCGTTCAGTACAATAATTTGGTTACTACCAAAGAGAACACGATTCGGTTACTGGCATTAAATTATCAAATGTTGAAGTTTCAAATGAGTATGCCGATTGAGAATAATTTAATATTAACCACTAAACTGGCAGATGTAAAACTGGATAATAATGTTGCTGCAATTACTACTGATACAGCTTTTTACCGTAACCGAATAGAGTATGGTTTACAGGAAACACAAAAAAGACTGTATGCTTTGGATGTTAAAAACAGGCAATCCCAGTATTTGCCATCATTAAGTGCAAATGCAAGCTTGGCATCTGCGTTTCAAAACAACAGTTTTGGGCAATTATTTAACTCCTATTTCCCATCAAGTTATATTGGGCTTACCTTAAACGTACCTGTTTTTAATGGCTTTCAGCGTTTAAACCAGATTAAACAAGCAAAAATCACTTACACTGAATCGCAAAACAATTTAACTGAACTTAAAAACTCTATAAACTTACAAGCAAACCAGGCAAGCATCACTTTTATTAATGGTTTACAAACGCTTAATAACCAAAAAAACAGCCGGGTACTGGCAGAGGAAGTTTTACGGGTTTCCAAAATTAAATACCAGCAAGGTGTAGGTTCGAGTATTGAAGTTACACAGGCACAAACTGAATTGGAAAATGCAGATAATCAATACATTCAAGGTCTTTATGATGCTTTAGTAAGTAAAGTGGATTTAGATAGAGCTTACGGAAGAATTAAATAAACCTACTTATCAACCTATAAAATGAAAAAAATACTTTACTTATCAGGCATACTGTTTTTAGCAGCATGTTCTCAAAAACCAAAAGATAAAAAGGCTGAACTGGCTGATCTGCAAAAGCAGCAGGCGGAAATTAATTCTAAAATCACTAAACTGCAAACAGAAACTGCCGGCTCTGATTCCTCAAAATCTTCGGATGTAAGTACGATGGAAATCAAACCAGGCAACTTTACCAACTACGTTCAGATTCAAGGTAAAATTGATGCACAGGACAACGTTACCGCTTATCCGCAGGCTCCCGGAACAATTACAGCAATCAATGCCAGAGCCGGCCAGCACGTATCAAAAGGACAGGTTTTGGCGCAGTTGGACAACAGTGTTCTAAAGCAAAACATTGCGCAGGCACAAGCGCAAATTGCTTTGTTAACCACTTTATATCAGCGTCAGAAAAATCTTTGGGATCAAAAAATCGGTACTGAAGTACAGTATTTACAAGCACAAACTAACTTACAAAGTGCGCAGAAACAAGCAGCCGGTTTACGCCAGCAGGCGGATATGTACCGCATTATTTCGCCAATTAGCGGTACAATCGATCAAATGGATTTGAAACTGGGCCAAGTGGCACAGCCAGGCATGACTGGTATCCGTATTGTTAATGCTGATATTTTAAAGGTTAAAGCTGATGTGCCAGAATCTTATTCGGGCAGTGTAGGCACGGGTAATAATGTGAAGATTATAGTGCCTGATGCCAATGATTCTTTGATAACAAAAGTAACTTTTGCAGCGAAAGCAATTGATCCAACTTCACGTAGTTTTGCAGTTGAAATTAAGTTGCCGACCCGCAAATCACTTCGCCCTAACATGACTGCCATTTTAAAAATTGCTGATTATACCAAAAGCCACGCTATTATTATACCGGTAAAAGCAATCCAAAAATCTGAAGATGGTGATTATGTTTTTGTAAATAACAGCGGCACCGCTAAACGAAAAAATATCAAAGTTGGTACTACTTACGGCGGTCAGTCAGAAATTTTATCCGGTTTAGTAGCTGGTGATCAATTGATTACCGCAGGTGCTTCGGATATTGAAGATGGCGACAAAGTAAAAGTGTTACAGTCCGGAAATTAATCCAATAACCTTGATCTCTTGAATATGAAAGATCTTAGAAAAGAATTTGCGCCCTCCAGTTGGGCCATTGATAACAAAACCGCCATTTATGTGCTAATCTTTTTGATCACAGTTTTGGGGCTGATCAGTTATAACAGTCTGCCGAAAGAAAACTTCCCGGATATTGCGCAATCCAAGGTGTATATCACCACGGCTTACGCTGGTCAATCGCCCCAAAACATTGAAAACTTGGTGACTCGGCAAATCGAAAAACAGCTAAAATCACTGAAAGGGCTTAAAAAAGTGACTTCCAACTCGGTACAAAATGTGTCGATTATTACAGCTGAATTTCAAGCCAATATCAAGATAAAAGATGCGAAAACGGATGTAAAAGATGCGGTAGATAAAGCCAAACAGGATTTGCCGCAAAATGACGACAACCTGAAAGAATCGGTAATTTCTGACATCAACGTGGCCGATTTGCCTATTCTGTACATCAATATCTCTGGTGATTATGACTTGAAGCGCCTGAAAGAGTATGCCGATTTGTTGAAAGACGAGATAGAAAGCTACAAGGAAATCTCCAAAGTAGATGAAGTTGGTGCTCTAACGCCGGAAATTCAAGTGAACGTTGACTTGAACAAAATGGCGGCGGCACAAATCAGTTTCAGCGATATCATTCAAGCCATTGGCTCAGAAAACATTTTGACTACGGCCGGAACAGTAAAAACTGATGGTGTGCGGCGTAGCATCGATATTAAACAAGATTTTAAAGGTGCTGATGAAGTGGCTGCTATGGCCATCCGGAACCCGAAAGGACAAACGGTTTATTTACGTGATATTGCTGAAATCAAGGATTCGTTTTTGGAGCAGGAAAGTTATGCCCGCTTAAAAACAAACGATAATCCAAAATTCAAAAATGTAATCACGCTAAACGTTAGTAAAAGAGCTGGTGAAAATTTGATCCAGGCGTCCGATAAAATAAACGACTTAATTAAACTGAAACAAAAAACGGTTTTCCCAAAAGGTTTAAATGTAACCGTAACTGGCGATCAATCTGATAAAACCCGTACTACACTGAATGATTTGATCAATACAATCATTATTGGTTTCATCTTGGTTACGGTTATCCTGATGTTTTTTATGGGAACCACCAACGCCATTTTTGTGGCTCTGTCAGTCCCGCTTTCGTGTTTCATAGCATTTTTGGTAATGCCAGCCATTGGTTTTACACTGAACATGATCGTGCTTTTCTCCTTCCTGCTGGCTTTAGGTATTGTGGTGGATGATGCGATTGTAGTAATTGAAAACACGCACCGGATTTTTGATAACGGAAAAGTACCGATAAAAGAAGCAGCGAAAATTGCCGCCGGCGAAGTGTTTTTACCGGTATTTTCTGGCACCATGACTACCCTGGCTCCTTTCGTTCCTTTAGCTTTCTGGAACAGTTTGATTGGCCATTTTATGTTCTTTTTGCCAATTACGCTAATTATTACTTTGCTGGCTTCGTTAGTGGTAGCTTATATTATGAACCCGGTTTTTGCAGTCGATTTCATGAAACCACATATCGAAGGCGAACACGATCATCCCAAATTTGATAAACATGTAAAACGCGCTTTAATTTATCTGGGCATTGCAACCGCGTTAGGTTACTGGATCAATGTTGGCTTTGGTAATTTTATGGTGCTCATAGTGGTTTTATACCTCATCAATCACTTTTTTTTACTGAATGTGATTGACAAGTTTCAAACTAACGTATGGCCACGTTTCCAGAAATGGTATGCCAAATGGCTGGAACGTGCTGTAAAAAGGCCGGTTACTATTTTGCTGGGCATATTTGCCCTGTTTGTATTAGCCATTATGTTGATGGTTGTCCGGGGCAAAACGCCGGTATTTTTCCCTTCTGGTGATCCGAATTTTGCTTACGTATATATTACAATGCCAATTGGTACAGATCAGGGTACCACCAATGAGGTTACCAAAAAAATCGAGCAACGTGTGGCCAAAGCGGTGGATCCCGATAAAGATATTGTAACATCCATCATTTCCAACGTAACAAAAGGTGTTACTGATCCGCAGGATGAAGATCAGGGAGATTACGAAAACAAAGGTAAAGTAACGGTTGCATTTGTAGAGTTTGGCAAAAGAAACGGCAAGGATACCAAACAGATTTTGACCAAAATACGCGGTGCGGTACAAGGCGTTCCGGGTGTTAAAATTGCAGTTGCACAGGAAGCTTCTGGTCCGCCGGTACAAAAAGATATTAGTATTGAATTGATTGGAGATAATTTAGATTCGTTGGTCAAAACCGGCAATCGCTTAAAAAGCTATCTGGCCAAACAAAACATTGCCGGTATAGAAAACCTGGTTGCCGATGTACAAAATGACAAACCCGAAATCGTGTTTGATGTTGACCGCGAACGTGCCAACCGCGAAGGTTTAAACACGGCACAAATCAGTCAGTCATTGGGCATTGCAGTATTTGGGGCGAAGGCAGGTGATTTCCGGAATACCAAAGAAGATGATTATCAGATAAAAGTTCGGGCTTTGGAAAACGAGCGCGGCAATATTGACGAATTGCGCAACATGAAAATCACCTATCGGGATATGGGTTCTGGCGGCATCATCCGGCAAGTTCCGATTTCTGCTTTTACCGATGTACGTTACACCGACACTTACAGCAACATCAAACGGAAACAACAACGCCGGGTGCTAACCTTAGGTTCAAGCGTAATCAAACCGTATAATGCAAATGAGGTAAATGCCAACATTTTAAAAGCGATTGACAACTTTAAAAAACCCGACGACATCATCATCCGTCAAGGTGGCGGACAGGAAGATCAGCTGGAAGCCGTTACCTTTTTGGGAGGTGCTTTGGCTACTTCTTTTGGGTTGATCCTGATTATTTTGATGATTCAGTTCAATTCTATTGGCAAAACGCTGATCATCATCAGCGAGATCTTTTTCAGTATCATCGGCGTATTGCTTGGGGTGAGTATTTTCGGGATGACGATGGCCATTGTAATGACCGGTGTTGGCATCATCGCGCTGGCCGGAGTGGTCGTCCGGAATGGTATTTTGCTGGTTGAATTTACCGATATGCTGATTGAGCAAGGGATGAACGTACACGATGCAGTTGTTGAAGCCGGCCACACCCGGATGACACCTGTTTTGCTAACTGCAACTGCCGCTATTATGGGTTTGATCCCGCTGGCAGTTGGTTTTAATATTGATTTTGTGGGCTTGTTTACACACTTTGCACCACACATTCACTTCGGTGGCGATAACGTGGCTTTTTGGGGACCGCTGGCCTGGACGATGATTTTCGGCTTAGGTTTTGCAACGATCATCACCCTGATTTTGGTGCCATGTATGTATCTGATCCGCGTAAACCTGAAAAACAGATTGTTCGGTAAAAAAGAAGAAAAAGTTGAAAAGCATGAATTTGAAGCAGTAGAAGCTTAATCCAGTTTTTGTATGATAAAAGAAGCATGCTTCTTTTATCACCTGAAAATCCACGTTAAATTTTAACGTGGATTTTTTTGTTGGAGAAGCTATTCTCCGCAGAAAACAAATTTATCTGCCTAAAAGAAGCATGGCAAACGGTTTCAACACAAAAACTCCTATATTGATGTTGCTGATAAACCGCTATATTTAAGCAATCTACTACACAGACCTTATCTGATTTATTATGCCAGCAGCTGATGACCAAGATCTATTTACTACAAATAATATTCCGGAGGTGTACCCAGATTCGATAACAGTAAACACGCTCCCATCAACTCATCAGGATAATTTTTATGCGGTAAAAGAAGTACCTGACGGTGAAGATCGGTTTCGGAACCTGCTGCTGCAGGCACCTGTGGCCATTGCTATTTTTACCGGCTATAATTTTGTGATTGAACTGGCCAACGAAAAAGTGCTGGAATACTGGGGCCGGACTGCCGAGCAGGTGATAAACATACCATTATTTACAGCACTGCCGGAAGCCAGCGGACAAGGATTTGAACAACGTTTGCAGCATGTACTACAAACCGGAGAGCCCTATATTGCCAATGAGTTGCCGGTTACGCTGTTTAGAAATGGTAAGCTGGGAACCACGTGGATTAATTTTGTTTACGACCCGATTAAAGATTCGGCCGGAACGATTACGGGTATTATGGTAGTTTGTACGGAAGTAACCGACCAGGTAAACTCTCGGAAGGAATTGGAAAAAATTACTGATACGCTTAACCAGGCAATAGAATCCGCAGAAATTGGTACCTGGAGCGTTAATTTGGCTACGGATGCGTTAATTTTATCTGAACAATCGAGAATTATACATGGCATTTTGCCCGAAATTAACCCCACTTTAAGTGATGCAATCTGTTTAATTGTACCCGAACAGCAGCAGTATGTTGCAGGCACCATAAAAGATGCCGTAGCAGCAATTACAAGTTTTGAGTGCGAATATTTGATTTCCCCACCGGATGGCGCCCCGCAAAGATGGGTAAAAGCCACCGGCAAGGTTTATGCCGATAATGATGGCAATGCGCTACAAGTATCCGGGACAATACTGGATATCACCAAGCAAAAAGCCATTTACCAGCAGAAAGATGAATCTTTGCAACGCAGCAATGATTTATTGCAATCTGCTTTTGATACCGGCCTGATTGGCATGTCTGTAATGCAAGCCGTGCGCAATGAGCAGGGCGAGATGGAGGATTTTACTATTTTACTTGTAAACAAACAGCTGCAGCAGGAAACTGGCCGGACGGATTTGGTTGGAAAACTTTATAGTCAGGAATATCCGGGTATTAGATTGAATGGATTGCTGGAAACCATGTTTCGGGTGGTAGCAAGCGGCAGGCCCGAACAAATGGAATATCATTATGTGTTTGAAGGTTTTAATAACTGGTATTCGAGCATGTTTGTAAAACTGGGAGACGGGCTGGTAGCCACCAACCTGGATATTACCATACGTAAACTGGCCGAGCAGGAAACTTTAAAAAACCTGACCATGCTGCAACAGGCCGAACTGGTGGCCACACTCGGCAGTTGGGAATTTGAACTGGAAACAGGGATTTTTACTTGGTCTGACGGCATGTACCGACTTTTTGATATAGAGAAAAACACGCCTGTTGTACCCGAAATTTTCCAGCAGTTTGCCGTACCGCACAACCAGGATATTGCCTTGCGTATAGTAAATTTCATCCGCAGGGGCTGTATTCCTTTTGAAGAAACACTCGAAATTTTATCTGGTAAAAACAGCAAGATCATCAAGATTACAGGTACTATTATTACCGATAGCAATGAGTTGCCGAAACGCCTTTTTGGGGTGAATATGGATATCACCAGCCAAATAAAACTGCAGGAAGCGAAAAAGCAGATGGAAGCCGAGCAAAACCAGCAGATTTTCCGCATTACTCTGGATACGCAGGAAGAAGAAAGAAAACGCATTGCCGAAAACCTGCACAACACGTTGGGCCAATTATTATTTGGGGTGAGAATAAGCATTTCGCAGCTGAGTTTAGAGAAAATTGCCACAAACCAGGAAGATTTGATCCAGGCAAAGCAATATGCCGAACATCTTTTATCCAATGCCATTAAGGAGTGCCGGCGTATTTCGCACGAACTTACGCCTACCATTTTGCAGGATTTTGGCTTGCAGGAAGCTATTATGGACATTGGTACACAATTTGGAGAAGCAATGCCAATTACATTCGCCTTTACCAGAATGAACAAAATCCTAAGCAAATACCTGCAAACTACCATTTACCGCACGGTGCAGGAGCTGGTAATGAACATTATAAAACATGCCCAAGCCACACAAGCCAGCATAGAAATAGCTGCCAATTTAACCGCTGTTGATTTAACCGTTAAGGATAACGGTATTGGCTTTAACCCGGATCAGCAAAATAATGGTATTGGCTTAAAAATGATCCAAAGCAAAATTAAACTACTGAACGGCAGCTTCAACATTACTTCCAACAATGGCCGCGGCAACGTAATTACGCTCAGTATTCCGTATGGGCAGGATTAAATTTAGCGTTTAAAAATATAATTTCAATTCCGAATTTACCTGATTTGGTTTTTTTTAAAACTATCAGCTGCCAATCCTGTTATTCGTTCACTAAAACATTAAAATTATGGCAACTACAGAAACAGCAGAAAATCAAATATCTGCATTAAATGACCTGATCAAAATTAATAATGACCGTGTTGTTGGTTATCAAAAAGGGCTGGAAGGCACACAAGATGCTGATTTAAAAACTTTATTTTCAGGATATATTGCACAAAGTCAGAAAAACGCTACAGAATTAGAAGGTTTTGTTACTTCTTTAGGTGGCGAGCCAACTGATGCAACTACAGTAGCTGGTAAATTTTACCATGCTTGGATGGATGTTAAATCTGCGTTTACTGGTAAAGATCGTCACTCTATTTTAGCTGATTGCGAATATGGTGAAGATGTAGCCAAAAAAGCTTACAAAGAAGCTTTAGGTGATACTGACGTAAGCTGGGATGCTAACATCAGCACCGCTATCAGCAGCCAGAACCAAGGTATTTTATCTGCACACAATGAAGTAAAGGCTCTGCGCGACGCAGCCAAATAATAAGACTTCTTTTAGCAGTATAAAAAAAGCCTCATTTTTGATGAGGCTTTTTTATGCCTGGTTTTTTTAACCAAATTTAGGTTGATAAAAGAAGCATTGAAATTTTATACGCCAATATCTTCATTCCACAATTCGGGGCTTTCACTGATGAACTGCTGCATTAACTGGTAACATTCCTGGCTATCGGCCACAACTACTTCCACCCCTCGTGTCCGCAGCAAGTTTTCTTCACCCAAAAACGTTTTATTTTCGCCGATAATTACCTTCGGGATTCCGTACAGCAATATCGTTCCGGAGCACATCGGGCAGGGCGAAAGCGTAGTGTATAACTCGCATTCGCGGTAAACAGCAGCGGGCAACCTGCCGGCATTTTCCAGTGCATCCATTTCGCCGTGCAATATGGCACTGCCTTTTTGCACGCGCCGGTTGTGGCCACGGCCAATTATTTTGCCCTGGTACACCAATACAGAACCAATCGGGATGCCGCCTTCGTTGTATCCGGCTTTTGCTTCAGCATAAGCTTCTTTTAAAAAAATTTCCATATTATTTAAGTAAATACACCGTGTTATTTTGTAACAAGTAAAAAAAATATTTATATTTCTAAACAAATCAGCTTGCAAGTGTTTATCTTTATACAAACTAAATTAAAAAACTAACAATTAAATTAAGAACTATGAAAATTTCAGCTTTGAAAGCAATGATGATGGCAGGTGCGATGATGGTTGCTACTTGCTTAACAGTTAATGCATCTCCAGTAAAATCAACTGCTACCCACATGACTCAAGATACCATGAAAAAAGGTAAAAAAATGGGCAAAATGGGTAAAATGAAAAAAATGAAAAAAGATACTACTTCTAAAATGTAATATCTGATTTCATCGAAATCAAAAAAAGAGAGCTGGTTTTATAATCAGCTCTCTTTTTTTATGTGATAAAAAAAGTATCTGCACAACAACGCCTTTACCAAATTTACCTCGATAAAAACAGCATCTACCTAAAAACTTAGCTTTAAACGTTCAACCACACGGTTGTTCAGCAGGTGTTCAAAAACAATTTCGTCTACATCGGATAACTGCACATGACCATAAAAAATTCCTTCCGGATAAACCACGATGGATGGGCCAAGCTCGCAGGTTTCCATACAACCGGTACGTTGCGCCCGGATTTCGGTATGCAAACCGTGATGCAAAATGGCTTTTTTAAATGCGGCAACCAGGGCCAAACCATGCGCCTCACCGCAACTTACCCTCGCTCCTGCCGGCCTTTGGTTGGTGCAGATGAACAAATGTTTTTCGTATTTCTGATCCATAATAACTGCAATTATAACGCCATTTGAATATTTGCGCTTAATCTTCAAACTTAATCTGTGCTGAAAAGTTGTTTCAGGCTGATGGGAAAGCACATTTTAATTACCGGCGGCTCGGGTTTGGTTGGCAAACATTTAACGCAGCTTTTGCTAAACAAAGGCTACACAGTTAGTCATTTAAGCCGTAAAGAAGCCAATATTCCTGAAGTGAGAACTTTTTTGTGGGATGTAAAAGAAGGAAAAATCGATCAAAACTGCCTCAACGGTGTTGATATGATTGTCCACCTGGCTGGTGCCGGCATTGCAGATGGCCGTTGGACAGATGAGCGGAAAAAAGAAATTATCAGCAGCCGCACAAAGTCTATTGAGTTAATTTACAGTTTATTAAAAAAGCATCCGCATCAAATTAAAAAAGTAATTTCTGCATCGGCAACCGGTTATTACAGTGACCGCGGCGATGAATTACTAACGGAAAAATCACCATCAACAGTAGATTTTTTAGGAAAATGCTGTACCTATTGGGAACAGGCCGTGGACAAAGGGGAAGATTTAGGTTTGGAAATCCTGAAATTTAGAACAGGTGTTGTTTTAACCGATGAAGGCGGCGCACTAAAACAACTGGCTTTGCCCATTAAATTTGGTTTTGGTGCAGTTTTAGGTTCCGGCCAACAATGGATTCCGTGGATACACCTGCAGGACGTGATTGATATGTATCTGTTCGGCATTGAAAACTCAATTACGGGTGTTTACAATATGGTAGCACCAAATCCGGTTACTAATTTCCGGCTTACGGTAGCTGTTGCTACACAATTAAACCGACCGTTATGGCTACCAAAAGTACCGGCTCTCGCTTTAAAATTAGCCATGGGAGCAATGAGCGACGTAGTTTTAAGCAGTACAAAAGTCTCCGCAGAAAAAATAGAAAAAGCCGGGTTCCGTTTTAAATTTCCAACGATAAAAGAAGCATTGCAAGAAATTTATGCCCGATAAACAAAGCATCAACTTATTTTGGTTCCGCAGAGATTTAAGGCTGCACGATAACGCCGGATTTTACCGCGCCTTGAAAAGCGGCAAACCGGTTTTACCAGTGTTTATTTTTGATACCGTAATTTTGGATAAGCTGGATGATAAAGACGATTCACGCGTAACATTTATCTATCAGTCTTTGGCCGAAATAGATAAACAGTTGAAAGCATCTGGCAGTTCTGTTCTTATCAAAAATACTTCGCCAGAAAATGCCTGGAAGGAGATTTTGGATGAATACGAAATAGATACTGTTTTTACCAACCAAGATTATGAGCCGTATGCTAAAGAGCGCGATGCAGCCATTACCCAAATTTTAGCCGCTAAAGGAAGTAAGTTTTGCACATACAAAGATCAGGTAATTTTTGATCGGGACGAGATTAAGAAACCTGACGGTAAGCCTTATACTGTTTTTACACCCTATAAACGCAGATGGCTGGAAAAGCTGAACGGTTTTTATCTGAAAGCTTATCCGGTAGAAAAATATCTGCAAAATCTGTTTAAAATCACACTCGATTTTCCTTCGATCCAGGCTATTGGTTTTGAAATCAGTTCGCTGCCAATTCCTGATCAGGAGTATAAATCAGTGGTTGCAGACTATGCCAAAACCCGTGATTTCCCGGCTCTGGATGGCACGTCGCGTATCAGCCATCATCTGCGTTTTGGTACCGTTAGCATCCGCGAATTGGCTACTGAAGCTAATCAATCCGTAGAAAAAACCTGGCTGAATGAGTTGATTTGGCGAGATTTTTATGCGATGATACTTTGGCACTTTCCGCAAACGATGGATCATGCTTATAAAACGGATTTTGATAAGATTGAATGGCGAAACAATGAGCAGGAATTTGAAGCCTGGTGCAGAGGTGAAACCGGCTATCCGTTGGTGGATGCCGGGATGCGGCAATTAAACACCATTGGCTGGATGCACAACCCGCTGCGGATGGTTACGGCGAGTTTTTTATCCAAAGATTTATTGATTGACTGGCGCTGGCGCGAACATTATTTTTCGCGAAAGCTGCTGGATTATGATATGGCCAGCAATGTAGGCGGATGGCAATGGTCGGCAGGCACAGGCACAGACGCAGCACCGTTTTTCAGGATATTTAGTCCGGATGCACAAACCAAACGTTTCGATCCAAAAATGGAATATATTAAAAAATGGGTTCCAGAAGTTGATTCATCAACATATCCAAAACCCATTGTAGATCATCGAGAAGCACGAGACCGATGTTTAAAAGCTTTTAAACGAGCATTGAATCGGTAAAACTTCAATGCTTATTTTATCGGCCTAAATATTAGTTGGTTACTACAGTTACATTAGCCGTATAATCCAGAATTGAGGCCGGCGGAATGTTATAATTATAAGTACCTGCTACTGCAGAAGCAGCTGCATTAATGTAACCCAAACCAGAAGGAATTAACATCCTGATTTTACCTCCAGAAGTTATTTTTTGCAAACCTTCTTGTATACCGGGTGCAATAAATGTTGTAACTGTTTGCGCTGCAAGACTGGTAGTTTCAATAGTAGTAGTTGTTCCGTTTGCTAATAAACCTTTTATTAAATTTACAGTAACGGTAGAAGTGCTGTAAATTTGATCTGAACCAGTTCCAGGATCCAGAATTTTATAATACAGGCCAGAAACAGTTTTCTGAAAGCCCGTCAGGTTATTTTTTTTGATATAGTTTCTAATCTGGATGGTATCGTAAGCCAGCTGACTGTTAACATTATACAAATAAACCGTGTAATCCAATGAAGCATTTCCAGGAATTTTAACACTTGGATAACCATTTACACCATACGCCTGTTTAGAAGGGATTAATAAGCGAATAATACCATTGCGCCGCTGTAAATATTTCTTAATACCAAACTGTAAACCAACCGGTAAAGTTGTACTGGTTACACCAACATAATTTGCTACCCGGTTTGCAACGGTATCCGTAGAAATATAACTCCCGTCTAGCGTTCTAACTGTAAAAGAGTAAAAAATCCGGTCTGTATCTACTAACGGGTTGCCGGTATCACCTTGTTTAAGCACCTGATAATACAGGCCGCTATCTCCCGCAGTCATAGTTAAATTATTAGCAGAAATATAGCTCTGAATAGAGGTAGCATCAAAAGTTGTAATGGTTTCATACTCCTTTTTGCAAGAAAACATGGCTAAAACAAGCACAGCTAAAAATGCGAAGGCAAATTGCTTCATTATAAATTATTTAATTTTAGTTAGTAACGTTATATAATCGAATATCAAAATCGAGGCAAGAGCCACCGGGTATTTTAAGATTTGTAGTTTGATCAATCAAACCATAAGCATAGCGGGAAGGCACAAAAAGCCGTATCCGGCCATACTTTTTTATCAGCGGAATACCTACTTGCCAGCCACGAATTACATTGCCTAAAGTATAAGAAGGATGATAAGAGTTGGTTTGACTGATGATGGCAGTATCCGGGATAATCTTAGCCGTATAACCTACCGTAATTAATGTTGAACTGGTATAAGAACTTACTACCGTGCCCGAATCTATAATTTGATAATAAACGCCAATGGTATCACTCACTTTTTTAATAGGAATATTATTGGCGATTAAATAATTACGGATTTTAACACTATCTACGCCTATTTGAGCCAAATAAGCAGTTGTATCCGATGTCGTTTTTTTACACGCTGCCAAAGCGAGTATCAACGCGAAAACAACATACAACCTTTTCATGCCAAATGGGTAAACCGCAAATTTATCGTTTTAATTTTCAAAAACCGCGGCTTAACATATTTTAACAAATCCAGCTTTGGGTTAATGCTTCTTTTATCAGGTAAATCTTTGTCATAATGAACAAGATTCTGAAATTTACCAACCCAGCTTAGTATCGTCACCACGCGGATCAGCACCACCTTCGTAATAACCCCATTTGGTTTTCAGGATTGCATCAACACGGCCAATCGGACCTCGCTGCGTTATTTTGTAGCCTTTTTTTTCCAGTTTTTGCACGGTAGCACGATCAAGTGCATCATTTTCAACCTGAACATCATCCGGCAGCCACTGGTGATGAAAACGTTTGGAAGTAACTGCATGCTGCATACTTTGGTCAAATTCAATCACATTTAATATCGTTTGGAAAACTGAAGTAATAATGGTAGAACCGCCCGGCGTGCCCACTACCATAAATAATTTTCCATCTTTTTCGAGGATTGCAGGTGTCATCGAACTTAGCATCCGTTTGCCCGGCTGGATCGAATTGGCCTTCCCTCCTACCAAACCGTACATATTTGGCATTCCAGGTTTCGAACTAAAATCGTCCATCTCATTGTTCAGCAAAAAGCCAGCGCCTTTTACCACGATACCCGAACCGAAAGAACCATTTAAAGTTGTGGTGATCGAAACTGCATTGCCTTCTTTATCCACCACAACCAAATGCGTGGTCTGGTCGCTTTCATATCCCACAAAAGAACCGGGCTGAATGGAACTGCTCGGCGTAGCTTGGTTCCAGCTAAAAGATTTCATGCGCTTGTCGGTGTATTTAGGTTGAAGCAAACTATCCACCGGCACTTTATAAAAATCAGGGTCGCCCAAATATTTAGAACGATCTGCATAAACACGGCGTTCTGCCTCCACCATCACCTGAACGGTAGAATCTTGGTTAAAACCCCAGCGTTTCAACGGAAAAGGTTCTACCGAACGAAGTAACTGCAGCAACGCAATCCCGCCGCTGGATGGCGGCGGCATGGTAATAATTTTATAATCTTTATACTTTCCGGTGATGGCTTTGCGCCAAACGGAGTGATAGTTTTTCAAATCGGTTTTGGTAATCAGGCCGTTGCCGCTTTTCATTTCGGCCACCAGTTCATCAGCTACTTTTCCATCATAAAACCCTGCGCGGCCTTTATCGCGGATCAGCTCCAGGGTTTCACCTAAATCCTTTTGAACCAAAACATCGCCTGCTTTCCAGCCACCGGCTTTCAAATAATAATTTTTGCCTGGATTGAGCTTTTGAAAAGTGCTTTGCATAGAATTTAAATTTGCAGCCAACTTCTCCGTCAGCGGAAATCCGTTTTTAGCCAGCTTGATGGCTGGCTGAACCAATTCTTCCCATTTCAGTTTGCCGTATTTACGGTGTGCTTCCACCATGCCATCTACCGATCCGGGCACACCAGAAGCCTGATCTGTATGCAAACTTTTATCTGCAATTATATTGCCGGCCGAATCCAGATACATATTGGCACTAGCCGCAGCAGGTGCTTTTTCCCGAAAATCTAGCGTATTGGTTTCGCCTTTGCCAGATCGGTAAACCATAAAACCGCCGCCGCCAATATTGCCCGCCGTTGGGTGCACAACCGCCAAAGCAAACTGTATCGCGATGGAAGCATCAACCGCATTGCCACCCTTTTGCAACACTTCCAAACCAGCTTTTGCGGCTTCCGGATAAGCGCAAACCACCATTCCGTTGCGGTATTCCTGCCCATTATTTTTACCCAATTGCCCGCTTACACAACCAGCCGATAAAAAAACAATTGTATTAATAACCAGAAATAGTTGGATGCTTCTTTTAGCAGGTAAATTTTGCATAATAGAAATTTAGTTTTTGCTAAAATATTATATTTCGGGCACAACTATTAATCCTTTAAATGATTATCCTGTCGTACCGATTTAATTTTTGATTAATATAAATCAATTTGATCGAATTTTCCATTTTTGCACCAACATTACATTGATTAATTTTTCGATATGAAAAAAATATTTTCCAACTTATTTTTCCTATTTGCCATTGTTTTTTGCAGCAAAGCAGTTCATGCGCAAAGCTATCAAACCGCTGCCGGACTGCGTTTCAGCTATGAAAGTGGCCCGTCTTTTAAATATTTCACCAGCCCTAATATTGCATTGGAAGGTGTTTTGGGTTTTCGGGAGAAGGGCGTGGTTTTTACCGGCTTGTTTGAAATCCATCAGGAAGCTTTTAATGTATCCGGATTGAAATTTTATTACGGTGCCGGCGGGCATATTGGCGGCGTTGGTGCTGGCGGTTACCGCGTTTACAATGGCGATTACCGGGTTTATGGCAATTCATCCTTATTATTTGGTGTCGATGCAACTATTGGTTTAGAATATATCATTCCTAACACACCAATTGCTGTAAGTGCAGATTTAGACCCACGAATTGAAGTAATCCGCGGACCATTTTTCAATTTAACGCCCAGCATCGGTGTTAAATATGCGTTTAAGTAGGTTTTTAGGCCGATAAAAGAAGCATGGTTTGATTAAACTAATGCTTCTTTTATCGGCCTATTTTTATTGTTATAATTTTCAATCCGCTTATATCCTGTAATTATAACTATCGTTTTGATATAGATTTTAAAGTTTGTATTTTATTTAATGATATAACTAATTTTTAGTCCGGTTGCTGGCCCTGCACCCCAGGAATCAGAAGAAATCTTATAACCTGCTTCAACGCCTAATAACAACTCCAAACTGAAAGATTTGCCCAAGCTCCTTTGAATCCCCCAGCTGGGTGCAACAAAAATCGCATCGCTGTACCCCGTATAAGTATTTGTTTTGCTTATTATCGGCTTAAATAAATAACCTGCCTGCAAACTCCAAAAGTTAGAAGCATTATTTGTAATTTTTTTTTGCTTTGCCAGCCTTTCTTTAAAATGATAATAGTGCCGCCCTTCAACTGATAAAGCGGGCGTTATATTATATTTATGAATGCCATCATTATAACTGGAAGACTGATAAATAAACCCATACTGAAACGCGCTTTCAAAAACAATTGTATTAGCGTTACTTAAACGCTGCTCATAACTTAATGAACCGCCAACAAGCAACGCATTAATTTTAAATTGTCCTGGCTTTAAAAAAGAAGTACTGTCTTGGGCAAAAACAGTAATTGTAAAAATAAAAAAACAAGCAAATAGTAAAGTTTTAAGCATAAGTTAAGAATTGATAGATTTAATATAACAAGAAAACATAATAAGATTTATAATTTGTGATAGCAAATGAAATACAACTCTTATCTCATGTTTAAAATATATATTTTTAGGTGATAAAACTTTTAAATTAAACCTGGGCTTATGAGATTTTATAACCTTTTGATAATTGCATGTTTTTGTATCACAGCCGTAGCTGCCCAGACTCAAAAAAACAAACCCCAAGTTGTACTTTTTGAGGATTTTAACGGAAAGACTTTAAACCGAAGTTTGTGGAATGTGGAGGTAACCGGCAATACAGTAAACAATGAGCAACAGGCTTATGTGGATTCTGCCTCAACACTTTACCTTGTACATGGCAAAGACGCCGAAGGTGCCAAAAATGGCGCTTTGGTAATTAAAGCACTTTTTCAGCCTGGTTTTACCAGTACAGAGCAGCACCAGTACGATTTTATTTCCGGCCGGATAAATTCCCGCACAAAATTTGAATTTACTTATGGCACAGCTTCAGCACGCATGAAACTAACTGCAGGAGCGGGTTTATGGCCAGCTTTTTGGGCTTTGGGAGAAGGAAATTGGCCGGATTGCGGCGAAATTGATGTGATGGAAACCATTGGCGATTCATCCTGGGTGAGCCATGCATTACACGGTCCGGGTTATTCTGGCAATACGCCAATAGCTTATCGCGCTTTTTTCCCAAAAGGGATTGATGTTACCCAATGGCATGTTTACGCAGTTGACTGGTCGGCCAATTCGCTTACGTTTAAAGTTGATGACAAGATAACTTATACCGTAACCCGCGCTATGGTTGAAAAATACGGACGATGGGCTTTTGATAATCCAAAGTTCCTGATCCTTAATTTTGCTTTGGGAGGCGGTTATCCAAACGGCGTGAATAAAGTAACCCAGCCTTACTTTGGGTTATCGCAAGCAAGCGTAGATAAAATTAAAGCTGGAGAGGCAAAGGTTTTGGTTGATTGGGTTTTGGTAACGAAAAACAAATAACCCCTGATAAAAGAAGCATCATCAGGTATGCTTCTTTTATCGACCTAAAATCCGGATCAGCTTTTTACAATTATAAATTTTTTGCTGTAACTTTTCGATCCAACTTTAATCCGCAGAATATAACTTCCGGACGTTATTTGTGAAGTGTTGATGCTGGAATTATACTTGCCGAAAACCGAAATTGAACTGGTGTTTTGATAAACCTGCTGGCCAATGCTGCTCCAGATAGAAAGTTGCAGATCTCCTTTTTCATACAATTCAAAACTTAAGTTCAGGATAGAATTTGTTGGAACAGGATAAATAATCAGGTTAATATCAGTCAACGGATTTTCACTGGCGGGCAACGTAAAATTGTAATCTGCCGAAGGCGAAATACAACCGGCCGCCGTGCTTACATCTACCCGGTAAGTACCCGAAACTTTGGGTTGATAGGTTTGATTGTTGGCTCCTTGTATCCGTACATTATTTAAATACCACTGATTGCCGTTACTGAAGCTGGACGTTAAAATTACACCGTTTGCCGTAATCTGCGGTTTGGAAACCGGCACAGCCATCCGCGCAGCACCTGTACAACCAGCACTTTTCACCATCAGATCATAAAAATAATAGTAATAAGCTTGTGGTGTGGTAGCGGCGTTGGTTCCGGTAATGGAAAAAAAGCTGCCAACAGTAAACGGATAGCTCGTTACACCTCCATTGTTGCGGTAAATGGTTGCGTTATCACCATAACTGATATTGATGTTATAAATCCCGGCAGCAGGCAGCGTTAAATTCAGTTGGTAAACCTGGCCCGCATCTGCCGGATCATCTGTTGCAGCACCGGTTTGCGACATACCACGTGTTGCCGTCACTTTTAATGTTACGCTGGAAACGGTTTGCCCGGAAGCATTAGTTGCCGTAAAAGTAATCGTACCCGAATTACCGATATACAAACGTGCGCTTTGCAAAATCACTAGAACAGTCGTCGTTACAATCATTCCAGGCGTAAACTGGTTGTATCCACCTGAAGAAAAAACGTTTTTAGTAGCCGGCCCAACTTTAGCCGCCAAGTCGTTTAATCCGGCATAAAAAATATTATTGGCGGGAGTTTGTGTAGTATTTACAGAGGTTCCGGCTGCAAAAGGCAATGCATCGGCTGCGTTTGTATACCAGAACACGGTTCCATCTCCAGTGCCTGTCAGCAGATAGGAGTTTGTATTGGCACAATTGACGGCTTGCAATCCACTCAAAACCGGAGCCGGATTAATGCTAATTGTTGCCGCAGACTGATTGTTAGCAGATTGCGTATCGCCGGCAAGGTTGGTGGTAGCAGTAATCTGATAAACAGTTCCGGCCAAAGCATTAAAAGTATTTGTCAGCGTGAAATCCTGTTCCTGGCCCGGCGTTATCGTGCCGGAATAATTTTCGTTGATGGTTGTGGTTGTTCCGGCAGCATTGCTGATCGTAACCGAAACCGGGATATTGCTGATGGCCGCGCTGCCATAATTGTGCAGCCGGACAGTAATTTGCTGTGTGATATTGCTGCAATTCCCGGTTGAGGCCGGGTTAACAATACTCGTAATTCCGGCATCTTTGGTGCTTTTGATAAAATTGACGCGGTAATCCTGCGTTTCGCCTTTAGCATAAGTGCCACAAGATTTTACTGTAGCTGAATCGGCAGTTTCCGTGGTTACAATCCGCATCAAACTATAAGTATCAGGAATGATTGAAACCGGCACCGAAATATTAGTGGTAAAAGAAGCATTGCCATTGATGACGGCAGAAGTTTCCACCAGTTCTCCGGCATCATCAAAATCGCCATCACTGTTATAATCGATAAAAACCTTGGCAACTTTATTAAAATTCCCTCCGCAGGAACCCAAACTTACAGTTAATGGATAAGTTGCACCCTGCTCCAAAACAGCGGTTAAATTAGTATTATCCGTGTAAGAAGTGCAGCCGGAAGCAGCCGTATAATTGATATTGGAAAATTGCACACCAGTAATTTTAGAATCAGCAGTAGAAGCCGCGGCTGATGCGCAATAAGTTTTGCCGCCAACACCGGTTACAATCAGCGAAAAAGCCTGTGAACCGGAATTTAAAGTTCCTTTATGATTTACGGTGATGGTATAAATTTTACCCGGAACGGCATTGGCAACATAAACCTGTTCCAAGTTATCCCGCGTATTATCGCCGGTTGTAGCGGCTGTTGCCGGATTAGCCGGATCCAAAATATAGGGCTTAAAAACAGTAGTGCCCTGGCTCACGCGCACATCCAGATCGTTTACTAATTTCAAGGTTGGATCATCTACCGCGCCAACCGCGCCGGGCGTTGCTGCGGGATCTGTCCAGGAAATGGTAGCAACCAACGGTCCGCTGCCGGAAGCAACCACGTTAAAGGTTTGCGTTTGCCCTTGTGCCAAAGTATTTTCACTGATCATGCTTTTTACACCATTATCGGTAATGGCCTGTGCCGCTTTTGCTGCATTCAGCAATCCCCATCCATAAATATAATCCGGACCGATATTTCCGGCATCAAAAGCAGTATGGCAAACCAAGCCTTTTAAAGTAGCGGCACGCATGAAATTGCCGGCATTTTTTTGTGCGTAATATTCCTGCAACAAAAAAACTGACCCGCTCACGTTCGGTGTCGCCATGGAAGTGCCTGACATGGAAACATAAGCATCCGCAGCAGCAGTTCCGGCAGAAATTACATTTACGCCATCGCCGCAAATATCCGGTTTGATGCGTCCGTCGTCCGTTGGCCCCAAACTGCTGAAATAAGCGATTGAAACATCGGAAGAAACGGTTGGACCAAAAGGCAAGGGATTAACCGCACCAACGGCAAGCACATTTTTGGCCAGTGCTGGCGCTTCCAGCACATCAAAACTATCATTACTGCTGATGCTGGCCGGCCGTGCGCCTTTATTCACAATCGTTTGATCGGTACGGCTTTGATAACCATAATAAGTTTCGCCAACGGCCGGGCCGGTTTCGCCGCGACTGTTTCCGGCGGCTACAACAATTAAATAATACGGCGCATTGTAAGCAATCCGGTCAAAACTCTGGGCATAAGCACTATAATAACCAAACTTGTAATCCTCAGTATCACCCGGCAAACCGTACCATTCCCAACGGTTTGGCGTTACATTGGTGTTGTAACTCCAACCGCAAACAATACCATAAGAATGATTGGAAACCAGCAGCGAAGCCGCTTTTGAAGCCATTTCAGAAGCATCATTATCAAAATCATAAGCAATTAAACCGCTGGCTCCAAAGCTCATACCTCTTGCAGGAGCATAAATACCTTTGGCAATCATCGTTCCGGCAACGTGCGTACTGTGATCGCTGATTGTGGCCGAATTATCCAGCATGGCAACCGTTTTCCCTGCAAATTCCTGATGGTTTGGGTAGATTTTGCCGCCGTCCCAAATACCCAGTTTTCCTGCCATATTGCTGCTCGATCCCGACAAAGCCAAACCAAGCGAACCGCCGCTGTACAAAGCCGTAGTTTGCGTGGTTGCAGCTGCAATAATATTGTTTTCTGTTTGAAGGTAAATTGGAAAGCCGAGCGTATCCGTGCCCTGCAAAGAAATTATTTTACCATTTTTTTCGAGCCGAATGATTGGCCAGCCTTTTTGCTTGGACAAGGCAAAAGCTTTGTTTCTATTGGTTTCAACATCAGTTTTTAAGCGGTTGGATAAGCTGATCAGTTCACGTTTATTGTCTTCCGAGGTTTGCTGACTAAAGGTTGGAATTGATTTTATTATGAGTAAAAACAGTACAAGGCTGGTAAATTTTTTTATCATATGCAACGTATGGTTAAATTGATAAAGCTGATAGACTTATCCTATCTTCAAGTGTTTAAGATACATATATTGATACGATGAGAACTCCTCTTTTGCTGTTTATATTTTTGCTGATGTGCATCAACTTAAAACCTGATCAGAAACCAAAGCAGGGAATTTGCGGGTTTATTTTACTAAAACAAGGCAACCAAATGCCCGGTCCCGGCCGTGCACTTTCGACCGGGCAACCGGTTGCGCGCGAAGTATTGGTTTATCATTTGACCAACGTTAGCGAGGTTAAAAGCAGTGGCACTGTTTTTACTGGCATAAAAACAGCATTGGTGGCTAAAACCCGCAGCAATGCAAAAGGCTATTTTGAACTGGTTTTGCCTGCAGGAGAATATTCTGTTTTTGTATTGGAGCAGGAAGGTTTATATGCCAATTATTTTGATGGTAAAGGAAGCATTAACCCGGTGGAGGTTTTAAAAGATAGCGTAATAAAACGGGATATTTACATCAGTAGTAAAGCCGTTTTTTAATTTAGTTTTGAAAATCATATCCATCTTAAAAACCCAGAACATGACCCAGCAAATTGAAAACATTAAAAGCGTTAGAAAATACCTTTTAAACCTGATTACCGATCTCAATCCGGAGCAACTTAATAAAATCCCCGATGGTTTCAGCAACAACATTATCTGGAACCTGGCCCACCTTACGGCCACACAGCAACGGATTTGCTACCTCCACGCTGGCTTAAAACCGGTTGTGCAGGAACAGTATATTACACCTTTTATTCCTGGTACCAAACCTGAAGGTTTTATTGATGCAGTAGAAATCAAAACCATCAAAAGCCTGTTTATTTCTGCTATTGATGAACTGGAAAGTGATTATAAAAAAAGCTTTTTTGTTACTTATGAGGAGTTTACCACGCGCTACGGCGTTACATTGGGCAACGTGGATGATGCCATTAATTTTTTGCCTTATCACGAAGGTTATCACACTGGCGTAATTACGGAGCTGATAAAATTTGTGTAAAAAATAAAAACCTTCTCTTGTAGCGTTTCCCAAACCTGCAACGTAATGTTTAATAATTATCAGCCTTAATACTTCTTTCGGGCTGATAATTATTAAACATTACAATTATAATTCCGGCTGGAATGACAAACTGATACATGCGGAAATACCCGGACATTACCGAACAAGAGCTTATTCGGCAATGTAAACTCGGCGATTTAAAGTACCAGGAACTACTGTACAAACAGTTTTATGGCTATGCCATGGGCATTGGTTTGCGGTATTCTGCCAATCGGGATGATGCTTTGGAAGTAGTGAACGATGCTTTTATTAAAATATTTAAAACCATTGAAAGCTTTAATAATGTGCTTCCGTTTAAACCCTGGCTGCAGAAGGTGATTGTGCACACAGCAATCGATCTGCGCAGGAAAAACAAGCGGTACTTGGCAGATGCTGATTTGGATGAAGCCGCTACTGTTTCTACGCCTGCAATTGCAATTACCAACCTCAATGTAAAATATATATTATTGATGCTGAATGAATTACCGGAAATAAACCGATTAGTATTTAATTTATATGAGTTAGAAGGATACAATCACGAAGAAATTTCCAGGATGCTAAATATAGCCGAAAGTTCATCCAGAGTGTATTTGAGCCGAGCAAAAGAACGACTGCGGAAAATGATTATTCAGCACGAAAAAACTGACGATGGAAAATGAAGATTTTGATGAGAATTTAAAAAACCGCATCAAACAGATTTTTGAGGATTATGATGACGGAGCAGCTGATAAAGGCTGGAACTTGCTTCGTGAAAAATATCCTGAAAAAAAACGTCGTAATTATATTTTCTGGTGGACGTGTGCTGCGGTTACTTTACTTTTAATGGCTTTGATAATTTGGTTTTTTCAGGCTGAAACCTGCAAAGCAAAATTTGCAAAAACCATTAAACTTAAACCAGATACAGCCAAGATACAAGCTAAGGTTTATTCATCTTCTGAAAAATCAATCATCAAAACTGATTCTCGCGATACAAATCATGTTGAAAAAACAGTGTTAAAAACAGTATCTGATTTTGCTTTCATACCAAGATCAACGCAACAGAAAACATTAATTATAAGGCCGAAAGATACTGTAATTAACCAAGTAAATGAACATAACAATACTGCTTTTACCGACATAAAATTGGTTTCAACGGATAGTGCAAATCAGTCAATACAAGCTTTTGATTTTGCAAAAATTGATTCTTTGCATCATGAAAAACTGCAATCAATCGGTCAAACACAAAGTCCAGGCGTAAAGCCAGTGTCCAAAAAAGAACCGATAAAAACAGCATCTATTAAAAAACCTACTCAAAAAACATCCAAGCTTAGTTTGAGTATTTACGCAGGCCCGCATATAAATTTTGCAAATGGCAGCAAGAATCAATTGGGTTTCGGAGCTGGGATTTCAACTGATTTCCAATTAAGTAAAAAACTGAAATTGTCTTCTGGTTTAAGCGTGATCCAGAACAAACTTTACTACCAAAATAATTTTTCTAACAATAGTTTGCTGGCTGCAAGTCCTGCTAATCTATCAATATATTCTTCCCAGGGTATTATTAGTAGTACAGTTTTGAATAGTTTAAATGCAAGTTTGATACAATTAGATATTCCTATAAATCTGATTTACAATATTTTGCCTGGCAAAAACAGCATTTCGGCTTTGGCAGGCGTAAGTTCCGGAACGTTTGCCAAAGAAAGTTACCAGTATAATTATGCAAACAGTGCAAATGATTTTCAAAATTCTAAAAGCTTTAAAAGTTTTTATATGCTGAAAACTTTAAATGTTGCCGCACAATTTAGATTGCCTTTGAAAAATTACAACTTACAAGTAGAACCCTTTTTAAAAGTCCCGCTTGGCAATTTAACTACTCAGCAATTAAAGTTTAATGCAACTGGTATCAATTTACGATTCAACTTTCAACCTTCAAAAAAATGAAAAAACTACTATTTGCATTGATGTTGCTATGCTTGTTTTGCACTTGTAAAAAAGATCCGTACGCCAATTTATGCGGAGGGAAAAATCCAATTCAGAATTTGCCTTGGTTAAAAGCTAAGATTGACGGATTTAAAACTTCACCAGAGTACACTACAGTCAGACGAAGAGAATATCAAGGACAAACAGCTTTTCTTTTTCAAGGTACGTGCTGTCCGGCCTGTAACTGTGTTCCATTTGTTGTCTTTGATTGCAATGGAAATCCGCTTTATTTCACTTCGGAACAATATGAAGATTTTAGAAAAAATAATTTATTAATAAATTCACAAATCATTTGGCAAAATTGAACAAGCTTTCTTACGATAAATATTTTCCAACAATCGGCATCCTTCTGCCCATACCAAAAGCTTTTGCCGAAACCCGTAAAATTGGCGGCGTTTGATAACGTTTGTGCTCGGAAATATTAACTAAACGGATCACTTTCCGTACCACAGCTTCGTCAAAACCAGCTGCGATAATGGCTGTGGATGATTTGCGCTGCTCGATGTATTCTTTTAAAATTTCATCCAAAATATCATAGTCCGGCAAAGAATCAGAATCTTTTTGTCCAGGTCGTAATTCTGCGGATGGCGGTTTTATAATGGAGTTTTGCGGGATAATCTCATGTTCCCGGTTTATATGATTCGATAATTCGTAAACCTGCGTTTTATATACATCACCCAAAACTGAAATGCCGCCACACATATCACCGTAAAGCGTTCCGTAACCAACCGCAGCTTCGCTTTTGTTAGATGTGTTGAGCAAAATATAACCAAATTTGTTGCACATCGCCATCAAAACAACGGCGCGGCTGCGCGACTGAATATTTTCTTCTGCAATATTGAAAGGCAAACCGGCAAACTGCGTTTCCAAAGCGGTTTCAAAAGCTTGCGTAATATCTTTTATGGCAACCGTTTGGCTCATACAACCCAGGTTTTTCACCAGATCTTCCGCATCTTTTATGGAATGATCAGACGAAAAAGCTGAAGGCAACAAAACCGCCATCACGTTTTCTGCGCCCAAAGCTTCACAAGCCAGCACACAAACTAAAGCTGAATCAATGCCGCCGGATAGCCCAAGCGTTGCTTTACTGAAACCTGATTTTTTAAAATAATCCCGAATGCCTAAAATTAACGCCTGATGGATTTGCTCGATCTTACTCATCCGTGAAACATCTGGTGTCAGCTGTTTTTCAGACTGAAGGGATACTTCTTTTATGCCTGTTTTTTCGATATTGTAATACGACAGCTGCTCTTCAAAATAATCCAGCTCGTCTAAAAGTTTTCCGCTAGCATCATAAACCATTGAGCCACCATCAAAAATAAGTTCGGTTTGCGCACCAACCTGGTTTACATACAAAAGCGGCAGCTGGTATTTTTTGGCATTGTAACTCAACACTTGCATCCGTTCCTGATCGTGATTAATGGCAAAAGGAGATGCTGCAATATTGATCATCAAACCCGGTTTTTGCTGAATCAACACGTCCATCGGAAAAGTTCGGTACAGCGGATTATCAATATCATTCCACAAATCCTCGCAAATAGTTAACGCAATCCGTTGACCTTTAAAATCGATGCAAGCAAACGAATTGCCCGGCTCAAAATACCGGTATTCATCAAACACATCATAATTGGGCAGCAACGCTTTGTGCACTACTGTTTTTACCGCACCATTTTCAATAAAATAGGCCGAATTGTACAAATCTTTACCTTCGGCCGAAGCATTAACTGTGGGCAAACCGATGATGCAAGCGATATTGTGGCAAGCTTCAGCAATCTGTTTGGCAGAAGCTTCACACAAACTGATAAATTCACTAAACTCCAAAAAATCACGTGCCGGATAGCCGCTGATGCACAGTTCTGCAAAAACCACCAAATCCGCACCGTTTTGTTGTGCTTCTTTTATGGCCGAAATTATTTTCTGGGTATTGGCTTCAAAATTACCGATGTGGTAATTCAGCTGTGCTAAGGCAATTTTCATATGGTAAAAATGTATCTGCAGCGGTAAATAATCGTTATACAGATTAAAATTCTATTTTCGTTTGATATGAACCAAACTGTTTCTCAAATCCTAAAAAAACAAAGCTATCTATTTTTTCTGATTTGTGTTTTGCTCGTGTCCTGTAAAAGAAAGGATAAAATTGATGTTAGCGGCATTGATCTCAACGTAAAAATAGAACGTTTTGATCATGATTTTGATGATTTTCGGAATCACAATTACTTGCAGCAAGCCGCACAACTACAGCAGCATTACGATCCGTTTTATGCTGATTTTATGGAGCGTATTTTGAGCGCAGGCGCTGTGCAGGATACGGCTTATTTTGCCAATTTGCGGCGTGTTTTTGCAGCCCAATCTTACACAGATTTAAAACACGAGGTAGATTCTGTTTATCCAAATTTAGACAAGCAGGAAGCGGAACTGACAGACGCTTTTAAGCATATCAAATATTATTATCCACAGAAAAATTTGCCGCATGTTTATGCTTATTTTTCTGGTTTTAAAGCACAAACGTCTATCGGTAATCGTTATTTTGCGGTTGGCCTGGATCTTTTTCTCGGCCAGCATTCCAAATTTTATCCCGCTTTGATTGAGGAATTTCCGCACTATATTTCGCGTCGTTTTACACCCGAAAACATGATTCCACGTGTGGTAGAGGGTTTGGCTCGGGAAGAAATGTTTATAGAGCAGGATGTGGATGACAAATCATTACTTTCCAGGATGGTTTACAACGGCAAGATCATGTATTTTATGGATCAGATGCAGCCTGATGTTGCTGATTCTACTAAAATTGGATATACGGATGAGCAACTGAAATGGTGCAAGGAAAACGAAACCAATATATGGGGGTATTTTTTAGAAGATAATTTGCTTTATGAAACTGATTACCAGAAAATACAAAAGTATTTAACAGAAGCTCCGTTTACGCCAGGCTTAGGTGATCATAATAATTCAGCCCCAAAACTGGCTGTATGGACGGGTTGGCAGATTGTAAAACAGTATATGGATAAAAACCCAAAAGTTTCTTTACCGCAGTTAATGGCAGAACATGATGAGCAAAAGATTTTAAGTCAATCTCACTATCATCCCAAATAAAACTGTTTTTAGAAGGATAAAAAGGTGTTATTTTAATATTGTAAACACACTGCGCAAAGCAATGATGATAGCAATAATTAAAAACACATTGGAAACAGAAGTGTAAAAAAAGCTGTCACCAAAAAAACGGAAAAACACACCAACCATACCGATCATTATCGCTATTGTAAGTACAATGTAGTTCCGCGTATCGTTTGCAGTAGTTGATTTGTTCATTTTGAAATGGCCATTATTTGCATTCAAAAATAAGAATGTTTGCTGAAATTGAAAAGTATAATCTGGTTTTATCAATAATTTAATCAGTAAAAATGCTGTTAAAATTAACCGGTAAAAGAAGTAACAACAAAAAAACCCAGTTTTATAACTGGGTTTTTTTAAATTTATAAGGAAATTCTTATCCGTTTAAAGCCGCTGCACCACTTACAATCTCAGTCAATTCTGTAGTAATAGCTGCCTGCCTTGCCTGATTATAGGAAAGTTTTAAGGCTTTCAACAAATCTCCAGCATTTTCGGTGGCTTTGTCCATCGCTGTCATCCGAGCACCATGTTCAGAAGCATGAGAATCTAATACGGCTTTATATAACTGTACTTTAATATTTTTAGGAATCAGCTCATTCACAATTTCTTCTTGTGACGGTTCTAAAATGTAATCAACCTGTGCTGTTTTTGCCGACTCTTTTTTGTGTGGCTTTGCTACCGGAAGTAATTGTTCCGTTGCAATATATTGTACTGCTGCATTTCGGAAATGGTTATAAACCAGTTCTACCCTGTCATAATCACCATTTACAAAACCTTGCATCACTGCTTCGGTAATTAAAGAAGTGTTTTCAAAGTTCAACTCATTAAAAAGATCATTATTATTACCCACTACTTTATATCGTCGGCGCTCATAATATTCCTGCGCTTTTCTGCCAATAGCAACAATAGCAACATTATTGGCACGCAATTGCTCAGAATAGCGATTAGCCACCAAATTGTTAGCTGCCTTAATTACGTTGGTATTGAATGCCCCAGCCAAACCACGGTTAGAAGTTACGGCAATAATCAGCACACGAACCGGTTCCCGAACCTGCATATATGACGAAGCGGCATCTTCTAAACTTGCGGAAAGGTTTGCCAGGATCTCATTTAGTTTATCTGCATAAGGACGCATCTGAACGATTGCATTCGTTGCCCGTTTCAATTTAGCAGCCGAAACCATTTTCATAGCTTTGGTAATCTGCTGCGTAGAAGATACAGATGTAATGCGGTTTCTTACTTCTTTTAAATTGGCCATTGTATTCAGTTGTAAGTTGCAGGTTATAAGTTATCTTACTAAACGGACAACCTATAACCCGAAACGGAAAACTTTAGTTATAATTTGCTGATAATTCTTTAGCCACTCTTTCCAGAACAGTTGTAGTAGAATCTTCCATCTTTCCGGCTTTTAAGGCTGCTAAAACTTCAGGATGACGCAATTCTAACTGGCTGGTAAAATCTGCTTCAAATTCTCTTACCCGGTTTACAGGCACATTACGCATCAGGTTTTTAGTGCCGAGGTAAATAATGGCCACCTGTTTTTCTACTGAAACCGGAGAAAACTGAGCCTGTTTTAAAATCTCTACGTTGCGTGCTCCTTTATCCAAAACATTTTTAGTTGATGCATCTAAATCAGATCCAAATTTTGAAAACGCTTCCAGCTCACGGTATTGCGCCTGATCCAATTTTAAAGTACCTGCCACTTTTTTCATGGATTTGATTTGCGCATTACCACCAACTCGTGATACCGAAATACCTACGTTAATTGCCGGACGAACACCTGCATTAAACAGGTTAGATTCCAAGAAAATTTGTCCGTCGGTAATCGAAATCACATTTGTTGGAATATAAGCAGAAACGTCTCCAGCCTGGGTTTCAATAATTGGCAATGCTGTTAAAGAACCACCGCCTTTTACAATACCCTTAATAGATTCCGGCAAATCGTTCATGCCTTTTGCAATTGCATCATTGGCATTGATTTTGGCTGCACGTTCAAGCAATCGAGAGTGAAGATAAAATACATCACCCGGATAAGCTTCACGACCTGGAGGACGACGCAATAACAATGAAACTTCACGATAAGCAACAGCCTGCTTAGACAAATCATCATAAACAATTAAAGCCGGACGACCAGTATCACGGAAAAACTCACCAATTGCAGCACCGGCAAAAGGTGCAAAAAACTGCATTGGAGCCGGATCTGCTGCCGAAGCTGCTACAACAATACTATATGGCATTGCGCCATTTTCTTCCAGAACACGTACAATATTAGCTACGGTAGAATTTTTTTGTCCGCAAGCTACATAAATACAATAAACCGGTTTACCGGCATCATAAAATTCTTTTTGGTTGATGATCGTATCAATACAAACCGCAGTTTTACCGGTTTGTCTATCGCCAATTACAAGCTCACGCTGGCCACGGCCAATCGGGATCATGGCATCAATTGCCTTAATACCGGTTTGCAATGGTTCATTTACCGGCTGACGATAAATTACCCCTGGAGCTTTACGCTCAATTGGCATTTCGTAAGTAGTACCAGCAATTGGTCCTTTACCATCAATTGGAATACCCAATGTGTTAACTATACGCCCCAACATGCCTTCGCCTACTTTTATTGAGGCTATTTTTTTTGTTCTGCGAACAGTATCACCTTCTTTTACTTCATCGTAAGCACCCAGCAAAACTACACCAACGTTATCTTCTTCCAAGTTTAATACAATCCCTTGTAATCCGTTTCCAAATTCAACCAGTTCGCCCGACTGAACCTGAGTTAAGCCATAAACTCGGGCAATACCGTCGCCAATCTGCAATACAGTACCAACTTCTTCTAACTCGGATTCTGACTTAAAGCCAGCCAACTGCTGACGCAGAATAGCGGAAATTTCGTCTGGTCTTACATCTACCATTTTTTGAATTTATTTAAATCTTTGTGATTAGTTCTTATATCAAGCATTTTTCGTTGATGCTTCTTTTATCATTGTTTTTTTGTTTCTTTTCTTCCGAAGAAACTCATTTTAAACCAATTGTGCTGTTGGCTTTTGATCGAAATCTTTTTTAAGCTTATTTAATGTGCTTGAAATACTGGTATCAAACTGACGATCACCAACTGTTAAGATAAAACCACCAATCAAATTCGGATTAACTTTTTCCTCCAGAACCGTATTTCCATCAGTTGCTTTTTTGATGATGGCAAATACATCTGCACGGTTACTGTCCGATAAAGGTACAGCCGAAACAACTACTGCTTTTACGATGTTTTTTTTCAGGTTGTATTGTTCTACAAATTCCTTTGCAGTATCATACAAAATTTCGGAACGCATTTTGGCAACCATAATCTTGAAAAAACCTAAAGTAGCCGGTTGAACTTTCCCAGTAAAAATATCAGCTAAAATAATCGCTTTTTTGGATGGAGAAACTATCGGGTTTCGCAAAACGGCATTCAGCGTACTGTTTACGCGCAAAGTTTGAACAAACAAAACCATATCCGCCATAATATCTTCCAACTGATTTTGCTCAATGGCAAGATCAATCAAAGATTTGGCATAACGTGTGGCTACTTTATATTCAGACATTATTTTTGTTTTTCTTAGATCAGTTTAATTTGACTTCTTTCAATAAATCAGTTACCAATTCGTTCTGTTTCTGTTTATCATCAAATTGTTTACGTAATATTTTTTCGGCAATATCAACAGAAAGCGTAGCAATCTGATTTTTCACGTCAGCCATAGCAAGCTCCTTCTGACTATTGATTTCGATTTTTGCTTTTTCGATCAACTTGTTTCCCTCAACGATAGCGTTATTTTTTGCTTCGGTGATGATCTGATCTTTTACTTGTTTGGCTTCTTTTAAAATTAAATCACGTTCTGCACGGGTTTGTTTCAAAAGCTGTTCATTCTCGTTAGTTAACCTAACCATTTCTTCTTTAGCTGCTTCAGCTTTAAAAAGTGCGTCTTCAATCGAGCGTTCTCTTTCGTCGATTGCACTCATAATTGGTTTCCAGGCAAATTTAGCCAGCACCAAGAACAGTATCAAAAAAGATAACGTGGTCCAGAATACTAAACCAATTTCGGGAGTTACTAATTCCATATCTATTTTAAATTAACCAATTAATTTTAAAGCTGGTTAGCTGCCAATCGCAACTAACCAGCTAAAATGGATTGCTTATTTAGGATTGTTACCTAAGAAAGCTACTACCACACCAAACAAAGCAGCACCTTCAATCAAAGCAGCTGCAATAATCATGGCAGTTTGAATTTTTCCTGAAGCTTCAGGCTGGCGGGCAATACCTTCCATAGCTTTGCCACCTACTTGTCCGATGCCAATACCTGCACCGATAACAGCTAAACCTGCACCAATTGCAGCAATACTTCCAGTCATCATTGTTAAAAATTAAAAGTTAAATATAATATATTAGTTGTTTATGATTAGTGATGATGCTCTTCTGTAGCTGTTCCAATAAACAGCGCTGTAAGCAACGTAAAAATAAAAGCCTGCAGTAATGCTACCAATAGTTCCAGCACATCCATAAACACTACGAATGCAACAGAAACCGGTGCAATAGCAATAGATTTAAAAACGAAAATCAGCGATATTAAGCTGAGTACAATAATATGCCCAGCAGTAATATTGGCAAACAAACGAATCATTAAAGCAAATGGCCTGGATATGATTCCAACCAGTTCTACAGGCCACATAATTGGGTACAACCAAACTGGCACATCAGGTGCAAAAATATGTTTCCAGTAATATTTATTACCATTTACATTAACCACAATCATGGTAATAACAGCTAATACAAAAGTAACTGCAATATTACCGGTTACATTAGAGCCGCCCGGAAAAAATGGAATTAGGCCGATTAGGTTATTAATTAGGATAAAAAAGAAAATGGTTAACAAAAACGGCATATACCGTTGATATTTATAACCAATATTTGGTTTTGCAATATCATCGCGTACAAACACAATGATAGGTTCCAAGAAAGATTGCAAGCCTTTTGGTGCTTTGTTACTTCTATTTTTATAAGCTCCTGCAACACTTATAAAAATAACCAGTAAAAGAAGTATACCTATCCATAAAGCAACCACGTTTTTAGTAATAGAAAAATCGTAAACTTTTTTGGTTGCAAGTTCATCAATTTTACCTGCTTGATCTACTGCTTTTACCTTATCATTAACTAATTTGTAAGTATAATATTTACCAGCATATATTTCATCACCATGCCCGAAATGTGAAGAAGATAATGCTTCAAAACCATGATCTGTATATAATATTATTGGCAGAGGTATCATTTTATCACCCCAAATATGCCAGTAATGAGAATCGGCAATATGTTCTAAAATAGAAACGCTTGGATCATACGTTTCTGGTGCTGTTTTTGCTTTTTCAATAGAAGCTTCTGGAGATATAGCAAAAGTTTTACACGCTGCTAAAGCGAAAAAGATGCTTAAAATTGCAATTTGTGTAGTTCGTTTTATTTTAAAAATGCGGTTAAAATCTATCAAATGCACGATTTTTACTTTTGGTTTTGGAGGCGCAAATTACGCAATAATATGCTAATTTCAAACACAGTATTTAATATATAAAGATAAAAAAAACCGCTGATAAAATGGACAGGATTAACTTGATTGTTCTGGATATAAATTACTACAAAACACAAGCACATCAAGAGCTTTGTAACTGTTGTAATTAAAAATATTTGCGTGCCTGCCATATTGCTTTTTTGATTGCCCAAAATGCAAGAAACGCAAATAAGCAGCGTGAGCAAACTGAACAGGATAAACAACTTCCAGAAGCCAGAAATCAAATAATTTGGTTTAAATAGTTGTAACAGCGCAGGTGGACCAGCCGTAATCAACATAAAAATAATAAATATAAAAGCAAACTGTTTAAGCTTCAACTTTTGAATGATTTAAAAACAATATATAAAGAAACGAAAACGCCGGCAAGCGATAGAACTGCAGTTACCCATTGCACTTGGTGGTGCAAATATTGATCAGTTTTATATCCGGCAAATGTAAACAGAGCGATGATAACAATCATCTGAATACCCAAACCACTGTATTTAATATAATTATTCATTTAAATTTGATTTCATAAACGGCTTTTACAATTCCTAAATTAAACAACCAAAATGATTTTTTTAGTAATTTGGCATTTGGTTACTTATCCGGCTAAATACTTCAACTCCAAAATTAACAACAACCTGCTTGATCCGTTCTACATTTAACCAGATACTGTTTTTATCCCTGTTTTTTTTACTGGCAATAAGTAGTTGCGCGCTGGAAAAAGAGACCCGATTTAATCGGAGTATGCAAAACCTTACAGCGCATTACAACATTTTGTTTAATGCCAGACAGGTTATCCTGCAAAAAGAAGCTTTAATGGCGCAGGTTTATACGGATGATTTTTCTGAAATTCTAAGTGTTTACCAAGATACCATTGCTAAAACTACAGCCGGAAGTAAAGATTTAGAGGCCGTAACCACCCGGGCAAATACCATCATCAATTTTAAAGAACAGAGTCATTACATTGGCGATGCATACTTTTTGCTTGGCCAGGCCAATTACCTTAACAGTAATTATTTTGATGCGGTGGAGTTTTTTGATTATGTGGTTCGCTCCTTCCCTGAAAATAAAGAATTGGATCGAACAGCTTTGGCTTGGAAAGCACGCTCGCTGATGAAGTTGAATCAGCCTAAAAAAGCTTCTGGGATTTTGGATACAGCCAGGCTTTTGTTTGATGTTAAAAAACCTTCTGCAGAAGATATTACCGGTACAGACCTGCAATACAACATCAATCAGGGCAATTACGAGCAAGCCGAAAAACTGGCTGTACAGGCCGTTGCGCTGGCCAGCGATTCGAAAAGAAAAATCCGCTGGAATTTTATCCTGGCGCAGTTACAGGAAGCAAATAAAAAACCGGCAGATGCTTACAAATCCTACTCTAAAGTAGTGCACAGCAACGCTTCTTTTGAGCTGGCTTTTAATGCCACGCTAAACAGTTTGCGGATTGAAGAAAAGCAGGACGGGCAGCCAACAGATCGGATTACCCGTTTGCGCACGTTGCTGAAAGATGATAAAAACTTGGATTTTATAGATCAAATATATTTCCAGATGGGCGAAACTTCCTTGGCTTCACAAAAAATTGATCTGGCAATTGTTAACTATAAATTATCTGTTAAAAACAGTACGCGCAACCAGAAACAAAAAGGTTTGTCGTATCTGCGCCTGGCCGATATCAATTTTAAATATAAAACAGATTATATTCAGGCCAAAAAATACTATGACAGCACATTGCTTAACCTGTCGCCTTCCTATCCGGGCTATCAGCAAATTTTGAAAAAAGCCAATAATTTGCAGTTGCTGGCCAGTCGCTTTAAAATTATTGCACAGCAAGATACCTTGCAGGCTCTGGCTAAATTACCTGAAGCCGATCGTACAGCCAGAATTAATTTAATGGTGGATCAGCAGGTTATCCAACAGCAAAATGCGCCGGTTCGGGTTAATCCTACCATCAACGTTGGCAACGTGATTTCAACTGCCAGCAGAAATTCAAATTCGTTTTATTTTTATAATCCGGAGGCGGTAAACCAGGGCTTGGGCAGTTTTTTGTCTGTTTGGGGGAAACGCCGGCTGGAAGATAACTGGCGCATCAGTGCACGCACAATAGCTACGGTTAACAATAATCCCAACAGTGTTTCCGATCCGGATGTGGTACAAACAGTGCAGGCACCATTATTGTCTTCACCGGGCGCGGCTACTTTTAAGCAGCAATTGGTCAATAGTATACCACTTACGCCAGCTTTGCTGCAACAATCCAACCAAATTATTTTTAATGCTTATGCGGATATCGCCGGTTTTTATAAAGATATTTTAGCTGACAATACCGAATCGATCAATACTTATGAATATTTACTGAAACGATTTCCGGAAAATAATAATTTGCCTGTGATTTATTATAGCCTGTACCGTTTGTACACGGATGAGCACAATGAACCGCTGGCTGAAAAATACCGGAATTTATTGCTAAAAAACTATCCGCAAACGCAGTATGCCCAAATTATTCTCGACCCGGAATACGGCAAAAAAATGCTGACCAACGATGCACAGCAAAATACCTTCTATAATAATGTGTATGACTTTTACCGGAAGCGGCAATATGATCAGGTAATTTCGCGAACGGATTCGGCTTTAAAAATAAATCCGCAAAGTAAACAGGCCGCACAACTGGCTTATTTAAAAACAATTGCCTTGGGTCATCAGCAAAAACTGGAACCTTTTCAGCAGGAATTGCAACAGCTAACCACGCAATATCCGGATGACCGCCTGGTTACGCCCTTGGTGAAGCAGCATTTGCTTTTTATTGCGGCCAACCATGATGTAATTGCTGCCCGGCCTTTTGCGTTGATTGACAGCGATCCTAATGAAATTCCGTTTTCGCAGGAACGGTTTATGCACCAACCAATTGCACCGAATTCAAATCCCGTTTCGGCACCTGTTCAACCGGTTACGCCACCGGTTCTATCGGCAGCCAAAAACAGTTCGATTATCGCGCTGGCACCTTCAACTTTAAATAATAAGCTGCAAATTTCACTTCCGAAGAACACTAAAAATAGTACGATAAAAGAAGCATCGGGTATTTTTAACATGGCAGACAGTACAGAAATATATTTTGTGGTCAACGTAAAAGGCTTTAACAATCTGGCACCTTCGCGTTTTGGTATCGGGCAGTTTAACCGCGCCAACTACCCGGATACGCCGCTTAAACATCAGCTAAAAGAAGTTGGCCAAAGCAACCAGCTGATTTATACGGGCCGTTTTTATTCTGTGGCAGAAGCAAAAGAATATGCGCGTAGGATTGCGCCGCTTTTGCCTGAAATTATGAAGGTTCCGGCAGAGAAATATAATTTCTTTATTATCAGCCGGAAAAATCTGGATAAATTAGCCAACTCAAAATTGCTCGACAGCTATTTTGAGTTTTATCAAGCTAATTATCTCTGATGCGCTATAAAGAACCTGCTAAACCATATTTATCAACTAAAACCAAGACATCTGAGCCCAATTTCCGTCGTTATAATATTAACTTCTGGAAGCTGGTTGCCGGTGTTTTCTTCTTTTTCGTTTTACTATTTACGGCTGTAGCCTTCCAGTTTTTTGGAAAACTGCCTTCTTTCCGTGACCTGGAAAACCCAAAAAGCAATCTGGCAAGCGAAATTTTATCGGAAGATAAACAACCACTGGGAACTTATTATGTGCAAAACCGCTCCAATATAACTTATAATGAATTATCGCCTAATGTTGTTCATGCTTTAATTGCAACAGAAGATACCCGTTTTTATGACCATTCGGGAATTGATTTCCGTCGTGCTTTTTCGATCATTTTTTATAATATTATTGGCAAAAAGCAGGGCGGCAGTACGATTACACAGCAGCTGGCGAAGAATTTATTTTCTGAACGAACTTATAATCCTTTTAAACGCATCATCCAAAAATTGCAGGAATGGATTACGGCCGTGAAGATCGAACGAAATTACACGAAGGAAGAAATCCTGACAATGTACCTGAACACGGTTGATTTTGGAGCTTACAATACGTTTGGTATCAAATCCGCAGCACGCACCTATTTTGGCGTTACGCCGGATAAACTTACGCCAAACCAAGCCGCACTTTTAATCGGTATGGTGAACGGCCCCGGCATTTATTCGCCCATCAATCATCCAGAAAATGCTCTAAACAGAAGGAATTTTGTATTGAGAAGAATGGCAGACGAGAATTTTTTGAGCGAAGGCCAGGTAGAAGAAGAAAAAGCAAAACCACTTGGCTTACATTTCAACCCGATTGATAATAATGATGGTTTGGCCACTTACTTTCGCGCGGTACTTAAAAAAGATATACAAAAAACGCTTATTGATCAATCGATTACCAAAGCCGATGGAACACCTTATGATTTGGATCGGGATGGTTTAAAAATCTATACCACCATCAATTATCAGATGCAGGATTATGCCGAGCAGGCGCAACGCGAATATATGCGCCAGCTGCAAGCTCAATTTAATAATCATTGGAGAGGCCACAGTTTGTGGAAAGAAATTCCGGATTTTAAAGATATTCTGGATCAGGGAATGCACCGCTCCGACCGTTACCGAATGCTGAAACAGGACGGCAAATCAGACGAAGAAATTAGAACTGATTTTAATACACCATCTAAGATGGATCTTTTTACCTGGCATGGAAGCATCGATACGACGATGAAACCGATTGATTCCATCGTTTATACCAAACTGATTTTGCGCAACGCCATTATGTCAATGGACCCGACTACCGGCTACATCAAAGCCTGGGTTGGCGGCGATAATTTTGAACACTTCAAGTACGATCAGGTAAAAATGGGTACGCGGCAGGTTGGCTCTACCGCCAAACCTTTTACTTATGCTGTTGCAATTGAGAACGGCATGTCGCCTTGTATGGAAATACCGGTTGAGCCGGTTACAATTGTTACGGATGGTAAAGCCTGGACACCTTCTTCACCTGCAAGAGATAATATTTATAGCTCTTTAAACTTACGTAAAGCATTGGCAATTTCCCACAATTGGATTGCAGCTAAAATGATGCAGGACGTTGGAGCAACTCCGGTTGTTGATCTTATTAAAAAGATGGGTATAAAAAGTCCAAATCTTCAGCCTTATCCATCCATCGTTTTAGGAACTTTTGATGCTTCAGTCTTTGATATGACGGCAGCTTATTCTGTCTTTGCCAACCACGGTGCATGGACGGAACCTACTTACCTCCTGCGTGTGGAAGATAAGAACGGCAATGTTTTATTCGACCGTAAACCGAAAGTTGTAGTTGCCATGAATGAGCAAACGGCTTACGTAATGACTTATATGCTGAAAGGTGTTATTCAAGAAGGAACCGGCTGGAAACTCCGTAGCAAATACGGCTTAACTAACCCAATTGGCGGCAAAACCGGCACCACACAAAATAACTCTGATGGCTGGTTTATTGGCATTACGCCGCAATTGGTTACCGGTGTTTGGACAGGTTGCGAAGATATGCAGCTCCATTTCCGCTCTACAGATTTGGGTGAAGGCGCTAATACTGCGCTACCAATTTTTGCGCTTTATATGAAGAAAGTTTATGCCAATCCCAGCTTGGGCATCAAAAAGAATGTAGATTTTGATCCACCTAAAAATGGTGTCAGCATTACGATGGATTGTGGTGCATACAGCCAGCAGCAACAGCAAAAAACCGAAGTAGATAAACAATTAGGCTTTTAGCCAGTACTGTTTTTATAGGCATAAAAGAAGCAAGCGAAAAGATGGGTATGAGTAATTTTGATTATAAAGAAGCACTGAAAGATGTTCCGCACAAACCTGGAGTTTATCAATATTGGAACGACGAGAACGTAATCATCTATATTGGTAAAGCCAAAGACCTCAAAAACCGGGTTAGCTCTTATTTTAATAAAGATGTTTTAAATACGAATGGTAAAACTAAAGTACTGGTTTCCAAGATCAGGAAAATCACATTTACCATTGTTGATACCGAAATTGATGCTTGGCTTTTAGAAAATAGCCTGATAAAAAAGCATCAGCCGCGCTATAATGTGTTGTTGAAGGATGATAAAACTTATCCTTGGCTGGTGGTTAAAAACGAACATTTTCCACGTATTTTTTGGACGAGAAGAATTATTCGTGATGGGTCCAAATATCTTGGCCCATATGCTTCCATCAGCATGATGCACACGATTCTGGATCTGATTCGGGAAACCTATCCGCTCAGAACCTGCAACCTTGCCCTCACTCCGCAAAATATTGATGCTGGTAAGTTTAAGGTTTGTTTAGAATATCAGCTGGGAAATTGCAAAGGACCTTGCCAAAAGTTCCAATCAGAACCGGATTATCAAAACAATATTGAAGAAATCAAGGATATTCTGAACGGCAAAACCGGAGCTGTAGTGCGACAATTGAAAGATCAAATGGAGCAGGCAGCCATGAACCTGGATTTTGAAGCTGCGCACAAACTGAAACGGAAATTCGATTTGCTGGATAATTACCAGAGTAAATCCACTGTGGTTAATTCATCCATTACAGATGTGGATGTTTTTAGTATTGCTTCCGAAGAGAAATATGCTTTCGTGAATTTTCTGAAAGTGATGAACGGTGTAATTATTCAAACGCAAACCATCGAACTAAAAAAGCAATTGGAAGAAACAGATGAAGAATTGTTAAGTCTGGCGATTTCAGAATTCAGAACACGATATAACAGCCAATCCAAAGAAGTGATCGTGCCGTTCGAGATGAATGTGGATGAAGGTTCTTCCATCAAATTCACCGTTCCAAAACTTGGCGAAAAAAAGAAACTACTGGATTTATCTCAGAAGAACGTACAATTTTTTAAACGCGGGAAGATTGATCAATACGAAAAACTGAACCCGGAAGTGCGGACTGATCGCTTACTGACGCAGATGATGAAAGATTTGCGGTTGAACCAGTTGCCGCGGCATATTGAGTGTTTTGATAATTCCAACTTTCAGGGTTCTTTTCCGGTTTCTGCAATTGTTGTTTTTCGAGATGCTAAACCTTCTAAAAAAGATTATCGCTGGTTCAATGTAAAAACAGTAGAAGGGCCGAATGATTTTGCCACGATGGAAGAAGCGGTTTTCCGCAGATACCGCCGCATGCTGGACGAACAGCAGGAATTGCCTCAATTAATCATTATTGATGGTGGAAAAGGTCAGCTTTCATCAGCTTTAAAAAGTTTAAAACTGCTGGACATTGATAGAAAAGTTACGGTAATTGGGATTGCCAAGCGTTTGGAAGAATTGTATTATCCCGGCGACCAATACCCGATGTATCTTGATAAAAAATCGGAAACGTTAAAAATTATTCAGCAATTGCGAGATGAAGCGCACCGTTTTGGTATTACCGCTCACCGGAAAAAACGAAATAAAAGTACGTTGGTAACGGAGTTGGATAATATTCCTGGTGTTGGCAAAACCACTTCGGAGAAATTGCTTACCTATTTTAAGTCGGTAAAAAGAGTACGTGAAGCCACACAGGATATGCTGATGGAAGTAGTTAATACCAAACAAACGCAGGCGATTTTAGCATATTTTGCGCAAGAAAAAGCCCCACAAGTTTAATCTTGCAGGGCGATACTTCTTTTAGCAGGTAAATTTAATAAACCCACAAATCCTGTTCGTAGTTCAGCAAGGATTTTTTGATCTTTTCTGATTCGTACAACTTATCAATCCCCTGCGCATAATCTTTAATCCGTTCGTCTTTATCATTTGATTCTTTAACGATATAACTGGAAAAAATTCGCTTCATAAAAACATCATCAAAGCTTAAACCTGTTGCATCATTGTGCCTATTCATTGCTTCTTTAGTTACCAAAATATTTCTGGCTTCAGGAAAATAAATCCAGAACGCTGGTTGATAATCCAAGTTTAAACCACCTGCTTTTACTTTAATGAGTGGTGCCAAACCGATAATTCTTGGTTCGAAAACAGAACGTTGTTTATCAAAAATCCAGTCTTCTTTGATTCTGAATTTCACAACACTGTCTGGATTAAATTCCCCCATTTGCATGGTTGAACCAATTTTATCGCCGTTTTTATCAAACTTATCAATCAAAACACTATCAGCCATTTTGGCCATTGCCTGCTTCGGTTTTAGTAAAACGGAAAACTCATCTCCATTTGGATCACCTTTACTCGGTGAAGGATCATAGGCATTCAGCTCACCTTTTGCAATAGCATCCATTAAAATATCAATCAAACGCGCTTTCGGTGATACCAAATATTGATTCATCCGCTCCCGAACATCAATTTCTCGCCAAACCCTTTTTGCAAAAGCCACATCAGATTCGCGCAAATTTTGATAAGGCGTAACCTTTGCATTCAGAATACTGGTTTTTTTATAATACCCATCCTGTGGCTTGTAATACCCATCCTGTGGCCGCACAAAAGGTTTTACATTGCTGGTATCTACCAAAGCCTGCGATTTCGCAGATGCACCAATAGTTTTTTTAGCATTTGTTTTGCGGGTAGCAGTTCTTTTAGTAGCCGTCCTTTTACGGGTCTGCGCAAACGATCCTGCACAAATCAGACATAAAACTAAAATGACCAGATTTTTTTTCATAGTATTTTAATTAGCAAGCAATACAATAGGATCTAAACCACGCTGCGTACCATCCGGACCAACAGCAATAATGTTATCAAAAACCACACGTGAACCCGGCGTAATGGTAGCCAATGCAGAACGCATTGCACCAGAAAGTTCACTGCCAGAACCAGATAACGTAATAGCGTCCTGACGAGGTTTGATTACTGTTAAAGAAAAACGTGTTACATTAAACTTGGCATCAAAATCAAAGTTATCCAGCTTGGCAAAAACTTTATCTTGAGCTTTAATATTACCTGCAGCAGTTGTGCCATTGCTTTTTCCAGCAAATTGTGCTTTTGGATCAGGAATTCTTTTTACCCTAAACTCCTGTACACCTAAAACCTGATTTTTACCAGGAGAAGTTTCTCCTGATACAGAAATTTTTGCTGTTGTTCCAGGCGAAGAAACAGTTGCTACGAATTTCCCTCCAGAACCACTGATCGAACCACCACTAATACTTAAATGTAGTTTTTCTTTTGCCATACCAGGCGCAGAAACTGAAACCGGATTTGGTACTCCGACATATAAAACATTCATTTTATCCGGAGAAACTACTGCCGATGGACGTGCAACCTGATAAGTTTGCGAAGGTGTACTATAAGTTTTAGTCGTTCCATCATTTTGTTTTACAGTAATAGTACCTACCCAGGTACGTACGCCTTCGCCACTGGTAGAAACAGAATATGTACCTTTTCCATCGGTAGTGGGTAACTTAGAACCACCAACCGTAATATTTGGATTAGATTTAGAATCTGAAGCAGTTAAAAATACTTGTGCTGTATAGGGCTGACCAGCAATTACATAGCTACTGGGCGCAACGGCAACAGCTGCAAATTTGTCTAAGTTAACAACAGCTTGATCTACTTTACCCAAAATCTTTTTTACTACTTCGCTTTCTGCATTTTTCGCATCAGCCTGAACTTTGTTTAAAGAAGTCATTGCTGCACCCATCGGAATACCATCACCAAAATAAGCTTCTTCCCAGCTTTCTTTAGCATACCCTTTTTTCTGAGGAGGATCAACAGTTTCTAAAGCTAATTTTGTGCTTGCTCTATCTTTTTCATCTAATAAACCTAATAATTTATCGCGGGTTTCGTCAATTTTTTTTCGTAAAACAGAAGCATTTTTATTGTTAATCATAAAATCAGCTGACACGTCCAAGTTATCGCGACCTTTGTAATCCTGCAGATTTTCATCAAAACCACCTGTTTTTTCAACAAGTTGCTTTTTCAAAGTTTCTACATAATCTTCCAGATCTTTAACCAAAGAACTTGCCTGTTTAGCTTTAGCTTCAATTGGCTTTGCACGATCTGGCTGTTCTTTTATTTTTTGCTGAAATGCTTCATACGTGTTGTTGATCCCAGCCTGAACATTATTTTTTGAAGCATTTAAACTATCACTAATATTTTTAAAAGCGTTTAGTAAGCTGTCCGGTACATTCAGGGCAATTAAACCCAAAAGTACTAGGTACAAAATACCGATCATCCGCTGTCTTGGGGTTTCCTTACCTCCAGCCATTTGTTATTATTTTATGCTGATTTGAAATTAAACGGACAAATTAGTTTGCTTTTGGCTGATTCATGGCAGTTAACATGTTGCCATAAATATTATTTAGAGAAGCCAGATTTTTTGCCAAGCGGCCAACTTCATCTTTAAACGCTTTAGAGTCTTCCATAGATTCATTAAAGTTTTGCATCGTTAAAGAAACGTTTTGGTAAAACTTATTCATGGATTTAAGATGAGCACTTGAATCCTGCAGCTCTAACTCATATACTGCGTTTAGGGCAGATAAATTCTTGGCTAAACTATTAACCTGATCATGATAAGCTTTAGAATCAATGTTAGAATTGGCCATTTCTGATAGATTAGCAGAAGCTTTTTCAAAAGAAGTGCTTAATTTATCATAGCTAGCACTTGCAATTTTTACTTTGTTTGTTAACTCCAATGTAGCTTCACCCGCATCTCCTGCTTTAGAAATTGAGCTTACTTTATCGCCAAAAGTGCGTAAACCATCCCCTAAACTACTAATTAGTTCCGGTCCAATCTTAGCATCTGTCAACATTTTATCTAACGCAGCAGTATTAGAAAAACTGTTTGCTACCGGTTGTGGTGCTCTTGAAGCAGCGACTGTCGGGCGTTCACCATTGTACTCGTCTGCCAGTTCCGGATAAGCACGTGTCCAATCAACATCATTATTTTCTTCAGGAAAAATGCCCAGCAAAAAAAACAGGACAGCCTCGGCACCAAGCCCTATTGTAATAAAAACAGACGCGTACGGCCAGTGCTGAATTTTAAATAATAAGCCTATGATTACCACCGTTGCACCAATAGAAATGATGCTTCCCATCCCATACTTTGATTTTTTTTTAACAGCCATAAAAAGTGTTTGTAGTTTTTGTTTTAAAAGGAGTTAGTATAATTTTTTGTTAGTAGTTAGAACGTTTGTCTTTGATATCTCTGCCAAGGAAGTGGGTTACACAACGAAAGCCGATATAAGATTTTGCTGTATCCTGGTATTCGTATCCACGGGTAGAGTTTTGCAGAAAATAGCCAATATCCTTCCAAGAACCCCCTCTTACTACTTTACGTTTCAATACTTCCGGGTCACTGGCTTTAGCTTCGTAATTAAAAGTCGGACTCATATCATGAACAAACGTAGATGCCGATTCATCATAAGCAGAAGCTGTCCATTCTGCTACGTTTCCAGCCATATTGTACAAACCGTAATCATTTGGGAAATATGAGTGTACACTTACAGTATAAGCACCACCATCACTGGCATAATCTCCGCGGCCTGGTTTGAAATTAGCTAATAAACACCCTTTGGAGTTTTTAATATATGGGCCACCCCAAGGATAATCGTTACCAATGCGGCCACCACGTGCAGCATATTCAAATTCTGCTTCGGTTGGTAAATCGTACAATTGCCGATGAGGTATTCCTCTTGCATCTTTATAAGCATCGTTATAACGGGAACGCCAAACAGTGTAAGCCCGAACTTGGCGCCAGGTGACTCCAACTACCGGATATTGTGCATAAGAAGGATGCGAAAAATAACCTTCCACCATAGGTTCGTTGGCTGCATAAGAAAAATCATTTAGCCAGCACAAAGTATCAGGATAAACCGGAACAGTATCACGCAGAATAAAATCAGAACGTTTTTTGGTTTTGTCGAAACGATTGTTGGATGCTTCACGCAAAATCATAATGGCATAATTGTATTTTAACAAACGCACATCGATTTCGTTCCGGTCAAAAATACGGTCATCTCCCTGATAATACATCCCTTGCAATTTAGATTGGTTAGCACCAGCTGCTGCGCCAGCTTTACCCCGCCCTCTGCCAGAACTAAAAACACCGTTTTTTCTAACATAATCCCAATTGATGAATTTTTTTCCACTCGGATCAGGCTTGGCATTTTTACCACCTGGTTTATAATAATATTTATCGTCGTTTAAATATTGTGTGATGGCAATGGAATCTCGCACCTGATTAACAAATTGCTTGTATTTAGCATTGGTGGTTTCCGTTTCATCCATAAAAAATGGAGCAACAGTAACCTGTTTATTTTGAGCAGTTTGCGCAAAAGTAACATCCTGATCGGTTTGCCCCATCAGAAAACTTCCTCCGGGAATATATACCATGCCGTAAGGTTGTTCCTGCTTGAAAGCTTTACCTGAAACGCCTCTTACTTCTCCCCTGTCGCTGCTGGACATACAACTGCTCAGAGAAGCAACTGCTAGAAATACTAATCCAAAGTATATGTTTTTCATTTTTGAATCCAAAGTATAATCAACCTGGTTAAATTAATGCAATAACTCTTTTTTGTGTAATATATTTTCCACGGATGTGATTTTATTGATCGTAGGAAAACATTTTATCGTTATAAAAATAGTTAAACTATTGGTATCAATGCAAAAGAATCGATGATATAATCAATTTTATCGTTTAACGCCTGTTTTATAGTATGAAACCCATTTATATTATTAATTTCTTTACGGGATTTAATAAGCGAATGTTTCGGAAATTTGGAGATTACCGCAATGGATTCCCAGTTTCAAAAGTTGCTTTGCAGGATGGCTTCTTTTATCGACTTAAATTTAAAATGCAGTTTTGAGCTTTAACAAAAATTAAGGCATAAAAGAAGCATCCTCAAAATTGGCTTTATTTATTGGCCTGTTTGATGTACTGCTCTATAGCCATCGTCATGGACGGTGCTTCGGGAACTGGTGCCGGGATATCCAGGATCAGTCCTTTTTCTAAAGCAGCTTTATGCGTTGTGGTGCCATAAGCAGCAATCCGAGTATTATTCTGCTGAAAGTTGGGGAAATTTTTATATAAGGATTGAATACTGGAAGGGCTGAAAAAAGCGATAATGTCGTAAAAAACTTCTGCCAGATCAGAAAGATCGCTTACCACCGTGCGAAATAAAACTGCCGGCGTAAAGTTATAACCATTGTCGGCCAGAAACTTTTGTGTTTCTTCCGCAGCAACATCAGAACAGGGATATAAAAATTTTTCGTTAGTATGTTTTTTTAACACCTCTGCCAGATCACTTGCAGTTTGCTTTCCAAAAAATATTTTTCTTTTTCGGTACTGAATATATTTTTGCAGATAAAGCGCAATTGTTTCCGATAAGCAAAAATATTTCATCTCCACCGGAACTTCAAAACGCATCTCTTCACAAATCCTGAAAAAATGATCAGCTGCATTTTTGCTTGCAAAAATTACGGCAGAATGATCCCCTAAAGCAATTTTTTCTTTTCTGAAATCTCTCGCCGGCACACCTTCTACATGAATAAATGAACGGAAATCGATTTTTAGATTGTATTTTTTGGCCAGTTCTGTGTATGGATTTTTGTCAGATTCAGGTTTTGGTAGCGTTACTAAAATGCTTTTTACTTTTTTCAATCTTTCAGCGGAAGCCTGCATAAGTAGCTGTCTTTCTTATAGTTTTAAAGCCTTTATTAATATCAGAACTGGGCAAAATTCAAGGGCACAAAGATAAATAAATAAATAAACTTTACTAAATCTATATACTGAAAGTATATTAATACTACTGCGGATATATTGCCAAAATAATACTACTAAAATCAGCAGTCCGCAAATCAGTAAAAGCAAAGGTTTAAAAGTATCAGCAATCAAGCCAAAGCAAACCACCAGTGGCAAACTGATGAACGTGACATTGAAATACGTAAGATACAATATAGAAATGTATTCTTTAACCAGGCTGCGGATATTAAATATCAATCCTAAAAGGCGTAATAGAATGATTTTTAGGATAAAAAAAATGATGACGGCAAACGTGAAACCCAGATAAAGTTGCCACCCGTCATCAGCATAACTATGGTTATAATAAGAAGTAATTTGATAAACCAACAGACCAATTGTGGCACCAAATAATAAAAACAGCAGGATGAACGCCCAGGAATTAAGCAGGTTTTCTTCTTTGGAGAATTGTGAAAGCATCCGTTGACTGTAGAATGACTGCACAATATCTGCAATCGATTTGCCCATAAACCGGTTGAGGATAGCCAGATAAAGCAACAGGCCAATTATTACGGCAAGCATCCAAATGTTCCTGAAGTTACGCGTTTTGCCAACCTGTACTTTGGTTTTAACTGGTTGAAAATGGATATCTAAAAAAGCATAACCGGTATATAGTCTTGCTTTGATCAAGCTATCCAGAAACATATTTTTTCTGGTAGAATCCGGCGGGCCGATGAAAAAACGGGCCAGCGAATCAGACTTAAATTGCGCTTTAGCCAGTTCGGCAGAATCTGGATAAAAATACGTTGGCTGCGCTAAACTATCTGCCGCAGATTGGGCACATGCTGTTTTTACCGATAAAAAAACAAGAAGGATAAAGAGGATTAAACGCATGAACTTTTTTTGCCGCACAAGCAACTGACACAAATTTACCCGAATTATCGGGATAAATTAACCTTGCTGTGCATTTATTGAAGTCAGCTGGCTCATGCTTTTTTCGAGATTTTGATAGAGCGAACCAAAAAGCCGGTAATATTTAGTGTATAAAAAGTGCTTTTCATCGTCTGGTAAAATGGTTTCTTTTATGGGAGATTCCTTTTTCAAACTAAAACCTGCAAACTTTCCGGTTTGGATAGCCAGATAAGCGGCACCAATTGCTGAAGCGTCTTCCGCCTGCACTACAACCAGTTTTTTTCCGAGGATGTCAGCCATCATCTGCAACCAAATTTCAGAAGCAGTAAAACCGCCGCTCACCCGAATTTCATGCACTGTTTCGGAAGCTTGCAAAACAGCTTCCAGCACACTGCGGATGGCGTAACAAACACCTTCCAGCGCAGCCCGTAAAAAATGTGCCTGCTGGTGCTGTGTTTTAATTCCGAAGAAAACGCCGCAACTGCTGCTATCCCACAAAGGCGTACGTTCGCCGGTGAGGTAAGGCAAAAAGAGTAAACCGTTGCTGCCAGCCGGTACTGTTTTTATGGCATCAAATATTTGCTGATAAGCGGAAACCGATACTGTTTTTACCGACATAAAATTTTCCAGCAGCCAGTTTAAAACCAAGCCGCCGTTGTTAATGGCACCACCGCAAATATAAGTTCGTTCATCTAAAATATAATTGAACGTCATGGCTTTGAAGTTGTACAAAGGCTTGCTGGCAGCTATGCGCACGGCGCCGCTGGTACCAATAGTAAGCGCAGCCACTCCTGGTTGATTGGCACCGCTGCCCAGATTGGCCAGGCAGCCGTCGTTTGCACCAATTACCCAAAAAGTATTGGGTTTTAAATTGATTTTCTGACTAATTTCAGGATTTGCATCGCTGCGCAGGTACGAGGTGCTGACCGGTTCTGAAAGCTGATTTTCATTAATCCCTGCCAGTTTTAATGTGTTTATGTTCCAGCAGAAATTTTGAATGTCAAACAATCCAGTAGCCGAAGCAATAGAATGATCAATCTGGAACTGGCCGAATAACCGAAACCAGATGAGTTCTTTTATCGAGATAAATCTGACTGTTTGGACAAATAATTTGGGCTGATTTTCACGGAACCAGATGATTTTGCTTAGTGGCGACATAGAATAAACCGGCGTCCCGTTTTGCTCATACAAAGTTTCTCCTTCGGGATCTGAACGCAGTTTTTCTGCAATAGACGCACTTCGAATATCGGCCCAGTTAATCATATTAGTCAGTGTTTTTCCTTCCTGATCCACCAAAATCAAACTGTGCATGGCGCAGCTTAAGCTGATGGCTTCCGGTGGATTTCCAAGCTGGGCAACCACCTCGCAAATGCAATCCAAAAATCCCTGCCAAATTAGTTCCGGGTTCTGCTCGGCATAACCAGGCTCGGGCTGCATCACCGGGTAATGTTTTTGTACCGACGCACACGCATCTCCATTTAAACCCACGGCTACTGCTTTTACGCTGCCCGTACCAATATCAACACCTAAAATATATACCTGCAATGGAGTGTGTTTTAACGAATATAACCATACTGTTTTTATAGGGTAAAAATAAGTTTATTCGCAAACTTTTGTATCAATAAAACCGGTTCGAAGTTTGAGTGGTGCTATGCGTAATAATAAGTTGAGCTGGCAACTATTTGGTGCTTCAGTTCCATAATCTGCTATTTTAGTTTTCCAGCTGATTGATAAAATAAATAATTTAAATCAACCTAAAAGCAACCATCAAAACCCACTGCAAAATCAAAACACCATCTACACAAAAAAAGTAGTAATATTCATTTTTCTCAAACTTAAATCGAAAAATGAGCCAACCAGCCAGAATAATGGTAATTGTTAAAGCGAAAAAGTTGTGATCAAAACCATGATCTCGGAACAAAAATAGTAGTATAAGATAGATAATTAATAAAAGCTGACAAAGCAGATAGGCATTTTTCTCTCCGAAAACAACTGGAATGGTTTTTAGTCCGAATTTTCGGTCTTGGAAAAGATCACGAATATCAAACGGAATGGCCATTGCTGTGATAAACAAAAATCTTTTGGCTGATAAAAGAAGTATGTGAGTATCAGCAATGTTGATGTGGTGAAGATGCTCTACCTCAAAAACAGGTAAAAGCACAATGCTTAAAGCCCAGGTAAAACCAATTAAAAATAATTTTAAGCCGGGAATATTACGCAAGCCAAACCGTTGGCTTCCAGATGTAAACATGGGCAAACCGTAACCGAAAGATAAAACAGATAAGAAAATTAGCAATAATTTTGATTGTAGTGAAACCAAAAAAAACAGTGGTAAAAGAAGTATTGCCGAAATAACGGTAATGGCAATCATTAAACGATAATAAGCAAAAAACCATCGAACACGTTTAAATGGAGAGTTTTCAGGATGGCTTGGCTTGCTTAATAAAATGCTGAAGTTGTAAATACAAAGTGTAGAAAGAAACAAAATAGCCAGAACCGGATAAATTGGTTTTGAATCAATCAGCAGGAAAGTAACCATTGCCTGTGCTACGGCGCACAAAGCCATAAACATGTTGCTAAACAATAGAAAATCAAAAGCAGGATAAAATAGTTTTCTCACGTGATTTGAAAACCAAATATGCTGTTAATTGATTAAGATTTCTTTGTAGCGTTTGGGTTTAAACCTGATTTGAATTCAAAAATGGTTATTTCAGGCAAAATACCCACGCGGCCGGGGTAACCCAGAAAGCCATAACCCACATTAACATACAACTGCTGATTTTTTTCCTGGTAATGGCCCGCCCATTCTTTGTAAATATATTGTACTGGGCTCCATTGAAAATTAGGCAACCGAACACCAAATTGCATTCCATGCGTATGGCCGGAAAACATCATGTCAATTTGCGGATACTGTGGCAAAACCTGTGCCTGCCAGTGCGAAGGATCGTGCGATAAAAGAAGCTTTACTGGCAAGTCATCTGTATTTTTGGTAGCTAAATCCATGCGGCCGTATTTTGGAAAACGACTTAGAGCACCCCAATTCTGGATACCTAAAATTCCAATCTCTTCGCCATCTATTTTTAATCGGCGGTTTTCATCCATCAGCAAATCATAGCCCATATTTTTGTGCACGGTAAGCATATCCTGCAGGTTTTTTCGTTTGGCCTCTATAGAGTTCCAAGTAAAATAATCGCCATAATCATGGTTGCCTAACGTAGAAAATACGCCAAGTGGTGCTTTTACTGTGGAAAAAATATCAGTGTAATTCCGAACCTCACTGGTGCGATTATTAACTAAATCACCAGTAAAAAAGATGAAATCAGGTTTTTCTTTCAGCAGCATTTCTACACCGCCGGTAACTGCTTTTTTATTATAAAAACTACCGGAATGGATATCTGAAATCTGCCCTAATTTAATTCCGTCAAAAGTTTTTGGCAGATTGGGCAGATAAATGGTTTGTTTCCGAACGCGATAATCATAGGCACCTGAAATAATACCATAAGAAATTGAAGCCAACGGTAGAGAAGCGGTAATCAATCCGGCTTTAATTAAAAATTCCGAACGCGGAATGTAATCCGGTTTGGGCTGACTCGCAGGAAATTCCGGTTCGGGTTTTTTGTATTTTATGGCGATCCACAGAAAGATTCGGCGCACATCGTCTACCAAGATAAATGGAAGCAGAAAAACTTTTGCAATCAGCAACAGGAAAAAAGCAAGTAAAATTGCAGCTCGTGGCCCAACACCAATATTAATATAAACAGAGAGAAAAACACCAGCAATTCCAAGTAAAGAAACCGTCCAGAAAATAGTCGTAAACTTTTTAACGAAACGGGAACTGTATTTTTTCAATACGCCACGAATGCCGTTAATAATATAAAAATCGGCGAGCAACAATAAAGTGCAAACGCCGATTAAAACAAAAGGATTAGTCATGAATAAAAAGTACCGGTAAAAGAAGTATGGTTAATAACGATCGTCCAAATCCATATCGTCATCTTTTGGCATGTTAAACAAACTGTCAAACATATCCGAAAATGAATAGCCGTTATCTAAATAACCTTTATTTACTTGTGAAAACTCAGCCAAGCCATGCAGTACAAATTCCATTAAAAGCAATTGCTTGTTTTCGGATATGCCAGGCTGATTCTTTTTAACAATCTCCTTTAACCCTGGAACTGAGAACAACAGTTTTTTGTAGTCCTGACTAGGCAAATCATCAATAATAGAAATGTTATTACCAGCACTAAACCAGTTGATGATCTCGGCATAAGGGTTTGGTTTCTTGCTTTTCTTGGCTTTTTCCGGTTCCGGGAAGTATTTTAATAATAAAGTTTTGATTGCTTTTCCAACTAAAATATTAGCCACTTTTGCCGGTCCTTCCAGTTCGCCTTCATAAACCAGTTCGATTTTTCCGGTAATAGCTGGGATAACGCCCAGAAAATCAGAAATACGGACAAACGTATTTTTTTCATGATTGATCAGCATTCTTCGTTCAGCATTACTGATCAGATTTTCATAAGCAGAAATAGTTAAACGTGCAGAAACACCAGATTTTTTATCAATATATTCTGAGTTTCGCGCTTCAAAAGCAATCTGTTCTACCAAATCTTTCACCAAATCATCAGCTTCAATAGTGATTTTTTGTTCTTTGGAAAGAGAAGCTTCCTGTTGGGTAATCTGACGGGAAATTTCAACGGTACGCGGATAATGTGTTAAAATCTGGCTTTCAATACGATCTTTTAAAGGCGTAACGATAGAACCACGATTCGTATAATCTTCCGGATTTGCCGTAAACACAAATTGCAGATCTAAAGGCAAACGCAGTTTAAAACCTCTGATCTGGATATCTTTTTCCTGCAAAATATTGAACAATGCAACCTGAATACGTGCCTGCAAATCCGGTAATTCATTGATCACAAAAATACCGCGATGCGCACGAGGAATTAATCCGAAGTGGATAACACGTTCATCGGAATAAGTTAACTTCATGGTCGCAGCTTTTATCGGGTCAACATCACCAATTAAATCGGCAACGGTAACATCAGGCGTAGCCAGCTTTTCGGTGTAACGTTCGGAACGGTGCAACCACGCAATGGGCGTATCATCTCCTTTAGTTTCAATTTCATTTCTGGCAAACCAGGAAATCGGTTCTAATGGATCATCAAATAGTTCTGAACCTGCAATATAAGGCACGTATTCGTCAAGTAAATTTACCATCAAACGGGCAATACGCGTTTTTGCTTGTCCGCGTAAACCTAATAATAAAATGTTGTGGCGTGATAAAATAGCAGTTTGCAAATCGGGCATAACGGTATCTTCAAAACCGATGATACCTTCAAAACCGTTCTCTTTTTGTTGTAATTGTTTGATCAGGTTTTCCCGAAGTTCTTCTTTTACTGATCTGGATTTATATCCGCTTTGTTTTAATTCTCTAAGCGTGCTAATGTTATTCATATTCTTTAGAAGTCCGGAAACCGGAGTTTATATCTTTAATAATTTTCAGTTTTGAAATCAAAACTGTTTAATGATTTTATACCGATAAAAGAAGCATTGCTGCTTTCTGTTTTATCTTACAGTTTTTCTACGATTGCGAATGTAATCTTCAAAAATGTATTCACCTAAACCATTTAACGAACTGTAAAAAGCTTTGCCTCCATTAGTTTCGGTAAACTTCCGCACAAATTGCTGTAAATAAGGATCTTTGGCAATCATAAACGTGGTGATTGGAATTTTCAATCGTTTACATTGTGCGGCCATATTTAGTGTTTTATTTACCACTTTCCGGTCCAGACCAACACTGTTTTTATAATACTTTAATCCTTCTTTCAGGCAAGTTGGTTTGCCATCGGTAATCATAAAAATCTGTTTGTTTTGTGTTTTCCTTCGGCGAAGTAAATCGGCTGCCAGTTCCAAGCCTGCGTACGTATTGGTGTGATACGGGCCAACCTGCAAATAAGGCAAATCCTGCAACGTAATCGGCCAAGCATCATTTCCAAAAACTACAATATCCAGTGTATCTTTCGGGTATTTTGTTCTGATCAGTTCTGCCAGAGCCATCGCTACTTTTTTAGCTGGCGTGATGCGATCTTCTCCGTACAGAATCATAGAATGCGAAATATCAATCATTAACACCGTAGAAGTCAGCACTTTAAAGTCCATTTCTTCTACTTCCAGATCTTTTTCCGTCATGTGGAAATCGCCGATGCCATGATTTACCTGCGCATTGTGGATAGATTGTGTCATGTCAATCTGATCCAAACTATCGCCAAATTCGTATTCGCGGCGTTCAGAGTTTTTCTCGTCGCCCTGACCAGAAAGTGGCGAACGATGATTGCCTTTTCCAGCTTTTTTCAGCTTGCCAAAAATTTCTTCCAGTGCTGATTGACGGATACTTTGTTCTGTTTTTCCGGTAATTTTAAACTCACCGTTTTGTTTATCTTCATCGAGATAACCTTTTTGTTTCAGGTCATCGATGAAATTTCCCATGCCATACTCATCGTTGGTCATGTTGTATTGCTTGTCCAACTCATTCATCCAAGCCAATGCCTCACCTGCATCACCGGCCGTATAATTGAGCAATTCGAGAAACAACTTCATTAAATCATCAAAACCGCCTTTGGGTATTTGATTAGGAACATATTTTGAGAAAGCGAAACCGCGCATTTTTTTAACCTTTCGTTTAAATTAACGGACAAATTGATGGATTAGTTTGATGCGATCATCCAAAGTAGAAAAAACTGTCAGCCAAATGACAAGCCTTTTCATTTATGATTCATTAGGTTAAGTTACGCTTTTATTGATAAAAATTTAAGCTTTTTGCACTTTTATTGCATTAATTTTCTGCAGATCGTAAACTGGATTTGCACCCTGACTGCCAGCTACAAATGCGCCGATTGCCGAAGCATTGACCAAAATTTCCTCCATTGGCTGTTGTTTCAAAATCCCGGCAATAAAAGTAGCCAGAAAAGAATCTCCTGCGCCAACTGTATCAGCCACTTCTACTTTAAAACCCGGATGCTGATAAAATTGCTGCTGATGCAAAACCTTGCAACCGTGTTCGCCCAAGGTTACGCAAACAGTTTCAGTTTGATACTGATCGGCAAATGTTTTCATCTGCGTTTCCAAATCTGCCTGTTTTAAATTTGGAGGTGATAAAAACAGCAATTCCTCATCGTTCATTTTCACCATATCTGCTTTTTGAGCCAGTATTTTAATCACCGAATCTGTAAAATGCGGCGGCCTTAAATTAACATCAAATATTTTGTACGAAGGTTGTTCTAAAAGTTGCAGCAGCGTATCAAAGCTTGTTTCGCTGCGGCAGGCCAAACTTCCGTAAACCAGCACGTCAAACGGAAATACTTCTTTTATCAGGGTATTTTCGGGTTGAATATTGTCCCAGGAAACCGGCTGCGGAATGGTGTATTTAGCCTGATGGTTTTCATCCAAAGCAACTGCAACTAAGCAAGTTGGCAGTTCCATATCGCGCTGGATAAGTTTTGTCGGGAAGTGTTGTTTTTCTAAATAAATAAACAACTCATCGCCCAGATCATCATCGCCAATCCGCGTAAGCATTTGTACCGGAATTTGCTGCTGTAAAAGATGCATGGCCACGTTCATCGGTGCGCCGCCTGCTTTTTTCTCTGCCCCAAAACCATCCCACAAAACCTCGCCGAAACATAAAACCTGGTTGTCCATCGTTGAAATACTTAAGTTGTAAAGCTAAAGCTTAACCGATTAAATTCTATTTTAGGCAATGAAAAAAATGATATTATTTTGCCTGATGCTTCTTTTATCGGCATTTTCTTTTGGCCAGGATAAAAAAGCGATTTCAAATTTATTGGAAAAACAACGGCTGGCCTGGAACCGCGGCGACTTGGAAGGTTATATGCAAGGTTACTGGAAATCGGATTCGTTGTTATTTGTGGGCAAATCCGGACCAAAATATGGCTGGAAAACGACACTTGAAAACTACAAAAAAAATTACCGCGATGATTCTGCAATGGGAATTTTAACATTTAACTTACTGCAAATCAATGTGATCGACTTAAAAAATGCGTTTGTTTTAGGTGCCTGGCATTTAAAACGAGAAACAGACGAGCCGCAAGGTTTTTTTACATTATGGCTGAGAAGAATTAAAGGCGAATGGAAAATTGTGTCTGATCATTCGAGTTGAAGGAAACAATTACCGGCTTTTTGCTTTTTGTTGCTGATGAAACTTCCTTTTGATCTTGAAACTGTACTAACCCGAATTGAAAAAGCAATTGCCAACTACCCAAAAGCGGCGATGTTTGAGTTGTACGAACGTGGTTACAACACTTTATTTGAACAGCTGATTTCGTGCTTAATTTCAGTTCGTACTTTGGATGAAACCACGATTCCAGTTTCCTTAAAGTTATTTGCCAAAGCCAGAACGCCGGAAGCGATGCTTCTTTTATCGCATGAAAATTTAGTTCAGCTATTATTTGGAAGCACTTTTCCCGGACAAAAAGCGGATACGATTTTAGGCATTTCAAAAATTGCCGTGGAGCAGTACAATGGAAATTTGCCTGCTACTTTTGAAGGTTTGACAGCTTTGAAAGGCGTTGGGCCAAAATGTGCCAATTTAGCTTTGGGTGTCGCGGCAAAACTACCTGGAATCAGTGTAGATATTCACGTTCATCGTGTTGTGAACCGTTGGGGAATTGCCAAAACTGCGCAACCAGAACAAACCATGGTTTTCCTGCAAAACAATGTTCCGCAGGAAAAATGGATTGATATAAATCGGTTGTTAATGCCTTTTGGAAAGCATATTTGTACCGGAAATTTACCGCATTGTTCTACTTGTCCGGTTTTGGAATATTGTGAGCAAGTTGGCGTGGCAAAACACCGGTAATTTATTTCGGACTACCAGCGGCTAAAGCTTTTTCGGCCCATTTTACAGCCAATTCCTCACGAAACTTGGCATATGGAGCTTTTAAAAGCATTTTTAAAACACTATCTACACCGCCTTTTACAGCCAAATTGCCCAAACTGGCTATTTTTCGGCTGATGGACGCATCCCAGGCACGCAAACTTAAAGAGTACGATCCGTCCAGATATTTCATCCAGTGCCAATAGCCGGTTGGCATAAACAAAGTATCGCCATGTTCTAAGAAAACTTCCTGACCTTCAACACCTTCCAAAGCCGGGAATTTTGTAGTATCCGGGTTTGATACATCATAATCCTCCAAAGCATAGGTGGCATTCGGAATACAATATAAACGGCGTTTCCATTTGTTTTCGAATAAAATCACCTGTTTACGGCCACCAAAATGGGTATGGAAAATGTGCGGCAGATCAATATCATAATGTAAAAATGTAACCGAATTCGATCCGCCAAAAAACATGGCTGGCATACTTTCCAGAAAACCACCCATCAAATCTTTCGGCAACACGATATCATTCAAAAGCTGTGGTGCCTGCTTAAAAATATTGAAAAAGAAAATACGCAATTCAGTAGGTTGCGTTTTGATAAGATCAATATAATCTGCAAATTTCATTTCTGCCGCTGCTGCATTAATCGGTTTGGATGGATCAGCTTTAGAATTATCATAAAGCGGAACCATTTTATCGCCCACAGCTGCCTTCATGTATTCTGGTGTCCACTTTTCGCGGGCTGGCCAATCTTTTGTTAAACCTTTGATTACTAAAGGCTTGCGTTTGGCAAGGTATTCTCTTTGAAAAACTTTCGGATCAATTGTATCAACCGTGTCAACCGGTGTCAGAATAAAGCTCATTTTATCAGGTTAAATAGCTGCTAATTTTTTGGTAAAATTAGCTAATAAATTAACCGGATAAAAGAAGTATGCCTCATTCGTTTTTCAAAAATGAATTATGACAAAGCAAATATCATTTGGGCAACTGTTCTGTCAAAGCTTTTTTGGCACGTTTAATAGCAATTTGTTCTTTCCAATCCATATATTTAGTCTTGAATTTGGCTTTCATCACGTTGTCAAACTTTCGTTGAATGGCTAAATTATATAAGCTTTTTGCTTTGATTGCCCATGATTTATCCCAAGCACGCAGAGAAATGGAAAATGATCCGTCCAAATATTTCATCCAATGCCAATAACCAGTTGGCATAAACAAAGTATCGCCATGCTCCAAAATGGTTTCCTGCCCTTCAATGCCATCCAAAGCTGGAAATTTTTCAAAATCCGGCTGTTCTACATCATAATCCTCCAGAGCATAAGTAGCAAATGGAAGGGCATATAACCGTTCTTTCCATTTGTAATCAAATAAAATTACGTGTTTGCGGCCATTAAAATGTGTGTGGAAGATATGTGCCAAGTCGATATCATAATGCAGGAAAGTAACAGAGCCTTTTCCGCCGAAAAACATGTTTGGATATTTATCTAAAAATCCGCCCATCAAATCAGTTGGCGACCGGTAATCATCCAGTAGTTTCGGTGCTTCTTTTATCGGGTCAAAAAAAAGATGCGTAAATCGGTTGGTTTGTTTTGGATGAGATCAATATAATCCCCAAACTTCATTTCTGCGGCAGAAGCATTGATTGGTTTAGTCGGATCAGCTTTGGCGCTATTATAAAGCGGAACTGTTTTATCGCCTACTACGTCTTTTAAGTACTCAAAAGTCCATTTTTGCAAAGCTGGCCAGGTTTCAGTAGCTTTTCTGATAACTAACGGTTTATGAGGAATCAGGTAATTATTGATAAAATCTTCTTTAGAGATATGATCTACGCGGTCTATTTAAGAAAGATTAGAGCTCATGTTCTTAATTTTAATATAACGGAACAAAAACTATACAAAACCCGATTTTTTAAAATAGAAGATAATTTTTTGAAAATATGCTGACAAAAAAAAACCCGGCGCTCAGGGCAGCCGGGTTTCAAAATAAAATAAAAGCCTGAAGCTTAGTTTGGCATCAAAACGGTATCAACAACATGGATTACACCATTGCTTTGAAAAACGTCTTTGATGGTAACGGTAGACATACCACCTTTTTCATCTGTTAAAACCAATTTACCACCTTGCATCATGGCTGTTAAAGTTCCGCCTTCAACCGTAGTTAAAGTTGCTTTACCATTACCAGCTTTGATAGCTGCGGCAATTTCTTTAGAACCCATTTTACCAGCTACTACGTGGTAAGTTAAAATTTTAGTTAAAGTTGCTTTGTTTTCTGGTTTAGTTAAAGTCTTAACAGTTCCGGCTGGCAATTTATTAAATGCTTCGTTTGTTGGTGCAAAAACAGTGAACGGACCTGCGCCTTTCAAAGTTTCTACCAAACCTGCAGCTTTAACAGCAGCAACCAAAGTAGTATGATCTTTAGAATTTACGGCATTATCAACAATGTCTTTTGTTGCATACATTTTTGCACCACCTACCATCGGGTCTTTTTGTGCGTACACTTTCGGGGCAGATGCTAAAGCTACTAAAGCAAGGGCTGCAAAAATTAATTTTCTCATCGGGCTAATTATAGTATGGTAGCAATTACGGCAGATGCAGATGGCCGGTTTTCAGAAGCTGATATTTTGTTGGCCACAATGAAGTTCTGCCAAGCAAGCAACTTATAAAAAAAGCTGCGCTGCAATATGATCAGCATACAACTTTCCGGCGCCGCTCAAGGTAAGATTTTCCTGGTTTTGGTCGATCCATTTTAGGTTGATAAAAGAAGTAGCCTCTTTGATAATGGCTGCGGCGGCGCCAGCTTGCAAATTTTCTATCTGGTTTAAATTCAACCCTTTACTGGTTCTTAAAGCCGTCATAATCAGTTCATTTACCTGATCCTGATTGGATAAGATTTCTAACGTAAACGGGATTTTATTTTGATTGAGTGAAGCCAGATATTGCTGATTATTAGCCACATTCCACTGCCGCGTTTTGCCGTTAAAAGAATGCGCTGATGGACCGATTCCTAAATATTTTACGCCTGCCCAGTAATTGGAGTTATGACGTGAAAATTGTCCCGGACTACAAAAGTTAGAGATTTCATAATGCTCAAAATCATTTTTCTCTACCTGATCCATCAAAAATTCAAACTGCGCCGCACTTTGTTCTTCGTTCATAGCAGGCTGTTTTTTTTTGCTGATAAAAGAAGCAAGGGCTGTTTGCGTTTCCACCGTCATGCTGTAAGCCGAAAGATGCGGAATTTGCAGCTGAAAAAACTGCTCTAAATTGTATTGCCATTTGGCATCCGTTAGCAGCGGATAGCCATAAATCAGGTCGATGGTAATGTTTTCAAAACCTTGATCCTGTACTGTTTTTATCGAGGTAAAAGCTTCAACTGCATTATGAGCGCGGTTCATCCAAACCAAATCTTCCTCAAAAAAAGATTGTACACCAATGCTGAAACGGTTGACGGGTGTATGTTTTAAATCCAAAATTTTATGCGGATGCAAATCATCCGGATTCGCTTCCAACGTGATTTCTGCATCCGCTTTGACAGAAAAATTTGCAAAAACCGTTTCCAGCAAAGTATTGATTTCCGCAGCTTCCAGCACAGATGGCGTTCCTCCGCCAAAATAAATAGTTTCTACAGTCTCGCCTTGCAGATAATCTTTCTGCATCCGTATGTCCTGCTGCAACGCCTGCAAAATTTCTGTTTTATATTGAAAAGAAGTGCTGAAATGGAAATCGCAGTAATAGCAGGCTTGTTTGCAAAAAGGGATATGAATGTAGATGCCGGCCATAATGCTTTTAAAACTGCTTAATTGGGGATAAAGAGGTATAGAAAAATATAGTAATCACGTACATATTCAGCTTGGAAAATTTAAAACTGGAATAGTTGAGAAATCTGCTGAATCGACCACTTATTATATTGGTTTAATAAATAAGCCAGAAAAAGAAATCTAAATAATATCGTATTTCTAAAAAATATGATGAACAGTTTTTACAGATCCTGTTGTTTTAAATCTAATAATACTTTCAAGCAAAAAACATAGCCTTTAAAAGACAGTAAAGAATTATAGACAGCTACAGATGAAGGAAAACCTATTTTAAAGCTACTATTGAAACTCAAGATTTGACATTGGAATAACCGATCAACAAACAAATCTTGATGAAGAAGATAATAACTTGAACAGATAATTCTTTAGTTTAATTTTAATTAAAAGAAGAATTAAAATTTATTATTAGTTACTCCAAAACAAACTTATAACCAATGCCTCTAACAGTTTGCAAAAACTGCGGTGAATCCGGGTTTTCTTCAATCTTTTTCCGTAAGCGGACAATGTGCATATCTAAAGTACGGGTGTTAACATCAGCATTGTAGCCCCAAACTTCCATCATCAATTCTTCACGATGAATCACTTTATTTCTATTTTTCAGGAAATAAAGTAAAATACGGTTTTCTAAAATCGTCAATTCTACTTTTTTACCAGCTTTAATCAACGTATGCGTATTGGGCTGATGTTCCATATTGGCAAACTTGTACGTCTCAGATTTATCGTTGCTTAACTTATAACGCACTTTATTTTCAATTAAAGCCGTAAGCACATCCATGTTGAATGGTTTGGTTACGTAATCAGAAACGCCAACATTGTAAGCTTCAATCTTGTCTACATCCTGTTCTTTGGCAGTCAGCATGATCACCAATTTGTCATAACCTTTATTACGTATTTCCTGACAAACATCTGCGCCTTGCTTTCCAGGCAGCATCCAATCTAATAGCACAATATCTGGCTGCTCTTCTAAAATCATTTTCTCAGCAGCAAGACCGTCAGCAGCTTCTAAAACGGTATAACCTTCCGCTTCTAAACGTTCGGCAACCAAGAAACGCAGGTTTTCATCATCTTCAACCAGCGCAATTTTTATTTCTTTACTCATTATTGATGTTCATAAGGAAGTGTAACCACAAATTCCGATCCTTTGCCAATACTGCTTTTAACACTAATTTCTCCGTGCATAAAATTAACCAGTTCTTTGCAAAACGCTAATCCAAGCCCAACACTTCCATTTTGGTTGTATTGATTTTGAATACGATAAAACTTTTTAAAAATATTGTTCAGTTCGGCCTGGGCAATGCCAATGCCCTGATCTTTGAATTTAAAGATAACTTCTTTTTTATGTTTTTCAATTTTTATTGCTAATTCCTTTCGGTCTGCCGGCGAATATTTGTAAGCGTTTTCCATTAAGTTTTGGTAAACGCTGCCTAATAAAACTGGGTCGGTAAAAAAAGTATTGATATTTGTCTCCGAAAAGGTGATGCTAAAAGCCGGATATTTAATTCTAAAAGATTCGATCTGGCTTTGCGTAAAGGTGTCTAAATCAATCTGCTGACTTTTAATCTGAATGGATTTATTTTCCAACTGCGTGAAAGACAGTAGCTTATTCATTAAATCGTTTAACTTGTCGGCTTCTTCATTCAAAATTTTTCCATAGTGCATTCGTTGTCGTTCGCTCAGCTCGTTTTTACTTTGCAAGTTAGATCCGGCAATTTTAATTACGCTAACTGGTGTTTTAAATTCATGCGTAAAGTTGTTGATAAAATCATACTGAAGCCTGAACAATTTCATATTGACGTTCAAATTTCGGTAAATCAAAAGCGCAATAATCAATAGAAAAAAATAAATTATCATTACTCCAAAAGCAATAGGCAAAAACTGCTTGATAACTTCCTGCTTGAGGAAGCTTTTGTTGGTGCGGAAATACAATTTATAATCAGAAAAAGCACCAGGAAAAGCAATTTCCGTAGTCACTCTTCCCTGCTCATTATTTAAAGGGTCATAAACCAAAGGGTGAATACTGATGGACTGATACAAGCCCGGATTAGTATTCCGAATTTTTAAAGCATACGGATTCAGGTAAAACGTAAACATATCCTTTTGATAAGTAGATATCGGTTTTGCTACACTTAATAGTTCTTTATAAATTTTAAGTTCTTGCCTGCCAGGGATATTTAAGTAACTGATTTTGTTGGGATTAACACTATAAAAAACTTTTCGAAAATCAATATCCGGACTGCTGATCTTTGCCGTATCTACATCTTCTACGTAGTTGGATAACTGTATAGCAATCTGCCCAAAACCAGCATCAGCACTTCGATCATTTTTTAATGTTTTAACCTGAAGTAAAACCGGTTTAATTTTTTTTAACGAGAAAATATAGGCTGATTTAATAAAAATGCTAAGGTGATTGCTGCGAAAGGTATAATGCTTTGGACTATTACTAATTTCAAGATCGTAGAAAATAACTTTTTTTACAAAAGGGTACTTGTTAAAAACAGTTTTGGTATAATCTGCAGCAGAATTTGAATTGAGAAAACCATTGTATAAAGTTATTTCGGGTAATTTGTTCTGAAAAAAATCATTGTAGGGGCGAATGGTTTGCTCCAGTACATCTGCTTTTTTAGAAGCAAACTCATCATTGATATTCTTACGCGTAAATTTATAGGCTAAAAGAAGTATCACCACTACCAAAGCAGAAATCAGGACGATAAAAGTAGCAACCAGCAAAAAGTTTTTCCGGTAAACCCTTTTTTCCTTCATGCCTTTAATTACTTTTTATTTTTTAAGTTGTTTTGCAGGAAGCTTTCAATATCGGCATACATATTTAAACGATTTTGCTCATCTCTAAAATAAGTGCGTTCGTTATCCTTCAAAACATATTTCACGTTGACGTCGCGATTCCGCAAATCCCGCACAAATTGATTCAATTCGCTGATATTAGCCCGCGGATCTTTTGCACCCTGAAAAATCAGTAACGGCACTTTTATTTTATCTGTATGAAAAACCGGGGAAATTGCACGGAACATCCCAGCATCTTTTTCCGGGTTACCAACCATTTCATAAGTCATGCTTAAATAAGGCTTTAAAAATGGCGGTACGTCTTTTATATAAGTAAAAAAGTTAATTAAACCAAATTGTACCACGGCACACTGATACAAACCTGGATTAAAAGAAACGCCGTGCAAAGCAGAAAAACCTCCAAAACCACCTCCATAAATAGCTATTTGCTTCGGATTTGCTATTTTGTTTTTAATTAGCCATTGCACGCCATCAGTAATATCCTGCTGTATTTTGCCACCAATTTCTTTAAATCCGGCACTTAAAAAAGCTTTGCCATAACCAGCAGAACCTCGATAATTTACTTGAAAAACAGCATATCCACGATTAGCTAAAAACTGTACTTCAGCATTATACCCCCAGCTATTGCGACTCCACGGACCATTATGCGGCATCATAATTACCGGCAGATTTGTTTGATTTTCAGTTTGAGGCAAAGTTAAATATCCATTAATAAGCAAGCCATCTCTGGCCTTATAAGAAACGGGTTTCATTGCACATAATTCGTCTGCTTTAATATCAGGATTGAAATCAGTTAATTTTTTAAGCGTTTTAGAATTCACTTCATACAAATACACCGAACCCGGACTACGATCTGTATAAGTGCTAATCAACAATTGATTTTCCAAAGTATCGCGATCAATAATCCTGATTTCGTGATCGGGCAAAAGCTTCGATAAATTGGTATAAATTAGCTTCATGTCCTCATTCATCAAAAATCTATCCGGCTTAGCTTCCTCCCAATTAACCATATCCAACCGATGCTTATTTTTAGAATAATTTACCTCATTGATATCGGCAGTTTTCCTTTCGTAAATCATTTTTACTTCCCGCCCGCTTGCCGCATCAATTTCAACCAACGCTATTTTATCACGGTTTAGGTTTGATAGAGCATAAAAATGATTACTGCCAGTTTTGGTAAAGGCAATCGGGGTAACAGAGTTTCTAAAATTATTACTGATTATGGTTTTAAATTGGTGCTGATCATCCTGCCGGAACAAAATCTTTTCGTTTACGCCATCCGAAGCTTTAGCCAACCTGATATTTCCTTCCGAAGCTGGATACCATTCTGTAATATTTCCAGGATTTTTGATATACGGTTTTAGTTCTCCAGTTACCGTATTGAGTTTGTAAACATCAAAAATGGCCGAATCGCGTTTGTTCATCACGATATTGATCCAATCTTTATTGTTATGATTTCTGCTGATCAAACGAAATTTTACTTTCGATAAGGATAATAGTTTCTTCAACTTTTTATCCTTCATGTTCAGCGCAAAAAGCTGGTACTGGTTTAAGTCGATCAAATCTTTATTAAAAACAAGTTCATTGTTTGAGCTCCAGAAATAATCTTTAACCGGGTAATCCGTAAAAGAGGTTACCCGGCTTTCTTTACCATCAGCAACAGTTTGCACATAAATATTGAGTTTATTCTGATAGTTTTTGAGGTAAGAAATGTACTTTCCATCAGGGGAAATATGAAAAATACTTTTTTCAGGCGTTTTAAAAAAGCTGATGACCGGAATTTTTCTGACACCACTATGGGTACAGGAGTTAAAAATCGCTGCAATTACACACGAAATTAATAAGTAATGAAGCCTTCTCATCAAGTTTTTAGAAAACAGTATCCGATGGTTTTATTGGGTTAAATTAGAAATTAAGAAAGGATTAAAAACAACTGTCACCATAATTTTACCCCTTATTAACCAAGCAGATTAATCACTTTAAATTCATACCTTACGTAATTAGTTTATTTTTGATGTATATGAAACTGGTTTTCTTAATGCTTTTTTTAGGATGCTTTTTTTCTGCTGTTGCCCAGTCGGATGATTTGCTATTGGCCAGGCAGTACATTGCATCTGGAGAAAAAGACAAGGCCAGCCAGATTTATCAAAAGCTGTACAAACAGGATAACGAAGCGTACTTTAAAGCATACTGCTATAGTTTAATCAGCTTAAAAAAATTGGATGAGGCAGAGAATCTGGCTAAAAAGATGGTGAAAAAACATCCGGACAATGTAGAATACGCTATCACACTGGGTAGCATTTATACGGAAAAAGGCGATGTGCAAAAAGCAGAATCCGATTACAAAGAGATCTTAAAAAAACTGCCTACGGATGAAGCTCAGATCAGTAATATTGCCAACCAGTTTTATCAGAATGGAAATGCGGATTATACTATCAAAGTATTTTTACAGGGCCGTACGCTTTTGCATAACGAACAGCTATTTGCCATCCCGCTGATTAGTATGTATCGTTTCCGGCGCGAAAAAATGCCGATGGCCGCAGAATACCTTAATATTTTAACTACAAATCCGGATTATCTGTATCAGGCACAGAACAATTTGGCTAGCCTGTTTGATGGTCCTGCAGATTACGAAGTTTTTAAAGGTTTGCTACTTCAAAAAATTCAGAAAAATCCGCAGGCAACTGTATTTATACAACTGCTTACCTGGCAGTATTTGCAGCAAAAAGAATATGATCTGGCTTTAAATCAAGTAATTGCGTTATCAAAAAGGCAAAAAGACAATGGCGAACAAGTTTATCAAATGTGCCAAACGTTGATCAGTAATGAAGCTTATGATGCAGCTATCCGGGGTTACGAATTTATCATCAGTAAAGGCAAACAGGATTATTATATCCCGGCACGAATTGAACTGATCAATACCAAAAACCTAAAAATTACTTCCGGCAAGTATCAGCAGCAGGATTTAATTAGCCTCGAAAAAGATTATCAGGATTTATTAAGCGAGTTTGGCCGAAACAGCAATACTGCTTTTGCCATGCAAAAATTAGCAAGGCTGCAAGCTTTTAAACTGCATAAAACTACCGATGCAGAAAAGTTACTGGAACAAGCTATTCTGGTACCTGGTATACAACCCAAATTATTGGCTGATTGCAAAATGGATTTGGGCGATGTGTATTTGCTTACCAATAAGCCCTGGGAAGCTACTTTGCTTTACAGTCAGGTTGAAAAAGCGTTCCCAAACAGCAATGTTGCACAGGAAGCCAAATATCGGAATGCCCGCTTAGCGTATTTTACAGGCGATTTTGTTTGGGCCAAAGCGCAAGTGGATGTTTTGAAAGCAGCAACTTCGCAGTTAATTGCTAACGATGCGCTTAATCTTTCACTTTTGATTACAGATAATACCACGTTTGATACTACCGGAAACGCCTTGAAAATGTATGCGCGTGCAGATTTTTTAATTTATAAAGAACAAACGGAAAGAGCAATGATTACGTTGGATAGTATCAATAAAGTTTATCCGGGAAACTCTTTGGCTGATGATATTTTGATGGCTAAGGCAAAGATTTTTATCCAGCAAAAACAGTATTCCACTGCTATTCCGTTTTTACAAGAAATTGTAGACGAACACCCGAATGATCTTTGGGCGGATGATGCTGTTTTTATGATGGCAGATTTGTACGAAAGCCAACTGGAAAACAAGGCTAAAGCGCAGGTTTTATATCAAAAAATTATCACTGATTATCCTTCCAGCCTGTGGATTAGCGAAGCCCGCAAAAAATTCAGGGCTTTAAGAGGTGATCAACTGCCTGGTTCCTGAAAAAAAATTTATTTTTACAGCATGTTCATTTACAATATCACTTATCTAATTGATGAATCAATAGAGCAGCAATGGTTAAACGAGCTTAAAACCAACTATATCCAAACGGTTTTAGAAACTGGTTTTTTTCAGTCGTACCAACTGCTGCAAGTAACAGATTCTCCTAATGAAGGTTTAACTTTTTGCTTACAGTTCCGTACCAACGAGATATCTTCGCTGCAATCATACCAAAATTTATACGCAGCACAAATTGAAAGCGAAAATCAACAACTATTTACAAATCAATTGGTTACTTTTAGTTCAACCATGAAACTTATCGACGAACAATGAATATCAGTACTACAAAACTTGAAGGATTAATTATTATTGAACCACGTATTTTTCCGGATGATCGCGGTTATTTTTACGAAAGTTATAGCGAAAAAAAATATCGCGAAGCTGGCATCGATGCCTCTTTTGTACAGGATAACCAGTCATTTTCTCAAAAAGGAGCTTTGCGCGGCTTACATGGCCAGGCTAATCCTTTTGCACAGGGAAAACTGGTTCGTGTGCTGCAAGGCGGGGTTTTGGATGTTGCAGTTGATATCCGTAAAAACTCGCCAACCTTCGGTGAGTATGTTACCATTGAATTAAGTGGAGAAAATCACAAGCAATTTTGGGTTCCGCCAGGCTTTTTGCATGGCTTTGTTACTTTAGAAGATGATACGATTTTTACTTACAAGGTAAATAATTACTATGATAAAGCTTCGGAAATTGGTGTTTTGTGGAATGATCCTACCCTGAATATCGATTGGCAAACTGATTTATCAAATGTTTTACTATCCCCAAAAGACGAAATTTTACCAGCTTTTGCAGATTTTAAAAGTCCGTTTTAATCTTTTTTCAGCATTAAAAAAGCATACAATTTAATAATTGTATGCTTTTTGCTTTATGCAGGGTTTAAGCGATACTTCTTTTATCGATATAAATTTGGATTATTTAGTAGAGATCAGATTATATAATTCATCTAATTTAGGACTCAACACAATTTCAATCCGACGGTTTTTAGATAAGGCTTCTGCTGTTGTTCCCGGATCTATGGGCTGATACTGGCTTTTCCCGGTAGCCGTTAACCGTTGCGGATCAACATTTTCAGTCTCGGTTAAATAACGGGTAACTGATGTAGCACGCAGCACGCTCAGATCCCAATTATCTTTAATCTGACCTAAATTATTTACTTTTTTATTATCAGTGTGGCCTTCAACCGCAATGTTAATGTCAGGTTCTTTGTTCAATACTGCAGCAAATTGTTTTAAAGCGGTTTTACCATTTTCATTAATTACAATACTACCTGAAGGAAAAAGTAGTTTATCGGCCAAAGAAACGTACACTTTACCGTTGCGAATATCTACTGTTAAACCGCTATTTTGAAAGCCAAGCAAGGCTTGTTGCAATTTATTACGCAGTGCATTGGTGGCTTCATCCCGTTTGCGCAACGTCTCCTCCACTTCTTTCAAACGGGCTTCCCGCTTTTGCAAATCACCGGAAAGCTGGTTCACTTTGGAGGAACTGGCGCTGTAATTGGTATTCAGCGTGCTGTACTTATCTGTCAGCTCTGCAATCTGGCGGTGCATTTTGGCAGTATCTGCTTCTAAACTTGCAACCTGCTGTTCTAAAGTAGCTGTTCGTTGCGCCAAAGAATCCCGCTCGGCCAAAATACCTTTGTACTTTTTAGGCGATAAAACCACGCAGGATTGCAAAGCTAAAAGCAATGAAAAAATTGCAAATATGGAAAGGATACTTCTTTTAAGCATAAAAAATTAGTGTAAGGCTTGATTGAGAAAATTATTTAAGGGCAAAATTTTAAGAAGGTAATCAGCCATGTTTTGTGCAGCATTTTTGTTCATCAGTTCTGTATCAGGTAAAGAATGCGTTGCAGCAAAGCTTTTTAATTTTAACAGGTTGATAAACTCGTGATCTGTCTCATAACCTTTAGGATTATTTTTGAGTTGTTCCTGCTTATCAAACTTAGAAAAATCATGCATAAAAGAAGCATCGTTAATGATACCATTCAAGATATTTCCATTATAATCGATTTCCTGCCGGATAGCCTTTAAATGCTCGGTTGGCGGCATCCAGTAACCGCCTCCCACAAAACTATGATCGGGTTGCAGGTGCACATAATAACCTAGATCTGCATTGGCATAACCAGTTTTGAAGTTAACGCCGAAGTTATTTTTATAAGGTGTTTTATCTTTGCTGAAACGGACATCGCGATAAATCCGCATTACACATTTTTTGGGATCGAGATCAGATTTAATAGCAGGATCAAATTGCGCAAGTAGCTTGAGTACATCTCCTGCAAAATCAATTACATTTTCTCTGGCCTGCTCATATTTTACTTTATTCTCCAAAAACCAATCCCGGTGATTATTTTCAACCAAATCTTTTAAAAAGTCAAAGGTTTGAGCGACTATCATTTCAAATTCTGACCTAAAAAATTAGTGTTAAAAGAAGTATGCTGTTTAAAACAAACCTACTATTTAGCCTTTGCATGAATTGGATGTTTAGTTAAGATTCAGCTTTTCATCGCGCATATTAATTTCAATATTTTTGCGTTTGAATCGTTTAAACCAAATATAACCTACCACGGCAGCAGCTAAATATGGAGCAGCTAACAGCACCAAAATACCTTTGTTTAAGCCATCAGCTTTATTGCCGCCGGCATTATGAGAACTTTCTACAGTGGCTGCACACATGGCACATTGTGCCTGCACAGGTTGCTTACTTATAAAAATAAACATTAAAGCAAAAACCGTGATTAATATTTTTAAATTTTTCATAATTGCATTTTTAGGTAAATAAAACAGTATTGCTGATGCTGTTTTTATTATACAAAAATAAGCTTAAAACTGATAATAAGGCGAAATCATGATGTAAACAATCACACCGGTTACAGTTACATAAAACCAGATTGGCCACGTCCAACGAACAATTTTTCTATGTCGTGCAATCTGATTTTGCAGCGCAAAGTTGAAGCTAAATAAAACCAGTGGTAAAACAATAGCAGCTAAGATAATATGGCTAATTAAAATAGTGTAATAAACATAACGTAAACTACCTGCAGCCATCTTTTCCGCTTCGGAAACAATATGATCACCATTTAAATCCCCATACTTAGTTTCAGGAGCCAAATAATGAAAAGTGATGTAGGAAACAAGAAAAAGCGATGAAAGTGCAAAAGCGGTAATGTTTATCCGTTTGTGCATCACGATGTTTTTTTGTTTAATAAAATACAACGAAAGCACCAGTAAAACACTGCAACTACCATTCAAAACGGCATTCAACAAAGGTAGATAATAAGTAAAAGATGGCAATACAGCAGGTACCGGAAGGATTTTGCGGTTGAGGATTACTACAACCAGAAAAACAAATATTGAAAGACCGATTATAAACCGGAAAATTAGTTTGTCTTGTTGTAAAAAAGGTGTTTTGTCCATGCATTAATATAGATTACTTTTTACTTTCCTCAATTCCTCTGCAATTAGCACTTTGATTTCGTCATTTAGCTTTGCCATTTCGTTTACGGAAGTGCCGTTGTAATATCCTCGGATTCTTTTGTCCTGATCAACCAGCATTAATTTCTCACTATAAACAAAGTTCTCAGGTTGATCTCCACCATAAGCGGCAGTTACTAAAAATCCTTTTCGGCTAAGTGGATAGATAATAGATGTGTCCCCAGTCAAAAATTTCCACTGCTTTTCATTAGCTTTTAGAGAATTGGCATAATTCTTTAAAACAGCTACATTGTCTGTTGCCGGATCAACTGTAATCGACACAAAACGAACCATAGTGTTCTTTTTGAAGTTACCAGCCAATGAATCAATGTTATTATTAATTTCATTGCATAAAATTGGGCACTTAGTAAAAAAAAAGTTGACTAATAGGATATTACCTTCAAAGCTTTTCTGAGTAATAATTTTATTGTCCTGATCGTATAATCTGAAATCAGGAATTTTATGGTAGATAGTATCAAAAATCTTTTTCCCGTGAAAAGTTTTGAAGGTACTCGCCACTTCTTTTGGCCCATATATAGGCAGTGGTCTATACCTGTTTTTTCCTTTTGCCTGAAGTAAATAATACAAAAATCCTGGTACTATGAGGATAAGTACCAGGATTATAAAATTTTTTAATGTTTTAGTATTTACCATTAAGGCCTGGCAAATAACCAGTAATGACTTTCATCAGTTAAAACCAAGATTAATCCGATAATAAACAAAGTTGGAACCAGGATAGAATACATTAAACCAATTTTTTCAAATCGTAAATGCATAAAATATGCTACAATATAAAAGGCTTTTGCCAGCGTAAGCAATATGTAAACTGGATTAGCAAAATTTTGAGGAATTATTTTATGCGGAATTAAATATAATGCAATGATAAATTCAATGGCCGTAATCCCTAACAAAACAAAAAATACCTGCCAGATTTTAGTTTTTGATAATGATTCGTGATCATCGCCTTCATGATGAACATTGGAAGATTCTGTGCTCATAAATTTTATTTATAAATTATACCAAGTAAAAAAATGTAAATACAAAAACCCATACTAAATCCACAAAGTGCCAGTACAAGCCTACTTTTTCCACCATTAAATAGCTGCCACGTTTTTCGTAAGTGCCCTTTAAAACATTAATCAGAATAATAATATTAATGATTACACCACTAAATACATGAAAGCCGTGAAAGCCAGTTATAGTAAAAAACAGGTTAGTAAAGTTTGTCCCAGTATCTAAGCCTTTTGCACTTTTGAATGGATTACTTCCCCACCATGCACCTTCACCATGCAAATGTGACCATTCTAATCCTTGACAACTCAAAAATATAATACCACCAATTACTGTTAAAACCATCCAATTAGCAACTTCTTTTTTAGCTCCGCGATGACCAGCTTCAACCGCTAAAACCATTGTTACCGAACTCATAATCAAAATAAAAGTCATTAACCCTACAAATACCAACGGTGCACCGTGATCTTTAATTAGAGGGATGGATTGAAAAACTTCGTCAGGCATAGGCCATGCTTTGGCGCTAAAACGTAATGCACCATAGGCCATTAATAATGCAGAAAAGGTAAATGCATCAGATAAAAGGAAAAACCACATCATCAATTTACCATATTCAATGGAAAAGGGTGAACGACCCCCTGCCCAAGGAGTTGTTTTAATTCGATCAATAGGTGCTACAGTTGTATTCATCTAAATTATATATGGAATTATTGTTGATTCAAAAGTAAAAAAACATAAAGATATATCCATAAAATATCTACAAAATGCCAGAATATAGATGTCATCTCTAAACGAAACAGGTTTTTTACTGGTGGGTTATTTTGGTAACTTCCAACTAAGCTATTGATAACCAAGATTAAACCAGCAAGAATATGGACTAAATGTACACCAGTAAAAATGTAAATGAATGATTGGGAAGCATTGGGATTGATCAAATAGACACCCATTTTTACCAGTAGACTCCAAGCATAAAATTGTAATCCAAAAAAGCTAATTCCTAAAATCAATGTTAACCATAAGAATTGTCTTTGTTTAGCAAACTGTAATTGCTTTGCTGCACGAAAAGCCAAATACATAGTTACGCTACTTAACATTATAACAAGCGTGCTATAAATAAAAGTATGTGGAAGAAGGATTTTGATCCCTTTATCAGCCGAACCTTGTGTATAAACAATAAAACCACTGGTAAAAGCAGCAAACAGCATAAATGAAGTGATAATAAACAACCACATGCTGAATTTTTTAGGTTGAAGGTTTATCCTTTCTTTATTATCAATAAGAGATGAATTCATTTTAGTTTTCCTACAAAATCAAATAACAATACTAATTGCACAATTGGTAAGTATAAAAACGAACCATACATTAGCTTTTGTGCAGATTTTATATCCTGTTTTAATAAAAGATTGAAAGCATAATATAAAAAAGCAAAACTGCATATTAGTGAAATACTCCCAATATATAAACCACCAAAACCGTAATATGTTGGCAATAGACTTACAGGTACTAATATTAAAGTAGATAAAAATATGATTATGGCACTGGTGGCATCGCGTTTACCAGTAGGTAATAATCGAAAACCTGCCAATTTGTAGTCATCATCCAACACCCACGCAATTGCCCAAAAGTGTGGGAACTGCCAAACAAACTGAATTCCGAACAATATTAGCGCGATATAATCTATTTTTTCGTGCGCGGCTACATATCCAATTAATGGTGGTAAAGCTCCGGGAATTGCTCCAATAAATACAGCAATGGGAGATTTCCGTTTTGCTGGCGTATAAATAAAAGCATATAGAAAGATCGAAAAGACTGATAAATAACCAGTAGTTAAATTTAAGCTTCCTAACACATAAGTACCAGAAATTCCCATAAATAAGCTGATAACTAACGCTTGCCCATTAGTCATTTTACCAGAAGGTAATGGCCTATCTAAAGTTCGTTTCATCAATTTATCCAAGTCTTTTTCAATAATTTCGTTAAAGCCATTTGCGGCGGCTGTTACTAAAAATCCTCCCAAAATTAGCAATCCCCAATTTGCCCAATTAATAGTGCCATTTACTTTGCTACCAATCAAAAATGAGATGGAGGCCGAAAATACAACCAGAAATGTAAGACGAAACTTAATAAGTTTAGAAAAATCAGCCCACATTGTATTTTTCTTCTAAAGTTTCTGCTGATTGATATAAGTTAAGCAGTAAGTAGAATTGTGCTCCAAACAATAAACTGGCTAACAATATATGAGCCGCCTGAGCAAAAGGAGGCAAGCTCCAGTAAGACAATAAAACTCCAGCGAAAATTTGGAGCATAATTAGAATAAAACTTGCACTCATTAATTGCCTTTGAATAGCATTTTTTTCAAAATATTTTCGAAGTAATAAATACAGTACTACATTAACTAATACCACGGCTAAAGCCATATTTTTATGATTAAATAAAATTTCTCCAGCACCATTTACCCAACTTTGACGGTTATCACCATTTAATTTTGTAGCATACCCGTCAATTTTTTCTCTTACTTCTGTACCAATTGTGATTTGTATAATGTCCAATATCAAGGCTAACCACATACATATTATTACCAAAACATTTGTTCGAATTTTTACTTTACTGTCTAAAAATTTTGCTCTGAACCAAGTATAAATACTAATCGCCAAAATTGCTAAAGCAATTAACATATGCGCTGTTACAATCCAAGGCAAAAGATTAGAAGAAACTACAATAGAACCTAACCATGCCTGGAAAATAACTAAAAGCAGATTGAGCATGCTTAAAGAAATAAGTAACTTACATTTTTTTAAATAAATGAAAGAATAAAAAGCAGTAGCTAAAAGAAGTATACCCGTAATTACACCTACCAACCTATTAATATATTCAGTCCATGTTTTAATAGGATTGAATTCTTCTTGTTGCCGGTTTACAATGAATGTATCTGCTTTAACTTTTATTGCTAAAGATGTGTAGCCGAAAGCTTGCAAAACTTTTGCAAAATGCAAATTCTTTTTTAGTTGCTTTTCAATATATTCAGTACGATAGTTTTCCGGAAGCTGTGCTTCTTTTATCGGTGGAATATATCTACCAAAACATTTTGGCCAATCAGGACAACCCATTCCTGAACCTGTACTACGGACTACTCCTCCGGCCAAAATCAAGACAAACAGCGCAATAATTGAGAACAGATTTACTGACTGAAATTTTGATTCTGCTTTTAAATACTTCAAATTCATTTAAAAAAATAAGGGTATTTATGAAAGATAAATCCCTCAAAAATACCCCTGATAACTCATTTAAAAATACTCAAGGACTATTTTACTTCCTGAGAATTTTGTTTTAACCATTCTGTTTGCAATTTTTCTACATCTGGATCATCTTCAAAATCATGAGGCAAATTAGATGTCATGGTTTGAGAAAAAGGTACTGTTTGAGGAATAAAATCTTGATCATGGCCTGGTTTACTATAGTCATAAGACCAGCGATAAACCGTTGGAATCTCTCCCGGCCAATTTCCATGGATACGTTCTATAGGTGTTGTCCATTCTAAAGTATTTGCATTCCAAGGATTTTGAGTGGCTTTTTTACCATAAAAGATAGAGTAAAAGAAGTTAAATAAAAATGCAACTTGCGCCAATGCAGACATGATTGCAGCCCATGTAATGAAGGTGTTTACTGATAACCACTGTTTCATAGATTCAAACTCTGTAAAAGCATAATATCTTCTGGGAACACCATCCAAACCCATAAAGTGCATCGGAAAGAATACTAAGTAAGCACCAATAAAGGTTAACCAAAAATGAAGATAACCCAATTTATCATCCATTAATCGACCAAACATCTTTGGAAACCAATGATAAACACCTGCCAACATACCGAAAATGGCTGCTGAACCCATTACCAAGTGAAAGTGAGCCACTACAAAGTAAGTGTCATGCAAGTTAATATCTAAAGCTGCATTTCCTAAAAAGATTCCGGTTAAACCACCAGAGATGAAAAAAGAAACTAAACCAATTGCAAACATCATTGCTGGTGTAAATCGAATATTGCCTCTCCAAAGCGTTGCTAACCAATTAAACGTTTTTACTGCTGATGGAACCGCGATAATTAATGTTGTAATCATGAATACACCGCCTATAAAAGGATTCATCCCTGTTACAAACATATGATGACCCCAAACGATAAATGATAATACAGTGATTCCAATTAGAGAATATACCATTGCATGGTAACCAAATATTGGTTTTCTTGAATTTACTGCCATAACCTCTGAAGCAATACCCATTGCTGGCATTATTACAATATATACTTCTGGATGACCTAAAAACCAAAATAAATGTTCAAATAAGATAGGACTTCCCCCTTCATTTGGTAGTACATTTCCATTTAAAACAATATCTGATAAATAGAAACTTGTACCCATACTTCTATCAAAAATCAAAAGCACAACTCCTGCAACCAACACAGGGAAAGATAATACGCCTAAAACAGCTGTTAAAAAAAATGCCCAAATTGTTAATGGCATTTTCCAAAGATCCATCCCTTTAGTACGCATATTTAAAATGGTACTGATATAGTTAATACCACCCATTAACTGAGATGCTACAAAAAGAACCATACTGGCAAGCCACAATGTCATACCCATTTCTGAACCAGGCATTGCTTTTGGTAAAGCTGATAATGGAGGATAAATAGTCCATCCACCACCTGCTGGTCCCTTTTGGACAAAGAATGAACTTAACATGATAATACAAGCTGTAAAGAAAAACCAGTATGATAACATGTTCAGAAATGGAGAAGCCATATCACGTGCCCCCAATTGCAATGGAATCAATAAATTACTAAAAGTACCACTTAAACCTGCTGTTAGTACAAAAAATACCATAATAGTACCATGAATGGTAACTAAAGAAAGATAAAAATTTGGATCTAAACGTCCTTCTGGTGCAAAACGACCTAACAAGGTCTGCAAAAATGGAAATGCAGTGTTTGGATAAGCTAACTGAATTCGAAATAAAACAGATAATATCATTGCAATAACACCCATGATAATGCCGGTTATCAAAAATTGCTTTGCAATCATTTTGTGATCTTGACTGAAAACGTAAGTATTTAAAAAAGTGGCTTTATGATGTTCCCCTTCATGATGATCTTCATGGAGAGTTTGGTGATTATTAACTATTAATGCTGTTGCCATAATCTCTTTATATTTTATTATAAGCTAATTTATTTTTAAAAGCAGAATTTGTGGGTATGCTAACCGCCATTTTCAAGTCTTTTTTTAACTGATCATTTAAATAAGGTTTTTGTTTAGAAATCCAGTCTTGATACTCAGCTTCTTTTACTACACGAAATACTTTCTGCATATTAAAATGGTTACCGCCACAAATTTTGTTACAATAAAGCTTATACTCAAATGTAGGGTTATCCATTTTAGTGCGCATATCATCAGTAGTGATCGTAGGCGTAAATTGAAAAAATGTAGGTAAGCCCGGTACTGCATTGATTTGTACTCTAAACCATGGCAAGTAAAAACTATGAATTACATCTTGCGCAATTAAGTTTATTCGCACTGGTTTGTTAACTGGAACAACAATTTCATCTGCGTTCAAATCGTCAAAACTATTTTTATCTTTAAAATCTACACCAATTTTATTACTGGATGTAACCAACTTGGAGTTTTTAAGACCTAACCTACCGTCTCTACCTGGATACCGCACTTCCCAAGCAAATTGGTGAGCCGTAACGTCTACATTCAATGCTGAACGTTGCTCTTTAACAGGTACATCTTGTATATTCTTCCAGGTTATCGATCCAAAAACAACTAAAATAGTTAACACAACAGCTGGAACAATTGTCCAAAGTTTTTCAATAGTGTTGTTATGTGGTAAAAAGTACGCTTTACGCGATTGTGTACCTCTATATATATAGGCAAATGAGAATAGCATAATTTGCGTTCCAACAAAAACTATTGTGGTGATAATTAATGTAATGTTAAACATCTCATCAATTTTTTGTCCATGCAAAGATGCCGCTTCCGGTAAAATCATGCTACCATGTACTGTATATTCCCAATAAGCACCATACATCCCAATAATCAAGAATAATCCAAACCCAATAGCCATAATTCTATTCCAGTCTAAACTCTTTTTACTTTGCATTTGTAATGTAAGGTCATATATTTTTAAGATACGACCTACTACTGCTATAATTATACATATTAATAAAAATAATAGTACATAGTAGAATATACCCATCCACATAGTACTTGATGTTCCTGCCTCATCAATTGTAGGAGAATTAACACTTGCTGGAGTACTTGTTTGTGCCGTGACAAAATTTGTAATAAACAGCATTATTAAGCTTAGCAAAGCTGATGCTGTTTTTACAAGGTATTTTTTCAGTTTCATTATTAATTATTATTAAACTGCTTATTTAAATATGATGGTTTAAACTTTCTTCTAAAAACGGATGTTTTTTAGCTATAAGAGAAGTTTTACTCAAAGCATTCAACATCAAGAATACAAATAAGCCTACAAAACCTAAAGCAATCCCAACCTCTTCAAATCCAAAACCTCTTCCTTGAGCACCAACTGTACCTGGCATGATCATTAAGTAATAATCAAGCCAATGCCCACACAACACAACAATACAAACATATTTCAATACTGTAGCTGTTCTTTTGGCATCACGAGACATTAAAAGTAGTACGGGTGTACAAAAATTAATTACAATGTTTAGCCAAAACCAAGGTTTAAACTCAGGTTCCCATCTTTTGAAATAATAAATACTTTCTTCTGGCAAATTTGCATAGTAAGTTAATAGGAATTGTGAAAACCACAAGTATGTCCAGAATATAGAAAAACCGAATACAAGTTTGCCCAATGAATGTAGATGACTATCTGTTACCCAAGGCATATAACCATTTTGTCTTAAAACAATTACTGTTATCGTTAAAACAGATAATCCACTTATCCACAATGCGGCAAAATTATACCACCCAAACAAAGTAGAATAGTAATGAGCTTCTAAAGACATAATAGCATCAAAAGCAAAAATTGGAGTAGTAAAACCAAAAATAATCAAGAATATCGCTGAATATTTAAAGCTTTTATTGTAATTGTCCATTCCACCTATACTATCCTCATTATTTGAATATTTGGTTAGCATTCCCCCAAAAATGCAATATAATCCTAAAAAGATAATCAAACGGGCAATAAAAAAAGGTTTGTTTAAAAAAACAGATTTACCTGCAATAATAGCATCATAATTTTCACTTCCTTTAACGCTTAAACCTTTTGTAGCCCAATGTCCATATAAGTAAGGTTCAACAATTTTTTTTCCTTCTTCAACAACTTCATGATTGTTAACTAACCCTAAAGTTATTACTCCAATCAAAATTAAAGCAGCATAAGGTAATACTTTTGCATAAGCCTGAGGAACCCTTAATATTGAAGCAGACCAACCTGCTTGAGCTACATATTGTATAGCACAAAAAAGTATTCCTTGCATACACACACAAGCAAAATAATAGCTCATGAGCAGTAAATTTGCGAACGTACGCTCAGTATGGCCGGAAACTAATCCAACCACAATAGCTACTAAGCCAATCGCAATAGCTATCAGACTATATGTTTTGGCTTTCCCTGAAAATTCGAATTGTTGGTCGTAACTAATAGCTTTCATCAACTTGAGAGAAATTATAATTTTTGTAATTGGTGAATATAAAGTACTACTTTCCAGCGCTCATCAGGATTTAATTGAGAAGCGTAAGAACCCATAGCATTTAAGCCATAAGTAATAGTATGATAAATTTTGCCATCAGTAAGGTCTTTCATTGCTCCACCTCTTGAAGAAGTTCCTTTTGAATAAGATGGGGGTGCAGGGTAACCATGTTGAACAACTAAACCATCGCCTTGTCCTTGAATCCCATGACATGGAGAACAAAAATGTTCAAAAAGAATTTTTCCATCAGCAAGATTTTTATTATCTGAAATGTATTTGTTTACTACTTCTACACTTGCTTTTTCGTAGCCATCTTTTGTGTTTGGATAATCAAATCTTACAAAACCAATTGGAGTAGTACCTTTTGGCGGGACCTGAGCTGTTTGTCCATTTTTAAAGTTAGGATTAGCCTGATCAGGATCATAAGCAATATGTTCATACATATTTGGGGCATATTCCCAACCAGTACTTCTTTTGTCTTTACCGCAAGAAGAAATAATAACAGATCCGAGAAGAACTGCAGCAACATTAAGCAGCTTAAACCTATTCATAACTAACATATTTTCTATCATTATGCTTTATTTCAACTGCACCTGCTTGCTTTAGTACTGAATCAATTTCGTCGTGCGCAGTATTAATTTTTGCATTAATAGCAATAACAAAACGATCATCAGTTGCACGTAAGTCCATTACACGCGGTGTGCGTCCAGGAAAAAGGTGTGTAGAATAAAAATAGGTAAATACCATTCCAAAAGAACTGAATAATACTGTCCACTCGAAAGTAATCGGAATAAAATCAGGTATTGCAAAATTGGGTTTACCACCAATGTTCATAGGCCAGTCATGAACTAACATATAATATAGCATAGAAAAAGCAACTATACCACCTGTACATCCGAAAATAAATGCAGCTATTGGCAAACGCGATTCTTTTATACCTAATTTACTTTCAATCCCGTGAATAGGCATTGGTGTAAAAACATCATAAATTGAAATGCCTTTTTCCTTTAAATTATCTATTCCTTTCATCATATCATCAGGATCTTCAAAGATACCAAGTATATATTTCGTACTGTCCATATTCATTAGATATTTACGTACTCAGCTTTTTCAACGCTGTCGTATTTTGTTAAACTTTCTTTATAATATTCAGCTTGATCTGCATCGATATTTCCGTGTTGCAACAAATTTTTCTTAGCTTGCTCACTGGATGACTTTAATAACAATTTTACCTCGGCCATAGCAACAGATGGAAGTACACGTAAAAACAGTAAGAATAAAGTGAAAAATACTCCAATCGAGCCCACAAATAAACTTACTTCTACCCAAGTTGGATAAAACATAACCCAACTTGATGGTAAATAATCGCGGTGTAGTGAAGTAACTATAATTACAAATCGTTCAAACCACATCCCAATATTTACTATAATAGATAATACCCAAGTTGCTGGGATACTTGTTCTCACCTTTTTAATCCAAAAAAGTTGTGGTGTAATTACATTACAAGTCATCATACTCCAATATGCCCACCAATACGGGCCTGTAGAACGATTGATAAAAGCGTATTGCTCATATTCGGACCCTGAATACCATGCAATAAAAAACTCCGTTAAGTAAGCCACACCTACAATTGACCCTGTTAGAATAATAATTTTATTCATGGATTCAATATGAAACATTGTAATATAGTTCTCCAATGACATCACTTTTCTCACTACTAAAAGAAGTGTCAATACCATTGCAAATCCAGAAAAAATAGCACCAGCTACAAAATAAGGTGGGAAAATAGTAGTATGCCATCCCGGCTCCAGTGATGTTGCAAAATCCATTGATACAATTGTGTGTACTGATAACACTAAGGGTGTTGAGACACCTGCCAATACCAGTGAAACGGCTTCAAAACGTTGCCATGTTTTCACCGATCCATTCCAGCCAAACGATAGAACGGAATAAATTTTTCTGCGTAATCCTGTTGCCCGATCACGAATGGTCGCAATATCTGGTAATAATCCGGTGTACCAGAATACTAAAGAAACTGAAAAATAGGTTGAAATTGCAAACACGTCCCAAACTAAAGGAGAATTGAAATTTACCCATAAAGAACCATATTGATTTGGTAATGGCAGGGTATATAAAGCCATCCAAGGACGACCCATGTGAGACACTACATAAGTTGCAGCACAGATAACCGCAAAAATGGTCATAGCTTCTGCCGAACGGTTGATTGAATTACGCCAATTCTGACGGAATAAAAGAAGTACTGCCGAAATCAATGTACCAGCGTGGCCAATACCTACCCACCAAACGAAACCAGTGATATCCCAAGCCCAACCAACTGTTTTATTTAAACCCCAAGCGCCAATTCCATACCAAAAAGTATAGCTAACCGCAACCAGCCAAAGTAATGCTCCTGCAGATGCAAGGGAAAAACCAATCCACCAAGCTTTATTAGGTGCATTTTCTACAGGAACCAGAATATCATCTGTGATCTTAGCATACGTAATATTATCACCCGTAATTAAGGGTTCTCTGATTATTGACTCGTGATGTGATGACATACTTATGTTTTCTAATTATAAATTAAGCCACAGTTTCATTAACATTTCTTATTTTAACTTGGTAACCAATTCCAGGTTGCACATTTAATTCTTCTAAAACATAATAAGTACGTTCGCTCTGTAAAGCTTTGGTAACTTCTGAATTAGGATCATTAACATTACCAAAAATGATCGCGTTTGTTGGGCAAGTTTGTTGACAAGCTACTTTTATATCCCCATCTTTAACAGCACGCTGATCAATTTTAGCTTTCAATTTTCCTGCCTGAATGCGTTGAACACACATACTACATTTTTCCATTACGCCACGAAAACGAGTGGTAACATCAGGATTTAGTACCAGTTGAACATGTTCATTATTTAAATAATTATCAAATCTTGAATCGTTCCAATAATTAAACCAGTTAAATCTTCTTACTTTATATGGACAGTTATTTGCACAGTAACGTGTTCCAACGCACCTGTTATAAGCCATATGGTTCAATCCTTCTGACGAATGCACTGTTGCTAAAACCGGACAAACTGTTTCGCAAGGAGCATGATCGCAATGCTGACAAAGCATTGGCTGATATACTACAGATACATGATCAAGATCTTCAAGTTTATTAATTTCTTTTTCTTCGGTAACAGATTCATTTCCTTCTTGAAAACTGTAATAACGATCAATCCTGATCCAATGCATTTCTCTACGACGGCGCACCTCATCTCTACCTACGACCGGAACATTATTTTCCGCATTACAAGCAACTACGCAAGCACCACAACCAGTACATGCATTTAAATCAATTGCCATCACCCAGTTATATTGTGGGCGATCATATTCGTTCCACAAACTGTATGTTTTGTGTTCTGCTTCATGCCTACCATTTGCAGAAGAAGGGTCTTTTAAATATTTACTGAAAGAAGTTTCACGAATAATATTACGGCCTTCATAAGAATGGTGTGTTTGTGTCTGTGCCAATACATAAGTATCACCAGTAGTAGCAATATTTGCTGTTACAGACGATTGGAATGTTCCATTTTTGAAAACATGAAAAGGAAAAGCATTTTTGCCAACACCTGTTCCAACTTTGCCAGATAGAGTCCGGCCATATCCCAACGCTACTGAAATAGTTTGCTGTGCTTGACCAGGTTGTACTAATACAGGCAATTCAATTGTATAATTACCAGAGGTTACTTTTAAAATATCACCTTCTTTAATACCTAATTTTTCTGCATATTTTGGAGCAATAGCTGCAAAATTATCCCAAGTAACTTTAGATACTGTATCTGGAAGTTCCTGCAACCATGGGTTATTTGCTTTTTTACCATTGCCCATATTAATGGTTTGGTAAACCTGTAGTTCAACATCATTACCGCCTTTAGAAGTTAACTGGCTGCTACGATTAACAATGTTTTGGGCAATTGCGTTTAAATCTTTATTAAAAGTATAAGTAGCGGCAGGAGCGTCTGCTGTTTTTATCAAACCTTTTTGCAACAAAGCTTCCCAACCTGGCTGACCAGATAATCCTGCCGCAGGAAGCAATTTGGTTTCCCAATTATTTTTTACAAAAGTGTAATAATCTTTAATTGGATTTTCGGACCAAAGCAACAAAGTTTGTTCTGCTTGACGAGTGTTATAAACCGGATTAATGGTTGGTTGAACAATAGTATAATACCCTGCAAAGATATTATCATCACCCCAACTTTCTAAATAATGGCTATTTGGGGTGATTACTTGACATAATGAAGCTGTTTCGTCACTACGCTCAGCAAAAGAAACTTTTAATCTAACTTTAGCTAAAGCGTCTTTAAGATCTTTGCTATTAAAATAATCATAAACCGGATTAGTATCCATGAAAAACACAGCATCAACTTCGCCACGTTTCATCTCATTAATGAATTCTACAAATTCAGCATCATTACCAGCATATTGATAAGAAGGATTATCTATATCTATCGTAGTACCGTAACTGCCCAATAAAGAATTGATTGCATTAACCAAAACCTGCATAGCCACATCATTACAACCGCAAACTACTAATGCTCGCCCTTTTGCTGCTAAAAGTTCTTTTGCAACTAAAGTAATTGCAGTATCTGCTGACTTACTGCTTAATGCTTTGGAACCTGGTAGCGTAGTACCGGATAGAGCATTATATAAATTTATCAGAGCTAATCCTTCTTCTGAAGGCTTAATTGGCACACGCGTATCTGCATTTGTACCGGTCATACTCATACCTGCTTCAAACTGCACATGCCGAGACATTTTTTTGTTTTGAAGCGATTTGTTATTTCTGTTAGAAACCCATTGCCCCATAAACTCAACCGGAGAAATCCAAGTTCCAAGGAAATCTGCATTAAAGCTTACAATAACATCAGCTTTTTCGAAGTGATAATGTGGAAGCACTGCCTTACCAAAACTGTTTTGGTTTGCTTGAATGATGCCGGTATAAGAAATCGCATCATAATTAATCAGTTTAGTTGCCGGAAATTTAGTGATAAAAGAAGCAAGTACTTCTTTAGTAGATGGACTATGAATAGTAGAAGCAACAATTCTGATTTTTTTTCCACCTGCACCAATCGCAATTAGTTCTCTAATCACAAAGTTGTCGACTGCTTCCCAAGAAGACTCTTCGCCTTTTAAAACTGGGTTTTGTAAACGTGTTACATCATATAAATCTAAAACAGATGCTTGTGCTTGCGCATCCAAACTGCCTTTTCCAATTAAATCATCCGGGTTACCTTCAATTTTAATTGGGCGGCCTTCTCTTGTTTTAACTAAAATAGCTTGTCCATTATAACTTGAAGTATAATAGTTAGCAACACTTGGAGTTACTTCTTCTGGTTTTATTAAGTAAGGAATTGATTTGTGTACTGGAACTTTTTGGCACGCAGCTAAAGTAACCGCCCCTACACCAAATCCCAGTGCTTTTAAGAAATCACGACGCGGGGTTTTGGCCGATAAACCAGCTCCGCTTAAAACTTCTTCTATTGGAAGCGGCTCAGCAAATTCTCCTTTGTTTAGTTCTACAAACTCAGTCGAATTATTTAATTCCTCTAAACCTTTCCAGTATTTTTTATTGCTTTCCATTTAAGCTTTGTAAACTGTAATTGTAAATGCTACCTGTTAAAATCAATAATGACATTTTCCACACTCAATACCACCCAAAGATGCAGCCGTAACTTTCTCGCCACGTTTGATACGATCGTGAACATCAGTCATACGATCATAATAAGCATTACCTTTGTAATTTACCTCAGTACGTTTGTGGCACTGAATACACCATTTCATTGTTAATGGAGAATACTGATAAACCTCCTGCATTTCTTGAATTGGACCATGACAAGTCTGGCATCTGATACCACCAACTTTTACGTGCTGAGAATGGTTGAAATAAGCAAAATCCGGTAAATTGTGGATACGAACCCATTGAATAGGTTTCGCTTTAGTACTATCGTACTTTTGAGTTTGAGGATCGTAACCCAAAGCATTATATATTTTTTGAATCTCCGGCGATTCCGTTTTAACTACTTTGTGGCAGTTCATACAAACGTTCAAAGAAGGAATTGAAGCATTTTTACCTTTATATGCACCAGAATGACAATACTGACAATCAATTTTCATAGCACCTGCATGCAGTTGGTGAGAATATTTAATCGGCTGAACTGGCTGATATCCTTGATGAACGTTGGTATTCCAAAGTGTAACCCAAGTCCAGCTACCTAAACCAATTACACCACACAACACTACAAAAAATACAAACTTTTTATTTTTAGCTAAAAGCTTAACAGTTGCTAAACGATCTACTACTGGTTTACCTGTAGTATCTTCTTCAAAGTCTTCTGGTAAAAGACCTTGTTTTTGCAACAGCAATCTTTCTAAAGTACCGATTACTCTGTTTAAAACTAAGATGATCAGGAAAGCAATTACGATCACACCAATCAAACCAAGAAGCATGATATTGCTTGGGCCAGAATCAGCAGCTGCACCGGCTGCACCACCTGCCGCTGGAGCAGTTTTTGCAGCTTGAATAGTTTTCCATTGTGCTTTTACATATCCCAAAATGTCTTTTACATCCTGATCGCTCAGGTTTGTAAATACACTCATTTGAGATTGATTGTATTCATTATAGATAGTAAGTGCCTTTGGATTTTTTGCTGCAATTAAAGCCTGATTATTTTGAATCCATTTAACCAGATATGCTTCATCAGGTTCTGAAGTAATAGTTGGACCCAAAGCCGGACCAGTCATCCGGATATCAATCTTATGGCAAGAACCACAATTACTGCTCTTAAACAAGGCTTCACCTTTTGCCGGATCTTGTCCATAAGCGGTATTGCTTAATGCTGCAAAACACACAACGATGGCCAGTAACCTTGAAATTTGCTTTAAAATCAATGAGACATTTCTCATAGGGTAAATTATGCTTTAATTAATTTGAAGAACCGGAAAACTTAAAATGTGATATATTTCTCCGCATTCCAGTTCACAAAAGTATCATTTATAAAAATACGACTGACAATGTCATGACTGTTAAAACCAATTTATAAACATTCTAAATAAAATAGTTTATAGATGCTTTATATAGTAAAAGAAGCTTTTTGAACAAGTGTTTGTTCTGATGCTTCTTTTATCATACAAAATTTTGTTTTTATAATTTATTGTTTTAAAATCCAGGCGAAAATTAGTGGGACAACAATTGTTGCATCGGATTCTACAATAAATTTTGGCGTATCAATGGCTAATTTCCCCCAAGTGATCTTTTCATTTGGCACGGCACCAGAATAAGATCCATAAGAAGTAGTCGAATCAGAAATCTGGCAGAAATAACTCCAGAAAGGTATATTTTCCATTTCCATATCCTGATACAGCATCGGCACTACACAAATTGGAAAATCACCAGCAATACCACCACCAATCTGGAAAAACCCTATTCCTTTTCCACCAGAATTTTCTGGATACCAACCTGCCAGCCAAGCCATGTATTCGATCCCGCTTTTCATGGTTGTTGGTTTAATTTCATTCTTAATTACATAGGAAGCAAAAATATTTCCCATGGTAGAATCTTCCCAACCCGGAACCACAATCGGTAAATTTTTCTCGGCAGCAGCCAGCATCCAGGAGTTTTTTGGGTCGATTTCGTAATACTGTTCCAAATCTCCGCTGAGCAACATTTTATACATATATTCATGCGGAAAATAACGCTCTCCCGCATCATCCGCATCTTTCCAGATTTTGTGGATATGTTTTTGTAAACGACGAAATGCTTCTTCTTCCGGAATGCAAGTATCGGTAACGCGGTTATAATGATCTTCCAGCAAATCCCATTCATCCTGCGGACTCAGATCGCGGTAATTGGGCACGCGTTTGTAATGAGAATGTGCTACCAGGTTCATGATATCTTCCTCCAGATTAGCGCCGGTACAGGAAATGATTGCAATTTTGTCTTCCCGGATCATCTCCGCCAGAGAAATCCCAAGTTCTGCCGTGCTCATTGCGCCAGCCAGCGTAACCATCATTTTGCCGCCTTCCAGCAAATGCGTTTCATAACCTTTGGCAGCATCCATCAACGCTGCAGCATTAAAATGCAGGTAATTTTTTTCTATAAACTGAGATATTGGTCCGCGTGTACTCATGATGAATTTTTAATTTTTTACAAAAATATACATTTTGTTTAAACAGCATTTGAATTGTTTGCTGATTCGGTGCGTATAAAAAAAAGCGGATCAGCTATCTTCGCCCCGATATTTACATGAAACGAATACTTCTTTTACCACTACTTTTTTGCTGCGCGCAGTTTGCAGCCGCACAACCACGGTTCATCAAAAAAATGTTTTTCGAAAAAGACAGCAGTAAAAGAAGCAGTTTGCTCCCGCTCCCGCTTGTAGCTTATGCGCAGGAAACCGGCCTGGAAATTGGTTTTGCCGCTTTATATTCTTTTTATTCTGATACTTCCAACCATCAAACCAAAGTATCCAACCTGTATTTTCCGGTTTCTTATACGTTTAAAAACCAGAGCCGCATCAGCTTAAAAACAGATTACTGGTTGCCCAACAACACCTATCATTTAACTGCGGACGTAGGCTACTCCAACTATCCTTTTAACTTTTATGGTATCGGTAATAATACCAGCAGTGCAAATGCCGATCTGCTTACCCAGAAACGTTTCCATGTAATTGCTGGTGCCGAGAAAGCTGTTTTTACTCATCTTTTTTTAGGGCTGAATGTGGATTATGAAGATTATGCTTTTAAAGATGATCAGCCAGGAGGTATTTTTTCCACCCAAAACTTCCCCGGAAAACAAGGCGGCGGAACCTTATTTTACGGCCCAACTTTAATTTTTGATAACCGCAACACCAATACATACACGCTAAAAGGCTTGTACGTAAATTTAAACGGCGGCATTGTTAACAATCTATACCGAACAAATTACGACGGCGGCTACCTCAACTTTGATTTTCGGCAGTTCAATTCTTTATCAAAAAAATTCGTCCTTGCTTTCAATGGCAGTTATGAGTTTACACTTGGCAACAGAACACCGTTTTATTTACTGCAGACTTTGGGCAATGATCAGCTGATGCGTGGTTATTACAGCGGCCGTTTCCGCGATAGAAATATTGTTGCGCTGCAAAGTGAATTACGTTACCGAATGAGCGACCGTGTTGCCATCGTTAGTTTTGGTGGAACAGGAACCGTTTACAATAAAAGTTTCAATTTAAATCAGCTGAAACCTAATTATGGTAGCGGCCTGCGTTACTTTTTTGATGTAGAAAAAGGCATCAGCATTCGTGCCGATTATGGTGTTGGCGAGAAACCGGCAGGCGAAAAACGGCAATCAGGTTTTTATTTAAGTTTGGGTGAGGCTTTTTAGGTGATAAAAGAAGCATTTAAAACCGCACCTTAAAATCTTCTTTCACCTGATCTTTTTTAAAGAAAACCAGGCCAATCCAAAACAGATCAACTGTAACCGAAACTTCTGGATGTGATTTGATTGTTCTCCAAGCTGATTTCATGCCTTCGCTCCAATAAATATCATCAAAAATGATCACGGTTTTATCATAAGCTTTTGGTAAAATCCAGTTAAAATATCTTAAAGTGGCTTCTTCTGTATGGTTGCCATCAATAAAAACAAAATCAATTTGACTAACTTTTTCCAATAATCCTGGTAAAACAGTATCAAAGTTGCCAACCTGTAAATTAATGTTTTTGGCTTCCGAAATTTGAAAGTTTTTGGTTGCTACATCAGCAATTTCCTGGCAGCCTTCAATGGTAATTAATTGTGCCGATGGGTTTGCGAAATGCAGATACAGAGAAGTTACACCCAAACAGGTGCCCAGCTCAATCAAGTTTTTTGGTTTTAAATGCTCTACCAAACGAAAAATCAGCTGTGCCAAACGTGCTGGTTTTAAAGCACTTTTGGCAATTTGGCGTACTTCTTTTATATGGTTTTTATTGATGTGCGAACCGGCACCCAAATCAACCACCGTTACTTTGGTTTTGCTTTGCAGCAGCTGCTGGCGGATCTGTTCTATTGGCAGATATTCTGTTTTGGCACCAAAATCGTATATTACATTATCAATTAGCTCATACACGAAAGGCGAATGGATGCCGTGCCGGTTTTTTGCGGTGAAATAATGCCGAATATAATCGCTCGCAAATCTCCAGTTGAACATGAGCCAAAGATAATTTATATTTGAAATAATTGCTTTTTAATCGCGGAGGTTTTATGCTCAATCCAACAGAAATAAACTCATTAGTTAAATTACTCGATGATCCGGACCAGGAAATATTTAATCACGTGCACCAAAAATTATTTTCTTATGGTGCCGAAGTGATCAGCCATTTAGAAACAGCTTGGGAAAGTGCTTTCGATCCGCTTTTGCAGGAACGTATTGCCGGATTAGTACACGAAATCCAGTTTTCCAACCTTAAAAACGATTTAAAACTATGGTGCCAAAGTGGTGCTTTTGATTTGCTGCGCGGTGCCTTGATTCTCAATAAATACCAATATCCGGATCTGGACGAGCAAAAAATCATTAACGAAATTGAAGCCATCAAACGCGATATCTGGCTGCAAATGCTGTACGAATCCAGTGCAGTAGAAAAAGTTAAGCTAATGAACCATATTTTTTATAACATTTATGGTTTCAGCGGTAACACAGCAAACCATCAGGATCCGCAGAATTCCTACCTCAGCCAAGTGATGGATATGAAAAAAGGGAACCAGATTTCGCTGGCTGTAATATATTCCGTGATTGCGCAAAAACTTGATATTCCGGTTTTTGGAGTGAATTTGCCGCAGCACTTTATTTTGGCTTATGTAGATGAAAGCGCGCAACCGGAAGCAGAAAACGGCATTTTGTTTTACATCAATGCATTTAACAAAGGGTTCATTTTTGGAAAACGCGATGTAGATATGTTTTTAAAACAGCTCAACCTGAAACCCGAAAAGCAGTATTACGAGCCTTGCAGCAACCTGGAAATTATCAAACGGATTTTACGAAATTTAATCAGTTCCTATGAAAATTCGGGCCTGACAGAAAAGGTAGAAGAATTAACAGAATTGCTGATGATTGCGAGTGAAGAGCATTCGCATTCATAATTTCCTTTTAAATAGAAATGCTGTTTTTATCAACTAAATTTTAGTGTGATAAAAACAGCATTTTATATATGCTAATTATTTCCGCCAAACTCCATTAAAAAAGCTTTCAGAAACTCATCCAGATCGCCATCCAAAACGCCTTGTGCGTTAGAAGTTTCGTAACTGGTACGCACATCTTTCACTAATTTATATGGATGCAAAACGTAATTGCGGATTTGCGAACCCCATTCAATTTTCATTTTTGCACCTTCAATCGCATTGCTGATTTCCATCCGCTTGCGCAATTCAGCTTCGTATAATTGCGATTTCAATAAACGGATCGCATTTTCCTTATTCTGCAACTGCGAACGCGATTCCTGGTTTTTAATGATGATACCCGAAGGTTTGTGATACAAACGAACGGCAGTTTCCACCTTGTTCACATTCTGACCGCCGGCACCGCCAGAACGGAAAGTTTCAAACTCGATATCTGCCGGATTTATATCAATTTCAATCGTATCATCTACCAAAGGATAAACATAAACCGATGCAAAAGAAGTATGGCGTTTGGCATTGCTATCAAACGGAGAAATACGCACCAAACGATGCACGCCGTTTTCGCCTTTTAAATAACCGTAGGCAAAATCGCCTTCTATTTGCAGCGTTACTGTTTTTACACCAGCAACTTCGCCTTCCTGAAAATCCTGCTCGCTTACTTTGTAACCGTGTTTTTGTGCCCACATGGTGTACATCCGCATCAGCATACTGGCCCAGTCACAACTTTCGGTTCCGCCTGCGCCTGCTGTAATTTGCAAAACGGCATTCAGCTGATCTTCATCCGCAGAAAGCATGTTTTTAAATTCCAGGTCTTCCAGCTGTTTTAAAGTAGAATCGTATTGCTCTTTGGCTTCTTCATCGGTCGCATCTCCGGATTGGTTCATCTCCTGCATCACCACCGTATCATCAACCGAAGTTTCTACAGCTTTAAAAGCATCTGTCCACGTTTTTTTGCTTTTCATGGAAGCCAGCACTTTTTCTGCTTTTTTAGAATCATCCCAGAAATCTGGCGCCAGGGTGATGTCTTCTTCTTCTTTTAAGCGATATAATTTCGTATCGACGTCAAAGATGCCTCCTCAGGGAAGTTACTCGATCCCTCAAGTCTTGAACTTGTTCTTTTGTCATGCCGCAAATATAGAAATTTGGTTTTGGCTGATGTCATCCGCAGAAAATCAATTTTAGGCTGATAAAAACAGTATGAAATTTTTGTAACAAATTGTAGCGAATGGACAGTTTGCTTCGTAATGTCTTTTATAAAACCTAAAGTTAAACTGTTACGAAACAACCAATACTGTTTTTATCGATACTTTTTTTCTACGCACATTTGTTAATAATATTAAATTGAGTATTATGAGACACATCACCTCATTTGGATTAACAGCAATCATTGCTTTTTTTCTTACTTCCTGTAAGAAAGATGTGGCTGACATTAACGCTACTATTCTTGGCAAATGGAACGTGCTAAACGACTCCATTTTTGAAGGAGTTGGGATAAGCAATCATCCAGCAAATTATACAGGTAAGACAGGTGATTATTTTGATTTCAGGAATGACGGTAAACTTTACATTAAAGAAGGGCTGAAACTGGATACTTCGACTTATCAATTAACTTCAGACACGACAATCCTGATTCCTGCTTTTGGCATTACTTTAAATGGAGTAACAGAAGCGAGCCATATCACAAATCTAACAACGCACTACGCTGCTGTTACTGCACCTACGGTAGCAACTCCTGGAGGTTTGTTTGGACGAAAAGTTGATTTAAGCAGATGACAACATCGAGTTTCAAACTTCCGGTCTTTAGGACTTGCCAACCCAGTTGATCCTCATTCCGCCTTATGCGCTCCCGGATGCAAAATATTAGTATCCTCCAGCCAATCTGCCAGCCGTTGCCGCCAGGTTTTGATTGAATTTAAATTCGACCGGTTTCCCATGTTAAAACCATGATTTCCCTGCGCCAGAATATGCGCCTCGATCGGCACTTTCGCCGCACGGTAACGTTCCAACAGTTGCACAACCGGCACAGCACAACAAGGATCATTGTTTGCAGCAAGCAAAAACGCAGGCGGCGCATCCGCCGGGATAACATCAGGAACACCAAGCGGACCAGGATAAATCAGTACATCAAAATCAGGCTTGGCACTCGCCCGTTCCACCAAATCTTTCGCTTGTGGGTTTCCTGCTCCGGGTGCATAAGCAATCGCATCCACCACCTCGCCACCTGCTGAGAAGCCCATCATGCCAATTCGTTTTGGGTCGATGCCAAACTCTGCAGCCCGGCTTCGCACCATACGCATGGCACGGTTGCCATCCTCCACAATCACTTTTTCCAGCTTGTATGGCGAGCCTTCTTCCCGCGCCAAACGATATTTCAATACAAAAGCAGCTACACCCAAACTATTCAAAAATTTGGCCGGTTCCGTTCCTTCCGCATCAATCACGAGCAAACTATGGCCGCCGCCAGGGCAAATCACCACGGCCGCGCCGGTTGCTTTTTCTTTTGAAGGAAGATAAACCGTTAGCGATGGATTATTAATATGTTTCACCCAGTAATCCTTGGCTTGCTCCGGTTCGTTGCGGAGATTTTCAAAACCGGGTGCACCGTTTTTCCAAAGCGGAATTACGGTTGGAGTCTGTGCAAAAACAGGTGCATAAAAACAGCACGTCAAAGCGATACAAATTAGTTTGGATTTAAGGTTCATAACGAGGTTATAATTGGAAAATTAAAATTAGCAAAAATTGATTGCCGATGCTCCAGCCGATGCTTCTTTTACCACCTAAAAATCATGATTGTGGTTTTCTGGCTTCAAACCAAAACTATTTGGAACAATTTAAGCACAGTTTACATTTACTTTTTAGTTTTGAAATTAAAACTTAGATCATGCTACCAAAAATAAATTTTACCGAAACTGAAGCTTACCGCTATCTGTCGGATTATTTCCCGGAAGTTGCCGAACTGGAAATGAAGCAATTGTTTAAAAATGACCCGGATCGATTTAAAAAATTGTCCATCACGTTTGAAGATACGTTGTTTGATTTTTCCAAAAACCGGGTAGATGATAAAACGATGGCGTTGCTGATCCAGCTGGCCAAAGAATGCAAGCTAAAAGAAGCAATTGAAGCGATGTTTTCGGGCGAGAAAATCAACGAAACCGAAGATCGTGCTGTTTTACATACAGCTTTGCGGAACGTAACCAACAAACCTTTAACCATTGAAGGCGAGAATGTTACGGAAGAAGTAAACAAGGTTTTGCAGCAGATGGAAACTTTTTCCAACGCCATTATTTCCGGCGATTGGAAAGGCTACAAAGGCGATGCAATTACGGATGTGGTTAATATTGGTATCGGCGGTTCTGATTTAGGTCCGGTAATGGTTACGGAAGCTTTAAAATCGTACAAAAACCATCTGAACCTACACTTTGTTTCCAACGTGGATGGCACACAGATTACAGAGATTTTAAAAGATTTGAATCCGGCAACTACCTTATTTTTAGTGGCTTCCAAAACTTTTACCACACAGGAAACCATGACGAATGCACATACCGCGCGCGACTGGTTTATTAAAGGCGGCGGGAAAGATGAAGATGTGGCCAAGCATTTTGCGGCACTTTCTACCAATTCCAAAGCGGTGGAAGCTTTCGGCATCGATACCAAAAATATGTTTGTGTTCTGGGATTGGGTTGGCGGCCGTTATTCGCTTTGGAGTGCGATTGGTTTGTCCATTGCCTTAAGTATTGGTTTTGATAATTTTAAAGAGTTGCTAACCGGCGCAAATGCTGCGGATGAGCATTTCAGGACAACAGATTTTGAGCAGAATATCCCGGTGATGCTTGGAATGCTAGGCATCTTGTACAACAATTTTTTTGGTGCACAAACAGAAGCCATTTTACCTTACGATCAGTACATGCACCGTTTTGCTGCTTATTTTCAGCAAGGCGACATGGAAAGCAATGGCAAACATGTTGACCGCAACGGCAATCTGGTTGATTATTCTACCGGGCCGATTATTTGGGGCGAACCCGGAACGAATGGTCAACATGCTTTCTATCAGCTGATTCACCAGGGAACGAAATTAATTCCTTGTGATTTTATTGCGCCGGCACAAAGCCATAATCCAAGCGGCGAGCATCACCCGATTTTATTGTCCAATTTTTTCGCACAAACAGAAGCTTTGATGAACGGCAAAACGGAAGAAGAAGTAAAAGAGGAACTGAAAGCTTCCGGCAAAACCGATGAAGAAATCAAAAAACTGGCTCCTTTCAAGGTTTTTGAAGGCAACCGGCCAACCAATTCTATCTTGCTAAAAATGATTACACCCCGTGCGTTGGGCAGTTTAATTGCTTTTTACGAGCATAAAATATTTGTGCAAGGCATTGTCTGGAATATTTTCAGTTTCGATCAATGGGGCGTGGAACTGGGCAAGCAACTGGCTGTAAAAATCCAGAAAGAACTGAAAGGTGATGAATCTGTTTCTGCACACGATTCTTCTACCAACGGTTTGATCAATCAATATAAAACCTGGCGTTAAGATTTTTAGGTGATAAAAGAAGCATCTGCAATTAGTTTTGCAGGTGCTTCTTTATGCCATAAAAATTGAGCCATTTGCCATCACATCTGACAAAAAATAAAAATGGTAAAGATTTAAAATCATTAACATACTATCGACTTTCAAAAAAATTCTATAAAGAGTAGTATTAATGTTTTGCTTTCTGCGGACGATCGCAAATACATTCCGGCTGCTGTTTAACCCGTTAGATTTGAACAAGCAAATTTAGATTGTAAAAGAAGCATGGTAGTTTTTGATTGATACTTCTGTTGTAATTTATTGAACTAAAATATGCCGGATAACTTTATTCGATCTTTTATCTGTTCTGTCATCTAATTTCTATATTCACATCAAATCAGATTAAACATTGATATATCAATACCAATACATACAATTTGTTGTATCTTTGATAATAAATTATAACTTCTATATTTTTCTACCGTAGTAGAAGTATGTTTTATTAAAAATACAACAATGAAAGACGAACTGATTGATACGATAAATGCAAAAATTAAGCAAAACAGACGATTGCTTACTGTTTCTGCTTTCTCATTAGCCGGGATCAATGTATTGGTTACCCTGCTGATTTCCCACTTTAAACATCCAGAATTGATTAACATGACTGATGCTACTTTAATTAAAAGCTTTTTCTGGAACTTTAGCTAATGGCTTTTACAGAAGCAATACTTCTTTTACCAGTATAATTTACTTCCTGATTTTACCTATTACAAACACCAGCCCTACTGCAGCGGCAGCAATTCCGGCTATTGTACTTACCTTTTTTTGAGTGATGGTTTTGGAAGTGTATCCGCCCGAAATCTGATTGTAAGTACCTGTGGGATGCAAAATATTTCCTGAAGTTACTGGCGCATCCTCTCCTATTTTCATATAAGTTTCCAGTCCTTTTGCCATAAAATATTCGGCTACGCCAGGCAATACAGCATTACTTAATCGCACCAAATAAGCCACTGCACCAACTGTAACAGAATTCCTCGGATGAACGGCCAAACCAACTATGATACTGGCTATTTTTGTGGTTGCATATACTGGTGGAACGGGTTTCAAAACTTTTCCAATATAATTTCCGGCATGTCTTGTTCCGGGCGTATCCAAAAAAGCAGGGAAAACATCGCAGACATGGATCTGCGGAAAACGGTATAACTCGGCACGCAAAGCTTCACTATAACCTCTCAACCCAAATTTGCTTACACTATAAGACAAACTGTACGGCGTGGCAACCCATCCGCCAACCGAATTCATGTTGATGATCGTACCTGATTCCTGTTTTTTGAAGTACGGCAATACCGCATAAGCACCATAAACTGCACCAAACAAATTGGTTTTAATCACTTGTTCATGCTCTGCTAATGGAACGGCATTAAACTCGCCCATAATGGCCACGCCGGCAATATTTACCCAAACATCTATCTTTCCGCCAAAATCAAAAGCAGCTTTTGCCAATGCACTAACACTTTCTTGCTTGCTAACATCTGTAGAAACAGCCAATGCTTTTGCACCAAGTTTTTGGCAGATTGCAGCCACTTCTTCCAGCTCGCTTTGCTGCCTCGCCGCCAGGATAACAGTGCCTCTGTATCGTGCAAACTCCAAAGCCGTAGCCCGGCCAACACCGCTGGATGCACCAGTAATTACCACAACCTGTTTGTTTAAAGGCAAAGTGTTTTTTGTTTTGAAAATGCTGCTCATAGTTTTGGTTTTAGGCAGAAGGAAATTTAGACGATAAAAGAAGTATCAGGCTTTGTTAAGGTCGTCTTCCGTGGGGTTTAAAATATAATCGGTATTAGCTTGACCATTATGCAGCACAAACCTGACACGCTGTTTCGGAATGGCAATATCCAGCGACATAGCCGCAACTGTTGCTGGAAAGTTATCGCGCAAAATTTTCAAATCCACATTTGTTGGAACCTGGATCTCCACATCTTCGCCACTTGCTTTTACCTGCCAGTTTGGAATATGTGCACCCTGAAACATTTCAATCCATTTCTCCTGATAAGCATTCATCAATTTAAAGTTTGTTTTGGGAGGATAACAAGCACTTTTAAACTTTGTTGCAGCGAATACTTTTCTTTATTGAGATTCCTGATACTTCTTTTAGCACCTAAAATTTAGGTTTCGTACCAAGATCGGCCTTCAATAACAACACTTTTAGTTAGAAATCTGTAAATATTACTTCGTCCGGCTCAAACCATCTGTAACTGATTGATCATCAGGCTTAATCAGTAATGCATGTAAAAATGAAGTTCTGGCTTCTGCTTTTTTACCATCCATCAGCAGGCTCCAGCCCAGCATCTGGTTGCCATCGTAATCAAAAGGATATAGCGCAACCACTTTTTCAAAGCATTTTGTAGCTACCAAAAATTGCTTACGATTATAATAAATTACACCGGCCCAGTAATTGGCCTGCGTATTTTGCGGATCGAATTTCAGGATCGCCGTATATTGTTCTAAAACCTTGCTCCAGCTTTCTAAAAACGATAACGGTTTGATGTAACCAAAACGCGCTTCGATTGCATTTGGCCTCAACCCAACTGCTTTTAGATAATAGCTTTGAGAAGCCGTATAGTTTTTATTAAGGTAATTGAGCCAGCCCAAACGGATATTCAGCTCATAACTGCCATCGGTATAATAAGGAATAATATCGCTGATGGCAGCCATATAGTTTTTTTTGTATTCATCTGCATAACTATTTTTAAACGCCTTTTGCATAGCCGCATCTGATTGCGCCTGCAAAGAAAGTGCACTAAGCAAGATAAAGTTCAAAAGCAAAAGCTTTTTCAAAATCGCCATAAAATTGCTGCTGTAATAGAATGCTGGTTGTAATACAGGTTTTGGTACATGTTGTTTTTCCTTTCAAACATATACGTTAAAGGTAACAATAGATGTGGGTTGAGCTGAAAATATACCGTTTCGGTGCTTTTGAAAGTTGTTGCATCCACAAAGTCATAAACGTACAGCGCATCATATTCCAGATAATTATTTTGTCGACCAAAAGTTGCAGCTGTTTCTGTCCATACATTTTTTAATATTTTTCCTCCTATCAACTGGCTGATTATAAATTGATTGTGATCTTGTTGTAAAAAAGCACCACGCGTAACCGTATAAAAGTTCAGGTTGCCAAGCGGATACCAGTTCAGTTTGGCATTGTACTGAAAAATATTGGTTTGATTAATATATGCATAGCTGACATCGGCTTGCACTTCCAATTTATTTACCGAATACTTCAACCCAAACAACCCAACATGATTGGTTTTATCCGTCCGCAAAAGGTGATAAGCCGCCAGCAAACTTAGTTTGTTGGTTACAGAATAACTCAGTTTTTCATAAAACTCATATTGATCAGGATCGTATTTTTCGTTAGGGTTTTGCTGATGAAACAGATCCTGATTCTCCTGATTGTAATATGCAACCGAATGCTCTGCCTGTAGCCGCCAGCCAAAACGATTTCCGGCAAAAAGCCGTGTGTACGAAGCATTGTTTCGGGTAAAATCTTCTGGAAATTTCAAACTGTTTTCCAATCCCACAACTGTTATTCCGAATGCATTAATATGCTCATCATTCAATGTTTTTGGGTCGGTAAAAGAAGCATGGTAATCCGCTTCCGTAAAACGGTTGAGGTAACGGTTGCACCAGTAAGCAAAATAGCGCGCAGTCTGATTGTAAGAATCGTTGGCCAGCACGGCATCATACTGCTGCAATGCATCGGTGTATTTTTGGCTGATAAAAAAAGCATATCCCAATCGCAGCCGCAGGGCCGGAAAATCATTTCCTGCCTGAATATATTGTTTGCCCGAAGTAATCAGTTGCGGCCAGTTTCCAGCCGAATACAGCGCATAAGAAAGACTATCAGCCTGCTGATAAAGGTTTTCCTGCGCTTTCGTTTCAACGCAAATCAGCAGAAAAAATATCAGTAAATATTTGCCGTAAGCCATGTTGCCTGTATTTTTTTATTACTGATGCTGATCTCGAAACCTGTTATTTGCTGTTCGCGGATGTTGATTACTGCTTCAAAAAATGGTTTTTGATGATTAAAAACCTGTTTAAAACCTTTGGCAGAAATAGCAATTCCACCAGCAGTAACAGAACTTTTGCTTTGATAACCGTAACTTATAAACTGGTAAAAAGGAGCTATCAAATCCTGCAACCAAAGTTTCGGTTTGTTATTGCTGATCGAAAGCGGAAACTCATCCTCCATGTTTACTTCTACAGAAAAAATTACACGGTACGCCGCTAAAAAAAAGCCATATAATAACGATTGCTGATCGCCATAAAACGAAGTGAAATAAAATGAATTTCCATCGTTGATAAAAAAAGCAGCGGCACCGGTTTCTTTACTAAAAAAATAGTTTTGATGAAGCGTGTTGCTGTAAACTTCCCAGTTTTCGGTTTGATTTTCAGTAATGATTTTTGCCCTGAAACCAGGCAAAAAAGTAAAAGCTCTTTTTAAATCAGGTTGAATCGATACTGTTTTTATCACCTCTTTTTCAGCAGGGATTTCAAAACTTTTAAAAGTTTGGGTTGATGAATTTTCCAAATAATAAGCAAAAGGATAAGACATCGTTTTGGAGCCCACAAAAGGCGTAGTTTGCATTTGAAAATGCAAATGCGGTTCTGGCGAGCGGCCCGAATTTCCGCAGTAGCCGATAATTGTTCCCTGTTTTACCAAATCGCCTTTTTGCACTTTTGCAGAGCCTTTTTTAAGATGAGAAACCTGACTGTACAAACCATCTAAATGCTTGATAACAATTGAATTACCCCAATTTTGCATCAGATTTTCCTCACCAATCAAATTATCGGCTATTTCATCCACTACATCTTCTATCCTGCCATCAGCAACGGCTAAAACCGGTTTGTTATAGCAGTAAAAGTGCTCAGGCTGCGAGCCAGGCAAGCAGTAAGTTTTACCTTCTTCTTCTACCACAAAATCAAGTGCTTGTGCCCATTCGCCTTGGTGTGTAATCGTTCCGTTATACCCTTGCGAAACCGCCCAGCCGCCCATAAAAGGCAATTGCAGGCGGATAAATTGCAGGTTTTGCAAGCGTTTTTGATGACTTGAATACAGATATAAATTGGTTTCGGGCGAATAATGTTGCAGGGAAGTTAGCGTTGGTTTTTCGATCCTGATCCGAAGCCTGAAAAAACCAATCAGTAATAAACTCACTATACAAAATGGCATTGAAAACAAAGGTAAATACCAGATTATCAATATTTTGCTTAGTGCAAGCAGTAATAAAAAACAAATTAATACACTTAAAACAGCCCAAATGTATGACCTTGCTGAAGGAACCAAAAAAAAGCCGCCAGTGGCCAGAGCAACCATCATGAAATTGCCGCCCAGATAATAAAAACTGATGCCTTCGGGAAAAATTCCTGTAAAATGATTAAACAAGCACGCGGTGGTGAAACCCAGGATCAGCAACGAAAAAGCAATCCGTGAATGCACGAACAATCCGATACTTATGAAAATTCCAACCCACAAATTATTTTGGAAGATAACGGCGCTAAGCGAACGCAAAAAAAGATCAACATAAAACGGTGTGCTGATGTGGCTGAATTCATTTTCGGCGAGAATTTCATGCAATGAGACTAAATTGCTTGGCCGCAAACCCATCGCCGAAAAGCCATTTGCAGCAAGCAAAATCAACCAGAAGGAAAAAATGAACGGCAGCGATAAAACAGGCAAATTGTACCGGTTGGTTTTGGTAAACAGGATAACGGTTAGCAAAGCGTTTACCAGCAAAACCACTAAAATCCACACACAAAATGCCCTATTAAACTGGTAAAAACTACTAAAACCAATGCCCAGCAGCAAGGCATTGAAACTGTAGATTCCGCTTTTAATATTTTCCTGCGGATGGCTGGTGCAGTTTAAAAACAGTACAGTTAAAACTACGCTCAAGAAGCCTACAAACCCCGAAAACGGATGAAAAAAGGTGCATAAAAGAAGCATCACCGCCAAAAAATTATGTTGCGAAAAAAACACCATGCTGTAACTGTTCAGCATAGCTTGCAAGAAATTTTGGCGGAAATATTTTATAGGCATGCTTCTTTTACCTTACTTATTTTGGGTTGATAAAAGAAGCATGCTGCAAATGAGGCGGCAATTGCTCTGGCATTTGCAGGTATTGCAGCGTTTCCGGCTGGCGTATCTGGTGCAGATTTCCTTCCAAATCAACCAAAACCACGGCTGGCCGCAGGCTGATAAACTGCATCCACTGCGTTACGTTATAAGCACCGGTTGTGTGTACCACTACATGGTCGCCGGGGTTCATCAACGGCAAGCTGATGCTTTCCCGGATGACATCGATGTTCATGCAAAGCGGCCCGTACAGCACGGTTTCTTCGGTTTGCTGTGAATGATCCTGCGCCGGACTAATTTTATGGTCGTACCAAAAGGAAGTGAACAGGGTATTCAACCCAAAATCCAAAATTGTGGCACGGCGGCCATCACCCAAACGTTTGTTGGCCAGCACAGTTCCCAGCAAAAAACCGGCATCGTCGATCAGCATCCGGCCGCTTTCCAGGATCAATAGCGGCAATTCTTCCGGCTCAAAACCAGCATTTAAAATGGTTTGGGTGATCGTTTCTGCAAAATCATCTACAGAAGGAATTGCATCTGTAGAAGACGAATAATTGCCCTTTAAATTTTGGATTGATGGGAAACCACCGCCCAAATCAAGGTATTGAATATTTAGTTTAAATTCCGTTTTACAGTGCAAAGCCAACTCACAAAGTGTTTTTGCAGCTACTTGATAAGCCTTTACATCCAGCATAAACGTACCGATATGGCAATGCAAACCCACCAGTTGCAGGTTGCCGGAAGCGATAATTTTGTTGATGGCGTTCCAGGCTTGTCCGTTTTTATAGTTAAAACCGAAGCGGTCCCAAGCAGGATAAACGCCGGTATCCATATTGATGCGGATGGCTACGCGTGGTTTTTGTGGAGTATTTTCGCTCAACCTTATCAGGGTAAATAATTCTTCAAAATGGTCAATGTGGATCAAAGAATTAAGCTGCATGGCGAGCAATAAATCGGCTTCTTTTTTATCAGGGCCGTTAAAAATTATCTGGTTCCCGGGGACATTGTTACCCAAAGCTTTTTGATATTCAAAACCAGAAACTACCTCGGCCCAGCTGCCTTCCTGATGAAAAATGCGGCAAATGGCGTTTAGATAATTGGTTTTATAGCTCCAGGCAAATTGTACTTTTGGATAACGCGTATTAAAAGCGCGCAAAGCAGACTGGTAATTGCGCCGGATTTGCTGCTCGGAAAACACAAAAACCGGCGAGCCAAACTGTTCAATCAGCAATTTTACAGGTACACCAGCTACTTCTTTTACCACCTGAAAATTTGCACGCGGCCCGAATTTATTCATCACGCCAACGTTCATCTTTTTAATTATTGGGCGTTCGTATCGGAGTTTTTGCATGGAGTTAGAAAGATTTCGGCTTCCAGCAATCAGCTTTCAGCTTTAAAAATTTGTTAATAGTTCCTGGTAAATGGTTCTTAGCCGATAGCGTTATCATCCACTTTCGCCAAACGCTGCAATATGCTGAAATTCAGTAATATCGGTAATTAAATCCCAGGCATAGCGAATGAAAACTTTGCCAGTTTCGTAAGTAGTAAAAGGCGTAACTGCTTCACCCAAAGCTAATTTAACCAAAGTTGCGGGCTGATTCTGACCGGAAGCAGCAGCCAGATAAATCCAAGCCGGAAAGCGCGGATTGATCTCGATAATAAATAATTTGCCTTGAGTATCACGTACCAGTTCCAGCTCGAAAGCACCTTTCCAATTGGTTGCCTTAACAAATTGCTGTGCCAGATCGGCCAAATCCTGATCTTCAATGGTGATTCCTGCCCAGGCTTTTCCTTTTTCCGTAATGTACATTTTCCGCATCGAAACCAAGCTGATAATGCCTCCTTTGCCATCCGCCAAAACCGCTACATTAATTTCCATTCCGCTAATAAAATGCTGTACAATAATAGGCAAACCCCATTTTGCACTCAGTTTGTGAAATGCTTCCTGCGCCTGTTCCGGCGTTTCTGCCACAAATGCTTCGTAATACTGGCCTTTTATCACCAGTGGAAAACCTGATTTTTCAGATGCTTCTTTTAGTGCCGAAATTTTGCTAATGATATAAGAATCAGGAACATTTAACTGATACTGCTTGCCGAAAACATGCAGGTTCACCTTTTCGCGCATGGCCAGCTGTTGATGCGATGGCAAAAAAGTATGGATACCTAGCTGCTTTAGCCGTGGTTCCAGTCTGATAAAATTATACAGCTCAGCATCAAAATTCGGAATGATAATATTTAGTTTTTCTCTTTCGTGAATGAACTGCAAACGCTCCAGCAAAGCTTCTGCACCGGCCGCAGGGTATGGAATCTGATACGTTTTATCCACCAAATTTTTCATATAAATCCCTGGTTCCAGCGGCTCGTAGCACAAGCCGATGATGCGGATATTTTCACCCAAACCATCGCGCAAAGCACGGATCACAGGAATTCCCGGACCCGGATTTTCGGTAGCGTTTAAACCGGTTACGCCGATTACCAAAGATTCAGCATTCATCTAGCGTTTAGTAAAATTTTATCATTCCAACAAATTAGCATCTTTCAGTTGCAGCATCCAGTCGTCCCAATCCTGTTCGAGTTGCATTGGTTCGGCATCATATTTTTCCAAAATTTCCTGCTTGATTGCGACGTCGGATTTACCGATTTTCATCAGCAGTAAAATCTCGGCAGCAATTGTATTTCCAGAAAAAGAATCGCCGGTGGCCGGGTTAAAAATAAAGCCGTTTTCGCTGGTGGCAATGTTCTTTTTTAGTTTCATAATCCAAATTTAGGTCGATAAAAGAAGCATTACGTTTTGCTGATCCACTCTTTTGCAAAATTGCTGTAACTATCGCTGATCGGCAATTCTGCAGAAAGCAGTTTTACTTTACGACCCTGAATAGATTTTATTTTATTTACAGCGATAATGAAACTGCGGTGAATCCGCTTAAACTGATCCCCTGGCAGCTTTTCAACCACTTTTTTCAACGTCATCAGCGTCAGGATCGGCTTCGGATTTGTTGTGGTGTGGATCTTAATATAGTCTTCCATACTTTCAATATATTCAATTTCAGACAGCTTGATTTTGATCATCCGGTACTCCGAATACACATACAAACTTTCTTCTTCCGGTGCTTCTTTTACGGCATGTTTATACCGATAAAAATCAACCGCTTTTTCTACAGCCAAACTAAAACGCTTTATATCAACCGGTTTCAGCAAATAATCAATTGCCTGCAATTCGTATCCTTCAAAAGCAAAATTTTTGTAAGCCGTGATGAAAATCACCATCGGTTTTTGGGTTAAAGAACGCACCAGATCAACGCCGCTAATGTCGGGCATGTTGATATCGACAAAAAGCAAATCCACCGCACTGTTCCGCAGATATTCGGCACCCGAAATGGCATCTTCAAACGTGTTCATCAACTTCAAAAACGGAAATGAAGCGATGTATTTTTTGATCAGCTCCAGCGAAAGCGGTTCGTCATCAATGGCTACACATTTTAATTCAGTCATCATTAAAGAGATTTATTTCAGCAGTTTAAACGCAATTTTACTGTAAACAATTGATTGTTACTGTCTATTTCCAGCAGATATTTTTTCGGGTAAAGTAACTCCAGCCGTTGCCGCGTGTTGGCAATCCCGATGCCGGTCCGGGCAACGGTAGGCTGATGTTCCAGCAAAGTATTCTGGCAGAAAAACGAAATACAGTCTCCTTCTACCTTCAATTTAATATTGATCATGGATTCTTTGTGCTTGCTGATGCCGTATTTGAATACGTTTTCCACAAAAGTCATGATGATAAGCGGTGCAATTTTCTGGTTCTCGATCAAACCTTCTACCTCAAAACACAGCTTGGTTTTGCTGCCTAAACGCAATTTTTGCAAGCTGATATAATCCTGGATACAATTGATTTCATGTTGCAGCAGCACAAAATCTTCGGTTACATCATCGGTTACGTAACGCATAATGTTGGACAGCATCATGATGCTATCCGAAGTATGTTCGTGCTGCGTAACAGACATGGTGTAAATATTATTGAGCGTATTGAACAGGAAATGCGGGTTGATCTGCGCTTTAAGGAATGACAGCTCGGCATTGGCTTTTTCCGCTTCGGCACGAACTACTTTTTGCTCTGAAGTTTGCCAGCGTTGCACCGTACTGGTAGCCGTACTGAGGCCGATAATCAGGATGTAAATAAACAGGCTGACCATATCCACGTTATCGGATTGATGCAGCAGAAAAAAACTGTGTGCTGGTTTCAAATTCGGGTCCTGCATCCGCATATCCTGGTGCGGCAGCGGCCCAAATTTAAGTTTGCTGGCTCCGGGCGGCATAAAAGTATCCACGCCTGGATTGATCGTCATGTCCTGATAGCCTGGTGGCGGTGCGGATAAAATCTGGATATTATTATTCTTTGCTGTAGACCTCCCACTGTTTTTCAGCAAATTATCAAAAGGCTGCAGGTAAAATACAAAGCCAAACAGCATCAGCACGATGGCACTATAAGCCAGAATTTTCTTTTTAAAAACAAAACCCGGCACCAGATACCAGGCATTCAAATAAAATAAAATGATGTAAGTAAGGCAGAACAACCAATAATAAGGCGATAAAAGAAGCATCGCGCTATTACTATTGCCTTGTTCTTGGTTCATGAAAAGGATCGGAAACATTAAAAACAACAGCCAGCCAACCGAGTGGATAAAAAACGTGGTTGCTTTAGAACGGTACATATACAAAGCAACAGGAATTTACGGATTTACAAATCATGCTCATCATTTTTAAGCTGATAAAAACAGCATCAGTTGGCTGCAAAGCCGGTAAAATCCAACGCAACTAAATTTTTGTATTCCTGGTAACTACTAATGGCCACGTTCGGCTGCATTTTCAGCATAAAAGTACTGGCTTCTTCTTTGCAGTCCTGCTCGCTTACCGGAATGGAAAGCAGTAAATATTCGCCTATAATTTGATGCAAAATCAGGTTTCCGGTGGTATAATTCAGGTGGAGATGATGAACGGACTGATCCAGTAAATCCGATTCCTGTAACTCCAGTTCCTGCGAAACGAAATTAATTTTCCGGCCTAAATTATCTTGTAATCCGGGCATTTTTGTTGTTGATTGATCCAGTAAATACTTCACTGCAACACCCAGTTTTTTGTTCAAAGAACTGGCCCGAATATCATTTTCCAGCATCTGTGTAAATGTTTTAAACTGATTATCAATATTATAAATCCGGGATTTGATTAAAAACTGATAATAAGTAGCCTTAAAAACAGCCTTTTCAAATTCTGTTTTTGCATGGCTATCGATGCTTTGTTTATAGGTGATTTTTACTTGTGCGATGGCCATGATTTACTGTTTTTACCAATAATTTTTTGAATAATACAGTTACAATAGCCGCTAAGCAGCCGCGTAATTTTTAATGATAAAATGTAAAATTGATTTGTTTAAAACAGCTACAGCAAAGTGTACCGATAAACGAGGTTTTTGTATCGATTAGCTGCTTGGTTATCAGCCTGAAACAAAATACAATTATAATAAAAGCAGGAGTTTTTACCTGATAAAAACAGCACCGGTTTCAAGTGGTAAACTGAAATAAAAGGTGGAGCCTTCGTTAAATTTGCTCTCTACCGACATAAAACCGCGGTGTGCTTTAATAATTTCTGAAGAGATAAACAGGCCCATACCCAAACCGCTTGTTAAAAACTTTTTATCCTCTACGCGGTAAAACCGTTCAAAAATTCGTTCCATTTCTGTTGGGGTAAGGCCGATGCCTTTATCGGTAACAGAAACCCGAATATAATTGCCAAACTTTTCGGCATTGATATCAATTGGATGATCGGAATCAGAATATTTAATTGCGTTGTTAATCAGGTTCATTAATACCTGTTCCAAGCGCTCAAAATTACCGGTGATCATAAAATCTTCGGTGTAGCAATTGATGATGACAGAAGCCGGATAAATATGCGTGGCGTTTTCTACGCAATTGGATATTAACTTACCAAGGTTAATTTCATTTACACTGAATTCTAATTTACCTGCCTGGATTTTACTTACATCCAGCAAATCATTAACCAAGATCTGTAACTTATTTAAAGAGTCGTTCGCTTTTTTTACAAAGGTTTTTACCGTACCCGGCAAAGGTTCTTTCTGGTATGAATTTATGAGTTGAATATAACCTTTGGCACTGGTTAAGGGCGTTTTAAGTTCGTGGCTGGCTACGCCGATAAATTCATCCCGTTTCTCCATTTCCTTTTTCTGATCTTCAATATCGATGATGGTACCGAACCATTTAAGTATTTCACCCTCATCATTCTGAAAAGGCAACGCTTTGGCAATGTGCCATCTATAATACCCGTTTTTTGCATTTTTTAATCGATATTCCATTTCATACGGTTTTCCGGATTGCACGGATTTAGTCCAAATGTCAACCGTATTTTCCAAATCATCTGGATGTAATGCTGGTTTCCATCCCCAACCTGCTGATTGCTCGAAGTTATAGCCAGTATAATCAAACCAGCGTCGGTTATAATAATCCAAATAACCATCTGGCCGAGCCGTCCACACGATAACGGGTATATTATCAGCCAAAAACTTAAAATGTTCCTGACTTAGTAGCAGCGCATGTGTGCGTTCCTGGAGTATGTTTTCCAGCTCGTTATTCAGGTTTTCGGCTTCCTGGCGTGCTTCTTCCAGCTGTTCGTTTTTAGTTTTAAGTTCCTGCTCTGTTATTTTTTGGGAAGTTAGATCCGTCAAAATGATGCTCAGCGTAGCTTCTCCTCCAATTTGTAGTGCATTGATGGAAAATAAGAAAGGAATTAGCTGGTTTTGATAATGGATTAAACTGATTTCGCCTTTAACCTCTGTTTCCCAGCCAGTTTGAATTAAATTCAGGAAAGCTTTTTTGAATGCCGGCGCAACAAAGTTTTCAAAATCGATTCCAATTACTTTTTCGAGTGTGAGCCCTAAAATAGAGGCAAAACGCGAGTTGCTATATAAGATAACGCCGTGGCTATCTAACGTTACAGCACCTTCGGCCATTTTTTCTATAAAAACCCGATAAGTTTGATCGGCACTGCGAAGTGCATAAACTTCATGTTCATCACCAGACTTTACAATAAAAGCATCAACTTGGCCACTTCTGATTGCATCAATTGCATCATTAGCTTCTTCCAGCTGCTGGTGCAACGTTGCATTCTGGCCTAATAATTCTTGATATGTTAATACTATTGGCATTTTTAACCAGCTTTTTCTAAGCCCAATCCTTTAAATATTTTTGCTGTATCAGACATATCACCAATGAGTCTTCTTTCTGGAAGCGGGAATTTTTTGATCAGCAAAGGCAAAGCAACAATTTGCTCTTGCTGCGCCCAATCAGGCTGTTGATACACATCGATAATTTCCAACTCATACTTTCCTGGTAAATAGGTTTCGCAAAAATGTTTGGTATTGGTAATAGCTCGTAACGAATTTGGAGATGCCCCGGTTACAAATAACCTGAGTTTGTAGATTATATTTTTTTGATCATTTGATGGAATATGAGACGGAAACTCTTCTGGATAACTCATGATACTTTAAGCGGCCGGATATTTAAACCTACCAGTACTTTTTCTTCGTTTGATAAATCACCAATAATTTTACGAACCGGCTCAGGTACCTTTTTTACCAAAGTTGGAATTGCAAAAATTTGATCGCCTTCGGCCAGCTGCGGATGCTCCAGCAAATCAATTACTTCAATTTTATATTTCCCGTGTAAATGCTCTTCACAATAACGTTTCAGGTTATTTAAAGCCGTAATGGATTTAGCAGTTTTTCCTGCCACGTAGAGCCGCAGTTCCCAGGTATCTTCTTTTACTTCTTGCATCTTTGGAGCTTCTTTTACTGGTATTTTTTAAATATTGTTTCCGCTGCCCCGCAACCTAATCATTTCCAGCCGGGTTTTTTCTGCTGCTTCTTTTACTAACTCATCTTCTACATAAACCTTGTTCAGTTCTTCCTCTATAGATTCAAATTCGTTTTGCAACTTTGCAATTTGCGCCTCCAGCACTTTACGTTTTCACTCTATTTCGCGGTCTTTTCTGGTTAAACCATGCCTATAAACTACTTTTCCGGCATGTTCGCTCATTTCCTGTGCCTCCCTTGCAGAACCGGTCAGCACGCCTTCCGGACCTAAATAAACATCGATCAAATTCAAACCTTGATTAGTGATTACAAATTCGCGGACCTGATTAGAATGCTTCATTCCACGCGATTTCATAATGTACAAACCTCGGTTACGTTCGCCATTAAATTCAATATCACGCACCAGCAACCAGGCATCTACCAACGAAGAAACACCTTCATCTGTTTGCTCGTTTACAATAGTATTTAGGTTGAGGGCGGTAAACATCACCGTAATCTGCTCCTCCTGCAAAAAATCAATCAGCCGGATCAACATAGATTTTACTTCGCTAACCAAGCCTACTGTGATAAGGTTGGTGATCGGATCAAGAATAACTACCCTCGGCTTAATTTTTCTGATTTGCTTATGAATGGAAACCAGGTGCATTTCCAGGCCGTTAAGTGTTGGGCGCGAAGCATGAAAATAAAGTAAATTATCATTTACATGCTGTTGCAGATTTATGCCGATGGATTGCATGTTACGCATAATCTGGGCTGGCGATTCTTCAAATGCAAAATAAATACACTTTTCTCCGCGATTGCAGGTTTCGTTGGCAAAAGAAGCTGCAATACTGGTTTTCCCGGTTCCGGCGGTACCCGAAACCAAAATGCTGCTTCCGCGGAAAAAACCGTTCCCGCTCATCATATTATCCAACTCCTCTATGCCGGAAGAAATCCTTTCGGAAGAAACTTCACTATTGAGTTTGAGGCTGGTAACTGGCAAAACCGATATACCTTCTTCATCAATCAAAAACGGATATTCGTTGGTGCCATGTACAGAACCACGGTATTTAATAATGCGTAAACGGCGCGTAGATATCTGGTTATCAACCCGATGATCCAGCAAAATCACACAATCAGAAACGTATTCTTCCAAACCCTGGCGCGTTAAAGAACCATCCCCTTTTTCGCCGGTAATAATGGCTGTTACTCCTTTTTCTTTCAGCCACTGAAAAAGGCGGCGCAATTCTGCACGCAAAATAGTTTGGTTGGATAAACCCGAGAACAGGTTTTCAATCGTATCCAGCACTACCCTTTTGGCTCCAATGCTATCAATTGCATAACCCAAGCGGATAAACAAGCCATCGAGATCGTACTCGCCGGTTTCTTCTATTTCGCTCCGGTCAATGTGCACATAATCTACTTTAATTTTTTTTTCGGCTTGTAATTCGTCCAGATCAAAACCCAGCGAAGCTACATTCATGGCCAGCTCTTCAGCTTTTTCTTCAAAAGCCATAAATACGCCCGGCTCATTAAATTCCACTGCTCCACGCACAATAAATTCTAACGAAAACAGCGTTTTGCCCGAACCGGCTTCACCACAAAACAAAGACGGCCGTCCTTTTGGCAGGCCGCCACCGGTAATATCGTCTAATCCGGAAATTCCAGTTGGAGTTTTGGGTAAGGTTTTGAGTTTACCATTGTGGTTGTTATTTTGATCAAGCATCTTCTTAAACAGAATCTATTTTAAATTACTGCGATAAAATTAAATAAAAAACGGAAACCTGTAAAACCGTTGCACCTTGAGATATAATACTTCTTTTATCGATATAAATTTAAAACTTGATTTTAACAGCTATTAAATTTTTAAAACAATTGTCTGCGTTTTATCTTTTTAATAAAATTACAAAGACGATCATGGAAAGTAACAAAGAAATCATCAGCGATTTAAATAGCTTAGTAACTATTTTGAATGATGGAAAACAGGGATACGAATCTGCAGCCGAAACAACTAACTCTTTAGAGTTGAAAGCCGTTTTCGGAAAATATGCTTTAGAGCGTGCTGCTTATGCTGCAGAATTAAAGGCACACATTAAACAGCATGGTGGCAACGAAGATGACAATGATAATGGTGGTATTTTAGGTGCCATTCACCGCGGTTGGATTGATGTAAAACAAGCAGTTACCGGAAACGATAACACAGCTATTTTAGATGCAATTATTACAGGCGAAAAATCTGCCATAGAAAAATATGATGGTTACATTGCTGATTATACAGATCACGCAGATCACTTGGCTTTGTTGAAAAAACAACGCGATGGTATCCAATCAGATTTAATTCAGATTCAATCTTTAAAAGTGCAAAACGCTTAATTTTTAAGCAGCTAAAAAAAGCATCGCCTGCAAAGGCGATGCTTTTTTTATGCCTGTTTTTTTGCTTTAGGCTGATGATTTTAGAGTGATAAAAGAAGTATCGCTTCAAAAAACCGGTTGTGTGTAAAACACTTCCTGTTAATTTCTGGTTAACGCATCAAATAAAATCCTGTTCTGTTTTATGCAACTGCCTTCTGTTACCGGCCAAAAAAGATTAAAAATATTTACCTGGCACATCCATGGTACTTATCTATATTACTTATCTTTAGGTAGTTATGAAATCTATATCCCGGTTAGCAAAGAAGCAAAACCGGGTTATGTTGGCCGTGGCACAACTTTTCCTTTTGGAGAAAACGTACATGAGGTTGAGGAAGAAAAAGTAAAAGAATTGGAGTTGGACTGCATCCTGTTTCAAACTAAAAAAAACTTTCTGGAAGATCAGTTTGAAACCCTTTCTGCCGAACAGCGCGAACTGCCGAAAATTTATCTGGAACATGATCCTCCGCAGGAAACTACGCCTTATACCAAGCATATTATCAGCGATAACAATATCAATTTGGTGCATGTTACGCACTTCAACAGTTTGCTTTGGGATAACAATAATTTGCCTTTTACAGTGATTGAGCACGGCGTAGAAGTGCGTGAAGTTCCTTATTCCGGCGAATTGGAACGCGGAATTGTGGTTATAAATAATATTGAAAGACGAGGACGTCGGCTCGGATTGGACGTTTTTTTGGAAGTACAGAAAAATGTACCGATTGATTTGGTTGGCATGGGTGCCGAAAGATTAGGTTTGGGCGAAGTTTTACACCCGGAACTACCGGAGTTTTTAAGCAAGTACCGTTTCTTTTTCAACCCGATTCGGTTTACCAGTTTAGGTTTGGCCGTTTGTGAAGCTATGACGATGGGCATCCCGGTGGTTGGTTTGGCTACCACCGAGCTGGCTTCGGTGATTAAAAACGGCGAAACAGGCATTATCCATACCGATATTAATTACCTGATTGCTGCCATGAAAGATTTGCTGGCCAATCCCGAAAAAGCCAGACAAATGGGCGCAGCCGGGCAAGCGATGGCTAAAAAACGTTTCGACATCAAACGTTTTAATGCAGATTGGCTTCGGGTTTTCCAGGCGGCCATCAATCAACATCGGAACACCAAAATCATGCTGTAAAAGAAGCATTTATAAAGCATCAACCTAACACAAATTATATCAACTAAAACCAAAAAATGGAAAAATTACAAGGTAAAGTTGCTTTGGTAAGCGGCGGCGCGCAAGGGCTTGGGCAGCAGATTTGCTACCAGCTGGCCGAAGCGGGCGCAATGGTTATTGCAGGCGATATTCAGGAAGAAAAAGCAGCCGAAACTGTAAAAACAATCACCGATAAAGGTGGAAAAGCTGTAGCTATGCGTTTGGACGTGAGCAGTGAAGAATCGGTTAAAAGCACGATCGAAAAGATCAAAAGCGAATACGGCAGTCTAAATATTCTGGTAAACAATGCTGGGATAGATTTCACCAAATCCATTATGGAACTTTCTGTTTCTGAGTGGGATGCAGCATTTTCTGTAAATTTACGCGGACCGTTTTTAATGTCAAAATACGCTATGGCAGTGATGTCCGAACAAAAATCCGGAAACATCATCAATATTGTAAGCACCGCTTCGTTGCGCGCCTGGACGGAAGCTTCCGTTTATCATGCAAGCAAATGGGGTTTACGCGGCTTTAGTCATGCGCTTTTTACCGAAGCACGCAAAGTAAATGTGAAAGTTACCGCCATTATTGCCGGTGGCATGAGCACGCCGTTTTTACTGGACCGTTTTCCGGATATTCCACCACAAAATTTACAGGATCCAAAAAACGTAGCTACCAAAATCCGTTATATCATTGAGGATGATACCGATACAGTAGTACCGGAAATTTTAATTTTACCTTTAATGGAGACCAGCTGGCCTTAAATTTTAGGTTGATAAAAACAGCATCGGCACAAAAAACCATTGATAAAAACAGTATGAGCAGGAACGAGAAAATTATGGATCATTTTAGCCAGTTGAAAGTGCTGGTAATTGGTGATCTGGTGATGGATATTTACCTGAAAGGTGATAGTTTCCGGCTTTCTCCGGAAGGGCCTGTTCCTGTCGTTACTATTTCTGATCGGGAAGAGATTCCGGGCGGTGCAGCCAATGCGGCTATCAATTTAAAAGCTTTAGGTGCACAAGTAAGCTTTTTAGCAATTGCGGGTGAGGACGAAGATGGCAACAAAGCCTGTGCTTTTATGGAGAAAGCCGGCATAAATTGTGAGGCCATTGTGCGCGAACCTTTCCGGACAACGGTTACAAAAACCCGGCTGGTTTCCAACGGCCAATTGCTGAGCCGTTTTGATTGCGGAACACAAAACCCGCCCTCTGCTGATTCGGAACAAAAAATATTTGAGTATTTAAAGTCTGATTACAGCCGTTTTGATGCGGTTGTTTTAGGCGATTACAAAGCCGGTTTGTTTACGCCGGCTTTGATTGAATTTTTGCAGCAGATGCAACAGCAATCACCTGCTTATCTGGCTTTAGATTCTAAAAATCTGCCGTTGTTTACACCTTTGCAGCCTTCGGTAGTAAAACCAAACTATGTAGAAGCCATTGGGTTACTAAATCTGCAAAGCCTCAGCAAAAACCGAATTGAACAGTTAAAAAATTATGGCCCGACTTTGTACCGGTTAACTGGCGCAGAACACATTACGCTTACGTTGGATGAAGATGGCTGCATGGTTTTTGAAAAAGGCCAATATACCCATCACAGTCCAGCGCATGAGGTTGAAAATCCGCATGTTGTAGGTGCCGGTGATACTTTTATCAGCACTTTTACTTTAGCCCAATGTTCTGGTGCAAGCAGTGCAGAGGCAGCTGAACTAGCTATAGCTGCTGCAACGGTTGCCATCCGAAAAACGGCTACTGCTCCTTGCTTTTTAAACGAGTTGAAAGCGTTTTTCTCTACCCAGGATAAATACGTTTCCGGCGCGCCGGAGCTGGAAGAATTATGCCAGTTTTATCATCAGCAGGGCAAAAATATTGTGTTTACGAATGGTTGTTTTGATATTTTGCATTCCGGCCACGTCAGCTACCTTAATCAATCTAAAAATTATGGCGACGTGCTAATTGTAGGTTTGAACAATGATGAAAGTATCCGCCGTTTAAAAGGTTCTACCCGGCCAATTAATGAACTGGCTGATCGTATTTATGTGCTTTCGGGTTTAACTTCTATCGATCATATCGTGCCGTTCGGTTCTGTAAATGATGATACGCCGTCAGCCTTAATCCGCGCAGTAAAACCACAGTATTACATCAAAGGAGGCGATTACAATATGCAGAACCTGCCGGAAGCCAGCGTTGTAGAAGAAGTTGGCGGAAAAGTGGCGTTTATTCCGTTGGTGCCTGATCATTCTACCACCAATATGATTAAACGGATCAATGAAGATGCGAAACTGGCTAAGGTTGTTTGATTATATTTGGTACTATTTGTTTTATCAATTTAATGTGAGAAATTTTCATCGAAGCAAGAGAAAAATCACACTTCGTTTGAAAAGAATCTTCCTTTAGTAAACATGACAACAACATACCTTAATAAAAATTTACAAAATCAATTGGCTTCACAACAATATCTTCGGGCCAGTTGCTGGTTTGAAATAATAAATCCTGAGCTGAATCCATCACCTGTTTTTCGGTAATTTCATCCACAAAACAAATTTGATGATGACAGTTTCCTCTGGGTGGAAAAATTGCTGTTGCTGAAATTACCCGTTGTCCGCAAATCGGACAATCAACCATAAAAGAAATTAATGTACGGTTTTGCATTACTGTAAAAGGTGCGCCGGTAATGGCATTGCTGCACCAAAAAATTCCAACTGTTGGTGTTTTTAAAGCTCTTGCCAAATGGATCGGGCCGGTATCATTAGCTATAACCAATTTGGCAATTGAGAGCAGACCTGTCATCCCGGACAGTGAGAGTTTTCCGCATAAGTTATAAGCTTTCTGCTTTTCGCTGATGTTTTCCCATACTTCTTTTACCACCTCATTTTCAAAATCGGTTCCGGTAATGGCGATTTTAAAACCTAAATCAATCAAGTCATCGGCAATAGCAGCAAACTTTTTTGCCGGCCAGCGGCGGCGCATATCCGTTGCACCAGGATGAATGACAATCAAGTTTTGACTTTTCCAACCAGGCAAAACTTTATCTAATTCTTCCAAATCTTTTGGGATTGATTCCCATCGAGGCTCAATATTCAGCGTTTTTGCACCAATTAATGCCACCATTTCTAAATAACGCATGGCTTCGCTGTGATACAAAACATAAGGTACCGAAACATCAACTTCAGGCGCAACCGGAGATTTTAGGCCAATCACTTTTTTGGCTCCTAAACGAAGCATAAACGGATTAGAATTTTTGCCGCCACCATGAAACTGGAAGGCCATATCAAAATTTTCGGCTTGCATTTCATTAAAAAAGGTATTCAGTTCGCCTTCATCAACCTGATAATCATAAGCTGCACCAACGCCGGGATATGGCGGCACAACCACTACCCGATCAACATTAGATGGCCGCCCTGTCAGGTATTCGCGATGCCATTCTTTCCCCAGTAAAACAATTTCCACATTTGGGAAAGTGTCTTTCAAAGCTTGCAAAGCAGGCAATATAAAAATGAAATCGCCCAGCGCATTGGCACGCAGAACGGCTATTTTTTTGATCATGGCTGAGATGAATTTGGTTCTAAATGGTCATCCTGAGCTTGTTTCAGCATCTCTCCTGCAAAATCAAAACCTTTTGATGAGGTGCCGAAACAAGTTTTGCATAACCATGCTGTTTTTACAGGGTAAATTTATCAGCGTTGCACAAACCCACCAACTGTGCCGTTGCCAGGATATGGCCTTGCATTTTTTCAAACACAACGGTTTTGTCGGATGCTGCTGGAATATCCAAAACGGTATTTAAAGCTACCAAAGTGAATAAATAATGATGCATTCCGGAGAAATATTTCGGACAAGGGCCTTCATAACCAAAGCTTTTATTGTTGGCCAAACCTTCCGTGGCGCCTTCCGGGATTTGGTTTTGGTTAACCATTGTTACCGTTGTTGGAATATTAAACAGCAGCCAGTGAATCCAGGGCGTTGGCGTAGCATCGGTATCTTCCAGAGATAGAATCAGGCTTTTTGTGCCTTCCGGAACGTCTTCAAAAAACAATGGCGGATTAATATTTTCGCTCATGCAGGTAAACAGTGTCGGAATTTCCTGATTTTCCTCGAAGGTACTTTTTAAGATCATGACAGATTTTATAGGTAATTTTAGAATTTAGTTACTTTATTCAATACTGTTTTTACAACAGTTTTTTGGGTGATTTTGGCGGAAGGCTCTTTCGCAGCCATCACTTTGCGAAAAAAGGAAACGAGTTCGGGCACATGTTCATCAAAACAAAACAGCATCCGTTTTTCCCAAACATTTTGCCGGATCTGCTGCATTTTTTGCTTATCGCCAAGTTGAATTCCCAATTCTTTGGTATCGCTGAAAAACAAACCCAAACCCAACTCTTTAACCAGCGATTGCATGGCCACAATATGACCGGAATTATCGCGCTGCAACATCGGCAAACCAGCCATGGCCAGTGTAGCAATGCGTGCCGGATAATTGAGATCGTCCCAATTGGCGCGCATCATTTCACCATCATTTCTGCTTTCAAAAAAATGCAGCCAGCCGGCATCATACTTTGAAAACTCTTTTACCCAATTTTCCTGCGTTACATTTGGGTGAATGTGCAAAAAGCCAGGCGCCATTTTTTGCGTTTTGATGATCCATTCTTTCCATTGGCCGTGCGTAAAATCACCATAAAAATGAAGATGAATTTTTTGTTCTGCCAGATCAACCACATTTTGCGGATGCAAACCAATTGGCCGGCCCGGCACAACGGTGTGTAATTCGCCATCCTGATCTGATAAAAGTGATGTTTGTTCTGATTTAAACCATTCTTTTTTCGGCAAATCGCCATCCAGAATCATGGTCATGCTGTTTTTATCGGGTAAAAATTGGAGGAACCAGTCGCGCATTTCCGGGCTTGAATAAATCTGCGCATCAGATAAAGTATGCAGATCAATCAACTCCGGCCATAAACCGTGTTCCATGCAAATCAGCGGACCTTCTTTAAAATGCCAAACAAACGGAATGCCAGTATCAGCCAGCATAATTTCGCGGGCAAAAGGTACGGCCTGCCAGTTCAGCAAAGCATAAATTATATCCGGTTTGATCTCGGCGATGCGCTGCTGCCAGTTTTCATACGGGATATCTTCCATATTGCCGAAAGGCAGCGGACCGACGGTATTGTACCAGTACGGATCGCGCATCCACAAACCGTACAACTGGTGGCCTTGTTCTTCAAAAGCTACAATCCGCTCAGCGTTGTAAGCCAGTTCGCCTACAATTACAATTTTTAATCCTTTTGGATCAACCTTATTTTTATGGCGAAAAGGTTCGTAAAAGCTAACCTCATCAATCAAATTTCCCATCGTAGTATGATAGCGCAGCGGTTGCTTCACGCCATAATATAACTTGTACGGATTGATGCCACCCAGTGGTTCCTGAATGATTTTGTAACGCTGGTGCGGATGATCAACCCATTCGCAGGTGATGTTTCCGGTTTCTGCAAATGCTCCTTTCAACGCTAATTTATTCCAGAACATGCGGTCGAGGTCATCGGTCACTAACTCCTGCCGTTCCATCCAGAGATCATTGGTTTTTTTGTGGAGACATTGCACCAATTGCAGCCAGAAACCTTCTAATTTTCCATCTGCATAACGATTATAATGATGACGGATACCGGAAAAAGCCAGTACATTTTCCGGGTTTTCATCCAGTTTATTTATAAGAGATTGAAGGTGATCGTTGTAAAAAACATCATCAGCAGGCAAGTAAGCAATTAAATCAAATTTCGCTTTTGCCAAACCCTGGTTCAGCGCAGCACCTAAACCTTTATTTTCTTTATTTTCGAGATAAGTGATCTGCGGATGATTGAGATAGGCAGAAACGATACTTTCCAGATGATCCGTAGAACCGTCGTTGATAATAACCAGTTGCCAGTTTTGATAGCCTTGGATGAGTAAACTTTGGATGGCCCGGCTGATAAAATTGGCCTGGTTGTACACCGGCATTAAAATAGAAATATACGGTTTAAGGTCATTTTTACTCATGACTTGCTAAACTGTGATTCTATTTAATTGTTTTGGCGATCAACACAGAAAAAAGGTGGATAAAAACAGCATCAACACCAATTAGTACGAACCTTTTTATCGCTCTCGGCTTGCTGATTTAGGGAGTTTTTTTTTCTCCACAGAAAAAATATAAAATTTCAGGTGCACAATTCGTTATTCTACTTAAAATTTTCTGCAGAAATCTAACTAAAACCAAGCTACTACCGTAACAGATTGCTACAATTATTTAAACATTGATGGAAATTGATTACATTATTTTAGATAGTAATTCGTCCGGTGAATTGGAATTACTGCTGGATGAAAAAGCGCTTGATGGTTATAAAGTAGTTTCGATGAATACCTGCTTCGACCCAAAACGCGGTATGATTTATACGGCGCTGATGGTGAATTATGGTTTAAATAATCAGGCAGAAGACTTGATTAGCCAGATTGCAGACAAACTGGATGCAATTAACATTACGTTACAATTTATTGAAACTAATATCGGCGACCGGATCCAGGAGCGATTTTGAGCTGCAAAAACAAAAAAAAGAGCCATCCAACTTTCGGTGGATAGCTCTTTTTATCATCTAAAAATTGTTTGGATTACATACCGAAAGCTTTTTTCAGTTCACTTGCAGCAAAAGCTTGTGCTTCTTTAGCTTGCGGAACTACGGTAGCCATTCCAAAAAATTCGTGGGTTACACCATCATAATTTTTGCTGTTAACCGTTACACCAGCAGCTTTTAATTTATCAGCAAGTTTTGTACCATCATCATGCAACGGATCATACTCATCTGTGATAATTGTAGTAGCTGGCAAACCTTTTAAGTTAGCATTAACCAAAGAAATACGCGGATCTTTTGCATCAGCAGGAGTTCTGGTATAATTTGTAGTAAACCAAATCATCATTGGCTTATTCAACGGTTTGTCGTTTGCTTGTTTCATGTAAGAATCCGTTTTGGTATCGCTGTTGGCAATCGGGTAAACGCTTACAATATGTGTTGGAACCATAATGCCATTATCGCGTGCTTTAATAGCCGTTGCAACTGCTAAATTTCCGCCGGCACTTTCACCTAAAACAGCAATTTTCTTTGGATCACCTTTGATAGAAGCCGCATTCTTTACCGTCCAAGCATAAGCTGCATAAGCATCATCATGAGCCGTTGGAAATTTATGCTCAGGAGCCAAACGATAAGCAACCGCTACTACAACTGCACCAACCTGCTCTGCCATTGCTTGTGCAGAAGCATTGTAAACATCAATATTAGCGATTACAAAACCGCCGCCGTGATAGTAAACGATTACTGGATAAGAATCCTTTTTTTCTTTTGGTGTGTAGATACGTAAATGGATATTGCCGCCTGCTACCGGAATTTCTTTGCCTACTGTATCAACTTTTGGTGCTGGCATCGGGATGTTGTTATCTTTCATCACATCCATAACCGCATCACTTGCTGTGTGATTTTTTCTGGCTTGAACAGCATTAAGAGATTCAACTGGCTTATCGCCATAACTAGTCAATTTTTCAATCACGACAGCCATTTCCGGTTTAATATTCGGCCCCCAAGCTGGTTTTGGCCCTTTTGGTGTTAACTTTTTTAACGATGCAGTAGTGTCCACTGTGGCAGTTGAGGCATTAGAAGTGTCGGTTGTTGAGCTTGTTTTTCCTTTATTGCCATCGCAGGCCGTAAAAGAAATTGCTGCAATTGCTATTGCACAAACTGATAAAGGCATCCCGGCTTTGCCAGATTTCGGTTTTGAAAGTTGAATAAATGGAATTTTCATAAATAATAATAGAGTAAATAAAAATTTTGTAACGAGTTTGCTTTCAACACAAGCATATTTCATTTGTTTAAGCCTGTATATAATTTAATTTAAGCTGTTTAAATATTAAATGATAATAAAATTTACGGCCTTTGAAATTAAATGGTTTTTATAAGCGCGATAAATTTTAAACAAAAAAAAGCCGCTATGAATATTCAAAACGGCTCTTTTTTACAGGTAACTTTTAATTTCAATCTATTAATGTTGCTTACTACCACCTCCAATTGTATCTACCCGGTTACTAACTGCGCTCGAAGTATCATGGCTGGCAGTAGTTTTTCCACCATTACTACTATTGCTGTTGCAAGATGCTAAACTCGCTGATACAAGTAATAGTGTACCAAAAATAAGGTGAAACTTGGTTAGACCTTTTGCAAAATTTGTTTTTATGTTGAACTGAGTTTTCATATAGAAATTGTTTAATGCTGATTGTAATTGCTAACCCTCCCCAAAAAATTTTGTTTACATGGATTTCAATTTTGCTGTTGTTTAAATACAAGACCAGAAATTATCTGTGCTGAATAAATCGTATTTTCGCCGCTCCAAAAAAGGATGTATTTATGAATCAGCGAACAAAAATCAAGGCACTTTTGCAAGGCGAACAAACCGGATTTGAAACCACAGTAAAAGGCTGGGTGCGCACGTTCCGCAACAACCAGTTTATTGCTTTGAATGATGGTTCGACCAATCAAAACCTGCAAATTGTAGTTGATTTTGAAAATACTGATCCGGCATTGTTAAAACGCATCACTACCGGCGCAGCCATCAGCATAACCGGACAAGTGGTTGCATCACTTGGAAAAGGACAAAAAGTAGAGGTAAAAGCAGCATCCATAGAAATTCTGGGCGATTCTGATCCGGAGAAATATCCGCTTCAACCCAAAAAACACAGCCTAGAATTTTTGCGCGAAATCGCACATTTACGTTTTCGCACCAACACTTTTGCTGCTGTTTTTAGGGTGAGAAATACGCTGGCGTTTGCTGTGCACCAGTTTTTTCAGGAGCGTGGATTTGTATATTTGAATACGCCGATCATTACCGCTTCGGATGCGGAAGGCGCAGGTGAAACTTTTCACGTAACAAATTTCGACTTAACTCAAGTTCCAAAAACAGCAGAAGGCGAAGTTGATTACAAGGAAGATTTCTTCGGAAAAGCAACTAATTTAACCGTTTCCGGTCAGCTGGAAGGCGAATTGGGTGCGATGGCTTTGAGCGAGATTTATACTTTCGGTCCAACTTTTCGTGCTGAAAACTCCAATACAACGCGCCACTTAGCCGAATTTTGGATGATTGAACCGGAAATGGCTTTTTGTGATCTGGAAGATAACGCTAATCTAGCGGAAGCTTTGTTAAAATACGTGATAAAAGAAGCATTGGATAAAAATGCAGATGATCTGGAGTTTTTAGCGCAACGTTTGGCCGAAGAAGAAAAACAAAAACCACAAAATGAACGCCTGGATTTGGGTTTGCTGGAGAAATTGCAGTTTTGTCTGGATCAGGATTTTGAACGATTGACTTATACGGAAGCAATTGAAATTCTGAAAAATTCTTCCCAAAATAAAAAGAAGAAATTCAATTATCTAATTGAAGATTGGGGCGCTGATTTACAATCTGAACATGAGCGTTATCTGGTAGAAAAACATTTTAAAAAACCAGTAATTCTGACCGATTACCCGGCAGAAATCAAAGCGTTTTATATGCGCCAGAATGAGCCGGATGCAGCTGGACGCAAAACTGTTCGGGCGATGGATATTTTATTTCCTGGAATCGGCGAAATGGTTGGCGGCTCACAGCGCGAAGAACGTTTGGACAAATTGGAACGCCGTATGGACGAAATGAACATCCCAAAAGAAGAACTGGATTGGTATTTGGATACGCGCCGTTTTGGAAGCTGCGAACATGCCGGTTTTGGTTTGGGTTTTGAACGTTTGGTGCAGTTTGTGACCGGGATGGGCAATATCCGCGACGTGATTCCTTTTCCACGTTTTCCAAAAAATGCTGAGTTTTAAAGCCAGATGAATCCTGAAATCACTATCCGCAAAGTAAACCCCGAAGAAGCTGCCGAATTTGCCAAGCTGGGTGCTGATTTGTTTTCAGAAACTTTTGCTGAATTCAACAATCCGCAGGATATGGCGCAATATCTGGCCGAAAGTTTTAGCGTTGAAAAGATCATTCAGGAATTATCAGATCCAGCTGTATACTGTTTTTATGCCGATAAAAACAGTATGCCAATCGGTTGTATGAAAGTGATCCTTAATCAAACGGATGCTTCTTTTACCGGAATAAAAACGGCAGAACTTTCCAGATTATATGTGGCTAAAGCTTATCATAATCAAAAGGTTGGCGCAAGTTTGATGCAATTTGCAATTGATTTTGCTTTAAAAAATCAGGCTCAAAAACTGATACTTGGCGTTTGGGAAAATAACCAGAAAGCAATTAACTTTTATCACAAATGGGGATTTGTAAAAACCGGTGTTTTACAATTTAAACTGGGTAATGATATACAGCAGGATTGGTTGATGGAGAAAAAGTTAGATTAATAAATTATCACTTTTCTGCCTGATAATCTTTGTGTAGAACCAGAAAACTTGCACGTTCTTCTTTGTGAAAAGGCACATCCCAGTTTCCTTGATAAGTAATTTTCGTCGGCAATAATTCTCCATCAAAACGATTCAATTCAATATTCATTTGTACATTAAACTCTATTACAAAATTCTTAAATTTCATATCCACATAACGTCCTAAAATTTGAAAATTACGGCGGTCAAAAATAGTAGTCAGTTCTTTAATCATGACGTCATCTTTCTGATCATCATTTAAACCGGACCGCTGTATCACTTTAAAACGATAAACCGGAATAGAATCCAGATAAGTACCTTTTGCAAACTCATAACGATACAAGTTCTTCATTTCCGGGGAGAAGATTTCTGTTTTTTTACTGATAAAAGGAATACCGCTTACCGGCCGGCCCGGACTGAAAATCAAGGTTTTCAACTTGTCTTTGTAAGATTCATTTTTGCCTCCGGAGTTGGGCGAATCTCCGCCTTTTATGAAATCAGAATTGTAAGCATTCATAAAAATGTAATCAAACATTTCGGTGGTATATAATTCATATTTACCATTGCGCTTAAAAACCTGTCCGCTATCGCGTTTAGCCAAATATTGAATTTTATGCGATCCGGCAATATTACTATGCTTTAGTTTCCGATAAATCTTACCATCTACTTTATCATTTTTATCATAAGTATAAACGCGGTTCTCGGCCGTAAAAGCATACTTTTTCATATTCCGGAATGCTTCGTAAAAGCTGGTGTCCCGCAAAATCTGATCGATAAAATCCTGGGCATTTAATCCTTTCCTTCCACGTATGGTTGCCACCGCAGAATCCACCACAATGGTTTTAACTGTGTCCGGATTAAAGCGGTTGATTTGTTGAGCCTCACCTTTCTCAGCACAAAAAATCCCAAGTACAAGCAGGACAATAAAAGTAGGCTTTTTATATGCTAAAAGAAGCATTGTTAATTTCCTAACTGTTTCAAGGCTAAGTAAGCCATCAAACCGGTACTCACTTCCAGCGAACTTTCATCCACATCAAAAGTTGGCGTATGCACGGATGAAGTGATTCCGCGTTCTTCATTTCTGGTTCCCAAACGATAAAAACACGCGTCTGCCACTTGTGAATAGTAAGCAAAATCTTCCGCAGCCATCCAAATATCCAGATCCAGCACATTTTCCTTTCCCAGATAATCTTCTGCAAAAGCACGCGTACTTGCAGTTAGCTTTTCTTCGTTGATTAAAAAAGGATAACCTTTTCTAATCTCAAAATCGCAGCTGCCACCCATACTTTCAGCCATGCCTTCCGCCATTTTTTTCATGCGGATATGGGCTTCTTCCCGCCATTTTTCATCCATTGTGCGAAAAGTTCCCTCCAGATAAACTTCATTTGGGATAACGTTAGTGGCACCATTGGCAATCACTTTTCCAAAAGACAGCACAGACGGCGATTTCGGATCTGCAAAACGGCTAACTACTTGTTGCAAAGCAGTTAAAATATGTGCTGTAATAATTACTGGATCGATATTTTGCTGCGGCTGCGCGCCATGTCCGCCTTTTCCTTTTACGGTAACATAAAGTTCATCCGTAGAGGCCATGTATTTTCCGGCACGAAAACCTACTTTTCCGGCATCAATCAAAGGCATCACATGTTGCCCGATTACGGCTTGTGGTTTTGGATTTTCCAGTACGCCTTCTGCAATCATCAGGCTTGCTCCACCCGGTAGTTTTTCTTCCGCAGGCTGAAAAATAAACTTTACCGTTCCGCCAAATTCTGATTTTAACTGGTTCAAAATACTGGCTGTTCCCAATAATGATGACGTATGCACATCGTGGCCGCAAGCGTGCATCACACCCGGATTTTGAGATTTATATGGAACATCATTCGCTTCCAAAATTGGCAAAGCATCCATATCACCACGCAAAGCTACAACCTGATCAGACGGTTTTTCGCCTTTTAATAAAGCAACTAATCCGTTTCCAGCCATGCGTTCGTGAGCAATTCCCAGTTCATCCAGCTTGGAAGCGACGAACTGATACGTATTTTCTTCGTGAAAAGAAAGTTCCGGATGTTGGTGCAAATGTCGGCGGTTGGCAATTACATCCTGATGGATATTTTTGGCAAACTCCTGTATTTTAATTTTTAGCATCGATTGGATCGAGTTTAGGAACATTAATTTTTTCGGAAACCAAAAACAAGGTGGGAAATTGCGGACGAATATCACGCATCAGCTTTTGCGCTTCCAGCCGTGTCCTGAAATCTCCCGCTTTAATTTTATAATTCGGTTCCTGATAAATGATGTAGGTGCGCAAATCTGGATACAACTGATTAAAAGCAGCCTGTTTGGAATAGATTTCATTTCGGTTCGGACTGATGAAAAACTGCACACGATAACCGTAGCCAGAACTGCTGCCGGTTTTTCCTAAAGGAGATTTTGTGGCGATTAAACGATGGGCAATGATCGAATCGATTCGCGAATCTTTAATCACTTCTACCTGGCCGCGTGTTTGTGCAAAGGAAAATGTAGTTAGAAAAAACATCGATAAAAGAAGCATCAGAAAAGATAACTTTTTTCGGATGCTTCTTTTATCGTATAAATTTATGGGTGCCATTGTGTGTTTTGAAACTCGTTTATGCAGCTCCAACACCATGGCAGTTTTTATATTTCTTGCCGCTTCCGCAAGGACAAGGGTCATTACGTCCGATTTTCTGTTCTACTTTTACCGGCATTGGTTTTTGCAATTCGCGCGTATCTTCATCTGGCACGTCGTTGGTTTCGTGAACCAGTTGCGGTTTGGTAACGCGCATCTGGCGCATATCCAGTTTCGGTTCAGGTTTCGCTTCGCGGATTTCTTCCGGTTGTTGCTGTACCGGGATGCCTCCTTTAAACAGAAAACTTACAATTTCCTTGTTCACATTCGTCAGCATCTGGCGGAACAGTTCAAACGCTTCGAATTTATATACCAAAAGTGGATCTTTTTGCTCGTAAACCGCATTTTGTACCGATTGCTTCAGTTCGTCCATTTCGCGCAGATGTTCTTTCCAGGCATCATCAATAAAAGTTAGAACCACATTCTTTTCGAAGGATTTCAACACTTCATGGCCATCATTTTCAACCGCTTTTTGCAATGGAACGGCTACCTGAATGCCATGAACGCCATCGGTAAACGGCACAATGATATTTTCGATCATATTGCCACGTGTATCATAAACGTCTTTCAAAACCGGATAAGCCTGTTTGGCAATTGCTTCTGATTTGCGTTTGTAATAATCCGTAATTTCATGAAAAGCTTTTTCTACCAAACCTGGTACATTCTTTCCGGCAAATTCATCCGCAGTAATTTCTGTATCGACAGAAAATAAACGGATCATTTCCAGTTGGAAACCTTCGTAATTATTCGCGTCTTTATATTCGGTTACAACATCTTCTGTGACATCAAAAATGGTGTTGTTCAGATCGACATCAAGCCGTTCGCCAAACAAAGCATTTTTACGCCGCGTGTAAATTACGGTACGTTGTGAATTCATCACGTCATCATACTCCAGCAAACGTTTACGCACACCGAAGTTATTTTCTTCTACTTTTTTCTGCGCGCGTTCGATAGATTTGGAAATCATAGAATGCTGAATTACTTCGCCATCTTCAATTCCCATTCTTACCATCAGGCCAGAAATACGCTCTGAACCGAATAAACGCATCAAATCATCTTCCAATGAAACAAAGAACTGGGAAGAACCCGGATCGCCCTGACGACCAGAACGGCCACGCAACTGCCTGTCAACACGACGAGATTCATGACGCTCTGTACCAACAATGGCCAAACCGCCAACATCTTTTACGCCTTCCCCCAATTTAATATCTGTACCACGACCAGCCATATTGGTTGCAATGGTAACGGTGCTTCTTTTACCTGCTTCGGCTACAATATCTGCCTCTTTCTGGTGCATTTTAGCATTCAGCACATTATGTTTAATACCACGAAGTTTAAGCATCCGGCTTAATAATTCTGAGATTTCTACCGAAGTAGTACCTACAAGAACCGGACGGCCAGCTTGTGTTAAGGCTACAATTTCATCTGCAACAGCATTGTATTTTTCGCGAATGGTACGATAAACTAAATCTTGACGATCAGAACGGCTTGCCGGGGTATTCGTTGGAATTTCAACTACATCCAACTTGTAAATTTCCCAAAATTCACCCGCTTCTGTAACGGCTGTACCTGTCATACCACATAATTTATGGTACATTCGGAAGTAGTTTTGCAAGGTAACAGTTGCAAAAGTTTGTGAAGCATCTTCTACTTTTACATTTTCTTTAGCTTCAATTGCCTGGTGCAAACCATCGGAATACCGGCGGCCATCCAACACACGGCCGGTTTGCTCATCCACAATTTTTACTTTGCCATCATCCAGAATGTATTCTGTATCTCTTTCAAACAAAGTATAAGCTTTTAGCAACTGGTTAACGGAATGGATACGCTCTGATTTTATCGAGAAGTCGCGCATTAACTCGTCCTTTTTAGCTACCTTTTCTTCAGCTGATAAACCTGATTTTTCAATCTCGGCCACTTCTGTTCCCACATCTGGCATTACAAAAAAGTGCGGGTCTTCGCCGGAAGTTGTAATCAGCTCAATACCTTTTTCTGTTAGTTCAACCTGATTGTTTTTTTCATCAATTACAAAATAAAGTTCCGTATCTACTTTCGGCATTTCTTTATTCTGATCCTGCATATAGTAATTTTCAGTTTTGTTAAGCACCGGTTTGATACCATTCTCACTCAAAAACTTAATTAATGCTTTATTTTTAGGCAAACCCCGATGTGCGCGAAGCAAAGCTAAACCACCTTCATCTATGCCTGATTTACCTTCTGCTATCTGCTTTTTAGCTTCATTCAATTTTCCGGTTACATAACTTTTTTGTGCATTTACCAAACGCTCAATGCGTGGTTTCAGATCATAAAACTCATGTTCATCACCACGAGGAACCGGTCCGGAAATAATCAGCGGCGTGCGGGCGTCATCAATCAAAACTGAATCGACTTCATCCACCATCGCAAAATGCAGTTTACGCTGCACTAATTCTTCCGGGCTGCGTGTCATATTGTCACGCAGATAATCAAAACCGAATTCATTATTTGTGCCGAAGGTAATATCTGCTAAATAAGCGTTTCTACGTTCTTCCGAATTTGGTTCGTGCCGGTCAATACAGTCAACTGATAAACCATGAAACTCATACAATGGCCCCATCCACTCACTATCCCGACGAGCCAAATAATCATTCACGGTAACGATATGTACACCTTGCCCAGCCAGTGCATTTAAATAAGCTGGCAAAGTAGCTACCAACGTTTTTCCTTCACCAGTTGCCATTTCAGCAATTTTCCCCTCATGCAAAACTACGCCACCAATTAGCTGCACATCATAATGCACCATATTCCAGGTAACTTCATTTCCGGCAGCAATCCAGGTGTTATGATGAATTGCTTTGTCGCCAACAATTAGCACATTCTTTTTATAAGAAGCCAGTTCACGATCAAAATCTGTAGCAGTAACTTCTAAGGTTTTGTTGTTAGCTAATCGGCGCGCTGTTTCTTTTACCACCGCAAAAGCTTCCGGCAAAATTTCCATCAGGATAACTTCCAGTTCTTTATTACGGTCTTTTTCAAGCTTATCAATTTCCGTATAAAGCTCTACTTTACGGTTAACTTCTAACGTCTGGTCGCTTTCCGCTTCATCTTTAGCTGCTTTTACTTCAGCATCTATTTTTTCTAAACCTGCTTGAATACGTGCTTTAAAATCCAATGTTTTTGCACGTAACTCATCATTGCTGATCTGATCCAGCTTAGCAAATTCTGCTTTTATTTTTTCTACTAATGGCTGTACACCTTTAACATCTCTATCGGACTTATTTCCGAAAAGTTTACTAATAAATCCTAACATGTTGTAATCTCTAAGATAAATACTCCGTTTGCAACAATTACGCCAGTGGTAACCGAAGTCATAATGGCAGGTAAAAATACGGATTTCTAACAGATTTATTGCAGCTTACCTACAAAACACTCATTCAAGTTCTATCTTTGACCTCATGAATATCCTGCTCCTTGGTTCCGGCGGAAGGGAAAGTGCTTTTGCCTGGAAATTATCGCAAAGCCCAAAATGCGATCAATTATTTATCGCTCCCGGTAATGCCGGAACCGGAATTTACGGTCAAAACATTGACCTGAATGTAAATGATTTTGAAGGAATCAAAAATTTAGTGCATAAAAACAGCATCGATCTGGTGCTGGTTGGCCCGGAAGAACCGCTGGTAAAAGGCATTCATGATTTCTTTCTGGCAGATGATTTCCTGAAAAACGTTCCGGTTATCGGTCCGCAAAAAGCTGCTGCACAACTGGAAGGCAGCAAGGATTTCTCCAAAGAATTCATGTTTAAAAACAGTATTCCAACTTCGGCTTCCAAAACCTTTACGCCGGAAACTTTGGATGAAGGATTAGCTTACCTCGCCACACACGGTTTGCCAATTGTGTTGAAAGCAGATGGTTTAGCTGCCGGAAAAGGCGTTTTAATTTGCACCAGCTGGGAAGAAGCGCAACACGAATTAACGGCCATGCTACGCGATGCCAAATTTGGCGAAGCCAGTTCTAAAGTAGTGGTTGAGCAGTTTTTGCAGGGAATTGAGCTTTCTGTTTTTGTGCTGACTGATGGTAAAAACTATAAAATTTTGCCCGAAGCAAAAGATTACAAACGCATTGGCGAAGGTGATACCGGTTTGAATACGGGCGGAATGGGTGCGGTTTCGCCGGTGCCATTTGCCGATGCAACTTTTATGCGGAAAGTAGAAGAACGCATCGTGATTCCGACGATGCAGGGTTTGCAAAAAGACAACCTGCCGTATAAAGGTTTCATTTTTATTGGTTTGATGAATTGCGGCGGCGAACCTTACGTAATCGAATACAATTGCCGCATGGGCGACCCGGAAACAGAATCAGTTTTGCCTCGAATTGAAAACGATCTGGTAGAAATTTTACAAGCTGTTGCCGAAGAAAAACTGGATCAGATCAACCTGAAAATCTCCGATCAGATCGCGGCAACGGTGATGTGTGTTGCTGGCGGTTACCCGGGGGAATATTTGAAAAACAGAACCATTACCGGCATTGAAAACGTGCGCGGATCCATTGTTTTTCAGGCTGGAACGAAGCTTGAAAACGGAGAAATTAAAACTTCCGGCGGACGGGTTTTAGCTGTAACAAGTTTGCAGGATACAATGTTCAACGCATTGCAACAAGCTACATTGGATGCTGCCCGGATTTATTTTGACGGGATGCAGTTTAGAAAAGATATCGGTTTTGACCTGATCTGAATTTTTACCCGATAAAAGAAGCATCCTATTAATCTCTATTCATATCAATCTACATTTTAATATAAACAATAAAAAATGGCCTTAAACGAAGCATTTATTCAAGAATTGAAGCGCGAATCAGCCTCAAGCGAAAAAGTTTTTGAACGCATTCCTGATGAAAAATTCAGCTGGAAACCACATGAAAAAAGTATGAGCTTTGGCGCTTTAGCCAATCACATTGTTCAGCTTACTGCCTGGATCACACCAGTTATCCAAACAGAAAGCATGGATTTTTCTATTAGCCAACAACCAAAACCGGCAGAAACACAGGCTGAACTCCTGCAAAATCAGAAAGATTATCTGGCAAATGCTTTGGCTGCGCTTGAAAATGCCTCTGATGAAGTTTTGCTGACTAACTGGAAGCTATCAAACGGAGAGCACGTAATTTTTGATATGCCACGGATACAGGTTTTGCGTTCGATCATCATGAACCACCTGATTCATCACCGCGGGCAACTGACAGTTTATCTGCGGATGAACGACATTCCTGTTCCGGGACTTTACGGCCCATCGGCAGACGAAAAATAAGCTATAAACAAAGAAGCACCGGATCAATGCTGATCTGGTGCTTCTTTTATCAACTGTTTTTTGGCTATTTCAGCATTTTTGCCAGAGCCTGGTTCAAATCATCACCACGCAAATCTTTGGCAATGATTTTTCCGTTGGGATCAATCAAAAAATTTCCCGGAATAGATTGGATGCCGTATAATTTTGCTACGTCGTTGTTCCAAAATTTCAGGTCCGAAACATGGTTCCAAGCCAAATTATCGTCTTTTATAGCCTGCAACCAGGCTTGTTTACCTTCAGGTTTATCCAAAGAAACACTCAAAACCGTAAAGTTTTTGCTTTTATATTGATTGAAAGCTTTCACAACATTCGGGTTTTCCTGCCGACAAGGGCCGCACCAGGAAGCCCAGAAATCAAGCAAAACGTATTTCCCTTTGAAAGAAGACAAACTGATTGGTTTGCCTGTCGGGTCATTCTGTGTAAAATCCGGGGCCATAGCTCCAACCGAAGTTCCTTTTAATTTTTCAATGGAAGCTTTATAATCTTTTCCGTTATCGCTGTTTTGTACAGCCGGTGTCAAAGCGCTGAAAAGCGGCATAACCTCGCTGTAATTAGGAGATGGGCCGCCGAAAGCACGCAAAGCATCTAAACTAACCAGCGATTGCGGATGCTGTTGAATAAAAACTTTTAAAACTGCCTTTTGCTCTGCCTGTAATTCTGTAAACTTTTCAGCTAATTTTGGCCGATCAGCTTCGGTAGATTTTTGATACTGATTACTCAAAATCTGTGCTTTATCCAGCACCGGCTTAATGGCCGCAGCCAGTTTGGTATTGTCATCATTTAGTTTAGAACCAGTTACTTTGGCTTTTTTTGCAGAATCAGCACTATTTACCAAAAAGGTGCCGTTTTCGAGATACAGGTTCAGCACATCGGCGCCCCGCCCCAAATTATTAATACCCGCCCCTGCATGATCCAACAGCAATAAAGCTTGTGTCGCTGCGCCAATGCTTCCCTTAAATTCAAAATTTCCGGCCAACAGGGCAGCAGAGTCTGTAACGTTTTGCCCTTTTTCCCGATGGATCAAATAAGCCTTTGCAGGAAGATCTAATGTACCGATTTTCCCTTTCAAATCGTAGTTAACTGTTTGCGCGCTGGCCAAAAATGGCGAAGCAGACAGCATTAAAAACAGTATTTTTTTCATGGTAATTTTTATGTGCTAAAAGAAGTATGCAGGTATCAACCTAAATTTTTCAGATTAATTTTTGATATGTGCGCCACCAAAGATCGGGCATTTCCCCCGAAACCGCCAACAGATAATCATCGTAATGGCATGGCACCCAATGGAAGCGCTCATTTTTAGAACCGCCCGTTGGATATGGAACTTGCATCCACCAGCGTTCCGATTTTTTACTTTTTACAAAAATCAGTTCGTGTTCTTTATGCTTTAAACTCGTTTTGTAGATGACATATTGTGACTTTGGATGCACTGGGAAATCTTTTTTGCGGTTATAAAAACCATCAACAAAATACCAGATCATCTGCGCCAGCAGCATCGCTGTTTGCCCGTTGCTATCGTAAGCCGGGTTAAATTCGTAAAAACCAATAGACGTGAGCTTATCGTTAAAGCCGGCGTAACGGCAAATCTGGCACGCTTCTTCTCCATAAAAACCATTCGGCACGGCGTTGAAATTGGCCTGCGCATCCGAAGAACGGATCGCCCCAACATCAAAACTAATCATGCTGGCATTACGGATCACGGGTTCGGTTTGCTGTATTTTTCCACTTAAACTACCCAACCGGTGCGCATCAAAAAACAGCTTTTCCATCATCTGCAGCCGCTCCTGGTTTACAAAATAAGTTTGATAACCCAGATTGCTGAAATTGAACAGCATGTCCGGCTCGTGCATAAAAATTTTATTGAGGTACGCTGCGGAAGTGGTTTCGATAGTGTCCGGAAAAAGATCATCTTCCATATCCAGTTTGGCATCTATAACCACCAGATCAACCTTTTGCTCAAGCACTTCATAGGCTAAATATTGCGCATAAGTTAGATCCTGACTGCCGCCGATAATGATGGGCAAAATATCATTTTTAATCAGTTCCGAAACAACAGTTTTAATGGCAATATAAGTATCAACCTGCGTTTCACCGCGGCGGATATTGCCCAGATCAGCAATTTTGGTTTTGTAACCACCTTCAAAAAGCTGATACAATTGTTCGCGGATATAATCCGGGCCTAAAGCACAACCGGCATTGCCATCGGCATTACGATCTTCGAGCACGCCGATAATGGCCAAATCAGGTTTTGCATTATTCAGATCCGGAAACTGATCTGTAAAAATATTGATGCATGTGCCGAGGCGGCCGTTGTTAAAACCGTTTTCGGGTAGTAAACGCCCAATATCCACAGGCGAAAAAAAATCATTTAAAGACATTCAGTCGAATTAAAAATCAAACCAAATATCTGTTATTTCTGCTAATTAAGCTTTAATTTATACTGATAAAAGAAGCATCAATAATTATCCGCTGATCTAACAATGGTTACCACCGTACAGGCACCTTTTTGCTGAGTTGTATCTACCGTAAACCCAATATCTTTTATTTTCAACGCAAAATTTTTAGGCGAAAGCAACAGAAAAATCCGGTTTCTTTCTTTAATAAACGTGCTTGGGTTTACAGTTTTTCCTTCCGAAACCAAAGAATTAGGCTGATCAGTTTGAAGCACCGCAAGCAAACTCTTATCTAAAACCTCATATGAAAGCCGGGTAACTTTATACAATTGTTCCTGGTGATTTTTTCCAGCAAACCGGATTACAGAATCAGTTAAAGTTTGTTGTGCCGATGCCGGTTTTGTCAACATTAAATTAAGGATTAAGCCGAAAGTGTAAATCAAAAATGTTCTCATGATGGATGAAATTGGTAAGTTGAAGTTAACTTTTTATAGCAACATTAAGCTGATAAATAATAACTTAACTAAAACTAATTTCTACTGATCAACTAAATTACAAAGGTAAAAGAAGCATTGCTTTTCCTCGCTATTGATTTTTAAATTTGTCAAACATTTCTAAATATTCCATGATTTTAATTACAGGTGCAACAGGTTTTCTCGGTTCCGAACTTTGCCGGCAACTAATTTCAGGCAGTAAAAACAGTATCCGTTGTACCAGGCGGCCATCTTCCAAAACCCCGGAAATATTGGTTCAGCATCAAAATAAAATTGTTTGGGTTGAAGCAGATCTCCTCGAAATTGATGCGCTAAAAGAAGCATTACAGGGCATTACGCAGGTTTATCATTGCGCGGCTTTGGTTTCGTTTGATCCTTCGCTCAAAAAAAAACTCATCCAAAACAATGTAGAAGGTACGGCCAATCTGGTTAATCTTTGTGTGGAAAATGGCATCCGGCTGCTGCACGTCAGTTCGATTGCGGCGGTGGGCGAAGGCAAAGCCGGCGAACTGATCAACGAAAACCATCATCTGGAAGAAACGCCGAAAGATAATGCCTACGCTATTTCCAAGTATGAAAGCGAAATGGAAGTTTGGCGCGGTCTGGCCGAAGGTTTGGATGCCGTGATCGTGAATCCATCCCTAATTATTGGTAAAAATGCAGGCAAGGAAGGCACCGGACAAATTTTTGAAACGGTGCGAAAAGGCTTAAAATTTTATACATCAGGCAGTTGCGGCTTGGTAGATGTGGAAGATGTAGCCAAAGCAATGATTATGCTGATGGAAAGCCAGATCCGCGGCGAACGGTTTATTTTAAATGCAGAAAACTGGCTTTATCAAAAGCTTTTTACCGAAATCGCCAAAAACTTCAATACAAAACCGCCGCAAACCGAAGCCAAACCCTGGATGCTGGAACTGGCCTGGCGCGCATCTGCCGTGGGTACTGTTTTTACCGGTAAAAAAATGGGCGTTGATAAAATATCGGCACAAGCGGCCAGCCGGATTCAGGATTATGATAACCGCAAAATCATTGCGGCAACCGGCATCAAATTTAAACCAGTTGTGCAATCCATCCGGGAAATTTGCACGGTTTTGCAAAGCTGATTTTTAAAGCACCATACTGTTTTTATCGATCTAAATTTATCAAAGCAAAACAACCAAAGGTTAACAAAATCTCCGCAAAAAACCGTTTCCTATAAAGCCATCCTGTATATTCGCCCCAAAGTTCTTTACTTTCAATCTTCAACAACAGGGTTGGCTGCCGTTTGTAGGGCAGGCATCAAAAAGGAACCGTGTGCAAATCACGGGCTGTCGCGCAACTGTATGGAAGAGAGGATTTTAGCCATTTGCTGATCACTTCTCCTCCGAGCCAGATACTTGCCCCGCTGTGTAAGACCAATGCTTTCGCGATTTGAAGCAGTAGTCAGGATGCCAAAAAATACCCGGTAAAAACAGCATGGCGAAGCTTTGCCTGGTGGCTTGTAACATCTTTATTTCTACCTAATTAACCGAAAGCATACCGAAAACCGTGAAGGGCATTAATTATTTATTAATGTTTTAAAAAGTTTTATGCGTATGCTCAAAAACAACCTCGGCTACCCACGTGTGGGAGCCAACCGACAACTCAAAAAAGCCTGCGAGCAGTATTGGTCGGGCAAAATCAGCAGCAAAGAATTATTTACGGCTGCGCGAAAAATCAGCAACGAAAACTGGCAACTGCAATTGGAAGCAGGCATCGACCTGATCCCGTGCAACGATTTCAGTTTTTACGATCAGGTGCTGGATATGTCGCTGCTTTTAGGCGTCATTCCGGAGCGTTACAACCCGGTGGTTACCCACGTACAAAGCAACTCCGAGCTGGATCTGTATTTTGCGATGGCGCGCGGCTATCAAAAAGACGGGCTGGATATTACGGCCATGGAAATGACCAAATGGTTCGATACCAATTATCATTATTTAGTGCCCGAATTTAAGGCCGATCAGCAATTCAAAATTTTCTCGGAACGTATTTTTGGTGAATTTGCAGCGGCCAAACAGGCTATCGGTAAAACACCGAAACCGGTTTTGCTCGGCCCGGTTTCGTATTTATTATGCGGAAAAGAAAAAGAAGCCGGTTTCAACCGCATCGATCTCCTAAAAAAACTGATTCCTGTTTATGTTGAAATCATTAACAATCTGGAAAATTACGGTGCCGAATGGATTCAGTTAGATGAACCTTATCTGGCAATGGATTTATCGGAAGATGAAAAAAAGGCGTTCAGTTTTGCCTATCAGGAAATCAGCAAAAAATGCAAACGTGCTAAAATTTTGCTGGCTACTTATTTTGACGGGCTGCGCGACAATGCTTCTTTTACTACACAATTACCGGTACATGCCTTGCATGTGGATTTGGTTCGGGCGCCGGATCAGCTGAAGGATTTGCTGCCGATCATCCAAAATAAAAACCTGATTTTATCGCTGGGTGTGGTTGATGGAAGGAATATCTGGAAAAACGATTACCTGAAATCCACAGAAAAAATTAACCAGGCCGTTACCGCTTTGGGTGAAAACCGGGTGATGATTGCGCCTTCCTGCTCGCTGCTGCACACGCCTTTTGATCTGGATCTGGAAACCGAAATTAACCCGGAAATTAAAAACTGGATGGCTTTTGCCAAGCAAAAATTGCATGAAGTAAGTGATTTATATGAGCTTGCAAATGGAAATACTGAGTTATTAAAAGCGAATACCAAAGCAATTGAAAGCCGCCGGACTTCAGCTTTAATCCACAAACCAGCAGTTAAACAACGGGTTTCAACAATTTCGGCAGGCGATGACGCCCGCAAAAGTGAATTTGCTGTACGGCAGGAAATTCAGCATAAACGTTTTAATTTACCACTTTTTCCAACTACTACGATTGGCTCTTTTCCGCAAACGGAAGATATCCGGATGCTTCGTTTACAGTTAAAAAAAGGCGAAATCACCCAAAAACAATACGATGCAGCGATTGAAGGAGTAACAATTAGTGCGGTGAAATGGCAGGAAGAAATTGGCTTGGATGTGCTGGTTCATGGTGAGTTTGAGCGCAACGACATGGTAGAATATTTTGGCGAACGGCTGGATGGGTTCCTGTTTACCAAAAACGGCTGGGTGCAAAGTTATGGCAGCCGCTGTGTTAAACCGCCGGTAATTTTTGGTGATGTGAGCCGGCCGGAAAACATGACCGTTCGCTGGAGTAGTTTTGCGCAGGCACAAACCAAAAAGCTGATGAAAGGTATGCTGACCGGTCCGGTTACGATTTTGCAATGGTCTTTTGTGCGCGATGATCAGCCCAGATCAGCGACTACCAACCAGATTGCTTTGGCCATTCGTGATGAAGTAGTGGCATTGGAAAAAGCGGGCATCAAAGTAATTCAGATTGATGAACCCGCCATCCGCGAAGGTTTGCCGTTACGTTTGGAGGATCGGGAAAACTATCTGCAATGGGCGATCAAAGCTTTCCGGATTGCGGCCAGCGGCGTGCAGGATGAAACGCAGATCCATACGCACATGTGTTACAGCGAATTTAACGACATCATCCATCATATCGCGGCGATGGATGCGGACGTGATTACGATAGAAACTTCGCGCTCGCAAATGGAACTGCTGGATGCTTTTGCCGATTTTAAATATCCGAACGAGATTGGCCCCGGCGTTTATGATATCCATTCGCCCCGCATCCCAACCGTAGCAGAAATGACTTCGCTGCTGGAAAAAGCAATGCTTCTTTTACCGGCAAAAAATTTGTGGGTAAACCCGGATTGCGGTTTAAAAACCCGTAAATGGCCGGAAACGCAGCAGGCACTGATCAACATGGTGCAGGCGGCGCAAACGGTGCGGGATATTATCGCTCAGGAATTCTCGGCTTAAAAAACCAGAAGGCTGTGCAAATAAAAGCGCAGCCTTCGTTTTTTAAAATTATTTTTGCGGATGACTACTGAAGAACGCATCGAAAATTCGGTTACGCGGGTTTTTAAAACCGTGTTTCCAAACACCACCAACCATTATGATACGCTTTTTGGCGGCACAGCAATGGCTTTGATGGACGAAGTTGCTTTTATGACGGCCACCCGTTTCAGCAGAAAACGGCTCGTTACCGTTTCTTCGGATAAGATCAATTTTACCACACCAATCCCTGCCGGAACGATTATTGAACTGATTGGCCGCGTGATCCATATCGGCCGCACCAGCATGAAAGTGAACGTGGAAATTTATGTAGAACAGATGTATGCCGAGGAACGTTACCGCGCCATCCACGGCGAATTTACCTTTGTGGCGGTGGATGAAAACAAAAACCCGACACCAATTTTAGGTTGATAAAAGAAGCATTGCCGGTTGATAGCTTATTATTAATAGCTCATTCCCGAAAGCTGATCTCCATAACCCCTCACTCTAAACTTTAAAAATGAACCAATATTTTATCATCGATTTCGACAGCACGTTTACACAGGTTGAAGCGTTGGACGAGCTGGTCCGGATTTCACTGAAAGATCATCCCGAACGCGAAAAAGTTTATAAACAGATTGAAGATTTAACCAACGCGGCTATGGAAGGCCGTTTGTCTTTTACGGAAAGCCTTTCTCAGCGCGTTAAATTATTGCAGGCCAACCGTAGCCATTTAGATTTGCTGGTGAAGCATTTACGTAAAAAAGTGTCCGCTTCCTTTTCCCGAAACCGCCAGTTTTTTAAAGACCATCAGGAGGAAGTTTTGATTGTTTCGGGCGGTTTTAAAGAATTTATCATTCCGGTAGTTTCCAAATATTACATCAAAACAGAAAATATTTATGCCAATACTTTTGAGTTTGATGAGCAGGGAAATATTATCGGTTATGATCACAGCAATCCGCTTTCGCAGGAAGGCGGTAAAGTAAAGTTGCTGCGTGAATTGAATTTACAGGGTGAGATTTTCGGTATTGGTGATGGCCATTCGGATTTTCAGCTGAAAGAATTTGGGCTGATTAAAAAGTTTTTTGCTTTTACGGAGAACATCGAACGCAAAACCATCATCGAAAAAGCAGATTATGTAACACCGAGTTTTGATGAATTTTTGTACATCAACAAGTTTCCGCGGGCAATTTCTTATCCTAAAAACCGCATCAAATGTTTGGTTGCCGGTGAGGTTGCGGATGAAGCCGTAGTGCAATTGGCCAAGGAAGGTTACAACATCCGCATCCGTCCGAAAATTGAAAAAAAGTACCTGGAAGAAGCCGGAATCTTGTTTTGTGATGAAGAAACCCAACCCACAGAAGCGCAATTAGAAAATGCCGGCCGACTTAAAGTAATTGGTTGTTTTGGCAAAGTAAACCGCAAAACCGCAGAATTTGCCTGTGAAAAAGGCATCATTATTTTTGATGACGTAAAGCACAATCCGCGCAATACAGATTTTCTCCCAAAACGGGTGATGGATTTTATGAACGAAGGCAAAACGCATACCAGCGCCAACTTTCCGGATTTGCAGCCGCCACGCATCAACAATGCGCACCGACTCATCCATATTCATAAAAATGTACCGGGAATTTTAGCTAAAATTAACGATGTTTTTGCCCGGCACCACATTAATATTGTAGGCGAATTTTTGGTAACCAATGCGCAAATCGGCTATGTAATTACCGATGTAAATGCTGGTTACGGTCAGCAGGTTTTAACCGAATTAAAGCAGATTGAGCATACCATCAGGTTCAGGTTGTTGTATTAATATTTTTGTCGTTCCAACAAAAAAGGAGAAATCTTCCTCAAAGCAAAAGAAAAATCATGTTTTGCTTGAACAGGATTTCTCTTTACAATGACACTACTTCTTTTAGCACCTAATCTTTATCCTTCATCGGTACCACCAATACTGGTATTTCGGTATGGCGTGTTACGTCTTCGGCCACGCTGCCGGTAAAAAACCTGCTGAAACCGGTGCGCGCATGCGAGCCAACCACAATTAAATCAGCATTAAATTTTGTAGCCGTATCTACCACCACCGTTGCAGCATCGCCGCTTTCCATAAACTGCGTAATATTGTGTTCTGCACCGTATTGCGCCACAAAACGCTGCATCACAGTTTTGGCCGAAGCATCCTGCGCGTTCATAATTTCTACCGGCGGCAGGTTGGTTAGCATATCTATTTCTCCGCCCACAATTCCGGTGCTTATCGGCTGCACAATCATCGGCTCAATTACTTCTACCAAACCCACTTCTGCATGCAGCAATTTGGCCAGAGCAAAACCATAAGTGGCGGCTTTTTCCGACTGGCGGCTATCATCAATTCCAATTAAAATTTTTTTAAACTCCATAAAATTTATGTTGATGGCGCAAATTAAGGTTTTTAAAACTAAAATTTAGGTTGTTAAAAGAAGTAGTCGCCATTGATTGGCAACCGGCAATCCGCTGCCAAAACAAATAAATTTTGTAATTTGCGTTGAATTTCAATATAAATTACAGCATTATGGTAACAGATACGCTCGACATCAAGATCAGCAAGGCAGAAATTTCCCGCTTACCAGAAACGGATTACAGCAATTTAGTTTTCGGACAAAATTTTAGCGACCACATGCTGGTGGCTGATTACGTGAACGGACAATGGCAAAACTTTGAGATTTTACCTTACGGCGAACTCCGGTTAAGTCCGGCAATTTCCTCTTTGCACTATGGCCAGGCCTTTTTTGAAGGCATGAAAGCTTATAAACTGCAAAATGGGCAAATTTCGATTTTCCGGCCTTATAAAAATGCAGAACGCTTTAACAAATCTGCCGAGCGCTTGTGCATGCCGCAACTGCCCGAAGATTTGTTTGTGCAGAGCATTGCTGCTTTGGTAGAGCAAGATCAGCAGTGGATTCCGGAGCAGGAAAACCACGCATTGTACATCCGTCCGTTTATGTTTGCTACCGAAGCCGCGCTGGGCGTGCATCCATCCTCAACTTATAAATTTTGTGTGCTAACGTGTCCGGTTGGCCCTTATTTTTCTAAATATTTAAAGGTGAAAGTAGAAACCGAATACTCCCGTGCCAGCGATGGCGGTTTTGGTTTTGCAAAAGCTGCCGGCAATTATGGTGGTTCGATGCTGCCAGCTAAAAAAGCGGCGGAAGAAGGTTTTGACCAGATTATCTGGACGGATGCCCGCGAACATGCTTATGTAGAAGAGCTGGGCGCAGCCAATATTATTTTTATTTTGGATGGAAAAATGGTTACGCCCTCTACACGCGACACAATTTTGAAAGGCGTAACGCGCGATAGTATCCTAACAATTGCCCGCAGCTGGAACATGCCGGTAGAAGAGCGCCGGGTTTCTGTAACTGAGGTTTTGGATGGGATCAAATCCGGAAAACTAACCGAAGCTTTTGGCGTAGGCACCGCTGCAACGATTACGCCGATTGCAGAAATTGGTTTTCAGGAAGCCATTTTTACGCTTCCCGATCCGGAAAAAGCAGAATTTGCATCCAAGTTGCGCCGTGCTTTGGACGACATTAAATACGGCCGTGCAAAAGATTTGAATAATTGGAATTATATTGTTTAAACTTTTGGGTTATTTTAGATGCTTCTTTTAGCAGATAAATTTTAGAATTACCTCTTAGCCAAAAGCTTATTTCACACTCAAAAAACATTCCCTAAAAGAAGCGGCTTATTTCAATGAGGTGCTTCTTTTAGGTTTCTTTTTAAACGGCGCAACCGCCTCCGCTCCTGCCGGTCGGCTTTTTTCTGTTTCCGTTGCTCTTGGTTCTGCTTGTAATCTACCACTTTTTGCCGCAGTTTTTGTTCAACTTCTGCGGATAATCCAATAGATTCTTTAATTCCGGCATAAACCGAACGCCAGATCAAACCCATATAAGAAGCATTTTCTGGTCGCAGATAAACTACATCAATTACCCGCGCAGAATCATTAAACCGAGGATTATCACGGATCAGTACAAAAGCATTAGCCAAAATTGACATAAACGACATGCGGTGAAGTGCGTTTTTTTCATCCTGCTTCAGCAAAATCACGTTCAGATCGTGGTACAGAAAAGTAACTTTTCCAGTTGCTTTTTGTGCGTTGGCCTGCATATCAAAGTTCAAACTTGTTACTATACCGTTTGTAAACTGAATTAAACCCAGCGGCTTGGTGGCATTATTCAGATTCACCAAATTCATCGCCCCTAAGCTGCCCTGATAATGTAATATATCGGCCGGATCTGCCGCATCAAACTGCAATCGAGCGTCCAATTTGCCGTAACCCATCAGGTAAGCGGTTAAGCTGGCATTCAGTTTCCGGGTGGCTTGCAGCGTATCATTTCCCGTAAGGATGTTGCTAACCGTACCATTTAGTTTTTCAAAAGTAATCACCCCGCGCAGCTTCGTTTTGGCACTAATTTCTGCATAAGCCACATCTACATTCTTAAAATAAATGGTTTTGATGGCGATATCGCGATGTATGTTTTTCAGCAAAGTGTACAAGCCGTTTTTCGCTACATCAACCGCTTTTTTGGGAAGTGTTCGGTTATGAAAGAAGTCTATTTTCCGGCCAAAAACTGTTACATCCGAAGCACTGATTTTACGACTACGGATAAAGGTCTGATAATCAAAATGATTAATGCAGATTGAATCGCTTTCCATTTGAAACTGGCTGCGCTGCTGATCAGTTTTTAGACTTGCTGTTTTTACCGGCATAAAAACAGCATCAACCATTTTGATGCTTGATTTTGAACTGGAAAAAGTGATCGATTGTGCGCCATATTGATGCAGATGATCTTCGGTTTGAGCCGAATAATGATTTAGCACAGCTGTGATATCACTACAAAAATTGAAACGTTTTTTGTCGTACTCACTGGCAGAATCGATTAGCAAATCGGTTGCCTTCAGGTTAATTTCTTTTAAATGCCGGATCTGCAAATGGTGCGCAATATCTTCCTGATAACGCAAACTGATGTTATCTACCAAAATTTGACCAATATGGATCGATTTGAGCGTACCGGCGATTTGCTGATAAATGGTTTTCGGATCGCTTTTTGGTACTTCCTGCTGTTGCATATCCTGGTAAATTACCTGCGCATTGGGTTTGCTAATGGCAATTTCATCTACCTCAAATTCCTTTTTAAAATAAAGTTTGAAAGGATGGATATGCTTAAAAACAATCCGGTCCACCGCAAGCGTATATAAATTATTGGGAGCCTTGCCTGCTTTTTTTAATCGGTTAAAAACAGCCGTGTCGGGTTTTAAAACAAGGTTTTCGATTACGATACGACCACTAATTACATTTAAGCTACTGCGGTCAAAATCAACCTGATACAAACCATTACTCCATTTAAAAACAGTTTTTTTAAGCTGTGTGGATAAAACAGGAGAAAAATAAATATTGATGAGTACTACCGCCAAAATAAAAACCAGCAGTAAACAAAAAGACAAAACCAGCCTCTTGAACCATTTTTTATGACGCAACCTTCTAAATTTCATTTTCTAAAACCTTCCTACTATTATACGTTGGACAGCATCAAATCTGTACAAGATATAGAATAGTATTTAAATTGATACGTTTGAAAAAGCAAATGCTTCTCTTATCAGCATAAAATTTTAGTGTGATTTCAATTCTGGTTTAATGCTGACAATCTGTCACGCAATTAAATAACATTTTCTTATTTTTGCATTCTCAATTTTTTAAAAATGGATTTGGATTTTTTAACCGGCAAACATGATGAAAGCCGGCAAGGCGAAGCGTTGGTGCTGGATAAACCGGTTTTGAAAAATAACGGACGCAAGCTTTATATCGAAAGTTATGGTTGCGCCATGAATTTTTCTGATAGCGAAATTGTAGCTTCTATCCTGGCTGATCAGGGTTTTGAAACCACTTCTGATTTTAAGGAAGCGGACGTGATTTTTATCAACACGTGTTCTATCCGCGAAAATGCCGAACAACGTGTAAGAAATAGATTAAAAGAATTTAAAGTTTCAAAGCAGCGCAATCCGGGAATGGTGGTTGGCGTATTGGGCTGCATGGCCGAACGCTTAAAAGCCAAATTTCTGGAAGAAGAAAAACTGGTTGACGTAGTGGTTGGCCCGGATGCTTATCGCGATTTGCCGAATTTAATAGAACAGGTTGACAGCGGACAGAAAGCCGTAAACGTATTGCTTTCGCGGGAAGAAACTTATGCAGATATCAGTCCGGTACGTTTAAATAGCAACGGAATTAATGCTTTTGTTTCGATTATGCGCGGCTGCGATAACATGTGTTCTTTTTGCGTGGTGCCGTTTACACGTGGTCGCGAACGCAGTCGTGATGCTTTTTCTATTGTAAAAGAATGCGGTGATTTGTTCAACGCTGGTTATAAAGAAGTTACGCTGCTTGGGCAAAATGTGGATTCTTATAAATGGACGAATGAAGACGGCATCATCCTAAATTTTGCAGGCTTGCTGGAATTTGTGGCGCTGATCAACCCAAAACTGCGCGTTCGTTTTTCCACTTCACACCCAAAAGATATTACAGATGAAGTGCTTTTAACCATCAAAAAGTACGACAACATCTGCAAATACATTCATTTGCCGGTACAATCGGGCAACAGCCGGGTTTTGGAGTTGATGAATAGAACGTATGACCGTGCCTGGTATATGAACCGGATTGACGCCATCCGCAGGATTTTGCCGGATTGTGCGATTTCTACCGATGTGATAACCGGTTTTTGTTCTGAAACAGAAGAAGAACATCAGGAAACGTTGAGCATGATGGATTACGTGCAATATGATTTTGCTTATATGTTTATGTATTCTGAACGACCGGGAACTTTGGCAGCCAAGCGTTATGCAGATGATATTCCAGAAGATGTAAAAGGCCGCCGTTTGCGTGAAATTGTGGATAAACAGCAGGCGCATTCGCATAAACGTTTATTAGATCAAATCGGACAAGTTCATCAGGTTTTGATCGAAAAACGTTCTAAAAAATCAGCGTTAGATTATAGCGGACGAAGCGATAAAAATGCAACGGTAGTTTTTCCGGCAGATGAACATTTTGCGCCCGGAGATTATGTGAATGTTTTAATAGAAAAATGTACAACAGCAACCTTAATCGGTAAAATTGTAGGCTAAAAACAGTATGGAGATACAGGAAATAAAACAGCGGTTTGGCATCATCGGTAATTCTCCTTTGCTTAACCGCGCTATTGATATTGCCAATCAGGTTGCACCAACAGATATTTCGGTGTTGATTACCGGTGAAAGCGGTAGCGGAAAAGAGGTTTTTTCGCAGATTATCCACCAGATGAGCCCGCGGAAACATGGCCCGTTTATCGCCGTAAATTGTGGTGCAATCCCTGAGGGAACTATTGATTCAGAGTTATTTGGTCACGAAAAAGGTTCTTACACCGGCGCAATTGGTGACCGTAAAGGTTATTTTGAAACGGTAAATACAGGAACCATTTTTTTGGATGAGATTGCCGAAATGCCGCTGGGAACGCAGGCGCGTTTGCTTCGGGTTTTAGAATCTGGGCAATATATTAAAGTTGGTTCATCCAAAGTAGAAAAAACGAATGTGCGCGTAATTGCAGCCACAAACGTTGATGTTTATGATGCAGTGAAATCAGGCCGGTTTCGGGAAGATTTGTATTATCGCTTAAATACGGTTCCATTGCGGATTCCGCCGTTGCGTGACCGGAAAGAAGATATTTACTTGTTATTCCGCAAGTTTACGGCAGATTTTACCGCTAAATATCGTTCGCCGCCAATTCAAATGAACGAAGACGCGCAGCAAATGCTGGTAAATTACAGCTGGCCGGGCAATGTTCGTCAGCTTAAAAATATTGCCGAGCAACTTGCGGTTTTGGAACGCGAACACATCATCACCGGACAAAGCCTGCTGCAATACATTCCGCAGGAAAACAGTGGCAGCAATTTGCCGATGCGCATCAATCAGCAGAAAAAAGACGATTTTTCGGAACGTGATATTTTATATAAAGTGCTTTTTGATATGAAGCGCGACATGACGGATCTGAAAAAACTGGTGGTTGATATTATTGAAAATGGCGGCGTTCCGGCAAATTTTACCGGCAATCCACAGGTGCTCAATCAGCTTTACCGGGATATTGAGGTGGAAGGCGATCATCATAACCATCACCAAAACCATCAGCAGGAACCTACTTTAACGATCCAGCAGCCAGCTGTGCAAAACAACAAGGATTTCAACATTACGCAGGAGGCTGAAGAAGTGGAAGAATCGCTTTCGCTGATGGAAAAAGAATCTGACCTGATTAAAAAAGCGTTGAAAAAGCACAAAGGCAAACGTAAATTTGCCGCTCAAGAACTGGGGATTTCTGAACGAACCTTGTATCGAAAAATTAAAGAATTGAACTTATAATCAAGCATAATTAATGGTTAATACTTCTTTTATCAGCAAAAAATCAATGCTGATTTTATTTTTGTCAATACTGTTTTTTTGCCAGTCGTGCGGTGTTTATAAGCTCAACGGCGGTTCTGTTGGCGCTTTAAAAACGATCAATGTAATGTTTTTTGAAAACGTAGCACCACTGGTAGTCAACAATTTAAGCCAAAGTTTTACAACTGCTTTACAGGATCGTATCCGTAACCAAACCCGGCTAAGCACCGTTCGTGGCGATGCGGATTGCACGCTGGAAGGCCGCATTACAGGTTACACTATTGCACCAACCGTTTTGCCGGCCGCTAACAGCAGCACTGCGCCAATATCCAACACCAACCGTTTAACTATTACTGTGAGCGTAAAATTTACCAATAGTTTAGATCCGAAACAGAGTTTTGAGCAGCCGTTTTCACGCTATCAGGATTATCAGGGTGATATTGGCACGAGAGAACAGGGCTTGATTACAACGATCAATACTCAATTAACTGAAGATATTTTTAATAAGGCTTTTGCAAATTGGTAAGCAAATCGTAGTTTCAACCGTGGATCAGATACAAACCGGGGTTAACCCAGAATTTTTGCAGCATTTATTAACCAATCCGGCGGCCACTAATGCTACCCACCGGCAGCAGCTGGAAACGTTGGTGCAAACCTACCCGGCTTGCAGTATTTTTCGTTTGTTGCTGGCTAAATCCGTGCAGCATGCCGGAGCGAAAATTGCAGAAAAAGCGATCCATTCAGCAGCAATTCATGCAGCCAACCGGGAGGTTTTGTTTCGGTTGATTCATCAGCCGGGTGCGATTTTCGTACCAAAACCGGAAAAAATTTATCCATTTGTTTCGGCTTCTGCGGAAAAAGAAAGCATCAATCAGGATACTGTTTTTAGCGGAGAAAAATTGCCAGAAGAAAAATCGGCTTTTGCAGTAAATTATCCGGTAAAAATTATAGATACGACTGGTGAGGCAGAAAATCAGCAGGAAACTACTTTTTCTGAAATAGATTTTCCAGTTGAAAACCGTGTTTTGGAAATAACGGATGCGGCTTATATCGATCCAAAACCTGCAGAAATTGAAGATGAAGAAGCGATTATTAATGAAGAAATTACCAATGCTGCTTTTATAGGCCACGAACTGGAAGTAGTTGCTGCTGCTCCTTTCACAGAAAACAATGCGGCTTTTATTGATCATAATTTAGAAGAGGCTGGACAGGAAAAAGTTGTTGCTACAGATGAAATACCGCCGGCAGCAATAACAGATGCTTCTTTTACCAATGAAAATTTGGAAGAAGCGATGGCTGCAGAAAATAATTTTCGGGTGGAGGATATAAGCCAAACGTTTGTAAATGAGCTGGATGAGGAAATTGTTTTCCCGGAAGCGGAGACGATTTTGACATCCGAAGAAAAGCTTAATCATCCAAAAGAGCCTACTGATCAAGAAATTGATGAGGAAGTTTATGACGAGATCATGGCGATTGAGGACATACATTTTGAGGTGGTAAAAGAAGCATCGCCACAAATTAATCCTCTAAAAAATCAGCCTGAAGAAGAACCAAAAAGTGTAGCTGAGCCGGAAATTACTGTTGAAAAAACACCTTTACCTGCTGCTCAAGATGAAGCGGAAAAAGCAATGCTGAACAATATTGCTTCGATTGACTATTTCTCTTTCAACCATAAATTCGGGCAGAATCAAACGCCGGAAATTGAAAAAGAAACCATAGAATCCATTGATTATGAGATGGATTCTGTTTCTTCAGAAGTTGACCAGTCAGAAACTGCAACAGAAAATGAAGCTGATACGGTTTCCAAGTATCACGATGATAAAATGCCCTACACTTTTATGTGGTGGCTGGATAGAACGCGCAAAGAATATGCCGGCACATATCAGCCTTACACTAAAAATGTACAAAAAAATCCGGTTTTGAGTGTTGGGCCGGAACTGCATCAGCAATATATTGAGAGTATTTTTCATGCCAAAGCACCACTTAAAGTGCCTGAAAACATGTTGCCGCCAACTGCAGAGCCATTTGTAAAACGTAAGGAAAACCAGTTGATTGAGCGTTTTATTATTGAAGAACCACACATTCATCCGCCAAGTATGGACCGTTTGGATACGGAAAACAAGGCTAAAAAGAGTTCGGAAGATGCAGATATTTTGGTGACAGAAACGCTGGCAAAAGTGTATCTCGACCAAATGCTTTACCACAAAGCCTTAGATACTTATAAAAAGCTGATGTTGAAATTTCCGGAAAAAAGCGTTTACTTTGCAACCCAGATTACAGAAGTAGAGAAAAAAATAAATTAATATAAAATGTATTTAGTGCTTGTTATCCTGATTATAATTGTTTGCGTACTGCTTGGTTTGATCGTATTGATCCAAAACCCGAAAGGTGGTGGTTTAAATTCCAATTTTTCGAGTTCATCCCAGATGATGGGTGTACAGAAAACCGGCGACTTTTTAGAAAAAGGGACTTGGGTGCTTGCAATTACGTTAATGATACTTTCGCTGGCGGTAAATGTGGTTTCTAAAAATGGAACAGCTTCTGCAAATGGCGTACAAAACCAGGAACAGATTGATAAGGCTTCTAAACCAACTGCTCCGGTGAGTGCCCCATTAAATTTGCCTCCGGTGCAACAACCGGCTCCTGCTAAAAAATAGGCACTAAAAACAGTATTGATATAAAGGCTTTTGGTTGATCTGAAAGCCTTTTTTGTTGGCTGTCAGGATGGCATACTTCCATCAAAGTAAACATTTTTAATATTTTAAAAAAGTAATTTTGACAAGATGAGCTGCTGTATAAGTCAATATGTGCATAAAATGGGCTTTGGCACAGTTGCTGTTTAACCATCAGCATTAAATAATTTTTATCTTTCATTCAAAACCAAATACAAACATGTCATTAAACATTAAACCGATTGGAGACAGAGTAGTAGTAGAAGCTGCCGCTGCTGAAGAAAAAACGGCATCTGGGCTTTTTATTCCTGATACTGCCAAAGAAAAACCACAACGCGGAACAATTGTTGCCGTTGGCGAAGGCAAAGTAGATGAGCCGTTGACTGTTAAAGTTGGCGACCAGGTTTTATATGGCAAATATGCCGGTACTGAAATTACTTATGAAGGTAAAGAGTACTTAATTATGCGTGAATCAGACGTTTACGCAGTTCTGTAATTTAAAGTCAGGCCTGATATTTTTGGCCTAACCATTTATTAAATCAATAAAAAATCAAGAAAATGGCAAAACAAGTTAAATATAATGTAGAAGCACGCGATGCTTTAAAACGCGGTGTTGATATTTTGGCCAATGCGGTTAAAGTAACTTTAGGCCCTAAAGGTCGTAACGTTATTATCGACAAAAAATTTGGTTCTCCAATCATCACTAAAGATGGGGTTACTGTTGCCAAAGAAATCGAATTAAAAGATTCTTTGGAAAACATGGGCGCACAAATGGTAAAAGAAGTTGCTTCTAAAACTGCTGATATTGCAGGTGACGGAACAACAACTGCTACTGTTTTGGCTCAGGCAATTGTAACTGCAGGTATTAAAAACGTTGCTGCCGGTGCAAATCCAATGGATTTGAAACGTGGTATTGATAAAGCAGTTTCTGCTGTTGTTAATAATTTGAAACAACAATCTCAAACTGTTGGCGAAGACAATAACAAAATCAAACAAGTTGCATCTATTTCTGCAAATAACGATGAAGTTATTGGTTCTTTGATCGCTGAAGCAATGGCTAAAGTTGGTAAAGACGGTGTTATCACTGTTGAAGAAGCAAAAGGTACAGAAACTGAAGTGAGAACTGTAGAAGGTATGCAGTTTGACCGCGGTTACCTTTCTCCATACTTCGTTACCAATGCTGATAAAATGGAAGCGGAATTAGAAAACCCTTACATTTTAATCTATGATAAAAAAATCAGCAGCATGAAAGAATTGTTGCCGGTTTTGGAAAAACAAGTTCAAACTGGTAAACCATTATTAATTATTGCGGAAGATTTAGACGGAGAAGCTTTGGCTACTCTAGTTGTAAATAAGATTCGCGGTTCATTAAAAGTTGTTGCTGTTAAAGCTCCTGGTTTTGGCGATCGTCGTAAAGCAATGCTGGAGGATATCGCTATCTTAACTGGTGGAACAGTAATTTCTGAAGAAAGAGGTTTTAAATTAGAAAATGCTGACCTTTCTTACTTAGGTACTGCTGAAAAAATTGTGGTTGATAAAGACAACACAACTGTAATTAATGGTGCTGGTCAGTCAGAAGAAATCAAAAATCGTGTTAACCAAATCAAATCTCAAATCGAATCTACTACTTCAGATTACGATAAAGAAAAACTGCAAGAACGTTTGGCTAAATTATCCGGCGGTGTTGCTGTTCTTTACGTTGGTGCTGCTACAGAAGTAGAAATGAAAGAGAAAAAAGACCGTGTTGATGATGCTTTACATGCAACCCGCGCTGCGGTTGAAGAAGGTATTGTTGCTGGTGGTGGTGTTGCTTTCATCCGTGCGGTAGAATCTTTAAAAGATTTGAAAGGCGAAAATGAAGACGAAAATACTGGTATTCAGATAATTCGTCGTGCTATTGAAGAACCGTTACGTCAAATCTGCGAAAATGCAGGTATTGAAGGTTCTATCGTAGTACAAAAAGTAAAAGAAGGTACTGCTGATTTTGGTTACAATGCACGTACTGATAAATACGAAAATTTAATTGGAGCCGGTGTTATCGATCCAACTAAAGTAGGTCGTGTTGCTTTGGAAAACGCTGCTTCTATCGCTGCAATGTTGTTAACAACAGAGTGCGTTTTAGCTGATGATCCAGAAGATGAAAAAGGTGGTGGTATGCCTCCAATGGGCGGCGGTGGCATGGGCGGCATGATGTAATCATCCCTCCTGTAAAACTGTTCAGTTTTATATATTTTGAAATAGCCTGTCTGGAAAACCAGACAGGCTATTTTGTTTGATGCTGTTTTTATACCGATAAAAACAGCATCAAATTATTTTTAAGTTAAATAATTGATCGAATAAGGTTAATCAAACGATTATATGTTTAAACTTATATAAATATGACAGATTATAAAAACTAAGGCATTAAGTTTGCAACGTGATGAATATGAAAGTTATAATAGAAAGAAAGAACCACTACAAAACGATATTTATTGATTGGGTTTTGTTAGAAGCACCAATTATGATTACTGAACTTTGCAAATAAAAATTTTGCAAACCCTCAAATTTGTTGCTTTGCTTTAATATCCAAATACTTGTTAATCGTGCTCACGGTTAAATCTTTTGGATCACATAAAATTGTTTGAATACCAAATCGATTCAAATCTTTTACAATTAGCCTCTTTTCAAATAAAAATTTTTCTGCTATCGTTTTTTGATAGATTTCTTCTACAGTAATTGCGGACTTTTGTGTAATTATTTCCAATTCTGTATTTTTAAAAAAGACGACTAACAACAGATGCAAGCTTGCTATTTTCCGCAGATAAGGTAATTGCCGTTCCATTGCAGATAAGCTTTCATAGTTTGTAAAAAACACAACCAAGCTGCGTTGCTTAATTGTGTTTCGAACAGAGGCGTATAATGCTTCCAAGTTAGTTTCCAGATACCTCGTTTTTTCTTTGTGCAGGATTTGAAGGATTTTATTCAGATGTCCTGGCCGCCGGTCAGCAGGAAGCACTGCTCCTACTTTTTCGGAAACGGTAATTAATCCTGCCCGGTCTTCTTTCATCATAGCAATATTTAGTAAAGCCAGCGTTGTGTTGATGGCATAATCCAGCAAACTCAGCCCGGCAAAAGGCATTTTCATGGCGCGAGACTTATCGATGATACAATACACATGCTGCGATTTTTCATCTCTAAAAGTATTCACCATCATATCACCTTTGCGGGCAGTAGCTTTCCAGTTGATACTGCGGTAATCATCGCCCGGAACATAGTTTTTGATCTGCTCAAACTCCATGCTATGGCCAATTCGTCTGATTTTTTTGATACCTTGCTCCGTTAAACGGTTGGAAATAGCCAGTAATTCGTATTGCTGCATCTGCAAAAACGATGGATAAACTGGTACAGTTTCCGCTTGGTCAAAATTATAACGGCGACTAACCAAGGCCAGAGGAGATTTTGCATAAATCCGCATCGCACCGAACTCATATTCGCCGCGCTTAGTTGGTCGCAACTGGTAATGAATCATTTTATACTCATGCGGTTTTAATTCAGCTTGAAACCACAAGTCCCGTTTTTGAAATTGAAACGGAATTTCATCAATCAAACCTAAACTAACTTTAAACGGATAAAAATTTTCGATATAAATATTCAGTTCATTTTCATCACCATTACTTAACCGTTCCGGCGTATTTCTATTAGCAAACAAGCCATCCGCAGTACGATAAAGCAAAGCCAAATCGATGATTAATAAGCCAATTAATCCCAGAAAAAAGAACAGCGGAATATCTCCCAGCCAACTGAAAAAAAAGGATAGTAAAAACAGTATTACCGCAATGGCCAATCCAAAAAAAAGGCGGTTGCCGAGGAATAAGTCTTTGTAAAACTGCTGGAAAATATTTTTCAAGATGCTGTTTTTATCGAGGTATTTCCAACTTTTGAATAATCTGATGTACCACTTCATCCGACGTTATGCCTTCCAACTCTTTATCCGGCGATAACATAATACGATGCCGCAAAACTGCAGGCGTTACGTAAATCAAATCATCCGGTGTTACAAAATCCCGGCCGCTGATGGCTGCAATCGCTTTGGCAGCCTGGACAATAGCCAGGGAAGCTCGTGGCGAACCACCTAAATAAAGTGATTTACTGTTTCGAGTTTCATGAATAATACGTGCTACAAATTCCAGCAATTTGGGTTCGACATGCAAATTTCTAACTTGGTTGCGATACATTTCTATTTGCGCGGCAGTCAGGATCGGTTCAATTTCATTCAGTTTTTCGGTGGTTTTTTGCTGATGATGTTGCTGTAAAATTGCTGTTTCTTCTTCCAGGGAAGGATATTTTACTTCAATTTTAAACAAAAAACGGTCGAGCTGAGCTTCCGGCAAACGGTAAGTTCCTTCCTGGTCAACCGGGTTTTGTGTAGCTAGGATCACGAATGGTTCCTGCATTGGATAAGTCTTTCCGTCAATCGTAATCTGCCGCTCTTCCATCACCTCAAACAAAGCGGATTGTGTTTTTGCGGGAGAACGGTTGATTTCATCAACCAAAATTACATTGCCGAAAATTGGCCCTGGTTTAAATTCAAATTCGCTTTGCTTTGGGTTAAAAACAGAAGTTCCCAGTACATCCGAAGGCATTAGATCGGGTGTAAACTGTATCCGCGAAAAACTGGCATCAATACATTTGGCAATCAGTTTTGCGGTAAGGGTTTTGGCCACACCGGGCACACCTTCAATCAACATATGGCCGCCCGCCAAAATTCCGGCAATCAGCAGCGTGATCATTTCCTGCTGGCCAACTACTACTTTTGCCAGGGTATTTTTAATTTCAGTAACCGATTGGTTTAAAGCTGATAAATCTGTTCTCGTACTAAATATTTCTTCTTCCATTAGGCGCCGGCTTGCTGGTAAAATTGTTCTGTTAGGTAATTAAATTTAATTAATTCTTTGTCGGATAGCTGTTTACCCGTTTGTACAAAATCAATATATTTCAAAATATTTTTGATCAAACTTTCGTCTGCACCAGATTTTTGAATAAGATTTTTAACAAATTCCTGATCCAATTGATTGGTTTTAAGCTGATAACGGCTACGAATATGCTCCAGCAAAAAAGTAACTTGTTTAGAAGCGATATTTAAATTATTGTGCTGCTGATAATAAACCTGGCCAACTATCTGTACAAATTCTACGGTTGTATTGCGCAGCGGATCAGCAATCGGAATAATGCGTTGGCGGCGTTTTATCTCATACAAAACAAAAAAAAGCAGGCTAAACAAAGCAATGTAATATGCCCATCTTAACTCCGGATGACTTAAAAATACGCGCATTGGCGAATTATCGGTTCCAGCTGCACCAGCAATTGCGTATTCATCCCAAATAATTTCTCCTTTTGGATTAATATAGGAAAGGGCTTTGGCCGCATATTCATTTCCGGCGGGTTGCAGTAAATTATAATTGATAAAATAATCCGGCGTAGGCATCAAATACAAAAATCCTTTGCCAAACGCATAACGCACAAAGTTAGCGTGGTTTAATTGGTTTTTGCCGAGTATAACTGCGCGCGCAGTATCCAGTTTGCTAAAATATTGGTTGCCAATTTGCCGATCGAAAACATAGGTTTTTTTTGGATCTAAAGTCGGATTTACCAATTGAATCCTGGCTTTTTTATCGATCAAAAAGTTTGGTTCACTGTTGATTCTGAGTTTTAATGTATCGCGCAAAAACCGGTTTATATAAAAAGAGGCGATAAAAACAGCATTGCCTTTTTTCATATAATTGACCAATTGCTCATAATCGTACTGATCCACATTTACTTTTGGCGAAACGATTAAGTAACTGCCCGGGCGAAAAATATTCTCGCCCAAAACATTGGTAAGTGTATTGTAAATAGATTGCTGGCTGGCGCGGACGGTTGCACCCGGAAAAATATCGTTGAGCTGATGGTATAAAATGAATGTACCGTACGGAATTTTGTCGCTATCGAGATAAGAGGTGTTCCAATCCACCGGTTTTGGCCGATTATATTGCACCACGCAATAAACAATGAGCAGCGAAAAACCGATTAGCAGGTAAATTTTCAGGTCCTTCATCGCAACCGGTGGTTAAATTGCTGAAATGAAGTTTCAATCTGCTGGAAATTTTCCTGATCAACCTTAAAATCTCCATACCAAACGTACTCAAACTGCCGCGTAAGCAAACCAAATTTTTGCTGCTGCTCCGGGTTTTTAATTTCCTGCAGATAAGCCAGATTGGTTTTATCAGCCTGCCATTTGATGGCGCCGGCATCGCTTAATTTTTTTAAACAGTTTAAATATAACAACCTGACTGCCAGCCGGTAATTTCGGTTAGAAATTGCTTTTTCAATCTCTGCTTCAAAGCTGATTTCGTGGATATTTTCTAAACTTTCGTGGTACGGAATTTCTATGGTGCTTGTTTTACCGGTAAAAATTTGCATTACATCCATTCCCATCAGCTTCAAAATCAGGAAAACCAAAGCTCCGGCACCTAAAAAAATGAATACAAAATTAATGATGCTTCCGGTTACGCGGCCAGCCATCAAATTATCAACCTGATACCAGAACCACCGCCAAAACTGATCCCAAAATGATACTACTGCGCTTGGATTATCTGCATATTTAAATTCGCGCTGCAGGCTGTAATCCTTTAAAGCCGCTGCACTAAATTTGCGGATTTTGATGGCACTGCTATCCGTTTGTAAAACTGCCACTGCTTTTTTTACCACCTTTTTTTGGGTAATAAAAGAAGCATGGACTAATAGAAACAGCAGCAGGCAGATTTTATACATGAAGTTAGTATTCTTCTTTTGGCAAACCTGAATCCGGATCATTACTGCCGAAATTATTGATGCGGTTTTTTAAACCAGTTCCTTCTTTCTGTTCATTTAAACTAAAATAACATAACGCCGCGGTGATGGTTGGCAGCATATAAAACACGTAGCAAAATGAAGAAATAATTGTAGTTAATATTAAAGCAGACGAAGTAGTGGGTTGCGTACGTGATAAAAAAACGCTTCCAACTGTTATTAGTGTTACCGGAATAATGAAAACCATTACAGCTGCGTAAGTAATAATCCAGCTGACAACGATTGCACCAAACGTTGACCACCAGTTCTCCTTAATCAGTTGGAAACTTTTAGACCAGGAATAACCTAAAGTTGAATTTTCAAAAACAATAATTGGCAGGATAAGTGAAAAGACGGGCCATAAATAAAAGCCTGGAATTAAGCACAAAGCAAACCCAACAACCAAACAAACGCCGATAACCAAATAACTTCCCATCACCCGGAAAAAGTAATGCTTAAAATAGCTCCAAACTTCTTCAGTTTCCGGCGCCGCGTTTCCTTTTTCTTTATATAAGGCAATAAAAGATAGCGGCACTAAAGAAATTGCGGTTAAACTAAATATGCCAAATATCATACTTAAAAAATAGGTCACGCCGAACATAGATCTCAGCCTATAACCCAAATTGTAAGCTGCAGAATACGAACCCGGTGTTTGCATGGTGTCAATCATTTTGTGTTGCTGCAATAAAGCCACCACCAAATTTGCTACAATAAAAAAGCCGCAAATAATGGCGTACGATTTTAATAAAGGTTTCCAGTTTTGACCGATAAAAACGAATGTATCGTTGATAATTTCACCGAAATCACGGGTTTTAGCTAATTCAATTTTTGGTTGCATATTGGTTTGGGTTGATTTTTTTGTGGAGGTAATTTGGGTAAATGATAACGTAGACAACTATAAAAAGTAGTGATAAAAACAGTATCGTTACGCTCAGCCACAGCGGCATTTCTGTGTGGCGGGTTACAAAACTTTCAAAAAAAGCAGCTGTGATAAAAATTGGCACCAAACCGATTACCATCTTGGTGCCGTCTTTGGCTCCGCGTTTAAAAGATTCTAGCCGGGTATAAGTTTTGGGGAAAAGAATGCTGTTGCCCATCACCAAACCGGCACCTCCGGCGATAATCAAAGCCGAAATTTCCAACGTTCCGTGGATGAAAACGACCAGGATTGATTGCAAACCCAATCCTCTGCTAAAAAAATAATACTCGAACGAGCCGAGCATAATCCCGTTTTTAACCAGCGCGTAAACGCTTCCCAACGAAAAAAACACACCACCAATAAAGCATTGGAAGGAAACAAAAATATTGTTTAAAGCAATCATAAAAAACATGCTGAACTCTTTTTCCTGTTTGTAAACCCCAAAAGGATCTCCTTTGGCTATGTTGGCATTCGTCATGTTTACATATTGATCGCCCAGAATCAACCGGACAAAATTGTTGTCGTATTTGGCCGACAATGCGCCCATCAACGTAAAAACAACGGTGAACAGAAAAGCGTAGAGCAACTGCTTTTCATACAATTTAAATAACAAAGGCAACTCCAGTTTCCAAAACAAAACGAAACGGTTGGATTTTTCTTTTTTGTTTTTATAGATAGATTGATGCAGGCGCGCCGTTAAACCGTTAAGATATGCTGTGGTTTTAGATTGCGGATAAAAGGTTTTGGCATAAGCCAAATCATCTGTCAGGCTGATGAAACGGTTGGCCAGCTCATCCGGATCGGGCGTTTGCAAAGCTTCATACTGTTGCCATTTCTCCGAATTTTGTTTGATAAATAAAGCTTCCCGCATGCTTCTTTTAGCGTATAAATTTTTCGATAAACTGGTTTAAATTGTTTTGTAAGATAATTATTTCAATCAATAAAAAATATATTTGTTAACATGCAAACCATCAAAATTACGACCAGCCAGAATATTGAAATTGATTACGAAGTAGCCGGTTTGGGCGAGCGCATTGTGGCCAGGATCATTGATTTTGGGATTTTTATTTTGATATTAATTGCTGTTGGTATCTCAACCACTCTTCTTATAAGTGGCGTCTCGTGGGGAAGCGGAGGTTTTATTTCCGGGCGTTTTGTTGCGGCTCTATATATTATTGTATTGGCCGGCTTGGTTTTTTACGATTTGGTTTGTGAAGTTTTTTTAAACGGCCAAAGCGTTGGCAAACGCATCATGAATATTAAAGTGATTAGTTTGGATGGCGCACGGCCAAGTTTTGGACAGTATGTAATACGTTGGCTGTTCCGCATTATAGATTTTCTGATTACCTTTCAGCTGGCTGGATTAATTTCGGTCATCGTCACTAACAATAAACAACGCCTTGGCGATTTGGCTGCCGGCACAACTTTGGTAACCACCAAGCCGCGAACGGATGCAAGTATATTGGCTTTCACCCACATTCAGCCCGGTTATATACCGGTTTTTAAGGAAGTGAACCAGCTGGCAGATCGGGATGTGGTGCTCATCCATGAAGTGATTCAAAGTCATAACGCTGTACTGGTACATCAGATGGCCAATCAAATCAAAACCCATTTAGCTGTTGCCTCATCGCTGGATGATTTGGGTTTTTTGCAAACGGTAGTGCAGGATTACAATTTTTTGATGACTAAAATGGAATTGTAGCATTCCGGTTTCGCATTTAAAAATAATGCTGTATCTTAAAAGCATAAGAAACGATTACTGTTAAAGCAGCAATTCCAAATAACGCTTTCCTTATTTTTTCGCGCTGCGGTAATGGCAACTTTATCCCAACCAGTAAAAATACTGCTAAAAGAAGTATTGGGATAGTGGCTGGATAAAGCTGGAAACTCCCTGTAAAATCACCTTTAAATAAAGCTAAAACGGATCGCTGGAAGCCGCAGCCAGGGCAATCCAAGCCTGTTAATGCTTTAAACGGACAGGGTAATAAAAAATTTTCTATCCATTTTGCCATCAACTTCAGTATAAAGAAACACGTTTTTAAAAGTAGTAATTTTGGTGATGCAAAAAGAGCAGATTTCTGTTTTTGATATGTTTAAAATTGGTATCGGGCCATCCAGCTCGCATACTTTGGGGCCGTGGCGGGCGGCGCAGCAGTTTGTGGCTTTGCTGGAAAAAAGGGATTTGCTGCTGCAGGTTATCCAGATCAAAATTTTGCTTTATGGTTCGCTGGCCAAAACCGGAAAAGGCCACGGTACTGATATTGCCGTTTTGCTGGGTTTGAGCGGAGATGATCCGGTTACGTTTCCGGTGGATCAGATTGAATCCAAAATTGAAAGCATCGCCATCATCCAACAACTAAATTTAGGTGGTAAAAGAAGCATCGGTTTCAGCATAGAACATGATTTGCTTTATTTAATGAACAATAGCTTGCCCTTCCATCCGAATGCGGTTACATTTCAGGCTTTTTTGGTGGATGGTAAGGCTTTATCAGAAACTTTTTATTCTATTGGTGGTGGTTTTGTGCTGACGGAAAACGGACAATCCGCAGCAAAAACCGAGGTTGATTTGCCTTTCCCTATCGATACAGCAAATGATTTACTGCATTGGTGCTTAAAAACCGGACTCAAAATTTCGGATGTAGTAATGGAAAACGAGCTGGCCTGGCGATTAGAAGAAGACACTAAAACCGGCGTTTGGCAAATTTTTGAAGTAATGAAAGCCTGTTTGTACCGCGGTTGCCATACTTCGGGTTACCTACCGGGCGGGTTAAATGTTGCACGGCGGGCGGCGCGCAGCAACAAAAGGCTTTTGGCAGATGCCGAATATTACGATTATGACAGCTGGATTGCCGCTATTAAACAAAAAGGCAACAGTTTCCAGTATATTTTGGATTGGGTGAGTTGTTTTGCTTTGGCCGTAAATGAAGAAAACGCTTCATTCGGACGTGTAGTTACAGCACCAACCAACGGCGCGGCAGGCGTAATTCCGGCTGTTTTACATTATGCTCTAATTTTCTGCGATAAAAACAGCATCGACCAGATTATCCGTTTCCTGTTAACGGCTTCGGAAATCGGTAGTATCTTTAAAAAAGGATCAACTATTTCAGCAGCAATGGGCGGCTGCCAAGCAGAAATTGGTGTTTCATCAGCCATGGCGGCCGGTGCTTTAACAGAAGTTTTAGGCGGTTCGCAGCGACAGGTTTTGATGGCTGCCGAAATTGCTATGGAACATCACCTCGGCATGACTTGCGACCCGATTGGCGGATTAGTGCAGGTTCCCTGCATCGAACGCAATACGATGGGCGCCATCAAAGCCATTACCGCATCACAGTTAGCGTTACAAAGCAACCCGGATAATGCACGGGTTAGCCTGGATGCCGTAGTAAAAACGATGTGGGAAACCGCGCAGGATATGAATTTGAAATACAAAGAAACTGCGGATGGCGGTTTAGCTATTCAGATTCCAATTTCGATACCAGACTGCTGATTTTCAGGTGATAAAAGAAGCATCGGCATAAGCACGTTTATTAATTACAAACCAGCAGTTACCTGTTTTAATAAAGACTGTACCCAAAGCATATACATTTTTCCCGACGGATGCAAACCATCATCAGCAAGCAATGTATTATCCGTTTTTGCTTCGCGCGAAATAGGTGTTATGTTGAGGTAGTTAACCCCAAGCCGGTTGCTTTCATTTAAGTTGATGGCATTATATTGATCTATTTGTGTCCTGATTGCAGCCGTATCCCGGCCTAAAGCAAACGGTGTAACAGAATAATCCGGGATTGATAAAACAAACACATGTTTTCGGTTTCCGCCTGCATAAGATACGGCAGTGTTTATCAAGTCGTCAAAATCACTTTTATAACTATCTATAGAAACGCTTTGAAACTGGTTATTTACGCCAATAAGCAAGGTAACAAAGCTATATTTTTTGGTTAAAGCAGCATCAGTAATGGCTTTCTTTAAATCGGCAGTCGTCCAACCGGTGCGGGCAATAATCACCGGATCAGCAGCTGTAAGTTTATTTAACCGGAGTTGTGCGCTTAGCTGATAAGGAAATGATTGTATGGTTGGCACAGATTGCCCAATAGTGTAGGAATCGCCCAAGGCAAGATAAGTTATAGAATCCGAAATAGGAGTAGTAGTTGCAATACCGGTAATTACAGGTGCTTGTATTGTAATTACCTCCTGCTTTTTACAACCAAGTATCATCAAAAGCAATATAAATATACTGTCTAATAATTTCATGCTGCGTTCATATTAACTCATACGAATATAAAATCATTCAGGATTTTAAAATTAGCAATCTTTTGAGCACTAAATTTATACCGATAAAAGAAGCATCAACAAAAACGGGCAGCCCCAAATTGAAACTGCCCGTTGCTAATAGCTGAATTTATTTATCAATTCGGATTTTTAATTGCTGCACTACCTGCTGCTGGTGGATTAAGCACAAACTCATCCGCTGGTACATCCCAGTAATCAAGAAAATTATAATTAATGGTTACTTTGGTATTTACTGCACCCGTAGTACTTAAAACTACTGCATTAGTAACACCACCACCTGCTGAAATATCATAAATAACTCCATACCGGCGAGCATCATAAAATGCCAATCCTCTAAAAACTAAAGCTACGCGACGCTCGCTGCGTAATACTGCTGTAGCAGCAGTAACAGTATTTAAACCAGATAATGCAGGCAAACCTGCACCCTGAACACTACGCACGTTGTTGATACTTGTTAATGCGGCAGGAATAGAACCAGTGTTAATTAAAGCTTCTGCTTTCATTAATTCGTTTTCCTCATACGATCCACCAATATATAATTCATAGCTTCCGGGCGTTCTATTACTTAAAACGTTAACACCTGTTAAACCGTTACCGCCATCCACCAGTTGCCAGCGTGTACTAAATGTAAAGCCACCAACCTGATTTAAATAAGGTGTAACTTGAATAAAGTTATTAGCTAAACGTTTGTCAGCCGGATCGTAATTTTGAATCAAACGTTCACTAATTTTAAAGGTTGTTGATTTTGGTGGACCCGTGCTTAAAGCCGCTACAGAACCGCCAGTTGCCGAGAAGAAACCATTTGTTACAGCCGTACGGCCTACAAATACGTTGTCTGTACTGGCAATGCCAGCATTAGTTAAGGCTAAAACAGCTGCCCAGCTAGCTGCTGTCATATCCGACACTTTGGTATTGGCTAATATGTTTCTGGCCTTTAATGTGTTTATATTATGAATAAACATAGCTGGTGTAGGTACTGCTCCGTGACCTATTTGTACAAAGCTTGGCAACAATTTGGCCATTACTGTAGTATAGTCTGTTGTACTAGTAATAGCAGAAAGCAAAGTAGCTGCAGCATCTAAGTTTTTATTTGACTCTGTAATAATAGCTGCCGCATTCACATAGTTTGGCACAACAGTATTCACACCATTATTAACTATTCCAGCATAATACAGTGATCCAATTTTAGCATAAGCAAAACCTTTCCACCAATAGCACCATGCTTTTATAGTATTCTTTTTTGTGGTTGCATCGCCAGAAAAAGCAATGTTATCTACCAGTGCAAGTACTTGATTACAAGCATTATTTAAACTATACATGTAGGCCCATTCCAAATAAAAAGGATTTGAAGGCCGCTTGTCACGTGTATTACTGATACGTAATACAGACTTTTGCGGAGAAGTATTTGAAGTTTTTGTACCGTCATCAAATATGGCGTAATCTGGTAAGTTAACAACGTTGATGTTATTGTTTGATGCTTCAGCACCAATGTTATCACCCATCAATTCATGATATTGAATACCTGCGGCAAAATAACTGTCACCAAGTGAATTTAAACCATTTATAACAGTTGGACTACTTCCATTGAAACCTGTAATATATACACCACCACTGGCTAAAGAGATAATGCCGGTTTCTGTTAGTGCTTGATCAAGCGTTGGCGAATTCGGATTTTTTACGTCCAGTTGTTTTTTACATGACGTGGCACTCAGCAAAGTTGCAGTAATTATCCACGTTGTAATTATTTTATATCTTTTCATTACTTATAGTTAAATATTAATTAGAATCCGAGATTTAGTCCAACCTGATAAGATTTTAAATTAGGTGAAGAACTGTTGTCAACACCGCGATCAAATGCAGAGTTAGAAGTACCGGTACTAATTTCTGGGTCAAATCCTGTGTACTTAGTAAATGTTAAAATATTACGTCCGGTTAAAATCAATTGTACTCTTCTAAAAATTTTGTTGTGGATGATGTTAGCAAAGTCATAAGCTAAAGAAACATTTCTTAAGCGCACAAAAGAGGCATCTTCATAGAAATAATCCTTAGTACCATTACGTGCCGGGCCGTTACGTGCTCCAAAGTAATCTGCATAAATACTTCTGTAATAAGCCGTATATGCAGCTGTTACACCATTAATGGTTACTGGTTTATCGTAATCACTGCTTATACCATCACGGTACATCCACTCTTTAGTTTGATTATATAAGTGGCTTCCATGAACCCAGTCAAACTGAAAGTTAAAGCTCAAACCTTTATAAGACATGCTGTTGATAAAAGACATGTTAAATTTTGGATTGGGATCACCAAAAGAATAGGCTTCATTGGTAAACTGAACCCCTTTTGTTGTTTTGTTTACAACCCTACCATTTACAATTTCATAATTGCTAAGGTCTGCATCGCTTATATACCGTACACCTTCTTGGTTGGTTTGAGTTAAGCTGGTTAAAGCTTTATATCCGTAAATCTGACCAATTTTTGTTCCTTCACTCAAAACAAGTTGTGTACTACCCGCAGAACTTGCTAAAATAATTGAAGGACCATTGATTTTGGTAATCATGGATGTTTGTCGGCTAAAATTACTGGTAAAGTTCCAGTTAAAGTTTTTTCCTCTATACACATTGAGGTTTAAAGATGCCTGGATACCATGCGATTCAATAGAAATAGCATTATTTCTTATTGTATTGGCGCCGGTTGATGGTGGCACACTTACATCATAAATGATGTTTGAACCATTTCGTTTCCAATAAGTACCGCTAAAGTTAAGGTCTGATAACCAAGTACCATTAAATCCTTTTACCTCGAAATCTGTACCAGCCTCAAACTCCTTAGAGATTTCCACATTAAGGTTAGGGTTTCTATTTGCATTAAGTAATGCAAATGCAAGTCCGGTACCTAAATTTTGTGGTACAAGTGTAGGATATCTGTCGAATGGCTGTGGTTGTATACCGGCTTGGCCATAAGCAGCCCTTAATTTAAATTCAGGAAGCCTATTTCCTAAAGAGCTATTTTTCCAGAAACCGAATGAAGAAGGACGTATATAAGCATTGGCGTTAGGGAAAGTGAATGGTTTTGAACCTTGACCGAATGCCGAAGAATAATCACTGCGGAAACCACCTGCTACACCACCATATTCGCCAATATCAATTTTTTGATTTACCACATAACCAAATGTAACAAATGGCTCCGTATAATCATAGTTTACCGCTTGTGTTGAAGTTTGCTGAAAGTTATAAATTGGATAAGATGGTAATCCTAATCCATAAGTATCAAACTCCTGATAATTGTTTTTACGATAATCATACTGTAATAACGTAGCAGTAGTGATTGGTACATTCAAATGAAAATCTTTTTCAAAATCTGTACGGATGGTTGCAGAGGCATTAAAATTTTGGAAAGATGTTGTATAGGTGTTTTTATCTAATTCACCTGTATTAGCACCATTATAATTACTGATAAAAGTGTTCAAATCTTGAGAAGCTATATTGTTTGATTGGTTTTGATAAATATAATTAGCTTCACGATGACTATAATTTATGCCATATTTGGCATTTAGAGTTACAAATTTATTAACCTTATAATCTGCCTGCAAATTTTGGAGGATATCAACCCGATTATCATTTGTAGAACCATACTCGGTGCGGTAAAAAGGGTTTGAACCGTTAACACTTATCGTACCCGAATTTAAAGATAAAGGCAAAGTACCATCGGCTAATCTTTGATTAAAATCGTAGAATGGAGATGCATTTAATGCATTGAAAATCCCACCGGAATTACCAATTCCTAAACTTCTGTTTAGTGTATTATGGTTATAAATTAATTGTGTTATAGACCGAACCGTAAATCCTTTAAACAATTCAATACCCACATTAGAAGTCAGGTTAGTACGATCATTATAACCATTGGTACGAATGGTACTTTGCTGATGATTGTTGGAAACTCCAACATTGTAATCAACTGATGAAGTGGCACCAGAAATGTTAACTGTATTATTAGTAGTATAAGCTGTTTGAAATAACTGTTTAACATGATCGTAATACTTTAAATTAGTGCCATAAGGCTTATTATCTATATTTAAAGGATTAGACATTGCCGTTGGGTTACCATTTCCGGCGGGATATTGCCAAACCACACCTGGATAAGTACCATCACGATCCAATGCTATTATATTTCCATTGTTGTTAATGAAGTTTCCGTTAGCATCCGTTTTAAAACTATTGTACATAGCTTGGTGCACATTACCACTATTGATAATGCTATTAGCTGCTACACTACTTGAAAAATTAATTTGTGGTTTGCCTTGTACACCCTTTTTAGTAAATATCTGTATAACACCATTTGCACCTTGCGCACCATAAATTGTAGAGGAAGCCGCACCTTGTACAACTTCAATATGATCTACGTTACTTAAATCTAGCAAACTAATGTCTGTAGCACCAGATTCAACACCATCAACCAAAATCATAGGAGACGTTCCACGTTGGATCGTATTGATACCCCTTAACACAATATTAGCACGTGCACCTGGCGTGCCATCTACCGATGATATTTGTGCACCTGGTATTTTACCTACTAAAGCCTGATCAATAGATGCTGTAGGTGCCTGCGGTAAGTTTTTGGAAGATACTGATGCAACATCTATACCTAATCTTGCCTTACTTGTTGCTACGCCGCTACCGGTTACCACTACTTCGCTTAGCTGGTTTGCAGCTACATTCAATGCAATATTAATTACACTATTTGTACCAACAGCCGTTTCAGTGGTGCGATAACCAATGTAAGTAAAAACAAGCGTTTGGCTTCCAGGTGGAACACCAATTTTGTACCTGCCATCTGTACCTGTTACAGTTCCGGTATGGCCTCCTTTAATTGTTACGCTAACGCCTGGCAATGCTAATCCGTCATTTTTATCGGTAATTCTTCCTGATATAGTCTTATTCTGAGCATAAACTCCCGAACTAATGAGCAAAAAAAACAATAAAAACTGAAGTAAATTTTTTTTCATATGTTATTTGTTAAATTTTGTAACAAAGTAGATATAAATTTAACAAATAGCAAAAAAAATCTATACAAAAATATATTTTGGATAATAAAAAAATCAAAAAAGATATATAACTTCTTTTATCATAGAAGTTTATCCAATTAATTAGAATTTTTTAAAAAAAATAATGGAATTTTTGAACTAAACATCCAAAATGCGTTGATTTTTATTAAATCATTCCAAATAAAGTATAAAGATGCTGCATTAAAATTTTTGATACTTCTTTTATAGATACTTTTTTGTCCAATTCCGCTTCTATAGAAGTAACCGCTTTACCTTCAATGCCGCAGGGAACAATATTTTTAAAATAATCCAGGTTTGGATTAATGTTAAATGCCAGGCCATGCATGGTTACCCAGCGGCTGCATCGAACGCCCATCGCACAAATTTTTCGCGCTTTCTGCGGATTATCGGCATCCAGCCAAACGCCGGTAAAACCGGGATAACGTTCGCTGCGGATACCAAAATCAGCCAAAGTTAAAATTACAGCTTCTTCCAAAGTGCGGAGGTATAAATGAATATCGGTGAAAAAATTATCCAAATCTAAAATTGGGTAAACTACCAGTTGCCCCGGGCCATGATAAGTGATATCTCCGCCGCGATTAATTGGATAAAATTGTGCGCCCTTTTCTTTCAACTGCGTTTCTGACAATAAAAGATGTTCCTTTTTACCACTTTTGCCCAGCGTGTAAACATGCGGATGTTCGCAAAAAATAAGGTAATTGGGTGTTACTGTTTTTATGCCGGTAAAAGAAGCATCATCTTCGCCACGGTTGCGCAGCTCAGTTTTTAGTTTTACGGTGGAGGAAAAAATTGCTTCCTGCCTGTCCCAGGCTTGCTGGTAATCGATCAAACCCCAATCTTCAAAAAAAACCTGTTTGTTCTTAATCATTTTTTAATCCTCACTCTAAAACCTGCGCTCCGTTCAAACTTCATATCTTCAATCCCAAAGCTTCATACTTCTTTTGCATAACCAATCATGTATTCATTGAATCGCAAATATTTTACTTCAAAATCCAGGCTGATGGTTTCCGTTTGGATGGTAGCGTGCAGTGTTCCTTCCTCACAACAAACAAAATCACGCAGTAAAATATGGTTCAAAAAAGAAATTTCTTTGCGGCCATAACATTTGTAAACTGCTTCTTTGGCGCACCAACAAGCATATAACTGGTTAATTTTATGTTCAGGCTGGATAAAAGCCAGTTCTTCCGGCCGCATAAATTTATGGGCGATGCGGACTACTTTTTGTTCAATTTTCTCAATATCGATACCTACCGACTTATTTTTACTGATCATCACCGCCGCATAATCATAAGAATGACTTAACGAAATATGGTACGGAATAGCCGTTAAGTATGGTTTACCATATTCATCAACCTTACAATCAATATATTCTTCGGTGTTCAACATTTTGCGCAGCAGCACGCGTGTGCCCAGCCAGTGCAGGTAACGTTTGCTGTTGCTTAGTTTTTGAATGAAAGCTTTTTCTTCCTCGTCGAGCTGTAGCTGCTGGTAAAGTTCTTCGGCATTTTCTTCAATTTTCCAAAGGGCAAATTCGGTGTCGTCATCCACCTTTTTTCGGTAAGCAATCCCCATGAAGTAAAGTTGCAAAAAGGATAGCAATATCCTTTAAAATACTTTAATTTCGGTTCCGCATTTTTGCACCTATGATTTTATCAGACAAACTTATTTTACAGGAAATTGAAAAGGGAACGATTATTATTGAGCCTTATGATCCAACCTGCCTCGGCACTAATTCTTATGATGTGCATTTGGGAAAATACCTAGCCACCTATCGCAACCGCGTTTTAGATGCCAAGCTGCATAACGAAATCGATCATTTCGAGATCCCGAAAGAAGGTTTTTTACTTCAACCCAACACCTTATATTTAGGTGTAACGGTAGAATATACTGAAACGCACAGCCATGTACCATTTTTAGAGGGTAAAAGCAGTACCGGCCGATTGGGGATTGACATTCACGCCACAGCAGGCAAAGGCGATGTTGGTTTTTGTAATACCTGGACACTGGAAATTTCGGTTACGCAACCCGTGCGCGTTTATCCGGGAATGCCGATCGGTCAGCTGATTTATTTTGTAGTGGAAGGTGAAATTGAAACCTTGTACAACACTAAAGCCAACGCCAAATACAGCAACCCAACCACGCGGCCGGTAGAAAGCATGATGTGGAAAAACAGCTTTTAAGTTTGTAAACTAACCGTTCAACAAATAGCGGCATAACTTGTTTATTTTTAGTATCTTGTTTTGTTTGTTAAACTATGAAATTGAAGAAACTGTTAACGGTTACTTTGCTGCTTTCTGCAACATTATTTGCAGGTTTTGCTTTTCGACAGGACGATGACCCGCTGAAAAAAATTCTGACACAACTGCAAAAGTTCACCGATAATTATCCGGTAGAAAAGGTTTATCTGCAACTGGATAAACCCTATTATGCCATCGGCGACCTGATTTATTTTAAAGCTTATACTACCGTTGGCAGCAAGCACCAGCCTTCGGGTTTGAGCAAGATTTTGTATGTTGATCTGATCAACGAAAAGGATTCTGTGAAACAATCACTGCGACTGCCGCTTACCGCAGGCATTAGCTGGGGTAATTTCGCACTCACCGATACTTTGCAGGAAGGCAATTACCGCATCCGCGCGTACACGCAGTGGATGCGAAATTTTGGCGAGGATTATTTTTTTGACAAAACGATCAGTGTGGGCAACGCAATTGCCAATACTGTTTTTACCACGGTAAATTACAAGTTTACTACGGATAATGGTCTGCAAAAAATTAATGCCGTAATCCATTACGCTGATCTGGACAACAAACCTTATGCGGATAAACCGGTAAATTACCGTGTACAGCTGGATTTTAAAACCGTTTTAAAAGGTAAAAGCGCAACTGATGCCAGTGGAAATATCAGTCTGAATTTCAGCAATCCGCAGCCCGGAAGTTTAAAATCCGGACAAATTGTTACCGGTCTCTCCATCGATCCTAAAAAAGTAGTGGTAAAAACAGTACCGATCAAAGCCACTTCCAGCGATGTGGACGTGCAGTTTTTCCCGGAAAGCGGCAGTCTGGTTAGTAACATCCGGTCTAAAATAGCTTTCAAAGCGGTTGGTGCCGATGGTTTGGGCGTGGATATTAAGGGAAGCATATTTAACAGCTCCAGTGTGGAAGTTGCCCAAATAACTACGCAGCACTTGGGCATGGGCACATTTCCACTGTTGCCCGAAAGCGGTAAAACTTATACTGCCAAAATAACTTTTCCAGATGGTTCTGAAAAGAACTTTGAGCTGCCGAAAGCTACCGATCAGGGCTTTGTGCTCACCATAAATTTAACTGATCCTGAGTTTATTAACCTGCATGTCTCGGTAGGAAACGAAACATTCAAACAAAAACAAAACACCGATATCATGGTGCTTGGCCAATCTGGGGGCGATGTTTATTATACGGCTAAAAGCAAGCTGGAAAGCCAATCATTTTCAGCACGGATTCCGAAAAGCCGCTTTCCTTCGGGGATTGCACAATTTACACTGTTTACGCAGGAAGGTGAACCCTTGAACGAGCGGATCGTCTTCATCCAGAATCCCGATCAGTTGAAAGTTGACGTCTCCTCGCCGGAAACTACTTCGCCGCGACAAAAAGTTGATCTCAATTTTACAGTATTAAACAAAGCAAAGGCACCAGTAATGGGCAGCTTTTCTGTAGCTGTTACCGACGAAACTAAAATGCCGGTAAATGAAGATAAGGAAAATACGATTCTGTCAGATTTACTTTTAACTTCAGATATTAAAGGCTACATCGAGCAGCCGGGTTATTATTTTGCGCATCCAACAGAAAAAACACAAGCTGATCTGGATGTGCTGATGCTGACGCAAGGTTACCGCCGTTTTGCATGGCCGCTGCTGATGGGAAATAGCTTTCCGCAGATCAGTTTTCAGCCTGAAAAATCTATGGAAATTTCTGGCACAGTAAAAACACTGGGTGGCAAGCCGCTGGCTAAAAGCAAGGTTACTTTGTTTACCACTACAAAAGGCGCGTTTTTACTGGATACAATTACTGATGCCAATGGCAAGTTTAAGTTTGATAATTTGATTTTTCCGGACAGTATTCGTTTTGTAATTCAGGCGAGAGGTGCAGGGGGACGTAAAAATGTAGAAGTAACGCTGGATAATGTTCCGCAGCAATTTGTGACCAAAAATAAAAACGCGCCTGACGTTTCCATCAACCTGAACAATGAGCTGGCCGGCTACCTCCGCAACAGTAAAACGCAATACGATGATTTGCGCAAATATGGTTTAGTAAACCGGACGATTTTACTAAAAGAAGTTACGATTACAGAGAAAAAAGAGCCGGTGAAAAACTCTTCTAACTTAAATGGTTCCGGCAACGCAGATCAGATTATCAAGGGTGATATTTTCCGAGACTTGGGTTGCGCCACCATTGATCAATGTTTGCAGGGCCGGTTGCTGGGCGTAATTTTCCGTGGAGGTATCCCTTATTCTACACGCAGCTTCAATACGCCGATGCAGTTAATTGTAGATGGTGTTTATGTAGATGGCGACTATTTGAGTTCAATTCAACCAACAGACGTGGCTACCATTGAGGTGCTGCGTTCCGGCGCTTATACTTCTATTTATGGTGGTCGTGGTGGTGGCGGCGTGCTAATTGTAACTACGAGGCGTGGTAATGACCCAAGTTATGCTATTCAAGCTTATTCACCTGGCATTGTTACATACAGTCCAAAAGGTTTCACTACCACCAAAACCTTTTATTCGCCAAAATATGATGATCCTAAAACTAACCAGGTGGTAGCAGATTTACGTACTACCATTTACTGGAACCCTAATTTAATTACTGATAAAGAAGGTAAAGCAACATTCAGTTTTTTTAATGCGGATAGCAAAGCCACTTATCGCGTAGTAATTGAAGGAATTGATGACGAAGGCAGCTTAGCCCGGCAGGCGTATCACTATAAAGTAGAATAAATTTAGGTTGATAAAAGAAGCATCAGGATTTAATTAATATAAAAAGCCGTTTCAAATGATTTGAAACGGCTTTTTATATATCAGCATCTTACTTCTTTTACCATATAAATTTATCTTTAATTTCAACCGCTTTGCCAGAGTTACCACCTGTATTATCACCGCCTTGCATACCGCCACCACGCATTCCTCCTCCACGCATACCGCCACCGCCCATTCCGCCGCCGCGCATTCCTCCTCCTCCTCCATTCATGCCGCCCATGCCGCCGTTTTCACCGGGAGGTTTTAAACCATCGTGCGTGCCTTTTGATCCGGCAAAACTGTTAATCTTAATATCAAACACCCAAGGCTTGCTATTCAAATCCGAATGCAGCATTTTTACCGGGATCGCCGCTTCATATACGAGGGCTCCGCTTTCATCAAACTGCAATACTGTTTTTATACCATAAGTATTGGCCGTGGTAATATGGTCGGTTTCCACATCCGGAAAACCTTTTACCTGGATGTCGCGCAGTTTTAGCAAATCTGCCTTGCGCCGCTCGTCCATGTCCTCCTTTTTCAGCTGCTGCTCGGTAATGGCATGATCCGCTTTTGGCATGATGAACATACTGTTTTCGTCCTGATCCGGAGAAGGGAAAGTGAGGCTGTACGTTTCCTTCTTTTTTCCTTCGGGATTAAAAGCCAGCGTAATACCATTGCGCATGGCTTGCTCCTGCTGGCCGCGGTTTTCAATCCGGATGGCGAAATACAAGTTTTCCTGGTTTTGAGCCAGCCCATAATGGATTTTTTTATCCGGATTATAATAGCTTAAACTATCTCCCCAATCTTTTAAATTGCCATCAACCACTATACTTTGTGCTGAGTTTTTGAGGTTTTTTAGAGATTTTGATTGTGCATTTGCCGTAAACGCTGTTAAGGAACATCCGGCGAATAAGAGTAAAATAGAAAAGATTTTCATTCGTAATGGTTAAAAAGATTTCGGTCAGACGATTTTAAACCTTCATGGTTTAGGTGATTTTGCTAAATATCCGGTTTTTATTTTTACTAAATTTGCTGATATGTCAACAGAAATTAAAGAAGAAAGCTTTACGCTGGAAGAGTTGCTGGCCGGGTTGAAAGAAAGCCATCGCCTGATTTTGTGGAATGATGAGGTCAACTCGTTCGATCATGTGATTTATTGCCTGATAAAATATCTGGATTACAACGATGGCCAGGCACAAAAAATTGCCTGGGAAGTACACACCAAAGGTAAATGCGCCATTTTGGAAGGTTCTTTTACTGAGGTGGAAGTTTACCGCAAAATTTTGCAGCAGGAAGGCCTCACTGTTTCTGTTGATTAAATTTTGCATACTTCTTTTATCGGCATAAAATTTAAACCTTGTTTGCCAAATGCAGTTAATGTTTTATCAGCCATAAAAATTAAGCCGAAGCAATTTTAAATTAGTAAATAAAGCAGCCAACAAATTCGTTTTATGCTCATTAAACAATATCCGTTTTACCTTAAAGCTACAGTCATTTTGTTCGGCCTGTCGCTTTTTGTGATGGTGCTTTATATGCTGGCAGATTTGTTGGTGCCCATCAGTTTTTCGGTTTTGCTGGCTATTTTACTCAACCCTTTTTACAATCGGTTGCGGCGCTGGAAAATTCCTAAAATTCTGGCTATCACGCTAACAATGTTTACCATGATTGTTTTTGTGGTAGCCGTACTGTATTTTCTATCTTCGCAAATGATCCAGTTTGGCGACACTTTTCCGGCTTTAAAAGCTAAAGGCGCACAAATTATCATAGAAATTGAAACCTGGATACAGCAGACTTTCGGGGTAAGCATTCAAAAGCAAATGCTGATGCTTAGCGATACGGCCAACAACAGCAAAGGTTTAGTTGGGCAAACTATTGGCAGTTTATTCGGCTTATTCAGTGTGCTTTTTTTGATACCGGTTTACATATTTTTATTACTGCTTTATAAAGAACTGATCCTTAACTTTCTGTATGAGATCTTCTCCGAAGAAAACACAAATAACGTAGCCGAAATATTAAACCAGACTAAAGTAGCTATCCAGAGTTACATTGTTGGTTTGCTGATTGAAGCATTGATTGTTGCTTTTTTAAATTGTTCCGCCTTGTTTATTTTAGATATAAAGTATGCCCTACTGTTGGGTATAATCGGTGCAATTTTAAATATGGTGCCTTATATCGGCGGCATTATCGCTATTATTTTGCCGCTCTTAATTGCAACGGTAACCAAAGAAGGATACAGCACACAATTAGGTATTATCATTGCTTATTCTATTATTCAGTTTATTGATAATAATATTTTAGTTCCGCGGATTGTTTCTTCCAAAGTCCAGATTAATGCGATGGTTTCTATCATTGTAGTGCTGTTGGTAGGTTCACTTTGGGGCGTTGCAGGCACGTTTCTTTCCATCCCGATGGTAGCTGTTTTAAAAATTATTTTTGACCGGATTGAAGATTTGAAACCGTGGGGGAAATTACTGGGCGATACAATCCCGACACAACACATGGGCCAGATCTGGAAAAGACGCCGTCGAAGAGAAGTTGTAGTTTAAACCGTACTTCTTTTATCACCTAAATTAATTGATCAACATTTAAACTAAATTTTTAATATTTCAAACTAAACCATGGCAACAAAAAACACCAAATACTTAGATGCCCACCACCGGCAGATTATAGCTTTTATTATCGTCGTCGTTGTTTGGTTTGCTACTTCTAAGCTTTCTTTACCCAACCATATTATTGTTACCTGGATAAGTTATGCAACTACAATAGTAGTTATAGATTGGATTATCATCCTTTCCGTACATCCAAAAGAGGTAAGAAAAAATGTTCAGTTAGAAGATTCCAGTATTACCTTTATTTTTCTTTTCATTATCGCAGCCGCTTTTATCAGTCTGTTTGCTGTAATCACGCTGATCATCTCCGGCAAAGCAAATACAACGGGACAAACTACCGAACATGCTTTGCTGGCAATTGCCTCCGTAGGTATTTCCTGGTGGCTAACGCACACGGTTTTTACATTACGCTATGCCCATCTTTATTATACCACTCAAGAAGGGAAAAAAGAGATTGATGGTGGATTGGAATTTCCAAAGGAACCTAACCCTGATTACCTGGATTTTGTTTATTTTTCCTTCATTATCGGCATGACTTTCCAGGTTTCTGATGTTGAGATCAGTTCCCGCAGAATCCGCCGCCTGGCCTGGGCGCACAGTATTTTGTCTTTTATTTTCAATACTGTAATTGTAGCCTTAAGCATCAACATCATCTCCGGATTATTTGGCCACTAAAAAACAAGCGGTTATTTGCGCCTGTTATACTTCTTTTATCGATATAAATTATGGATCTGGGTATCAAAAATAAAGTAGCCGTTGTTTTAGCTTCAAGTAAAGGTTTGGGGCGAGCAACGGCAGAAGCTTTGTCGGCAGAAGGTGTGAGCGTGATTATTGGTTCTAGAAACCGCGAAGAACTGGAAAAAACCGCGCAAGAAATCAGTCAAAAAACCGGAAACCAGGTCGTCGCCATTCCGGTTGATGTAACCGATGCTGCTCAAGTCGAACGTTTTGTTGCACAAGCAGCAGCTCGTTTTGGGCAGATTGATATTCTGGTAAACAACGCCGGTGGCCCTCCTTTTGGCCCGGTAGAAAGTTTTGACGAAACCGCCTGGCAAACTGCTTTTGAACTGAATTTGCTGAGCACCGTTAGAATAACACGCTTAGTTTTACCTCATCTTAAAAAAACCGGAAGCGGCCGGATCATCAATATTGTCAGTATGTCTGTCAAATCTGTGCTGGAAAGTTCCGTGCTTTCCACCAGCATCCGGATGGGCGTTGTCGGGATGGCCAAAATGCTGGCTGACGAAGTTGGGCCGGATCAGATTACGGTCAATAATGTTTGTCCGGGTTTGATTTTGACAGATCGAATCCGTAGCTCTGGCATCAAAAAAGAACTGGCTGCAGGCATGACCGAAGAACAAGCTTTAGCAGAAAAAGCAAAAAACATTCCTTTACGCAGGATTGGCCAGCCCGAAGAACTGGCAGCTTTAATCACTTTTTTAGCTTCAGAAAAAGCTTCGTACATTACCGGAACCACTATTCAGGTAGATGGCGGCGTAACGAGAAGCATTTTTTAGCACATCAATTTAAAATTTCAACATGGATCAACCTATCAAAACCGGTTTACTGGCTTTCGGCATGTCTGGCCGGATATTTCATGCACCATTTTTAAACGCTAATCCGGGTTTCAGTCTGGATGCTGTGGTTGAGCGGAATACTAAAAAAGCCGCTCAAATTTACCCAAATATCAAAAGTTACGATACTTTGGAGGAAGTGATTAACAACCCGGAACTGGAACTGATTGTGGTGAATACGCCAAATTTCACTCATTTTGAACTGGCAAAAGCAGCATTGCTGGCTGGTAAACATGTGCTGATTGAGAAACCAATTGCCGCAACTTCCGCAGAAGCCAAAGAATTATTTGATTTGGGAAGACAGGTAAACCGCGAAGTTTTGGTTTACCAGAACCGCCGCTGGGACAGTGATGTTATGTCGGTAAAAGAAGTATTGAACACCAACGAATTAGGCAAAATTGTAGAAGTACACTTCCGTTATGACCGTTGGCGACCTGAAATCGGACCAAAAGCTTTTAAAGAAAAACCAATGCCTGCCAGTGGATTACTGTATGATTTAGGCCCGCATTTGCTTGATCAGGCGATTACTTTGTTTGGTAAGCCGCTTTCTTTTACTAAAACGTTAGGCAAGATTCGGCACAAAACAGAAGTGCCGGATTACTTTTTTATCCACCTGAAATATGCCGAAGATCTGAACGTATTTTTATATGCCAGTATGCTGGTTGCCAAGCCATTGCCGGGTTTTGTAGTGAATGGTTCGCGCGGCACGTTTATCAAAAAACGGTCTGACGTACAGGAAGCGCAACTCGATCAGGGCATGTCGCCTTTGGCTCTTGGTTATGGCATCGAGGAACCAGGCATGGAAGGCCAGCTAACCTGTATCAACCCGGAAACCGGAAAAATGGAAACCACCGCAGTGCCTTCGTCAAAGGGTGATTTTATGGGTATTTTTGATGCCGTTTATCACACGATCCGCGAACGCAAACTTTTTCCAATTTTGGAGGAAGATGTGTTGCTGCAATTATCAATCATTGAATAAAAATAGGTGCTAAAAACAGCATCGTCTAAATCCAACTTTTATATGAAACCAGTATATTTCTTGCTCTTGTTCCTTGGAATTGCCTTAACTGCCTGTTCACAAGATGCACCACTGAACAAAGATATTCCACCTTACCATATCCTGACTTCGGATAGTGTTTACGAAACGCCAGCCAACCTCAAGAAAAACATTCCGGTGATGATTATGTATTTTGCCCCGGATTGCCCGCATTGCCAGCACATGACGATGGAAATAACCAAGCACATTAAAGAGTTTGGCAATACGCAGATTGTGATGATCAGCTTTGTAGAACCAACCCGCCAGTTTAAAGCACTTACCAAGTTTGTGCAGGATTATCAGCTTAAAAAATACCCTAATATTAAAGTTGGAACAGAAGGTTATACTTACGTGGTGCAAAAATTTTACCAGGTGCGCAACACGCCTTATTTTGCCGTTTACGATAAAAACCACAAGCTGGTAGAAACCTTTGCCAAAATACCGGAGGTAAAAGATTTGGTAAAAGCAGTTAAAAACTAATTTGTGCCGGTAAAAGAAGCATTAACCGCATGCTTCTTTTATCCTATCTTTTTTACAATTGTTGTGTGAGTTTGTAATAAAATCTTTACTGCCTGTGCCAATTCGGCTAAGTTAAAAGCCTGACTTTTGCGGATATGACAAAATTATACCTGTCCGCTTTCTGGATTTTCTTTTTTTTATCCACGTTTACTTTTTTGGCTGATGCGCAAACTACCGGCCGCATTACCGGGAAACTGATTGATGTTACCACCAGCAAACCGCTAGATTTTGCTACAATTGTGCTGCTCGGCCCAAATAATCAGTTAGCTAAAACTGCCCAAACTGATGCAAACGGCAGCTTTGTAATGAGTGCAGTTCCGTTTGGTACTTATACTTTAAAAATAAGTTATGTAGGCTACAATACTATCCTTCGGCCAACTACGCTTAACGCTTCTGCGCCAGCTTTAAGTTTAGGTTCCGTTAAAATGGTTATCAGCAAAACTTCGGTGCTAAAAGAAGTAACCATAGAAGGCAAAAAAAACAATATACAATTAGGCATAGACCGCAAAAGCTTCAGTGTAGAACAAAGTTTAGTGAGCCAGGGCGGATCGGCTACGGATTTGCTGGCCAATGTGCCTACCGTTTCTGTGGATGTAGATGGAAACGTAAGCATGCGCGGTTCCAGTAGTGTACGGATTTTGATTGATGGCAAACCTTCTCTTTTGGGTGGAAGTTCAATCACTGATGTACTGCAATCCATTCCGGCCAGCTCCATCGAAACCATTGAACTAATCACCAATCCTTCCTCTAAATACGATGCGGAAGGACAATCGGGCATCATCAATATCGTTCTGAAAAAAAATACCCGTAAAGGTTTAAATGGCAATGTTTCGGTTACCGGCGGCATACCAAAAAGTTTTAATACCAACCTGGCGCTGGCTTATCAGAATAAAAATATTAACCTGTACGGCAATTACAGCCACCGTTATGGCATGCGCAATGGCAGCGGTTACAGCGACCGAATTAATTATCGCCAAACAACTTTAGGTGCCGATACCACTTATACCTTTAACCAAAACAGCATTAACAAGCGTAATTTTACAGGAGATGTTTTTAAGATTGGGATGGATTATTACCTGGGCGAAAAAACAACTTTAGGCGTTTCCAGCAACGTAAATATCCGTAAAAGAACCGGTGGCGATAATGGTGCAACACAGGGAATCGGCCAGTTTGAAACCTTAAATTCATCTATCCTGCGAAATAATACACAGGATGAAAACGGTAACAATTATGATTTTAATTTAGATTTCTCGCATAAATTTAAAAAGCCAAAAGAAGAACTGACCTCCAACATCAGTTACGGCCGCGGCAAGGAACACGAAATTGACGATTATAACACCACCACTTACAATTATGTAAGCATACCGCAAAGTGCCAGCGATCTGATCCAGCAAAACCTAACCAACGGCCGTTTCCGCAACTGGAACTTACAGTTTGATTACACCAATCCGCTCACCAAAAATAGTAAGCTGGAAGCTGGCTACCGCACTACGCTAAGCCGCAACGCCAGTATTTTTGATGCAGATACGTTAAACAATTCCGGTAATTATGTAAACGATCCGCGGATTTCGACCAACTTCGTTTATGATGAAAAAATTCATGCCGTTTATGGCAATTACCAGCACCAGTTTGGTAATTTCGGTTTCCAGGGCGGTTTGCGTGCAGAGCAGGCTTTGATTAATACGGCTTTGCTGGATTCGAACAAAACTTTTAACCAAAATTATTTCCGCATTTATCCAAGCGTGTTTTTAACCCAGAAGTTTACCGGTGAGCAAACCTTGCAATTAAGTTATACGCGTCGTGTAAACCGACCGCGCGACCGCCAGATTATTCCGTTTTTAGATCGAAGTGATCCACTGAATTACCGCATTGGCAACCCGGATTTAAAACCTGAAGACGTGCATTCTTTCGAACTGAGTTATGCCAAATACTGGAAAACCACCACGTTTACATCTTCGCTATATTATCGCCAGGTTAACGGTTCCATCCAGATGATCCGTTCAGCTTATGATAATACCGGCATTCAACTGATTCAGTTTGAAAACGTTGCCAGTGCAACCACTAGCGGTTTGGAACTGATTGGGCGGACGGAAATTACCCCAAAATGGAATGTAACCAGCAACCTGAATTTTTACAATACCAATGTTAAAGGTGATCCTTCGCAGGGTTTGGTTTCTACCAGCGGTTTTGCCTGGAACGGAAACGTGACGACCAATTTTACGCTGCCTTACAATTTAAGCGGACAAGCGCGATTTGATTACCAGGCACCGCAAATTATTGCGCAAGGAAAAACCAAAACCAATTACGGTTTAGATGCCGGCATCCGTTATGATTTTTTAGCGAAAAAAGTAGCCAGCCTGAGTTTAAACGCCCGTGATATTTTTAATACGCGCCGTTTCGGCAGTATCACCTCAGATCCTACTTTTTACAATGTAAGCGAGCGCCGTTTCCAGAGCCGGCAAATCAACCTCACTTTTGCTTATCGTTTTGGCCGGACTTTGGATCAGTTGAAAAAGAAAAAAGAAGACCAGAAAGAACCTGCCGACGAGCCGCAAGGCAACTAAATTTTGTCCGATAAAAGAAGCATCAATTCAGCTTGGATTAAACAAAACAGCCTTTTCTAAGCTTTAAAATAGAAAAATCAGATAATGAAAAAATTAAGTTTAATAATGATAATGGCTGTCGGGATAACATTTACAGCCTGTAACAGCCCGCAAAAAAATGGAAATACCCAAGCAGATTCCGGTTCGCACGGCAGCTCCGGTGCCAGTGATACCACGCAATCAATTCATGGCTCTGCAAGTATGGGCACAAGTGCTTCCGGTACTGCTTCTTCTGGCAGCGACACCACAAAAACCAGTCATTAAATTAATGCGGTAAAAGTATCAATCGCTTTTACCGCGTTTTGGTAACGCGCCTCGCCGATCCCAGAAATCACCACATAATTTGCGTTGATGGCTTGCAGTTCCTGGTGCCAAACCTGCATAAAATGTTCACGCTGAGTTGGAAAATTACGCAACGGATCATCCTGCCAAGGCATATCAATACTCAGAAGTAAATATAAATCGTACTGTTGTTTGGGCAATTCATCCAGCACTTCCTGCGGAGAACTTCCGAATAAAGCATCGCTCCATATTTTTACGGTGATAAAAGTAGTATCACAAATCAGCAGCTTGTTGGCTTTTGGCAGCAGTTCTTTTTCTAAGGCCAGCTGACCGTGAAACATGTTGATTTCATCCTGCCAGGTACAATCTGCCGTTAAATTTTCGCAGTAACCGCGTGCAAATTCTGGCACCCATATGGTTTGATAATATTCTGCCAGCCATTTGGACATTGTTGATTTTCCGGTAGATTCTGGCCCGACGATGGCTATTCTGATGATGTTTTGATTCATTGTTTTGTATTGAATTTCAAGTTTGTCATTTCGACCGAAGGGAGAAATCTTCATTGAACTAATGCTTCTTTTATCGGTATAAATTAAGTCGATTTAAAGAAGATCTCTCCTATCGTCGAGATGACAAAAGGCTATTTTCCCACTTCCTGCACCTGGTAATCCCGCCGCCAATCCCGATAGCCCAAAGCAGCAATCAGCAGATATAAAGCATACATGCCGGCCGTTAAGTGCAGATGTTTGGCCGCGTAAACGATCACATAAATCACATCTACAAAAACCCATATCAGCCAGTTTTCCAATACTTTGCGGGCTAAAAACACTTGCGCAATCAAGCTGCAAGCTGTGCAAAAACTATCTATAAACGGAAAAGCGGCATCAGTTCCATGTTTCAGCAAAAAACCTAAAATGGCGGTAAATAAAATGATGCCGATAATGGAAAAGCTAATTTCTTTTTGGGTGATTTTAATGACCGGAACCTTGGCGTCCGTTTTTGACTTCCGGCTCCAGAAATACCAGCCATAAATATTCATCGTCAGGAAATAAAACTGCAAGCCCATATCAGCATACAATTTCGCTTTAAAAAAAATAATAATGTAAACCGCTACGCTGATGATGGCAAACGGCCAGTTCCAGATGACATTTTTGGCGGCCAGATAAACGCATAAAACCCCGGTGATCACACCGATAACTTCCAGTGGATTTTGCGCCCGGAACCAATCTGTAAAAATATCTGCTAAAATCATCTCGGCCAAAGATAAAATGATGTTATAAAAAAAGCGATGAAAACCATCGCTTTAAAACTTACCTGCTAAAAGAAGCATTACCAAATTCGCACCCGTTTGGCTGGATCGATCCACATTGGATCGCTTGGTTTGATACCGAAAGCAGTGTAAAATTCGTCCACATCAGAAAACGGCGCATTAACCCGCAAATAGCCCGGCGAGTGTACATCCGTCATCACCTGACTGGCTAAGGCTTCATCGCGTTCGTGGCCCAGCCATCCTAAAGAATAGCCTAAAAAGAAGCGTTGCACCGGCGTTAGACCGTTGATGGTTTTGCCTGCTTTATACTGCGCCGTTTTTTTGAAAGCATCTAATCCCAAAACAATTCCGCCCAGATCGGCAATGTTCTCTCCTAAAGTGGCTTTACCGTTTACGTGCAGACTATCCAGCACTTTATAGCCGTTAAACTGCTCCACCAACATTTGCGCGCGTTGCGTAAATCTGGCCGAATCCTGTGGTGTCCACCATGCTTTCAGGTTTCCTTTGGCATCATACTGGCGGCCCTGATCGTCAAAACCATGCGTAATTTCATGCCCGATGGTAGAAGCAGCCACATAACCGTAAGCCACCGCATCATCCACATCTGCATCTTTAATTCCGGGAATCATAAACTGCGCAGCAGGCAAAGTAATTTCGTTGTTAGAAGGACTGTAATTGGCGTTATACGTTTGTGGCGTCATGTTCCACTCCATATGATCAACCGGTTTGCCAAGTTTGTGGATGTTTTCCAGATATTGCCAGTGGCGGCCATTCATCACATTTTGTGCGTAAGAAACACGGCTGATCTGCAGCGTAGAAAAATCTTTCCATTTATCCGGAAAACCCACTTTTGGATGGATGGCATTGAGTTTTAACAGTGCTTTTTGTTTGGTTTCCGGACTCATCCACTCCAGTTTGGCGATGTGCTCGCGGTAAGAAACGCGGATCGCTTCCACCATATCTTCGTAACGTTTTTTGGATGATGCCGGGAAGTACTCCTTCACAAAAAGCTGCCCTAACAATTCGCCCATCAAACCACCTTCATTGTCCAAAACACGTTTCCATCGCGGCAATTGCTCTTTTCTTCCGGATAAAACTGTTCCGGAAAAGCGGAAATTCTCATTTTCAAAATCCTTACTCAGCACGGAAGCATAAGAAGAAATTAATTTCCAACGTAGATAAGCTTTCCAATCCGCAACCGGATACTGCATTAAAGCTTTGTCAACTTCTGCATAATATTCCGGCTGGCCAACAATTACGGTATCTGCCTTCTCAAAACCCATTTTCTGGAACAGGTTTGTCCAGTTGATGTGCGGCGTAAGCTGGTTCAGCTTGGCAACCGGCATTTTGTTATAATTTTTATACTGATCGCGCAGAGCAACCAGCGTGCGGCTGCTATCCGCCAATGATTTTTCTATGCTAAAAACAGCATTGACCGCAGCAGGATCAGCTAAACCAGAAAGCTTGAGCATGGTTGGCATATGCGTTTGCGCATAATCATTACGGATTTTGGTGGTACGCGCATCTGTTTTAAAATAATAATCGCGGTTGGGCAAACCAATGCCGGCCTGACGCAAGTGCAGCATCATTTTGACACTGTTTTTAGCATCCTGCCCAACGCCCAAACCGATAAAACTACGCACGCCAACCGTGTTTAAGTAAGCGGTAACATCCAGCACATCCTGCTTGGTTTTTATTTGACTGATGCGATCCAGCGGAACCTTTATCGCATTAATTCCCAGTTTTTCTATCGTTGCCGTATCCAGTCCGCTGTAGTAAAAATCGCCTATTTTCTGCGTGTTCGTACCTTTTGCGGCGTTGGCTTTTTCGGCATCTTCGTTGATTTTTTTCAGCCGATCACGCAAATCCTCACTTACCACGTTGCCAATTCCCCAGCTGGAATATGCTGCCGGAATCGGGTTTTTTTTAATCCAGCCGCCATTGGCATATTCAAAAAAATTGTCGCCGGGTTTTACAGACTGATCTAAATTTTGATAAACCGGATCATTGGCTGTTTTAATCTGCGCCGAAGCTAATTGCATCGCCAAACCAAAAATCCCGAAGGAAAAACAGGTAAAGAGTTTAAAATTCATTGCTTTTTGCTGAGTTCTGTTCCTCCAAACATAAGCTTTTTTAACAGGCCGATGCTTCTTTTAACATGTAAAATTTATGGTGAAGCAAAAAGTAAAAAGATTTTTTATATGCTAAAAACAGCATGTACATTTAAAGCAAATCCTGAATATGAAATCTAAATTTTACTATGCTGTTTTTATCGGTTGTTTTTGGGTGATGAACGCCATCGCCCAAAAAAAACAAAACGTTTATTTTTTAAAAAATAATGGTAAATATGTTACTGAGCGTGATAGTGCCGATTTTACGCGGATTGTGCAGAAGCCGGATTCTGGTTCGGCTTTGTACAATGTGCTGGAGTATTATCCCAACGGAAATATGAAAATGGCGGGTAAATCATCTGCTGTTGATCCGATTAAGTTAGAAGGACAATCGGTGAGTTTCTATCCGAATAAAAACAAAAAACGTATCTGCGCTTACGAAAAAGGGCAACCAACTGGCCGTATTTATGATTACTATCCTAACGGAAAAATGTACCGGATAAGTTCTTACACAAAATCTACTGATAAAAACAGTTACGCGCCGTTTAACGAAAACCAGGTTGTTCAGGCTGCCTATGATTCAACCGGTACAGAAACTGTAAAAGACGGGAATGGCCATTATGCGGTTTTTGATAATGATTACAAATTTGTTGAAGAAGAAGGTGATGTAAAAGATGGAAAGCGAAACGGAACCTGGAAAGGCACGCTGAACAAAGGCAAAGTTTTTTACACGGAAGAATATGCTGATGGAAAATTTATTAAAGGCACAAGAACCGATGAAAACGGCGGCACCATAAATTATACGGTAAAAGAAGCATTGCCAACTTTTAAGGGTGGTGTAAGTGCTTTTGGTAATTATCTTGGACAAAATATTCGTTATCCATCAGGAGCAAAAGATAGAAATATACAAGGACGTGTAATTTTAAGTTTTGTGATTGAGAGAGATGGAAGCATAACGGGTATTAAAATTTTGAAAAGTGTTAGTCCTGATATTGATGCTGAAGCCTACAGAGTAATAAGTGAATCGCCAAAATGGAATCCGGGCATACAGCATGGTGTACCGGTTAAGGTTGCTTATACAGTTCCTATTAATTTTACTTTGCCTGGTAGATAAAAAATCTTTCAAAAAAACTACCTTTGCATCCCGACAAACAGTCGGGATTTTCCATTACATTTTGCATAGGAAATCCTGGTTTAAGTTAAACGTTTGAATACGCAACTCATAACTTTTTACTCATAAAAAGCCCTATGCCCAGAAACACTTCCATCAATTCGGTTTTAATTATCGGTTCCGGCCCCATCGTGATCGGCCAGGCCTGCGAATTTGATTATGCCGGCTCACAAGCTTCACTTTCTTTAAAAGAAGAAGGTATTGAAGTTTCGATCATCAACAGTAATCCGGCTACGATCATGACGGATAAAGTAATTGCCGATCATGTTTACCTGCTTCCGCTAAACTGCGACAGCTTGGAACAAATTTTACAGGAACGAAAACTGGATGCCGTGCTGCCAACCATGGGCGGCCAAACGGCTCTAAACCTCTGCAAAGAAGCCGAAGAACGCGGCATCTGGCAAAAATACGGCGTAAAAATTATTGGTGTTGATATTGCGGCTATTGAAAAAACCGAAAACCGTGAAGAATTTCGCCAGTTAATGGTGGATATCGGCGTGGGCGTAGCACCCTCAAAAATTGCCAACTCATTTTTGGAAGGAAAAGAGGCCGCGCAGTTAATTGGTTTTCCGCTGGTAATCCGTCCGAGTTATACTTTGGGTGGAAGCGGCGGCGGTTTCGTGCATAAAAAAGAAGAATTTGATGCCGCTTTAAGTCGCGGTTTGCAAGCCTCGCCAACGCATGAAGTTTTAGTGGAGAAAGCGGTTATTGGCTGGAAAGAATTTGAGCTGGAACTGCTGCGTGATAACCGCGACAACGTGATTATCATCTGTTCCATCGAGAATTTTGATCCGATGGGTATCCACACCGGCGATTCGATCACGGTTGCGCCAGCAATGACTTTAAGCGATCGCGCTTACCAGGAAATGCGCAACCAGGCAATTAAAATGATGCGTGCCATTGGCAATTTTGCGGGCGGTTGCAACGTGCAGTTTTCGGTTAATCCGGCAAACGATGATATTATTGCGATCGAAATCAACCCACGTGTTTCGCGTTCATCTGCTTTGGCTTCTAAAGCAACCGGTTATCCGATTGCTAAAATTGCAGCTAAATTAGCCATTGGTTTTAATTTAGATGAACTGCAAAACCAGATCACCAAAACCACTTCTGCCTACTTTGAACCAACACTGGATTATGTAATTGTAAAAATTCCGCGCTGGAATTTTGATAAATTTAAAGGTGCTAATAAAGAACTTGGTTTACAAATGAAATCTGTAGGCGAAGTAATGGGCATTGGCCGTAGCTTTATTGAAGCGTTACAGAAAGCTTGCCAAAGCCTGGAAATCGGCCGCGCTGGTTTAGGTGCTGATGGAAGACAAAGCAGAAACCTGGATGAAATTATGTACAGTCTGGAACATCCAAGCTGGGACAGATTATTCCATATTTACGATGCTTTAAGTTTGGGCGTGCCGATAGAATCTGTTCGTAAAGTAACTAAAATTGACCGCTGGTTTTTGAACCAAATCCAGGAAGTAGTAAATCTGGAAATTGAACTTCGACGTTACTCTTTAAATAATATTCCGAGAGATTTCTTCTTCACCCTAAAACAAAAAGGGTTTTCTGATGCACAAATTGCTTATGTTTTACAGCATGTAACCGAGGAAGACGTTTACCAGCGCCGCAAAGAACTCGGCTTGCACCGCGTTTATAAAATGGTTGATACCTGCGCTGCAGAGTTTCAGGCCAAAACGCCTTATTATTATTCTACTTACGAAGGCGAAAACGAATCTGTTGTTTCCGACAAGAAAAAGATTATCGTTTTAGGTTCTGGGCCAAATAGAATTGGTCAGGGAATTGAGTTTGATTACAGTTGCGTGCATGGTTTACTGGCTGCAAAAGAATGCGGTTACGAATCCATCATGATTAACTGTAACCCGGAAACAGTTTCTACCGATTTTAACATGGCCGATAAGCTATATTTCGAGCCTGTTTTCTGGGAACACGTGCGGGAAATTATCGAACTGGAAAAACCAGAAGGCGTGATCGTTCAGCTGGGCGGACAAACAGCTTTGAAAATGGCTGAAAAGCTGCATGAAATTGGTGTTAAAATTATCGGGACATCTTACGATAATATGGATATTGCCGAAGACCGCGGCCGTTTTTCTGATCTTTTAAAAGAGCTGGGCATTCCTTATCCAAAATATGGCGTTGCTGAAAGTGCGGAAGAAGCACTGGTTGTTGCGCATCAGGTTGGTTATCCGGTTCTGGTTCGGCCGAGTTATGTTTTGGGCGGACAAGGTATGAGTATCGTGATCAATGATGAAGACCTGGAAAAAGCAGTTGTTAATCTGCTTAAAAATTTACCCGGAAACCGTGTTTTAATTGATCATTTCCTGGATCGTGCAGAAGAAGCAGAATCAGATTCGATTGGTGATGGCGAAGAGGTGCATATCATCGGTTTGATGGAACATATTGAACCTGCCGGTATTCATTCCGGTGATTCGAGTGCTGTTTTACCACCGTTTAATTTATCTGAAAACGTGATCAAGCAGATGGAAGAACATACCATAAAAATCTCCAAAGCATTGAACGTGATCGGTTTACTTAACATTCAGTTCGCCATAAAAAATGAAGAAGTTTATGTAATTGAAGCCAATCCGCGCGCTTCGCGAACGGTTCCGTTTATTGCCAAAGCTTATGATGTGCCTTACATCAACATCGCAGCGAAAATTATGCTGGGAGCAAACATGCTGAAAGATTTTACGATTGAACGAAAATTGATTGGTTATGCTATTAAAGAACCTGTTTTCTCTTTTGATAAATTTCCGGAAGTTAACAAGGAATTAGGACCGGAAATGAAATCAACCGGAGAAGCTATTCGTTTTATCCGCGATCTGGAAGACCCATATTTCCGTCATCTATACAAAGAAAAATCGATGTATCTAAGTAAATAACGATACTGTTTTTAGCACATAAAAAATCCACGTCTGTTCATTCAGACGTGGATTTTTGTTTGATTAAAGAAGCATCCGTTTAGTTCATCAGCTGAACACCCTTTGCGGCAATTGCATAGCCGCCTGCAGTGTTACTTCCTTTGTTATTTCCTTGCGGCGTGCTTTCGGTTGAAGTCATTTGTTTAGAAATTACACCATCGATCAAGATGGTTTTTCCAACTAAATCCTGAGGAAATTTATAACCGATTTTTGCAAAACGCACAGGAACCATTTTTCCAGTATTGTCTTTTACGGTTAATGATTCGCCGTTCTTCATCACTTCCGTCACTTTTGCAGTAATAGTTGAAGTGATAGATGGCCTTGTACCCATATATTTTGCCAGATCGCCAATAGGATGTGCTGTTTTTACATCTACTTTTTCACCATAAATTTTACCTTTTGGAGCGATGCTTTGCGCACCTGGCTGAGGCTTTGTGCTGGTTTGGGCAGAAACAGTTAGCGCACTAAAAAGAACGGCTATAGAAAAGATTGCTTTTTTCATGTTTTTATCTATCAATTATAGTAGCATAACTCCGAAAAAAAGAGAAGGTTTTGATTAAGCGAAAAGCAGATTAAAATAAAGGAAATCTTAATTATCTTTAAATACCTGTTCCAGGTTTAACACAAAACCCGGGAGAACAGGCGTGGTAACTTCGCTTCCAAAAGTTAATAATTTGGACGGAACATAGCATCCTTCTCCATCAAGCGTATATTTTAAAAAAGTTTTATCCTGCGGAGAAACGATCCAGTATTCCTGCACGCCGTTTTCCTCATAAACCTCGTACTTATTTTGCAGCTCTTTTTTATTATTCCCCGGAGACAAGATTTCAACTACAATATCAGGCGCGCCTAAACAGCCTTTTTCATCAATTTTTGAGCGATCACATATTACACAAATGTCTGGCTGAACAACTGTGATTAACTCTTTATTAATTTTTGATTTTCGGGTAAGTCGAACGTCAAAAGGAGCAAAAAAAACTTCGCAAGACTGTCCTTGCAAAAAAACATCTAGAGTAACAAGAATTACTCTTGCTATCCGCTGATGCGACGAACTCGGTGCCGGACTCATTTTGAAAATCCGGCCTTTGATCAGCTCTACTCTTTCGTCAAATTTCCATTGAAGATAGTCAGCGTAGCTATAACTTTTTGTAAGATCCAGATCTGAAAATTGCATGCTTCTTTTACTTGCTATAAATCTACACGTTTGAAAGTCCTCAGCCAAAAAGCAACTGAAAAACTTCCTCAATCCGGCTCACGGCTTTTACCTCAATATCATATCTTGAAAAATCTAATCCTTTTTTACTTTTTCCGCCTGCGGGAAGGTTGTATTTAGAGATGATAATCTGCTCGAAACCTAATTTTTGTGCTTCGGCAATGCGCTGTTCGATCCGGTTTACGGCGCGGATTTCTCCGGATAAACCCAGCTCACCGGCAAAACAGGTTTTGAAAGAAACCGGAATATCTTCGTGAGACGAAATAATAGCTGCGGCCAAACCCAAATCAATTGCCGGATCTTCCACGCGAATGCCACCCGTAATATTCAGGAAAACATCTTTCGCGCTTAATTTAAAACCACAGCGTTTTTCAAGCACAGCCAACAGCATGTTCATGCGTTTATTATCAAAACCCGTGGCCGAACGTTGCGGCGTGCCATAAGGAGAAGGACTAACCAAAGCCTGCGTTTCGATCAGCATTGGCCGCAAACCTTCCAGCGTAGCCGAAATCGTAATTCCGCTTAAAGCCTCGTCCCGCTGCGATAATAAAATTTCGGAAGGATTGGAAACTTCGCGCAAACCTTCGCCCTGCATCTCATAAATCCCCAATTCGGAAGAAGAACCAAAACGATTTTTAATCGTACGCAAAATCCGGTAAACATGATGCCGGTCGCCTTCAAACTGCAAAACCGTATCCACCATGTGCTCCAAAATTTTCGGCCCGGCAATCGCGCCGTCTTTGGTAATATGGCCGATCAGGAAAACCGGTGTCGCGGTTTCTTTGGCAAAACGCATCAGTTCGGCCGTACATTCGCGAACCTGGGAAACACTGCCAGGCGTGGATTCAATGTGTGCAGAGTGCAGCGTTTGGATGGAATCGATGATGACCATATCCGGCTGAATCGCTTCAATTTGCTTGAAAATATTCTGGGTTGAAGTCTCGACCAAAACATACGGATTATTAATTTTAGTGGTAAAAGAAGCACTGATCCGTTCAGAACGCATTTTTATTTGCCGGTCGCTTTCCTCACCGGAAACATAAAGCACTTTAATACCTGGCATAATTAAGGCCAGTTGCAGCATCAGCGTGGATTTACCGATGCCTGGTTCGCCACCAATCAAAACCAAAGATCCGCCAACAATTCCGCCACCTAAAACACGGTTTAATTCTTTATCCGGCGTGATTAAACGGTCTTCTTCTGAAAAAACAATTTCTGAAACCAGAACAGGTTTGTTAGACCGTTGCAAACTGCTGGTTGCCGGTTTCCATTCGGGCACTGTTGTGTTTGGCTTTTCAATTACTTCTTCTACAAACGTATTCCACTGCCCGCAAGCCGGACATTTGCCCAGCCATTTTGGTGTTTCAAAACCACAGCTCTGGCAGAAATAGGCACTTTTAATTTTAGCCAATTTTATATAATTAAAGGTTTTTAGACTGAATACAGAATTTAATTTTCTGTAGATTTAACTTACAATTTACGGTTTATTCACCAAAAAAACACCGATAAAAACAGTATATAAAAATTTAGGCTCACCATTTTACACTGTAGCAACACAGCATAAAAAGGTAAGCCTGAAATGGTAAACTAAGAATTAAAGTTTAATTTCTTCGTCTTTAGAAGATAAAAAATGGAACTCGTTCATCGTGTAGTTTGGCATACGTTTAACCTTGATCCATTGATGATAGTGAAAATACCATTTTATCTGTTGGTTATACAAACCACGTTTGATGTAAGCTTCAATAAAAGGATGCACGCAAAGCGTAATTCCTTTTTCATTTTGTTCCTGCAACACATAGTTGAGATTGCTTTCAATATCATCCAGCAATAAAACACTTGGCCGAACAGTTCCGGTTCCGTGGCAGGTTGGGCAAATTTCGGAAGTAACAATATTCATTTCCGGGCGCACACGTTGTCTTGTCAATTGTACCAAACCAAATTTACTCGGCGGTAAAATGGTGTGTTTGGCCCGATCTAAGCGCATTTCATCCCGCAAAAATTCGAAAAGGTCTTTGCGGTTATTCGGGTTGTGCATATCGATAAAATCGATCACTACAATACCACCCATATCGCGCAAACGCAGTTGCCGTGCAATTTCTTTTGCAGCTTCCTTGTTCACCATAAAAGCGTTTTCTTCCTGGTTTTCTTTGTTTGCTGTGCGGTTACCGCTGTTTACATCGATCACATGTAAAGCTTCGGTATGTTCAATCACTAAATAAGCACCACCAGGAAGGTTTACCGTTTTCCCAAAAGCAGATTTAATTTGCTTATCAATCCCATAATGTTCAAAAATCGGAACGCTGTTTTTATGCAGCTTCACTATTTTCTCCAGATCCGGGGAAATTTCCTGAACGTAGGCTTTAACCTCTTCAAACATAGATTGATCACCAACGGTGATACTCTGGAAATCAGGATTTAAAAGATCACGTAATAATGTAGAAGTACGATCTATCTCGCCCAAAATTTTCTTAGCTGGTTCGGTGGCTGGCAGGCGCGTCATGAAGTTTTCCCATTTGGCAATCAAATCCAACAGGTCTTTTTGTAGTTCTTCTACGCCTTTATCTTCAGAAACCGTACGAATAATTACCCCAAAGTTTTTTGGTTTGATGCTTTCTACAATCTTACGCAACCGCGTACGTTCGGTATTGCTTTTGATTTTTTTGGAGATAGAAATAGCATCCGAAAAAGGCACCAATACCACATACCGACCTGCGATAGACAAATCGGAACTAAGCCTTGGCCCTTTTGTAGAAATCGGTTCTTTAGCGATCTGAACCGGTATTAGCTGGTTTTTACTTAAAATATCAGAAATTTTACCGGATTTGGTAATATCCTGCTCCAAAGTAAAATGATCCAGCAGTTTTGATTTATAACTTCCGCCACGAACTGTTTTTGCCAGTTTTAGTAAAGACTGTACCTGCGAACCCAGATCAAGGTAATGCAGGAAAGCATCCTTTTCATAGCCCACATCAACAAAAGCAGCATTTAAACTGGGCATGATTTTTTTGATCCGCCCAAGATAAATATCACCAACCGTATAATTGTTGTTGATCTGATCTTTATGAAGCTCTACAAGCTGCTTGTTTTGCAGCAAAGCAATGGTTGCACCAGCCGGGGAAGCATCGATAACTAGTTCTTTTATCAATTACTTACGCCTTATCAACGGAAAACCGCTGTATTAAAATTTCAGGTGAATTATCATAAAAATAAGAAAAGGCGCCTTGTTTATACAAAGTGCCCTAATCTTAACAAAAGAGTAAATTACTTCTTTTTATGTCTGTTTTTTCTTAAACGTTTTTTGCGTTTATGGGTGGCCATTTTATGACGTTTTCTTTTTTTACCGCTTGGCATAACTTCTTTTAATTAGATTATTTAATTTTTTAACTCTTTAATGTACTCATCCATTTTCTGGTTGAAAGCCGGATCGCCTGCCAGTTCTTTACATTTCTGATAAGCTGTAATTGCTTCCGGTTTCATACCTAATTGTTTGTAGCTCTCAGCCAGATAGAAATAAGGTTCCAATTCCGGCTTTTGCTCAACCACATTCTTAAATCTTATAACAGCTTTTTCAAACTGTCCAGACTTCATAGAAAACAAACCTAAATTTAGGTTCGCTTTTAAATTTTTGGGTTCTTTAGCAACTACACCAAGCAACAAAGAAATCCCTGTCATCGGGCTTGGTGCACCACCGTTTACATCAGCAATACCCAAACCTGTTTGTGCATCTAAGTTTTCTGGTGCAATCTGCATGGCTTTTTTAAATGATTCTACTGCATTAACCAAGAAGGCCGGTTTTGCTACGGTATCCTGTGTCAGCTTATAAGCATCATTGAAACGGTTACCTGCATTCAGCCAATTTTGCAATGTGTTTTCTTTTCGGGCTGCTGATAAATAATAAAAAGCTGCAGGTGCAGGCACATTTAGCTCATCCCAAGTTTTTGCCAGATCTTTTTCCATTGGAAGTCTTTCTGCGTCAGCCGTAGCTTTTTGCAGCTGGGCTTCCTTACTGGAAATCTCCGCCTGCATTGGCGAAGTTAACAGCTTCTTTGCAGCTAATGATACATAATCTTCGTTAATATCGGCAGAAGCTTCCTGCTCAGGCGCAGCAGAAGAAGATGTTCCTGGTTTGGTACGTGCTTCTTTCGGCCTGATCAGGCCTTTTACGGGTAAAGAAATTAAATAGGTCATCATTGCAACAACAATAACAATTACACCTATTTGCTTCTTTTTCATCGTAAAAATTATTTACCTGGTTTAATTTTATTTCCGGTACGCACTTTTTCTACAAAAGTTTTTGCCGGTTTAAAGCTTGGAATAAAATGTTCCGGAATAATAATCGCCGTATTTTTAGAAATGTTCCGAGCTGTTTTTTTAGCTCGTTTTTTTACCACAAAACTACCAAAGCCACGCACGTAAACGTTTTCTCCGCCAACCATTGCTCCTTTTACCACCTTAAAAAAGGCCTCAACTGTTTCTTGTACATCTACTTTTTCTATCCCGGTTTTGGTAGAAATTTCAGATATAATCTCTGCTTTAGTCATCTGCTTTCTGTTATTATTTTATTGTAATACTTTAGTTGTTTTGGGGTTGCAAAAGTATTGCTTTAAAACGAAACAGCGAAAAAAAAACAGTTTTTTTTATTTACACATCTGCCTAACAATGATTTGGTTAAGGATTTGGGTGACTATTTTTGCAGGATGAATTGGAGTGAGGAAATACAAAACTGGTACCTGCAACATAAACGCGACCTGCCCTGGCGCAACACTACTGATGCTTATACCATCTGGCTTTCGGAAGTAATTTTGCAGCAAACACGGGTAGAACAAGGGATGCCCTATTTCTATCGTTTTTTGAAAAAATACCCTGATGTTGCCGCTTTTGCCAACGCCACAGAAGATGAAATTTTAAAGCTCTGGCAAGGTTTAGGTTACTACTCGCGCGGAAGAAATATGCTTACAACCGCACGCCAGATTTTAGAAAATAATAATGGTATTTTTCCCACTACTTATCAGGAACTAATCAAATTAAAAGGCATCGGCGAATATACGGCTGCTGCAATTTCTTCTTTTGCTGCAGGTGAAGTTAAAGCTGTGGTTGATGGAAACGTTTATCGCGTACTGGCCCGATGGTTTGGTGTGGAGGAACCTATTAATTTACCTGCCGGAAAAAAGATTTTTCAGGCTTTGGCAGATGAAGTTTTAGACCAAAAAAATCCAGGCCAGCATAACCAGGCGATGATGGAATTTGGGGCGATGGTGTGCAAACCCAAAAATCCGGATTGCAACATTTGCCCCGTGCGGGAAGCTTGCATCGCTTATCAAACTAACCGGATTAATGTGTTGCCGGTAAAACTGAAAACGGTAAAAATAAGGGAACGTTATTTTAATTATTTTTTGATCACCGATCAAGACAAGATTTTGCTCAATAAAAGAAGCACGGATAACATCTGGGCCAATATGTACGATTTGCCTTCGATCGAAACTTTAACTTATACACCTGTAAAAGCACTTCATCTACTTCCAGAATTTGAATACTTTTTTGGCAGTCAGGCTACGATAATTTCTACTTCTCCCATCCGCAAACATATACTTACTCATCAGCGTATTTTTGCTCATTTTATTCATTTGCAAATCAATCCGCAGGAACTTAATATGCAACCAAGCTGGTTTTTTTCTACTTCGGAAGATTTGGAAAGACTGGCTATGCCTAAAATTATTGATCAGTTTTTAAAAGATTTTTATCATTTACAAGGCATACAATCGCAGCTTTTATTTTAGATAAATTTTATGTTATAAAAGAAGCATCCGAAAATTAATCCAGATGCTTCTTTTATCAGGCAAAATATTACCTCGCTCCCGGCGGACAGTGCTCTTTTAAAAACTGCGTATAAGTGCTTGCCAGATGGCGCCTTGTTCCGGCACCTTCCGAAATGGCATGGGTTCTGTTTGGATAACTCATCAGCTGAAAAACCTTATTGTTTTTAATCAGCTCATTAATCATCTGTTCCGCATTATTATAATGCACGTTATCATCGCCCGTACCATGAATAATTAACAAATTACCTTGCAAATTTTTTGCGTGGGATAAGGGCGATCCATCCACAAAATAATGCTTGTCTTCCGGCAACAATCCCATATAACGTTCCTGGTAAATATTATCGTAGTTCAACTGATTATCCACCGCTGCAACAGAAATACCGGTTTTATAAATTTCCGGGTATTGAAACATCAAGTTTAAGGTTGATGATCCGCCACCGCTCCAGCCCCAAACCGCAACCCGGCTGGTATCAATATAAGATCTTTTTAAAACCTCTTTAGCAGCCATGGCCTGATCCCGAATGTTTAGCAAACCAATATTATGATAAATTGCTTTGCGCCATTCGCGGCCTTTTGGCGCAGGCGAGCCGCGGTTCTCTACCGAAGCATAGATATATCCATCATTGGCCATGCTGCCAATATATAAACCATTAAACCCAGTGCCGTAACTATCAGTAACTGTTTGGCTGGCAGGCTCGCCATATACATAAAATACAATTGGATATTTTTTGGTCGAATCAAAATTATTTGGCTTTATCATCCAACCATCCATCGTTACGCCATCTACTGTTTTTACCCTGAAAAATTCCGGCTTGTTAACTGCCGGGGCTTCCTTTTGGGAAGAAGTGTTGCCACCAATAATCTGATGATCGGGCAAAGAAACTACATCCGATGTTGGATAAGTAGTACTGTTGGAAAAAGAATGCAAAGCCACTTTTCCATTTGGCGAAATATCATAGCTATGTGTTCCAGGCTCATCATTTGGCGTTACGCGCTCAGCTTTTCCGCTCCCATTTAACGCAACTTTATACAGATAAGCCTGCGTAGCATTTTCCGGCGAAGCCATAAAATAGATTAAGCCATTTTTTTCGTCAATCCGTTCTAAACTAATCACATCGAAATCACCTTTTGTCAGCAGTTTTTCCTGGCCATTTCTGCTGATGTTATAAATGTGTCGCCAGCCATCTTTTTCACTCAGCCATAAAAAACTTTTTCCCTGTTCAACCCAATTCCAGCCAATGGCTTCCGGCTTTGCATCTATCCAAGCTTTGTCGGTTTCTGTTGATACTGTTTTTACCGTCCCAAATTTGGCATCGCAAAGCATGATTTTACTTTCATTTTGGCGGCGGTTTAATTGCTGGATGATGAGTTCTGATGAATTGGCCGCCCACTCCATCCGTGGAATATAATGCTGAACATCATCTCCCGGCACTTTCATCCAGGTTGTTTTATTATTGCCAAGAGAAATCACACCTACCCTACAACGACTTGGATCTTCGCCAACAACAGGGTATTCTACCGGAACCGTGAAAGGATAAAGTGAATCGGTGGTGTTCAGCATTAAATAATTGCGGGTTTTATTAGCATCCAATTGCCAGTAGGCAACCGATTTGCTATCCGGCGACCAGCGAAAACCGTCCCGGCAATCCAGTTCTTCCTCGTAAACCCAATCAAAAGTACCGTTAATCAGTTTTTTTGTGCCATCAGTTGTAAGTTTGGTAAATTTTCCCGAAGTTAAATCCTCCGAAAAAATATTGTGCTCGCTCACGTAAGCAACTTTAGAACCATTTGGAGAAAGCTTGGCAAACATCAAGGAAGAAACCGGACGGCCAATTCCAATCTGCTTCAATGTTTTTGCTGATAAATCTGCCACCCAATAATCACCACGTGTATCATAACGCCAAACTTTTTTAGAGTTGGTATAGATTAATGCTTTCTTGCCATCTTCAGAAAAGCTGAAACTTCTGATAGTTATAGGTTCTGTTTTACCTTTTGGGGTGAGGAATTCTGCGTTGATTAAAACGCTTTGTTTAGATGGATCGCTAATGGAAGTTTGAACAATTGAACCATTTTGTACCTGCAGATAATTGTTGCCGTCTTTCGTCCATTTTGTACTAGAACCGAATTGTGCTTTCGATTCAAAAACAAAAATTAATTGTAAAAATGAAATTATTAAAACCGCAAAAGCGCGTAAATTTTGTTGCATAAAAGAACTACTAAAGATTTAATTATTCAAAATTAAGACGACGAAATGGAATTCTACAAGTAAATAGGTTGATACAATTTTAACGAATAAAATTATAGTAAATAATTAAGAAATATTATTAATTATCGATTAACTATTTCCTGAAACAAAATAGCATCTCAAGACAATAATTTTTGCCGGAGCAGGAATTCCAACTGGCCATTTGAAACAGCTAATTTATCGTTCATTTCTTTAACATTTTGATTTTCTTCATACTTAGCATACGCATTCAAAATAGTAGCATTCAGCTCCTCTTCATTCCAGGGTTTGGTTAAATAATGAAAAACTTTTCCTTTGTTAACTGCCTCAACAACAGCACTTATATCGGAATAACCTGTTAGTAAAATGCGCATCGGTTCCGGATGTTTTTCCAGCACTTTTTCCAAAAATTCGCTTCCTGTCATGTTTGGCATTCGCTGGTCAGTGATGATAATTTCAATCGGTTCTGTGTCTAAAAATTGCATGGCATCTACTGCATTAATGGCAGTTACCACGTGGTACTTTAACCGGAATACGGCATTAAAAGAGATCAGATTGTTTTCCTCGTCATCGATGAAAAGAATATTAATTTTTTTTTCTTGCATGATTAAAAAGATTGATACCTTGTAAGAAGTTAAATGTAGAAAATAGAATTGAAAAGGTCAATTTCTGCTATTAAAACAAATTCTATTTGTTTTAGGATTTTTCATAAACTGTAACGTATAAGTTTCCAATTAATATAAAAGCTCATTTTATAGGGAGTAACCAACATTATATTAATTATATTGAATCACATGGATGAAGGCATAAATAAAGAAAATCCAGTCGTAAGGCTAAGAGCGTTTAGAGCTATTGATGAACCTGAAACTTGCAAATCGTTTGTAGAAGGACACGAACATGTACTAAAAAGTATAGGTATTACTAAAGTCACATCTTCTAAAAATGAATGGATAACTAATCCAGCAGCATTTGTACTAATCGTTGAGTCTATAGATAAAAAAAAAGTTTATGGAGGTGCCCGTGTACATGTAGCAGGAGGGAATGAACTGTTACCACTTGAACAAGCAACAGGATTATTAGACCCTAAGGTATTCGATCTAATTTTTAATTATGCACAAAATGGCACAGGTGAACTTTGCGGATTATGGAATTCACGTGAAATCTCCGGATATGGTGTTGGAGCAATCTTTTTAATACGTGCGGCGGTAGCAATATCACAACAAATTGGTTTACAATCTCTTTTTGCATTATGTGCTCCTTACACGATTGATCCTGTAAAAAACTGTGGTATGGAATTAGAAATGAGTATTGGGAATAATGGAACTTTTTACTATCCAAAACTAGATCTAATTGCTACAACTATGGTATTAAAAGATGTGATTACTTTACGCAAGGCAAATGAGGAAGACAAATATTCTATTTTTAAAATTAGAGAAAATTTAACTATTGTACGTATTGAGGAATTAAGAAGGAAAAAAATAGAGATACATTATGAAGTTGAAATACCTAACTTGAATTGCTGGAATATAAATCAAATTATTCTTAACACTAACAAATTGAATAATCATTAAGATATAACCACTACTTAATTTCAATATAAGTTAATGATATTTTAAACAAATCACAATGAAAACTATAGAATCTTTACTAGCCCAGTCTAAAGAATTACAACAAATTTATTTACCTGTAATTTTAAGATTAAATGAAAAAAGTGATAAGCAAACATATAAAACTTTAATTGAAGAAGATAAAGTTTCTTTTATACATGACGAAATATATGGACAGTTACAAGAACTTATTAAAATTAACAATCCTTCTAAAAAAATCACTACTGACGAATATAAAAAATTAATAGAAGAACATATAAATGGTAGTAGAATACATGAATATGGCGTATGGGTTTATTATCCTTGGGTACGGAAGTTAATACATGTATTGGATGAGATTGAATTTATCAATGTTAGAACAAATAGAAATCAGTATAAAATAACTAAAACAGAACAGGATATACTTAAAACAAAAAAAATCGGCATTGTTGGATTATCTGTTGGTCAATCTATAGCTTTAACAATGGCAATGGAACGTACCTGTGGAGAACTTAGAATAGCTGATTTTGACACTGTTGAATTAAGTAACATGAATAGAATTAGAACAAGTTCATATAATCTTGGATTAAATAAGACAATAATAGCAGCAAGAGAAATATTGGAAATAGACCCGTTTTTTAATATTAAAATATTTAGTGATGGGTTACACACTGATAATATGGATGATTTTTTTTTAAAAGATGGAAAATTAGACTTGTTTGTTGAAGTATGCGATGGATTAGATATTAAGATAGAAAGTCGTTTTAAAGCTAAAGAATTAAATATTCCCGTTATCATGGATACAAATGACAGAGGAATGCTAGATGTGGAACGATATGATTTGGAACCGGATCGACCTATTCTTCATGGGCTTGCTGATGGCCTTAATCCTAGTAACATTAAAGGATTATCTAACGAAGAAAAAATACCTTACATACTTAAAATGATTGGAGCAGATACAATTTCTACCAGGTTGAAAGCATCAATGATGGAAGTTGAACAATCCATTAATACGTGGCCACAATTAGCTTCGTCTGTAGTTTTGGGTGGGGCATTAACAACTGACGTTTGTAGAAGAATTTTATTGAATCAATATCATGATTCAGGAAGATATTATCTGGATATGGAAGACATAGTAAAAGATAAAAATATTGAATTACAAAAAAAAGCCCTTCCTAAAAATCCTTATTTACCTCTTAATCATGAAGATACAAAAAAAATCATTGCACTTTATTTTAAATCATTTGCTTCCAACAGATATTCACCAGAAGAATTACAAGTAGAAAAGATTATTGACGCTGCTATAGCTGCTCCATCAGCAGGCAACAATCAACCTTGGAAATGGGTTTTCAGTAGAGGCATTTTATTTTTATTTCACGATAAACATAAATCATGGTCATGGGGAGATTATTTTGAAATGGGTGCACACATGTCTTTAGGAACAGCATTAGAAAATGTACATTTACAATCTACAGCCATGAACTTAGAGGACAATATTACGTTATTTCCTATTAAAGAAGAGCCTAAACTAATTGCATCTATATATTTTAATAAAATAGAAGATGTAATAAATCAAGATGTAATAAAATCAGCTGAATTTATATTTAAAAGAAATACAAATAGAAAAATTGAAAGTAGACAAATATTAGATTCAAACTTTTTCAATACTATAAAAAAAAATATTGCAAATGATGAAGGTATAAATTTATTTTATATTGAAGATGAAAAAAAACTTAATGAACTAGCAGATATAATTGGTGAATGCGACAAGATGAGATTGCTTAACGAATTAGGACATGAAGAATTTTACCATGAAATAAGATGGACTAATGATGAGGCGAAAGCTAAAAGAGATGGTATTGAATTAAAAGCGGTAGATATTACTCAAAGTGATTTTGCTGGTTTTAAAATAGCAAAAGATTGGAAAGCTGTAGAATTATTATCTATTTGGAATCAAGGCAATGCTTTTAAAAAACTTTCGCTTAAATCAGTAAAAACTGCATCTGCTATAATAGTTTTTACAATATCCGAATTCAACCTTGAAAATTTAGTTAATGCCGGAAGATCTATACAAAAAATTTGGATAGCTACAAACCAAATGAACATTTCTATTCATCCAATGCTCTCTCCTGCATTTTTTTTTAATAGATTAACAAATGGCAAAGGAGAAGGCTTAACTAAATCTGCATCGGATGAATTAGAGCAATTAAGAACTAAGTTTCTCAGTATATTTTCTATAAATTCTACAAAAAATAAACCACAAAATGAAGTATTTATTATGAAAGTCTCTGTATCTGAAGACATGGGTATTAAATCTTTTAGAAAAGATAAAAAGGATATTTTTTCTAAATTATAAAGCCTATTTAAATTTCCATTAAAAATTTTGTTTTTATGGTGATAAATTTGTTTGTAAAATACAAGTTTGTAGAAAATATTAAACTTACAGACCTAAAAGAAGGAAAGGAAAAATGTGAATAAAATTTAACAGACTTTTAATTATTAGACAACTAATTATATTTAGTAACGTAATAATACATTATATTATTGATAATGTTTATCAGCTATGATAGCATAAGTTAATAATATTCAGTATAAAGTAGTATGATTGGAAGAAGTTTTATCTTAACTATGCTTTTTACACTTGTGCAAAAATTAATTTTTGCACAATCACCAATTAATTTTAATGGTAACTTAAAGGTAATTGGTAATAATATAGAAATATTAATTGATAGTAATTCTGATATTGATCTTAGTAAAGCGAAACAATCTTTATTATATACAAAGTCAAAAAGTAGCTTTCCTAATTTAGGAACAACGCCATATTCATATTGGATAAGATTTAAAATTAAAAATAACACATCTAAAGAAACATTAGGTATTCAAATTACTCAATCAATAATTGACTTTGTAGACTACTATCAAATTAACAATAATAAAATTATTAAAGTTAATTTTAGCGGACATAGAAGACCTTTTTATAATAGACTTGTAGCTCATCATACTTTCATATATCCTATAGATATTTCTCAAGGTAAAAATAGCACTGTCTATTTACACTTAAAATCTGGAAAACAACTAGTTGTACCTATTTATTTAGGAACAATAGAACAAATAATTGAGAGAGCATTTATAAACGATTTTTATTTTGGAGTATACATAGGTATAATACTTGTAATGCTATTATATAACTTATTCATTTATTATACTGTAAATGATAAAAGTTATCTATATTATGTAACGTATTTAGCTATAGTTTTAATTAGCCAAGCATCAATGCAAGGCTATTTTTTTCGATTTGTACTTCCATATGATCCCGAGTTTGCAGATAACTTAATTTATGTTAGTGCAGATCTTATAGGTATAGCAGCAATTGAATTTTCGAAAATTTTTCTTCTATCAAAAAGATTTACACCTATTTTACATAAAATATCTTATGTATTTTGGCTTATTTATAGCATTTCAATAATATTAGCATTTTTAAAATACTACAATGCTAGCTATATAATAATGCTTATATCAGCTATGATAAGTGCTATATATGTATTATTCATGGCAGTAATTATTTTATTAAAAGGGTATAGACCTGCTAAATTTTTTCTTATTTCCTGGTCCGGCTTTATCTTTTGTGTAATTATATATGTGCTAAAAGACTTTGACATTCTATTCCCTTATAACAATATTACTAGTTCTGCTCTTTTAATTGGTTCAGCTTTTGAAGCTATATTACTCTCTTTTGCTTTGGCAGATAAAATAAACATCTACAAAAAAGAAAAAGAACAATCTCAAGCACAAGCCTTATTTACATCAGAAGAAAATAGAAGAATAATTAGCGAACAAAATGTAACTTTAGAACGTAATGTAAAAGAACGAACAAATGAACTTTTAATTACTAATAAGAACCTAAACAAAACATTAACTGACTTGAAGGAAGCACAAATGCAACTGGTGGAAGCAGAAAAAATGGCTTCTTTAGGGCAACTGACTGCTGGCATTGCACATGAGATCAACAATCCTATCAATTTTGTTACCTCAAATGTAGCACCGCTAAGGCGTGATGTGGATATATTGGTTGATGCAATTACTAATATCGAATCTGTAGGTTTGTCTGATGCTACCATCGAAGAGAAACAACAGCAGATAGACGATTACAAGGAAGAAATTGACTTGGATTATTTAAAGATGGAAATTGGACATTTGCTAAATGGCATTCATGAAGGTGCAACCCGGACGGCTGATATTGTAAAAGGATTAAAAATATTTTCCCGTCTGGATGAAGATGATTTGAAAAAAGCTGACATCAACGAAGGCTTAAATTCAACTTTAATTATTGCAAACAATTTAATTGGCAATAAAATCCAAGTTATCAAAAGTTTGGGAAATATTCCAACAATTGAATGTTATCCAGGAAAATTAAATCAGGTATTTTTAAATATCATTTCCAACGCAGTTTTTGCAATTCAGGAAAAGTTTAATAACCAGCCTGGTGGTATTTTAAAAATTACAACTACAAATGATGACCAGCATCTAACAATTACAATAGAAGACAATGGTACAGGGATGAGTGAGGCTACTAAAAAGAAAATATTCGAACCATTTTTTACAACAAAAAATGTTGGTGTTGGTACTGGCTTAGGCATGTCTATCGTTTATAACACCATCAAAAAGCACAATGCTGAAATTTATTTAAACTCTACAGAAGGAGTGGGTACTGAATTTATAATACAACTAAATTTGGTGTTTGAAGAACCAATAGCAGAATATCAAAGTGAGCAGCAGGGATAAAATTAAGATTCTATATTTAGACGATGAGATTAACAATCTTGTTGGTTTCAAAGCATCTTTTAGAGTAGATTATAACGTTCTAATTGCAAATAACAGTGAAGAAGCGCATCAACAATTAGAGAAGCACAAAGATATTCGCATCATTTTCTGTGATCAGCGTATGCCAGATCAAACAGGTGTGGAATTTTTTGAAGAAATTAGAAACATTTATCCTCTTCCGATCCGTATTTTGTTAACAGGATATACTGATATTGAGTCTGTTATCGAATCTATTAATAGAGGTAATATTTTCAGATATGTAAAAAAGCCATGGGCTACAGAGGAAATTGTGTCCAGCATTGATCAGGCTAATAAATTTTATACTGTCAATTCAATGCTATCGGTTAAAAACGTTGAATTACAAAAAGCTTATAATGAGTTAGAAAAATTTGCTTATAGTGTTACACATGATATTCGTGGTCCATTATTGAGCATTTTAGGTGCAACAGATGTAGCACAATATATTGATGATATCGAAGAGATAAAAGAAATGTTGCGGCTGATGGAAAAATCAGTTAAAAAACTGGATGCTTTTATTTTAAACATACATGATTATTACAGTTTGAAGCAAGGCGAGCTACAAATCAAAGAAGTTAAACTTGAAGATATTGTTAATGATCAGATAGAGAATTTTAAAGTTACTACCACTGTAAAAAATATAACATTTACAACACACGTAGAACAGAATGAGCCTTTTCGAACAGATGAAGTATCTTTTAAAATTATATTAAATAATCTACTTTCAAATGCTTTTAAATATCAGCAAAAAAACAATCCTGATAAACGCGTTGATTTGGATATACAAGTAAAAAAAGGAATAGCAACCATCCAGATAAAAGACAATGGTATAGGTATTTTAGACAAACATTTAGGCGATATCTTCAACATGTTTTTTAGAGCAACTGCGGAAGAAGTTGGATCCGGAATTGGATTGTATAATGTTAAAGATGCCGTTACAAAGTTAGTTGGAGAGATAAACGTTACTTCTGTTTTTGAAGAAGGAACAACTTTTTACATTACGATACCTACAAAATAAGATGGCGCAAATTATCAATGTTATTATTATAGATGATAGTAAAGAAGATTGTTATCTGATTAAAAAAAGATTAAAAACTTCAGGCTCAACTGTAAATGTTGTTTCATTTTTCAGTGCCCAGGAAGCTTACAATTCTATAATCAATACAAGTTTGGATTTATCGCAACCATCATCAAAAAATATAATTATCTTGGATATTTATATGCCGTTAATGGATGGTTTTGAATTTGTAGAGGAGTTTGAAAAACTGCCAGCAAACATCCAAGATCAATATACCATTTGTGCTTTAACTTCTTCTATAAGTAAAAGTAACATGGAAAAAATAACCAGTTACCAGTCTGTAAAGTTTTTTTTAGAGAAGCCAATTAAAACCGAAAGTTTGTTGCAACTGATTGAAAGTTAAACCATTTCAACATACTTCTTTTAGCACCATAAATTAATATCTAAATTTTAATACGATAAAAGAAGTATCTATTTATTAAAAATGTAAGTATATAAAAAGAGCATTCTTAAATTTAAGAATGCTCTTTTTATTGATGTATAAAGTTAACTTTATATTGTGCTTACTTTAATCATATTGGTTCTTCCTTTTTTCTCCATTGGAATAGCTGCTGTATTAATTACAATATCACCTTCTTCCACTAAATTCTGACTTTTTAAAATTGCATTAATTTCTTCAATACTTCCATCGGTAGAATTGGTATCAAATTTATCGTAATAAAAGCCCCTAACTCCCCATAACAAGCTTAAAGTTCTAAGCAAATGGCGGTTTCGGGTGAAAATAAAGGTGTTTGCTTTTGGCCTATGGCTGGAAATTTCAAATGCTGTATAGCCGGAAGAAGTCATCGTTACAATTCCGATTGCTTTAGTTTGTTCTGCCAGATAAACGGCAGAACTACAAACGGCATCAGACAAAACTGTAGATGAATTTTCATTCACCGGTTTTGGTGTGTGAAAAGGATAACCAAATTCTTCTACATTTTTGATAATTTTTTGCATCGTCTCGATCACAATCACCGGAAATTCTCCTACAGAAGTTTCCCCGCTCAACATCACTGCATCTGCACCATCTAATACCGAGTTAGCAACATCATTTACTTCAGCACGTGTTGGGCGCGGCGTTGTAATCATGCTTTCCAACATTTGTGTAGCCACAATTACTGGTTTAGAAGCAGCACGACATTTACGGGCAATCATTTTTTGCAACAAAGGCACCTGCTCCATCGGCATTTCTACACCCAGATCACCACGGGCAACCATTACGCCATCCGTAACTTCTATAATAGCATCAATATGTTCGATAGCTTCCGGTTTTTCAATTTTCGCAATTACCCGTGCCGACTTGCCGCTACGGCTGATAATGCGCTTCAAATCAACAATATCTTCTGCTGTACGAACGAAAGACAAACCAATCCATTCTACATCGTTTTTTAAAGCAAAATCCAGATTAAACAAATCATCTTCTGTTAAACTTGGAATAGAAACCTTAGTATTTGGCAAATTAACACCTTTACGAGAAGTTAAAATCCCACCATGAACTACTTCGCAAACAACTGTATCCCGATTGTTGGTTTCCTTTACACGCATTTGCAGTTTGCCATCATCCAGCAAAATAACTTCTCCGGCAACCACATCTTTCGGAAAGCTTTCATAAGTAATGTAAATCTGGTTTTCATCACCCACACATTCTTTGGTTGTCATGTTGATGGTAGTTCCGTTAATTAACTGGACGCCACCTTCTTTCACCATACCAATCCTGATTTTCGGACCTTGCAAATCGGCCAGGATACCAACATTCAGCTTATATTGCTCATTAATTTCACGAATATTATCAATTGCTATTTGATGATCTGCCTGTTTCCCATGAGAGAAATTTAGCCTGCAAACATTAACACCAGCCCGGATTAAAGATAACAACATCTCTTTTTGCGAGGAAACCGGCCCAAGTGTGGCAACTATCTTAGTTCTTTTGTGCGAAATTTTCATGTATATAAATAAAGTTTAAATTTTATCGTGCTTCTTTTATCTGAACAAAATTAGTGTAATTTTAACACTAAGAATGAAATTGTTTAAAATAAGAGGTTTTCGTTTGATTTGATGCGTTTCGGGTCAATTTGAACTGCTTTTCTGATATTTTCGATTTGTTTTAAACGGCAAATCATATTGCCCAGATCTTCTTCATCAAAATGATTTTTAATCAGCATAAAATAATTTACGCTGCCCATTTCCGGAATTAAAAAACCAGTAGCACCCTGATTAGCAATAATATAAAACTCGGTTTCTGATGCTTTAATTTGGTAAAAATACTGTGAAAACTGCATCGGTTCATTACCTGCAAAAAAATTCAGCTCATAATCGTTAATTTTTCTAAAGTCGATATGGAGTTCTTTATTGATATGATAGCATAGCCGGTAATCTTTCAACTGCGAAGTAATTGCAATTAAAATGAAGTCCAGATCTAACTCAAAACTTAGTATTCTCCTGTTCAATCGTATCGCTTATAGAAATTATTTTACACTACAAATGAAACTATAAATAGCTTCCCGGTATTACGCTTTTACTAATAAATATTAATTTTTGGTACAAAAAAACATCGATAAAAACAGCATTTTTCCTGTAACTTATTTAAGCGGGCAAAAGTTTTTGTTAGGTTTGATATTTGATTTAATTTATTTTTCTTTGCACAGATTTATTTAACCATAAAAATTAAGACTATGTCTGATATCGCTTCCAGAGTAAAAGCAATTATTGTAGAAAAATTAGGTGTTGACGAAAACGAGGTTACACCAGAAGCAAGTTTCACCAATGACTTAGGTGCAGATTCTTTGGATACTGTAGAATTGATCATGGAATTTGAAAAAGAATTTAATGTAGCCATCCCTGATGATCAGGCAGAAAACATTGGCACAGTAGGCCAGGCTATCGCTTACCTGGAAAAAAACGTTAAATAATAGCGCTTTTACTAATTAAATGGAGTTAAAAAGAGTAGTTGTAACAGGTCTTGGCGCACTTACTCCGATTGGCAATAATGTTCCGGATTACTGGAATGCTTTGCTTACCGGAGTGAGCGGTGCTGACTTCATTAAGAGTTTCGACACCAGTAAATTCAAAACTAAGTTTGCCTGCGAAGTAAAAAACTTTTCTGCCGAAGAAATTTTTGGTAGAAAAGAAGCACGCAAGATGGATCCTTTTGTACATTATGCCATGTTTGCGGTGGATGAAGCCGTACGCGATGCTAATTTGGATTTCCCAAACTTGGATACTAACCGCATTGGCGTAATCTGGGGTGCCGGTATTGGTGGATTGAAAACTTTTTTAGATGAAGTTTCCAGCTTTGCAAAAGGCGATGGAACACCGCGTTATAATCCGTATTTTATTCCAAAGATGATTCTGGATATCGCTCCAGGCCATATATCTATCAAATATGGTTTGCGCGGTCCTAATTTTTCTACCGTTTCTGCTTGCGCTTCCGGCACAAATGCTTTAATTGATTCTTTCAATTACATTCGCTTAGGTACTGCCGATGTACTGATTTCAGGAGGCTCTGAAGCCATCATTAATGAAGCCGGAATGGGTGGCTTTAATGCAATGCATGCTTTATCTACCAGAAATGATGACCCAAAAACAGCATCCCGACCGTTCGACAAAGATCGCGACGGTTTTGTAGCCGGCGAAGGTGCTGGTGCTCTTATTTTAGAAAGCCTCGAACATGCAAAAGCCCGTGGAGCAAAAATTTATGCCGAACTGATTGGCGGAGGCATGAGCGCTGATGCAAACCACATTACCGCTCCGCATCCTGAAGGATTGGGCGCACGCCTGGTGATGACGAATGCTTTGCGCGATGCCAATCTAACCACCAGTGATATTGATTACATCAACGTTCATGGAACTTCTACCCAGTTAGGTGATATCAGCGAAACCAAAGCAATCGTAAGTTTATTTGGAGAAGATGCTTATAAATTAAACATCAGTTCTACTAAATCAATGACAGGCCATTTGCTTGGTGCGGCTGGTGCAATCGAAGCAATTGCCGCTATTCTGGCTGTACAAAATGACATCATCCCTCCTACTATTAACCATTTTACGGATGATCCCGAGTTTGATCCGCAATTAAACTTCACTTTCAATAAAGCACAAAAACGCCTGGTACGTACCGCCCAGAGTAATACTTTTGGCTTTGGAGGCCATAATGCTTCTGTTATTTTTACCAAATACGAAGAATAGTATTGAATGCCGGTTTTAAGGTTTTACAAGCTTTATTTATCTCCCAGCAGAAAATACGTTAAATTGTTAAAGAACCTTTTGGGTTTTGTGCCCGGTAATTTAATGCTTTACCGTTTAGCTTTCCGTCATAAATCTGTGGCACAGGTTATAAAAAAGGGCATTAAAAACAGCAACGAAAGATTAGAATTTTTGGGTGATGCTGTCCTCGGTTCTGTTGTGGCCGAAGTGCTTTTCAAAATGTATCCTTATGAAGATGAAGGATTTTTGACCGAATTACGCTCCAAAATAGTAAGCCGGGTTAATTTAAACCAGTTAGGCAGAAAGCTGGGATTTGAACAGTTGGTAGAATTTGATAACCGCGTAATTAATACCAGCCGGCAAAGCTCTTTGCTTGGTGATGCTTTCGAAGCTTTGGTTGGCGCGGTTTATCTGGATAAAGGCTACAATTTCACCAAAGATTTTCTAATCAACCGGATTATCAAGTCTCATATTGATATCCATACGCTGGAAAAAACGGAAACTAACTTCAAAAGCAAATTAATTGAATGGTGCCAGCGGCATGGTAAAGACATTATTTTTGAACTAACCACTAATCAGCAAGGCGAAAATTCTAAATTGTTTACCGTTCAGGCTAATGTTGATGGTGAAGTTTTAGGAAGCGGTAAAGAATTTAACAAAAAAACTGCCGAAAAACTGGCCGCCGAAAAAGCTTGCGAAGCTTTAGGCATTTAGCAAAATGCTTCTTTTAATACAGTTTTTTTAATGGCGGCGGTGCTTTACCATCCTTTAATTGCTTGGCAGAAGTTTTAATGTAATTGATCAGATCATATTCATTCCATCGCGACAACTGATCGTAAGATGGCCGGAAAGTATCCATAAATATATCTAACTGCGCATCCGTTAAATCCGTGTTTTGCTTTACTACGCTTTTATTAAAGCGCTTATCAATGTTAATCTGCTCGGTTTCTACTTTAGAAAAAGCCTGAAAACGCCTTGCCTGACCGGGCGTTTTGCCAAATAGTTCGTACAAACCCGTAATTGGCGAAGCTAAAGCAGCAAGCACTGGTGGTTTCCCATTATAAAAACTACCCTGACCATGATATTGCCGCATCGTTTCATCCAGCTCCTGTTTTTTACTCTGGCCAACAATCCGCACTTCATTTAGCTGAATTACTTGCGAAAGCTGAATCACCGCATCTTTCTGATTTTCAATTATATAATAATTTTCAGAGTAATCTTTTTTGAAAATCCGCAGCGTGTCTCCCAAGGTTGCTTTAATACTAAATGCACCTAAATTATCACTTCCAACTGTCAATTTATTTTTCAGGTTAAAAACCAGCGCATTTGCAACCCGGAAATTGCTTTGCTTTTGAAAGATAACGCCTTTTAACACAAATTCTTGCTGTGCAAATGCAGAAGAAGCATACTGAATTTGAAGAGCAATAATCAGCAAAAAAACATAAAAAATCGGTTTTAGCATCATCACAAAATTAATAAAAGCCACACTGGCAAAGCGTTAAATTTTGTTAATTACCAGTTTTAGGTTGATAAAAGCAGTATTGACTTTATGTAAGATCTTTTAAAACTATAGTCGTACTTATAAATTTTTATCTTTGCAGATGATAAAATCCATGACCGGTTTTGGCTTGATCAGTCAGGATCTGGGCAACGTAAAATATACCGTTGAAATAAAATCCCTCAACAGCAAATTTCTGGAGCTGTCTGTTAAAATTCCCCGTGTTTTTGCCGATAAAGAGTTTGAACTGCGCAATGAATGCAGCCGTTTAATTGAGCGCGGAAAAGTAAATTTGAGCATCAACATTGAGCAAAATGAAGCTAAAACTGCAGCTTTAGGCATTGATATAAACCTGTTGCAGCAATATTTAGAGCAGCTAAAAGAAGTATCAGCAAAAACAGGTCAGCAGGCAGATAATTTGCTGCAACTCGCGCTGGGTTTGCCGGATGTAATGAAATATCAGGAAGAAAAAGCTTCTGAAGATGAGTGGAAAACGGTTGCGCAACTATTTAAAAAAGCGGTAGAAGCTTTCCAGCAGTTTCGTTTGGATGAAGGCAATGTACTGGAAAATGATTTGAAACTGCGCATCAGCATTATCCTGGAAAACCTGGAAAAAGTTGTTGTGGAAGAACCGGTCCGCATCATCACTATAAAAGACCGTTTAAATAATTTTTTGGCTGAAGCCGTTGGCCGCGAAAATATCGACCAGAACCGTTTTGAGCAGGAATTGATTTATTACATTGATAAACTGGATATTACGGAAGAAAAAATCCGCCTGAAAACGCATTGTGATTACTTTTTGGAAACTTTAAAAAGCGCCGATGCTAATGGCAAAAAACTGGGTTTCATCGCTCAGGAAATTGGACGCGAAGTGAATACATTAGGTTCTAAAGCCAACAATGCCATCATTCAGAAATTAGTGGTTGGCATGAAAGAAGAACTGGAAAAAATTAAAGAACAATTGTTAAATGTGCTATAGTTGATAGTAAATTGGTTGATGGTTAGTTTTCACCGAATTATTAGCCAGAAACAATGAACCAAAAACCATGAACTTTCTTTATGAACCAATCGGGTAAACTCATTATATTTTCTGCGCCTTCGGGAGCTGGCAAAACTACTATTGTACATCATTTGCTGGGTAAATTTCCGGATCTGGAATTTTCCATTTCGGCTACTACTCGCCCGCCACGCGGAGATGAACAGCAGGGAAAAGATTATTATTTTATCTCGCAAACGGATTTTTTGCACCGCATTGCCCAGAAAGAATTTGTGGAGTTTGAGGAGGTGTATTCGGGTACATTTTATGGCACGTTAAGATCAGAAATCGAGCGCATCTGGACCAATGGCAAGCACGTTATTTTTGATATTGACGTAATTGGAGGCCTGCACCTTAAAAGAAAGTTTGCAGAAAAAGCACTGGCCATTTTTGTACAGCCACCATCATTGGAAGTGCTGATTGAACGCTTGAGCGGCCGAGGAACAGACAGCGAAGAAAAGCTGCAGGAACGTTATGCGAAAGCTGAAAAAGAATTAGCTTACGCGCCTCAGTTTGATGTGATTCTGAAAAATGATGAACTATATGTAGCTTGTGAAGAAGCCAAAAATCTGGTAGCTGGTTTTATTGGCGATTACTAAATTTTAGGTGATAAAAACAGTATCTACATGAAAATTGGATTGTTTTTCGGCTCGTTCAATCCTATCCATACTGGCCATTTGATTATAGCCAGTTATATGGCGCATCACACAGATCTGGATAAGATCTGGCTGGTGGTTTCTCCACATAATCCGCTTAAAAAAGCATCTGATCTGATCAATACTTATGATCGATTGGAGATGGCCAAACTGGCTACCGAAAATTCGGATAAAATTGAGGTGAGCGACATCGAACTAAAATTATCGCGTCCCTCTTACACCATCGATACGCTAACGCATCTGCACGAAAAATTCCCTCAACATGAATTTGTGCTGATTATGGGTTCGGATAACCTAAATTCATTACGAAAGTGGAAGAATTATGAAGTTTTGCTGCGTGATTACCCTATTTACGTTTATCCGAGGCCAGGATTTGAAAGTACTGAATTTAGCCAGCATCCAGCCATTACCGTTACGGATACGCCGATGATCGAAATTTCATCCACCTTTATCCGAAAATCCATTACCCAAAAAAAGAACGTGCAATATTTTCTGCCAGATGTGGTGCTTGAATTTATCGGCAGCAAAAACTTATATCGGTAAACACAATTCTTCATCAACTCCAATTGTCCATTTCTTTACCTTTGCTATGTGAGCGAGAAAACTATCCTAAAACTGCAATTGCCTACCGACCCACAATGGGTAACCAACGTGGTACAAAGCAACATTGAAGAGATTTTGATTGACCATGCTTTTTGCGAGCAGAAAGCAGCCAGCAACGCGATTACGCTAATCGTACAAAACCCCAACTTATCAGATTTAGTACAGGAAATGGTAATGCTGGCTCAGGAAGAACTGGATCATTTTAAACGCGTACATGATTTAATTTTGCAGCGCGGTTTTGTTTTAGGGCGGGAACGGAAAGATAATTATGTAAATGAGCTCGCCAAATTTATTATTAAAGGCGGTGGTCGCGAGGCACAATTGATAGACCGGTTGCTGTTTTCGGCAATGATTGAAGCCCGGAGTTGCGAGCGTTTCAAAGTGATGTCGGAGCACATTAACGATGCCGAACTTTCTGCTTTTTACCATGAACTGATGGTAAGCGAAGCCGGCCATTATTCGATGTTCATCCGTTTAGCCAAAAAATATGCGGTTACGATTGATGTGGATGCACGCTGGAAAACTTTTTTGGAATACGAAGCGCAGGTGGTGCAAAATTATGGCAGAAGCGAAACAATACACGGATAAAATCTTCTCCAAAGGAGAGAACTTGCCCTTCAATTGAGTATGCTTCTTTTATCCCTGTTTTTTTGTTGAAGGGAAATAACCTGCAATTTTCTCTAAATAATCACTGATAAAATCTACATGGATAGCATCATTTAAATATCCAATGTACATATCCGGCCGCACGATAACAGCTTTTCGTTCACCTTCCTTCATCTCAAAACAATCAAAAACCGCTTTATTTTTGGCAGAAAAAGGCAGGTAAAAGAAGTTGAGCTGCGGGTAATTTATGCTGATCCACCGCGCCAAACCAAATAAATCATGTTCGCTTAATTTGCCCAACGCAATAAAGGTAAAACCTGGCTTACTGCACCAGGCATGCAAATCGGTTTGCTGCTGCTTTTTCTGGTCAAAAACTTTGATGTAAGGCAACCTGTCGCCTGCTTTTATATTTTTGGCTTTGCTTAGGTTAAAGTTAATTGTGCTATCGCGATAGCTGATTCCAATTTCCGAAATCGTTTCAAAACCAAATTCCCGCAAGTTTTCCTGTTTCCAGAATAAACGAATAACCGCTGGCAAAATTTGATTTCGGAAAAACCGGTTCAGCAGGTTTTGTGAGTTGATGAAATTAAAAAGTCGATCGGTGGTTTGCAGTAATTTCCGGGCAACAGGCATCCGCTCCACCGCATAACTTTCTAAAATTTTAAACTGATAATTTTGGTTGATCACGCCGGCCAGCTTCCAAGCCAAATTATACGCGTCCTGCAAACCGGTGTTCATGCCTTGGCCGCCTGCTGGTGAATGGATATGGGCTGCATCGCCAATTAAAAAGCTGTTTTTATGCCTGAATTTTTCGGCCATACGATGGTGCAGTTTATAAACCGAAAACGCGTGGCAGGTTTTTACGCATAAATGCGGAGGTAATAATCTGGTCAGATCTGCTTCAATATCTGCAAAAACAACCGATTGCTGATCTGCAAATTTAGAAGGCAACGTAGCAATCACTCGAAAACGGTTATTTCCCTTCATCGGAAAAAGGCCGATAAAAGAAGTATTACCCAATTTTAGCGTAACCTGATGATTGGCAAAAGATTGTTCAAACTCCACATCTGCCAGAAAAAACTTGTTGGCATACGCGTCTCCTTTAAAATCAATAGCCAGTAATTTTCGCACCAAACTATGCGCACCGTCTGCTCCTACCAGCCAATTTGCAGTAACCGTACTGTTTTTATCACCACTTTTTAAGTGTGCGGTGATTTGATTTTCCTCCTGAATAAAATCTTCCAAAGTGGTATCCCAATAAACCGGACAACAATTTTGGGTGAGAAAACCAAGCAGTAAACGCTCATTTTTACTTTGCTCTAAAAGATGAACGAAGGGAAAAAGCGTACTGTTTTTACCGAGGGTTTTTAAGGATAAATTAACCAGCTCTTTTTCATCATTCTGAATCGAGAAACTTTCTGCCTGGATGCCTTCTGCCAAAGCTTGATCAGCCAAACCCATTTGCCGGTAAATTTCCATTGAGCGCGCCTGTACGGCCAAAGCACGCGATTGGTTTGTGGGGCCTTTTTTCTGATCGATAATCAGCGGCTGTACACCGTGCCGCAGCAGTTGCGCGGCCATCATCAATCCCGAGGGGCCAGCACCAACGATCAAAACCGGAAAATGGCCTTCAGCAAGCATCATTTATCAGGAACGGTACAGTAGAAATATTGTTGGTTTTTTGTGCAGATCTGGTTGCTGGTTTTTCCAGTCGGCAATGGTTTTAGTGGCAATCATTTCATCTTCTGCCGTAACGTTGCAGGCAATGCACAACATGGTTTTTAAATGCGCGCTTTTAAGTACTTCTTCCAGCAAATTATTATTGCGGAAAGGCGCTTCCATAAAAATCTGCGTTTGCTGATTGCTTGCCGATAGTGCTTCCAGTTCTTTAATTTTCCGTGAACGTTCGGCCTTGTCAATTGGCAAATAACCGTGAAAGGTGAAACGCTGTCCGTCAAAACCGGAAGCCATCAAAGCCAGCAAAATTGCACTCGGCCCAACCAGCGGAACTACTTTAATGTTGCGGCGATGCGCTTCGGCCACGATATCCGCACCAGGATCTGCTACACCCGGACAACCGGCTTCACTCATCAAACCCACATCTTTTCCGGCTTCCAATCCGCCAAAAAAATATGATAAACTGCCGCCGCGCTGGTGTTTACCATAATCGTGAAGCGTTAAATCGCCTTGTGGCGTTTTTAAACCGGCTTCTTTTAAAAATTTTCGGGCCGTTTTTTCGTTTTCAACAATATATTCGTTGATATGGTTAATCTTTTCCTTTAAAAAAGGCGTAAAAGATTTTAAACCGACTTCATCAGCAAGCGGTACAGGAATTAAAAATAAGGTTCCTTTAAACATCATTGCAAAAATGTAATTTTTTATTTAACTTTTGATTTTGAAAGGAGCAATAAATGAAGGCATTAGGTATCAATTGGTTTATTGAAGGTTCAATTGATTTTGAACACAAAAAATATGTGTTGCTGGCATATCTGCAACACATCAACAAGCATTTCCGCAGCAGTCAGTTATATCCGGATTTGGGCGATCTGATTTTCCATTACAACAACCTGCTCAACTTTAAAAACAAAAAAGTGCTGATGCAGCAAAACTTTCCGCAACGGTTGAGCAAAGCAGATTTTGATGCGCTGAAACTTACTTATGAGAAGATGGTGAAGGACGATTTTGTGATGCAGGAAATAGAACAGATCATCACTTTTTCTTTAGAGAAAATGAATCCTGCTTTGCAACAAGGTAAAGAAATTTACGATTTTGTAGAGACACGTTTACTGATTGATACGGTGGGCGTTTTGCCGCTGATTGCTGATTTTGGCTACTTGTTTATCCGCAACGGCGATGAAAAAGGTTTGCATGTTTACGAATACGGAATCACTGTTTTTGAAGGAAAAGATGATCAATACCGCGGCATCAATACCAGCTACATCGCCAATTATAGCTTGAGTTTTGTGCACACGCCCGAATCCATTAAAATAGATCTGATTAACAGCCGGAAGCAATTACCTAATCCGGCAGTTTACCAGGTAGCTTGCGATATTAATTTTCCGCTGGAAGAAACTTTACTACCTGTTGCCAAGCGTAGTTTGGTAAAATACATTAGTAAGGCAGCGTAATATCAGTTTTGCATCAAGAATTAAATTTCTTTTTGATACTTCTTTTATCAGGCAAAAATGAACGTTTTATCATTTTAACTATAAGGAAAAATGTTCATCAAAACAGCTGATATTTTTTGTTTGATGAAGATCCCTTACTTTGCTGGCGATGACGGAACGTTAATCTACAATAGAAAAATTATTTTAAACGGGAAAGTGCTGCTTCAATCCGCGGTATCATCTCCTCAATTTCTTCTACTGTACTTGCACCCAGCGAAGCCCGGAACCAGTTTACCTGATCATCTGTACCAAATGCAGAAAACGGTACCAAAGCTACCTTTGCTTCTTTTATCAGGTAAAAATTAATATCGGTAGACGTTTGAAGCACTTTTCCTTCAGATGTGGTTTTACCAGCATAATCTACTTTTAAGGTGAGGTAAATTGCGCCCATCGGCTCAATGGCATCAACCGCAAAGCCTTTTTCTTTCAGGCTTATAAATCCTTGGTACAAAGTATCCAGCGAATTTTTCATGCGCTGTTTAAAATTATCGAGGTAAGTGTTTACATCATCGCTTTTTAAGTATTGTGCCATGGCTACTTGCTCCGCTTTGGGCGACCATGCACCCATGTGGCCAATCACGGCTTTCATGTAATTGATGATGGCTGCCGATCCGAAACCCCAGCCCACGCGCACCCCTGTTGCCGCGAAACACTTGGAAGCCCCATCTACAAAAACCACGTAATCTTTCAGTTCCGGCCGTAAAGAAACCGGGTTAAAATGTTCATGCTTGCCAAAAGTTAGCTGCGAATAAATCTGATCGTACAAAATGTATAAAGGCTTTTCGCTTTCGCTCCGGCTTTTGTTTTCCGCAATCACCAAATCACAAATTGCTTCCAGGTCTTCTCTGGCAAACATGGTTCCGGTCGGATTCAGTGGAGAACATAAAGACAACAGTGCAGCACCCTTTAAATGCGGACGCAAATCAGCTGCCGTTGGCATAAAATTATTTTCGGGCTTGGTTGGAACGATCACGGCATCCGCTTCCAGCAAATCACAATAATGGTTATTGTTCCAGGATGGCGCCGGAAAAATTACCTTATCGCCCTGATCAACCAAAGTTAAAAAGATGGCATAAATTAGTGGACGGGAACCGCCGGAAATAATAATTTCGTTGGTACCATAATTTAAACCCAGGCGAGATTTCAGAAAATCGGAAACACTTTCCCGCAAAGCCAAAACGCCATCCGCTGGCGGATAATTGGTTTGATTTTGATGATAAGCCGAAACGATCAGCTCTTTCAACTTATCCGGAATCGGGAAGATAGCAGAATCAAAATCGCCAATGGTTAGGTTGGCAATCTGCTCGCCTTTCTTTTTCAGTTCATTAATTTCGCCGGAAATTTTGATGATCTCAGAACCGTGCAGGTTTTGAGCGAGGTTAGAAACACGCATTTTTATCGTTTTAGAACTGGCAAAGATAGCGGTTTGGATTTTTAGGTGATAAAAGAAGTAATCGGGAAATTAGCTATATAAATATTGACAGTAATTTATATCACGCTCTTGTGTGCAATAATTTATAGTAACTATCACTCCTCTTCAAAATAATTGATAATTAATGATTTCATCACCATTTCCTGTTCCAGTAAAGTATAATTCGGGATAGCTTTAACCAGTTTCCAGTGCGGCCAGCCATCCTGGTCCAAACCTTCCAGTTCGTAAAAACCCAGCTGACTAAATAGTTTGCAGGTGGCAATATGCATCAGTTCTTCCTTTTGCCGCTTGGTAAATTTTTGCGGGCCTTTGCCCAGTTCCTGCACACCAATTAAAAAAAGCATCACTTTAATGTCGGGCACATCCGAATCGAAATCCTGCGCAATCCGTTCCTGTAAGGCGGCCCATTTGGTGTTTGTTTCAGCTGCGGTCATACCTGCAAATATAAGGCTTGAGGTAAATGGCAGTCATATTAATTTTAGGTCGATAAAAACAGTATGCGTGTGCTGTCATTATATTGTTACAACCATAATGGCGTTTTAGCTGAAGGAAGATGTAATAAATTACCGCTTTCGATATAAATTTGATAAAATGATTTTAAAATACGGCATATTTGTACATAGCTTAAATCAATTTAAAGCATTTTGAATAAACAGAAAGCACATATAATTTTATCCTGGCTGTTGCTGCTATTTTTTGCAGTGGGTCAGGTTACGGTTTATGCGCATCAGCATCATTCAAAATACCAATTATTTTTATTGAAGGAGAAGCACTGCGACAAGCGTCAGATCGTGCAGGAAAAGTGCAGCTATTGCGACCAGATGCATCACGCGCCACTTGGGTTAGTGCAGCTGCCATACTATAAGCTTGTTATTTCGCGGATTGTGTGTGTTTACTACACTTCGCAGCATCATTACAAAAGGAATTCGCTGATACATGCTGATGGTCTTTCTCCACCAGTTTTGGTTTGATTACTGTTCTGGAAACTTCCGGCTATTTATTCTAACTAAAAAATACTTATCCTCTATTTTTATGCTATGAAATTTAAGATCTCATTCTTAATACTGTTTTTATCTGCCTTTTTTTTATCGGCCTATGCTATTACTAATTTTGCCATTAATGGTAAAGTAATTGATGCCCAAACGAAAGAAACGCTGGTTGGCGCGGTTATATCAATCCCACAAATCAAGGTTACGGCAACCACTAACGTAAATGGTGAATTTTCTATCAATAACCTTCCGAAAAAAGGTAAGTTTTTGGTTCAGGTAGCCTATATCGGCTACAAAACTTTAACGCAAACGGTTGATTTTGCCACATCTGCACCTTTAGAATTCGCCCTTCAACCCAGCGTAATTGAAGGGCGCGAGGTGGTTATAGTAGGCACGGCTGTTAGTGCTAACAACAAGCAAAACAGCACGTCGGTATCAACTTTAACACGCGAACAATTAACTGCTCCTGCTACCAACCTGATTGATGCAATAGCCAAGCAAGTGCCAGGCGTATCTGAAATTACTACTGGGCCATCTATTTCCAAGCCCGTTATCCGTGGTTTAGGTTATAACCGAGTGGTTACTTTAAACGATGGTGTGAAGCAGCAAGGCCAGCAATGGGGCGATGAGCATGGCATCGAAATTGACCAGTATTCGCCGGAACGGGCGGAAGTTTTGCGCGGAGCAGCTTCATTGCTTTATGGTTCTGATGCTTTGGGCGGCGTTATTAATTTGTTGGAGCCATTGCCTGCACCGGTTGGACAGATCAAGGGTGAGGTTTTGTCTAATTATTCTACCAATAATGGTTTATCCGGAAGTTCTGTGATGCTAACTGGTAACGAAAACGGCTTGGTTTGGCGGGCGCGAGGCAGCTATCTCAACGCTTATTCTTTTAAAACGCCAGCTGGTTATTTTCCGAATTCTGGTTATAATGAAACAAATTTTAGCGGGATGATTGGCCTAAATAAAGAGTGGGGCTACTCGCACATTAATGTTTCTTACTTTAAAAATAATATTGGTTTTTACGATCCTTTGTTTGATGCCAGCGGTAATTATGTTCGGGAAGATGGTACTGCTTTTACGCAATCCGATTATAAAAAACGAACTTTAGAATTTCCCCGGCAAGACATCCGCCATTACAAAATAGGCTGGAACAGTAATTTTATTTTGCCAGACGGACAGTTGAAAGTGGACATCGGTTATCAAAAAAATCAGCGCCGTGAATTGGATAATGCTGATCCGACTTTATTTTTCGACCTGAATACTTTTAGTGCCGATTTTAAATATTACCTCGAAGAAAGCAACGGCTGGCAACCGGTTTTTGGTTTAAGCGCAGATGATGGCATCAGCCAAAATAAAGGAACAGAATTTTTGGTTCCTGCTTATACTACTTATGGTATTGGTGCATTTGGTTACATCAAAAAAACCTGGGATAAAAATACGTTTAATGCCGGCTTGCGCTACGATTACCGCAAAAATGACGGCAAAGGTTTGATTGATGCAGGCACTACCCGTTTTACTCCTTTTACCAACCAATTTTCCAACATCAGCGGTGCAGCGGGTTATACACATGAATTTAATGATCATCTGAATTTTAAAGCCAATACCGGATCTGCTTTTCGGGCGCCAAATCCGGCAGAATTAGGTTCTAACGGTGTGCATGAAGGTACTTTCCGCTACGAAATTGGCAACCCTAATTTAGCACCCGAAAGAAGTTATCAGGTAGATGCCACGCTGGAATATGACAGCAATTTTATAACCGGTAGTTTGGGTATTTATGAAAACTACATCCACGATTTCATCTACGCATCTAATAAAAAAGGCGATAACATTTCCGTTTTAGATGCCAACGGCAACACGCAATTGTATCCGGTTTACCGTTACGGCCAGGTAAACGCCAATTTATCTGGGTTTGAGGGAAGTCTAACTTTGCATCCAACCTCTTTTATTCATTTCGATAATATATTTGGGTACACTTACGCGCAAAATACTACTTTGGATAGGCCGCTATCTTTTATTCCGGCTGGAAGTTTGCGGAACACGCTTCGTTTTGAACCAAAAATCAAGCACACAACCAATTCTTACATTTATGTTGGGATAGAAAATGCCTTCGCCCAAAACCGATACGATGCTGATTTTGAAACGCCAACCAGCGGCTACACTTTGCTAAATGCCGGTATTGGTACCACTTTAATGCTAAAAAAACAGCCGTTACGTTTATCCATCAGCGGAAATAACCTGTTAAACAAAGCTTATTATGATGCTTTAAGCAGGTACAAACCCGGCCGGTTAGATCAAACCAATCCAACACTGGGCGTTTATAATATGGGGCGCAACATTACTTTTGGAGTTTACATTCCATTGCAGATCAAAAAATAATTTAGCCTGCATGAATAACGATGCTTCTTTTACCGACAAAAATTTAGGTCGATAAAAGAAGCATTTTACATAAACGGGCAAACCTTTGCAGCAAGCAAACGTCATAAAAACGATGAACAAAAAATTTGCGATTTTACTCTTTTTCCTTTTCGGCTACCTGGTTGCTTCTGCACAAACCGATACACTTTCTATCACACTGGAAAATGTGCCTTATCCTTATCCCGTAAAACTATTGCCTTTAAATATTGATGGGCAAGATGTAAAAATGGCTTACATGGATGTGCCGCCAAGTACAAAAGCAAATGGCCGGTCGGTACTTCTTTTACATGGCAAAAATTTTGGTGGATACTATTTTACCAGCATAATCAATGCGCTTACGGCAAAAGGTTTTAGAGTGATTGTGCCCGATCAGATTGGTTTTGGCCGGTCATCCAAGCCGTTTATTCAGTATAGTTTTCATCAGCTGGCCAGCAATAACAAAAAACTGCTGGACACTTTGGGTATCAGCAAAATAACGGTTTTCGGCCACTCAATGGGCGGTATGCTGGCTACGCGGTTTACGCTGATGTATCCGCAACTGGTAGAAAAGCTGATTTTGGAAGATCCCATCGGATTGGAAGATTACCGCACTTTTGTGCCTTATGTTTCTGCAGAAAAAGAGTATCGAAAAGAACTGCAAACTACGCCGGAAAGCGTTAAAAAATATTATGAAAGCTCGTACTTTCCGGAATGGAAACCGCAGTACGATTATTTAGTAAATATCGGTGCAGGCGTTGCCCAAAGTGCAGATTTCCCACGTTATGCCAAAATTTCAGCTTTAACTTATGAAATGATTTACGAGCAGCCCGTTTGTTATGAATTTAGATTGATTAAAGTTCCAACCGTGTTATTTGTGGGCCGGTCTGACCGGACAATCGTTGGCAAAGGTTTCCTCAGCGATGCCGAAAAAGCTAAACATGGCCAATATCAAATCCTGGGAAAAGAAACCGCTAAAAAAATTCCAAACTGTAAATTAATTGAGTTTGATGACGTGGGCCATATTCCTCATATTCAAATCCCTACCAAGTTCTTAGCAGCATTGCTGGAAAATATTTAATGCTGATTGTACTACTTCTTTTAGCCTAAATACTTCTCCCGGAATATAAACCGATCTGCAAAAGTTATTTTTCTGATACTGTTTTTATGCCGCTAAAAACAGCATCAGTTACTCCACACCTTTTACGTTCATTTTCAACAAAAAAATTCCTTCCGAGGCAGTAATGAACAACTCATTTTTATTTTTTCCACCAAAACAAAGGTTAGCCGTCCATTTCTCCGGAATATCAATATGCGCCAGCTGTTTACCCTGCGGATCAAAAATGGTAACGCCATTGCCCGTTAGGTAAATGTTTCCCTGTTCATCAATCGTCATTCCGTCAGAACCTTTTGCAGTAAAAAGCTGTCGGTTAGTTAAAGTTCCATCAGCCTGAATTTCATATTTATAAGTTTTATCTGCCTGAATATCAGCTACAAATAAAAACTTTCCATCTGGCGTACCTACAATACCATTGGGCTGTTGCAAATTATCAGCAACTACCACCAATTCTTTTTTTCCTCTCGGCAGATAATACACTTTTTGACCATTAATGTCCGGCTTTTTCCGGGTCCAATAATCACGCTGATAATATGGATCGGTGATGTAAATACCATCCTTGCCATCAACCCACAAATCGTTCGGGCCGTTTAGCAGCTTTCCGTCTAAATCCTTAACCAGCACTTTTATTTTCTTTTTAGGCGAGATTGACCAAAGCTGATCGTGCTCATCTGCGCAAGCAATCAGGTTTCCTTTCCGATTAAAATATAAACCATTGGAACGACCGGTTTTATCCAAAAAAACCGAGAGCTTGCCAGCCGTATCATACTCCCATATTTTATTATTTGGCTGATCGGTAAAAAAAATATTGCCTTTCTGATCTACCGCCGGGCCTTCTGTAAAACTAAACCGACTGGAAATTAGCTGTAATTTTGCGCCATTTTCAATCAAATTAAATTTTGCAGTAATTGTATCCGCAGTAGATGTTACCAGTTGGCAAAAAACAGTAACCGGAAATAAAATTAAAAGCAGTATAAATAGCATAATGCTTCTTTTATCAGTATAAATCATAGTATTTTGATTGAATTAAGGTTTATTGCTTCTAAATTAACGCTTAAAACAAATTTATAACATTAAAACTGCCCGTAATTAACTATCTTTCTTCCAAACATATTGCCACATGAAAAAAATCTACACTGTATTGCTTTCAACAATCTCTTTCTCAGCTTTTGCACAAACTGCTTATAAAAATGAAGTGGTAAAAAAAGCAGATGCACTCGAAAAACAAGTAATTACCTGGCGACGTGATTTCCACGAACATCCGGAACTGGGCAACCATGAAGTGCGCACTTCAGGCATTGTAGCCAATTATTTAAAATCTTTAGGTATCGAAGTAAAAACCGGCGTGGCCAAAACGGGTGTGATAGGAATTTTGAAAGGGGCAAAACCTGGACCGGTAGTGGCTCTGCGTGCCGATATGGACGGCTTACCAGTAACTGAACGTGTTGATGTTCCGTTTGCATCAAAAGTAAAAACCATGTACAACGGCCAAGAAGTTGGGGTGATGGCGGCCTGCGGGCATGATTCGCATGTGGCTATTTTGATGGGTGTAGCCAAGGTTTTGTCTTCCATGAAAAATGATTTGCATGGAACCGTAAAATTTATTTTTCAGCCGGCAGAAGAAGGCGCACCTGCTGGCGAAGAAGGTGGCGCAGCCTTAATGATTAAGGAAGGCGCGCTGGAAAACCCAAAAGTAGATGCTATTTTTGGCCTGCACATCAACTCGCAAACAGAAGTTGGCAAAATTGGCTATCGCCCGGGCGGCACGATGGCAGCTGTAAATGATTTTAAAATTACGGTAAAAGGCAGGCAGGCGCATGGTGCTTATCCATGGTCATCAGTTGATCCGGTGGTAACTTCGGCACAAATTATTACTGCACTGCAAACCATTGTGAGCAGGAATTTAAACGTTACCGAAAATGGCGGCGTAGTTACTGTCGGTGCTATTAATGGCGGTAATCGATCCAATATCATCCCGGAACAGGTAGAAATGCTGGGCACAATCCGTAATTTAAGTGCTGCCGATGAAAAAATGTTTATTGAACGGATCAAAATTATCGTTCAAAATACTGCTGCCGCTGCCGGAGCTACAGCAGAAGTGCAAATTCCATACACTACGCATTATCCTGTAACTTATAACAATCCGGATTTAACAGCGAAAATGCTACCTACTTTACAATCAACTGCTGGTATAACAAACGTTTTGCTGCGCCCGGCCGCAACTGGTGCAGAAGATTTTTCGTTTTTTGAGGAGAAAGTTCCCGGCTTATTTTTCTTTTTAGGTGGAATGCCTAAAGGTGGAGATCCATTGAAAGCGCCATCACACCATACGCCAGATTTTTATATTGATGAAAGTGGTTTTACTTTAGGCGTAAAAGCATTATGCAATTTAACGCTGGATTATATGGCAATGAAAAGCAAATAATCGGCATAAAAAATGCAGGTAAAAGAAGCATGTACGACGAAGCAAAACAACCGGAATTATATGTAGTTGGTGCTGGTCCGGGCGATCCAGATTTGATTACGGTTAAAGCTTATAAATTACTACAGCAGGCCGTTGTGATTTTATACGATAACCTGGCCAACAAGCAATTGCTCGATATCGCCCCAAAAACCTGCGAAATGGTTTACGTGGGCAAGCAGCCATACGGAGAATACACACCGCAGGAAACTATTCATGATTTAATCAAGCGTTATGCTTTTGCCAAAGGCCAGGTGATCCGGCTGAAAGGTGGCGATCCGTTTATTTTTGGTCGTGGTTTTGAAGAAATTTTATACGCGCGTGAAAACGGTATTAAAACCTATTTTATCCCCGGAATTACGAGTATGCAGGCCGCTGGTTTTCAGGATATTCCGCTCACGCACCGTAATTTAAGCGAAAGTGTTTGGGCAATTACTGGCACCAAAAAAGACGGTTCACTTTCTGCCGATCTTCGCCTGGCAATGCAAAGTAATGCTACGGTAGTAATTTATATGGGCATGAAAAAACTGGCTGAAATTGCCGCTACTTACGTTACCGCTGGCAAAGGAGATGTTCCAGCAGCCATCATTCAGCATGCTTCTTTGCCTTATCAAAAATCGGTTAAAGGCTTAGTTAAAAATTTATCGGAAATGGCAGAAGCAAATAAATTAACTTATCCGGCTTTGATAATTATCGGGATGGTGGTTAGGATGGATGGAATAAATTAGTTGACCTGCTGCAAATGCTTTATTTTTCTAAAAGAGGCAAAAAACCCGATAACACCAGCAGTAATACACAAATCAGCAATATTAAATATGCCCGTCCTGATATTTTGAAATCCCATATTCATAAAATCAACCACATGGCGATCATGCAACAGCCGATCAATTACGTTTCCAATTCCTCCTGCAAAAATCAATGAAAACGATAAAAGCTGGATAAAATTTAATTGTTTGATATGAATAAATACATACCCAAATAAAGATAGTAAAAGCAGTAGCGGAATTGCACTCAGCAGTAAAAAATTGTAAGGTTGCTGTAAACCAGCTCCTAAACTCAATGCTGCACCGGTATTCTCTACGTATTCTAATCGGAATAAGTCATGAAGATAAGAAGTTGGTTCCTGATTCATCAAATGAGTTTTAGCTAAATTTTTAGTTACTTGGTCGCAACCGACCGAGCTAATAGAAACAATGCAGAACAAAAGGATTTTAAATCTTAATTTCATAACTAAAATAGAGGTAATTAAATTTAATTTTCTTCTTCCACCAAAACCAAATTCATCTTTCCCAAAACTTTTTTTCTCGTTTTCCAATTCAAAAAATTTCCTTTCAAACGCGTTACTAAATAATCATCAAAAGGTTTTATCAGTTTAATTTTCCAGTTTTTTTTGGTTAATCGGCTTATGCCATCAGAAGAAATATACAATAAAAACTGTTTTTGGAGGAGATTTTCTTTGCCATTTTCATTAATTACCACCAGCGGCCGGTTGAGGTAAAACTCTAACGAGTGAGCATATTCTTCACTATGCAACTGCGCCACAGGCAAATTAACCCTACTGTTTTTATCGATATAAAATGCAGCTTCACTACCGGATTGATATTTTAAAAGCGAAGGATAAAAATTGAGGTTGAGATAAGTATTGACAAAAATTGAAACCAGAACTGATTGAAACAGCAATTTATATTTACTGTTGAATGCTTTTTTTATCGATATAAACAGGAATAATATAATGGTGGCGATCAACGGCAAAACGGTAAAAACGGTAATGTTTTCTGCCCGATAAAAGTATTGCAGAATCAGGATAATTAAAATCAGCAGAATCAAAACTACATTTTGCGTAATGCAAATGGCACGCAAGCCTTTTGCGGTTTTGATGCTGAGCAGATATTCGGCTGTGATTATCGCGAAAAATGGAAAAATAATGGTGATGTAATGCGGCAACTGGAACTTGGAGGCCGAGAAAACCAGGAAAGTAAGCAATGCGCCGCAGATGCAAAACCATCTCTGTGGTCGTTGATTTTTATTTCTAAAAAATTGAATAACAGCAATATAAAGCAAAACAGACCACGGAATAAATGCCCAAAGCGTGGTGTGGAAAAAGAAAAACTTATCGCCGCCGCCTTTAATTGGGCCAGTGTTGAAGAAACGGCCGAACTGACTGTCCCAAAAGAAAAACCGGATGCCGGAAACATGGTGCACGCCAAAAACCAATTTTTCCGGGTGCAAGTCAAACTGCTGATACAAACAATATAATTCCGGTGTTAAAAACAGCATCAGCAATACAAAAGCTAGCAGCCAGCGCCAATGGAAAAGTTGTTTCCAGTTTTTGGTGAGGATAAATTCGCCGGCAAAAGCACCAAAAATCGGGATCAGCGCAAAAATCCCCTTCGTCATCACGGCGCAGGCCGCAAACACGCAACCTAAAACCAGTTGCCAGATGCTGTTTTTATCGAGTGTTTTATAAAAATGATAAACCGAAGCGATAATCAAGCCCGTTAAATAAGGTTCGGCACGCACATCATTGTTGGAAATAATGACGTGCTCGGCAGTAAAAAAAATCAAAACCGACCATAAGGCAACTTCTTTGTTATATAATTTTTTGCTGAAAAGATAAGTGTAAATGCCGCCCATCAGCACAAATAAAATTGCAGGCAGTTTGTAGGCCCAGGTTGTAAAACCAAACATACTAAACGATAATGCCGTTACCCAAAACGGAAAATGTGGTTTATCGAGCCAATCTCTTCCTTCCGAAAAAAGATCAATATAATCGTGTTTTAAAACCATTGTTTTGGCAATGGTGGCGTAAAGCGGCCCGTCTAAACCCAAAATCGGCACAAAAAGGCCACTAAAATTGAGCAGAACCGCCGCCGCAATAAAAAAGTACAGCCATTTGTAAAACGATTTTGGATCTGGAACAGGCATATTCAAGGCAATACTGTTTTTATCGGGTAAATTTTATTTCAAGAAAACTTCAGTGGCGCCGTAGCCAAATTTTTCTTTACGGGCATCGGTAAAAGTTTTTACCTGCGGATGTTTGCTCACCTGTTTGTGGATTTCGTGCCGCAAAATCCCATTGCCCACGCCATGAATAAAAACAACTGAAGGCAACTGGTGCACAATTGCGGCATCCAAAGTTTTCTGGAAACGCTCCAGTTGCGTTTTAATAATATCGCTGCTACTTAAAAACTGGTAATCTTCACGTAGTTTTTCAATGTGAAGATCAATTTCTTTGGCAGGCTTTTCCACCTCTTTTTTCTCTTCCGGAGATTTAAAAAAGCTTTCTTTCAGCTTCTGCGCATCTACTTTAACCTCGCCAATATCCAGCTGAAACTGCCAGCCTTGTTGGTTTAAAATATGCACAGCAGTTTTAGAACCAGCAAAATCCTTGGCTTTAAAACGTTCTTCATAAACCAACGGATCCAAAAAATCTACTTTTTGTTTACTGTGGTACAATACCTGAAAAATAAATTTTGGCCAGATAGAAATATCCGGTAACGCAGCAGAAAATACTTTTACTGCAGTTTTTGGGTTGATCAATCCTGCAAACTCACCTTTATATTCCTGGTTTTTTTCGGTGCTAAAAGAAGCAAGCAGCGTGTACGAAGTAGTATTGATGAGGTGAAACTGCACTACAGAAGTCACCTGCTTTTCCGGAATAGCAGCCAAATAAATTCCTTTTGCCACAAACGCTGCCGAAGCTACTTCTGTTACAATTTCCTGCTCTTTATCAGCAGCAATTTTTGCTTCTCGGCCGTGTACGGAAGTTACTTTTGTGGCTAATACCGGAATCTCAAAATCATCATCGCCGGTTACGCCAATTGTTTGATCATCAATGATCCGGGTGATAAATCCTTCGCGTTTCTCCTCCACAAATCGTACAAAATCACCTAATTTGAATTTCATTTTTTCCAATCAATTAAAAATATTAAATATAAATTACTGTTTTACAGGCACTTATTTAACCTTATATATTTATATGTTTTCTGTAATATATATTTGTACAACCAATTACGCCTAACCTTTTTTAAATGGCAGTAGCAGGCACAATCAAAACAAATATTTGCATAAAATTAATGATAAAAAAAGCCTTCAGCCTAAAATCAATTCTATCGTACTGGATACATGCACCATTCAGCTTAATTTTTAGAGCATAAATTTTAGCTGGGTGACTGAACGTAAACTGCATATTTTAATTGTCGGCGGTGATGCAAACGATTTTATGCTGCTGAGTAATGAGCTGAATAAAGCTTTCTGGATTCCGACGATTTTGCATTGTCAGGATGTAGAAAATGCTGTGGCCCTTTGTGCTAACGTTAATTTTGATGTACTAATTTTAACAATTTATTTTTTGCAGTTACTTGAAAAAGAACTGTTTAGTAAAATAATGCAGGGAGAAAACGCACCAGCAGTTATTTTCCTGACTGGACCTTATCATGAAAATTTTATGCTGGAAGCAATTTTTTCCGGGGCGCAGGATTGCCTGCCGAAAGAAGGTTTAAACAGCCAGATTTTGTACAAAAGCATCACGTTTGCAGTGGCACGACAGATTAATAAAAGAGAAATTTTGACATCAAATTTTTATCAAAAATTATTTACGAAAAACCCGCTGCCGATGCTGATGTACGAAGCGGGCAGCAAGAAAATAGTATTGGCAAATGAAGCAGCTACAACTTTTTATGGCTATACTTTACCGGAATTTGTTGCGCTTACAATTACAGATATTCAACCCGAAAGCGATAGTAACAAAAATTTTGCCGGACAAAAGAAGCATCGAACCAAAAGCGGTTCGTTGGTTTCGGTAGAGGTTTTGACGAATCTGATCCACATTAACCAAAAAACCTGCCGGCAAATGGTTGTGATTGATCGGTCAAAAAACGTTTTAGGTAAACCTGAAATGGAAGACGAAATGCAGCAACAGTTAATTTTGTTGCAATCTGCCATCAGTAACAGTAGTGATGGTGTGATTATCACTAAAAACATTTCAGGTGATTTTTACACTTCTGAAATTGTTTATAGTAACCTATTTTTCAACATTTTAACAGGTTATTCCTCTGCAGAAATCATTCACCAAAAACCAGAGCACCTCCACAAAAAATACCCGGTAAAAGAAGTATCAGCTTACAACAAGCTGCAAATAGAAACCTTCCAAACCCGGTTTATCAATTACCACAGCGGCCAGGAGTTTTGGGTAGATTACAGCATCAGTCCGGTACTCGATGCGAACGGGAAAACCACGCATTTTACAGCTGTTTACCGCAATGTTTCGGCACGAAAAACCACCGAGACGGAAACAGAAAACCTGATCCGCAGCCTGAAGGAAACGAACCAAGAACTGAAACAGTTTTCGTACGTGATCTCGCATAATTTGCGTGCACCGCTGGCTAACCTCATTGGTTTGCTAAGTTTGCTGGACGTGGAAAATATTCAGGATGAAGATACGCTGGAGCTGATTGGCGCCGTTAAATCCTCTATCAACAAACTCAATATTACGGTAAATGATATTGTGGATGTGTTATTGATTAAGAGCGATAATAACTACGCGGCCGAGCTTTTACCGATAGCCGAAGCTTGGGAAAAAGCCAAAACAACACTTTCATACCTGATAGAAACAGCTGATGCACAGATTATTCAGGATTTTGCCGAAGCGCCTGTAATTGCATTTACGGAAAGTTACCTGGAGAGTATTTTAGTAAATTTTTTATCCAATGCACTGAAATATAAAAGTGATGACCGCCAGTTGATTATCAACCTGAAAACTTATGAAGAAGCAGGCCACACGGTGCTGGTTTTTGAGGATAATGGCATCGGCATTGATATGAACCGCTATGGCAGTCAGGTTTTTGGCTTGTATAAAAGATTTAGCAATAAAGCCGAAGGAAAAGGTTTGGGTTTATATATTGTGCAGGCGCAAATTACGGCTATGGGCGGCAAAATTGAGGTAAAAAGTGAGCTGAATAAAGGCACTCGTTTTACGGTTTTCTTTAAAAAATAAGCATTTTTAGCAACAAAGCACTTCGTTTTTGCTTATTATCATCAACTTTGATGCTTCTTTTATCAGGTAAAAAATATGCTTCACATTAAATCATTCGCCAATAATCCATATCACGAAAATACTTATCTGCTGTTTGATGATACGCTGGAATGCGTTATCATTGATCCTGGCATGTACACGGCCGACGAGCAAAATAAAGTGGTAGACTTTATCCGCGAGAACAAACTGAAACCGGTTTTACTGCTGAATACGCATTGCCACATTGACCATGTGCTAGGCAATAAATTTATTTTTGATCAGTTTGGATTAAAGCCTCAGTTTAATGAAGGCGAGCTGGCGTTGCTTTCGGCTGTTCCGGGCTATGCGCCGCAGATGGGTATCCGTTACGAAGTTTCGCCTTTACCAGATACCTTTTTGCCCGAAACAGGAACGGTTAAATTTGGAGAAACCGAGCTGGAGCTGATTTTTGCGCCCGGCCACTCGCCGGCACATTTGTGCTTTTATGCCGCTAATGAACATTTACTGATTGGTGGTGATGTACTTTTCCGGGAAAGCATCGGCCGTACAGATTTGCCCGGCGGTAATACAGAACAACTGCTGAAAAGCATTCGCGAAAAACTGTTTATCCTGCCGGATCAGGTAATTGTTTATCCCGGCCACGGCCCGGAAACTACCATTGGTTATGAAAAAGCCTATAATCCTTTCATGGCTTAAACAATAAAAATATATCTTAAAAGAAGCATCACTGCAAATTGAACACCTCTGCATTTATAGCCCGGCGGTATCTTTTCTCCAAAAAATCTACCAACGCCATCAACATTATTTCCGGCATTTCTATGCTGGGCGTACTGGTGGGTAGTGCTGCACTGGTGCTGATTTTATCAGTTTTTAATGGTTTTGAAACGCTGATTGTTTCGTTGTACAGCAGTTTTACGCCCGAGCTGAAAGTACTTCCCGCAAAAGGGAAAACATTTGACCCAACAACGCTGCACCTTAATGATTTACGTAAACTGCCGGGCATTTATTCGGTAACGGAAGTGCTGGAAGAAAAAGTGCTGTTGCGTTATGGCAAAGGCCAGTTTATTGGTACGATAAAAGGCGTTAGTGATGATTTTTTAAAAAGCCCGCGTTTAGACAGCACATTGCAAATGGGTTCTTTTACGCTGAAAGAAGACAGACAAAATTTGGGTGTAATCGGTGCTTCGGTAGCTATTAGCTTGGGTATCAATATTAAAGACCAGTCGGCTATGCTGCAAATTTATTCGCCCAGGCACAATGTGGTTAATTCTTTTAACCCCATGGATGAGTTTGTGTTGCGCAGCATTGCACTTTCGGGCGTATTTTCTGTTCAGCAGGATTTTGATGATATGGTGATTACACCGCTCAGTTTTACACGGGATTTGCTGGATGAACCGCAAAAAATATCGTATGTAGAACTGAATTTACAGGATAACACCAATGTAAACCGGATGCAGCGGCAGCTGCAGGACCGTTTCGGCAATAACTTCATTATCAAAAACCGGCAGCAGCAAAATACATCGTTGTATAAACTGCTCAATTCCGAAAAATGGGCAATTTTTTTAATTCTGACTTTTGTGCTGATAATAGCCATTTTTAACATCATCGGTTCGCTAACCATGCTGGTAATTGACAAGCGGAAAGACATTGCTATCTTAACAAGTTTGGGCGCCGATAAAAAATTAGTACAGCGTATTTTTTTTTATGAAGGTATGCTGATTACGGTGGTAGGTTGCATCATCGGGATGATTGCCGGGCTAATGTTTGCGTTGATGCAGCAAAAGTTTGGGTTTATTACGATGGGCGGTACTACAATGGTGCAGCCGTATCCGGTTACGCTGAAAGCAAGCGATTTTTTGCTGGTTTTTATTACCGTAAGCGGAATATCAATTTTGGCATCAGGCATCAGCGCACGTTTGAGCGTGCAAAAACTGGATGAAATTAAACAGGAACTGTAACTTAGCAGCATGAAAAGAATTATTTTCATTGGTATAATATTGGGTTTGATAACTGGCAGCAGCTGCAATAAACACAACGCTGCAGAAAGCAAGGTTTACAAAGGCTTGTACAGTTTTGGGCTGGAGGTAAAATCTTTTAAAGAATGCAGTACCGGGCGCGAATATTGGGTGAAAGACAGCTCGGGCAAACTGGAACTGGAATACTCTAACATGAACTTTGAAAAGCCTTACGAACCGGTTTATGTAGAAGTAGAAGCCATAAAAGTAAAATCCGGCCAGGAAGGTATCGGCGCCGAGTTTGACAGCACAATGGTGGTAACCAAAGTGCAAAAAATCACGCGGGAAATCCCGGAGGATATGTGTAATTAGGTTGGTTACTTCATTATAACTTTTTACAGCAACTTCATCCATCAAATTGTAATTCTGGTTAATAAATTCCTATCTAAAAACAGCATTGATCAAAAGCTTTTAAAGAGAAATGTTTCGGCAACAGTTGCACAGATTTTTTTAAACTGATTTTTCGATTTGTATATATTTCTGTGTACAATTGCTTGACCATTAAATTATACAAACCAATTTAAAAGCTATTTTTTTACAGCTTATGCAACGATCAATGCTTCTTTTATCACTGTTTTTTTGTCCGATAAAAAAGCATTTCCCCAATTTAAAGTTGAAATAATCTCTCAAAAATCAAAACTATTTAATGCCGATTCTAATGTTAAAACATTGATTATGAAATAATTACCAATGAAAAAAAATACTTATAAAAGAAGCATTCTTTTGTTGTTGCTAATTATTTCAGCTGGCAAAATCCGGGCGCAATCACTTTCAGAAAAAGTAGCAAAAACGGCCATGAACATTTGGCCGGATACCAGTTCGGTTCTGTTTACAAACCGGGCTTACGATCAGGGCGTATTGCTGGAAGGTATGGCAGGTGTTTGGAAGCGGACAGCCAACGCCGATTATTATCGCTACATCCAAAAAAGCATGAACAAACTGGTGGATAAAGACGGCAATATTGCCAGTTATAAATCGCAGGATTTCAATATGGATCCTATCAAAAATGGCCGGGCCTTGCTGTTGCTGTATCGCGTTACCGGTCAGGAAAAATATTACAAAGCGTTGCGCCATCTGCGTGAGCAACTGAAAACGCAGCCGCGGACTTTGGATGGTGGTTTCTGGCATGAAAAAAATTACCCAAACCAGATGTGGCTGGACGATTTATATATGGGCGAACCATTTTATGCAGAATATGCAGCAACTTTTGATGAACCTTCGGATTTTGATGATATCGCGAAACAGTTTATTTTGATAGAAAAACATGCCCGCGATCCGAAAACGGGTTTGCTTTATCATGGTTGGGATGAATCTAAACAACAGAAATGGGCGAACAAAATAACCGGACAATCGCCAAATTTCTGGGGAAAAGCGATGGGTTGGTACGGGATGGCTTTGGTGGATGTGTTGGAATATCTTCCGGAAACTCATCCGCAGCGAAAAGAATTGCTGGCTGTTTTAAACCGGTTTGCTGTTGCTGTTCAAAAATATGAAGATCCGAAAACGGGCGTTTGGTACCAGGTTTTAGATAAGGGAAACGAGAAAGGCAATTATTTGGAATCCTCTGCTTCCAGCATGTTTGTTTACACTTTGGCAAAAGGAACACGCTTGGGCTATCTGCCCGAAAAATATAAAGTTATTGCTAAAAAAGGTTATAATGGAACGGTAAAGCAATTTATCGAAACTGATGCCAGCGGAAATACCAATCTGAAAGGTTCTGTTGTGGTTGCAGGTTTGGGCGGAAATCCGTACGGCGATGGCAGTTACGCATATTATGTAGGTGAGAAGGTAATTACGAATCACCCAACAGGCGTTGGTGCTTTTTTGCAGGCGGCAAATGAGATAGAACTGGCTAAAATTCCTCAAACAGGAAAAGGCCAAACGGTTATGCTGGATTCGTATTTTAATAATGAATTTACAAAAGATATAACCGGACGTTTAATTCCGTTCCATTACAAATGGGACGAAATGGATAACAATGGCTTTTATTTTTTTAAAAACGCCTTCAATTATCATGGTGTAAAAACAGCAATGCTGCACGAAGCACCAACTGCGGTCAATTTAAAAGGCTCCAATATGTATATCATTGTTGATCCGGATACGCAAAAAGAAACTGAAAAACCCAATTACGTAAATCAGCAGGATGCCAAAACTATTGCCAACTGGGTAAAAGCTGGCGGCGTGCTGGTTATCCTGGCAAATGATGCTGGTAATTGCGATCTGGAACATTTGAATATCCTGACCGAAAAATTTGGGATACATTTTAATGAAGACAGCCGGAATAAAGTAACTACCGATCTTACCACGGGCGATTTTCAGTTGCCAGCCAACGATCCAATTTTCAAAACCGGAAAGAAAGTTCATATCAAAGAAATATCAACTTTAAAAGTTACGCCGCCGGCGGTTGCTTCTTTTACCGATGGAAAAGATGTAATTATCGCAACGGCAAAATATGGCAAAGGCGCCGTTTTTGCCGTTGGCGATCCCTGGTTTTACAATGAATATACCGACGGGCGCAAAATCCCGGTAGATTACCAAAACTTTGAGGCCTGCAACGATTTGGTGAATTGGCTGATCAAACAGGTTCCTGCAAAAACCAATTAATGTGATGTCCCGATACTTCTTTTACCAGTGTTTTTTCAGGATCACCAATTTTATGCCGATAAAAGAAGCATAGCCAATTGGCAGGACAGCACAGTATTGTCTGGATTTTGACAATGGCTTAAAAAATGATACTTTTCAAATCTGCAATTGTTAAAACCAAGCAGAAACCTATTCTAAAACCAAAATGATTTTATCAAAAGCTGTTTTAAAAAATATTCAATCGCCGGGAGTCATCGTTCCCGAAGAAAAAATATTTGATTTACCGGAGAAAGTTTTACAATTCGGAACCGGCGTATTGCTGCGCGGTTTGCCGGATTATTTTATCGATAAAGCCAATCGTCAGGGCTTTTTTAACGGCAGGATTGTCGTGGTGAAATCAACGTCTACTGGCAGTTCTTCGGAATTTGACGATCAAGACAGTTTATATACTTTGTGTGTAAAAGGCATTGAAAACGGACAAAAAATCGAAGAAAACATCATTTGCTCGGCCATCAGCCGGGTTTTATCAGCAGGAGAAAACTGGAACGAGATTTTGAAATGTGCCCACAATCCTGAAATGAAAATCGTGATTTCCAACACTACGGAAGTTGGGATTTCTTTGGTAAATGAAAGTATCGAAGCAAATCCGCCAGCTTCTTTTCCTGCAAAACTACTGGCTTTTTTAGTAGAAAGGTATAACGCTTTTAACGGAAGTGAGGCAGGCGGCATGGTAATTATTCCAACCGAACTGATTGTTGGTAATGGTGAGAAGCTAAAGTCGATTGTGCTGGAATTAGCAAAATTTAATCAGCTAAACGAAGCATTGATCAGTTGGATTGATCAGCATAATTTATTCTGTAACTCTTTGGTTGACAGGATTGTTCCCGGAAAACCAGATGCAGAAACTGTGGCTGCTTTTCAGAAAAAAGCCGGCTATGAGGATAAATTATTAACCGTATCAGAAGTTTATCGGTTGTGGGCAATTGAAGGTGACGAAAAAGTGAAATCAGTTTTGAGTTTTGCTGAGGCAGATAAAGGTGTCATCATTGCGCCCGATATAGAAATTTACCGAGAATTAAAATTAAGAATGCTGAACGGAACGCATACGCTAAGTTGTGGGCTGGCTTTCCTCGCCAATTTTAGTACAGTAAAAGAAGCAATGGATAACGCCATATTTTCCGGTTTTGCCAGTAAATTAATGCGTGAAGAAATTGCATCGGCCATTCCATACGAAGTGAACCAGTCGCAAACCGATGATTTTGCAGATCAGGTGCTGGATCGTTTCCGCAATCCGCACATCAAACATCAATGGATTGCGATCACCGTACAGTTTTCGGCCAAACTCAAAATGCGCGTGGTGCCGCTTTTGATCAGCCATTACCTGAAAACAGATCTGGTTCCTGTTCACATGGCTTTGGGTTTTGCCGCTTACATCGCTTTTATGCAAGTGAAAACCGAAGAAGGCGGAAAATATTTTGGTGAATGGAACGGGCAGGTTTATCCGGTTAATGACGATCAGGCACGCTATTTTTATGACCATAAAAACAGTATTTCGGCCGATATTTGGATACATACTGTGTTGAGTAATACGGAACTTTGGGGAAGGGACTTGACGCTATTGCCCGGATTTGAAGCTGCCGTACAGCAAAATTATAATGCTATAATTGCAGACGGTGCTTTGAAAGCCATAAACGATTCAACCACAGACAACAAAGAATAAAAAATAATGAAAAACCAAGTATTAAAAGTAAATCCTGATGATAATGTAATTGTGGCTTTAACAGATTTGCCGCAAGGTTCAGTAGTTACTTACGATAATCAACAATTTATTTTAACGGACAATGTGCAAGCCAAACACAAATTTGCCGCACAGGATTTTCAACAGAACGACGATATCATTATGTACGGCGTTTTGGTTGGAAAAGCACAAAATTTTATTCCTGCCGGCGGTGTTTTAACTACCAAAAATATTCATCATGCTGCAAATGATTTTTTCATTGGCGAACGGCAAACCGAATGGAACAAACCGGACATCAGCAAATTTGCTGACCGTACTTTTTTTGGTTATCCACGATCTGATGGCAGCGTAGGAACTGCGAATTTCTGGCTCGTTATCCCGATGGTTTTTTGTGAGAACCGGAATCTGGATGTTTTGGAGGAAGCTCTAATCACGCCTTTAGGTTACGGCCGGAATAAAGTTTATGCCAATCAGGCACAGGAACTGATCAAAATGTATAAATCGGGAAACGATGTTACGCAGATTTTGAATGCAGAAATGCCTTATACAGAATTGGTTGCTAAGCAGGAACGTTTGTTTCCAAATGTGGATGGCATTAAATTTTTAGTCCATAACGGCGGTTGCGGCGGTACGCGGCAGGATGCGCAGGCACTTTGCGGGTTGCTGGCGGGTTACATCACCCATCCAAATGTTGCCGGTGCAACAGTTTTAAGTTTGGGTTGCCAGAATGCGCAGGTTTCTATCCTCGAAGAAGAAATAAAAAAACGGTCTCCATTATTTGATAAACCTTATTTTGTACTGGAGCAGCAAAATGTTGGCACAGAAGCAGAATTGCTTTCCTTGGCCATTAAGCAAACTTTTGCCGGGCTGGTTTTGGCCAATCGGAATACGCGTCAGCCAGCTCCAATCAGTAAAATTTGTATTGGATTAGAATGCGGCGGTTCGGATGGATTTTCCGGAATTTCTGCCAATCCTGCTATTGGTTACACTTCAGATTTGCTGGTGGCAGCAGGCGGTTCGGTTATTCTGGCTGAATTTCCAGAATTATGCGGCGTAGAGCAAAATATGAGCGATCGTTGTGTAGAAACAGAAGATGCAGAACGTTTTTCTTACCTGATGCGCACGTATAATGAGCGTGCAAAAGCCGTGGGCTCTGGTTTTGACATGAACCCTTCGCCCGGAAATATCAAAGATGGTTTGATTACGGATGCGATCAAATCCGCAGGTGCTGCTAAAAAAGGCGGAACATCGCCGGTTGTGGAAGTTTTGGATTATCCAGAAAAAGTAACCAAACCTGGACTGAATTTATTATGTACGCCGGGAAATGATGTAGAATCAACCACGGCAGAAGTTGCTTCCGGCGCCAATGTGGTTTTGTTTACAACGGGTTTGGGTACGCCAACTGGAAACCCGGTTACACCAGTGATTAAAATTGCCAGCAATACCAAACTGTATAATAAAATGCGCGACATTATCGACCTGAATACCGGAACCGTGATTGAAGGCGAAGAAACGATTGAACAGGCTGGTGAACGTATTCTGGATTATGTAATCCGCGTAGCCAGCGGCGAAATTGAAGTGAGTGCCGTACGCCACGGTCAGGATGATTTTATTCCATGGAAACGCGGTGTTTCTTTATAATCACGATGCTTCTTTTATCACCTAAAAACTAACATTTTGTTGCTGGTCATCAGCATAAAAAATACAAAGATGAAACCTTTTTTAGACGAAAATTTTCTCCTGCAAACCCCAACTGCTCAAAAGCTTTACCATGAGTTTGCCAGGCATTTGCCAATTATCGATTACCATAACCATTTGCCGCCCGATCAGGTTGCAGGAAATATTAATTTTAAAAATTTAACTCAAGTTTGGCTTTATGGCGATCATTATAAGTGGCGCGCCATGCGGGCAAATGGTATAAATGAGGATTTTATCACAGGCGGAAAAAGCGATTTCGAGAAGTTTGAAAAATGGGCAGAAACGGTTCCGTACACGCTGCGTAATCCGCTTTACCAGTGGACACATCTGGAATTGCAGCGCTATTTTGGTATCCATGATTTATTATCGGTAAAAACAGCACAAAGCATTTACGATCAAGCAACAGCAAAATTGCAAACGCCCGAATATTCTGTTCAGGGTTTATTGCAGAAAATGAACGTGGAAACGATTTGTACTACCGATGATCCGGTTGATAATCTGCAATTTCATCAGCAGCTAAAACAAGAAGGTGGTTTGGTGAAAATGTTGCCAGCTTTTCGTCCGGATAAAGCAATGAACCCAGACGATCTGGAAGCTTTAAACGCTTATATGAACAAGCTGGAAGAAGTAACTAATACATCCATAGATAGTTATGATACTTATTTATCAGCTTTGAAAATGCGGCATAACTACTTTGCAGAAAATGGCTGCAAAGTTTCCGATCATGGTTTGGAGCAGATTTATGCAGAGGATTATACAGAAGAAGAGATCCGAAGTATCTTCCAAAAAATACGTGCTAAAAGAAGCATCAGCTACGAAGAAAACCTGAAATTCCGTTCAGCTTTATTATTTCAATTTGCCATTTGGGACCACGAAAAAGGCTGGGTGCAGCAATATCATTTAGGTGCGTTGCGAAGTAACAATGCGCGGATGCTAAAAATAACGGGGCCGGATGCTGGCTGGGACTCCATTGGCGATTTTAGTCAGGGAAGACAATTGTCCAGGTTTTTAAACCGTTTAGATTCAGAAGATCGCCTGGCAAAAACAATTATTTATAATCTTAATCCTGCTGATAATGAGTTAATTGCAACCATGATCGGTAACTACAACGATGGTTCTGTCGCCGGAAAGGTACAATTTGGTTCGGCCTGGTGGTTTTTGGATCAGAAAGACGGCATGACGAAGCAGATTAACGCGCTATCCAACATGGGTTTAATCAGCAAATTTGTAGGAATGCTGACCGATTCGCGCAGCTTTTTGTCTTTTCCACGGCACGAATATTTCCGAAGATTACTTTGCAATTTATTTGGTGATGATATAGAAAACGGCGAGTTGCCGGATGATATGGACCTGATCGGAAAAATCATATCCGACATTTCTTATCACAATGCCAAAAACTATTTCAACTTTTAGAAATGGGGAAAATACTCAGTTTCGGCGAATTGCTGCTGCGGATTTGCCCGGATACAGATGGGAACTGGCTCAAAGAAAATTCGCTTCCGTTTTATGTTGGCGGTGCTGAATTAAACGTGGCTACGGCTTTGGCTTTATGGGATTTACCTTCTGCTTATTTAACCGCGCTACCGGAAAATATGCTGTCGGAGCAAATCCTCAACTATTTAAAGGCTAAAAAAGTAGATACTTCGGCAGTAATTTTTCATGGAAATAGAATTGGCACGTATTATCTCCCGAAAGGAAAAGACCTGAAAAATGCCGGCGTGATTTATGACCGAAATTATTCGGCTTATTCAGAACTTCAACTCGGAACCATTGATTGGAATGCTGTTTTTGAAGGTGTTTCCTGGTTTCATTTTAGCGCAATTTGTCCGGCTATTAATCAAACCGTAGCAGATGTTTGCGAAGAAGCTTTGAAAGCAGCTTCCGAGAAAAACATCTTCATTTCTTTGGATTTGAATTATCGCGCCAAACTTTGGAAATATGGTAAAAATCCAATCGAAATCATGCTAAATCTCGCGCAGTACTGTGATCTGATTATGGGAAATGTTTGGGCAGCGAGCCAAATGCTGGGAACGGATGTGGACGAAAATATTCACGAAATCGGAACCAAAGAAAATTACCTGAATCATGCTGTAAAAACCTCGGAAGCAATTATCAAAGCTTATCCAAAATGTAAATATGTGGCCAATACATTCCGTTTCGGCGAGCCAGGAATTGAGTATTACACTACTGTTTTTACCGATGGAAAACTGGAGGTTTCGCAGGAATATACTTCGGCACATATTGTAGATAAAGTGGGCAGCGGCGATTGCTTTATGGCCGGATTAATTTATGGTTTGTACAAAAAACAACCGATAAAAGAAGTATTGGAATTTGCGACAGCTGCGGCTTATGGCAAATTATTTATTGAAAGCGACGCCACAACGATGAGCGCAGAAGAAGTATTACGAACTATCAAAAATGAGCAGTAAAAAAACACATGCTTTAAGCCTGATTTTGAAGCAGGGAACCCTGCCTTTATTTTTTAACAAAGACGCGGAAGTGAGCCTGGAAATTGCCAGAACCATTTACAAGGCCGGCGTACGTGTATTTGAATACACCAACCGCGGGCCGGAAGCGCTGGAGAATTTTAAGCTGATGCGGAAACTGGCTGACGAAGAAATGCCGGATTTGGAACTTGGCATCGGTACCATAAAATCGGTAAAAGAAGCAGAAGATTTTATGGCAGCCGGAGCAGATTTTCTGGTTAGCCCGATTGTAAATCCGAGAGTAGGACAAATGGCTTTGGAAGCTGATTTGCTTTGGATTCCGGGTTGTATGACGCCAACCGAAATTTATCTGGCGCAGGAAAATCAGGCGGCTTTGATCAAGCTTTTTCCGGCAAATATTCTGGGTGAAGCTTTTTTATCTTCCGTCAAAGAACTATTTCCGGGTCAGCTTTTCATTCCAACAGGCGGCGTAGAGTTGACTAAAGAAAACATTACTGGCTGGTTCAAAGCAGGTGTAAGCGCGGTTGGTTTGGGCAGCAAACTCATCAGCAAAAAAGTAATGGAAAATAAGCTTTACGAGGAGCTTTTTTATGCCACAAAAGAAGCACACGAATTGGTAAGTACTTGCAGATAATACTAAGCTGACGAATATGAAAATTGGTAAATACAGATGGACAATTGCCACACTGCTTCTTTTTTCGACCACGATCAATTACATGGATCGGCAGGTGATTTCTTATCTGAAAGAGCATTTTTGTACACCGGTTGCACAAGGCGGTTTCGGTTGGACAAACACTGATTTTGCTTACGTTACTTCGTTTTTTACAGCTTTTTATGCCGGGATAACCATTATGGCTGGTTGGGTAATTGATAAAATTGGCACCAAATTAGGGCTGGCGCTTTCATTAATTATCTGGTCAGTTTTCGGAATGCTGAATGCTTTGGCCGGAAGTACGGTTGCTTTGCATATCGTCATCCGAAGTTTGTTTGGCATTGGCGAGGCCGGAAATTTTCCTGCGTCCATCAAAACCGTGGCAGAATGGTTCCCCAAAAAAGAACGTGCACTGGCAACGGGGATTTTCAACAGCGGATCGAACATTGGTGCCATGATTGCTTCTTTGTTCGTGCCCTGGTGTTTGATCCATTTTGGCGTTGATTTAGGCTGGAAAATGGCCTACATTATCACCGGCGGTATCGGCTTTTTCTGGCTGATTTTCTGGTTTGCTTTGTACAATCCGCCAGGCAAACACAAAAAATTATCAGAAAGCGAGTTTGATTATATCCACAGTGATGATTTGGTTGTTCATGCAGCCGCATCAGAAGATGTGCCGATTAATAATCAGAAGGTTTCCTGGTCAAAACTGTTTGGTTACCGCCAAACCTGGGCATTCTTTTTTGGTAAATTTTTAACAGATGGTGTTTGGTGGTTTCTGCTTTTCTGGCTGCCGGATTATTTGAAAAAACAGTTCGGCATGACGAGCCACGAAGTAATGTGGCCAACTTTTATCGTTTACGGAACCGCTATTTTTGGTAGCGTTTTTGGCGGAAGCATTCCGATTTTCTTCATTAATAAAGGTTGGGAAGCTTATCGCGCTAGGATGACTGCGATGTTGCTGATCGCTATTTTCCCGTTAGTTCTTTTATCAACACAATATTTTGGCAATGTACAACGGTTCGGCAGCAATGCTTCCACTTTGGCAATTATCGTAATCTGCATCGGTGCGGCGGCGCATCAGGCTTGGTCTGCTAATTTATTTACCACCGTTTCGGATATGTTTCCTAAAAAAGCAGTAGGTTCTGTTGTTGGTATTGGCGGGATGGCCGGCGGAATTGGCGGCGTTTTGGTACAGCAAATGGCGGGTCGTTTAACCGATCATTTTTCGGCAACTCCGCAAACCGCTTATGGGATTATGTTTTTTATCTGTGCCCTGTCTTATTTGATTGCCTGGAGTTTTATGAAAGCTTTTGTGCCGAGATTTATGCCGATCACAGAGATTTAAAGCAACAACAGCCATTCAAGATTTTTGCATTAAACTTTCTACCTGAAATTTCTTTTACTTTGAAAGTTTAAAGAAATTATGAACCTTAAAAACCAAGTTTTATACCTGTCGGTTGGTGTTTTGCTTTCCGCCTGTTCGGTACTCAAAAAAACATCGGTAAAAACAGCATCAACTACAATCAGCAGCCTGAAATTTTTGGATGAATATGATCTGCCATACAACCTGCAATATAAAAACACAACGGTTGGCGGTTTATCCTCCATTGATTATGATGCGAAAAACGATCTGTATTATCTGATCAGTGATGATCGTTCTGAAATCAATCCATCGCGTTTTTATACGGCCAAAATCAGTGTGGATGCTAAAGAAATCAACAGTGTTAAATTGGTTGGAGTTACTACTTTGCTTCAGGAAAACGGTCAGCCTTACCCGGATCTGAAGAAACATACCAAACAAACGGTTGACCCGGAAGCGATGCGTTATAACCCGAAAACCCAGCAATTAGTTTGGAGCAGTGAAGGAGAACGCATTGTAAAACAAGGAGATACCGTTCTGATTGATCCGTCTGTGAATACTGTTTTTACCACCGGAAAATACAGCAGCACGCTTACCTTGCCCAATAATTTGAAAATGCACGCTACAGAAAGCGGGCCACGCAGAAACGGCGTTTTGGAAGGTTTGGCTTTTGCAGATAATTATAAAACACTTTTTGTAAGCCTGGAAGAACCGCTATATCAGGATGGGCCGCGGGCAGATGTAACGGACGTAAACCCGCTGATCCGGATCTATAAATTCGACTGGAAAACAAAGCAGAATACAGCACAATATGCTTATAAACTAGAACCAATTGCTTACCAGGCAAAACCCGAAAATGGTTTTAAGGTAAATGGTATTCCAGATATTCTTTCCATCAGTAAAAATCAATTATTAGTTACCGAACGTTCTTTTTCTGATGGACATGATGGCTGCGTCATCCGTGTTTTTCTGGCTGATTTGAGCGGTGCCGATAATGTAATTGCTAATTCTTCTTTAAGCAAAAACCCGCCGCAGCAATTGGTCAGCAAAAAACTGTTGCTTAATATGGATGACCTGAAAATTTATATTGACAATGTGGAAGGCGCAACTTTCGGCCCGACGCTTCCCAACGGGCATAAATCCATCATTTTTGTGGCTGATAACAATTTCAGCAAAACTGAGAAAATGCAGTTTTTTCTGTTTGAAGTGATGCCGTAAAGGATTTAAGATCGATACTGTTTTTACTGCCTATTTTTCATTGTCAATATTTTCTAATCGTTCAGCATTAGGATTTCGGACATATAATCTCGAATTTTATTCCAATGAATAATCTACCTCCTTTAGCCGAACGGATGCGGCCAAATAACCTGGACGATTACGCTGGTCAGCAGCATTTGGTTGGCGCAGGTGCAGTTTTGCGCCGTGCAATTGAATCTGGAAACATGCCTTCCATTATTTTATGGGGGCCACCTGGAGTGGGTAAAACTACTTTGGCAAATATTATTTCTCAGTCGCTGCACCGGCCGTTTTTTGCTTTGAGTGCGATAAATTCCGGTGTAAAAGAAGTACGTGAAGTAATTGAAAAAGCTTCCCTTTTGAAAAAAGGCGGACAACCACAGCCAGTTCTGTTTATTGATGAAATTCATCGTTTCTCCAAATCCCAGCAGGATTCTTTGTTGGGCGCAGTTGAAAAAGGGATTGTAACGCTGATTGGTGCCACAACCGAAAACCCTTCTTTTGAAGTGATTTCCGCTTTGCTTTCGCGCTGCCAGGTTTATATCTTGAAAAATCTAACGGAAGAAGAATTGATCAGTCTATTGCAAAAAGCTATCAAAACCGATACTGTTTTTAGCACTAAAAAAATCGAGATTGAAGAATATGAAGCGCTAATCCGGCTTTCGGGTGGTGATGCACGTAAATTGCTTAATATTTTTGAGTTACTGGTGAATGCTTTGGATAGCAACGAAATCAGGATTAACAACAAAGTTGTGCTGGATAACGTGCAGCAAAATATGGCTTTGTATGATAAGGCCGGCGAGCAGCACTACGATATTATTTCGGCTTTTATTAAATCCATCCGCGGCAGCGACCCAAATGCGGCTGTTTACTGGCTGGCGCGAATGATTGCCGGTGGCGAAGATGCTTCTTTTATCGCCCGAAGATTGCTGATTCTGGCTTCGGAAGATATCGGTAATGCCAACCCAAATGCCTTGCTTCTGGCCAACACTTGTTTCCAGTCGGTAAACGTAATTGGCTGGCCCGAATCACGGATTATCCTTTCGCAAACGGTGGTTTATCTGGCTTCATCTGCTAAAAGCAATGCCAGTTACGAAGCTATTGGTAAAGCGCAACAATTGGTTACACAAACCGGTGATCTGCCTGTGCCTTTGCATCTCCGTAACGCGCCAACCAAACTGATGAAGAATATTGGCTATGGTAAAGAATATCAATATGCACATGCTTTTGAAGGTAACTTTGCAAATCAGGAGTATTTGCCAGAGAACATCAGCGGCACAAAATTCTATCAACCTGGCCAAAATCCAGCTGAAGTTAAAGCTCAGGAACACCTGAGAAAACTTTGGAAAGAGAAATACGGGTATTGAACAGGGCAGAAAACATGTAATTTGTTATCAGCATTAATGAAGACAATCTCGAACATATAAATGAAAATAAAATTGCAATGTATTTTAAGTAAACTCTGAGCAGGATTATGTAAAGGCAAGCCTGCAGTTGGTATCAGCAGAAGATTAAATAGCATTCTTTTTATAATGAAACTTCTACTACTTCTTTTATCACCTAAAAATTTATAGCTAACCCTTTGTAATAAAACATTTTCCAGTATCTTTGCAGTCCCGAAAATTACGGGAAAAGTAAACTGTTTAATTAATTTAATACAAAGCAAGTGAATACGTTAAGTTACAAAACTGTCTCTGCCAATAAGAAAACCGTTAATAAAGAATGGGTTGTTGTTGATGCACAAGGAGAGATTTTGGGGCGCTTGTCTTCTAAGATCGCAATGGTCATCAGAGGAAAACACAAGCCAGGTTTCACCCCAAACGTAGACTGTGGTGATAATGTAATTGTTATCAATGCAGACAAGGTAAAATTGACCGGAAACAAATTCAGTGAAAAAGAATATGTTTCTTACACCGGTTATCCGGGTGGTCAAAAATTCATTTCTCCTAAGGAGTTAATGGCAAAACATCCAACACGCGTGGTAGAAAAAGCCGTGCGTGGTATGTTACCTAAAACACGTTTGGGCAAGGCCTTATTCGGTAATCTGCATGTTTATGCAGGTGCCGAGCATCCGCATGAAGCACAAGCCCCTAAAGCCATTACACTTTAATTTTAAAGGAGAAAAAGAATGTCAGTTACCAACACATCCGGCAGAAGAAAAACTGCAGTTGCCCGCATTTATTTGCAAGAAGGCAACGGAGCCATCATCGTGAATGGCAAAGATTACAAAGAGTATTTCCCAACATTACCATTGCAATATGTGGTTACTCAATCATTAGAAGTTTCTGGTTCTACCGGAAAATTTGATGTAAAAGTTAACGTAGCAGGCGGCGGTGTTAACGGACAGGCTGGTGCCGTTCGTTTGGCAATTGCAAAAGCTATTGTTGAATTAGATGCGGAGAAAAAACCTGCTTTGAGCGCAAAAGGTTTGATGACACGTGATGACCGTATGGTTGAGCGTAAAAAACCAGGTCGTAAGAAAGCACGTCGTAAATTCCAGTTCAGTAAACGTTAATTTTTTAAGGAGAACAACACAATGGCAAGAACAACATATCAGGATTTACTGGATGCAGGTGTACACTTTGGTCACCTTACCCGTAAATGGGATCCGAAAATGGCGCAGTACATTTTCATGGAGCGTAACGGTATCCACATTATAGATTTAAATAAAACATTAAGCAAAGTTGATGACGCAGCTGCTGCCATCAAACAAATTGTAAAATCAGGCCGTAAAGTATTATTTGTTGCTACTAAAAAGCAAGGAAAAGACTTAGTTGCTGATTTTGCAAAATCTGTAAACATGCCTTTCGTAACCGAACGCTGGTTAGGTGGTATGTTAACCAACTTCCAAACTGTTCGTAAGTCAATCAAAAAGATGTCTAACATCGATAAGATGACTAAAGACGGCACGTACAGCATTCTTTCTAAAAAAGAAAGATTGATGATTCAACGTGAACGTATTAAATTAGAATCACTTTTAGGTGGTATTTCTGATCTGAACCGTTTAC
>JBPBPL010000006.1:0-434128 GCA_050954285.1 Janthinobacterium lividum | reverse complement strand
CCTGTGAAGCCAGTTTGAAAAGGTTGAATACCGATTACATTGATATTTACCACATGCACGGTTTTGACGGCGTTACGCCGGTAGAAGAAACCATGCGCACGCTGGACGATCTGGTACAAAGCGGAAAGGTCCGTTATATTGCCTGTTCTAATTTTTCGGGCTGGCATCTGATGAAATCCCAAGCTATTGCTGATCATTATGGCTGGAACAAATATGTTGGGCACCAAGTGTATTACTCACTCATTAATCGCGAATATGAATGGGAACTGATGCCTTTGGCTCTGGATCAAAAAGTTGGCGGCATCGTTTGGAGTCCACTTGCGGCCGGACGTTTAGGCGGAAAATATCGCCGCAACCAGCCATTTCCACCAGACAGCAGAATTGCGCAAGGCGGAAGTCCGGTTCCGGAATCTGCCATTGCCGAAGAAACTTTTTATAAAATTATGGATGCTTTAGATGAAGTAGCTGAAGAAACAGGCAAAACGGTAGCACAGATTTCGTTAAACTGGTTGCTGCAACGTCCAACCATTGCTACATTAGTAATCGGGGCAAGAAACGAAGAACAATTGAAGCAAAACCTGGAAGCTGCCGGTTGGAACTTAACAATCGAACAGATAAAAAAACTGGATAAAACCAGCGAAATACCAACCATTTATCCGTACTGGCATCAGCGGCAAAATCTAAAGTTAAATCCTATACCAAAATTTTATTAGCATTTTCGACGAATGATTTTCCTGTTAATTAATAGGAAAATCATTTTTATCAATCATTTGCTATGCTGTTTTTAGCAGGTATTTTTTAGAAACTGGTGGCATCTGCTTTCATCCATTTATCTTGGATTTTCAGCACTTTTTCAATCACATCACGCACGCAACCTTTTCCGCCTAAAACCGGAGAAATATAGGCGGCAACAGCTTTAACTTCTTCGCAGGCATCAGCCGGGCAGGTTGGCAAGCCTACTTTTTGCATTACGTCCAGATCCGGAATATCGTCGCCCATGTACAGAATTTCTTCTGGGTTCAAATTCATATCGGCAACTACGCGCTCAAAAACTTCTAATTTATGGCTGATTCCCATAAAAACATCCTTCACCCCTAAACCATTTAACCGCGATAAAACGCCACGGGAATGACCACCGGAAATAGTACAAATATAAAAACCTGATTTGATGGCATGATTGATGGCGTAACCATCTTTCACGTTGAAATGCCGCATCTGGTCGCCATCTTGAGTAACGGTGATATCACCATTGGTCAATACGCCATCTACATCGAAAATAAAGGCTTTGATAGTTTTTAATTTTTCGAGAAACATTTGAGGAGAAAGTTGCAGGTTTTCAGGTACGAACTGATAATTTAACTAAATCGGCATTTAAAATTACTGATTATCGCGCCATTCATAAGCCCAGGCGGTTTGAATTTGCTCCAAATGGCCTTCGGTACTCTCTTCGCGTTTACCTACAAAATTTGGAAGCGACAGCACCCATTCCAGTAAATCTGTAAAACGCAAACGGTAAATTTTTGGTTCATCAAAAGCATCACCAAATTTTTCGTAAAGCTCCATGGCGATATCTTCGTAATCATTCCAATGTATCGGAAGGGCAAAATTTGTGTTTATCATAAAATTAAGGTTGAAGGTTAGTGGCCAAGAAATTGTGACTGATCCGGGATAGTTACTTCAATATTACCGTCAATCATTACGCATTGGCAGCCTAAGCGGGAAGTGATGTGCGGATTGACGGCGCGATCTATAAAATCCTCTTCTTTATCAGATATTTCCTGCACGTTATCCATGCCTTTGTTCACGTAGATATGGCAGGTACTGCAACCGCAAACACCACCGCAGTTGTGTTGCAAATCGATGCCATTTTCTATACAAATATCTAATACAGATTCTCCTTCGGCAATTGGCAAATCAACCGCTCGCATTCCTGTTTCTTCAAAGTTGATCCTGACGCTATAAATTTCCATTGCGTGCAAAAGTAGTAATTTTAGTTTAGGCTGAATCTGATTTGGCCATTTTGATAATACCCTGACTGAGCAACCGATAAATTTCCTGCACATCGGGCTTATACTGCAACAAACCTAAATGAGCCTGCATAGTTTTTTCATCTCTGCGGATGGCTGGTCCGGTTTGTGCCGTATGCGGCAAATGTTCCTGCACTTTTAAAGCGGTTTCCAGTATCAGCGGCTTTAACATGTTAAAATCCATTTGGTTTTCCTGAAGCAGATCAGCAGCAATTCCATATAAGTAATTGGGGAAATTACAGGCAAAAGCTGCAGCCAAGTGTAAGATTTTACGCTGATCAGAACTGATAAGCTGTACTTGATTGCTAATCGTTCTACCCAAATCAAGTAAAACAGCCGTACTGTTTTTATCGGTACTTTCTATGCAAAGCGGCACCGACCAAAAATCCAGTTCACGCACTTTCGAAAACGTTTGCAGCGGATAAAACACGCCGCACCGCTCAAAATATTTCTGCAAAACCTGCATATTTACCGCACCGCAAGTATGCACCACCAATACCTTTTTTAAGGTGATAAAAGAAGCAACCTCCCCTAAAGCATCATCTTTTACAGAAATAATCAAGATATCTGTTTCCGCAGAAAGCGCAGTTAACTGATCAATCGGTTCTGCTTTTATGTGATAAGCCAGCAAAGCGGCATTTTGCAGATTTCGGCTCCAAACCTGAACAATTTGATGACCTGCATTTTTCAAAGCTGCACCTAAATGTGTAGCCACGTTGCCCGAACCGATAAAAGTAATTCGCATTTTTTAGGCGATAAAAGAAGTATTACAATTTATAAGCCTGCCGGCCCAGCAACTTCCAATCACCTTTTTCTTTGATCCAAACCAGCATAATGCCCAGATTAACGTTTCCAGGTTTGCCGCCATCATTGGTTTGTGCCGAAAGTTTATGGCGAACAATTGCTGTTTGATCTTTTATACTAATCGTTTGGTCGGTCAAATTAATCGTTACAAAATCTGATTGCCCGCTTGCAATCGCTTCCACAAATTCTGTTTTAGTTTGAAGTTTTCCGCTGGAATGGCCGTAACTTAATGCATCCGAAGCGATATTTTCCAAAGCTGTCTTATCACCATCAATCATCGCTTTGGTTAAAACCTGTACTGCTTGTTCAACTTGCTTATCTTCCTTTGTTTGTGCCTTTACAGCTAAAACTATTGAAAACATTAAAATTAAGCTTGCAAATTTTTTCATGGTAAAAGAAGTATGTGTGCTAAAATAGCACAATCGGTCAAACTGTTTTCAGTTCTTTATTTCTACGGAAAATAGAGAGAATAAAACCAATTACCATGATAATTGTGCCCGACCAGAAAAAGTTAATCGATGGAAACTCAATCGCTTTCATCACAATATAAGGTTTTTCACCTTCTGGTCTTACATATGTTGTAATTTCCATCATACCTTTTTCAGGCAGGATATTGGAGAAACGCACTTTTAAATCAGCACTATCAACTTTTTTACTGAAATCAAACTTGCTTCCGCCTTTGATCATGAAAATTGGCTCAGTCTTGAAAACTTTTCCATTACTCTGCACTTCCAGCTGCGCTCCTACAGAAACATCACTTTTAGTTATTGGAATATCGCGTACTTTCGCATCCTTCTCAATTGCTTTTAAAATAATCAAACCTGCACGATAATGTACCGTGTCACCGATTTTCATTTCATGGGCAACAGGCTTGGCATATTCTTTATCATCATTACTTTCTGTATGTCCTTCACTTTCAGCAATTTGATCTTCCTGAAATTTCATTGGCCAGGCAATGCTTACGTAAGAATACATGTCTTTAAAAACATAGTGCTTGGTATCAGGAGAAGAAATTAAACCCATTTTACGATTTGCCTGCGCATTGGGAAGCAAAGTAAAATTCTCACTTATTTTACCGGATTTATCATCAATCCGTTTGTAATTTACTTTGAAATAATGATTTGGCCCATTTAAAGAATCACCTACGTAAGTTGCAGTATAAGGCCCAATTTTGGTTGGCGTGTTAAAATCAAGACGGAGGTTTTCGCGCGAATTACCAACTTTTTCAAAATCATCACCAAAACCAATACCGCTATTATTAATAGTAATCACTTTACTCGTTCCAGAAGCAATTACGGCACCCACCAGCAGCAAAGCAAAACCAATATGCGCTACTGCAGAACCTACTAATTTTGTTTTTCCTTTAAATAGATCAGCCAGGTATTTAGTGTTAGCCAATATAGCATAAACTGAACCGAAAATAACCAGCATATATACAATTTGTGTGTGATATAAGCCAGATGACCAGATAATTAATGCACTAATTAAAGCAGCAAATACCAGGTAAACCATAGAACGGATCAGGAAAGTGGTAGCATCAGAACGTTTATATTTTAAAAACTGTGCAAACCCCATCAATAGTGTAATCACAACAGCAAAGGCAGATTGTACAATATTATATAAGCGCACTGGTTCTGTCGGCGGAGCAGTTTTGGTACCGAAAATAGCATTCCAAACAGGAATGGAAGTTACGATAATCAGTTGCAGGCAAGATAAAGCCAGAAAAATTGCACCAACAAACATCCAGAATTCACGGGAATAAGTTTCTTCATCTTTTTTAGTAATGGGTAATTCTTTCCAGCGGGAAACCAGCATCCAAACAGAAATTGCGATAAATACAAACAAGAAAACCAGCAATTGCCAGCTCATCCCCAAATCTGTAAAAGCATGTACGGAAGTGCTTCCCAAAATTCCGCTTCGGGTTAAAAAAGAGGCGTATAAAACAAGTATGAAACTGATAATTACTAAGAAAGCAGCCGTGAAATAAGAATGACCGGTGTTTTTGTAAACGATCAGCACATGCACGCCGCCGATTAATGTTAACCAAGGGATAAAAGAAGCATTCTCCACCGGGTCCCAAGCCCAAAAACCGCCAAAATTCAGCGATTCATAAGCCCAGAAAGAACCCATGATAATGCCAGTTCCTAAAATCATTACCGCAAAAAGCGAATAGGAAATTGCTGGCTGTATCCATTCTTTGTATCTGCGCTGCCACAAACCGGCAATAGCATAAGCAAAAGGCACTACCATCGATGCAAAACCTAAAAACAAAGTTGGCGGATGAATAACCATCCAATAATTTTGCAACAATGGGTTTAAACCGTTTCCGTCTTTGATATAACCCAAATAATCTGCCCTGCTAAAAATTGGTGCCTCAATCGCCTGGCGCAGCAGAATGAATGGTGAACTGCCTACACGGGTTCCAAATAATTCAACACCGATAAGCATCGAAGCAATAAAGGCCTGCGACAAAGCTACAACAGCCATCACCGGATTTTCCCAGGATTTTGCTTTCCAGATCAGGATGTTTCCCAACAAAGCCTGCCAGAATCCCCAAAGCCAGAAACTGCCCTCCTGCCCTTCCCAGTAACTTGAAATAATATAGTAAACAGGCAACGTTTTGGAAGAGTGTGCCCAAGCATAATGATACTCGAATAAATGGGTATAAATGATGTAAAATAAACATCCGCCAATGCCTATAACCGAAAGCGTATTAATAAAATAACCGTAACGGGCATATTTTTTCCAATTATCATCAAGCTGATTTTTATTTACAGTTGCGAAGTAGTAACTGATGGCGGAAAAAAGTGCCGAGCCAAATGCCAGCACAATAAATATCTGGCCAAGCTGACCCGGAAAAAGGTGTTCACCTTTAAATTGTATATCCATTAAAATTAAATTGAGGCTTGTTTGGATGCTTTTGCCTCGGTAACGTCTATTTTATCTTGTGTGTATTTAGATGGGCACTTCATTAAAATTTTTGATGCATGAAACTCATTACCAACCATTTGTCCGGTTAAAACAATTTGTTCTGAACGTTCAAAATCCTGTGGCTTTGTACCAGTATAAACGATTTTACATTCTTCGCCTTTATTATCTTTCATGAAAAACGAAAAATAATTCGCATCCTTCTTGGCATCGTAAATCAGCTGTTTTTGTTTGTTGAGATGACCAACTACGTGTAGTTCGCTTTGTGTAGATTTTGCCTCTTTGAAAGAACCATATGTGCTGGTATCAGCATAAGTACTAATGATGATACAGATAGCAACAGCGATTACTACAATGCCTAAAATTGAGCTTTTTTTCATTAGAATATTCCCTGGTTTATTGAAGAAACAAAAATACGAAACATAGTCCGAATTATTTTTTTTGAAATTCGTATATACTATTTGGAAACATTCTAAACAAAGAAGCATTTCCTGAAATTCAGGAAATGCTTCTTTTATCCACTAAAAATTAGTGATTAAGGCCAAACACCCAGATTTTTGTAGGAAACCGCAATCTTATTGATTGCCACCACAAAAGCTGCCGTACGTAACGTATCAATTTTAGGGTTTTGAACCAATGTTTCCCTGATTTCATGGTAAGAACGGATCATCGTATCCTCCAAACCAGAGTTAACCAGCTCGAGTTCTGATGCTCCTTTTACAATGGTAGATCTTTGCATTGGCGTTAAGGCCACGCCCGTAATACCTTCCACCATATTAACCAAATTCAGACTGGCAGTTTCTTCAAAACGACGATTGATCCGGCCAAAAGATACATGCGACAAATTTTTCAGCCATTCAAAATAAGAAACCGTTACACCGCCGGCATTGGCATACATATCAGGAATGATAATGCCGCCATTTGCTGTAAAAATAGCTTCTGCCTCTGGTGAAGTTGGTCCGTTTGCACCTTCCGTAATAATTTTTGCCTGGATTCGACGAATATTATCTGCAGTAATCTGGTTTTCTAAAGCTGCCGGAACCAAGATATCACAAGGCTGCTCCAAACCTTCCATAGAATTTTTAAATTCCTGCATCGCCAAAGGATAACCTAAAATGGAACCTGTTGCTTTTCTATGCTCAAAAACAGTATCCACATCCAGACCATCTTCATTATAAATTGCGCCTTCAAACTCACAAATACCTACAATCAGCGCACCAAACTCAGCCAAAAATTTAGCCGAATAAAAACCTACGTTTCCCAAACCTTGCACAATAACACGTTTGCCAGTGATGCCGGGCAGCAAACCCAGCTTTTTCATATCTTCTGCCACGCTCACACATTCGCGGGTGGCAATTGCAACGCCGCGGCCTGTTGCTTCACGTCTGCCGGCAATGCCATGCAGTGCAATTGGTTTTCCGGTTACGCAACCTAAAGCATCGCCCTGACCAGGGTTCATGGTGGCGTAAGTATCTGCAATCCAGCCCATTTCGCGTTCACCTGTGCCGTAATCCGGTGCCGGAACGTCTATACTTGGTCCGATGAAATTCTTCTTGATTAATTCGACTGTATAGCGGCGGGTAATATTTTCCAGCTCTTGCTCAGAGTATTTTTTCGGGTTGATTTTAATGCCGCCTTTCGCTCCGCCAAAAGGAACATTTACAATGGCACATTTATAGGTCATTAAAGCAGCTAAGGCCATTACCTCGTCCTCATTCACCATTTCGCTGTAGCGGATACCACCTTTTGTGGGCGATTGATGGTGAGAATGCTCGATACGCCAGGCGTCAATCACTTCAAAACCATTGCCTTTGCGGATGGGGAAACGAAAACGGTAAACACTGTTACAGGATCTGATCTGATCCAGCAAACCGGCATCATGCTGCGTAAATTGTGCAGCGTGGTCAAAAAACTGACAAACATCACCAAAGAAGTGATTTTCTGTTTCCGACAGAACTATTGAATTACTCATAATAAAATGTTGTTATAATAACTGGTTCATAAAAAGGTATGCAAATTTGATACTTTTTTTTTCAATTTCGCAATTACAGCATTTCTATAAACTCAGTGTATACGTTTCAGCATTTAGTATGGTTAATTTTTTAGTGATAAAAGAAGCTTATTTTTCGCGTTCTATTTTTTTTAAACGCTGATCAATGCTGAAAAGGTAAATGGCCAAACCGATAAACACAATTACGATGGTTGCGATTACCACATAAATTTTTCCGGAACTGCGCATCTGATCAGCCATTTCCACATCATTGGTTTGCTGCGCGAACGAAAAAAAGGTTGATAAAAACAGCATCAAGGCAGACAACAATATTTTTTTCATCAGGTTAGTCTATCGTATTTCTTTTATTTTCAATCAATCGTATCCGGAAACGCAGCGTAGCGATCCAAACGGCAATCAGCGGCCAGGCAATAAACGCCGGATAAAGTACTACGCGCATCCGGCTATCCAGATCGTATTTGCCAAAAGCCGGGTTTCCGCCATTTCCGGGATGCAGTGAATCGGTCAATCTCGGCAAAATAAAAATTAGCACAATCATGATTGGGAAAGCAAATATATTATACACTGCTGAAATTTTGGCCCGTTTCTGCTCTTCATCAATAGAATTCCGCAGCACCAAATAAGCGCAATACAATAAAAATGCAATGGCTGCACTGTTTTGCTTCGGATCATTGCTCCAGTATTCGCCCCAGGCATATTTTGCCCAGATCATGCCGGTAACCAATCCGAAAATAAAGAAAACCACACCCGTATTCACACATTCTACCGCAATCAGATCATATTCTTCCTTGCCGGTACGCAAATATTTGATGCTGTAAAAAACGGAAATACTAAATATCACGAGCATGGCCATCCACATCGGTACATGAAAATACAAATTGCGGATAGTTTCGTGCAAAATCGGCAGCGCAGGCACATGAAAAAGCAAACCGGCTATCAGCGTATAAATTATGGTGATGACGGCCAGAATTTTCCACCAGCTTTTATAAATGAACTTCATCTTAAAATTTGTTGGGCAAAGGTAGCACTTGCATCTCAATTCGGTATAATTTACCGAATCATCACTTACTTTTTGTGCCGTAAAAGAAGTATCAAAGATGTTATTGTGAGAAATTAAGTTAAATTTCAAAACCAAATAAATTATTGCGGTGTTAGCAATCACCAATAAAGTTCAGCAAAAGCTTATTCGATTAAAATTTCTACATGGATCAACGCTACAAAATATTTACCTGGCCTGTTCATCAGCAATATTTATTTGAGTTAGCTCAGGGAAATGTTGATTTTTTTATTCCTGAAGGACAAAATGCTTCTTTTAAGGAACAATTTTCAGCTCAAAAAAATGTAACAGAAGTTGATTTATCCCAAATTAAAAACCTGGATTTTGATTTAATTTTCTTTCAGGACGAAGAAAGCTATCAAACCAAACAATATGAAGTTTTGTCGGATCAGCAACGCCAGCTTCCAAAAATATATCTCGAGCACCATCCGCCAAAACAGCATCCCACCAATGCCAAACATTTTCTGGAAGATACTGACGTTCAGTTAGTTCATGTTAACTATTACAATGCTTTAATGTGGGATAATAATAAACAGTTAGTTACCGTAATCGAAAACGGTGTTCCCGTTAATTCAACTTCTTTTTCGGGGGAGAAACTTGCTGGCGTAATGGTTTTAGAAGAATTTCCTGCGGATGACCGTGTAACCGGAATGGATATTTTTAGGCAGATAAAAGAAGTATTGCCAATAGAAATTATCCGGATTGGAAAAGATAATGTTTACTATCAAAATTTACCCGAAAAAATCAGTTCTTATCGTTTTTTGTTTTGCCCGGATCGATACCAAAGTCCGCAGTTTGCTGTTTTTCAGGCCATGATGTTAGGGATGCCGGTTGTTGGTTTGGCCACTACTGCTTTGCCAACCATCCTTGAAAATGAAGTTTCCGGCTTTGTACATTCCGACTTGAATTATCTGATCGGAAAAATGCAAACCTTGCTTAACGATCTTCCAGTTGCTGTACAAATGGGCACTAATGCCCGGCAAATGGCTATTCAATCCTTCAACTCAACCCGTTTTATAACCGACTGGGAGCAGTTATTTGCTTCTACCATCACCGCTAACCAATCATTACTGACCAAATAATTTGACCATGAAAAACAGGATAGCCTTTATCAGCGAACACGCCTCTCCATTGGCTGCGCTTGGCGGTGTGGACAGCGGCGGACAAAATGTTTACGTGGGAGAACTGGCCAAGCATATTGCGCAATCTGGCTACGAGGTTGATATTTTTACCCGTCGGGATGATGCCCGTTTCCCGGAAATTGTTTCTTGGGTACAGGGTGTACGTGTCATTCATGTACTGGCTGGACCAGAAAAATTTATTCCAAAAGAAGATTTGCTGCAATACATGCCTGATTTTACGGCTGAAATGGTGAAGTTTATTAAACGTGAAAAAATAGATTATGCGTTGGTTCATGCCAATTTCTGGATGTCTGGCTTAGTAGCCTGCAACTTAAAAAAGCAGTTGAAAATTCCTTTTGTAATTACTTATCACGCTTTGGGGCACGTTCGCAGGATACATCAGGGCGAACAGGACAAATTTCCGAAGGAGCGGATTTTGATTGAAGAAGAGATTGCCCGTCAGGCAGATCAGATTGTGGCAGAATGCCCTCAGGATCAACAAGATTTGATTAACTATTATAATGCTGATCCGGAAAATATTACTATTATTCCATGCGGTTTTTGCCCGACAGAGTTTTATCCTATTGATAAAAAACTGGCGCGGATGATCCTCAATCTCGAATCCAACGAAAATATCATTTTACAATTGGGCCGCATGGTGCCGCGGAAAGGAATTGATAATGTGATCCGCGCTTTGGTAAAAGTGAAAAAAACCGATACACCTTTGCGTTTAGTAGTTGTGGGCGGCGAATCTGACAATCCGGAAACCGATCAAAACCCGGAAATGCTGCGTCTTAAAAAGCTGGCTGCAGATTATGGTGTTTCGGCAGACGTAACTTTTGTAGGCCGAAAAAACCGCGACATCTTGAAATATTATTATGCAGCGGCAGATATATTTATCACCACGCCATGGTATGAACCTTTTGGCATTACGCCGTTGGAGGCGATGGCTTGCGGCACACCGGTGATTGGCGCTGATGTGGGCGGCATTAAACATAGTGTGGCTGATAAAAAAACCGGCTTTTTAGTTCCGCCAAATGATCCTGATGTACTGGCGCAACGTGTTTTTCAGTTAATCAGCAATAAAAAACTGCTGAATGATATGCGCGATAATGCCATCCGCAGGGTTAATGCTTTGTTTACCTGGCATAAAATCTCGGAAATGGCTATCAGCATGTATGAAAAAATCATCCATGGTAATAATTTATTGAGCGAAGAAGACAACCAGCTTTCCCTGATTGATCAGAGTTTTGATAAAGCGACCGATACTTTTATGCGGGCAAAAAGAGCCTTGCGCATACCGGTAGCGCACGCAGCAACACTGATTAGCAATGCACTGGCAACCGATAAAAAATTATTGGTTTGCGGCAATGGCGGCAGTGCTGCCGGAAGTTTGCATTTCACTTCGGAAATGATGAGTTATTTTGAAAGTTCAGACAGACAAGGTTTGCCCGTAATTTCGCTTGCTGCCGATACCTCTGTAGTTACTGGTTTTGCCAACGATATTGGTTTTGATGATGTGTTTTCTCGCCAGATCGAAACCTACGGCAAAAAAGGGGATATTTTGCTTTGCTTAAGTACCAGCGGCCAATCGGCAAATATTGTAAACGCGATCAAAATCGCCCATAAAAAACAAATGACCTGCGTTGCCCTTTTGGGAAAAGGCGGCGGCGATGCAGCAACTTATGCACATTTAAATATCATTGTGCCGTCCAACAATCCGCATCGCATACAAGAAGTTCATCTGCATCTTTTGCATACGATTTCGCGTTTGGTAGAAAATAATTTATTCACCCGAAAAAATAAAAAACAGCTGTTAAAAAGACTGTTGTTTTAAAATGATTACCAATTTTATACCGATAAAAGAAGCATTGCTTTTGTGGTCATTCCGATTGCTTATCCTACTGATTTTAAAATGAATAAAGCTATTTTTATTGATAAAGATGGCACACTTGTGCCGGATATTCCATACAATGTTGATCCTGAGCTGATTACTTTAAATGAAGGCGTGATTGATGGTTTGAAATTGCTGAAAGCACAAGGGTTTATATTCATCATGATTTCCAATCAATCTGGTGTGGCACGCGGTTATTTCCCCGAAGAAGCTTTGTTCAACGTAAAAAACAAAGTGCAGGAATTGCTTAAACCTGATAATATTCGATTTGAAGATTTTTACTGGAGCTTCAATCATCCACAGGGAACGGTAGAAAAATATGCGGTTGAATGTAATTTCCGCAAGCCAAAACCCGGAATGATTTTACAAGCTGCAGAAGAACATGCCATCGACTTGAAAAACTCCTGGATGATTGGTGATATTTTGAACGATGTGGAAGCCGGAAAAAGAGCTGGTTGTCAAGCAGTTTTAATCGATAATGGCAATGAAACTGAATGGATTGCCGGAGAATATCGGACGTCGGATTATAAAGCGAAAAATTTTTTTCAGGCGGCAATTTACATCGCTGATGTGCACAGTACAGTTATAGGAATTTGATGGAACCATGGCAAAATTGTAAAAATATTTTGGTGGTCCGGCTAGATAATATGGGCGATCTGCTGATGTCCACGCCTGCTATTCGTGCTTTGAAAGAAAGTTTTGGCAGCCGGATCACGGTTTTAACCTCTTCTATGGCGGCCGGAATCGCCCGCAACATTCCAGAAATCGACGAAATCATCACGTTTGATGTGCCTTGGGTAAAAACGCAGAATGCTTCTTTTAGCCATGAATTTTTGGTACTGGCAGAAGTTTTAAAAGCACGAAAATTTGATGCAACCATCATTTTTACGGTTTTCAGTCAGAATCCGATGCCGGCCATCATGCTTACTTATTTAGCAGATATTCCGAACCGGTTGGCTTATTGCCGGGAAAATCCGTATGAATTACTAACTGATTGGGTTCCCGACCAGGAACCTTATACGTTTATTAAGCATCAGGTAGAACGCGATCTGGATTTGGTTAAAAGCATTGGTGCTACCACTGCTGATGATTTTTTATCACTCGAAATTCCGGATGCCTGGGAATCAGCTCAAAAAATACTCGATAAAAACAGTATTGACCTGCAAAAACCCTGGCTCATTTTGCATCCCGGTGTAAGCGAATTGAAGCGCCAGTATCCAACCGAAAAATGGATCGAAATTGGTAAAAAATTAATCACTCATTTTGGTTTTCAACTTTTGCTGACAGGTTCTGCTTCAGAAAAAAAACTGACCGATGAGATTGAACAAGGCATCGGAACAAACGCTTTTTCTATTGCCGGTTTGCTAAATCTGGATGAGTTTATTTGCCTAATAAAAGAAGCACCGCTTTTGCTTTCCGTTAATACCGGGCCGGTACATATTGCGGCAGCCACGCAAACGCCGGTTGTGGTGCTGTATGCACAAACAAATCCGCAGCATACGCCTTGGAAAACGCCCTCAAAAGTGCTTTATTTTGAAGTGCCTGAAGCTTTGCGAAGCCAAAATGAAGTGCTAAAATTTGTTCAGCAACATCAGGAAAAATCACCAGAAGTAGTTGACATTGAAGAGATTATAGAAACAGTTTCTACTCTCTTGTCGTTTCGCCTGTAAGTCAAAATCACAGAAAATCAATTCTAATGTCCTTGCTTGGCCAAAGCTTCATAAATTTCGGCACTCAGCAAGCCGCTGCCGCCGCCATAATGCTGTAAAAATATAGGGTGAGGATTTTGTATGCTAAAAACAGCTTTCAGTTTTTCTTCTTCCTGCGGATCAATCCCGGCACAAAACAAAACAATGCCAACGGGTTGCTGATGGAACATATCGATAGCTTCTTCATCAGTTCTGGCTCCAATTCCATTCCATTTTTCATTAGCATTGATCAGCCTTAAAACTGTAGCCAAAATAAGCAGATCCCGGTGGATCGCAAGGATATTTAAACGGTGCATAATTTAAAAACGAAAGAAACGGGAAGATGTTTACTTGCCGGTTTCTAATTAATATTGAATAATCTTGGCTACTTAAATACTCATCGGTACGTCCATCAGCAATACTTCTGCACCAGCAGAATTTGCTGTAAAACTAAACTGATTGGTATCCCAAATGCCGAAACCATCGCGGCGGTTAAGCTGCTGCCCATTAATGGTAACGTCTCCTTCCAAAACAAAAGCATATACGCCGTTTCCAGGTTTTTTAAATTGATAATTGGTGTTGAAACCTGCATCGAACTTACCCAAACTAAACCAGGCATCCTGCTGCACCCAAACGCCAGCATCATCTGGATTTGGCGAAAGCACTTGCTGAAAATTATTGTGCCGATCATTTACATCCAGAGAAACCTGATCATAACGCGGCGCACCGTTCATCTTGTTCGGGAATAGCCAAATTTGCAAAAACTGCACTTGTTCGTTAGGATTTTTATTTTTTTCGCTGTGAAAAACGCCTGTTCCGGCACTGATAATCTGCACATCACCTTTTCGTATCACGGCTACATTGCCCAGATTGTCTTCGTGTTGCAAATCGCCTTGCAGGGGAATACTCACGATTTCCATATTATCATGCGGATGACTGCCGAAACCTCTGCCGCCAGAAACGGTATCGTCATTGAGCACACGCAAGGCACCAAAATTCATGCGCTCCGGGTTATAATAATTTGCAAAACTGAAAGTGTGATAACTATCCAGCCAGCCGTGGTTTGCATGTCCGCGACTGCCGGCTTTATGAAGAATTGTACTTGTCATGCTGTTTTTACCGCTAATTTTTAATAAATAACCAACAACGTTTTAAATGCTATTGACACAATTAACAGTACAAATATATGTGTTACAACTTCTATTTAGATTGATTGAGATTAAGAAACAAGCTACCTTTTACGCAAAAGCGAAGCCCGGATTCGGCTTAAAGCTTCCGGCGTAATGCCCAAATAAGAAGCAATCTGGTATTGTGGCACACGCTGCGGCAGCACTGGGTATTTTTTTATAAAATTGAGATAGCGCTCTTCTGCTGAAGCTGTTATGGCCGTAAAAAAACGATTCTCCAAAACAGAATAAGCACGCTGAACTAACAACCTGAAAACACGTTCCAATTTTGGAATTTCCTGAAACAATATTTCTTTGTTTTGACTGGTGATTTGCAAAAGCTCTGTTTCTTCAATCGTTTCAATATACAAATGCGATGGAATTTGCTCCGTAAAACTAACCATATCGCTCACCCACCAATCTTCTACGGCAAACTGCAAAATTATTTCGTCGCCATTCGGATCAATATAATATCGCTTGAGGCAGCCTTTTACCAGGTAAGCTTCAAAATCGCAAACCTGTCCCTGGCTCAGCAACAACGTTTTTTTTCGATGCGTTTTATGATAAAACAGCTGATGAATCAGGTCTAATTCTTCAACTGATAAATCAACGTAACTGGTTAAATTTTTATCAAATTCATTAAACATCAACAGCAAATATTATGTGATAATCAAATCCTGATATTGCGGATGCCGTTTTAAATAAACCTGAACAAACTGGCAATACACTTTTACTTTCAGCTGTTTTTCGCGGGCATAATCCAAAGCAAATTTTGCCAGATCAGAACCTACACCCTGCCCTTCCATTCCTTCCGGCACTTCAGTATGCAAAATTGACATTGTATTGCCTTCCATTTCGTAGGCAATCAAAGCTAATCCTTCCGGCGTGTTCAGTTCAAACTGGCTGGTTTCATCGTTTACACTAATCTTTTCGTCCATCTTTTTATGTTGATTTTATACCGATAAAAGAAGCATTGCCAATTGCTCAATGTTTTAATTTGATTTCAATTTTATACCGATAAAAGAAGCATCCATATTAATTTGATTTCAGCAATTTCAACAAATATGCGCCGTAACCACTTTTCTTGTACCTGTCGGCCATCATCCGCAGCTGCTCTTCATTCATAAAACCGCGACGAAAAGCAACCTCCTCAATACAACCGATTTTAGTATCCTGCCGTTTTTCAATCACGCGTACAAACTCAGTCGCATCGCTTAATGAATCAAAAGTACCGGTATCCAGCCAGGCTGTTCCACGGTCCATTACGCCCACATGAAGCTTATTACGTTCAAGATATACTCTGTTTACATCAGTAATTTCGTATTCGCCACGCGGAGAAAGCGGAATATCTTTGGCAATCTGCACCACTTCGTTATCGTAAAAATACAATCCCGGAACGGCATAATTGGATTTTGGGCGATCTGGTTTTTCCTCGATAGAAAGTGCTTTAAAATCTCCATCAAACTCAACCACACCATAACGTTCCGGGTCTGAAACTTGATAAGCAAAAATGGCGGCACCGTCAACTTCGTTAAATTTCCGAGTTAAACGGCCGAAATTAGTTCCGTAAAAAATGTTATCACCCAAAATCAAAGCTACTTTATCATTGCCGATAAATTCTTCACCAATTACAAACGCTTGTGCCAAACCATTAGGTGTTTCTTGCACGGCAAACTCAAACCGGCAGCCTAGTTCACTTCCATCGCCCAGCAGACGCTTAAAACTGGCGTTGTCTTCGGCTGTGGTGATGATCAGAATTTCGCGGATATCTGAGTGGATTAAAACCGACAACGGATAATAAATCATCGGTTTATCGTAAATCGGCATCAGTTGTTTACTAATCGCTTTGGTAATTGGATAAAGGCGCGTTCCTGATCCGCCTGCAAGGATAATTCCTTTCATTATATTTTAGGTTGAGGTAAGTTAATGTTGATTATTAATTTGTGAAAGAGCCTGGATACATCGCTCCAAACTGTGTCGCCAGTAAGGAATTTCAATACCAAAAGTTTTTTTGATTTTGGATTTGTCCATCACCGAATAAGCCGGACGAGTAGCTTTTGTTGGATATTCTGCGGTACGGATTGGAAAAGTTTTGACTTGAGTTTTGCTGATGTCGAAAATTCCCTGCGCAAAATCATACCAAGAAGTTACTCCTTCGTTGCTGTAGTGATAAATGCCGTATGCATTGCTGCCAGATTCAATAATTTGCAAAACTGCCGAAGCCAGATCAATGGCATAAGTTGGCGTTCCAACCTGATCAGCAATAATTTTCAATTCATCGCGGTCATGACCCAATTTGAGCATAGTTTTTACAAAATTGTTGGCATGTTCAGAATAAAGCCAGCTGGTTCTGAGAATAAAATATTTTTCGGTGTGGTTAGAAATAACCTGCTCGCCTTCCAGTTTGGTTAAACCATAAACGCTGATCGGTTCTGTAGGATCAGTTTCAATCAACGGATGAGGAATGTTTCCCCCAAAAACAAAATCTGTAGAAATTTGCACAAAAGCAGTACCGTATTCTTTGCATAAAACCGCAATGTTTTCTACACCGGTTTTATTGATTTTCCGAGCAAGTTCCAGCTCATCTTCTGCTTTATCAACCGCCGTGTAGGCAGCACAATTGATCACATATATCGGTTGATGCTTATCAAAAAGCTGTTTTAACGCTTCCGGATCGAGGATATTGGCTTCCGTTTTGTTTGGAAAAGCAATATCTGTGATGTCCATTTCGGCAGCAACCTGCTTTAAACACTGGCCCAACTGCCCCGCGGCTCCAAACACAATTATTTTACTCATTGCTGTTAATTAATATTAATAATGTGATTCAAATTTCAATCATACAAAAAAAATTTTATACGATAAAAGAAGTATCACAGTTCATTTAGTTTTCTGCAGATAAGGCAGCAAAGTATTTATAAAATAACGGAATGGTTTCGATGCCTTTATAATAGTTAAAAATATCATATTTTTCGTTGGGCGAATGTAGCGCGTCGCTATCCAGACCAAAACCCATCAATACTGTTTTTATGCCTAATTCTTTCTCAAACAGGGCCACAATTGGAATACTGCCACCACCACGCGTAGGGATTGGTTTTTTGCCAAAGGATTCTTCAATTGCTATTTCTGCCGCGCGGAAAGCCGTGCTGGAAGTTGGTGTAACTACTGGTTCACCGCCATGGTGCGGCGTAACTTTTACTTTTACTGATGCTGGCGCAATAGTTTCAAAATGTTTGGTAAACAGCGCTGTAATTTGGGCTGAAGTTTGATTGGGTACCAAACGCATCGAAATTTTAGCCGCAGCTTTAGATGGCAAAACTGTTTTGGCACCTTCGCCAATGTAGCCGCCCCAAATGCCATTTAGTTCCAAAGTTGGTCGAGTGCCGGTCCGTTCCAACGTAGAATAACCTTTTTCGCCCCAAATTTCATTAATAGCCAAATCCTGCTTGTATTCCTGCAAATTAAACGGTGCTTCGTTTAAGGCATGTTTTTCAGCATCAGTCAGTTCAACAACATCAGCATAAAAACCCGGAATGGTGATATGATTATTTTCATCATGCAAAGAAGCTATCATTTTGGAAAGTATGGTGATCGGATTGGCAACCGCGCCGCCATAAACGCCAGAATGCAGATCGCGGTTCGGGCCGGTTACTTCTACTTCCAAATAAGATAAGCCGCGCAAACCGGTTTCCAAAGACGGGTTTTCCATGCTGATCATCGACGTATCTGAAATCAAAACTACATCCGCTTTCAATTTTTCTTTATTCTGCTGAACGAAAACGCCAAGATTATCCGAGCCCACTTCTTCCTCACCTTCAATCATAAATTTAATATTGCAGGAAAGCGTTTGGGTTTGCATCATCAGCTCAAAAGCTTTGATATGCATGTAAAACTGACCTTTATCATCGCAGGCACCACGGGCGTAGATTTTGCCATCGCGGATGGTTGGTTCAAATGGCGGCGTTTTCCAAAGCTCCAGCGGATCAGGTGGCTGCACATCATAATGACCGTAAACCAAAACAGTTGGCTTTGCCGGATCAATCATTTTTTCCCCATAAACTACCGGATAACCAGCCGTTTGGCAAACCTCAACCTGATCTGCACCAGCATCACGAAGTTTGGCAGCCACATATTCTGCTGCATTTAAAACATCAGATTTATATTTTGGATCAGCACTAACCGAAGGAAAACGGAGCAGCTCGAACAGTTCATTTAAAAATCGATCTTTATTTGCAGCAACATAATCTTTAATTTTTTGCATCGATATAAGTTTTAAGCAAACGTACACAAAAAATTTACGGAGTTTATTTTAGTACGTGTCTTTAAATAGAACTCAATATTGATTTCTGCTGCCATAAGTTTTGTATTTGCAGCTTAATGCTTCTTTTATCACCCTAAAAAATAGGTTATAAAAGAAGCATTATCAACTTTAAGATACGGTTTGCACGAAGTAGAAATTTGAAATTAAGGCATTTATACATTAAATTTTTACATAAATAATTAATAAACAGCACATAAAATAACCTATATTCGTTAACCGATATTAGTTGTTCATCATCGTTAAATTAATTTAAATGGCTCGAAAGTTAGTCCGTTTATTATTTGTAATTTTTGCAAGCTTTACATCAACTTTGGTTTTTGCACAAAAACCGAGTTGCTCTTTATCGTCAAAATTATACAGTAAAGATAGTATCAACATTACCACTTTCGGTGGAAGTACTGTAGCTGGAATTAATGGATTACAATTTCAAGGATATTTAAAATCTGATTTTGAAGCTTGCTATCCCGGTAAAACTGTAGTTATTGGAAATTATGGTATTCCAGGACAAACTACTACGCAAGGTTTAGCCAGGTTTGAATCTACGATAAAAAACAAGAAAGGTTTTCTTTTAATTTTGATGGGATTAAACGATGCTTTGGCTATAGTAGATAACAAAATGAAAATTGCAGAAACTCAAAGCAATATGAACAAAATGGTTGAAATTGCTTTGGCTTATAACTTGATACCTGTAATTGGAACTTTGCAATATTTGAATGATACTAATAACAAACGCTATCAAAATGCTAATTTTGTGATTAGACAAATTAATGCAATTTACAGACGAATTGTAACAAACAAAAAAATATATTTAACTGATATTAATGGTGTTTTGGGAAAAGATTATACATTATATCAGGATAGCACACACCCCAACGCATCCGGAAACATGCGAATTGCTTATGCTTGGTTTGATACAATTAATTCTATTATAGATCAAAAGTTATTACTTTCTGGATTGAATCAAAACTACCCAAATCCATCTGTTGGTAAAACTACAATTGGATTTAGTTTGTCCAATTCCAATAAAGTAGTTTTAACCATGTACAACATGACAGGTGCAGTTGTAAGAACACTTGCAAATTCATACTTCAATTCTGGCTATCATGAAATTGAATTGCCAACTACAGATTTTGTACCCGGAGTTTACATTTATACCATGCAAACCCCAACTGAACAATTTGTTAAAAAGATGATTGTTATCGGACGCTAACAAACACTTTTTTAGCATAATTTATTTATAGATGTAAATTTTTTAGTCATAAGTTCCACTTGGTCTTTTGTCTCCACCGCCACTCATTACAGATTTTTTTGCTAACTCACTTGCTGGAGTAACATTTTCTTTTTTACAGGATACAGTACAAATTGTTGCAAAAGCAAACACCACAATCATAAACTTTTTCATAGCTTTTCTGTTATTAAATTCTATACTTTTTATACCAAGTTTTACGTAAAGTTTACATCACAGGTTACTATTTATAATTAAAAATTTAAAGCTTTAATTATAGTATCTTCTTCCACTTATTAAACGATAAATACTTTTTACTTGAGCATCAAAACACTGATATTAAACATAATTCTACTATCTTTTATAAATGATGGTATGGGTATGTATGTACAAAAAAGTACAACACCATTACGTAAAGTAACAAGTCAGATTGATTCATTAAATAATGAGGCTTTTAGTAATCGTTTAAATGATCAGGTTAAAACCATCAAAGTTGCAAATCAGGCTTTTACTATTGCTAAAAGAATAAATTACTTGGATGGTGAAGCAGAAGCTTGCCGGGTGATGGGTATTGGCCAATACTATCTAAGTAAATACGAGGATGCCCTGGATAAATACTTACAAGCTATAGCTTACTTTGAACAAAATAATAATTTTAAAGGAGTAGGAAAAGTTTACAATAACATAGGTAACTTGTATCTTTTAAATGATTATGATAAAGCTTTAGAATACTATAATAAATCCTTAGCACTTGCAAAAAAATATAATACAGATGCAGTTGCAGGTATCTACCTGAATATTGGCATTATACAAACTAAAAAGAAAAACTATAAAGATGCTTTAGAGAAATTCGAAATCAGTTTAAAAATATTCCATAAGCAAGATAACCAAGAACTGATTATTCAATGTTTGCAGGATTTCGGAGAAGTTTATAATGGATTAAAGCAATATGAAAAAGCAGAATTTGTATTAAATGAAGCTTTAGAAAAAGCAAAAGCTAAAAAGTTTAATTATACCATTGCAAGTATCGAATTAAGTTTAACAAATGTTTTTTTATATCAGAACAAATTTGATGCGGCAAAAGAAGCATTGATAAATGGTTTTGAATATACCAAAAATTTGAAAAACCGGGACCTGCAAAATGATTACAATTACGCTTTATATCAGTTGGAATACAAGAGGAAAAACTATCAGGCAGCTTTAACATACTTGAAAAATAATTTCAGTCAGGATAGTGCCTACTACCGGCAATCTTTTTCTAAGAGGATAACTTTAGCTTCAGATTTATTTAATCAACTGGAAAACCGAAGAAAAAATGAGCGGACTATTGCACATCAAAGATACATCACTACTTTTTTAACTGCTGCTGCAATAGTTGCAGTTTTATTGGCTGCAGTAGTTTTCCTGATGATTATCAATATTAAAAGAACGAAAAATACCAATAAAGAACTAACGCGTTTAAATTCGGAGGTATCAGAACAAAAAGAAAATCTGAACCGCATCAACCATCATCAGGAAGATATAATTGATGAGCGCACCAAAGATTTGAAGGAAAAGAACAAAACACTTTCTGAGTATTCGCTGCATTTATCACACCATGTTCGCGGCCCGATTGCTACACTAAAAGGAATTGTTTATCTGCAGGAAAACGATTTAATAGATCAGGTAGAATGTATCCAACTCATCAAAAAATGCGTTTTTGATATTGACGATGAAATTATCAGCATGAATAAAACGCTAAATGAAAACCCTAACCTCAACCCAGATAAGATATAATTTTACCTGATAAAAGAAGCATCATTGCCAAAACTCCGCGGCATATTTTTAATTTTGCAATAAACTAAGGAGAAAATTTTGGAATATTTAAAAGGCTTAAATCCTTCGCAACGGGCAGCTGTGGAGTGTGTAAAAGGGCCGGTAATGATTATTGCAGGTGCAGGTTCGGGTAAAACGAGGGTGATTACTTATCGGGTAGCTCACCTTATCTATACGGGTGTTGATGCTTTCAATATTTTGGTTTTAACCTTCACCAACAAAGCCGCACGTGAAATGCGTGACCGAATTACAAAAGTTGTTGGAACTGAAGCTAAAAACATCTGGATGGGCACTTTCCATTCGGTTTTTGCTAAATTACTTCGGGTGGAGGCTGATAAAATCGGTTATCCATCCAACTTTACCATTTACGATACCGACGACAGTAAAAGTCTTTTGCGTGCCATCCTGAAAGAAATGAGCCTGGATGACAAATTATACAGCGCGAACTTCGTTTATAACCGGATTTCTGCGGCAAAAAACAATTTGATTTCCTGGCAGGAATACCAGTTGAATGACCAGATTCAGGCAGATGATTTTTCAGGTGGACGCGGACAGCTGGGCAAAATTTATGAAATGTATGCTGTAAGATGTTTCCGTGCTGGGGCAATGGATTTTGATGATTTACTTTTTAAAACCAACGAATTGTTGAAAACCCATCCGGAAACGTTGTACAAATACCAGAATAAGTTTAAATATTTAATGGTTGATGAGTACCAGGATACCAACTATTCTCAATATTTAATTGTAAAAAGACTGGCAGCCATCAACGAAAATATTTGTGTAGTAGGTGATGATGCACAAAGTATTTATGCTTTCCGCGGAGCCAATATTCAGAATATTTTAAATTTTGAGAAGGATTATCCTGATCTGAACGTGTTTAAACTGGAGCAGAATTATCGTTCCACCCAAAATATCGTTAATGTAGCCAACAGCATCATCGCCAATAATAAAGACCAGCTTAAAAAAACAGTTTATTCTGAAAAAGAGCATGGCGATAAAATTAAGGTGATGCGTGCCTTCAGTGATAATGAAGAAGGCAAGATGGTAGCCGAAGGAATTTTGACGGAACATGCCAATAAAGGTATCCGTTGGAATGATTTTGCCATTTTGTACCGAACCAACGCGCAATCCAGATCTATGGAGGAAGGTTTACGCAAGCTGAATATTCCATACAAAATTTATGGCGGCCTGTCTTTTTATCAGCGTAAAGAGATCAAGGATTTGATTGCATATTTTCGTTTAACGTATAATCCGCATGATGAAGCTGCACTGAAACGCGTCATAAACTATCCTAAAAGAGGCATTGGCGATACCACAGTTGATCGTTTAATTGTGGCCGCAAATCAGCACCAGATTAGTTTGTGGGAAGCCATTACTGATCCGGCCAAATACCTGGACGGCCGTACGGCAACAACCGTGAGCAATTTTGTGGTGATGATCCAGAGTTTTCAGGTAATCACGCAAACTATGTCGGCTTATGAAGCAGCGTTGCACATTGCGCAACATTCGGGTTTGCTTAAAGATTTATATGAAGATAAATCAGTAGAAGGCCTGAATCGCCATGAAAACATTCAGGAATTATTAAATGGTATCAAGGAGTTTTCTGAACGCGAAGACATTGAAGAAAAAGGTTTAGACGTTTTCTTACAAGATATTGCGCTACTCACCAATGATGATAACGATAAAAATAAAGATGCTGATACGGTTTCGTTGATGACGATTCACTCTTCCAAAGGCTTGGAATTTCCGCATGTTTTTGTGGTTGGCTTAGAAGAAAACCTGTTTCCGTCACAACTGTCTCTCAATTCCAGAAGCGACCTGGAAGAAGAGCGACGTTTGTTTTATGTGGGCGTTACACGAACAGAGCATAAATTAACATTAAGCTACGCTACTTCCCGGTTTAAATTTGGCACATTGATCAATTGCGAACCAAGCCGTTTTCTGGATGAAATTGATGCCAAATTTTTAGAACTGGATTACAGCGCGAAACCAGCATCTTCCGGAAATCCGTTTTTTGATAGTCCGAAACTTGGCAACAGTGATTCTTTTTCTAAACCTAAAGTAGCAGCTTCAGCACCAAAAACAACTTCGGTTTTGGCTAAAGCACATGTGCCAACGGCTGGCTTTGCACCATCAGACATGAACAAGTTGCAATCCGGAATGGAAGTGGAACATGAGCGTTTCGGTTTTGGCAAAGTGATTAACCTGGAAGGCAACAAACCGGATATAAAAGCAACAATATTTTTTAAAGAGCTTGGACAAAAGCAATTGTTGCTTAAATTTGCCAAACTTCGTATTGTAGAATAGCTTCTTTTATACTATTTAAAGCAAATTGACGCTTTAAACGTAAATCCTTCCGTATAAAAGAAGTATTACCTGTTTAATTAAACAACAATGACCTTTGATTATAATTCATCCCGCAGCAAATTAATCCTGTCTGAATACGGCCGCAACGTGCAGAATATGGTTAAATATATTGTTGCACTGCCTACCAAAGAAGAACGCAACCGCTATGCACACGTGGTAATTGATTTGATGGGATTTTTAAATCCGCATTTGCGTGATGTAGCTGATTTTAAGCACAAACTTTGGGATCACTTGCACATTATTTCCGAGTTTAAAATTGATGTGGATGCGCCGTATCCTAAACCAACACAGGAAGCGATTCATTTTAAACCAGATCCGCTAAAATATCCGCAGCAAAAAATCAGCTTTAAACATTATGGAAAAACGATTGAACTGATGATTGAAAAAGCCAGAACAATTGAAGACGGACCACGTCGGCAGCACATGGTACAGGCAATTGCTAATTTTATGAAAATGGCTTATGTTACCTGGAACAAAGATTCTGTGGCAGACGAAACCATTTTGAGTGATTTGCGGATATTATCAAAAGACGAACTGAAGCTAGAAGAAAACATTAATCTTAACCGGGTAGAATACCGCACGCCGGTAGCACAAAACACCAATCGTCCGCGTGCTGGCAGCAACCAAAATCAGAATAATAAAGGCCGTCAGAATAACAATAACAATCCTCGCCACGCACAAAACAACCGAAACCGAACCAACAATAACAATCCAGGCGGCAGGAAATTCTGATACTGTTTTTACCGGGTAAAAATTAAATTATGAGCGCATTTGAAATATGGGGCGGCAAACCTTTAAAGGGAGAAATTATACCCCAAGGTGCCAAAAATGAAGCTTTACAGGTAATTTCTGCTGTATTGCTGACGGCAGAAAAAGTTACGATCAGTAATATTCCGGATATTAAAGACGTGAATAAACTGATTGAGCTGTTGAGTGATATGGGCGTTTTGGTAGAGAAAATTACTGCTGACACATACACTTTTCAGGCGAGTAACATTAATCAGGATTTTTTTAAATCGGATGCCTTTAAACAAAAAGGGGGCGGTTTGCGCGGTTCGATTATGATTGTCGGTCCGCTTTTAGCCCGCTTTGGAAAAGCTTCTATACCAAAACCTGGCGGCGATAAAATTGGCCGTAGAAGATTGGATACACACTTTTTAGGCTTTGAAAAATTAGGAGCTCGCTTTGAGTACAGTGCTTCAGAGGAGTTTTTTGATGTAGATGCCTCTCAACTAAAAGGCACCGATATTTTGCTGGAGGAAGCATCTGTTACCGGAACAGCAAACGTAGTTATGGCTGCAGTTTTGGCAAAAGGAACAACCACAATTTACAACGCCGCCTGCGAACCTTATCTGCAACAACTTTGCAAAATGCTGAACCGGATGGGTGCCAAAATTTCCGGTATTAAATCAAATTTGCTAACTATTGAAGGCGTAGAACACTTAGGCGGAACAGAGCATCGTTTACTGCCGGATATGATCGAAATTGGTTCTTTTATTGGTTTGGCGGCCATGACAGAATCTGAAATTACCATAAAAGATGTTTGCTTTCAGGAATTAGGAATTATTCCAAATACTTTTGCCCGTTTGGGCATTCAGTTTGAGCTGCGCGGAGATGATCTTTATATTCCGGCACAAAAACATTATGAGATTGATACTTTTATTGATGGCTCGATTTTAACCGTTGCTGATGCACCGTGGCCGGGTTTTACGCCAGATTTATTGAGCATCGTTTTGGTAATTGCCACACAGGCAAAAGGTTCGGTTTTGATCCATCAAAAAATGTTTGAAAGCCGTTTGTTTTTTGTAGATAAACTGATTGATATGGGTGCACAGATTATCCTCTGTGATCCACACCGTGCAACTGTAATCGGGTTGGATAAAAAAGTGAAATTACGCGGTATTGAAATGACTTCGCCGGATATTCGCGCGGGTGTTTCTTTACTGATTGCTGCTTTATCTGCAAAAGGAAAATCAGTCATCAGCAACATTGAACAGATTGAACGTGGCTATCAATACATTGATCAACGTTTGCTGACTTTAGGTGCTGATATCAAAAGAATCTAAATCCTAATTTTACCTCATAAAAAAAGCATTGCCTGTTTCAGCCAATGCTTTTTTTATGAGGTAAAATTATCGATCTATCCAGAAATCGCATTGATAATATCATATTGCGTAATAATTTTAAATTTTCCCTTTTCATCTTCTACCAAAACAGCTGTATTTTCTTTATTAATAAGGGAAGAAATTTTATCAATAGAAGTATTCAAATCTACAAACGGAAACGGCGAAGTAATAATGCTTTTCACCGGATGAGATTTCAAAGAAGGATTTTCCAGCAGCGCATCCAAAATATCGCTTTCCGTTATTTTACCAATAATCATGTCCTGCTGCGTAACCGGGATCTGCGAAATATTTAAAGATTTGATGATGTTAATTGCTTTCGAAATAGTTTCTTCTGCATCAATTGTTACAATAGGCTGATCAGATTCTTTACTGATAATACTTCTGGCAGTCAGTTTTTCATTTTTGATAAAACCACGTTCGCGCAGCCAGTCTTCATTATACATTTTCCCCATGTAGCGTGACCCATGATCAGGAAAAATGACCACCACCACATCGCCTTCTTTAAAACGATCCTTCATCTGCATTAAACCTGCCATTGCTGAGCCGGCGGAATTTCCTGCAAAAATGCCTTCTTTACGGGCAATTTCCCGCGTCATCAGGGCAGCATCTTTATCGGTAACTTTTTCAAAATAATCGATTACCGAAAAATCAACATTTTCCGGCAAAAAGTCCTCTCCTATTCCTTCAGTAATATAAGGATAGATTTCGTTTTTATCAAAAATGCCGGTTTCTTTATACTTCTTAAAAACTGATCCGTAAGTATCGATTCCTAAAACCTGGATAGCCGGGTTTTTCTCTTTCAGATATTTCCCAACACCGGAAATCGTTCCGCCGGTACCGGCACCAACAATGATATGAGTCACTTTTCCTTCCGTTTGTTCCCAAATTTCCGGACCGGTTTGCTCGTAATTGGCTTGTGTATTAGAAGGATTATCGTACTGATTTGGCTTCCATGAATTTGGAACTTCCCGCTCTAAACGAGTTGAAACCGAATAATAAGAACGTGCATCTTCCGGATCAACATTTGTGGGGCAAACGATTACTTCAGCACCAAAAGCGCGCAGTGCATCTACTTTTTCTTTGGATTGCTTATCAGTTGTAGTAAAAATACATTTATAACCTTTAATCACCGCAGCAATGGCCAATCCCATGCCCGTATTGCCGGAAGTACCTTCAATAATTGTTCCGCCAGGTTTGAGTTTACCGCTTTTTTCGGCATCTTCAATCATTTTCAAAGCCATGCGGTCTTTAATAGAATTTCCCGGATTAGTCGTTTCTATCTTGGCCAAAACCGTTGCTTTTATTTCTTTCGGGATGACGTTTAGTTTAACCAGCGGCGTGTTGCCAATGGTTTCGAGAATATTGTTGTACCACATAATATTATAATAATTGGGGTGATGCTTCTTTTATCAGTATAAATTTAACATCTAAAATTGCAAATGTTTTACCGTTTGGCCGTGATTAATCAACTGTTTTAAAGAATCAATCCCTACCCGAAGGTGCGTTTCTACAAATTTTTCGGTTACAGAGGAATCACTTTCCGCAGTTTTTACGCCTTCCGGAATCATTGGCTGATCGGAAACCAGCAGCAGCGCACCCGTTGGAATTTTGTTGGCAAAACCGGTTATAAATATAGTAGCCGTTTCCATATCCACTGCCATCGTGCGCAAGCTTTTCAGGTATTTTTTGAAGTTTTTATCATGCTCCCAAACGCGGCGGTTAGTGGTGTAAACGGTTCCGGTCCAGTAATCTCTTGAATGATCTCTGATCGTAGTTGAGATTGCTTTTTGAAGCGCAAAAGCCGGAAGTGCAGGCACTTCAGAAGGTAAATAATCATTGGAAGTTCCTTCGCCACGAATGGCAGCAATAGGCAAAATTAGGTCGCCAACATTATTTTTTCGTTTTAAACCACCGCATTTACCTAAAAAAATTACAGCTTTTGGATGAATTGCTGTTAATAAATCCATCACTGTTGCAGCCAAGGCACTGCCCATTCCAAAATTGATGATGGTGATACCATCAGCTGTAACACTTTGCATCGGCTTATCCAAACCCATGATCGGCGCATTATTGTGCCATTCTGAAAACAATTGAATATATTTAGAAAAATTAGTCAAGATCACGTATTCTTTAAAATCATCAAGCGGCCGGCCGGTATAACGGGGCAACCAGTTGGCCACAATCGCTTCTTTAGTTTTAAGGCCAGATTTTACCGGACTTTGAACTTCGTTTATTTTGTTAGATTGCTTTACAATTTCAGGATCTTTCTTAACGTCTTTTTCTTCATTCATAATGATGCTTCTTTTACCACACAAAAATAAGCATAAAAAAACCCCGGCTTTAAACCGGGGTTTTTTTATGCAGCTTTTAACTTTTTCAAGTCGGATTTTTCAAACTTTTCTCTGGCATAATCGAGTGTAATATCAAGTTGCTTCTGATCTCGACTGGATGGTATTTCAAACATCGCATCAATCATGATTGCTTCACAAATAGAACGCAGGCCGCGTGCTCCAAGCTTAAATTCCATTGCTTTATCTACAATATAATCTAAAACTTCGGTATCAAAGTTCAGTTCTACATCTTCATATTCAAACAGCTTATTGTATTGTTTGATTAAAGAGTTTTTTGGTTCGATCAGAATTGCAAGCATGGCTTTACGATCCAGCGGATTTAAATAAGTTAATACAGGCAAACGGCCAATCAACTCCGGAATCAGTCCAAAAGCTTTCAAATCCTGTGGAGAAATATATTTATATAGATTTTTCAGGTCGATGTCCTGATCGTCGCCTTTCATTTTGTAACCCACCGTTTGGGTACGCATCCGGTTAGCAATTTTCTTTTCAATACCGTCAAAAGCACCTCCGCAGATAAACAAAATGTTGCTGGTATTTACCGTAATCATTTTTTGATCCGGATGTTTACGGCCACCTTGCGGCGGAACATTCACCATTGTTCCTTCCAGAATTTTGAGTAACGCCTGTTGTACACCTTCTCCAGAAACGTCACGGGTGATAGATGGGTTATCACTTTTGCGGGCAATTTTATCTACCTCATCAATGTAAACAATACCACGTTCAGCTAGCGTTACATCATAATCAGCAGCCTGTAAAAGACGGGTTAAAATACTTTCAACATCCTCTCCAACATAACCAGCTTCCGTTAAAACCGTTGCATCACAAATGCAAAAAGGCACATTCAACACCTTTGCAATTGTTTTAGCTAATAAAGTTTTACCTGTACCAGTTTCACCAACCAAAATGATATTAGATTTTTCAATATCTACTTCATCCTTACCGATTTTCTGATTTAGCCTTTTATAATGATTGTAAACTGCAACAGATAATACTTTTTTTGCATCATCCTGACCAATTACATATTGATCTAAATGGGTTTTAATCTCCAGCGGTTTTAAAACAGTAGCAGCACCATTAACTTGCTGCGGAGATTTTACTTTCCGCAATTTTAGTTCTTCAGCCAAAATATCATTGGCCTGGTTTACGCATTTATCACAAATATGAGCGTCCAGCCCGGCAATTAGCATCAACGAATCCTGCTTGCCAGCACCACAAAAGGAACATTTTATATCTTTACTGGTTTTGCTCATGGTTTTTTTGAATTACTTATCGGCTTTATTACTTTTCAGAATTTCATCAACCATACCATATTCTTTGGCTTCATCTGAAGTCATCCAGTAATCGCGATCAGAAGATTTTTCTACCCATTCATACGGTTGTTCAGAATGCTTAGATATAATTTCATATAATTCTTTTTTCAAACGCAGCATTTCACGCAGGTTAATTTCCATATCAGAAGCTACGCCCTGTGCACCACCTGACGGCTGGTGAATCATTACACGTGAATGCGGCAAAACGGCACGCTTGCCTTTTGTTCCGGCACAAAGCAAAACTGCGGCCATAGAAGCAGCCATACCGGTACAAATGGTAGCTACATCATTAGAAATAAACTGCATGGTATCATAAATACCCAAACCTGCATAAACGGAACCGCCCGGAGAATTAATATAAATCTGAATATCTCTTTTGGCATCGGTGGATTGCAGGAAAAGTAATTGTGCTTGGATAATGTTTGCATTTTGATCCATAACGGCATCACCTAAGAAGATGATACGATCCATCATCAAACGCGAAAATACATCCATCTGGGCCACATTTAACTGACGCTCTTCAATAATGTATGGCGTCATACCTGTTGGTAACTGCGCAGTTTCTACACCTGCTATAAATTTATCTACATAAATGCCGTTAATACGGTGGTGTTTTACGGCATATTTCCTAAACTCTTTTTTATCTATTTGCATATTTTTATAAAAAAACAATGGTTATCCAATTCATCGTTTATAGAACCGGATAACCATTAACTTTTAAATTTTGTTAAAGATTTATTCCAGCTTTTTAAACGTTGTGTTATCAATTTCTTTTTTGTCTAAAGTAACAACTGTTTTGAGGTAATCAAAAACTTTCAGTGCTTTTACTTCTTCAAAAAGTTTATTTGCGTTGTCCTTGTTTTGTAAAAACTGTACGGTGTACTGACCTAGCTGTTCTTCATCTAAAGCTTGAGGACTGTACATCCTGAATTGTGCATCCAAACGCTGTTTTGCAGCCTGAAACACTTCTTCGTACTTAATTTCAATATTGTTGTCCTTAATGATTTTATTTTCAATCAAAGTCCATTTTAAATTTTTGGCGAAATCAGTATACCCTTCTTCCAGTTCCTGATCACTTAGTTTTTCATTACTTACTTTCAGCCACCTTTTCAAAAACTCATCCGGCAGTTCAAAATTTACCTTTTGTTGTACAAAATTATAAAGTTCATCCTGCAATTTACGGTCAGCATCCTGTGCCATCATTGATTCTTGCTCTTCGGCAATTTTTGCACGAAACTCTTCTTCATTATGAACGATGTCTTCACCAAAAATCTTGTCGAAAAACTCTTGGTTTAAATCAGATTCTTCTAAACGGTTTACATTTTTCACCGTTAGCTGGAAGTTAGATGTCAGATCAGCGGCGGCTGCTTCATCAATTTTTAACAAACCGGCAATTTTCGCTGCATCACCATTAAAAGCTTTGTTGATATTGAAAGTAATAACATCACCTTTTTTCAGGCCAATCAAAGAACTTTTTACTTCTTCATCTGCAATCTGCTCGATGCGAACCGAAGTTGTATTTGTGATACCACCTTCAAAAACAGAACCATCAGGAGAAAGCTGCTTCAATTCAGAATATAACACGTCATCATCTGCCGATACGTCAGGATTTGTCATTTTACCATAGCTTCTGCGGATATTTTTGATCCGAGCCTGCAAAGTTTCATCGTCAATTTTGACAACATATTGCGGCACTACATCAGCAGCAGAAAAATTCAGTGTAAAATCAGGAGCCAAACCTACTTCATAGTTAAACTCATAATCTTCGTTAAAATCCCAGTTAAAAGTTTTGTCATCATCTGCTTTTGGCAACGGCTGGCCTAACACTTCCAGTTTATTATCAGTAATGTAATTACTCAATGAATCAGAAAGCATATGATTGATCTCATCAACCAAAATGCTTTTACCATACATTTTTTTGATGTGGGCGGCTGGAACCATGCCCGGACGGAAACCTGGCAACTTTGATTTTTTTGCCTGCTCTTTAATTGCTTTTTCTACCCGTGCCTGATAATCTTCCTGGTTGATTTTGATGTTTAAAACAGCGTTTAAATCATCTATTTTTTCTTGTGTGATATTCATTGTGATACTGTTTTTACATGATAAAAAAATTCCTCCGTCAGTTTTTAAACGACGGAGGAAAATAAGTGCGGAAGAAGGGACTCGAACCCCCACGCCGTGAAGCGCCAGATCCTAAGTCTGGTGCGGCTACCAATTACGCCACTTCCGCGTATAGGATTTATTTTGCAAAAGTAACTTATTATTGCGAATAATAAAATGTTAATATTTTTTTCTATGAATTGCTTGTGCTGATTTTACCTGCTAAAAGAAGCAGCCAAATTTTAAAGGCCAGGCTTCTTTTACAGGTATAAATTTATGCTGATACTTTTGATCGTTCAATTACTTCGTGGTAATAGTCTTCATACAAAGGCAAAATCAAACTTAAATCAAACTGTTTGGCACGAGCCAAAGCATTTTCTTTAAACTCTTTCAAGCGTTCATCATCTTCCAGAATGTAAACTGCTTTTTCGGCCATGGTTTTTACATCACCTACAGCCGTCATAAATCCGGTTACACCATCTACATTCAATTCTGGTATTCCGCCAGTATTTGAACTGATCACCGGAACCTTGCAAGCCATTGCTTCCAGCGCAGCCAAACCAAAGCTTTCCGATTCCGAAGGCATCAAAAACAGATCCGCAACAGATAAAATTTCTTCTACCGCTTCCTGTTTACCTAAAAAACGAACATTATCGCAAACGCCTAAATCGCGACATAATTGCTCGCACATGGATCGTTCCGGCCCATCACCAACCATTAATAATTTAGATGGAATTTGTTTGGTTACAATGGCAAAAAGCTTGATTACATCTTCCGTTTTTTTTACTTTTCGGAAGTTAGATGTGTGAACCAAAATTTTCTCTCCCGAAGGAGCAATGGCCTTTTTAAAATGATCTTTTGCTTTTTTGCTAAAACGTCTTAAATCGATAAAGTTTGGGATTACCCGAATTTCATTTTCAATATCAAAAAAATCCAGTGTATCTTTTTTTAAACTATCTGAAACCGCCGTTACGCCATCAGACATGTTGATGGAAAAAGTAACAACAGGCTTAAATGTACGGTCTTTACCAACTAAGGTAATATCTGTTCCATGCAAAGTTGTAACAAATGGAATGTGAATGCCATAAGTTTTCAAAATCTGCTTGGCCATATAAGCTGCCGAAGCATGCGGAATAGCATAATGCACATGCAGCAAATCCAAGTTTTCAAAACGCACCACGTCTACCATTTTGCTGGCTAAAGCAATCTCATAAGGTGCATAATCAAACAGCGGATATTTAGAAACGGCAACCTCGTGATAAAAAAGATTTTCTGAAAAAAAATCCAGCCTTGCAGGCTGGTTATAGGTGATAAAATGAACCTGATGGCCATTATCTGCCAAGGCTTTACCTAATTCGGTGGCAACAACACCGCTACCACCAAAAGTAGGATAACAAACAATACCTATTTTCATAACTTCAATTATGCTGCAAATCTATCAGTTTTAAACTTGCTTCACCTGTAAATTATGTAATATTATGGCTGAGGAGTAGTAGCTGGTGTTACGTTTGCAGCAGTTAATTTTACCTGTATATCCTGCTGTTTTTTTTGTTTTTTAGAAATGTCTTTGTTCAAATCTTTAATTTTATTATTCAGATCTTTTACATTGTTGTTGTATCCTTTGCATCTTCAGAAGTGTTTGCTGCACGTTTGGCTTCCTTTCTAGCTTCTCTGGTTTTGTCATAATCGCCATTACTTGCCCGTTGTGCCACTTCGCTGCTTTTTTGTGCAGTTTGCTGAGATTCGTGAGTAGCATCTGTTGCTTTGGTTTGTGCATTTGGCAGTTTACTTTGGGCATCTTGTAATTTTACCTGAAATCAGCAATGTCTTTAGTAACATCTGCATATTCTTTGTTCAATTTAACGGTATCCACCGTTTTTTGAGCGAAAACCTGTGCCGTCAAACCTAATACAGTTATAACTGCAGATAAAATATTTTTTTTTCATATTTTATTTTTTTTCTTCCGGGTTCAAAAATCATGTCTTTAATTATAAACCCTTTTGTATGGATTCGTAAATCGCATCCTGAATTCTTCTTCGAATGGCTAATTCAGACAGCTTGTCGGTAACTTTTGGATTGACACGGTTAGATAAGAAAATGTAAACCAAGTTGTATTTCGGATCAACCCAAAAACATGTTCCGGTATAACCTGTATGGCCGTACGTTTGATCAGAAGCTAAAACCGATGGGTATTTTGTAGTGCGGTTCGGATCCCAGCGATCAAATCCTAAACCTCTCCTACTTACATCGGATTGTTTTGCGGTGAAAAGATCAACTGTTTCCGGCTTAAAATACTGCATTCCGCCATAAGTTCCCCGATTCAAAATCATCTGGTATAAAATTGCCAAATCGTTAGCACTGGCGAACAAACCGGCATGACCAGAAACGCCGCCAAGCAATCCAGCACCCTGATCGTGCACATAGCCAATCAATAATTGATGCCGGAAACCCTGATCATTTTCAGTTGGGATGATCTGATTTTGCGAAAAACGGTTCAGCGGCAAAAAACCGGCTGTCTGCATTCCCAGCGGCGTATAAAAATTTTGCTGTACAAAAATGTTTAGCGGCGTAGCAGAAATCGTTTCTACAATTTCCTTCATAAAATACATGCTTAAATCACTGTAAACGTATTTTCCTCTGGTTTTTATGGGAGATTTAAGCATATCCGGCCAGATCACATCTTTAAAATAATCTTTTCGCAGATAAAAATGATCGGCTACTTTAGTAGGAAAAGCCGCGGACGAATCTGTACTTCTATTTACCGCTTTTAACTTTTCCCAGGTTTCAATATCTGGAACCATGCCCGATTGATGCGTTAAAAACTCGCGTACCTTAATGTCGTTTTTATTGGTATTTCGTGCCAAAGCCAAATAACTTCCAGCTGTAGAATCAAGGTTTAATTTTCCCTCATCATATAGCTTCATCACATCCATTGTGGTGGCCGATACTTTAGTAACCGATGCCAGATCAAAAATATCGGTGATTTTATCCTTTAAAGTATCAGTGTAAGTATGATTTCCATAAGCTTTATTGAAGATGACTTTGCCATTTCTCGCCACCAAAACCACTGCGCCCGGCGTTGCTTTAGCACGGATGGCTTCTGCTACAATTGCATCAATGTTGCTGTTTAGATTATCCGCATTGATACCGGCATCTTCCGGCACAGAATACGCCAGCCGCGTTTGGATAGTTGAAGCACCATCACCACTTTGGTATTTTGCAGAAATATTGGTTTGCAATTTCTGCGCAGCTGCCACGCCTCCAAAAATCATTTGCGCAGCATTGTTTGCAGCAATTGCTGAATTAACGGGCGACCATACCAGTACTCCTTTTAGCACCTCAAAATTGGTAGGCAACTGTATGGCACCAAAGCAGGCAACGATCAAGTTTTTTTGCTGATTTAAGGTCGATAAAAACAGCATCAACGCCGGGTTTTCCAGATCCTGTTTGTTGAGCTGAACGATGACCGTGTTGTAAAACTTCAGATCGAAAACCAGATTATCAAGCGTTTTCGTTCCGGTATAAGCCGCTGCATCAAAAGAAAAAATTTTGGCGTATTTGTTTAGCAGACTGTCAAAAACCAGCGTGTTTTCAAAGTTAAAATGCACGCTGGCAATTTTTTGCTGATCCAAATTTTTGATCGGGACCAACTGATTCTGATTGTTCAGTAAAACCGTAGAACTTTCAATACTTCTTTTAGCAGCTAAAAAACTTTGGTTCTGCTGGTGCAGATCGGGAACTTGTGCGCAGGCAGAACTTAGTGCCGTTACCGCCCATAATAAACCGTAAAATCCTTTACGTTTAACGCTTTTTATACACATTTTCTCCGTTGATATAAGTTTGAAGCACTTTTACTTTTGGCAGTTCGCTGCCTTTTATCTGCATTAAATCCTGATCCAGCAGTACAAAATCAGCCAGTTTTCCGGGTTCCAAACTGCCGCGATCATTTTCCTGAAAGTTGGCTTTTGCTGCCCAGATCGTCATACCGCGGATGGCTTGCTCGCGGGTTAAAGCATTTTCCATTTGAAAACCATCTGCTGGTAATCCTTTCAAATCCTTCCGCTCCACAGCGGCATAAAACGTATAAAACGGACTGATATTCTCCACCGGAAAATCCGTTCCCAGCGGCAACCAGCCGTTTTGCTGCAACAGTTGCTGGTAAGCGTATGCTGTTTTTATACGTGTTTTTCCTAAACGTTGCACGGCCCAGTTCATATCCGAAGTGGCGTGCGTGGGTTGTACGGATGGAATGATATTGTTTTCGCCAAATAGCTTAAAATCTGCCGGATCGATAATTTGCGCATGTTCTATCCGCCAACGTCGGTCATTTTTACCTTTTAAAACACTGGCATAAATTTTCAGTATCATGCGGTTGGCCGAATCGCCGATGGCATGGGTACACATCTGAAAACCTTTATCAGCCAGCAATTTAGCAATATCCTGAAAATGCTGCTTCGGACTTCGTAAAAAACCGTTCCATTTGGGCTGATCGGCATAAGGTTTCAGCAAACAGGCTCCTCTCGAACCCAAAGCACCATCTGCATAAACCTTAACCGAACTTACGTTTAAACGCGGTGTTTTGATGGCTCCGTTTTTAAACAGATAATCCAGGTTTTGCTGATTATCAGACAACATTACAAACAGCCGCATCTTCAAATCGCCGCGGTTTTGCAACTGGCGGATGTTGTTGATGAGTGGATAATCCAAACCGCAATCTGCAACAGAAGTGAGGCCAACGGCAAAACAATTTTGCTGCGCCTGCAAAAAAGCACTGTTAATTTGATCGTCTGTAGCAGCCGGAATTTTATGCGTTACCAGCGACATGGCGTTATCTACCAAAATACCGGTTAGTTTGCCGCCAACAGTTTCAATTTCTCCGCCGGCAATTTTTTGGTTTGGTTTGATACCGGCAATGTTCAAAGCCGCCTGGTTGGCAATTGCGGCGTGGCCATCAACCCGCGTTAGCAAAACCGGCCGTATCGGAAACAAAACGTCCAGCTGCTGCTTGTTTGGAAACTGTTTTACTTTCCACAGATTCTGGTCCCAGCCGTTGCCCATAATCCAGCCTTCGGCATTCGCTTCGGCAAAATGCTTTACAGAATCTACAATTACGTTCCAACTGTTGATGTCTTTCAAATTAACAGATTGCAAATCCACACCATAACGATAAAAATGCGTGTGTGCATCAATAAAACCCGGAAAAACCGATTTTCCCGCGGCATCCAATACTTCTTTTGCCAGGTAATTTTTCTCCAGATCAGCCGTTTTCCCAACTGCCAGTATTTTTCCATCTTTCACTACAAAAGCTTCGGCTATGGCAAACTGCTTGTTTACAGTATAAACCCGCGCATTTTTCACCAGCAAATCAGCATTAAATTCTTTTTTCTGCTGACAAGAAAACACCGATAAAAGAAGCATCAAACCGCATACTGTTTTTACCAGGGTAAATTTGTTTTTCAAGATGGAAACATTTATTATGTTCATTTTGTCATTCGGTTTGGTATTACAGCTGCGTGTTTTGTTTTAAATGAACTGCTAAAGTAATTGTCATTGCAACATAAATTAAGCCTGTACAAAACTACATCTGCGCGGCAAAGCTGCGAAGTTATGCGATCATTTTTTTAATTTAGCATCGAAATAGAATTGAGCAAGATTAATGTCTGATATTATCCGTCTTTTGCCTGATGCCGTTGCCAATCAGATTGCCGCAGGTGAAGTGGTGCAACGCCCGGCATCGGCCGTAAAAGAACTTCTCGAAAACGCGGTTGATTCCGGAGCCGATAAAATCCAGTTGATTATTAAAGATGCCGGCAAAGCCCTGATCCAGGTAATTGATAACGGTTGCGGCATGAGTTTTACCGATGCCAGAATGTGTTTTGAACGGCACGCCACTTCCAAAATTCGTAAGGCTGATGATCTTTTTGCCATCCGTACCATGGGTTTTCGTGGGGAAGCAATGGCTTCGATTGCAGCGATTTCTCAAGTGGAACTAAAAACCCGTCGCCACGAAGACGAATTGGGCACGCATATTTGTATCGAAGCCTCCGAAGTTACCAGTCAGGAGCCCTGCGCTACAGCTGCCGGAACTTCCGTGTGTATTAAAAATCTTTTTTACAATACGCCGGCCCGCCGTAATTTTTTAAAAGGAAATTCTATCGAAACCAGGCACATCATTGATGAATTTCAGCGTGTAGCTTTGGCTTATCCGCAGCTGTTTTTTACGTTGCATCATGACGGGCAGGAAGTTTTTCACCTGCCTGCAGTTTCTTTGAAACAACGGATTGTACATCTTTTTGGCAATAACTATAACCAGAAATTGGTGCCGGTTCACGAAGATACTTCCATTATTAAATTAGAAGGTTTTGTGGGAAAACCTGAATTTGCCCGAAAAACCCGTGGTGAGCAGTTTTTCTTCGTCAACAATCGTTTTATCCGGGATAATTATTTAAATCATGCCGTAAGTTCTGCTTTTGAAGAACTGTTGCAGGATGATAGTTTCCCGTTGTACGTACTTTTTATTTCGATTGATCCGAGCAAAATCGACATCAACGTTCATCCCACCAAAACCGAAATTAAATACCAGGACGAAAAATCGATTTATGCCATTATCCGTTCGGCCGTAAAACGTTCACTGGGGCAATATAATATTACGCCTTCGCTGGATTTTGACCGGGAAACTGGCTTTGACCAAATGATCAGTCAAAAACCACTGGATCAGATTATTCCGCCGGGCATCAAATTCAACCCGGATTTCAACCCTTTTTCTGATGAGGTAAAAACAGTAACCGATAAATCTTTTATCCGGAATTCTGCAGAACGCCACAAACCTGATTTTGTACAAAACTGGGATACATTATATGCTATCACACAAGGTAAAATTACGGAGCAGCAGGAAATTGATACGCAGCAACGGCAGATTACGGTAGATAACCGCCAGCTCAGCAAATCGAGCGAACGGCAGCTTTTTCAAATTCATAACCGGTTTATTTTGTCGCAAATTAAATCCGGTTTTATGCTGATTGACCAGCAAGCGGCGCACGAAAGGATTTTATATGAACGTTTTTTGGTTCAGCTGGAAAATCATTCCGGTGTAAGCCAGCAAACCTTGTTTCCGCAAAGTATCAGCATGAGCACTTCGGATTTCGAACTGCTGAAAAGCTTGTTTAATGATGTTCGTGCTTTGGGTTTTGATATCCGGGAATTTGGCAAAAACACCGTAATTGTAGAAGGCATCCCGGCTGAACTGACCAAAGCAAGCGAAAACGAAATGCTGGAAAAACTATTGGAAGGGTTTAAAAATAATCAATCAGCCTTAAAACTGAGCAGGCACGATAATCTGGCGCGTACCTTAGCTAAAAACGCAGCCGTTAATCCCGGAACACGGTTTTCATTGGAGGAAATGAACCAATTGATTGATCAGCTTTTTGCCTGCCAGTTGCCCAACGTTTCGCTCAGCGGCAAGCCTGTAATCGTTACTTATAATTTAGAAGAAATTTTTCAAAAATTTGATCGATAAAAGAAGCATTATGCTTCTGTAAAAACTATGAATTTATTCGGACAATCGTTTTTTGCCAACATTCCGCCCGTTGTTAAAAACCTGCTGATCATTAATGTACTATTCTTTATTGCCACGTTGGTTTTTGGAAATATGGGTATCCGGCTGGAAAATATTCTAGGCGCATTTTATTTCAATTCGCCTTATTTCCGTGTTTGGCAGCCCATTACTTACATGTTTATGCACGGAGGCTGGGCGCATATTTTTTTTAATATGTGGGCTTTGTACATGTTTGGTCCGGCCATCGAATATTTTATGGGTTCCAAGCGGTTTTTTAATTATTATTTCATCACTGGTTTAGGTGCGCTGGCTTTGCAGATGCTGGTGCAAGCGATAGAAGTTCACAACATTATCGGTAGTTTTATTGTAGATACTTCCCTGCAATACAACATCAGCCCGGAAAATGGCGAGAAACTCCATGACATTTACGCCGCACCGATGGTTGGTGCATCTGGCGCTTTGTTTGGCGTGCTGGTTGCTTTTGGCGTTTTGTACGCTGAAACCAGCCTGTATATTATGCTGATCCCGGTTCCGATAAAAGCAAAATACGCCGTTATTGGTTATATTGTGGTTGAATTATATTTGGGCTTGAGCCAGCATCAGGGCGATTCTGTTGCACATTTTGCACATTTGGGTGGTGCATTATTTGGATACATTTTATTAAAAGTCTGGCGGTTAACACCAGACAAACGATTTTAAGTAATCAGCCGTTATCAAATGAAACGATTTAAAGGATAATTTTATGTGGGAAGAGATTCGTACACAGGTTTTCCGGTCTGGCAACCGGCTCAATCTACTGATTGGAATTAATGTAATTGTTTTTTTGTTTTTGAGCTTGCTTGGGGTGATCGAAATGCTAACAACCCGCAATGCAGCCATCACCCAAACGCTGAATGATTATTTGGCCGTGCCTTCTTATCTGCCCAAATTGCTGATGCGTTTTTGGACGCCTTTTACCTACATGTTTATGCACGATGGATTTTTCCATATCCTGTTTAATATGTTATGGTTTTACTGGCTGGGCAGCATTTTTCAGGAATATTTGGGCGGCAAAAAACTGGTTGATCTGTATATTATTGGCGGATTGGCCGGTGCATTTTTATACGTGCTGTTTTACAATATTTTTCCGCTTTTTGCTGATGTAAAAACAATATCTACTACCGTTGGTGCCTCTGCAGCAGTAATGGCCATCATCGTGGCCACCGCAACTTTGCTTCCGGATTATACCATCCAACTACTGTTTTTAGGCAACATAAAATTGAAATGGATTGCGCTTTTTTACGTTTTGTTTGATCTAATCAGCATTACCGGGCCAAATGCCGGAGGAGAAATTTCACACATTGGTGGGGCTATCGCAGGCTTCTTTTACATTAAACAAATTCAGGGCAATACTATGCTGGGCGAGGCTTTTCAGCGTTTTTCCAAACCGAAAACGATGCATGTAGTTTCAAAAAACTATGCTAAAAACAGCACCTTACGTTCAAAAGAAGAAGAAATAGATTCTATCTTAGACAAAATTTCACATTCGGGTTATGCCAGCCTGACCAAAAAAGAAAAGGAAACCCTGTTTAATGCCAGCAAAGATTAAACCAGCCAAAAAACTTTACTTTATAGATAAGGTAGTTTTATTTTTTACTGTTATAGCTGCCGTTTTTATTTTATTGAGTTTGCTGGCCAGCATGGTCGATCCGCGTACCTGCTGGTGGCTAGCTTTTTTTGGTTTGGCATATTCGCCACTGCTGTTGGTTAATATTATTTTTGTATTATACTGGTTTTTTCGTTTCAACAAGCTAATTTTCATTCCGCTAATCAGCATCCTGGTGGGTTGGCCAATTTTGGTAAGTAGTGTTAACATTCGCAGCACTTCTCCCGATGGACCAAAAAAATCTCCTGATTACCTTAGGCTAATGTCTTATAATGTACACAGTTTTCAAGGCGTTGGCACTGGAGTAGTAAAACCTACCCGAACGGAAATTTTGCAGCTTATTAATGAAGAACAACCCGATATACTTTGCATCCCAGAATTTTTCAGTCGGCAAAAAGGAGAATATGCTATGGTGGATTCGTTAAAAAAAACACTGCATACCACTTACTTTCATGAATTTTCGGTTAACAATATTGGTTATGATGGCAACGGACTGGCAATTTTTTCTAAATATCCGATTGTAAATAAAGGATTTATTCAATTATCCGGAACCAACAGCACTAACCAATGCATTTTTATCGATGTAAAAACAGTATCAAAAACAGTACGTATTTATGCAGTGCACCTGCAATCTATCCACTTTATGCCCGAAGATTATCAAGTAATTGATAGCGTTTCCAAAGTGGAAGAATCTAATTTACATTCGTACAAAAGGATTTTGGCTAAACTTAAAAGTGCTTTTTTAAAACGTAGTGAGCAGGTTTATCTGGTTAGAAACCACGCAGCAACTTCACCATACCCTTATATTATTGCTGGAGACTTTAATGATACGCCTGCTTCTTTTGCTGTTAATAAAATGGCTGCTGGTCTAAAGAACGCTTTTCGCGAAAAAGGAACTGGTTTTTGCACCACTTATAACGGAGATTTTCCTAATTTCCAGATTGACTATATTCTTGCCCAACCCAGTTTTCAAGTAATCAACTATAAAGTTTTCAAGAAAAAACTTTCTGATCATTATCCTATCCGCGCAGATTTGCTGCTTAAATAATTCAAAAACCGCCTTTTTATCTAAATTTGCACAATGCAAAAGCTTTTTATTTACAATACTTTAACGCGTAAAAAAGAAGAATTTAAGCCCATCAACCCACCTTTTGTAGGTATGTATGTGTGTGGACCAACCGTTTACAGTGATGTCCATCTGGGCAATTGCCGTACTTTTATTTCTTTTGATCTTATTTTCCGTTACCTCACGCATCTGGGTTATAAAGTCCGCTACGTGCGCAACATCACCGATGCCGGGCATCTGGAAGGCGATGCGGACCAGGGAGAGGATAAAATTTCTAAAAAAGCCAAGCTGGCACAGTTAGAGCCGATGGAAATTGTGCAAAAATATTCAGTTGATTTTCACCAGATCATGGAAATATTCAATGTTAAGCCACCCAGCATTGAGCCAACCGCTACTGGCCATATCATTGAGCAGATTGAATTGGTAAAAGTGATTTTAGAAAAAGGTTTAGCTTACGAAGTGAATGGCTCTGTTTATTTTGATGTAGAAAAGTATAACCAAAATCATGATTATGGCATACTGAGCAACAGGAACTTGGATGATATGCTGAACAACACCCGGAATTTAGGCGGACAGGAAGAAAAACGAGGCAAATTGGATTTTGCGCTTTGGATCAAAGCAAAGCCAGAACATCTGATGAAATGGCCATCACCCTGGAGCATTGGTTTTCCGGGCTGGCATTTGGAATGTTCCGCCATGAGTAAAAAATACCTGGGTGAGCAATTTGATATTCATGGCGGTGGAATGGATTTGGCACCAACGCATCATACCAACGAAATTGCGCAGAATGAGGCTGCCTGCGGAAAAATGCCGGCTAATTACTGGATACATACCAATATGCTTACCGTAAATGGGCAAAAAATGTCTAAATCTTTAGGAAATAGTTTTTTGCCGGAAGAGCTTTTTTCGGGCAACCATTCGCTGCTAAATAAAGGTTATAGCCCGATGACGGTGAAGTTTTTTATGCTGCAAGCACATTACCGCAGTACGTTGGATTTTTCTAATGAAGCTTTAGAGGCTTCTGAAAAGGGCTTTAAAAGGCTGATGAACGCTTTTGTTTTGGCACCAAACTTAAAAGTATCTTTTACTGGAGAAATTGAAATAGAACCTTTACAGCAAAGATGTTATGAAGCCATGAATGATGATTTTAATAGTCCGGTTTTGATGGCTGAACTATTTGAACTTTGTCGGATTGTTAATTCCATTCAGGATAAAAAATTGACTATTGACCAGCCTAATTTGAAACTTTTACAAAAATTATTACAGCATTTTGTAATTGATATTTTGGGTTTGAAAGATGAATCTACTAATTCTGATGAACTGCCAAAATTATTAGATTTTGTTATTAACCTGCGGAGTGAAGCTAAATTGAACCAAGATTATGCTACTTCAGACAAAATCAGGTTAGGTATGCAAAAAATTGGTTATCAGTTAAAAGACGGCAAAGAAGAAACCAGCTGGAGGAAAATTTAAAGGTTTTAACCCTAAAAAAGGAGCGATAAAAACAGTATCAGCTTCATACCAAAACCAAACAGATTCAGTTTTAAGTTAAACATGACTGCTTTGATTCAGTTTATGTTCTTACAAAATCATCCGCATCAGGAAAAAAAATTGATAACTTGCGGCAAATTTCTTATTCCCTATGAAAAAATTATCCGTTGTTATAGTGGCTTTTTTGTGCTTTGGGCAGTTAGCCAAGGCGCAAAGAACGGCACAAAATAAAACTGTATTAGAAGCCGAAAAAGATTATAATAAAGCTGTTTCACAAAAAGGTATCCGTGAGGGTTCTCTATCGATGATGGATGCTGATGCTATGGTTTTTAAACCAGAACCTGTTTTGGCTAAAACCTATTACGATGGTAAAGAGAAAATCGCCGGAAAACTAACGGTTACCCCGAGCATGGCACGTATATCTGCCAATGGAGATCTAGCTTTTACAGCCGGTTCATACGTTATTAAAAATAATACTGATGATGCTGATTATGGTGAATATCTTTCTATCTGGCGAGCAGATTTGTCTGGAAAACTGAAAATAATTTTCAACATCGATATGCAGCACCCGGAAATTAAAGAAACGCCAATTGTAGATTTTAAGGAGCCAGCCGTTGCCGCAAGTCATGTAATAAATAAAGACCCGTTTACCGGTCGAAATATTATCATTACTACAGATAAATTGTTCAACTCTTCCTTAAACTTTTCTACGATTTCTGCCTACAAAGAATTTTTGACATTGGATGGAAGGTATTTTTTCCCTGGATTTGAACCGGTTATCGGTCAGGATAAAATATTACAATTCATTGGCAATCAAGCTATTTCTATAGAAGCTTTAAATACTGGCGCCGGGCGAGCTGCCAGCAGTGATTTGGCTTACAGTTATGGTAAAGCCACAATTAAAAAAGGCGAAATCACTAATAAATATAATTACATCCGCATTTGGGAACCAGATAATGCCCATAAATGGAATATTTTAGCCGAAATATTTTCTCCCATTGATGAAAAATAAGTGATAAAAGAAGCATCACAATAAAAGGCCGCTAAATTAGTGGCCTTTTATTTTATTGAATAAATACTTTATAAAAAAGCTAAAATAGTTGTTCAATAATTTGATCTGCAGTTAAACCTTCTGCCTCGGCCCTATAATTACGCACAATACGGTGCCTTAAAATTGGTTTAGCTACTGCCTGCACATCTTCAATATCAGGCGAATATTTGCCGGAAATAACTGCATGACATTTTGCTCCCAAAACTAAAAATTGTGAAGCTCTTGGCCCAGCACCCCAACTTAACAACTGATTAACTCTGGGCGTAGCTAAAGCGGTATTCGGGCGTGTTTTTGCAGCTAGTTTTACCGCATACTCCAATACATGATCTGTTATTGGGATGTTTCTGACCAATTGCTGAAAGTATCGAATCTGCTCGGAATTAATTATTTTTTTTACCTGATTAACAGTTGTACCAGTAGTATTTTTAACGATACTTAACTCTTCTTCAAAAGTTGGATAACCCAACGAAATATTGAACATAAAACGATCCAACTGCGCTTCGGGCAATGGATAAGTTCCTTCCTGCTCTATCGGATTTTGCGTAGCCAGCACAAAAAATGGTTTATCCAGTTGGTGCGTTACTCCGGCAGCTGTTACCGCTTTTTCCTGCATCGCTTCCAGCAAAGCAGCCTGCGTTTTGGGTGGTGTCCGGTTAATCTCATCAGCCAAAATAATATTTGAAAATATTGGTCCTTTAATAAATTTGAAATTTCGGTCTTCACCTAAAATCTCCGAACCAATGATATCTGAAGGCATCAAATCCGGAGTAAACTGAATTCGGTTGAAACTTAAATCAAGCACTTGCGCCAGCGTTTGCACCAGCAAAGTTTTGGCTAATCCCGGCACTCCAACCAGCAAACAATGCCCGTTGCTAAAAATGCCAATAAGCACTGATTTTACTACCTCATCCTGCCCAATGATAATTTTCCCAATTTCCGCCTTTACTTCATGGAACAAGACCGACAAAGCATCAGCAGCTTCTACCTCCGAACGATGTTGCATAATTATTTGAGCTGAGCGGAAGCAGTTGGAGCTACCCACGTTTTAAGCTGATCGCAGGTTTGATACTCCGGATCAATATTAATATAAGTTTCTTTTCTGCGTTTTTCAAACCATTCACTTACTATTCTACTGGTTTTACTTTCAGCAGCAGCATCTTTTAGCTTAGGAAAATCTTGCGCCATATTAGCTTTATGCGCATCCGTTTTTGATTTTAAAAATAGTATTTTGTAACTCTTTTTATTATTTTGTGCAGTAAACAAAGCTGGTTTTGCAATGCTTCCAACTTTCATAGTATCCACTACCAAAGCAGTTTGTGGATCTAATTTATCGGTTGGAATAAACGTTGAACGGCTTTGAACATCTTCTGCATTCAGCATCATACCGCCATTATATTTGGTTTCGTTATCATCAGAAAACTGAGAAGCAGCATTAGAAAAATCCAGTTTCAATTTTTTAATAATGTCGTAAATACTATCTGCCCTTGTTTTCGTTCTATCCAAACTTGCCTGGGTAACTTCTGGCACAATCAAAATATGTCTCACATGTACCTGTTCGCCTCTACGTTCAATTACCTGCAAGAAATGAAAACCATAATCAGTTTCAAAAACCGGCGAAATATCTCCTGGTTTCAGTTTAAAAGCCATCGCTGCAAATTCTTTTACAAAAGTTGATCGATCAGCAAAACCTAAATCGCCTCCAGCCGGTGCAGAACCAGGATCTTGAGAATAAAGCGTAGCCAGCGTTGCAAAATCTTCTCCTTTTTTCACGCGCTCCCGTAAACTTTCAGCCTTCTCACGATATAATTGTTTTTCGTCTTTTGATAGTTTTGGATTGAAAACAATCTGTGCAATTTCTACCTCTTTATTAATGGAAGGCAAACTATCTTTTGGAATAGCATTAAAATAGTTTTTAACATCCTGTGGCGTAACACTAATTTTTTCGGTAATTTTTTGCTGCATTCGCTGGGCAGTTAATTGTTCTCGGATATCCGGGCGAATATCATCCTTATATTGAATAGTAGATTTTCCCAAAAATGCTTCCAACTTTTCTTGCCCGCCTGCGCGTTGAATAAAATAACGCATTCGTTTATCCACTTCATTATCCACATCATCATCTTTCACAATCACACTATCAATAACTGCTTGTTGTGCCAGTAATTTTTGTGTAAGCAATTGTTGCAAAACCTGGCATTTTACAGCTTGGTTGGGCTGGTTACCTTGCAATAAATAATTATTGTATTGATTTTCAATATCTGAATTTAAAATAATACTATTACCTACAACTGCGGCAACTTTATCCAATGATTTTTTTTGACCCAAAGCAGTAAAAACACTCATCACAAAACACAGGATCAAAACCGTAAACTTTCTCATATACTTTAAAAATAGGATCTTATACATGCTGTTTTTACCATGCATAATTTGTTAAATTTCGTAAAAATTTTTCAGCTCACCGCACAAAATTTCTCCAACATATTTTAGATGCAATATTCTTCAATTTATGTTGAAGCCAAAAATAGTTTAACTAATTTTAACCAAAATTACGGTATGATAGCAGAAAATGCGGCGGCTTTGAGGATATTGATGAACGATGATTTATACCTTAGCCAGGAAGATTTACAACAGAATCATTTCGCTGCTATTGGGGTTGAACCAGAACCAATTTTACCTGAAAAAATAACAACACCAGAGATTCAGTTTTTGGGGGAAAACCTACAAAACTTCCTGATTTTAACTGATGAACCTATCCAGGAAAATCATTTAAAAGCTTTGGAAAACACGCTTTTACGCAAGCAGCTAACTTTAGATGATGCGGCTTTAGTTGATTTTTCAGCCCAAAAAAACATTAGTTACGAACAACTACATGCTTCTTTTATGCCACAAAAATTGGTGCTTTTTGGATTGAACCCCGAAAAACTGGGCTTATCAGAAACAGGCTTAAATCAGGTTATGCAAGTTGATGAACTTAAAGTTTTATATACTTACAGTTTTAGCGAAATGCTTGGCAATAAAGAAAAAACCAAAGCTTTTTGGGAGCCAATGAAAAATCTATGATAAAAGAACTCGTTTTTGCCACCAACAATATACACAAAATTGAAGAAGTAGCTGATTCTGTGGGCCATCAGTTTAAAATTCTCAGCTTGAACGAAATTGGGTTTCATGATGAGATTGCAGAAACCGGAACAACTTTTCGGGAGAACGCCTCCATCAAAACACATCATATTTTTGATAAATACGGTTTAGATTGTTTTGGAGATGACAGTGGATTGGAAATTGAAGCTTTAAATGGAGAACCAGGCGTTTATTCGGCAAGATATGCAGGAGAACACGGCAATCATGAAGCGAATATTAAACGTGTTTTAGACCAGTTGAGTGGTGTTTCTAATCGAAAAGCGCAATTTAAAACTGTAATTTCTTTGCTTTGGAAAGGTCAGGAATTTTGGTTTGAAGGTATTATAACCGGTATGATCTGCACAGCACTTTCTGGTCAGAAAGGGTTTGGTTATGATCCAATTTTTCGGCCGGATGGCTATAATATTACTTTTGCAGAAATGTCTACCCAAGAAAAAAACAGGATTAGCCACCGCGGAAAAGCTGTCTCAAAACTGATTGATTTTTTAAAATCCATTTAACAATACTGTTTTTAGGGCATAAAAAAAGCTGCTTCCATTTATCCGGAAGCAGCTTTTTTGTTAATATATTTTAAATTATTTTACTTCTTCAAAGTCAACATCAGTTACAGAATCAGCTTCATTTCCTGCTTGTTGGGTTGCATTACTATCAGCAGTTGGGCCACTTTGTGCGCCACCGTCCTGCGTAGCTTTATACATTTCTTCTGACGCAGCATTCCAGGCATTGTTTAACTCAGTTTGGGCAACATCCATATCAGCTACATTTTTAGAGGCATAAGCTTCTTTCAACTTTGCCAATCCAGATTCAATAGGTACTTTTTTATCAGCTGAAATCTTATCACCATACTCTTTCAGTTGTTTTTCTGTTGAGAAAATTAAAGCATCAGCAGCATTCAGTTTTTCAACTTCTTCTTTTGCTTTTTTATCGGCATCTGCATTAGCTTCTGCTTCATCTTTCATTCTCTTGATGTCAGCATCAGTTAAACCGGAAGAAGCTTCAATACGAATTTTTTGTTCTTTGCCAGTTGCTTTGTCTTTTGCAGATACATTTAAAATACCATTGGCATCAATATCAAAAGTAACTTCTACTTGTGGGATGCCACGAGGTGCAGATGGGATTCCATCTAAGTGGAAACGACCAATAGTACGGTTTTGAGCCGCCATAGGACGCTCACCCTGCAAAATGTGAATTTCTACAGAAGGTTGATTATCAGAAGCTGTAGAGAAAGTTTCTGATTTTTTTGATGGAATGGTTGTGTTTGATTCAATTAGTTTTGTCATTACACCACCCATTGTCTCGATACCCAAAGAAAGAGGTGTAACGTCTAACAACAATACATCTTTAACTTCTCCAGTCAGCACGCCACCCTGAATGGCAGCACCAATGGCTACAACTTCATCAGGATTTACACCTTTTGATGGTGCTTTTCCAAAGAACTTTTCAACAGCTTCCTGGATAGCAGGAATTCGAGTTGAACCACCAACCAAAATAACTTCATCAATATCAGAAGTACTATAACCAGCATTTTTTAGAGCTGTGCGGCAAGGTTCAATTGTTCTTTTAATCAAACTATCAGCTAATTGCTCAAATTTTGCCCGGGTTAAACTTTTTACCAAATGTTTAGGCATGCCATCGGCAGCAGTAATATAAGGTAAGTTGATTTCAGTTTGGGTAGTGCTTGATAATTCAACTTTAGCTTTTTCAGCAGCTTCTTTTAAACGTTGCAAAGCCATTGGATCTTTACGCAAATCAATGCCTTCATCACTTTTGAACTCATCTGCCAGCCAGTCAATAATTACCTGATCAAAGTCATCACCACCTAAATGTGTATCACCATCAGTTGATTTAACTTCGAAAACTCCATCACCCAATTCTAATACAGAAACGTCATGCGTTCCACCACCGCAGTCAAAAACTGCAATTTTCATGTCTTTATGCGCTTTATCCAAGCCATACGCCAAAGCTGCTGCAGTTGGCTCATTAATAATACGTCGTACTTTCAAGCCTGCAATTTCACCAGCTTCTTTGGTAGCTTGGCGTTGTGCATCATTAAAATAAGCAGGAACGGTAATAACTGCTTCAGTTACTTCTGTTCCTAAAAAATCTTCAGCAGTTTTCTTCATTTTTTGAAGAATCATTGCTGATATTTCCTGTGGTGTGTAATTACGATCGTTAATCGCAATACGAGGTGTATTCCCGTCACCTTTTACTACTTTATAAGGTACGCGTTCAATTTCCTTAGTAACCTCATTAAACTGATTACCCATGAAGCGTTTAATAGAAGATATAGTTTTGGTAGGATTTGTAATCGCTTGACGTTTAGCAGGATCACCTACTTTGCGTTCACCATTATCTATAAAAGCTACAACAGACGGTGTTGTGCGTTTTCCTTCACTGTTTGAAATAACAACAGGTTCGTTTCCTTCCATTACTGCAACACAGGAGTTGGTTGTTCCTAAATCGATTCCAATAATTTTAGCCATAATATGATTGATTTTTATTAAATTCTAAATAATAATTATAATTAATACTGAACAAGCTATGTGCCAAGCATCAAAAATTTTCATTTTAAGTATTGCTGGCAGTTTTATTTATACCTGATTACTATCATTAAACTTCAAGATGACAACCTGTCAGATTTTTTCTTTCATCAGAACTATTATTTAATAAAATTAATTTTAGCATGATAAAAGAAGCATTATGCCTAAAAGTCTTGTATAAAAAAAGCCCTGATAAATTTATCAGGGCTTTTAAATTTATTAGATTATAAAAGTAATTTATAATTCCTCATCTGGTGCAAGTTGTTCACCTGCAGAATCAGTATCAGGGATTGATGTAGCTGGTGTGGATTGATCTACCGGAGAATCAATTCCGTCTTGTGTAGAGTCAACATTGCCATCAGCTTTATTACCACGATTAGAACCTGAACCACGACGACGAGTTGTTTTCTTTTCAGGAGCAGCCTCGCCTTTTACGTAAACAGTATTGTAATCTACCAATTCAATGATTGCCATTTCAGCATTATCACCTAAACGATTTTCTAATTTTACAATCCGTGTATAGCCGCCCGGACGGTTGGCAATTTTCTCAGCAATTTCTCTAAACAGAATTGTTACTGTTTCTTTATCTTTTAGATAGCTAAAAACAGTACGACGAGAATGTGTAGTATCACTTTTAGATTTTGTTAATAAAGGCTCTACATAACCACGCAAAGCTTTTGCTTTTGCTAAAGTTGTAGTTATACGTTTGTGTAAAATAAGCGAGGAAGCCATATTAGCCATCATCGCTTTCCGATGGCTGTCAGTACGACCTAAATGATTTACTTTTTTTCCGTGTCTCATAATTTATTTGTGTTTTGCACGTGCATACCGTTGGGCGATTCGTTCAAGCTCTCGGAATTATGCCAATGGACCAGCCGATCCGCTCCCTTACAGGATGCAGGTTATTATTCTTCGTCTAATTTAAATTTAGAAAGGTTCATACCAAAAGATAAACCTTTTGATTTAACCAAATCTTGAATTTCTGTTAATGATTTTTTACCAAAATTTCTAAATTTCAGCATATCGGCAACATCATATGATACTAATTCAGCCAGAGTTCGAATATCAGCCGCTTTCAAACAATTCAAAGCTCTTACAGAAAGATCAAGATCGACCAGCTCGGTTTTTAAAATTTTACGCATGTGTAAAACTTCTTCATCTACCTCTTTGGTCTCTTCTTTTGTTTGAGCTTCCAACATCATGTTTTCATCAGAGAAAAGCATAAAATGTTGAATCAAAATTTTTGCAGCTTCTTTTAAAGCATCTTCTGGGTGAATGGAACCATCAGTTGCAATATCCAGAACTAATTTTTCATAATCTGTTTTTTGCTCCACACGATAATTTTCAATCACGTATTTTACGTTCTTGATTGGGGTGAATATAGAATCTATTGCGATAACACCTACTAAAGCATCCACACTTTTATTCTCTTCACTTGCAACATATCCTCGTCCTTTATTTACGTTAAATTCAATCTCCAACGTAACTGAAGAATCCATATTACAAATTACCATCTCTGGATTCAGAACAGTGTAATTATTGGAAAATTTAGTGATATCACCTGCTTTGAAACTATCCTGGTCGTTGATAATTACGAAAATCTTTTCTGAGTCACCAGAATCACCTGTTTTTTTAAAACGAACTTGCTTCAAGTTCAAAATAATTTCTGTAACATCCTCAACTACTCCTTTTATCGTAGAAAACTCATGAGATACGCCAGAAAAACGAACAGAAGTAATTGCATAACCCTCTAAAGAAGAAAGCAAAATACGACGTAAAGCATTACCGATAGTGATACCGAAACCTGGTTCTAAAGGACGAAATTCAAACGTACCGTCAGAATCATTTGATTTCTGCATGATCACCTTATCCGGTTTTTGGAATGCTAATATGGCCATTATATACGATTAGTTATGTTAATTTGATTAAAACTGAAATGTAAAAACCGGCTTTAACCGGTTATATACATTTTAATAAGATATTATTTAGAGTATAACTCGACGATTAGGTTTTCCTTAATATTTTCAGGAATTTCGTCACGACTTGGGTAGTTTAAAAACTTCCCAGAAAGATTATTTGGGTCCCATTCCAACCAGCTAAACTTATTTATTCTTCTTCCAGAAACAGTATTAGTAATTGCTTCCAAAGATTTTGATTTTTCACGAACAGCAATTACATCACCAGCTCTCAAAGAATAAGAAGGGATATTTACCAATTCGTTGTTTACAGTTATATGTTTATGGCTTACTAATTGACGGGCAGCAGAGCGAGTTGGGGCAATCCCTAAACGATAAACAGCATTGTCCAAGCGTGCTTCTAATAATTTTAATAAAGTTTCACCAGTAATACCTTCTTTAGAAGAAGCTTTGTGAAATAGATTTTCAAACTGGCGCTCCAATACACCATAAGTGTATTTAACCTTTTGTTTCTCCATCAACTGAACTGCATATTCTGATTGTTTACCTCTTCTTTTAGAGGTTCCATGCATGCCAGGAGGATAATTTTTTTTCTCTAGTACTTTATCAGGGCCAAAAATCGGCTCTCTAAATCTTCTTGCAATTTTTGACTTTGGTCCAGTATATCTTGCCATTGTTATGTTTTTAAAGTATCAGTATAAATAGCACTGAATCTTAGCTTTAAAATTAATTAATTAAACTCTTCTTCTTTTAGATGGACGACATCCATTGTGAGGCATTGGTGTAATATCACGAATTGTAGTTACTTCAATACCAGAAGTTTGTAAAGTACGGATAGCCGATTCACGGCCGGCACCAGGGCCTTTAACAAAAACTTCTACTTTACGCAAACCTAAATCGTGTGCAGTTTTTGCACAATCAGAAGCTGCTTGACCAGCAGCATAAGGTGTGTTTTTTTTGGATCCTTTAAAACCCATTTTTCCTGCTGATGACCAGGAAATAGCTTGTCCATTATTATTAGTAAGCGTAACAATAATATTGTTAAAAGTAGCATTGATGTGTGCCTGGCCTACAGCCTCTACCACAACAATACGCTTTTTGGTAACTTTTTTAGTTTTAGCCATTTTTGTTGGTTGATTATTAACAGCTTAAAAAAGGTAAAACCAAAAGCTGTTAACAGTTATTTATTACTTAGTAACTTTTTTCTTGTTTGCAACAGTTTTACGCTTGCCTTTACGAGTACGAGAATTATTTTTTGTACGTTGCCCTCTTAAAGGTAATCCCTTACGATGGCGGGTACCACGGTAACAGCCTATGTCCATTAAACGTTTAATGTTCAATTGAACTTCAGAACGTAAAGATCCTTCAACTTTAATCTGATCATTAATAATTCCGCGAATAGCATTTAACTGTTCATCAGTCCAATCCTGAACTTTTATATTAAAGTCTATTCCCGCTTGGTCTAGTATATTTTGAGCAGTAGATCTGCCAATTCCAAAAATATAAGTTAATCCAATTTCACCTCTTTTATTCCTCGGTAAATCAATACCTGCAATCCTTGCCATATTTTTATATCTGAGTAATTTTAAAAGTAAAAATTAGTCTGTGCAACGAATTTTTACTAAGCATAATTTATCCTTGACGCTGTTTGAACTTGGGATTTTTTTTATTAATAACGTAAAGCTTTCCTTTACGACGGATGATTTTACAATCCGCACTACGCTTTTTAATAGATGCTCTAACTTTCATCTTATTTTTATTTATATCTATAAGTAATTCTACCTTTTGTTAAATCATATGGACTCATCTCTAATTTCACCCGGTCTCCAGGCAGAATTTTAATATAATGCATACGCATTTTACCAGAGATGTGAGCAATTATTTCATGTCCATTTTCTAATTCAACTCTGAACATTGCATTAGATAATGCTTCTTTGATTATACCGTCTTGTTCAATTGAGGCTTGTTTAGCCATATTTTATTGATTTCTACTTCATTATCTATTTTTGAAGCGGGATGCAAAATTAATACTTTTTTTTTAATTATTAACTTTTTCTAGTAAAACTTTTTCTACATATTCAAAAGTAGTTAAAATGTCTGCTTTCCCCTTCCGAATAGCTATTGTATGCTCGTAATGTGCAGAAGGTTTTCCATCAGAAGTTGAAACAGTCCACCCATCATCCCAAAATCTAACACCTGCTCGGCCTGCATTGATCATCGGTTCTATAGCAATAACCATTCCTTCTTCCAACTTAATACCGGAACCTTTTTTTCCATAATTTGGAACTTCTGGTTTTTCATGAAGTTTTGTACCAACTCCATGCCCTACAAGTTCTTTTACTACTCCAAAATTAAATTTTTCTGCATGTTGTTGAACAGCAAATCCTATATCACCAATTCGCATACCCGATACAGCTTTTTCAATTCCTAAATCAAGGCATTCTTGAGTGACAGACATAAGTAACTTTCTATCCTCTTTAGGTTCTCCGACAGAAAAAGTATAAGCAGAATCACCATAATATTTGTTCATCACTACTCCACAGTCAATAGAAACTAAATCTCCAGGGACTAATTCATACTTTCCTGGAAAACCATGTACTACTTGATTATTTAGCGATATGCAAAGTGAGTATGGAAACCCACTATAATTTAAAAACGCCGGAACACCACCATTATCACGAATGAATGTTTCTGCTAATCGATTTAACTCTATTGTTTTTACACCCGGGTGGACTAATTTGGCAACTTCGCCTAAGGTTTTAGAAACCAACTGACAGCTTAATCTAACTAGTTCAATCTCTTCTTGAATTCTATAATTGATTTTAGACGACATGACTTTATTTAAAAATCAAATTGCTGGAGGAGTTGTTCCAGCGGCAACTGGAATAACAGTACGACCTTTAATGCGACCAGTTTTCATTAATCCATCATAATGACGCATTAATAAATGACTTTCTATTTGCTGTAAAGTATCCAACACTACACCAACTAATATGATTAATGATGTACCACCAAAAAATCTAGAAAATTGACTATTAACTCCTAATTTAGAAGCTATCGCAGGAATAATTGCCACAATAGCTAAAAAAATAGAACCTGGAAGAGTAATTCTTGAAATCACGGCATCAATATATTCTGATGTAGTTGCTCCTGGTTTAACACCAGGAATAAATCCTTGATTCTTTTTCATATCATCAGCCATTTGATTAGGATTGACTGTAATAGCTGTATAAAAATATGTGAAAAGAATAATTAATATAGCAAAAATAATATTATGGGTAAAAGAAGTATAATCAGAAACAGCCATTAAAAATCCATTAGAGGCAGCATTAGGAAAAAATGAAGCGACAGTAGCAGGAATGAACATTAACGCTTGCGCAAAAATAATTGGCATAACTCCAGCAGCAGTTACCTTCAATGGAATATATTGGCGCACTCCACCGTATTGTTTATTACCAACAATGCGTTTCGCATATTGGACAGCTATTTTTCTTGTTCCCTGTACAATTAAAATAGTGAACATTACTACAGCTACTAATGCAACAATTTCAATTAAAAAAGCTATTGGTCCACCGTTACCACTAACTCTTGAAGTAAATTCAGAGAATATTCCAAATGGCAGCTGAGCAATAATACCAACCATGATAATTAATGAGATTCCATTACCAATGCCTTTATCTGTAATTTTTTCGCCTAACCACATAACAAATAAAGTTCCAGCGGTCAAAACAAAAATTGATGAGATAGTGAATAATGGCTCAGAAAACAATTTTGCCTCAGCAGGAATTTGAGATTTTACGTAACCAATAGCTTGCAAAGCAGTAATGAAGATTGTTAAATACCGTGTCCACTGATTAATTTTGTTTCTACCACTCTCTCCTTCTTTCTGCAGTTTTTGAAAATAAGGAACAGCAATTCCTAATAACTGCATTACGATTGATGCTGAAATATAAGGCATTACCCCTAAAGCAAAAATAGATGATCTTGAAAAAGATCCTCCAGCAAACATATTTAGTAAACCTAAAATTCCTTCTCGTGTTTTTTGAGAATCAATTGCATTAGCATCAACTCCTGGAATAGCAATAAAAGATCCAATACGATATATTAATAGAAATAAAAGTGTGTTTATAATACGCACTCTTAAATCATCAATTTTCCAAATATTGGATAAAGTGTTAAAGAATTTCTTCATTAAAATTTATAGCTTAACAGTCAATCCCCCTGCTGCTTCAATTGCCTTTTGTGCCGTTTCAGTAAAAGCATGTGCTTTAACTTCTAATTTAGCTTTTAATTCACCACGACCTAATATTTTTACTAAATCATTTCTTGAAACTAAACCATGTAATTTTAAAGCATCAAAATCAACTGCAATTAAATTATATTTTTCTACTAGTTCCTGTAACACATCTAAATTGATTCCAACATATTCTTTACGGTTCAGATTTTTAAATCCCACTTTAGGAACACGTCGTTGTAAAGGCATTTGACCACCTTCAAAACCTACTTTAGTTGATGTGCCTGAACGAGAACCTGCACCTTTATGGCCACGTGTTGATGTTCCACCACGACCTGAGCCAGTTCCTCTACCAATTCTTTTACGAGTTTTGGTAGAACCATAAGCTGGTTTTAAATTACTTAAATTCATAATATTAAATGTTTTCTACGGCTACTAAATGATTAACTGCCCGGACCATGCCAACAATTGCAAGATTAGCCTCCACTTCAACACTCTGGCTGATTTTTCTTAATCCTAAAGCTTTCATAGTTAATTTTTGGCGCTCGCTTCTATCAATAACGCTTTTAATTTGTGTGATTTTTATTTTAGCCATTGTTGGTTTAACCGTTAAAAACTTTTCCTACTTCAATCCCCCGTTGTTGAGCTACAGTATAGGCATCACGTAATTGTGATAGCGCTGATACAGTTGCTTTTACTACATTATGTGGATTAGAAGAACCTTTTGACTTTGCAAGTACATTGTGCACTCCAGCTGATTCCAACACTGCACGCATTGCACCACCAGCAATTACACCAGTACCAACTGCCGCTGGTTTGATAAAAATAAACCCACCAGAAAATTTACCAATTTGTTCATGAGGGATTGAGCCATTAATAATTGGAACTTTAACTAAATTCTTTTTGGCATCATCAATACCTTTAGCAATCGCCTCAGTTACTTCTTTTGCTTTACCTAAACCATAACCTACAATTCCATTTTCGTCTCCAACTACTACGATAGCTGAAAAACTAAATGTACGGCCACCTTTAGTTACTTTGGCTACACGTTGTATACTTACTAAGCGATCTTTTAATTCAACTTCGCTTGATTTAACTCTTTTTATATTTATAGTTGACATTTGCTGATTGAATTAAAATATTAAACCACCTTCACGTGCACCTTCTGCCAATGATTTGATCCGACCATGATATAAATAACCATTACGATCAAATACAACTTCTTTAATCCCTGCAGCAATTGCTTTTTCTGCGACTAATTTACCAACTGCTATAGATTGATCTGATTTGGATCCTGCTGCTGTAAACTCTTTGGATAAAGAAGATGCAGAAACTAAAGTTTTTCCAGACAAATCATCAATAACTTGTGCATAAATTCCCTTATTACTTCTAAATACTGATAAGCGAGGCCGCTCAATTGATCCAGAAAGAGTTTTTCTAATCCCTTTCTTTATCCGATCTCTCCTTGATAATTTACCTAACATAAGTTATTTTTTTGATGCAGATTTACCTGCTTTTCTTCTTAATTGTTCCCCAACAAACTTGATACCTTTACCTTTATATGGTTCTGGCGTTCTCAGCGAACGAATTTTTGCTGCAACCTGGCCTAATAACTGCTTATCAATCGATTCAAGGATGATAGTTGGGTTTTTACCTTTTTCTGCAGTAGTAGTAACTTTAATTTCTTTTGGTAACTCAAACACATAATGGTGAGAATATCCTAAAACTAAATCCAAAGTATTTCCATTATTGGTAGCTCTATAACCTACTCCAACAAGTTCTTGCTCTAATTTATATCCTTCAGTTACACCAATAACCATGTTATTCACCAAAGAGCGATATAAGCCATGTAAAGCTTTATGACGTTTTTGTTCGGAAGGACGCTTAACTAAAATTTGACCACTTTCCTGCTCTATAGTGATATCACTATCAACTTGTTGAGCTAACGATCCTTTTGGACCTTGTATAGTAACCAGATTACTATCTGATACAGAAATCGTAACACCACTAGGTAATGTAACAGGGGCTTTTCCTACTCTAGACATATAGTTCTGATTAATAAACGTAACATAAAACTTCACCACCAATATTACTTACTTTAGCTTCCTTATCAGTCATTACACCTTTAGAAGTTGATAATATAGCGATACCTAAACCATTTAAAACACGAGGCATATTTTCTACACCGGCATATCTTCTTAATCCAGGTCTGCTAATGCGAGATAAATCACGAATAGCGGAAATCTTAGTAACCGGATTATATTTTAAAGCTACTTTAATTATGCCTTGAGGAGCAGAATCTTCAAATTTGTAATTGGCAATGTAACCTTTATCAAAAAGAACTTTCGTGATTTCTTTTTTTAGATTAGATGCCGGGATTTCGACAACGCGATGGTTTGCCTTAATTGCGTTTCTTACTCTGGTAAGATAATCTGCAATTGGATCTGTATTCATTTTATAACTTAAATTATGATAATGGTATCTGGCAGGGCCTTCCTGCTGACCTGTTATCAATTCTATTTTTACTGTAGTTAAAACAGCATACTATTTTTATCAACCTAAAATTGATATTACCAACTTGCTTTTTTTACCCCTGGAATTTTACCAGCTAAAGCCATTTCGCGAAAAGTAACACGAGAAATACCAAACTGACGCATGTAACCTCTAGGGCGACCAGTTAATTTACAACGATTATGTTGACGGACCGGTGAAGCATTTTTTGGCAATTTATCCAAAGCAATATAATCTCCGGCAGCTTTTAACTCCGCTCTTTTTTCAGCATATTTAGCAACAGCTTTTGCACGCTTTACATCACGTGCTTTTACACCTTCTTTAGCCATTATTGTGGTTGTTGATTATTTTGATTCTTAAACGGTAATCCAAATGATTTTAAAAGTTCTAATGCTTCTACATCATTTTTTGCAGAAGTAACAAAGGTAATATCCATACCCATAATCTTATTGATTTTATCAATATTGATTTCTGGGAAAATAATCTGCTCTGTAATACCTAAAGTATAATTACCTTTTCCGTCAAAACCTTTATCATTAATACCTTTGAAATCACGAATACGTGGTAAAGCTACAGAAATTAAACGATCTAAAAATTCATACATATGATTATCACGCAAAGTAACACGCACACCAACAGGCATACCCTTACGCAACTTAAAGTTTGAAATATCTTTTTTAGATTTAGAAGCAACTGACTGCTGACCAGTAATTGTAGTCATTTCGGTGATTGCAGTTTCAATCAACTTTTTGTCTGTAGTAGCAGCCCCAACACCTTGATTGATGGCAATTTTTTCCAGTTTTGGAACTTGCATTACACTTTTATACTGAAATTTATCTTTCAGTGCTGTGCGGATGCCTTCTTTATATTGTACTTTTAATCTTGGTACGTAAGCCATTATTTAATTTCCTCCCCAGACTTTTTAGATACTCTTATAAATTTACCATTCTCACCTTTTTTCTTTCCTATACGGGTAATATTACCTGTTTTAGAATCAATCATAGCGAGATTTGAAATGTGAATAGGAGCTTCTTTTTTAATGATACCTCCGTTAGGATTTGCAGCATTTGGTTTAGTATGCTTTGTAACCATATTAGCACCTTCAACCAAAGCACGGCTTTCACTTAAAATAACTTCAGTAATTTTACCCTGAGTGCCTTTAGAATCACCTGCAATTACTTTTACCAGATCACCTTTACGGAGTTTGAATTTGATCTGAGATTTACTTTTCTTTTCCATATTATAATACTTCTGGTGCTAATGATACAATTTTCATAAACTGTTTTTCACGAAGTTCTCTAGCCACTGGGCCAAAAATACGGGTTCCTCTTGGTTCGTCCTGATTATTCAGAAGAACAGCAGCATTATCATCAAAACGAATATAAGACCCGTCTTTCCTTCTAACTTCTTTACTTGTTCTAACTACAACTGCTTTAGAAACTGTACCTTTTTTTACGTTACCTGATGGCAAAGCACTTTTTACAGTTACAACAATCTTATCACCTAAAGAAGCATACCTTTTACCAGTACCACCAAGTACTCGAATTACGAGTACTTCTTTAGCTCCGCTGTTATCAGCAACGTTTAATCTTGATTCCTGCTGTACCATTATTTAGCTTTTTCTACAATTTGAACCAATCTCCAATTCTTGTTTTTACTAAGAGGACGGGTTTCCATAATGGTAACTGTATCTCCTATTCCGCATGTATTAGCTTCATCATGAGCCATGAATTTAGCTGTTTTTTTTACGAATTTACCGTAGATCGGGTGTTTTACTTTACGCTCGACGGAAACTACAATTGACTTATCCATTTTATTGGATACAACCAACCCAGTTCTTGTTTTTCTTAAATTTCTTTCCATTTTAATTCTAATGATTAAATTGTTTCAGAAGCCGACACCGTTTTGCGCTTGGTAATTTCAGTATTTAAACGAGCTATATCTTTCTTGATTTTAGCAATACGGGAAGGATTTTCAATAGCAGAAACTGTGTGCGCAAATTTTAATTTAGTCAAGCCAGATTTTTCTTCCGCTAAACGGGTAGAAAGCTCTTCGGTTGACAAGTCTAAAATTTCTGAATTCTTCATCTTTTTTTATGATTTCACTTGAAGAGCCTGTGCTTTCAGGATTCAATTTATAATTAATATTATTCTGTTTCTACGTAGTCTCTTCTTACTACGAACTTTGTTTGCACAGGTAATTTTTGTGCAGCAAGTCGCATAGCTTCTTTTGCAGTTTCCAGAGAAACTCCTTCTGCTTCAAAAATGATTCGGCCAGGATTAACAACAGCTACCCAGTATTCTGGTGCACCTTTACCTTTACCCATACGTACTTCAGCAGGTTTTTTTGTTACCGGCTTGTCCGGGAAAATCCTAATCCAAACCTGTCCTTCGCGTTTCATAAAACGAGTAACAGCAATTCGGGCTGATTCTATCTGGCGACTTGTGATCCAAGCTGGTTCCAAAGACTTGATTCCGAACGAACCAAATGAAAGTTCTGCACCACGAGTTGCGATACCTTTCATTCTGCCTTTTTGCATTTTCCTAAACTTAGTTCTTTTGGGCTGTAGCATTTTACTTTAAACTTATATTGTTAAGTAACACTTAACTTATTTTAAATATGATTATCTTCTCTTAGCGCCAGCTGCACCGCCACCACTTCTTTGATTAGGATTTCCACCACCTCTTGGATTACTGTTATTACTTCCATTTGGTGATCTTCTATCATTATTCCTTCGATCTCCACCACCAGAATTCTTGCGATCTCCACCACGATCTCGATCTCCATAAGCAGGTGCGCCTTCTGGACGTCCACCTTTAGTATTAGTGCCAGTATTAGCACCAATATTTGGAGACAAATCACGTTTTCCGTAAACTTCACCTTTACAGATCCAGACTTTAACACCTATTTTACCGTAAGTAGTTAAGGCTTCACCTAAAGCATAATCAATATCTGCACGGAAAGTATGCAAAGGTATCCTACCTTCTTTATATTGCTCAGTACGAGCCATTTCTGCACCGCCTAAACGACCAGAACACATAATTTTGATACCTTCTGCTCCCATACGCATAGTAGAAGCAATTGTAGTTTTCATTGCTCTACGGAAAGAAATACGGGCTTCGAGTTGTTTAGCTACACCTTCTGCAACTAATTGTGCATCAAGTTCAGGACGCTTAATTTCAAAAATATTGATCTGAATATCTTTTTTGGTTAATTTTTTAAGCTCTTCTTTAATCTTATCAACTTCCTGACCACCTTTCCCAATTACAATACCCGGACGAGCTGTATGAATAGTAACCGTAATACGTTTCAGTGTACGCTCAATTACTACTTTAGCAACACCACCTTTAGCAATACGTACCGAAAGGTATTTACGAATTTTTTCATCTTCCACTAATTTGTCGGAGTAATTATTGCCACCGAACCAGTTAGAATCCCATCCTCTGATGATTCCTAACCTGTTACCTATTGGATGTGCTTTTTGTCCCATTACAAATTATATGTTATCATTTTTTGAATCTACTATTAAAGTAACGTGGTTAGAACGTTTCCTGATCTGGTAACCTCTACCTTGCGGAGCTGGACGTAGTCTTTTCAACTGACGACCACCACCCACAGAAATTTCCTTTACAAAAAGAGCATTTTCTTCTACCCTTTTACCTTCATTTTTTAGCTCCCAATTTTTGATAGCAGATAATAATAGTTTTTCAACTCTGATAGCTGCTTCCTTATTAGTATACTTTAAAATATATAAAGCTTTTTCCACATTTTCGCCTCTGATCAAATCAACCACTAAACGCATTTTGCGAGGTGAGGTTGGACAGTTTTGTAATTTTGCAGCAGAAGCACCGCCTTGCTGAGCTTTTTCGTGCTCTTTGCGTTGTCTGATTAAGACAGATTTTTTAGTTTTTATTGTTGCTTCCATTACAAATTATTTTTTCTTTTCAGAGTGCCCCCTGAAAGTACGTGTCGGAGAAAATTCTCCCAACTTGTGTCCAACCATATTTTCTGTAACGTACACAGGGATAAATTTATTACCATTATGTACTGCAAAAGTATGACCAACGAAATCCGGAGAAATCATTGAGCGGCGTGACCAGGTTTTTACAACTGATTTTTTATTGGTATCATTCAAGGTAAGAACTTTTCTTTCCAGGTTATGATCAATATAAGGTCCTTTTTTAATTGAACGTGCCATTATTTTTTCCTTCTTTCAATGATGTAACGATCGGATGATTTCTTTTTGTCGCGAGTTTTGAAGCCTTTAGCTAATAAACCTTTTCTGGAACGCGGGTGACCCCCGGAAGCCCGACCTTCACCACCACCCATAGGGTGATCTACTGGGTTCATGGCAACACCACGAACTCTTGGACGACGACCTAACCAACGTTTACGACCAGCTTTCCCTAATACTTCGTTTGCTTTTTCAGAATTAGAAACTGTTCCTATGGTAGCCAAACAGGTTGCTAAGATCATCCTGGTTTCACCTGAAGGCAATTTAATAATTGCATATTTACCATCACGTGCAGATAGCTGAGCATATGTTCCAGCAGATCGTGCAATAATGCCACCCTGACCAGGATTTAATTCAATATTATGAATAATTGAACCTAAAGGTATACTCTTTAATGGAAGTGTGTTTCCAACTTCTGGTGCTACTGCATCTCCTGAGAGAACAGTTTGACCAACTTGGATGCCTTCCGGTGCAAGCATATATCTTTTTTCCCCATCAACATAATTTAACAAAATAATACGTGCTGATCTATTTGGATCGTATTCAATTGTAGCTACGATAGCCGGAATATCAAATTTGTTGCGTTTAAAATCGATTAAACGGTATGACTTTTTATGGCCACCACCAACATTTCTGATTGTCATTTTACCAGAGTGATTTCTACCACCTGATTTTTTATGAGAGACAACTAATGATTTTTCAGGAACATTAGTAGTAATATCCGAATAATCGCCTCCAACTCTGAAACGGGTACCTGGGGTAACCGGTTTAAATCTTTTAACTGCCATTTTCTTAATTAGATATTATTACTGTAAAAATCAATTGTCTCACCGTCTTTTAAAGTAATAACAGCTTTCTTGTATTTGGAAGGTCTGCCAGAAACAGAACCTGCTTTAGTATTACGGCTTTTTAATTTTCCTGCATATCTCATGGTATTTACAGATATAACGTTAACACCATACATAGCTTCGATTGCTCCCTTTATCTGTATTTTGTTTGCTTTAGGATCTACTATGAAACCATAACGGTTTAATTTTTCTGTTAACAGAGTTACTTTTTCTGTAAGTAAAGGTTTCTTTAAAATTTCCATATTACTTAGCTAATGCTTCCTCCAAAGTTTTAACAGAACTTGCAGTCAACAAAAGTTTTCCTGCATTCAAAATGTCATAAGTATTCAGCTGATCAGCAGTGATTACTTTTGCTTTTTTGAGATTTCTGCTTGATAAATAAATATTTTTATTTGCTTCTGACAAAACCAATAACGTTTTTTCATCAGTAAAATTTAAACCAGCAACTAGGTTGATGTAGCTTTTAGTTTTGACAACATCAAAGTTAAAATCTTCCAGTACTACGATGTGGTTATCTTTTGCTTTGTAAGATAAAGCAGACTTACGTGCTAATGATTTTAATTTCTTATTTAGCTTAAAACTATAATCACGTGGCTGTGGACCAAAAACCCGACCTCCACCATTAAACAAAGGAGATTTAATACTACCCGCACGGGCACCACCTGTCCCTTTTTGATTATGTAATTTCCGGGTTGAACCCGCGATTTCATTACGCTGTTTTGACTTATGTGTACCCTGACGTTGATTAGCCAAATATTGTTTTACATCCAAATAAATGGCGTGATCGTTAGGCTCTACGCCAAATATTGAATCAGGAAGCTGCACCTTGGCACCAGTTTCTTGTCCTAAAACATTTACTACTACTACTTCCATTACTTGTCGATAATTACGAATGAACCCTTAGCACCAGGTATAGAACCTTTTACTACTAATAAATTCTGTTCTGTGTAAACTTTCAATACTTCAAGATTCTGAACCTTAACACGGCTGTTACCAGTTTGCCCGGCCATACGCATACCTTTAAATACACGGGAAGGCCAAGAAGATGCACCCAGTGAACCTGGCGCTCTTAAACGGTTATGCTGACCATGAGTCGCCATACCTACACCACCAAAACCATGACGTTTCACAACCCCTTGAAAGCCTTTACCTTTTGATGTTCCTACAACATCAACAAAGTCTCCAGCTACAAAAAGTGCTACTGTAATGGTATCACCTAATGTTTTTTGATCTTCAAAAGTTTTAAATTCAACAAGTTTTTTCTTAGGAGTAGTACCCGCTTTAGAGAAATGCCCTTTTAACGGACCAGAAGTATTTTTCTCCTTTTTCTCATCATATGCCAACTGAACAGCAGCATATCCATCTGCTTCTACAGACTTAACCTGTGTTACCACACAGGGGCCAGCTTCGATTACGGTACAGGGAATGTTTTTCCCTGTCTCATCGAAAATGCTGGTCATTCCTACTTTTTTACCAATAATTCCTGACATTTTCTTAATTTAATTGCTTTAGTCCATCGAAGCAGTAGGGCTTCGTTCAAGACTTATTTCCCTTTTCGGGACGGCAAAGATAGGAATGTTTGATTAATTATCAAATAGTTATGAAATATATTTTTATAATATTTCTGACAATTTTTTAAGGACTTTCTACCTAAGTGGATACTTCTTTTATCAAGTAATAAAATAAGAAACGCGAAGGGGGAAATTTGCTAGTCCTATTTTATATCGATAAAAGAAGTATGATATTAATTTAAACAATTCAGTCCTTCATTAATCTTTTAATCATTTCTGCACTTTGCTGCCGGCCATGTTCTAATCTATCTTTAAAGAAATTTTGCGTGTGATTAAATTGTAATTTATAACCTTCTATATCTCCATAATTGATAATTGCGGACCAGTCTCTTACTGCAGAATGAAATTCCAGATCATCACCCCGGATAGATTTATCGTATAAAGCTGTTTCGATTGATTCTTCTAACAAAGCTTCGTTTTTAAAAAGATACTCTGCAATCCCCAACCGTAAACGAAAGGGTGGCGTTTGGCAAATTAAGTTATCATATGGATTCACTTTTAATTTATTCCATGCATCAACCATACTTAAAATACTTAAATGCGAATTGGGCTTTCGTAGTGAGGAATTAACAGAAAGCGAAAACTCTTTCATCACAGCATCATCCAATAAAATTGGTTGCCGGCTTTCATGAAAAACAAAATCGCGCGCTTCATACAGCCGTTTACGTAACTCTTTTTCCTCCTCCTGAATCATCAGTTTAAATAATTCTGATTCTGAAACCGCATACTGTTTTACCTGTTGTTTGGCATAAGGATTAAGAATTGCCAAACCTGCGTAAACATGTGCTTTATAACTGAATATGCGGAGCATGATCAGAATTTTTACATTGTCAATTCCTCCAATATAGGCCGCACTTTCCCAGGGATAAAACCCGGCAGCCGCACAGGCAGTTCCCATACTTTCAAAACCAACATGAGTAACAGCCTGTGTATCAGCAACTATTTTGTCATGCTGATGGTAATCCTCCATTTCTACCAAATCTACTTCTAGTAATGCAAGTACATCAAGCATAGTCTGATACGTTTTTGAATTGCAGCGGTGCGGGATCACAACCAGCTTCTGTCCTTTCGGAGAGAAGCCGGGCCCATGCAGGGGATGAATGGTAATGATATTCGTATCTACAGGCAAAAACTCTTCAAAAGCAGCAATTTCAGGATGCTTAACGGAAGTTTGCCCTGCCACAATCGCACCTGATTTTGCATAAGGTCCGTATCTGGCTACTACTTCTTTTATCCGGTCGGTTTCTACGGAGAAAATCAGGATGTCGCTTTTTTGAGCAGTTTCCCTTCCATCCTGAAATACTTTAATTTGATGTGGCTCTAATTCTTCGCATAAGGACTCGAAGTATTGAGGCAAATCGCTTCCGCAAACTTCTAAACCTTTTTCGGCAAAAGCTTTTGCATACAATTTGCCCATATCGCCTAAACCAATAATTCCGATAACCATGCGGCGAAGATAATTATTAATATATTTTAAAGATGATTGCTATATTCGTTTGCAATCGTCCGTATAAAATTGTTATACTGGCTGTAGAAAAATAAAAATTTACTACGTACCAAAAGCTTCTTTTATGCACCTAAAAACAGCATTACATTTATCACAGCTTATCTTGTTATCTACTTTCTTATCAGTTTGTTATGCACAAGATTCTACAAGAAGCAGCGTTAAGCCAAAACCAATTTTAAAAACAACCGCAGCCAGAACCAGTGTAGCAATTAGTGCATTGCAGCCTACAATCGGACCAATAGCTGTAAGTACAGATAAAAGTATTAGTGGCCAGTATCAGTTTATCATGGGTAAAGTTTTTCATTATCAGCAACCGATGATCGCTTCTTTGTATAAAAGTGTACAGGATTCACTGCGCATCCAGAGAACTAATTTAGCTGCCGTTCAAAATAAATTATCAACCCAAACTAAAAACCTTTCTACTCTGCAAAATGATGTAAACAGTAAAGAGGAAAGTTTAAATGCAACCAATGCACAAGTTAACAGTATTGGTTTTTTAGGAATGCAGGTTGCCAAAACTACTTACAACACGATTATGTGGGGATTGGTGATTGCATTAAGTGCTTTGGCTGCGGCTGTTATTTTTCTTTCGGGAAGTGCGCGTCGGGAAGGCCATTACCGCACCAAACTTTATAATGAACTGGAGGAGGAATACAAAGGCTATAAAACCAAAGCGAATGAAAAGGAAAAAAAATTATCCCGGGATTTGCAAACAGTTAGAAATAAGCTGGAAGAAATTACCGGAAATCCTGAATATTAGTAATGCTTCTTTTACCGGATAAAAATTCGTGTAAACAAAAAAAGATCGTTTCAATAGAAACGATCTTTTTTTGTGTGATAAAAGCAGTATTACCTCACACTTTAATTTCAACTTCAACGCCACTTGGCAATTCCAGTTTCATCAACGCATCCACTGTTTTAGAGTTAGAACTGTAAATATCAAGCAAACGTTTGTAAGAGCATAATTGGAATTGCTCACGTGCTTTTTTGTTTACGTGCGGTGAACGCAAAACGGTAAAAATTCTTTTTTCGGTTGGTAAAGGCAGCGGTCCGCTAACTACAGCGCCGGTTGGCTTTACAGTTTTTACGATTTTTTCAGCAGATTTATCTACCAGGTTGTAATCGTAAGATTTTAGTTTGATTCTGATTCTTTGGCTCATTTTGTTTTTTTGTAAAGTATAACCGTAAGAGCTATTAGTTACGGTTATACAATAAGTTTATTTATACTGATGCTTCTTTTAGCACCTAAATTTAAGCGTGTGCTTTTCCTTTTGATTTAGCAACTACTTCTTCCTGAACGTTACGAGGAGCTGGTTCATAGTGATCAAACTCCATGGTAGATGTTGCACGGCCGGAAGTGATGGTACGCAACTGTGTTACATAACCAAACATTTCTGACAATGGCACAGTAGCTTTGATTACTTGTGCACCTGCACGAGAATCCATACCTAAAAGCTGACCACGACGACGGTTCATATCACCAATAACATCACCCATGTTTTCTTCCGGCGTCAGGATTTCAATCTTCATGATTGGCTCCAACAACACTGGTTTACATTTTGGCAATGCTTCGCGATAAGCAGAACGTGCGCAAATCTCAAAAGATAAAGCATCTGAATCGACAGCGTGGAAAGATCCGTCTATTAAACGAACTTTCATATTTTGTAATGGATAACCAGCTAATACACCATTTGCCATTGCAGCAGCAAAACCTTTTTCTATGGATGGAATAAATTCACGTGGAATAGAACCACCAGAAATTTCATTCACAAACTGTAAACCTGTTTTGTCTTCATCATTTGGAGAAATGATGATCTGAATATCGGCAAATTTACCACGACCACCTGTTTGTTTCTTGTAAGTTTCGCGGTGTTGAGTTGTACCCGTGATTGCTTCTTTGTAAGAAACTTGTGGTGCACCTTGGTTAACTTCAACCTTAAATTCACGTTTCAAACGATCCATGATGATATCCAAGTGAAGCTCGCCCATACCTGAAATTACAGTTTGGCCGGTTTCTTCATCAGTATTTACACGGAAAGTTGGATCTTCTTCGGTCAGTTTACCTAAAGCCATACCCAATTTATCTACGTCTGCCTGAGTTTTAGGCTCGATAGCTAAACCGATAACCGGCTCAGGGAAATTCATAGACTCCAGAATGATCGGGAATTTCTCATCACAAAGCGTATCACCAGTTTTAATATCCTTAAAACCTACTACCGCAGCAATATCACCTGCTCCAACATTTGGAATAGGATTTTGCTTGTTAGCATGCATTTGGAAAATACGGGAGATACGTTCTTTGTTATCAGAACGCATGTTATGCACATAAGAACCAGCTTCCAAGTTACCGGAGTAAACACGGATAAAACACAAACGACCAACAAATGGATCGGTTGCAATTTTAAATGCTAAGGCCGCAAATGGTTCTTTAACATCTGGTTTACGCATTATTTCCTCACCAGTATCCGGGTTTGTACCGATAATACCTTCTACATCCATTGGTGATGGCAATAATTCCATCACATAATCCAGCATCGTTTGTACACCTTTATTTTTGAAAGATGAACCACAAACCATAGGAACAATTTTAGCATCTAAAACAGCTTTACGTAAAGCATCTAAAACTTCACGCTCTGTAATCGTTTCAGGAGCATCGAAAAATTTCTCCATCAGGCTTTCATCATATTCAGCTACTGATTCAAGTAATTTCTCTCTCCATTCAGTTGCTTCTTCAACCATATCTTCCGGAATAGGAACTTCAGTAAAGGTCATACCTTTATCATGCTCATTCCAAACAATACCACGGAAGTTGATCAAATCGATTACGCCTTTAAAACCTTCTTCAGCGCCAATTGGCAATTGCAATGGCACAGCATTACTGCCTAACATTGTTTTTACCTGCTTAACAACTTTCAAAAAGTCTGCACCAGAACGGTCCATTTTATTTACGAAACCGATACGGGCAACGTTGTAATTATTGGCTAATCTCCAGTTGGTTTCTGATTGGGGCTCAACACCATCAACAGCAGAAAACAAGAAAACTAAACCATCCAATACACGCAATGAACGATTTACTTCAACAGTAAAATCTACGTGTCCTGGTGTATCAATAATATTGATATGATAAGTTTGCCCTCTGTATTTCCAATCAACAGTTGTAGCAGCTGAAGTAATAGTGATACCACGCTCCTGCTCTTGTGCCATCCAATCCATCGTTGCAGCACCTTCATGCACCTCACCGATTTTATGACTTACACCAGAGTAGTAAAGAATACGCTCTGTCGTAGTGGTTTTACCAGCATCAATGTGAGCGGCAATACCAATGTTTCTTGTATATTTTAAATCTCTTGACATTTTCTTTTTTGTTTGATTTCTCAGATTTTATAAATGATTACACCGATTATTCTAAATCAAACAATCGGTGTAATCTTCTAATAATCGGTGTAATCTAATTAGAAACGGAAATGGGAGAACGCTTTGTTGGCTTCAGCCATTTTGTGCGTATCTTCTTTCTTTTTCACTGCAGAACCTTCGCCTTTTGCAGCAGAAATAATTTCACCAGCTAATTTCTCCATCATGGTTTTTTCACCACGTTTACGGGAATAGCTAATTAACCATTTCATACCCAAAGCAATTTTACGCTCCGGACGAACTTCTGTAGGTACCTGGAAGTTAGCTCCGCCAACACGGCGGGATTTAACTTCAACAGCAGGCATTACATTATTCAATGCTTTTTTCCAGGTATCCAAACCGCTTTCGCTTGTTCTTTTTTCTACCAGTTCAACGGCATCATAAAAAATAGTATAAGCGGTAGATTTTTTACCGTCATACATCATGTTATTTACAAACCTGGTAACCAAAGTATCATTGAACTTTGGATCAGGAAGGATAATTCTCTTTTTTGGTTTCGACTTTCTCATTTGTTGCTATCCTCCTTGAATTATTTCTTTTTCTTAGCTGGTGCACCTTTTGCCGCTACTACTGGCGCGCCTGGTTTAGGACGTTTCGTTCCGTATTTAGAACGACGTTGATTACGGCCAGCAACACCTGAAGTATCCAATGCACCACGAATGATGTGGTAACGAACGCCTGGTAAATCTTTAACACGACCACCACGAATCAATACAATCGAGTGCTCTTGCAAGTTGTGGCCTTCGCCGGGGATATACGCATTTACCTCTTTGCCGTTGGTTAAACGAACACGGGCAACTTTACGCATGGCTGAGTTTGGTTTTTTAGGGGTAGTGGTGTACACACGTGTGCACACACCTCTTCGCTGTGGACAGCTGTCCAACGCTGGCGACTTACTCTTGTCAACCATAGCTACTCTACCTTTTCTAACTAATTGCTGAATAGTAGGCATTTTTGCTTTTAAATGTTTACAGTATTTTCCTTATACTAAAAAGGACTGCGAAAGTAGCAACTTTTATTTTGATTATCAAGAGGTTGTAGGAAAAGATTTTTGGGTGATAAAAGAAGTAAGAATAGAAACGCCCATTTTAAAGAGTTATAAAAACACTCACATCGGTATAGCAGTATTCAAAACTGCAAAAACCTTAATCAGCAATATCTTGTTAGCCATGCAACTTTGTAAAAGCAGTAATTTCAAATGCTTCTTTTATAACCCTAATTTAGTTAAGTTCATGCTGATCATCATTCCCAACAAAGAAGAATTTGTACTGGAAATCCATCACCGTTTATCTGCTGTATATGGCAGCCAGATAAATTATTTTCATGATCTGGATCCATTAAGCGAACTTGTATCTGCATTGTTATCTCACCGAACTAAAAATCGGGATTCCGGACAAGCTTTTAATAATTTGCGCAACGCTTTCGGTTCTTGGGAAGCAGTAAGAGATGCGCCAACCGATGTCGTACAAGCAACAATTAGCCCCTGCACTTGGCCAGAACAAAAAGCACCACGTATACAGCAAGTTTTAAGCTTGATTACAGAACGTTTAGGCGTTTTATCCTTAAATTTTTTAACTGGTTTAGAAGTAGCCGAAGCACGGAAATGGCTGGAAGAATTGCCGGGCGTTGGACCGAAAACCAGCGCGGCGGTATTGTCGTTCAGTACTTTGCGCGCCAAAGCTTTACCAGTAGATTCTCATCATTTCCGGGTTGCAGTTCGTTTAGGAATTATTGATGCAAAAATTGGAGAAGCAAAAGCCAACCGGGTATTGGAGAATTTATTGCCGCCTGATTTTACCGCTCATGAAATGTATGATAATCATCAGGTAATGATGCGGCATGGACAAAAAGTGTGTTTTCACTTCAAACCAGCTTGTTTAAATTGTGTGTTGCTGGATGTATGTCCGACCGGCCAAAACCTGACCAGTCAGACAGTTTAAAATCTTTATTTCAGGTAATTCATATCTGCCTCTGTTAATTGTATATCAGCAGCTTTAATATTTTCTTCAAAATGAATTAAGGATGAAGTTCCGGGAATTGGCAATATCCAGGGCGAATAATGCAGCAGCCAGGCAAGATTAATCTGTGCTTCGTTTACCTGGTATTTTTTAGCGATCTCTGCAATACGCGTATCTTTTTTACCCAAAGAATTTAACAGGGAAAAATAAGGGATCAGAGGAATTTCATTCGCTTCGCAAATGTGTAAAATTTCTTCTCCTCCCCTGTTTTCGCCATGAGCTGATTTATGCAACGTGCGCTGCCCGTGGCCAAACATATTTTCTACGGTAGCAATGTTGCCCATTTTCATGGCCGTTTCCAGTTCATTAACATCAACGTTGCTCACACCAACATGTAAAATTTTGCCTTCCTGCTGCATGGCAAACATCGTTTCCATTGATTTTTCAAAATCCGTACCACCGGGCATCACCCTAAAATGCACCAAAGTAATCTGGTCAAGTTTCAAAGTGAGCAAGTTATTTTCGATGCTGGCACGCAAATTTTCCGGCGTGTTATAAGCAATCCAGCTTTTATCCGGTTTGCGTGCGCCGCCAACTTTTGTACAAATCACCAGATCATCAGAATAAGGATACAAAGCTTCGGCAATTAACCGGTTGGTTACATCTTCGCCATAATAATCGGCCGTATCTAAAAAGTTGATGCCACTTTTAACCGCTTGTTTTAATATGGCTAAAGCGTTTGGCCGGTCTGCCGGTTCGCCATAAACACCTTCGCCCGGAAGGCGCATGGTGCCATAACCTAAACGTTTAACTTGTATCGGGTGATTGCTTTTACCAGCAATGGTAATTGTTTGAGGAATGTTCATGATACTTCTTTTATCGTGCTATTTTTAAGTTAACAGCAGAGTCGTTAATTCGTTTTTGAGCTTAAGGCTGAATTAAATCCTATTAAATAAGTTTATAGAGATAAAAGAAGCATAATTTAATAGCATCATGCATCTGATTCTCAGTTTAAATATCAGCTGCAAAACCCAGGTCCTGGCCTTCTGCAAAAGTTATGTAAGCACGTTTCCAGGGTTCATTGCCCAGCATTTGCCAAGTGTGGCCGCTGCCAGTAGTATCCATCGCAATTAAAACTTCGCCTGCTTTCACCAAAAATTTTTCTCCGCTAAAAACAGTAAATTCCAAAGTACCAGTTAAGGTAAGTACAAATTGTGTGGTGGGTGCCGGATGCCAGCTGTAATTTGAGCCGGCGGCAGTTTCTTTAAAATGAATAGAAATGGCTTTGCTCGTAAAGTGCTCGGCCACATGGCCTTTAATAATATGCGAATGGCCGTCGGCACCGGTAATTAATTGATATGCTGTAATCATCAAGCAAAATTTTTAGTAGATAAAAAAAGTATCCGGAGGTTATGGCCGTTTAAAAACCATTGTTTTACCGAGAAATTTAAAATGCCAGTAACCGGTTACTTTTAGCAAATCATCAGATGTAATGGTGGCTGCCGAACTCCAGTTACGGCCGCTTTTGGCATCGTAAATCATGCCGTTCTCCCAAGAGCTGGTTGTGGGATTGTAATCCAGGTTATCCACCACTTCCAACCCGATCAGCTTACGGTTTTGAAGCGTTTTATCAGGATTGTTATAATCAATGCGGGTATTCATCGGTTTGGATTTATCGTCAGAATCATCAAACCAGATCAGTTTTGCGCCGTACTTATTTCCATTTTTGTAAACATTAACCATCACATTTTTCTCTACCGACATCCACTTACCTAAAATTCTGTCCTGCGGAAGTACCCCTGTTGTAAGAATTTGTGCGGAAGATTGATTAACCAAACTTACTGTAAAAAGCATAACCAAACAGCACATAATGAGTTGATGATTGATTGTTTTACCTGCTTCTTTTATCATATAAAAATTCTCTTGTTGGTTAAATGTGCTTTTAATTAATTGTTAATTGTTGGATACTACGTTTTTCTGGAGGCAAAGCCATAAACTTTTTATAAGAATCATTGATGTAAAGCGTGAGCGACGAATGCGGAGCTTTTACTAACGCATAAGTTGGCCGGTACATGGTCATAAAGTTTTCTAAATCTTTTCCTTTTAAGGGCACCAAACTGCTTACATATACCGCATTAAAAGCCGAATCTATTTGCCGTTCTTCTCCTTCACGGCCAAAATATCTTTTTAAACGGCGTGCATCTTTAGCTTCTTTTCCAAAAATCCGCGATGGCGACAAAGCAAATTTGCTTTTCTCGTAAACGTCCGGATATTCTTCTCTTGGGTTGAAAGCTCTGCTGGAAGTGATATTTACCTGATTTAAAGTAATACCGCGCAGCAACAGTTCGATGTGTTTTGGCTGAAGATCAACCAGAAACAAAGTATCCGGATTATAACCCGGCGAAGTAAAAACCAGCGTATGGTTTTTAACCGTTCGGATGGTGAAATTACCAGAATTATCAGTCAGTGAGATTTCTTTTGAATTAATATCCCGCACAAAAACATTAGCTAATCTGCGCGAAGATTTTCCTTCAAAAACAGTTCCGCGCAAAACATTTTGAGCTTGTGCATAATCAAACAGCATCCAAACAGCTATAAAAGTTATCAATATTCGACTTTTCATGTACTGATAACTATCTTTTTATTTAAAAGTTGTGTTAAATTTTAGGTGATAAAAGAAGTATCGGTTTTGTTGCAAATCATGTTCAAAAAAAAGAAGCCTTGGTTTCCCAAAGCTTCTTTTACGTATAAAAAATATTTGTGTGCTATTTATTTTGCCAAACGTTGTTATCCGGGTTAAAATCAGGCAAAACTTTATCAGGATCCGAGGTTACCGATTCTATTTTTTCGGTAGATGGATAGCGGAAAGTCCAGGTGGTATTACGCATCCAAACTTCTACCGGCAACGTAATACGGCTTGTTTTGCCGCTTTCGGTTTTAATTTCGAGAATCATTGGCATCGGCATTTTTTCCAGGTTATCAACCGTAATCAAAGCGCCTTTTGCCGGATCGTTATCTACATATTTTACCTCACGAACTGCCTGATCCAAACGCCAGTTATTTTGGAACCAGCCTCTCCAGAACCAGTTTAAACTTTCGCCGGAAACATTTTCCATTGTTCTGAAAAAATCATCCGGTTGCGGATGTTTAAAAGCCCAGCGGTTGATGTAAGTTTGAAAAGCACGGTCAAAACGTTCCGGACCTAAAATCTGTTCGCGCAGCAAAACCAAACCAGCGCTTGGTTTAGAATAGAGTAACGTTCCATTATTTCTTTCTTTCAGATTATCCACTGCAGTTAAAATCGGCTCGGTAGCAGGATCTGTAAAATAAGCACCAATACGGTGCATATCTGGTGAAGTTTTGGGTTTATACTCGCCATTGTTAAAATTAGCTGTTGATAAAGTATTGATGAAAGTGTTAAAACCTTCATCCATCCAGCCAAATAAACGCTCGTTTGATCCTACAATCATCGGGAACCAGTTGTGGCCAAACTCATGATCGTTTACACCCCACAAGCCACGGCCTTTTGCTTTATATCCGCAGAAAACAATGCCCGGATATTCCATTCCGCCAACAATACCGGCAACAGTTGTAGCATTGGGATAAGTAAATTCGTACCATTTGGCCGAATTAAATTCGATGGATTTTTTGGTGTATTCTGTTGATCGCCCCCAGGCATCAGCACCAGCACTTTCTACCGGATAAGCCGAAATAGACATCGCTTTGCGGCCACTTGGCAAGTTCATTTTGGCAGCATCAATTATGAAAGCCGCAGAAGAAGCCCAGGAAGCATCACGCGCATTTTTAAGTTTGAAATGCCAGGTTAAGGTTGATTTTCCTGCCGGACGAGAAGCTTTACTGGTTACTTCATCTGCCGTACGGATCATGACCGTTTGATCGCTTTTGGCAGCCGAAGCCCAGCGTTTTTGCTGCTCGGCTGTATAAACTTCCTGCGGATTTTGCAACTCTCCCGAAGAAACTACAATGTGGTTTGCCGGTGCGGTAATGTTGATGTCGAAATCGCCGTATTCTAAATAAAACTCGCCCGGACCAGTGTAAGGCAAAGCATTCCAGCCGTAAATATCATCATACACATACATGCGCGGATACCACTGCGCAATGGTGTAAATTTTTCCATTTTTGGTGTCTAAATAACCCGTTCTGTCGGAACCATAATTGGGTTCGACAAAGCTGTATTCAATTTTCAGTTTTACCTGGCCGCCATCAGCATTTAAGTTTTGAGGCAAAAAAACCTGCATCCGCGTATCGTTGATCATAAACTTTACGTCTGTTTCTGCCGATTTTCCTTTTCCGCCGGATACTACTTTTACCGACTTAATTTTATAACCGGCATCAAAAACTTCTCCGCGGCCACCGTTGCGGCTTCCGGTTGTTGGGATAATTGCTGATCCGCGCGAATCCGATTTGAACAGATTTTGATCCAGCTGCATCCACAGAAAGCCCAATTTATCAGGACTGTTGTTGGTATAAGTCAGGATTTCCGTTCCCGTAATTTCATTTGTTTGATCATTCAGCGAAGCAGCTAATTGATAATCGGCGCGATTTTGCCAGTATTTCGGGCCAGGCTGGCCGCCTGCCGAGCGATATTCGTTGCCATTTTTAGTATAAAAAAATGGTGCAAAAGCATCGTGGTAATTGTAATTGGTTTGAATTTGTGGCTCCTGAATCCGGTTAAAGTCAGGTCGGCCGGCAGCCGGAGCGGCAGGCCGAGTTGCAGCTGGCGGCGTTTGTTGTGCCGAAACCAGCTCAGTAAAAAGTAATAAGGCAAACGCGCTTATCGGTAAAAGTTTTAATTTCATTTGAATCAATTTTCTGCAATTAGTATTGACATAATTAAGCAAAAAATCTATAATTAACCGGCAAGTAAAGCTAATGTTACCAAAATTGAAGCAAGCTTAATTTTTATCCGATAAAAACAGCATCGCATATTCCTGTTCGTTAAAACCTAAAATAACTTTTCCGTTAAGCTCCAAAACCGGCCTTTTGATCATGCTGTTTTTATCGTGCAAAAGTTGTAAAGCCTCTTTTTCGCCGGTTATGGTTCCTTTAGTTTCGGGATCTAATTGTTTCCAGGTCAGGCCTTGTTTGTTCAGCAGTTTTTCGTAACCAACTTTGCTGCTCCATTCCTGCAACTTCTCCACAGAAACCCCTTCCTTCTTAAAATCGTGAAACCTAAAATCGATGTGGTTTGATTGCAGCCAGCCTAATGCTTTTTTTACTGTGTTGCAATTTTTAATGCCGTAAATATCCATGCGACAAAATTAATTACCGCCGCCGCTTTTGCCACCACTTTTGGTATCATCGTTATTAATGCCATGTGCATTCTTTTTAATGTTGCCTTCCAGCTTACCAAATTTATAATTCAGGCTAATGTTGAAGGAACGATAACGGTTATAATAATGTGCTATCTGGTTGTAATCTGGCGTGTTGTTGGATTGATTAAAAATAAAGAATTTCTTATAAGGATTAGCGGCCGCAAAAGAAACCGTCAATTTCTTTTTAAACAATTCTTTGGAGCCACTATAGGATGAATAAATATAATGCGAAGTTTTGCCCTGTAAAAGCACATCGCCGCTATAAAAACCAGCATCAAAACCTAAACGATAACCTTTATCAAACTTGTAACCCAAATTGGCAGAAGAGTTTCCGGTTAAACCGCTGTTCTTATACAATTCTCCGTTGTAGGATCCTTCCAGAAAAATCTGACGGAGTTCTGCATTTAAACTGAAAGAAAGCTTTTTAAAGAATGTATAATTCGCACTTGTATTGATACCGACGCTTTTATTAGTACCTAAGTTTTGATAGGTACTTAGCGTAGTCGTATCGGTTTTTCCCAAAGTATTAGTTTGCGTTAAAATACTGGCCACATTCTGGATGGAATTATTTGAGAAAGCATAACTTAACCCAACGTTGATAGAACCTTTGGAAAAATTGCTGTAAGTAAGTTCGAAAGAATTATTTAATTCTGGTTTTAAATTCGGGTTACCAGTGCTGATGAATTTCGGGTTGGATAAATCTACAAACGGATTTAACTGCCAGATACCCGGCCGCTGGATCCGTTGCGTAAAACCAAAGTTAATACTGCTGGTTTTAAAACTTCTTTGAAGTGAAATTGATGGAATTAAATTGTTGTAATCCTGCTTGGCAGAATTTCCAACCGAAGTAAAATCAGCATTGATACTGGTATGCTCCAAACGCAAACCAGCTTTAGCCGTCCATTTCGTGAGCTTTAATTGATATGAATTGTATAAGCTGTAAACGTTTTGCTGATAGTTGAAATCGTTGGTTTGACTTGGATTAATGACATACAAACCCGTTGTATTATCCAGATTTTCACTGGTAAAATCACTATAATTACCCCGCAAAATAGCTTTTCCGCCTGCTTCTATATTCAATTTTTTTACTGGATGCACATAATCCAGCTGAAATGTGTGTACATTACTGCCAGCAGTATTGTGTTGCTGATAATCTGGAAATGGATAATTAATTTCCTGTGAGATATTGACATCATTAAACTGAATACTGGGCGAATGAGAAAACTTATAGGATAAAGTAAGCAAGCGGTCTTTCTTCTTGGCAAAACCCAACTGATAATTAAGGCCAACATCCGCGCCTGTCCAGCTGCTTGAACCATTATTAATCAAGTGATAAAATTGCGATAAGTTATTTTCCGCATCCTGCTGTGAGGTAAAATAGTTATTTCCCTGCTTAAACTTTCCTTTATTTAAGTCCAACGTTGCTGTCAGCAGGTTCAATGTATCAATTTCATAACTTAATTCTGCATTCCCATAAGTGTAATAACCGCCGTTGGTATTGCTGCCATTCTGACCGAGGACAGAGTTATCTTTTACAAAAGTCTGCGTATTATCATACGGGTTGGTACGGTTTGTTTGATCGCCGATTCCAACATAAGCTGATGCACCAAACTTGCCTTTTTTTAATGTTGCATTAGCGTTGATTCCTGGCCCGTAAACCACATTTTCGCGCAAGTTGATGCTGCCATTATAACCTTGATCAGCATTTTTTTTAGTGATGATATTGATGATTCCGGCCAAACCTTCCGCATCATATTTGGCAGGAGGCGTGGTAATTACTTCAATCCGTTCGATATTGGCAGCAGGCATCGCTTTAAAAACATCGGAAGGATTTTTGGCCACCAGCGATGATTCCTTGTTATTGATCAAAATCTTATAGTTCCCGCTTCCTTTCAGTTTGATATTATCCTGCCCATCTACAGAAAGCATCGGCACCTTCCGGATCATATCTAAAGCAGTTAAAACCGTACTTTCCGGATCGGCCTGCACGTCATAAGCAATCCGGTCAACTTCACGCCTTACAATTGGTTTTGCAGCCACGATAGAAACCTCTTTAAGCTGATTGCTGGACGCGGAAAGTTTTATTTTCCCTAAATCAATTTTTGCAGATGCTTCTTTTACCGGTATAATTTTGGCAACAAAACCAACGTAAGCAATATTTAACTGATAAGCAGCAGGATTAACATTTAGTAACTGAAATGAACCATCATCCTTAGTCAACGTACTTTTAACGGCTTTTCCGGCCGCATCTTTCAGCAAAACAGTTACGTAGCCTAAGGGCGTTTGTTTTACAGAATCAACTACAGTACCGCTGATAGAAATCGTTTTGGTTTGTGCCGAAGCAAAATTGATGCAATAAAAGAAGCATACCAATAAAAGTAAATGTTTAAGCATACAGGCCAGGTTGGTTGGTTTATGAAGCAAGATAGCAGATCAAAATCTAACTTTTTTGCTTTTTAACAAATTTTAACTATTTTTTTAGTTTTTGCAAGATTTTAATCAAAATATGATAAAAAATTTCATCAGATCATAATCAATCTGTAGATGCTGAAATTTCGAAAACGTTACAGTAAAAATTACTTTTTTGAGATTAGGCATCAAAAATCACTTACTCAATCAGTAATAGTTATTGATCTCGGCAAACATTTTGAATTGATACGACAATGCTGTTTTTATCAATAGAAATTAATAGCAGACAATATTATTAACTATTAAAATGATTCTTCATCCTGGCAAAACCTGCGGTAATTACAGGAATCTGATAGTGTTTTGACGTTAAATCCTTAAATTTGCGCTTCCTTAAAAATAAAACCTACTATGCAATATGATGTAATTGTTATCGGTTCAGGTCCAGGTGGTTATGTGGCGGCAATCCGCTGTGCGCAATTGGGTTTAAAAACGGCCTGCATCGAAAAATATTCAACTTTTGGCGGCACTTGTTTAAATGTGGGCTGCATTCCTTCCAAAGCTTTGCTGGATTCTACCGAACATTATTTTAATGCCGCACACACTTTTGAAGCGCACGGAATCCATATCGAAAATTTGCGGCCGGATCTGGCGCAGATGATTAAACGGAAAAACGAAGTGGTGGAGCAAACTACCGGCGGCATCGCGTTTCTGTTCAAAAAAAATAAAATCACTTCTTATCAGGGCATCGGTTCTTTTGTTGATAAAAATACCATCAGCGTTAAAAAAACGGATGGTTCTGAAGAAAATATTACGGCTAAAAATATCATCATCGCAACCGGTTCCAAACCGGCTTTACTGCCTTTTATCGAGATGGATAAAAAGCGGATTGTTACTTCTACCGAAGCTTTAAATTTGCCTGAAATTCCAAAACATCTGATCCTGATTGGTGGTGGCGTGATTGGTTTAGAATTGGGTTCTGTTTATGCGCGTCTGGGTGCCAAAGTTTCGGTAGTTGAATTTACCGATATTATTGTGAACACGTTGGACAGATCTCTTGGAAAAGAGCTGCAAAAAGTGCTGCAAAAACAAGGCATGGAATTTTACCTCGGCCATAAAGTTACCAGTGCTGTGGTAAATGGTGATGAAGTGACGGTAACGGCCGATAGTCCGAAAGGCAATAAAATTGAATTAAAAGGTGATTATTGTCTGGTTGCCGTTGGCCGCACGGCTTATACAGAAGGTTTAGGCCTGGAGAAATTAGGCATCGAACTGGAACCTCGCGGTAAAAAAATACCCGTAAATGAGCATCTGGAAACTTCGGTTCCAGGAATTTATGCCATCGGTGATGTGATAAAAGGTGCCATGCTGGCTCACAAAGCCGAAGATGAAGGTACTTATGTGGCCGAAGTAATTGCCGGACAAAAACCGCATATTAATTATAATTTGATTCCGGGTGTAGTTTATACCTGGCCGGAAGTGGCAACAGTTGGTTACAGCGAAGAGCAGTTAAAGGAAAAAGGCGTGAAATACAAATCCGGTTCTTTTCCGTTCAAAGCCAGCGGACGTTCTCGCGCAAGTATGGATACCGATGGTTTTGTAAAAGTTTTGGCCGACGCCGCTACAGATGAAGTTTTGGGTGTACATATGATTGGCCCGCGCGTGGCTGACGTGATTGCCGAAGCGGTTGTGGCAATGGAATTCCGTGCTTCTGCGGAAGATATTGCACGCATTTCTCATGCACATCCAACTTATACCGAAGCGGTGCGCGAAGCTGCAATGGCTGCTACGGATAACCGGGCAATACATATTTAGGATCAGAATTAGAGGATTTTTGAATCCAATTTTTATACGATAAAAGAAGCATCGGCAAAAAACTGATGCTTCTTTTATATGTTCATTTTTGGTAATCAATTAAAAATGGCCGTTGTTTTTCCAATCGTTATTATTCTCCTAACTATTATCTCTATGGAAATTATTTCCTGGGCGATACACAAGTTTTTATTTCACGGGCCGCTTTGGTTTATCCACAAAACACACCATCAGGAACGCCACGGTTTTTTTGAACTGAATGATGTTTTCAGTCTTCTTTTTGGGTTGATTGCAATGGGATTGATGTGGTTCGACCGTGATAGCCGTAGTTATGCGTTCTGGATTGGAGCCGGAATCAGCGTTTACGGCATTGTTTATTTTATCTTCCACGATTGGTTTATCCACAACCGATTCAAGGCTTTCAAACTGGATAATCGTTATTTTTCAGGCATAAAAAGAGCACATAAAATTCATCATAAATCCACCCAGAAAAACCCTTCGGAAGAGTTTGGGCTGCTGGTGGCAAGCAAAAAGTATTTTAAGAAATAATCTACTTTTGTACATCTTGCAAAACCGCAGGGTTTACACTTAAATCCGATGCTTCTTTTAGCACCATTTTTTTATGCTCCAAATTCGCGAAAACGTTTCTCTCAAAAATTTTAACACATTTGGTGTCGAAGCAACAGCCAGCTATTTGGTCGAAATCAATCACGAAGATGATTTAACAGAACTTTTTCTCGATCCGAAATGGTTGCAAATTCCACGTTTGGTTTTGGGTGGAGGAAGCAATATTTTGTTTACCAAAGATTTTGACGGACTGGTGATCCGAATGAATATCCGTGGAATTGAACATCGCATCAACCATGAAGAAGTGCATGTAGAAGCTGGTGCTGGCGAAAGCTGGAACGAACTGGTGAGTTACTGCGTTGCGCATGGCTTTGCCGGAATGGAAAATTTAAGCCTGATTCCGGGTTCTGTAGGTGCTTCACCGGTGCAGAATATTGGCGCGTATGGCGTGGAACTGAAAGATGTATTTGAATCCTGCCAAGCGTTTGAAATCTCCACACAACACAAAAAAACCTTTATAAAAGAAGCATGTGGCTTTGGCTACCGCGAAAGCATTTTTAAAGGCGAATTGAAAAATCAATTCATTATTACTTCAGTGAAGTTTAAGCTATTACTTCAGCCCAATCTCAATACGAAATATGGTGCCATTGAAGATGAACTGCGGAAAAGGGGAATAAGCCAGCCAACCATTCAGGATGTTTCTAAAGTAGTATCGCATATCCGGGTTTCCAAACTGCCCGATCCTTCTACTATTGGCAATGCGGGCAGCTTTTTTCAAAATCCGATTATTAATATTAATTCGTTTGAAGAATTAAAAACCAGGTTTTCGGAAGTAGTATATTATCCTACAGCAGACCAAAAAGTAAAACTGGCTGCGGGCTGGCTAATTGAGCAATGCGGGTGGAAAGGTAAAATTGTTGGTAAAACTGGAACCTGGGCGAACCAAGCATTGGTACTGGTGAACCACGGTGATGCCACTGGAACAGAAATTTATGCGTTATCGTCGCAAATCATAGACAGCGTGTATCAAAAATTTGGCGTTAAACTGTACAGAGAAGTCAACATTCTTTAAATTTCGGCATTTAACATAAACTTAATATTTAAAAAAGCGAGGTTTTAATTTAACTTACGGTTTTGGATTAATATAGTTTTTACACTAGTATTTAATATCAAAACTCTCTGAAAATCAAGCAAATAATATTTTAAAGATATATTTTTGTTTTGCATTTTACTTATTAAAGTTTAATGAAAATCAAAAAATCAAACCAAAAGTGTAACTCTATTTTTTCCTGATTTTAAAAGATCGGTATCGTAATTGTACAATTCATTACAGAAAATAACTAAAACCGACTGTAAAAAATAGAACAATGACAAAAATTGAATTTAACACCATGGTACTGCGTCAAGCAGGTTCTTTAAGATCTTACGCTTTGCATTTCACTCATGATGCTGATGATGCAAATGATTTGGTACAAGACACGATGCTAAAAGCAATCACTTATTATAACAAGTTCAAAGAAGGTACAAATTTGAAAGGTTGGTTATATACCATCATGAAAAATACCTTTATCAATAATTATCGTCGCTTTGTAAAAATGAGCACTTTTGTTACTAAATCCGAAGAAATATCTTCAGCAAATTTGGTATTCAGTTCAACTAAAAACCAAGGTGAAGCAAAATTCATAATGGATGATATTAAAAAATCTTTAGATAAATTGCCACAAGAATATTATGTGCCTTTTACCATGTATTTTGAAGGACACAAATATCATGAAATTGCAGATCATTTGACTATTCCGATCGGAACAGTTAAAACCCGTATCCATGTTGCTCGTAAATTATTAAAGAAAAACCTAAAATCATATGATAACGGTGTTAAAAAACCGATTTATGCAATGGAAGATTAAACAGCCGAATTCAATTTTTTTACTCGATATATAATAAGAAAAGCTCGACACGTCGGGTTTTTTTAGTTTTAAGTATTTTGTGATGCTTCTTTTACCAGTAATTTTTTAGCCTCCTCAGCCACCACCTGACCAGAAATTAAAGCAGGGGGCACCCCTGGACCGGGTACCGTTAACTGGCCGGTAAACAATAAATTTTTTATTTTTTTAGATTTCATTGCTGGTTTAAAAAAGGCTGTTTGGCTTAATGTATTGGCCAAGCCGTAAGCGTTGCCTTTAAAAGAATGATAATCTGAAATAAAATCTCGGTGTGCGTAGCTTCTTTTAACTACAATTGCACTTCGGATTTCTTGTCCTGTTATCTGTTCAAATCGATCTATCATCAAATCAAAATAACGTTCGCGAGTAGCTTCATTATCCTTTAAATCCGGCGCAACCGGCATTAAAAAAAATAAGTTTTCGCAGCCTTCCGGTGCCACAGAAGCATCTGTTTTGGATGTGCACGATACATAAAACAATGGTTTTTGCGGCCATTGTGGGTTGGTGTAAATTTCTTCTGCATGCAATTCAAAATCCTCATCAAAAAAAAGGTTGTGGTGATGGATACCGCTCACTTTTTTATTCAAACCAATATAAAATAGCAAACTGGAAGGCGACATAGTACGGCTGTTCCAATATTTTTGATCATAATTGCGTACGGGTTTATCCAGCAGTTTCTGGTCCACGTGTTCATAATCCGCTCCGGCAATCACAAAATCAGCATTTACAATACCTTGTTTAGTAATCAGGTATTTTACTTTACCATTTTCAACCTCAATTTTTAATACTTCGTGATTTAATTTTATTTCCACACCCTGCTCCTGTGCTGTTTTTACCATGGCTTTTACAATTTCATTCATGCCACCCATCGGGTACCAGGTGCCTAATGCTAAATCTGCATAGTTCATCATGCTGTACATCGCCGGCGTATTTTGTGGCGTTGCGCCCAAAAATAAAACTGGAAATTCGAGCAGTTTAATCAGTTTCGGATTTTTAAAATACTGACGGACATGTTTGCTCATGCTGGTTAGCATTTGAATGCGGAAACTTGCTGCTATCAGCCTAAAATCAATAAACTCGGTGACAGAATGCGATGGACGAAAAACGTATTCGCCCATGCCAACTTTATATTTGTAAGCCGCCTGTTTTAAAAATTCTCGTAGGTTTTCACTACTGCCTGGTTCTTCCTGTTCAAAAAGCCGCTCCAATTCCACCATGGAAGCTGGGATTTTTATTACATCATCTTTTCGGAAGTAAATCTGATAACCGGGATCCAATCTTTTTAAATCATAAAAATCTGAAGTTTTTTTACCAAATAAAGCGAAATAATTATCAAAAACATCTGGCATCCAGTACCAGCTTGGCCCCATATCAAATGTAAAACCATCTTTTTCCCATACGCGCGCACGACCGCCAGGCTGATTATTTTTTTCTAAAATGGTAACCGGGTAACCGCTTTTTGCCAAAACTGATGCTGCCGACAATCCTGCAAAACCAGAACCTATAACTATAATATGCTGCTTTTTATTCATTTCCTGAAAGATAAGTATGGCTGTAACAATTTGTTTTTAACGCGGCTGCAAAAGAAACAAAAGCAGGTGATTTTTGTACATTTGGTTATACTTCTTTTAGCGCATGAATCTTTACAACGAAACTTGTTTCGAGTGCAGTAAAATTATTACCAACAAATACAGTACTTCTTTTAGCAAGGGAATTAAAACCTTCGCTAAACGGTTCCGGTATCCTATTTATGCGGTTTATGGTTTTGTACGTTATGCGGATGAAATTGTGGATACTTTTCACGGCTTTAATAAAGTGCAGCTAATCAGCGAGTTCCGAAAGGTTACTTTTGAAGCAATTGAACGGAAAATCAGTTTAAACCCAGTTTTGCAGTCTTTTCAGGAAGTAGTGAATACTTATCATATTGATTTACATTTAATTGACGCTTTTTTAAAGTCGATGGAAATGGATCTGGAAAATTCCACTTATACCAATGATGGTTACAAAGAATATATTTATGGTTCTGCAGAAGTAGTTGGCCTGATGTGTTTAAAGATTTTTTGTGAAGAAGATGTGAATTTGTACAATAAACTGGTTCCAAAAGCACGAAGTTTAGGAGCCGCTTTTCAGAAAATTAATTTTTTGCGTGATATTAAATCTGATTTTGAAGAACGCGGACGCACCTATTTTCCTTCGGTAGATTTCAAAAAATTCAATACGGAAGAAAAAAAACTGATTGAAACCGATATCAAAAAAGATTTTGACGATGCGCTGGAAGGCATTTTACAACTGCCGGAAGGCGCACAGTTAGGCGTTTACATTGCTTACATTTACTACCTGGAGCTTTTTAAAAAAATCAGGGAAACACCTGCCGAAGTAATTATGCAAAAACGTATTCGCGTATCTGATAGTCAAAAAATGTTTCTGTATTTCCAAGCCTGCTTGCAGCAAAAACTGAAAGTGATCTCATGAAAAAAATTTTGTTGATCGGTTTTTGCTTTTTCTCCGAAATAATTCTTTGCTTAGGAATTGCCACGCAAAAAACCACTATTCCAGAGCTTCGGAAACAAATGTTACGCGCTATCAGCAGTTCAAAAGTCACTGATTCATTGTACAATAATCTGCATAATGATAGCCCGAAACAGCCACTTGTGGTAGCTTATCTGGGCGCATTAGAAGCTTTAAAAGCAAAGGATAGCTGGAATCCGTATAATAAAATCAGGTTTTTAAATTTGTCTGGAAAAACAGTTGCAAAAGCAGTTAATTCCAGTCCTAATGATATGGAAATCAGATTTGTACGATTTTCCATTCAAACTAATTTACCTCATTTTCTGGGTTTGAATAAAGATCTTGATTCGGATAGAATACAAATTCTGCATCAGCTTAAACAAAAAAACTACGGTTCGGCAGATAAGCTTTTCGTGCAGAACATCATTAAGTTTATGATCGACTCCAAGCAATGTTCTCCGCAGGAAATAGCTTTTTTACATCAGCAATCCAATAGCTTAAAGTGAAATATGCTTACCTGCTGATCAATTTTTTAAGCGTGATTTTTCCACTGCTTTTATCTTTTGATTCGCGTGTCCGTTTCTACAAAAGCTGGAAATACATTTGGCCTGGCTTGTTCCTCACCGGCTTATTGTTTCTAATTTGGGACGTTTTTTTTACGGTAAAAGGCGTATGGTCATTCAACCCAAACTATATTTTAGGCATTAATTTTTTCCGGTTGCCAGTGGAGGAAATTTTGTTTTTTCTAACCATCCCATTCTCCTGTATTTTTATTTATGCCTGCTTAAATTACTATGTAAAATGGCAAATTCCAACTCAAGTTACCAAAATATTAAACGTTTTGTTAATGCTGATTTCTGTAATTATTTTAACCTTTTACTATAACCGGCTTTATACTTTAATCAATTTCGGAACACTGTTTTTATTACTGATTTTTTTGCAGTTTGTGCTGAAAGTGAAGTGGATGAACCGTTTTTATCTGGCTTATTTTGTTTCGCTGATTCCATTTTATATTGTTAACGGCATTTTAACTTCGGTGCCAATTGTAAGTTATAACAATGCAGAAAATCTGGCGGTTAGGCTTGGTACAATTCCGGTGGAAGATCATTTTTACCTGATGTCTTTACTGCTCCTGAACATCGCTTTTTTTGAATACTTCCGCAAACAGGATGCTTCTTTTATCGACCAAAAATGAGTGACGTTATGCTGCCTGTTTACACTAAAAACCAGCTTGCCTTGCGCAACGGACAAGACAAGCCAGAAATTTGGGTAGCTTATTTGGGTTTGATTTATGATGTAACCGAAAGCCGGTTGTGGTTAAACGGCAAACATTATCAGCATTGGGCCGGCCAGGATTTAACTGAAGAACTGGCTGATGCGCCACACACCGATACTGTTTTTAGCAGGTTAAAATTGATAGGTGTTTTAAGCTGATCAGATTTGGAAACTGCTGAGCTGTACAAACTCTTCTACACGGTTTGCAATTTCTTCCTGAGTTAAGTTTTTAATTTTCTCTGTCCCAAATTTCTCTACACAAAACGAAGCCAGGGCCGAACCAAAAATAATGGCATTTTTCATACTGTTAAAATCCACTGTTCCCACTTTGGCCAAATAACCTATAAAGCCGCCGGCAAAAGTATCACCTGCACCCGTCGGATCAAAAACATCTGCCAAAGGCAATGCCGGCGCTGAAAAGATTTTGCCTTCACCAAAAAGCAAAGCACCGTGCTCGCCTTTTTTAATGATCAGGTGTTTGGGTCCCATCTGCAAAATTTTGTCAGCTGCTTTTACCAGTGAATATTCACCGGAAAGCTGGCGTGCTTCGGCATCGTTAATGGTTAAAACATCTACTGATTTTAGGGTTGCCAACAAATCATCCAAAGCAATGTCCATCCAAAAATTCATGGTATCCAGCACAATTAATTTGGGTCGATTGGTTAAGCGGTCAATCACCGTTTGCTGCACTTTTGGGGTAAGATTTCCCAACAACAAATATTCGCAATCCTGATATGAAGCCGGAATGATCGGGTCAAAATCAGCCAGAACATTCAATTCTGTAATTAATGTATCGCGGTTGTTCATATCGTTGTGATATTTTCCAGACCAGAAAAACGATTTTTCGCCTTGTTTAATCTGCAAACCTTCGGTATCAATTTTCCGGCTTTGCAGGTATTCAATTTCTTTCGGTGGAAAATCATCGCCCACTACGGCCACAATTTTAACCTGATTATAAAAATAGGAAGCCGCTAAACTGGCAAATGTAGCTGCACCACCAACAATTTTATCTGTTTTGCCAAAAGGCGTTTCTATAGCATCAAAAGCCACTGAACCAATCACAACTAAACTCATCAAAAAATATTTAAAAAAAACTTGAGCAAATATTGTGATTTTAAGCCGGAAATTATACTTTTGCACCACTCTAACAAAATCACAGCATTCCCGAATAGCTCAGCTGGTTAGAGCATCTGACTGTTAATCAGAGGGTCGCTGGTTCGAGCCCAGCTTCGGGAGCTTTAAAATCAAGCACTTACGTCTTAACCGATGTAAGTGCTTTTTGCTTTACGGGTATTTTCGTAAAACCTATTTGACTATTTAAAGCACCTTACATTTTAAAGCCGTTTGGATATTGAACCGTATATCGATCTCTCCTTTCTTTAAGATCAATGATTTTGGAATCAATTGCGTAATAAATAAATTTAAAAAAATAGTAAGTTATTTTCATAGCTGTCAAAAATTAAATTTTAATACTTTTTAAATTGAATAAAATTTGTGCGGTATTTTTATTTTCCAGTCTGTTATACTTAGCCTTAAGTAATTAGGTTGTCCTTTTATCGCATGATAAAACTTCACGAAATTCATTTTCTGTTATACCAGCGAAGTATTTTTGCGTTATACTCTTCATAAGCTTATTATTTTCTTTTTATCTCTTTATAAAATTTAAACGTATTAGGTCTTATTTGAATATTATGTCAGAATAAATTATCATACTTCTTTTATGCCTGTAAATTTATTTTTGGTTTAATAAAGCTACTTTATATATAAATAATTAATGTTTTTTATACTGTAAAAGAAGCATCGCTACTATTACAAAAAATTTCAAAAAGGCTCTAATCCATTTTACAAAAAACACGTCTTTTATGCTTACTTAAAATTTAACAATTTATGAAAAAAGACTTTTGGGGTACGCTTACCAATTCTGTCATCCGTTGGACGGGAAGCACATCTGGTATTTTAACAGCTATCGGGCTGATGATTGTATGGCTCATTTATGGTCATTTTGAGCACTATTCAGAGGATTCACAAATGATATTAAGCAGTGTTACTTCGATCATTACTTTCGTTATGTTGTTTTTAATCCAGAAAGGACAAAACAAAGCGGATAAAGCTACCCAGTTGAAACTGGATGAAATTATATTTGCCCTGGAAACAGGTAATAACAAAAGGCTTGGGATTGAAAGGCTATCTGAAGAAGAACTGGATTTATTGAAAGAAGAGTATAAATACGAAGATGAACTTGATGAAATTAACAGTGTTTCTACCGAAGGGCAGGTTAATGATTAATCAAACTAATTTTTAAAGCCATAAAAGCATCTTAACTTTAACTGCCAATCTCCCAAAATGTGCTGTTAAAAGAAGCATATCATGATCCTGCAATAAATTGAGAAAACAGGTTCTAAGCTGATTACTTTATGGGTTAAATTAATGCAAAGCGTTTCAATAAATACGAAACAGCTTTCCATATTTAATGTTAACTTTTAGTTAGAACTAATAAAAAAAATAACTATGAGACATTTAATCACCACCCTTGTATTAGCAGCAGGTGTTTGTATCGCCAATCATTCTTCTGCACAAACTGCTACCAGTAATGTTTCTACCGGAACTGCGCTTAGCGGGATCGCAAATGATACGGTTGCTACTAATTTTATCGCCCAGGCCTCTTTGGGTAATCTGAAAGAGATTGAAGCAGGTAAATTAGCTCTTCAAAAATCAAAACAAGCTAACGTACGAGCTTTTGCAGCGATGATGATTAAAGATCATACAAAAGCCGGAGCTGACATGAATAAAGTTCTTTTGTCAAAACGTTTTGTTGCACCAAAACCTCCAGCAGCAAGTGCTGCTCCTGATGCTATGCTAACGAATGCTTCCGGGAATAAATTTGACACCAACTATATCACCATGATGTACAAGGATCATGTTAAAACAATTCAGCTTTTTGAACATGCTGCCGCTAAAGTGAAAGACCCATCTTTAAAAGCTTTTGCCGTAAAAACACTTCCTATATTAAAAGAACATTTAAGTATGGATAAACAAATAGAGGCTAAATTAAATATTAAGCCTGTTACAAGTCGATAAATAACTTTTTGCCCAATCCTAATATCATACAAATAAAAAATCGCCTTAATTTCAACTTATATGTTAGCAATGAATTACCGCGGCCCTCGCAGGGTTCGTGCCGATCGTGACAAGCCTTATCCCGAAATTTTGCATCCGGATGATGCTATTGTCCGTGTTACCCGCTCCTGCATCTGTGGATCTGATCTGCACCTTTATCATGGCTTAGTACCTGATACACGTGTTGGTTCTACTTTTGGCCATGAATTTATTGGTGTTGTAGCAGAAATAGGCTCTGGCGTACAAAAATTAAAAGTGGGCGATAACGTAATTGTGCCTTTTAATATAGCTTGCGGAAAATGTGCTTTTTGCAAACAGGAGCTGTATGGCAATTGCCACGAATCCAACTCGCAGGCAACTGCAGTGGGTAGCATTTTTGGATATTCACATACGGCAGGCGGTTATGATGGCGGACAGGCAGAATATGTACGTGTTCCTTACGCCAACGTTGGCCCTACTGTTATTCCGGAATGGATGGACCATGATGATGCTGTATTACTAACCGATGTTGTACCCACAGGTTATCAGGCTGCAGAAATGGGCGGAATTAAAAAAGGTGATACCGTTGTAGTTTTTGGTGCAGGTCCGGTAGGTATTTTAGCTGCTAAATGTGCCTGGCTTTTTGGTGCAGGCCGTGTTATCGTGATTGATCATTTAGATTACCGCTTAGCATTTGTTGAAAAATATGCGCAGTGCGAAGCTTATAACTTCAAAGACATGGAGGACCCAGTAATGTTCCTGAAAAAAACAACTGATTGGTTTGGTGCTGATGTTTGTATTGATGCCGTAGGCGCAGATGCTGCAGGTGATGCTTTGCAAACCATTACCGGTAAAAAACTGATGTTGCAGGCGGGTTCGGCTACAGCGCTTCATTGGGCAATTAATGCTGTAAAAAAAGGTGGTATCGTGTCAGTTGTTGGCGTTTATGGCCCTACAGATAATTTAGTTCCGATAGGCAATGTATTAAACAAAGGCTTAACAATTCGTGCCAACCAAGCTTCGGTAAAACGTTTACTGCCAAGATTGATTGATCATATTCAAGCCGGACGTTTAAATCCAAAAGGAATTATTACACACCGTGTACCTTTAGAAGAAGTTGCTGATGCATATCATATTTTTTCTTCTAAACTGGATAATTGTATCAAAACAGTTTTGACCACCTCTACCCAATAAAATTATGGAAAATACAACTAACGATTACGCACATATAAATGGTTGGGGCATTGATGCTGATCCTGAAAACGAGCCGACTTACCCAATGAAAAAATATAATGGGGATGATCATAAGCATTTAAATTGGGAACGGCCTATACAACAAGCGGAAACTGTAGAAATCCTTAAATCCATTGAGCGGCCTAACCTAACTGCTGTTTTTGGAACGTCAGTTCCGCCATCTGGGCTTAGTGGCATCATCCGCCGGTATGCTTTTAAAAACTTTAGTGAAAACGAATATGGCCACTGGCTACCGTTACTGCTGGCCGACCGGATTAATGTGGTAGAAGGGATTGTAGATGATTTAAAGAAGGGGCATATTCCCAACATTTTTGCTGAGAAAGGCTGGAATGCCGAATGGAAATTCCACCCGAAAGGCATCATCAAATCAGCTGTAATAGGAGCAGTTATTTCTGCTGGTTTAATTGCTTTTTTAAGTAAGAAAAATAAAAAATAAGCTAAGCTTCAATTTAATATTGTTCTTTAAATCTTCATGCTTCTTTTATCAACTAAAATTTTGTCTATTGCTTTTGATGTTTGCATCCAGCAGAAACAAAATTTACAGGCATAAAAGAAGCATGACCTTTATCCGAATAAAAGCCTCATTGTATCAGTAAGGCTTTTTCATTTTGAAGAACATTAATTTATAACTGATAATCAGTAAGTTACTTAAAAAAACAACTGATATGCGCCACCACGGCAAACTTCGTTCCGGCGGTAAAAGCTATGCCATCTACGGCGGCTTCGTTTTTTAAACGGGTGATTGTTTCAAACTGTGTTTCCTTCCATTTTACTCCAAACAAGTTATTGATGGTTAGCCCAACTTCATACTTCTTTTTGGTGTAATTTAATACCAGATCATTAATAAAATAGCCAGTTGCAGTAAGGCTGTAATCTTCGTTGGCCGGACGGTTGCTTAGCCAGCGGTAACGCAAACTGCCATTGAAACCATTTTTAAAAATGTACGTCAGGCCGCCGGTACTGCTCCAAACCGGGGCAAGCGGAATGTAATTTGCTCCTGCCGGATCATCTAAAGCGCGTCCGTGCGCATAGTTTACATCAGCATCTATATAAAGCGAACTGATAGGCTGATAACGGCCAGACAAATCAAGCCCTATTCGCCGCGTGCGACCGTTAAACTCTACCGAACCGCCATCGCCACCATAAACATATTCCTGTTGCAAATAGCTGTACCATAATGCTGTGTTTATCAGTAAATTTTTGGCAGGTTTAAATACAGTACCAAAATCTGCATTGTAGGCAGCAGGCAAACTCTGCAAACCTTTTACGGCTACCACCACCCGGGCATCATTAGAGTTAAAACCTTTGCCCAAAAACAGGTAAAACTGTGTTTTATCAGTTGCCTGATAATAAAAATTAAGCTTTGGACTGATGATGTTGTTGTGCGTGTGGTAATTGCCGATACCATTCAAGGTGCTGTCGCTGGCCAATTTGTTGTTGTAATTATAAAAAAACTGGTCAAAACGAAGTCCGGCATTCAGGCTGAACTGTTGATTGAATTTGAACGTTTCACTTAAATACGCTCCGGCGCTTAGCTCGGTAATATCGCCCAGTTTGATGGGGTTAATAACAGTATATCGATTTACGGTATGCGATAATTCTGAATTAGTAGTAGCATCCAGCCGGGCATTGATACCAGCTTCTGTAATAACCTGAGTATTACCCAAGTAATCTTCATGCCGGTAACTGCCATTGTACCCATACAAATTACGCGCTTCGCGTTGCCTGATTTCGTCGCCATTTACAGTATCAACCAAAAAGAAAGTAAAGTTGGTATGTAGATCAAATTTATAACGTGAATAGTAGAACTGGTTTTTGATAACGTCGTGATTATCCAGTGTAGTCAGCAGCTGCACATTCAAATTAGTTCGGGATGTTACGCCGCCTTCGTTTGGATCCAAAGCACCATAAAACCCAACTTTCCCCTCTTCTACAGCATTTTCCGGAATCTGTCCGGAAGCATTCCAAATGCTGTATAAAGTGGATGCCGTAAAGGATAACTCCGTATGTTCGTTTAGTTTCCCATGGTATTTGGTAAAGAAATTAAACCGTTTAAAATGCTCAGGATTATCAAAATAACTGTTGCTGTACCGGTATTCGGAGGCCGCATACCAGGATTGTCCGTTTGCCATCGCTTTTTTATCCAGTAAATTTACCATAGCAAGTACCCGGTAAGTATCAAACTGGCCCGCTTCTACTTTTACCATATTGCCTGGCAAGGCATCATAAGTATGGAAATCTACCGCGCCGGTGACATCTAAATCTCCTTTCTGGGCATCATAAGAACCTTTTTTATAACTCACGCCTTCAATGGTTTCCGGAATGATAAAATGACTGTCGGCATAGCCTTGCCCATGCGCATGGGAAACCATATTTACTGGCATCCCGTCCACATCCAAACGAATATCAGTTCCGTGATCGTTATCAAATCCGCGCAAAAATATCTGTTCAGCCTTGCCGCCGCCTTGATGCTGCCCGATAAACAGGCCCGGTACAATCCGCAGCACTTCCTGTGAGTTGGAAACACCGCGAAGTTTAATATCTGTTTCGCTGATAATTTTATACGGATTTGCAGCGCCGGAAGTAATAACCACTTCGGATAGCTGCGTTTGGTGGGAGGCAATCGATATAGTTTGGCCATTTTTAAAACTGGCCATCACAATTTTTCTTCTTTGATACCCTACGGCAGTAATCAGGATGTATTCCTGCACAGATTTTTGTTTCAGGTTAAAATGGCCGCTTTCATCTGTGCCCGTACTCAGGCCCGAAGGCATCAATATAATGGTTGCGCCATTTACTGCTACCTGAGTTACGCTATCGGTTATTATGCCGGATACTGTTTTTAGCTGCCCAAAAACCGCATTGCCTATCAGCAAAAAGAATAAACAGATACAGGATTTTTTTAAAAACACGTGCTAAACAGGTATTTGCATAAATAAACATAGGTAAAAGAAGTTGATTACAATCAGCTTCTTTTACCAAGGTACAATCAGCTTCTTTTATCAAGGGTTCAAATATGCAACTTACCTGAATTTATTTTTAGAATAACCGATTAATAAAACCTTTGCACCGATTAATGAAGCTTAAAATATTCCCCGAAGTGATTCGGGTTTATCCTTAGTTATTGTTGTTGCCACCACCATTATCCTGTTTTAAATCATTATTGTTAATGGCTTTTTTAGGCTTTTGAGGTTTTTCTTTTAATTGGCCCCCAAATTTATAGCTCAAGTTTATTTCAAACTGCGGTTGTGCAGCACATTAACCGCCTTCTGATTAATATTACCAGAATTAACAACCGTAGGAATTTTAAAAGCATTGGTTAAAAAGTTATCACCGCCAATACCAATCATGCCTTTTTTACCTGCAAACTTTCTGTTAAAACTCAAATTATACACACTGAAACCACCTTGGTATCCTTGTAACTGGATTTGACGGGAACGGCTGAATGTAAAAGCCTGGATAGAATTTTTGTCAGACAAATTATAACTGCCAAACACACGGAAATTGGTTACCCAGCCATGGTTGGAAGACCTGAATAATGAATCAGGATCCTGATTATCAAGGGTCAAATAATAAAGATCTAAGCCACCACTAATACTTAACTTGTTGGATGGGGATAAATTTAATGACAGGCTTGTACCATAAGCATTTTGTTTTCCCAGATTTTGATAAGTTGTTTTAATGGTATCACTGTTGGCCGAACGGATGGTTTGGATTGCATCATTGGTATTTCGAACAAAAGCCGAAACATTTAAATGGTTGTTTTTGATATTGGTACTGTATGCCAGTTCAAAATTATTGGTAAACTCGGGCTTCAACAGCGGGTTATCAGCTGTAATATTTAGTGGATTGGAAGCCTGAATGTTTGGATTCAAAAATTATAAAGAAGGGCGTTGTATCCGGCGGTTATAACCAAGTTTAATTAGGTCGCCGTTATCAAACTTTCTGGAAAGATTTAAGCTGGGAACCAATATGCCATAATCTGGAATATCAATAGCCGAACCACTCTGAAAATCAGCATTGATGCTGGTGTATTCATATCGGCCACCTGCTTTTACCGTATAATCTTTGAAAAGCGAAAACGTGTATGACAGATAAGTCGAAGCCACATTTACTGTTTTAGGGGATAGAAAATATTTGAAGAAAAATCTTTTTGAGGATGCTTCACAACCCGTTTGGGGTGAAGTTATCCGGCAAAGTAACAGTAAAACTAAAAACCGAACCCATCTGCTTCTTGAAGAGTTGAATCCGGTATTTTCTACTTTTCATAGAAAATTTTAAAAGTGCATACTTCTTTTAGTCACCTAAATTTTTTGTGGATTTTATGCCGATAAAAACAGCATCAACGTTTTCTGTTCATCAATCCTCAAAATTATTTTGATTCAAATAATTTAATTGTTTTTATTTAGACTGATTCTTATTAATTTCGTTGCTGATATTAAACTGCATTTTACGAAGTAGATCATGCAAGGCTTATCAAACAAAAAACTGTTAAAAAATGAAGACAATATTTTTCGCTATTGCTGCCACTTTTATTGCAATTGCTGCACAAGCGCAAAAAAACACGCTTTTAGAGCTGTCGTTTTGGCAAAATCCGCCCGATGTAAATGCAGTTAAAGCTGAAGTTGAAAAAGGAAACAGCCCGTCTCAACTTAATAACATGAGTTTTGATGCAGTGGTTTTGGCTATTAATGCGCAGGCGCCAACGGCTACCATTAAATATTTATTAGATCAGCCAGGCAATGATGTAAACAAGCTTACGCATGATAGCCGTACTTATTTGCACTGGGCGGCCAGCAGAGGAAATACCGATGTAATGGAATACCTGATTAGCAAAGGTGCAAAAGTGGATGTGCAGGACAGCCACGGTACTACACCATTTACTTTTGCAGCTAATAGCGGGCAGCAGAATACCAAAGTTTATGATCTGTTTATAGCACACGGCATCAATCTGAAAAAAGACGTTGGGCCGGATGGCGCCAATGCTTTGCTGCTGGCCATTGCGAATGATAAAGATTTGACTTTAACTAATTATTTTATAGCTAAAGGGCTGGATTTAAAAAGTACGGATGCTGCCGGAAACAACGTTTTTAGTTACGCTGCAAAAAGTGGAAATATGGATCTGTTAAAAGCTTTGATCCAAAAAGGTGTTTCTGCAAATCAAAATTCCATGCTGATGGCTGCCCAGGCTGGTGGTCGGCGTGGTTCGGGTAGCAGCGCCACGCTGGCTTTTTATCAGTATTTGGAAAGTTTGAATATCAAACCAGCCACTACCAGTAAAAGTGGCGAAAACGTACTGCATTATCTGGTACGTAAACCTAACCAAAGCGATATTATCCAATACTTTTTAACTAAAGGTGTAGATGTAAATCAAATGGATGCAGAAGGAAATACCGTTTTAATCAACGCCGCTTCTTCCAACCGTGATACTGCCGTACTGGCGATGTTGCTTCCGCACGTAAAAAACATCAATCAAGCCAACCAAAAAGGTGCAACTGCTTTAACAATGGCTGTTCGCAGTAATTCGCCAGTTGTAGTGAGTTATTTGATTGGCAAAGGTGCTTTGGTAAACGTTACCGATCATGATGGCAACAACCTGGCTTATTACTTAATGCAGTCTTACAGTTCACAAAATGGCGGTGGCGGACAGGGTGACCGTTCCGGTGCAAATAATCAAAAAACTGATGATTTTAAGGCAAAAATCAAGCTGCTTCAGGATAAAGGATTTTCCGTAACTACGCCTCAAAAAAATGGAAATACGCTGTATCATTTAGCGGTTGCCAAAAATGATTTTTCATTAGTGAAACTGATTCAGCCATTGGGAATCGATATCAATGCCAAAAATAACGAAGGGATGACTGCGTTGCACAAGGCTGCAATGATTTCTAAAGATGATAATCTATTAAAATACCTGGTTTCAATTGGTGCTAAAACAAACATCGAAACAAACTTTAAAGAAACTGCTTTTGATTTGGCCAGTGAGAACGAATCATTAACCAAAAACAAAGTATCTGTTAATTTTTTGAAATAATTTTATGTCGAATGTATTTAAAACCATGCTTCTTTTAGGGGCATTATTTTTTATTAAACCAGCCACTTCATTGGCACAAACCCCGGCTACAAGCAAATACCGGTGCATGATCCAGATGACGAATTACATGGGCGAAGGTGCTTATATTGTGATCTCGCTGATTGATAGTAAAGGTGCTTATGATAAAACGTTGTATGTGCTGGGATCAGATAAAAAATGGTATAAAACCCTGAAAGAGTGGAACAAGTTTTATCAAAAAAAACCTTCTAACATCAGTGCGATAAGTGGTGCATCGGTAACCGGCGGCGACCGTAGTGTGAACGTAATTGAACTGGAAGGTGCTAAAGTTAACGCTGGCTATAAAATGCGGTTTGAAAGTGCCGTGGAAGACAAAAATTATTATGTAAAAGACTTGGAAATACCACTGACAACTGAAAGCCTTGCTGCCAAAAATGAGGGTACTGGCTTTATCCGTTACGTGCGGTTTAGCGCCAATTAATTCACTAATATTTAATGACGATTTCAATCTGGAGATACAGCCATCTGGCACTGGCAATATCGTCTTTTTTGTTGCTTGCGCTCGCTTCGGTAACCGGCATTATCTTGGCTTTCGAACCGATTTCGCAAAAAATCCAGTCGCCCGCAACCAATTACAACCTGAACCAGATTACCCTGGCGCAGGCAATCCCGGTACTGCATCATCAATATAAAGGTATCAGCGAACTTTCTGTGGAGGGAAACCGTTTTGTACAGATTAAAGGAAGTGATGCCAGCGGAAAAAATATACTGGTTTATGTAGATCCGAAAACCGGTAAAATTTCGGGTACTCCACCTAAAAAAAGTGAGTTTTTCCAATGGGTTACTACACTGCACCGGTCGCTTTTTAGTCATGAAACAGGTCGGTTTTTAATTGGGCTGAGCTCCTTTTTGTTATTGCTGATTACTATTTCCGGCACCATACTCATCATCCAGCGGCAGCGCGGAGTAAAACGCTTTTTTACCAAAATTGCGCGCGATAATTTCGCCCAGTATTACCATGTGGTTTTAGGGCGTTTATTGCTGATTCCGGTAATTATCATTGCTTTAAGCGGCACCTATCTTTCACTAAGCAGGTTTGGCCTGATCAGAAGCAAAAAAACTTCGGTTAAAATTGATTTCGATGCCATCAAATCTCAGCCTAAACGAAAGCTTGCGGACTTTGCTGTTTTTACCCATATAAATTTAGCGCAGGTAGAATCGATAGAATTTCCTTTTTCGGAAGATGCGGAGGATTATTATACGCTTAAACTAACCGACCGCGAACTCACCGTGAACCAGATTACCGGCGATATTTTAACAGAAGTTAAGTATCCAACCGCAGTATTACTCACCAATTTAAGCCTTAACCTGCACACCGGCCGCACCAATGAGGTTTGGGCAATGGTACTGGCCATCGCTTCGGGCAATATTTTGTTTTTTATCTATTCGGGCTTCGTCATCACCTGGAAACGAATAGCAAACCGAACCAAAAACAACTATACTGCTGCAGAAAGCCGGTTTATTATTTTGGTAGGATCTGAAAACGGCAGTACTTATCGCTATGCCAACGCCGTGCATCAGCAATTGATTAAACAAGGGCAGAAGTCGTTTTTAACTGAATTGAACAATTATACTGTTTTTCCAAAAGCAGCAAATTTAATTGTAATGACTGCCACGTACGGACTTGGGGAGGCGCCTACAAATGCCACAAAGTTTACCAAACTGCTTGAAAAATATCCGCAGGCGCACCCTGTAAATTATTCGGTTATTGGTTTTGGCTCGCACGCCTATCCTGATTTTTGCCGGTTTGCTTTTGAAGTTAATCAGCAATTTTCACAGCAAAAATGGGCCGTTCCGCTGGTGGATATTCATACCGTAGCAGATAAATCTGCTACAGAATTTAATTTGTGGAGCGAGGCGTATGCGCAGCGCATTGATACCACCTTCAATCTTTTACCGGAAATAGCCGATCAGCCTAAAAACTTATCCAAATTTAAGGTGATAAAAACAGTATCGGCAGGCACACCAGCCGGAATTTCGGAGAAAACCTTTTTAGTCCGTCTCCAGCCCGATCGGAACAGAAACTTTACTTCCGGAGATTTACTCGCCATCTATCCGGCCAATGATTACCGGGAAAGATTATACTCTATCGGTAAAATTGAAAAAGACCTTCAATTGTGCGTAAAACTGCATCCGCAAGGCTTGGGTTCCGGTTATTTAAGCAAGTTGAAAACAGGAGATTCCATTTCTGCAAAGATCATTAACAACGAACATTTTCATTTTCCGAAGAAAGCTACTGAAGTGGTGATGATTGCCAATGGTAGCGGTATCGCACCATTTTTGGGCATGATCAACCAGAACACAACTAAAATTTCTTGTAGTTTGTATTGTGGTTTCCGTTATCATGCCTCGCTTGAGTTGTATCATAACTTTTTGGAAGATAACAAATCGGCCCAAAAGCTCATGCAATTCCATATAGCTCAATCCAGAGAAGCGGAAAAACAATATGTTAGCCATCTGGTTTCCCGCGATGCGGCAATTATGGTGCGCGTGCTTGGTGCAGATGGCGTGATCATGCTTTGCGGTTCGCTGGCCATGCAAAAAGACGTGTTGGAGATACTCGAAAACATCTGCCAAAAGAAGCTGCAAAAAAGCATCAGTTTTTACCAATCACGCAACCAGATTTTGACGGATTGCTATTGAATTTAAACCTTACAAACGCTTTTTATTTAAGCTGAGGCTTTTGGAGGAGATGATTTGTCTGTTATCTTTAATTATAACATAGCTGTACTGCGGATACTTGCTAATCAGTTTTAAACCGGCATTTTCGCCCAAAACCATGATAGATGTGCTGAAACCGTTGGCCATTTCGGCACTTGGGCCAAATACCGTTACGCTGCTGAGGCCGGTAACCGGGTAACCGGTTTTGGGGTTGATGATGTGCGTATAACGTTTGCCGTTAAAAACAACAAATTTTTCGTAACTGCCAGAAGTAACAATAGCGTTTTGGCGAAGCGGAATGACCGCAAAAATAGTGTCTTTATGAAACGGATTAGTAATGCCGACCAGCCAGTTGCTGCCGTTGGGCTGTTTGCCCCAGGTACTCATATCGCCGGATGCGTTTACAATACCGGCCTTGATGCCTTTGGCCAGCATTATGCTGCGGCACCTGTCGCCGGCATAACCTTCGCCCAAAGCACCAAACCCAATTTTCATCCCTTTTAATTTTAGAAAGATAGTACTGTTTTTATCATCTAAAATAATGTTTTTATAGCCTACTTTTTCTACGGATTTACGGATGGCCGCCGCGGATGGCATTTCCGTCATGGAGCCATCAAACTTCCAGATGCGGTCCATTGCTGCAAAACTTAGGTCGAATGCGCCGCCGGTTTCCTGCGATAATTTAATTCCTCTTTTGGTAAGGTCGAACACTTCCCGATCTACCTGAATGGGCTGGATGCCGGCGTTACGGTTAACAACGGAAATCTGCGATTCGGGAATCCAGTCGGAAATCAGATTTTCAATTCGTGAAATTTCTGCAATCACCGTATCAATGTTGTGTTCTGCCGTAAGCGAATCTTGCGCAACAATTGTGATATCAAAGCGGCCACCCATCAGTTTCGTCGTCCTTTTCCGAAGTATTTGTGCTTGAGAATTTAATGCCGGTAAAAGAAGTATCAGCAAAAGTATTTTTTTCATCAGTAAAATTTCATAAAAAACCTGGTGCTTTAAAACGTTGTCAAGTTCAGGTTTGATAGGCAAAAATAGCTACAAAGCTGCGTAGTGGCGCAGGATTGAACACTTGCGATTATCATTTAATCCGGATAAAATTTACCGGCATAAAAACAGCATCGTTCAATGCTGTAAAAAAAACGGCAAACAAGTTTTCAGTTCAAGTGGTATAATAGCTTTGATGAACCCACAAACACACTCGGATTTTTTTAGCGTTGCTTATAATGATTTAATCAAAATCGGCCTGTCCATATTTTTTGGCGGAATACTCGGATTAGAGCGCCAGTACAAACACAAAACGGCTGGTTTTCGTACCGTTATCCTGATTTGTTTAGGATCGGCACTGTTTACGCTGGTGGCGCAAAAGGGCGGCACAAACGTAAATGCCAATGTAATTACTGGAATTGGTTTTATTGGTGCCGGCGTAATTTTTAAGGATGGTTTTACGGTAAGCGGACTTACAACAGCTGCCGTAATCTGGATTTCGGCCGCAATTGGCGTAGCTACAGGTACGGGTGATTACACACTTTCGCTTATTGCAACTGTTTTAACCATTATTATTTTATCCGTTTTTAGCTTGCTGGAAGATTATATGAACAAAGTACACAGCAAAAAAGTATATGTACTGGTTTTTTGCGATGCTAATTTTGATCACATTGGTACTTTTGAAACCATGGCCGAAACGCAGCACCTAACTTCAGAACGGCTTTCGATCAATAAAAAAGAAAATAACCTACAGGCAATGATTGAAGTAACCGGCCACCAAAATAACATCAGTAAACTAAGCGAACTGCTGGCTAAAAGCTCGGTAGTCCGGTCTTTTTAAGCTGAACGGCCATACTGTTTTTAGCACCCAAATTTTCAATGGTTTCTGGCCGAAGAAAATCCACACATAAGTTTCCCTGATAAAAGAAGCATTAAATAATGGTAATTAAATTTTCGCCGTCCGGCTCTTTCAGCCAGCCAAAAGCAGTACAATGCTGATCTGAAAAGCCCTGTTTGCGCAGTAAACTTTCAAATTCATCTATTCCTTCTGCAGCAACGGCCACCAGCAAACCACCACTTGTTTGCGGATCGGCCAGTACCTGTTTCTGCAAATCTGTTAAAGTTCCGATTTTATGGCCATAGCTGTTCCAGTTGCGCTGCGTGCCTCCTGGAATACAATCCTGAGCCAGATAATCCACAACGGAAGCAATCACCGGCACTCTTTTAAAATCAATTATGGCCGATAAACCGCTGCCTTCGCACATTTCGCTGAGGTGCCCAAGCAAGCCAAAACCCGTTACGTCTGTCATCGCTTTTACACTTGTTAAACTGGCTAAAACTTCACCCGATTTATTCAGGGTAATCATGCTTTTTAGGGCAATTGCCGCGTCTTCCGGCTTCAGAATACCACGTTTTTGTGCGGTTGATAAAATACCAACGCCTAAAGCTTTGGTAAGATACAGCTTGCATCCAGCCGTAGCCGTCGAGTTCTGTTTCAGCTGACTGATCGTTACCAAACCGTTTACGGCCAGGCCAAAAACCGGCTCCGGGCAATCAATGCTATGGCCGCCAGCCAGCGTAATCCCGGCTTCGGCACAAACTGCTCTGGCACCTTCCAGCACTTGCTGCGCAGTTTCAGGCGGCAATTTATCAATCGGCCAGCCCAAAATTGCAATGGCCAAAACGGGTTTTCCGCCCATGGCATACACATCGCTGATGGCGTTGGCGGATGCAATGCGCCCAAAATCGTAGGCATCGTCCACAATCGGCATAAAAAAATCAGTGGTCGAAATCAAGGCGGTGCCATTGCCCAAATCAAAAACGGCTGCATCATCGCGTTTATCATTCCCAACCAAAAGCCGTGCATCTGGCGGCGCAGCTATCGGACTGTGTAGAATTTTATCTAAAATGGCCGGACTGATTTTGCAACCGCAACCAGCTCCGTGCGAATATTGTGTAAGTTTTATGTCTTTTAAATCCATGTTCTTTCAGAAAGTTATTTTGGCCGATGCTTCTTTTACCGGCATAAAATTTAATAGCTGTTTTGCGTTTTCTGCAGCATTTTCACTGCGGATTTCAAACGGAAAAACGTTTTCCTTGCTGCGTTTATTCAAGCCATTTCGATAAGTTTTATCATAATAAACCAGCACCAAACGGATAAAATCAAGCATCTGGTTCTCGCGGATGGCAGCGATGGCTTGCTGCGTTTGCTCCGGCCCCAGCCGTTTCCAGATGCGCTGCGTGCATTCTACCAAAAAATCCGCATCCAAACTACCATATTCTTCTACCAGATTGGCCACGCGTTGTTCGGTTTCCAATTTTAGGTCGATTAAAACAGCATCGCGCATCTGGTACCAAAAAGCATTCGGAATGGAGCGTTTGCCAATGGTCAGGCTTTCATCTTCCACCCAAATCCGGCGGTTTTTATCTAAAGCTGAAAGTTGTAAGGCTAAGTTATTTTCAAACTGTTCCTGCGTAGGTTGGATGAGTTTTCCCAATGTGCCGTAAGACGAACCTTGATGCTGGGCCAAATCTTCCAGATCAATCACCTGTTCATTCAATGCTTTAAGCTGATTTAAAATTTTGGTTTTCCCGGAGCCCGTCATCCCACCTAAAATACAAAGTTGGTAGCTGCTTTCAAACTGCTGCAAAACCCACCGCCGGAAGTTTTTGTAGCCGCCATTAATCACATAAACCTCAAAACCATAAAGGTTTAAGGCCCAGGCCATGGCACCACTGCGCATCCCGCCGCGCCAGCAATGTACGGCTACTTTTTGCTGCGGAGAAACGTTTAATGCTTCTTTAATAAAGCCAGACCATTTGTGCCCTGTCAAATCAAATCCCAGCAAAATAGCTTCTTCCCTGCTTTGCTGTTTGTAAGTGGTGCCCACTTTTACGCGTTCCTCATTATCAAACAATGGCAGGTTAAAAGCAGCCGGCACATGGCCTTGCGCAAATTCCGCCGGGGTGCGCACATCTGCCAGCGGTACATCCGGCAATTGTGTAAATTCTTGGATAGAAATCTGATGGATCATGCGCGGCTTTAAATTTTAAACAAAGCTTACCAGAAAGGTTTGGCTGCTGTTTGAAAGTTTATTTCCATATCAGTTGATGTTTGCCGGATTCGAGATGAAGCGTATCTGCCAAAACCATTTTCCGATCTGCAAAAGCGCTTAAACCATTTATTTTAGGCAGTTTAATTGTTGCTGATGAATTTGCAGGGATAAAAACAGTATAAAAAATCTTTTTGCCTTTTTTTTGCCAGGAAGAAGAAATTGTGCCAAACGGACCATTGTGTTTGGCTTCAAAATGATCCAGTCCGCTTACAAAATTTGGTTCTAACAGCACATTTTTAAAGCCGGGGTTTTCCGGATCTGGCTTAATTCCACCTAAACCTTTGTACATCCAGGCACCAATCTCGCCAAACATGATGTGGTTAAGCGAAATATCACTTTTGGCATCAATTTTCCAGTTTTCGTAGAGCGTTGTAGCGCCGTTTTCCATCCACCAACCCCAGGAAGGATACGTTTTTTGGGCAGCAATTTTATAAGCCGCATCGGCATAACCATTTTCACTTAGCGCATTTAAAATCGCTTTTTGCCCCAGCAAACCCACATCCAGATGAAAATTATCGGCAGCAACACGTTTGGCCAGGTTGGCGGCTACTTTGTTTTTATATTCATCTGGCACCAAACCCCAATACAGGGGCGCGCTTAGCTCGGTTTGGAAACCATCGGCATAAATAGCAGTTGTTGGGTTGAGGTATTTTTGGTTGAATGCTGTTTTTATCCGGTTAAAAAGAGCAGTGTATTTTTCCTGATCTTCCGGTTTGCCCAGAATTTTGGCAGCTTTGGCAAGGATAACCGCATCAGCATAATAATAACAGGTAGAAGTTAGCTCTACCGGAGAAACAGATTTTACCGGAACCCAATCTCCTAAGCCCCAAATAGTTAAACCTGTCGGACTAATTTCTGTAATGTGATCCACATACCGTTTGATGTTATCGTAGCAATCGGCCAGCAGCTTTTTATCACCATAAAACAAGTAAATATTCCAGGGGATGATGGCGATGGTGCTCGTCCAGTCTGGTCCGTTTCCCCACTCATAACCCCAGCCATCGGTAGGAATAATAGATGGCAAAACGCCGTTTGGCTGCTGCTCATCACGATGATCGGCCAGCCATTTTTCATAAATCGTAATGCCGTCAAAATTATACAATCCGGTTTCTATGGCGATTTGCGCATCGCCGGTCCAGCCGTTTTTTTCGCGTTGCGGACAATCGGTTGGATAACCAAATAAATTAGATAAATAAGAATTGTTGGTGGCCAACCATATTTTATTTAGGGTTGTGTTGGAGGATTTTACTTCGCCAGCGGCCGGTACATCGCTGTGCATAAAATAACCAACCAGACTTTCTTTGGATAAGCTAACCGGCTGGCTGCTCGTTACTTCTACATACTGGAAACCTTTATAATTAAAATGCGGCATAAAGCTTTCCTCGCCATTTCCGTTGAGGATAATAATATCAGTTTGAAAAGGATCGGTATTATCCGTAGGCCGGTAATGAATATCGATGTTTGATAAATCCGTGTGGCCGGTTGGATACAAGCGTTCGGCATGGCGCAGCCTTACAATCGTTCCCGCCGGGCCGTTGATTTTAATTTTGCTTACGCCGGCAATGTTTCGCCCTAAATCAAAAACGTAATTGGTATCATTAAATTTCCGAATGCTTTTTGTCGGGATTTCTTCCACGTTCCGAATTGGATATAGCACCTGCAAAACAATATTGGGCGACGGTGCTTCGCGGTAAATTACACCGTTCCATTTAGAATCATCAAAATTGATGGTGTTCCAGCCTGGTTTTTCCAATCGCGCATCATAATGCTCGGCAGTGTAAATACTGTTGAAAATGATTGGGCTTAATGCGGTTTTCCAGTCTTTGCCGGAAGTGATGGTTTCTGTAGAACCGTCGGCATAGGTAATCCTAATATCCAGACAAAAGGTTGGCCGCGCACGCCAGCTGGCTTTATCAAAATCCCAAACGGCGGTTGATTGCAAATTGTACCAGCCATTGCCCAGCAGCACGCCGACAGCATTTTTTCCCTGCTGAATTTGTGTAGTAACATCGTACGAAACGTATAATGTCCGCCGGTCAAATCGGGTGTACATCGGGTCTAAACGATGATTACCAACTTTTTTTCCATTAAGGTACAGCTCATACAAACCGGCAACAGCAATATAAGCACGGGCAGATTTTATTTTCTTCTCCGCAGAAAAAACCTTTCTAAAATATGGAGCAGGTTTTACGTGAAGATCATTATTATCCGAAATCCAGCTGCCTTTCCAGTTTTTACTTTGCATCATACCGGTTTCAAAACTGGCGATTGGTGGATTGGTTAATTGCTGATGGTTTTGATCTGCAACAGCCACTTTCCAAAAATATTTAGTAAAAGGCTGTAGCGGCAGGCCATTATATTCGGCTAAATTACTGTTGCTGCTGATCCAGCCTGAATCCCAGATACTTCTTTTATCGGTATAAATTTCGGCCGAATCGGTACCGATGGTGATGCGGTAAGCGGTTTGCCGTGCACCTTGTTTGCTGCTTGCCATCTGCCAGGTTAAGCGTGGCTTAGGCGAATCAACACCCACCGGATTGATCAGGTATTCGCACTTTAAATTAATTATTTGTGTAGCAGTTTGGGCAGCTAATTTGGGTGAATGAAAAGCGATCGTACAAAAAATGAAGAACGATAAAACGTAGTTTGAAAGAGATTTGAACATGCAAAATTATAATAATACGGCTGTGCAAATTGCAAAAAAAATGCAAAAACTAACTTATTTTTTGCCGGAAATTCACTACTCTCCAATAGCTTAAAAACTTACATTTACAATTTACAAACCAATTCTTAAATTATTATTACAAACCATTTAATCTGCTTTATGATTCGTAAGCTAACTTTTTTAAGCTTGTTTATACTCAATTTTTATGTGCTAAAAACAGCATCGGCACAACAACCTAAAACAGCAAGCGCTATGAAGCTGAACAGCCAGGAATACCTGGAATATCAGGGCGTAAACGTAATGCTGGCACATGATTTTTATCCCGAAGGACATCAGGGCGGAGTTGGCATTATTCAGAACGGGCAGCGCGTGGCCACCAATGGTGATTTGCGGCTGGAGCCAACGCCCGGCCAATGGTCGCCGATACCTAAAGTTGGCAAACGGGTAATCGATAAAGCAAAGCAGGAAATTAGTGTGCGGATGGAATATCCGAACGAAGAAATTAACCGGAAAGGTTTTAACCCGATCATTTATCCCGACCTTAAATTTGCTTATAATATCCGTGTTTTTCCGGTGGGGAAAGCTTTTAAAATTGTGGTTGATCTGGACAAACCCTTGCCGGATGAATGGATTGGTAAAGTTGGTTTCAATATGGAACTTTTTCCGGGCACTTTGTTTGGGAAATCTTATTACATGGATAACCAGTTTGGCATTTTCCCGCAGCAGGCCAACGCACAGATTTATAAAGACAGCGAAGGAAAAGATCAGGTTACGCCGATGGCTGAAGGGCAAAAGCTAACGATTGTACCAGAATCTGAAAGCCAGCGGATGCAGATTGAAAACCTGAGCGGCAATCTGGAATTGCTGGATGGCAGAGGGAATTACAACAACGGTTGGTTTGTAGTGAGATCACTGGTAAAAAAAGGTGCCACAAAAGGAGCAATTGAATGGCTGGTTACGCCACATGCTGTTGAAGGCTGGAAATCAGAACCCGTGATCCAGGTTTCGCAGGTTGGATATCACCCAAAACAACAAAAAATAGCGGTTATAGAACTGGATGCAAAAGATAATAAACGTGCTCCGCTGTCGCTGCTTCGGGTTGCAGAAAATGGTGGCTTTGAAACCGCATTAAAAGCAGCACCAAAAGAATGGGGCAACTTTTTGCGTTACCATTATTTGCAGCTGGATTTTACTTCGGTAGAAAAACCCGGCATGTATATCGTGCAATACGGCAATTACCGTTCGCAGCCTTTTCAAATCAGCAAAGATGTTTATAAAAATGATGTCTGGCAGCCAACATTAGAGTATTTTCTGCCGGCGCAAATGTGCCACATGCGCGTAAATGATAAGTACCGCGTTTGGCATGGCTGGTGCCATTTGGATGATGCGCGCATGGCTCCAACAGATTCCAATCATTTTGATGGATATATCCAGGGAAAATCAACACTAACTAAATATAAATCAGGAGAAACCGTGCCACTTTTAAATCGTGGGGGCTGGCATGATGCAGGCGATTTTGATTTGCGGATAGAATCTCAGGCAGAAACGGTGCACGGATTAACGCTTGCATACGAACAGTTTGATGTGAAGTATGATAATACTTCTATCGACCAGAAAAACCTGGTAACTGAAATAGGCGAACCGGACGGCAAGCCAGATATTTTGCAGCAAATTGAGCACGGCTTGTTATCTGTTGTAGGCGGATACGAATCGATGGGCCGTTTTTATCGTGGTATTATTGAGCCTACTTTACGGCAATATACATTGCTTGGCGATCCGGCAAATCTTACTGATAACAAGCCGTTTATTACAGCGTCTTTAAATAAAAATACGCCTGCTGTTGGTTTGCCAAACTCGCCTGATGACCGTTGGGTTTTTACAGAAAACAATCCCGGACGATCACTGGAAGCTGCGGCTGCTTTAGCTGCTGCAAACCGCGTGATGAAGGGTTATAACGATACTTTGGCCAACCAATGCCTGCAAATTGCACAGCAAGTTTGGAGCAATACCAAAGAAGAAAATACACGCCAAAGAATCGCTTTAGCAGTTGAATTATTGATTACCACAAAAGATCAGAAGTATGCTGATTTTTTGGTAAGCAAAACCAAAGATATTACGGATAATATTGAAAATACCGGCTGGCTGGTTGGCAGAACTTTATCACTGATCAATAACGAAGCTTACAAAACGGCTATCACCAATGCCGTAAAAACATTTGCAGGCAACGTAAAAATTCAAGGTACTAAAACACCTTATGGCGTGCCTTACGAACCCAATATCTGGGGCGCAGGCTGGGGAATCCAGAACTTTGGCTACAAGCAATACTTCCTTTACACCTATTTTCCTGGGATTTTCCCGAAGGATTATATGTTGCACGCCGTTAACTTTATTTTGGGTTGCCATCCGGGTTCTAACACTTCGTCATTTGCATCAGGTGTTGGCTCAAAATCGATGACAACGGCTTATGGTTTTAACCGCGCCGACTGGTCGTATATTCCCGGTGGTATTGCTTCCGGAACGGCTTTGATCCGTCCGGATTTTCCTGAATTATTGAAATGGCCTTTTTTGTGGCAACAAGGCGAATATGTTTTAGGCGGAGGAACTACGGATTACCTGTTTTTAATTTTAGCTGCCGATCATATCCTCAACAAATAAAAAACATTGATAAAAGAAGTTAGCTATGAATAAAAAATTCAGAACATTAGGAGAGTTTAATTTAGCATTAAAGCTATTTAATGAAAAGATAGAAGATATGGAAGTGAATTATACCCATGAGTTAAATCATTTAAAAATAAACGAAAAAATGGTTGTGCTAAGTGATGTTGTAATTATAAATAAGGTTGAAGAATCTCAAAATTTTTATGGAACCATAGAATATAAAACACCTATTAGAAATCAAAAAATCAAGAAAATGGTAGATGAAAATTTTAACAGTTTATTCTGAAATTAAGTCATGTTTCCAGCTAATCTACAGTGTTTATCTTATTAAAATAACTATGAAAACCATCTTACAATTATCGATAACTCTAATAACTTCAAGTCTTTAAAGTCTAATGAAATTTAAATCGCCTTTTTCTTTTATATCGATCCTGATGTTAACTGCTTTTCATCAATCTTCATTCGCACAATCTGAAGCAAATACACGGTTAAAAATTGCTGCTGAAATGAAAAATTCCATGGTAAACGAACTATTAAAACCCTGGTATCCACGTTCTATCGATACAGCAAACGGCGGTTTTATCAGTGCGTTTACCTATGATTTTAAGCAGGCTCCGAACCAGGATAAAATGATCGTTACGCAATCTCGCCATATATGGTCAACCTCGAAAGCAGCAGAATTATTTCCAATGGTTACTTATTATAAAACTGGTGCTAAACAAGGCTTTGAATTTTTGAAAAATGTTTTGTGGGATAAAACGTATGGTGGTTTTTACACTTTTACCGATAAAAAAGGCATTCCAAAACAGGGAAGTTTCGCCCTAAAAGAAGCCTACGGAAACTCATTTGCCATTTATGCTTTGGCGGCTTATTATCAGTCTTCCGGCGATACCAGTGCGCTTAATCTCGCTATTAAAGAATTTCACTGGCTGGAAAAACACAGTCACGATCCAGTTTACAAAGGCTATTTCCAGCACATGGAACGCAATGGAACGCCAATTAAAAGAACAGCCAATACGCCCTCAAATGCAGAATTGGGTTATAAAGACCAGAATACGTCCATCCATTTGCTGGAATCTTTTACCGAATTGTATCAAGTTTGGCCTGATCCTTTATTAAAAGAACGTTTGCAGGAAATGCTTTTGCTCACGCGGGATAAAATCACCAATGAAAAAGGTAATCTGGTACTATTTTTTCAGCCAGATTGGACGCCGGTTTCTTACCGGGATTCCAGCGAATCAGTAATTTTAAAACATCGCGGATTAGACCATGTTTCTTTCGGCCATAATGTAGAAACTGCTTATCTGATGCTCGAAGCTTCCCATGTTTTGGGTTGGAAAAACGATACCACAACTTTACGAGTTGGTAAGAAAATGCTTGACGATGCGCTGGCCAATGGCTGGGACAATAAAGTTGGCGGTTTTTATGATGAAGGTTATTATTTTAAAGATAAAACCGGCATCACAATTATTGCAGACACCAAGAACTGGTGGGCACAGGCGGAAGGTATGAACACACTTTTGCTGATGGCTGATTTATATCCAAACGATCCGCATCAGTATTTTGAAAAATTTAAACAATTGTGGGATTATACCCAAACTTACCTGATTGACCATGAACATGGCGATTGGTATCAGGGCGGACTGGACAAGCAACCTCAATATAAAACGGCTTTAAAAGGACAGATCTGGAAAGGAACTTATCACAATTTCCGCGCTTTGATGAACTGCATCAGACAGCTTGATCCGGATAAAATTTCGCCAAGTGTTCCGCAGCATTTAAAAGTTCAAAATTCAAATAACCAAACGGTTTTAAGCTGGAGCAAATCCACCGATAACCGGAATATGTTGGGTTATCAAATTTATCAAAACGAAAAACGTATTGGTTTTACGCCGAATGCTTCTTTTATCGTACAAAAATCTTTGTCTGCCGGAAACGGAAAATTTGCCATAAAAGCGGTGGATTTCGAAGGAAACGAATCTGGTTTCAGCAAGGCAATTTCCAATTAACTTAAATTTATGAAAATGAAAAATATGAAGTTACTCAACACAAAATATTTTGTTTTGATACTGTTTTTAGCAGTACTTTTTGGGAGTGAAGCAAAAGCACAAACCGAAGTTGAACCTTGGGGAAACATCACTGGGATCAGAATTGACGGGCAGTTAATGCCGTTTGAATCCAGCCTGAGCGTGATGGGAAAAGACGGAAAAATTACTTCGACCGGAAAAGAAAAACAACGGCCAAGATATACGCGCCAAGGTAATTCGCAGCTTATTTCTACAAATATTGACAGTTTGTATTTCAACGAGAAAATTCAGGATTCAGGGAAAGGAAAAACTACTGTAGCTATCCAATTAACCGCAAATGCGGATACTGCTATTATCGGTACTTATTTTACCATCCGGCTCCCGGCTGATTATGCAAATGGCTCCGTTCAGATCAATAATTCGGCAGCAATTCCGCTAAGCACTTTAGCGCGTAATGATCAATCGATGGCTAAAACTGCAGCCAATAGTATCAAGCTGATTTCTGCCTCGCAACAGCTTTTTCTGCCGGATGTAAATGCTTCTTTTATCCTTAAAAAATCAGCAAATGGAAATTACGAATTGGATTTGCCTTTGCAGGAAGGTGCTGTGCAAAAAGGACAAACTATTCATAAAACATTTAATATTGAATCTTCGGGTGAGATTGATAAACAACCGGTTACGCTTACTTTAAATCCTGCAAAACAGGGAAGAGCGTTTGCTGGATTTGGCGGAAATTTTCGCATCCAGAATCCAAAAACAGATCCGCAGGTAATTGATTACAGTTTGCAAAACCTGCGTGTTGCCTGGAGCCGTGTAGAGATGCCCTGGAGGTTCTGGCAGCCGGAAAAAGGGGTTGATCCAACCGCAGCAGCACAATCCGGAAAGCTGGATAGGCGTGTGCAAAGTGCTATGGAAATGGCGCAAAGATTGGGTAAAATGAATATTCCGGTGATCCTGACGGCTTGGTCTGCGCCAGATTGGGCCATCGAAGGCAAACCAAACTTCCGCCCTACTCCTGCCGGTGTTTGGGGAAATCCACTCGATAAAAACAGTATGCCGGAAATTTATAAATCCATTGCAGATTATATTCTTTATTTAAAAACGAATTATGGTGTAGAGGTTCAGCTATTTTCTTTCAACGAATCTGATCTGGGGATCAATATCCGCGTAACTGGTCAGGAACATGCACAACTAATTAAAGGATTAGGCGCCTATTTCGTTTCCAGAGGATTGAAAACCAAACTGCTACTGGGTGATAATTCCGACGCGACGACCTACGAATTTATTTATCCGGCAATGAAAGACCCGGCAACCAAACCATACATCGGTGCTATTTCTTTTCATTCCTGGAGAGGCTGGGAAACAGCAACACTGCAAAAATGGGCCGATGCAGCAACGGAATTGAATGTTCCATTAATTGTAGGAGAAGGCAGTATTGATGCTGCAGCCTGGAATTATCCGGCTGTTTTTGCTGAACCAACTTATGCCTTGCAGGAAATTAATTTATACACTCGGTTGTTAGCTATTTGTCAGCCGCTCACTATTTTACAATGGCAATTAACGGCAGATTATTCTCCATTGGCGGGTGGCGGCATTTTTGGCGATAACGGTCCGCTTCGTCCAACACAACGTTTCTGGAATTTGAAGCAGCTGGCTTCTACCCCAAAAAATGTATTTGCTATGCTGATTACGGCTAACCGGCCAAACATTTCCTGTGCGGCTTTGGGTAATCAAACTACTGGCGTTTATAGTATTCAGTTGGTTAATAATGGTACAACGCGCCTGGTAAGCTTAACCGGATTACCAACTAAAGTAAAGTTTTTGAAAATTTTTGTAACGGATCAAAAGAGGATGATGAATGAAGGAAAACGAATTACGGTAACACAAGGGAAAGCTGTTTTTAATCTGGATACGCAAACTTACACGACTTTAGTGAGTGATTAAAAGAACTTTAAACTAAACCTTAAACTCAAATTCGGGTTAGGATAGCATACGTAATACTAAAATTTACATGATAAAAAAAGCATTGATCTTTGATCTCGACGATACCGTTTACCCGATAAAACCTTATGCCGACGAAATGTTTGCACCCTTGTATGCTTTGATTAAGCCGCATATAAGCGAGCAGGTTTACCAAGCAGTGAAGGAAGACTTGTTAACCACACCTTACCAAAAAGTGGCCGACCGCTATCAATTTAGTCAGGAATTGAAGCAGGAAGGCATGCACTTATCACGGGAAATGATGTACGATAAGCCGATGTCACCGTTTGAAGATTACCTGCCGCTTCGCGATTTAAAAATTGAAAGATTTTTGGTTACGGCTGGTTATATCAAATTTCAGAAAAGTAAAATCAAACAACTGGATGTTGCAAAAGATTTCCGGGAGGTTTTTATTCCTGATCCGGCTAAATCCGACTCAACCAAAAAAGATATTTTTGAGCAGATTATGGTTAAATATCATTACGAACCAAAAGATATTTTAGTTATTGGTGATAACCCGGAAGCAGAAATTGCGGCAGCAAAAGAGCTGGGCATTGAAACTTATTTGTATGATTATCAGGGAAAATATTCACCTGCACTGGCAGATTATTATGGTACAAATTATAAAAACCTGCCGGATATTTTAAACTGAACATTAAACCTGAATAACTAAAGGTTTTAATGCTTCGTTTATACACTATTTTATACTATGGACTTTTACTGGGTTTACGACTTGCCAAATTGGCTTTTTGCTGCCATCACCATTGTGGTTTACGTGCTGTTTGGCTTGGCCGGGCTTTACGCTACCCGGAAATGGGTACGGCGGTTGCATCAGGTTGACCATTCGCACAATGACATTGTGGGCTATTATCTGGCTGCTGTTACTGTTTTCTACGGCATCACGCTGGGTTTGGTGGCTATCGGCACCTGGGATACGTTTTCGGCAGTTAACAGTAAAGTGGATGGTGAAGCACAGGTAATTGCCAGCATTTACCGGGATGTGGGCAGTTATAACGAACCCTGGAAAAGCCAGATGCGTCAGGATTTACGCGGCTATGTTTACAATGTTATCCATGTGAGCTGGCCCTTGCAGCGCCAAGGTATTGTACCATCTGGTTCGGGTATTTTTTTAGATAGCTTTCAAACCCATCTGATGAGTTTCCAGCCGAAAACCATGTCCGAAGAAATTAACCAGGCCGAAGTATTTAAACAATTTAACTTACTGGTAGAATACCGCCGCTCGCGCATCAATGCAGTACACACCGGCTTGCCCACATCCCTTTGGGCATTGGTGGTTGTAGGCGGATTAATTTGCGTAATCGTAACTTTCTTTTTTGATACCAAAAGCTTTGGTATGCATTTCTGGATGACTTCCTTGTTTTCTGCACTTTTAGGACTGATGGTATTTTTAATTGGCACGATGGATAATCCGTTCCGCGGCAAACTCAGCGTTAGCTCAGAACCGTTAGAACTTGTTTATCATCAGCTCATAAAAAAAGATATGCCAGCAGCCAGTGCTTCAGATATCAATAAAATTTCTACCCCATAAAAACAGCAAGCCACTTAATATAAGTGAATTTTTGATACTTTGGATAGCTGTTTATGGCAGATAACTTTTGATTTCGGAAATCAGTTCCTCCCCGTCCCGGTCAGACATTTCCATATCAGTTGGATAACTATAGCCGAGACGTTTGTTTTCTTCCTGCATAAATTTAAAAATATCGCCCAAAGCCTCATGTACCGATTTTAAAAATTTGAAATCGGTACTGGTTAGGCAGCGGCCACAATCGCCGGCACCTTTTCCCGGCTCACACAAATTCAGTTCTTTAATCACGCCGTTGATGATCGTTGCATTAAAATTGCCTTCAAAATGCCAGTTTAGTGTATTTTTTAGCTCGCGATGATTTTCCATTTTTTCAATTTTAGTTACGAGATACTTTTCAAAAAAAATGCCAGCTAAAAACAGCATGCGCTTTTGTTGGATAATTGTAATTATGGTTGATAACCGATAGAGCCGTTTTGCTTGGTTACTTAAGATGAGGTGAAGTAAAAAGCTTAATTAACGCTTGGAAAGATGACAGATTTAGTACGATAAAAGAAGTATCCGGAGAAATCTTTTGCCGCAACGCTCCATCCAGAATGTGGAATTTCGGGGAAAATATCACCCCAAAAAGCTTTGAAAATTACTGTAGCCGCTTGTATTTAATTTCTATCTTGTGCATTCCTGATTTGAAACGCAGCCAAAAGCGTTCAGCCGCAATAACCATGAACAGAAGCTTATTAAACCATTTATTGACCAGTATTTTTTTGATCATGATAGCCAGTTCTGCAAAGGCACAAAAGCTTGAAGTAACGGATTTAAGTGTTGAATATTTGCATAATCCGATCGGGTTAGATGCGTCAAATCCGCGTTTTGCCTGGAAAATCAAAAGCAACGCCCGTGGCACCATGCAAAAATCTTATGAGTTGCGTGTTGGCCTTAATTCAACCAAAATCAATAAAAATCTGGTTTGGCAAAGTGGCACGGTTAAAACCGATTCCAGCATACAAATTTCATATGCGGGCCTTCCGCTAAAATCAAAAACATGTTATTACTGGCAGGTTCGGGTAAAAGATAATCACGGAAACATTTCTGACTGGAGCGAAGTGAATTTTTGGGAGATGGGTTTACTGCAACCTGCCGACTGGACAGCAAAATGGATCAGCACAACCAGCACAGATACTTTGCCCGGCCCAAGTCCGTATTTCCGAAAATCGTTTACTTTTTCCAAGCCGGTGAAATCAGCAAAAGCGTACATCACGGCGCATGGTTTGTACGAAGCCAGCATCAACGGAGAAAAAATTGGCAAAGATTTTTTTACTCCTGGCTGGACGAGCTATCATAATCGGTTGCTATATCAAACTTATGATGTAACTAAAATGCTCCAAAATGGCCGCAACACGTTAGGTTTAGTTTTGGGCGATGGCTGGTATCGTGGTTATTTGGCTTATGAAGGGAAACGGAATCTGTACGGGAACTTACTTAGCGGTTTACTGCAACTGGAAATTGAGTTTACCGATGGAACACGGCAAGTAGTGCAAACAGATGAATCCTGGAAGTATGCACACGGCCCGATTTTGTCATCCGATTTGTATAACGGAGAAACTTATGATGCGCGCCTGGAACAAAAAAACTGGGATAAAAACAGCATTGATGTCCAAGCCTGGAAACCGGTTTCGATTGTGCCTTTTGGAACAGAAAAACTGGAAGCCAGCATCAGCCCGTTAGCAAGAAAACACGAAGAATTTAAGCCGAAACAGATTATCATCACCCCAAAAGGAGAAACTGTAATTGATTTTGGGCAAAATTTGGTTGGTTGGGTAAAATTTAATATTAAAGGTATAAAAGGAAGTACAGTTAAGCTGGAGCACGGCGAAGTACTGGATAAACAGGGCAATTTTTATTCGGCCAATCTGCGTTCGGCCAAGCAGCTGGTTACTTATACTTTGAATGGAAGTACGCAGGCGGAAACTTATGAACCGCATTTTTCTTACCAGGGATTTAGATATGTGAAGCTGGATAATTTCCCCGGAAAACCAAATTCAACTGATTTTACAGCGATTGCCATTTACTCGGATATGCCGGAAACAGGAAGTTTTTCTACCTCAAACCCACTGCTGAACCAGTTGCAGCACAACATTCAATGGGGCCAGAAAGGCAATTTTCTGGATGTGCCGACTGATTGTCCGCAGCGCGATGAGCGTTTGGGCTGGACGGGCGACGCACAGGTATTTTCGCGTACTGCCGCTTTTAACATGGATGTGGCCGGCTTTTTTACCAAATGGATGAAAGATGTGCAGGCTGACCAGTTGCCCAGCGGCAGTGTGCCTTTCGTAGTCCCGAATGTATTGGGACCAAATGCGGCAGGATCAACCGGATGGGCAGATGCTGCGGTAATTATTCCCTGGAACATGTATATGGCTTATGGCGATCAGCATATTTTATCAACCCAATATCAAAGCATGAAAGCTTGGGTAAATTATATGGATAAACAAAGCATCAATCATTTGTGGAGTACCGGTTCTCATTTTGGTGACTGGCTTTTTTATCGGCCGGATGATGACAACGATGGCAATGCTGCAATTACAGACAAGTACCTGATTGCACAAACCTTTTTTGCACATTCTACACAACTGCTCATCAATACGGCCAATGTTTTGGGTAATACTACCGATGCTGAATTTTACCAAAAACTGCTTGACAAAATTAAAAAGTCTTTTTTAAAAGAATATTTAACGCCAAACGGTCGGCTGGTTTCCGGTTCGCAAACGGCTTATGTGTTGGCTTTGGAATTTGATATGCTGCCGGAAGATTTACGCCCGCAAGCCGCTGCCCGCCTTGCCGCTAACATTAAAAATTATGGCAATCATTTAACTACCGGTTTTTTGGGCACGCCTTACCTTTGCCACGTGCTCAGCCGCTTCGGTTACACAGATGTTGCCTATACTTTATTGCTGCAGGATACTTATCCATCGTGGCTGTATCAGGTAAAAATGGGTGCCACCACCATGTGGGAACGCTGGGATGGCCAAAAACCAGATGGCACTTTCCAAACCACCAACATGAACTCTTTTAACCATTATGCTTACGGTGCTATTGGCGATTGGATGTACCGAAAAGTAGCCGGCCTGAATATGGACGAAACAGTTCCGGGTTACAAAAAAATCTCAATTGCACCATCGCCGGGTGGAAATTTAAATTATGCAGAAGCCAAACTAAAATCGATCTATGGTGATATTAGTGTAAAATGGACTTTGGAAAATAAAGTATTTAAGCTGGATGCAATGGTTCCGGTAAATACGTCGGCCACAATAATTTTGCCGGGCGCTGTTTTAGATAAAGTGAAAGAATCTGGTTTGGAATTAAAACAGATAAAAGAAATAAGCAATATCATGCAAACAGAAAACAACGTAAAATTAGTAGTTGGCTCTGGCAATTATCATTTTGAATATCCGCAATAAAAATTGAGAAATTTTAATATTTCATTATAACCTAATGCTTCTTTTACACACCTTTTTTCATAAACTTAACCTGAAAAAGCTTAGCCCATTTTTTACCGGTGATAAAAATCCTTTTAGTAGCAGCATCATAAGCGATACCGTTTAAAACTTCAGCACTTGGATTTTTGTCAGGATATAAATTGGTTAAATCAATTTTCTGCAAAACAGCTCCGGTTTTCGGGTCAATTACCAGGATGTCATTCGTTGTATAAACGTTGGCATATAGTTTTCCATCGATGTATTCCAGCTCGTTAATGCTGTCAATTGCTTTTTTATCATCATAAACATCGATAAAACCGGTTTGCTGATAGTTGTCTTTATTCAAGAACCAGATTCGGTTGGTTTTATCGTCCATGTAAAGTTTTTTTCCATCAAAACACATTCCCCAGCCTTCTTCTCCTACATTGTTATTAAAAGTACTGAGAAGTTTGAACGACGTTTTATCATAAACATAACCGATTTTTTCTGTGTAAGTTAACTGGATGATTTTGTTACCGACGATAGAAATTCCTTCTGCAAAAACAGTAGGATCAACCATTACTTTTTGTAAAACTTTGCCTGTTACTAAATCTGTTCTTCTTAAACTCGATTGGCCGTCGGCAGGTTCTCCTTGCTTTGGTTTTGATCTGCCGCCTCCGCTTTCAAACAAAAAGCCGTCCTGATATAGCAAACCCTCGGTATAACAAGTGGAATCATGCGGGAAAATTTTCTCCACCTGATAAGTCAGTTCTTCCGGAGCCTTGTTGGCTAGCAAAACAATATTGGTGGTAGTTGGCGTACTGTTTTTACCCTGATAAATTGTGGCTGTAATTTGTTTAATGCCCAAAGGAAGCGTATCCGTTTTCAGGTTGAAAGCGGATAAATCTTTTTGAACGCCCAAACGTCTGTCATCCATTTGGTACACTACAGAATCAACTTTATAATCTGCAGGCGCACTCAGTTGTATGGATACATCTTTTCCGGCCGTAACGTTGCTTCCAGCCAGCGGACTGATGGATAAATAAGTGCTTTCTGCCTGATTATTACTTTTTTGCTTGCAACCAAACCAGGTTACAACTGCACAAAAACCAATCAGTATATATTTTTTATTCATAATATTCTATTCCGGTTCAGGCCAAAATGCATCCTGAATGTGGTTCAAACGGTAATTTCCCTGCTTGTCAAACAAAATCGCGATGATGTCAAAACGCGCTTCGCCCTTGAAATCCATCAGCTCAATAAACTCATCTGCGGCAGATGCCAGCAGCTTTTGTTTGGCCGCATCTACAAAATCTTCCGGCTCACCAAAAGCGTTTCCCGTTCGCGTTTTTACTTCTACAAAAATGATGGTTTTGTTGAGATATACAATTAAATCTATTTCTGCTTTACCGAAACACCAGTTTTCATCCAAAATCTCATAACTGGCAGTTTCCAGGTGTTGCCTGGCCAGCTCCTCTCCTTTTCGGCCTAAATCATTATGTAAGGCCATTATTTTAAAACCACGGAACCTAAAAAGTCAGAAATATTTTTCTCCACTTTTTTCATGTGCTGATACTGGTTCAGCAAAATATCCACGTCGGCATCTGTCTTGGTTTTTTGCAGTTCTCTGCGTATACCTTCCAAAATCTGGTCAACTTTGCGTTTTTTAAGATGGAAGATTGCGCCCAGAATAGTCGCTTTCATGTTATCCTGCTCACTTTTAACCGTTATTTTAAGGTTTTCATACCATTTATTCAGCGTATAAGGTGTGGAAACCATTGAAATTGCAAGATCTGTAACCTTGCGATTGCTATGATGGATGAAAAAAGCTTCATCCGGCAACCGGCCGTTTTCCAGTTCCTGCTGGTAAATCTGAACAATATTTTTACTTTCCGGGTTTTCAAATTCCACATCGCTCAATTCGGCAATCATAAACGGGCCGATGTAGGTGTTGGCAATCCCATCCCAATCAATCATTTTATTGCCGTAAGTAATCAGCAGGCGCACAATTTCCTTCTCCTGCGTGTCTTCTGCGGATACTGTTTTTACCGGTGTTTTTTCGGCAACCGAAGGCGTTTCCAGAACCGGCTGGTAAGCGGTTTGATCTGTTTTTTTCGATTTTGCCGAACGCATTTTGTTCAGCTCCGTCAGCAGCGAACGCTCATCCATTTGCAGCAGCAAACTACACTCTTTCACAAAAACAGAAGCTTTGATCGAATCCGGAATTTTGGCGATGCTTTCTACTATTTCCCGTATTACCTCTGCTTTTTTTATCGGATCATTTCCGGCAGCTTTCAGCAGCGTGCTGGTTTTGTACAGGATAAAATCTTTTTGGTTTTGATCGATGTAGGTTTTAAAAGCATTCGTGCCAACCTTCCGCACAAACGAATCCGGGTCATGCCCATCCGGGAAAGTAACCACTTTTACGTTCAGCCCTTCTTCCAGAATCAAATCCAATCCGCGCAAAGCTGCTTTAATACCAGCCGCATCGCCATCATATAAAATGGTAATATTTTTGGTTGATCGACCGATCAGCCGGATTTGCTCAACAGTTAAGGAAGTTCCGGAAGAAGCCACAACATTCTCAATACCAGCCTGATGCACGGAAATCACATCCGCATAACCTTCCACCAGATAACAATTATCTGTTTCACGAATGGCTTTTTTGGCGAAGTATAAACCATAAAGCAGATTGGATTTATGGTAGATTTCCGATTCCGGCGAGTTGACATATTTCGGAACGCTTTTATCACTTTTTAGCGTTCTTCCGCCAAAACCAACTACGCGGCCGGTAAAATTATGGATCGGGAACATCACGCGGCCGCGATAACGATCATACAAAGTGCCGTTATCACGCTTTACCGACAAACCACTTTCCAACAAAAACTCCGGCTGATAATTTTGTTTGATGGCTGCCGAACTGAACGCTTCCCAGTTATCGGGCGAGTAACCCAACTCAAACTTTTTGATCACATCTTCCCGAAAACCACGCTCTTTAAAGTAACTCAAACCGATATTTTTTCCTTCGGGAGATTCCAGCAAACTTTCATGGAAAAACTTGGCGGCAAAAGCAGAAACCACCATCAGGCTTTCGCGGCGGTTATCTTCTTCTATATTTTCGGGTTTCTGCTGATCTTCCTCAACTTCAATATTATACTTTTTGGCGAGCCATTTCAACGCTTCGGGATACGTAAATTTTTCGTGCTCCATCAAAAAAGTAACCGCAGAACCACCAATTCCGGTAGAAAAATCCTTGAAGATCCCTTTCACAGGAGAAACCGTAAACGAAGGTGTTTTTTCGTCGGTAAAAGGTGATAAACCCACAAAATTGGCACCGCGCTTTTTAAGCTGCACGAACTCGCCAATGACTTCGGCAATATCTGTAGCTTCAAAAATTTTATCTATGCTGGCTTTTTTGATCATGCAAAACAAAAATAAGGTTTTGGTTTGATGGATGGGCTTATTGTCGTCCTGAATTAATTAAGGTTTGCTTTTGATGAATGCTTTTTTTATCGGGTAAAAATTGGTGTGTAATTAGCACCAGATTTATAGTGCTAAAAGAAGCATCCCGGTTTCGATAGCAAAAGAAATAATTATCTTGCAGCAACAAATACTGGCTTCGGGCTATCATTAAAACAAGCAATCTTTATCACACAAAACTATGAGTACAAAAACAAGAAACATTATTGGCTGGGTGCTTACCGCGGTGCTGGCCTTCGTATTTTTTGGCAGTGCCTCCATGAAATTAATGGGCAGTGCCAGCGCCGCAAAAGGTGCAGCAGCATTTGGCCTTACACCCGAAATTTTGAAAATGATTGGCGTGGTAGAAATTCTTTCTATCGTGCTTTTCATCATCCCGCGTACCGGATTGCTGGGCACACTGCTGCTGGCTGCCTATCTGGGCGGAGCCATTGCTACACATTTAGAACACGGCCAGCCTATTTTTGCGCCGGTTATTATCCAATGTATCGTTTGGATTACAGCTACGATCCGTTTCCCGGAGTTGAGCCAAAGGCTGATAGGCCGAACTACGACAGTTTAAATTTGCTTTTTCGACAAAAATTATAAAGCCTGATTTTTGCGTCAGGCTTTATAGTTTAACTCGGTTTCAGTACAGTTTTAAAACCCGCTGCCGGTTTTGGGTATCAAATACAGTTATGCCAAGCACGTTGGAATTCACCTCAACTGTTCTGCCGGATTGTGATAGAAACGAGGAGCCATAATAGAATTCCTGCTTGGTAATCGTGCCGTTTTTATGTTTGATCAACGCATAAACATCGTCGCTTTTTACCGGGATTATTTTTACTGCGAATTGCAGCTTAAACATCTTTAAAGAATCCATATGCTGACTGGCGGCCAGCAGCATATTGCCTTTTGCATCGCGCAACTTCACCAACGCCTTGCCATCACCAGGAATATAAATGCCGCTTTGCAAAATTGATAAAGGTTTGAACCCACCTTTCCCATCGCCCTTCAGCATCAAACCATTTAGCGCATCGTAGCGGCCGGTGGCTATTTCTGTACCGAAATCGTTTCCGTTCATCACAACATCCAGGTTGCCGTCGCCATCAAAATCACCGGTTTCCATACCGTTTAAGGCAGAGAATTGTGCTTCAATTGGTAGCGGAATCAACGTAAATTTCCCATTGCCATCATTTCGTAGAAAACATGATTTAAGCTGATTGGCTTTTAAACGCAAGGCAGTTTTGCGTTGTTCGGGCGATAAAATTTCATCCATCGTGGCCGCAGCGAAGGTTTTGTAATCGGTAAATTTTTTTCGCAAACTAATCATTTGCTTAAACATATCATCCCTGCCAAAAGCCGGAAACTCTTGCTTGATGCCTTTTTTATCGGGTAAAAAAAATGACGGGATCGCATCGTAAGTATCTTTGTTGGTGAAATTTCCGGCAGTAATATAAACCGGATATTGCGCGCTGGCCTGGTACAACGTGTTCTGGCCGGTGTTGCCCACAATATAATCCGTGCGGCCGGTATGCCTGAAATCGCCGCCAATGATAGAATTCCACCAGCCGGATTGATCGGCCACACCGGATTTTGAAGTTGTATTTACAAACTTGCCATGCTCATTTTTTAGGAAAGTAACCGGCATCCACTCGCCGGCCATAATTAAATCCGGCCAGCCATCGTTGTCAAAATCGGTAAACAACGCATCGCAAACCAGACCAATATTTTTCAGAGCCGGTGCAATTTCCGCTGTAACATCGGTAAATTTTGGTTTTCCATTCTGAGAATCATTCCTCAACAAAATACTTGAAACCGGTTTTGGATAGCTGCCTGGCTCCACCCGACCGGAAATGAACAAATCCGGCTTGCCATCTTTGTTAAAATCACAGGCTTTTACACACAGCTTGCTGGTATAATTTTGCGGCAATGCTTCTTTTACAAGGGTAAAATTGCCCTTGCCATCGTTCAGATACAGCCTGTCCTGGTAAGGCTCGGTGTTAGCCGTTTCCTGATAACCGCCGCTGGCTGCATATAAATCCAGTTTGCCATCACCATTGGCATCAAAAAGCAGCAAACCGGCATCGCTGTGCCTTTTGTACGGATCGTTTTTTCCGGGCAACAGATCGCGCTGTCTGAACTTTCCATCCTTTTGTTGCAGAAAAACTTGTGCCGGGGCAAAATTATCGCCGCCAATAATTAAATCATCCGTGCCGTTTCCATCTATATCGCCCACAGCCAATGCAGGATTATATTCTGATAATTTGTGCGGCAGCAGCTTCTGTACATTAAAATCGATAAAATCAATCCTTTTTTGTACGAAATGAAGGCCTAACGAATCAGTTACTTCTTTAAAATAGCCCTTAAAAACAGCATCGGGCTGAACAGATGACTCAGCGTTTTTAGCATTGGAAATATTTACGCTGAGATTTTGATCAACTTTAACCTGCTCCAGCTTTTGCAGTTTTCCACCCGGCCACTTTATAATTACTGAATCAAGTACGTTTACAGTACCCAAACCAAAATGAGCCGTGTTTTGCATTGATGACAGGTAGCCACGGTACGGATCATTTTCATAAACCTGCTTTTTACCATGATCGTAATAAATCTCGGCCACAGCACCTAACCCATTTATATTCTGCTGGCTACCTTTAAACTTAATGCTGAGAAAATGGTATTTCGCAGTCGTTTTGCTATCTCCGCCCGAAGTGTTCCTATAAACAAATGCCTCATCATCAATATTGTTAATCACCATATCCATTGCACCATCGTTGTCCAAATCTGCATAAACTGCACCGTTAGAAAAACTTGGCATGTCAAGTCCCCATGTAGCACTTACATCTTCAAACTGCAGGTTTCCTTTATTCTGAAAAGCAAAATTGTTGATCTTGATTTCAGGAATTTGCTTTATTAGGTCCAGTTTAGCTGATGTTGCATACGCATTTTGCCGGTACGTCATGAAATCATGATCGGAAACATCTTTCCGAAAACCGTTGGTGATGACGATGTCGCGAAAACCGTCATTATCAAAATCGGTTACCAATGGTGTCCAGCTCCAGTCGGTTTGCGCGATGCCACTCAAAAAGCCAATTTCACTAAAAACCGGACTGCCGATTTTGCCTTGCTGCCCCACCCGCGGCCCCTGATTTAATTGTAAAGTGTTACGGATGTATTGAATTTCGTTGCCAAAAAGAATCAGACTTTGATAGTTTTGATAGCTGTTGGCACTCATCATCATTTTTTTACGGTAGTTATCCGGCGGATTCATATCCAGCTCCACCACATCCGGCAAACCGTCGTTGTTAATATCGATCACATCCTGCCCCATCGAATTAAGCGAGGTATGTTTAAAGTATTCGCGGGAACGATCTGTAAAAGTACCATCGCGATTATTGATGTAGAGGATATTATTGGAGATAAAATCATCCGAAACGTAAATGTCTTTCCAGCCATCACCGTTAAAATCAACCGTAGTGGCTGCATGCCCAAATCCACTTAAATTGATACCCGCCTGCCTGGAAACATCCTTGAAAACGGGATGATGCAGGGTATTATCAAAATCATTTCGATATAACCGACCGGTAATCAAACGTTTACCGCCAGAATTGGAACTGCCGAAAACGTTGGGATTATATGATGAACTGGCATCGTTTACGGTGAGGTACATATCCAAATCGCCATCGTTATCGTAATCAAAAAAGCTGGCCATGGTAGATTGCGTGGTAGCTTCTAAACCATATTCTTTAGCTAGGTTTTTAAAGTGGGGAATGCCGTTTTTGTCTAAACCTTGATTTACATAAAGGATATTTCTACGCTTCAGCGAATCATTATATAATGTATTACACACATAAATATCCTGCAAACCATCATTGTTAATATCCACTACCGCAACGCCGCGCGCCCATCTTCCTTCCCCGCCAACAGCTGACTGAGCGGTTACATCATCAAACTTAAAATCACCTTTGTTGAGGTATAATTTGTTGGAAACCATGTTGCCAGTAAAATACAAATCAGGCAAACCATCGTTGTTAAAATCGCCCACGCCCACGCCACCGCCATTATAAATATTGACTTTATCTAACGGGTTGATGGAATCGGATTCGGTAATTTGGTTATTAAATTTGATGCCCGAATGAAAGGAAGAGACCCGATCAAACAAGGTTTTCTTTTTGCAGGAGAAGCAACAAAATGTAATTAACAGCAACGCTACGGAAAATATTTTATTCATGAATTTTGAGGGAGAAAACTTGTTCAAATTTACATTAGCAAAAGTTATCATGCTTCTTTTATGCTTATAATTTTAGCTTATTTTTCAGGCTGATCAAAACAAATGTTGCTAAATTTTAGGTGATAAAAGAAGCATGGAACCTTAGGGCGTACCTTTCTTTCAACATAAAAAACTTTCGTTATGAAATAAAAGAGCTTCCTCTTTTGGAGGAAGCTCTTTGAATCTGATTGAATTAATTTATGCTGATTAGTAACCAGGATTTTGTGTTAGGTTTGGATTCAAACCAATAGCAGCTTGTGGAATTGGCAAAATATCATGCCCTGCAGGTAAAGATGTAAACCAAACACCGTGCAAATTACCATCAGCCGTTGGGCCATAAGGATAAGGTTTAGGCAATAAACCAGCATCTGTACCATAATTTGTTTGGATAAAAGCTGCAGCAACACCGGGGCCTGCCCTGCGCAAATTGTAGAACAATGAATAATCACCAGATAATTCATGTCTATATTCGCTTAACACCATTTGCAAAGGATCAGTTATTGGTTGAGTTGCTTTGCCATCGTAAGTTAACCCATCCTGCATTACCATTGGTGCAGTTCCACCAAATGCACGGTTTCTAACAATTGCCAGATCAGCTTTAGCACCTGCAATATCACCGGTACGTACTTTACACTCTGCACGATCTAACAAAATCTCAGCATAACGCAACAGTACCTGGTTTTGAGAGCCAAAGATTGTAGAATTGCCGTTGGCACCAGTTAGGTTTGGATCACGCCATTTTTTAGAGCAATAATAACCGGAACGAGTCAAATCATTCCCGTACCATGGATGCCCTGGAGAACCACAAGTATTCATAATATTACCACTATCATCTATGTACTTTGGATTTTTTGCGGCAAAACCTGCAGCTACTACTGCATAACCTTTAATACCACCTACTTTTGCATTAATGCCCGGACTTACATTTTGATCTCCAGGGCCAATAATGGTAGCCAACTTACGGGTATCTCCGGCTTGATAAGAGTAAGAAAGGCCAGGATTACCGTAATCATAACCAAAACCGCTAATTTCTTCAGGCCAGCTGAAATCATCAATCCAGGCTACTTCACCACCATTTTGCCAGCCGCCATCCCAGCTTTGTGAACCTTGTACATCAAACTGGATTTCAAAAAGAGATTCATCATTATTTTGATGGTCAAATTCGTTTACATCAACAAAATTTGGCAGTAGATGATAATTATTGGTTAACTCAGTATTGTTAAAAGCTGTTAATGCCGCAGGGTAGTTTTTCAACCACATTTGTGCAGCACCTTCGTAACCGTAAGCAGCACCTTTTGTTGCCCTACCTAAATCAGCAGCAGGTAAAGTAGTTTTAGATAGTAACAAAGTTTCAGCTTGTTTCATATCCGCTACAACTTGTGTAAAAACTTGATCTTGACTACTTCGTGGCGTTAAACCATCTGACACTGGGTTTAACTCTAATGGAACACCACCAAACGTGCCAGCTAAGTAGTAATAACTCATTCCACGCAGAAAATATGCTTCGCCAGTTAAACGATCAGCCAAAGCAGCCGTAATTACACCATTTGCTTTTGCGGTAGCGATAATTCCAAACGCTTGGTTAGTTCTGCCAATAACGATATAAGCATTGGTCCAAAAAGTATAAAGTGCACCAAAATTAGAGTTGATGGTAAAAGAATTCCATTGTATATCCGCTCCGTCGTTATACCAGTCGTGGGTTAAGAAATTCGCATAATACCAGATCGCTTTTTTAAGTAAATCACTGCTCTGATAACCATCATAAATACTGTTGACCAATGCCACAACATCAGACGATTTCTGAAAAGTCGCTGCAGCATTTGAGTTTTTATTATTTGTGGTAGATAAGAAACTTTTTTTACAACTGCCGGCCATAATGATCAGCATCGTACAAAGTATCTTGATAAAAATAGATTTATTATTAATTTTCATATCGTGAATATTTTATAGTTGTCTTTTATTTAAAAGGTTACGTTTAAGCCAACTGTATAAAACTTGGAAGAAGGATAAGTACCGTTATCTACTCCGTTTTGTGTTGCATATCCACCCTGTGAGCCAATTTCAGGATCCAAGCCTTTATACTTGGTTATCGTAAACAGGTTTTGAGTAGATGCATACAATCTTAATCTGCTTATAGCAAGTTTTTTAGCCATTACTGTAGGAAAGGTATAACCAACAGTAAAGTTTTTTAGCTTAAGAAAGCTGCCATTTTCAACCCATGCACTGGATGGAAGTGAATTGCCAACTGGATTATCGTTATACAAAATACGGGTATATTTATTAGAAGGATTAGTTGGTGTCCAAGCATTTGCATAATATTCCTGACTGATGTTTTCAATTCCTGCAAAACTTCTATTCTGGAAAGTTTCTAAATTGCTTTCTTCGTAATTGAAAATTTTATTTCCGAATGATCCATAAAAATAAAAGTTAAAATCAAAAGCTTTATAAGAACCATCCAAATTCAAACCTCCAAAAAACTTTGGCTGCGGACTTCCTAAACTTGTCTGGTCATCAGCCGTAATGTGGCCGTCGCCATTTGTATCTTCATAAAGACGATCACCAGGAGAAGTAGCACCTTGCTGATAATAGCCAAACCCTTTTGCTTTAGCGGCAGCGTTTAGAGCATTAATTTGAGCTTGTGATTGAATAATACCCAAAGATTTGTACCCATAAAACTCTCCAACAGGCTGACCGATGTTTGTTTCAGTGAAAATTGACCAGCCAGGCAATGATAACTGACCATTACTTCCCGGTGATATTATTGGGTTAGTAAGGAAATTTACCCCAGAAGTTAATGATGTTAAAGTATTTTTTATTACAGAAAGTGTTAAAGTGGCACCAAATTTAAAATCCTTAATGGTATGTCCATAATTTACTGCAAACTCAAAACCTTTGTTGTTCATGGTACCAACATTTTTCGATTCGACCAAAAATCCAGTTTGAGGAGATGAAGCAATAGGTAGTAAAAAATCTTTTGATTTACGATTAAAATAATCTACCGTAAAATTTAAATCACCTTTTAAGAATGAAAGATCAGTACCAATATCTGTACTATAATCAGTTTCCCAACGTAAATTAGGGTTTGCCGGTTGAATTGCCGCAATACCGGATTGGTATGTCCCGTTGCCAGCACCCGTTTTGCCAAAAGGATAACCTAAGTTGCCACTGTTAGAAGCTGTTAACCCTGCAGAATAAAGTGCTTCATACTGATATACAGGTATCGCTCCCTGATTACCTACTGCACCATAACTTGCCCGGATTTTAAATTCAGATAACCAGTCTTGATTCTTTAAAAAGGATTCCTGTTTAACCTTCCATGCTACTGCACCTGAAGGGAATGTACCATATTGATGTCCTTCTGCAAATTTAGATGAGCCATCCCTCCTAACAGTACCTGTAATAATGTACCTGTCGGCAAAAGTATAATTTAACCTTGCAAATGTTGATGCCAAAGCTTGAATACTTTGTGCTGTACTATTAAGGATCAATGTCGAAGCACCATTTATAACCTTTGATTGTGATAAATCTTTTATAACACTATTTGGAGGAACACCGCTGCCACTAATGCCATTGGTTGTAAGTTGCTGCTGAGATACACCTCCTACAAAATTAATAGTATGTTTTCCAAAAGTTTTATCATATGATATTGTGTTTTCCCACAACCAGTCAAAGCTACTTCCCAACCCTTGATTATATCCAGCATTTTGTGTTGCTCCGGCTATTGATCCATACTGGTTAACTAAACGGTCATCTTCTGGCGAATAATAGGAGTTATTATTACCAGTAATAGTTACACCTGCATTAGTCTTAATTTTAAGGCCATCAAAAATAGTAGCCTCTAAAGAAGAATTAGTTAAAAGGAACTGATTTATATTGGTGTACTGATTTGTATTTATGCTGTAAATAGGATTACCATATTTAGCTACATAAGAATAAATTGGGTTAAAGAAACCATAATTTCCATTACCATCGCTGATCTGACTGGTTACACTGCTTCCACCGTCCAAAGTTGGAGGTAATTGTGCGATAACACCTAAACCTGAAGAACTGACAGATGTACCAAATGGATTAAGTGTATTTTGATAGGTATATTTAGCACTGGTTGAAGATCTTAACCATTTAAACGGTTGATAATCCATATTCAAACCCAAACTGATCCTTTTAAAATAAGAACCTAAAACAATACCTTTTTGATCGTAATAACCAATAGATACTGCAGTTTGCACTTTATCACTGCCGCCACGTATGGCAAGGCTATAATTTTGTGTTAAACCCGGACGGTAAATTGCCTTTTGCCAATCTGCATTAGTAAGTGAGGAAGGGGTTTTCCAATTTTGTAATACAGTAAATTGTTTTGCAGGGTCATCTGCTGCCTGCTGATTTGCCAGCGTTGCAAATTGCTGTGCATTTAATAGCTTGTAAGTTTTAGGCCGACTTTGAAAAGCATTATAAGCATCAAAAGAAATCTGAACGCCATCCTTTCTACCTTTTTTAGTGGTTACAATAACAACACCATTAGCAGCACGGATACCATAAATAGCTGTAGAGGAAGCATCTTTCAGCACATCGATAGAAGCAATATCACTTGGGTTGATGTTATTGATACCACCCGTATTTAGCGGATAACCATCTACAACATACAGAGGTCCATTCGCACCCGGAGCCAAACTTCCCGTACCGCGGATCAATACAGAAATATTACCTCCTGGAGAAGCATCATTATTGGTTACCTGCACCCCTGCTGCACGGCCTTGCAAAGCCTGATCTACCGTAACAACTGGTACTTTTGCAATAGTAGCTGCATTTACAGAACTTACAGAGCCAGTTAAATCACTTCGTTTAGCTGTACCATAACCAATTACTACCACTTCAGAAAGCGATTTGGTATTTACACCAAGCTTTGGACTGATAACCGATTTACTGCCAACTGCAATTTCCTGATCGACAAAACCGATATAACTGAAAACCAAAGTACTGCCAGCATCAGCACTAAGGGAATATTTTCCGTTTAAATCTGTTGTTGTAATTTTGCTGGTGTTTTTAACCCGGATGGTTACACCAGGTAAAGATTGCCCATTTGAGGCGTCGCTTACGGTACCGGTAACCGTTTTGTTTTGTGCAAAACCAGACATACTTATCAGTAGCAATAAGCCAAATCCAATTAAAGCCACAACACTTTTTAATTGTAGTTTTCTAATCATAATTTTTATAAAGTAGGTAGAAATTGGTTTAAACAAATTATGCCGTTTGCATAGCATAACCAGTTATTTTTTCGTGGAATAAATTTATGGAGAGATCAGGCTCAACTGTAACATAAATGTTAATATTTATACAAAAAATGTTAATCATAAGGCTAACATTTATTTATATAAAATATTCAACTAATTGATAATGAATAAAATATGTTTGCAATTTTATAAAGTTGGCTTCCAATAATTACATGCTGTTTTTATCGAGGTTTTTTAGGACAAAAAAATGAGCAGTTTTTTGAGAAGATACCTCTACCAAAAAACTGCTCAGAATACTTCTTTTATAACCTAAAAAATCATACTACATTTTGATGGAAACAGCCTTACCCAAATAAGCAACTGAACGGTCAAATTTCTGCATCGCCTGATCGCCTGCTGCTTTGTCTTTTTTGATCAGAACCACATTAAAAACATGCTTTTTCAACATTCCAGGAAAGCTGCCTTTGGTATCAGAAATTTTTAGCGTTTGCGCTTTATCATTCCAACTTAAAATAAAAGTGGCACTGCTGCCTTTCTCATAATTGTAATTATCGTTTTCATCTTCGTAATAAGCACACTGGCCATCAGCGCCGGTATAAATTCTGAGTTCAATTTTGTCTGCAGGTTTCTCGGTAGCATATTCCATTTCCGGCCCCATTGGCACAATTGAACCAGCTTTTACATACAACGGCATTGTTTCTATCGGTGCTGCTGCATTGATAGTTTGACCACCCTGATACATTTTTCCGGTGTAAAAATCATACCATTGCGTTTGTGCAGGCAGGTAAACACTACGGGTGCCTTTGCCTGATGTGCTGTTTTTACCGGTATAAAGTTGCTCGGTAACCGGGTTTACCAAAAATGCCGGGCCAAACATGTACTGATCCGGGATATTACGAACGCCCGGATCATTGCGGAAATCAAAGTTAAGATTCCGCATAATAGTATAGTTCTCACTGGTAACGCGACCAGCGAGCGAATAAATGTAGGGCAACAAACGGTAGCGCAATTTATCATATTTCATCAGGATGGCTTTGGTGTTATCATCCCAGTTATCAGAAAAAATGGCCCGTTCGCCTTTGCCATGGATGCGCATAATTGGGCTGAAGGTACCAAACTGGAACCAGCGCGTAAACAGCTCTCGTTTTTCAGGCTGAGACCAATCCGGAATCCCGTCTGGCGATGTTCTGGAAATGTAACCGCCGATATCAGAAGTCCAGTATGGAATACCTGATACACAGGCATTTATACCCTGCGGAATTTGACTTTTGAAAGCAGCAAACGTGGTGGTAATATCTGATGACCATAAAGTAGCTGCATTGCGCTGCTCGCCAGCAAAAGACTGGCGGATCAATAAAAAGGCACGCTTGTTCGGAATATCTTTGCGCCAGCCTTCATACAACCCTTTGGAATGCTCTAAAGAATACGTGTTGAAATAATCAATCCCTTTTCCTACTGAAAAATTGGCTTGACGACGTTCGTCAAGTAATGCACCATTATCCGGCTCGCATTGGTCTACCCACCAGGCATCCCAACCGTAACGTGCAATAATACTGTCTCGCGCCTGCTCCCAATATAATTTACGTGCTTTTGGGTTGTGCGCATCATAATAGGTATCAAAAGTGTGGCTTACAAAATTATCCCAAGTGATGCTGGTTAAAAAACCATTTTTTTTCATCACATCATAATTTTTCGTACCAGAACCATAAAGTGGCCAGATCGAAATCATGGCATGCATGTTTGCCTGGTGCAGTTCATCAACCAGCTTTTTTGGGTCGGGATAACGTTCCGGGTTCATAACGTGCGAACCAATTGGCAACGGTTGCCACCAATACCAATCCTGCACAATGGCATCCACCGGAATGTGGTTGTTGCGATAATTATTTTTTACGCCAATAATTTCGTCCTGTGTTTTGTACCGGTCCTGAGATTGAAACAAACCGAAAGCCCATTTTGGATACATTGGTGCACGGCCGGTTGCGGTGCGATAAAGATTGATAATCTTATCAAAATCAGGACCATAAAAGAAGTAGTAATCAACCTCTTTTCCACTTTCGGAAGTATATTTAAACTTGGTATTTCCGGCTTCTGCACCGTAAAAATTAGAGGCCGAATAATTATCCCACAACAAACCGTAACCATTGGTAGATAGCAAAACCGGGATGGCGCCCGTCATGTATTTAATCAGCATTTCCTGGTTACGCCCTTTGTAATTGATCGATAAAGTATCTTCCGGATGGCAGCCCAAACCATAAAGCGCTTCGTTTTTGGGCGAAGTAAACTGCGTGGTACAGTTGTAAGTGCTGATGCCCGCTATCGTTGCCGGCGTCATGGATTTGTTTTCGGCGTTATCTTCGGCTGTAATAACCATGCCTTTTTTATCCATATAAATAATGGCATTGGTGGCTTTACTGATAGAAAGCTGCAAACTTGCTGTAGTAATGATAACGTTCTGGCCGGCTTCCGCAACCGTAAAACCTGGCGTATTCAGCCATTTATTATTTACCACCAGCGATTCTTTTGATTGAAAACGATCAAACATGGTATATTTTACCTCAATGATATCGCTGCTGCGCACATAAATTTTCATCAGGCCTTTATCCAGCGTAAACGTTACACCATCTGTGTTTTTTTGATAAGATTTTACCGCTGCTTTAACTGGCGAAACCATGCTCATTAAAAAAAGCAGGAAGAACGCCACCGACAGCTCCGCAGTTAACTTTTGAATTCTGATGCTCATAAATACTTGTGGTACAGGTGTAAATTGAATAGGTTAGATCGAAGGTAAAGCTATTACTGCGGACCGATATTGATGTACAAAAATGTTAAGATACACTATTAAAAATGTTAAGGCACAGGCTTAACCGATGCTTCTTTTATGCACCTAAATTGGCGGGTTTTTTTGCTGAATCTTAACTTTCTGCAGTGGTTTGCAGCTTGCTTTTCTCCTGCAAGTGGTTAAAATATTCTGATGGCACTACGCCATATTCATCCTTAAATACTTTTGAAAAATAGGTTGGATTGTTAAAACCAACTTCATAAGCAATGCTGGCTATGCTCAGTTTACTTTTTTCAAGCAGTTGCACGGCTCGTTTCAGTCTAACCGTCCGGATACAATCCACCGGCGTTTTGCCAGTCAGGGCTAATAATCTTTTATAAAGCGAAACCCGGCTGAGCGACATTTGCCTGCTTAATTCCTCTACAGAAAAATTATAATTGGTAATGTTAGCCTCAATACAATCGAAAACACGCTTTAAAAACTTCTCATCTTCAGAAACAATCGTTAAATCCTGCACTGTAATTTCGCGCTGTTTTTGATAAGTTTTTTTGAACGATTCCTGCATCAGCAATAAACCGTTTATTTTAGAAAGCAGGATTTCAAAGTTAAATGGCTTGCTGATATAGTCGTTCGCGCCATTAGTTAAACCTATTAGTTGATCTTCTTCCTGTGTTAAAGCTGTCAGCAAAATCAACGGAATATGCGAGGTCCGGTTATCGTTTTTAATTTTTTTGCAGAGATCAATGCCATTCATTTCCGGCATGTTCACATCACTTACAATTAAATTGGGGTGCAGCGCCAATGCTTTTTGCCAGCCTTCCTTGCCATTTGCCGCCTCAATAATGTTAAAGGTGCTTTTTAAATTATCTTTTAAATAAAACCGCAAATCATCATTATCATCAACAATTAAAATGGTTAATTTTTTAAGGATTTGTGCCGGTTCTTCAACTGGTATTGAAACCGTTTCATTATAATCACTTGCAACCGGCGCATCCGTTAACACAAAATCATTTTCAATGCGGATGGGTAATTGAACCGTAAAACAGGTTCCGTTTCCTGGCTCGCTCTCTGCATAAATCTCGCCTGAGTGCATTTTTACAAACTCACTACTGATAGACAAGCCGATGCCGCTACCCTGATTCAGCAATCTTTCGGGCATATTTACCTGATAAAAACGCTCGAAAATATGTTCCAATTTATCTTTCGGAATACCAATACCTGTATCCGTGACTTTAATTTCGAGCGTTTTTTCGGTTTCTAGTTCGATGCTGTTTTTATCGGTAATTTTTAAGGAAACACTGATGTGGCCTCCCGCTGGTGTAAATTTTAAAGAATTGGAAATCAGATTGAATAAAATCCGCTCAATTTTATCATGGTCGAATTTTGTGGGGATTAAACCGCAGTCACCACTAATCACATAAGTAATTTGTTTTTGCTCTGCCAGATCTGTAAACGAAGCGGATACTTCTTTTATAAAGGAAATTATATCACCTTTCTCCAGGTTCAGTTTTAATTCGTTACTTTCCATTTTCCGGAAATCAAGCAACTGGTTCACCAGGTTTAGCAAGCGCTTGCTGTTTCTTTGAATCATCAGCAACTGGTTTTTTTGCGCCGGATGCTGATTGTTTTTAATCATTGTATCGATTGGCGAAGTAATTAACGAAAGCGGCGTGCGAAACTCATGGCTCACGTTGGTAAAAAACTTGATTTTCATCAAATCCAGGTCGTGCATCCGTTTAGCGGCTTCCATTTCATTTACTGATTTCCGTTCGGCTTCGAGCTTATCCTGACTGATTTTGAACTCCCGTTTCAACTTCAAAATTCCCCGGTGCCGGATAAAAAACAGCAAAACCAAACCTGCCAAAATGTATAAAAAGTATGCCAGCGGAGATTTCCAAAACGGTGGCAAAACAGTAATCCGGAGTGCGGTAGTACTTACATTATTCGGGTCGTTATGATCTGCTGCCTTCACCCGGAACACATAATCACCTGCATCCAGATTGGTATAAGTAGCTTTACGTGAATTGTTTAATTCCGCAAGCCATTGTTTATCAAACCCTTCCAGCTGGTATTGATAAGCTATTTTATCAGGATTATAAAAATTCAATGCCGCAAATGTGATACTGAAAACGTTTTCATCATGGTCTAACGTTAACGACGGGGTTTCGGAAATGACATTTTTTAATACTACTTTTTTATTGATGGTATCGCCAACTGCAACGCTCTTGTTAAACAACTGAAAATCGGTAAATACCAAGTTCAGTTTTAAGCTGGTAGAGCGGATTTTATCCGGATTGAATAAATTAAACCCGTGTGCACCGCCAAAAATAATATCGCCGTTTTTACATTTAAAAGCCGCATCGGCATTAAATTCGTTGCCCTGCAATCCATCAAAACCATTGTAATTGTGAATTTGATACGAGTAGCCAAGTTGATTTTTGAAGATCTGTACATTGGCAATTCCGTTGGCCGTACTCATCCAGATCCGGCCTCGGTTATCTTCAATCATGCTTAGCACACTGTTGCTCGGAAGGCCCTGTTTTTCCTGAATATTGATAAACTGATCAGTTTGTGCATTTAAAATACTGATTCCTTCTTTCGTGCCAATCCACATCAAACCGTTATGATCCTGAATAATACAGTTTACATCATTGGCCACCAGCGTATTCACTTTTTTAGGCTGATAAGTGTAATGCTTTACCAAACCCGTGCTTCTTTTAAGCACATCAATTCCTTTATCCCGGCCGATCCAAATATTTTTCTGATGATCTTCAAAAATCACCCCTGTATAATTTGATACGGTAGGGTATTTTGGATGTTTAAACTGATTGGTTTGCCGATCGTAAATATTTAATCCGCCGCTGAAAGTACCGGCCCAGATTTGATTGGCAGAATCTTCAATAATAGTAAAAACGCGGTCATCCGAAAGCGAACCGGGTACGTTATCCTGGTGGCGGTAATGAATAAATCTGCCATTTTCAAATCGCTCCAAACCACCAAAATAAGTACCGATCCATAGCTTTTGATCGTGATCGATGCACAAACTGATGATGATATCATTGCTTAGGCTGTTTACATTGGTTGCATCGTGCTTGTACTGGTTGTACTTTTTAGTTTTCTGATTGTAAAAAATCAAGCCTCCGCCATTTGTGCCAATCCAGAAGTTGCCGTTCAAATCTTCTACAAAACAATCCACATCTTCGTAAGGCAAACTGCTGTTATCAAAAATATAGTGGCGCACCTGCGGAAACTGGATGATGCCTTTATGATAATAACTGACACCCTGTTTAGTAGTGCCAGCCCACACAATGCCAGTATTGTCTTTATACAGTACCACAGAATTGCCACGCACTGATTTTAAGTCATCTACCCGGTTTAACAGGTACTCGAAACGATTGGTTACCGTGTTCACTACGTTGATGCCACCATGATCTGTACCAATCCAAACGGTATCGTTATCGCCTGGCACAATGCTGTTAATCAGATTGGAGTTAAGGCTGCTGCCAGGCGCACCTTTAACTAAATGGCTAAGTTTATTTCCGACCGGATCAAAGCAAAAAACGCCGATCGGGTTTTCAGCAACGTGTATCCAAAGTTTCCCGTTGTTGCTTAATGTTGCCAGATAAACTAATTCTTTGTTATTATTGGCTTGAGATAATAACTGGTTCCTAATCAGTATTTTACCGTTTTTAGTGTTGATTTTATCAATTAAACCATCGCTATAAATAAACCAGGCGATGCTGTTTTTATCACCTAAAATTTCGGTTACATTGTTGGAATGAAGTGCAATTTTTGAATTTTGAGCGGTACTGTAAAAACTACTGTTTTGAGTTTTAGCATTATATTGATAAACGCCCTCGTTAGCTAAAAACCAGAAATTGCCGGCCGCATCTTTTTTAATTGATTTTAGATGCTGCGTTAGGATGTGGTACTTTTTTAACTCGGTAAAAACAGCATTAGAAAATTTTTCAGTCCGCGGATCATAAATACTGATGCCATTATTGGTATAAACCCAGATTTTATTTTCCGGCCCTTCCTCCATTTTTTCTACATAACTGCTGTACAGCGATTGGGGATCTGCAGCATTATGCTTAAAATTTTTAAATTCGTAACCATCGTACCGGCTCAAACCAGATGTTGTGCCAAACCACATAAAACCCTGCGCATCTTTATAAATACAATTAACCCGATTGTTAGAAAGGCCGTTTGTAATATCTAATTGCGAAAACTGGTACTCATTATGCTGCGCATAAGAAAAATTGCACAGTATGATAAACAACGCAATTGCTCCAAAAAATTTGAACATGGTTTGGTAATTAATTACCCTGGTTAAATAATGATTTACTAAAGTATTTTAAAATCTTATACCTATTACGAATAAACAGTGCAAATAATATTTGCCAGAAATTATTTAACTGATAAAAATTTCTCTCCTTTAATATCTGCTGATGACGCGCCAACCATCACTTTTACCGTATCTTTTTCAACCTCAAAGCGTTGCAATTTTTGATTCCAGTATTGCAATGCTTCCGCATTCAGTTGCATTTGTACGGTTTTGGTTTCGTTTGGATTTAAATTAATGCGTTTAAATGCTTTCAATTCTTTTAGCGGACGAACTACTTTTGAATTTTGATGACTTACGTATAACTGTACCACTTCATCTCCTGCTCGTTCGCCAGTGTTTTTTACATCTACACTCACTGTAATTTCTCCTTTCACATTTATCCGCGAAGAACTTAATTTTAAATTGGCATAACTAAAATGAGTATAACTCAGTCCAAAACCAAAAGGATAAAGTGGTTTACCTTTAAAATACTGGTAAGTGCGGCCGTTACGGATATTGTAATCCATCATTGGGGGAAGCTGATCCAACGAGTTTGGCCAGGTTTGCACCAGCCTTCCCGCGGGATTTATATCGCCAAACAAAGCATCGGCCAAAGCATTTCCCAATTCCTGACTGCAATGCGTGAGGTGTACAATGGCCGGAATATTGGCCTGCGCCCAATTGATGGCATAAGGGAAACTGCTTACCAAAACTACAATCGTTTTTGGGTTAACGGCATAAACTCTTTGGATGAGTTTTTCCTGAGCAGAATCTAAAGTAATTTCCTTTCGGTCAACCGCTTCTTTGCCTTCGCTTGGAGAAGAAACCTTTGCCCAACCGGCATTTCCTGTTGGATGATTACCGATGCAAACAATGGCAATTTCTGCGGATTTTGCCATGCTGATTGCCAGGTCATCATTCGTCGTATTCATTATGGTAACATTCGAACCGACTTTGTTTTTGATACCTTCCAATGGAGAAACACTATAAGAAGGCGAACCGCTGTACCAATCCTGCAAAACTTCGCTAGAACGCGGACCCAAAACAGCAATAGATTTGATTATATTTTTATTTAACGGCAAAAGCTGATTTTCATTTTTTAATAAAACCACAGACTTTTGGGTAATCAACCGTGCAAAAGCTTTATTTTTTGTGGATAACCAAGGTTCTGGTCCATCTTTAATTTGAGCATAAGCCACCATTTCCGGCGGATCCAGCTGCCCCAATTTGATCATCACTCTAAAAACACCACGTAATACCTGGTCTATCTCTGCTTCTTTTAGCAACCCTTTTTGCAATGCTGTTTTTACCCCTGTTAAATAGTTATCTAAAAACTGATTGATACCGGCTTTAACACAAGCTGCAGCCGCTTCTTCAGGTGTTTTAAAATAATGATGCGCCGTGAGCAGCATTTTGTATGCGCCGCCATCGGTACAAATGATGCCATTTTGGCCCCATTCTTTTACGGTTATATTTTTAAGACTTGGATTTACGGCTTGTGGAATGCCATTTACCGCATTGTAGGAAGCCATATAAGCACGGGAACCGCCCAGTTGCACGCCCATCCGGAAGGGAACAGAATAATATTCTCGCCATAAACGCTCATCAAAGTTGGATGAACTGCTATCGCGGCTACGCTCGTTGCTGTTGGCTAAAAAGTGCTTCATCAAAGCTGATGTTAACCAATATTTAGGATCATTACCTTGCAAACCTTTGATGTATGCCACGGCCATTGTGCCGTTAAAAAAAGCATCTTCGCCATAGCACTCTTCGGTTCTGCCCCAGCGCGGATCCCGGCCAAGATCAGCATTTGGTGCCCGAACCACCAATCCGCCTTTTTGGTATTTTTCACTTTGGAAAATATAACGTGTTTCATGGCCTTCAATATCAGCGGCTTGTTGTAATAACTGCGGATCCCAAGTTTCGGCTATGCCAATCGCTTGCGGAAATATAGTGGTTGAAACCGGCGATTTTTTACCCCAATCTCCCGGAACACCCAAAGCTAATCCATGCAAACCTTCTACATGGCCGGCTCCTTTTATACCTAATCTTTTTACCGAAGGATTAGTGCTTAAGCAAGCTATTTTTTCGTCCAGGTTTAATAAAGAAATAATGTTATCAATCCGCTTTTCTGCTGCCAAATCCGGATTTTGAAACGGATATTGGTATTGTGCACAAACTCGATTTGATCCGAAGAATAAAAAAATAGTGATTAAAACAAAAAAATATCTGATCGCTCTCATCTGCTTATTTCAAATCCAAAGTTAAACGCACTTCTTTATTGGCTGGAAGCGTTAACTGATAAGAACCTGCATGAGCCGGATAGGCGTGAAGCTTTGTTTCACCACTTAATTTTTTAATCGTTCCAGGAAGCTGCAATTCCACTTTTTGATCAATTTTTGATTGTAAAATGGCTTCCACATGCTTACCATCCCAGACCAAGCTTTTAATTTCTACCTGGCCGCGCAGCAAAATACCTTCTATTTTTCCTTTCGGCCATGCTTTGGGCAAGGCTGGCAGCAGGGAAATTTTTCCGGGATCAGCATAAGCCAGCATTTGGGTAATGATGTAAGGCAAACCACCGCTAATATCGGTATTGAACAGGCCGCCAACGTTATGGTAAGAACCCATACCATCCGTCCAGTATTTACTACTGAGCCATTCTACAATTTGATGGGCTTTTTCTGCCTCGCCAATATGTGCTGAAGCCAGTGCTAACTGTACCAATCCGAAAGCCATTTCGCCGCCGCCTTCATCAATCCTGAATTTCATCCGCTTATCGATGGCTATATTAACTGCTGTTTTTAGCTGGGTATTTTCCGTAAATTCCGGATCCGCATCATCATACAAGGCATACAAATGCGAAGAATGGCGATGCGAATAATTATCTTCCAGCAAAGGTGTGCACCATTCTTTTAAGGCACCGTCTTTATTAATCTGGTAATCGGGCATGTTTTTAAGCATCACTTTCCATTGATTAATTTTTGCAGGATCTGTTTTGAGGGAAGTTGCCGCTTGGATACAATTGCGCAACAATTGCCTGGCAATCATCACATCCATTGTAGCATTAATACTGGCTTGCGAAGGACTGTTTGCCGGATTATTTTCGGGCGAATAAGATGGATTGAACACCAGTTTTCCGTCTTTTCCGGGTTTTAAAAAATCTTCATAAAACAAAGCCGCTTCTTTCATAAACGGGTAAGCATGATTTTTCAGAAAATCTTTATCGCCAGTATAAAGCCAGTAATCATAAAAATAATGAGCCGTCCAGCCAGCTGCTCCGGTCCACAAAGTCAGGCACCAGGTCTCACTAAAATCTGTTTCCACGCCCGTAGTAGAAATTTGTGCCGGAATATGGATACCGCGGCAATTGTACAGCAGCCGTGCTTCTTTTCGGTAGTCATCCATTAACCTCTCGTGATAATCAAAAAACCCTTTCATCAACTCGGGCATATTTCCAGACAAGCCGATGGAAACAGCCGTTGGTAAATTACCATCGGTAGTAAAAGCAGCGTCCCAGGGTGCCTGCCAGTTACTACTCCATAAACCTTGCAAATTTGGCGGATTCGTTCCCATCGAACTGATGATATTGTATCTACCGGCATCAAAAGCACGTTCAATTTGTGCAGTAACAGGTTGATTTTTAACTAGCAACAGCATTTCCTCAGTGTTGAGCTTTTGCAGATTCGGAACCGAATTAAGGTCCAGTTTCATCCGGTTAAATAATTCGCCATGAATTTTAGTGTGTAAAAGAAGCATGGCCTGATAATCTGCATTTTTTGCTTCCAGCTGCTGCTTTAACAATGGCAGATTGGAATTGGCGTAATGATATGAAGGCATGATTTTGGTGACCAGCAACACTTCATCCGCATTCCTAATCACCAGTTTGCCGTTCTCCACGCTGCTGCTGCCGCCTTTTAAAACCAGCCTTCCTGCGCCTTCATAACCTTGCAAACCACCCGGATGCGCGTTTTTAAAACTGCTTTGGTAAGTAAGCCACTTCCCTGCCGCATCCGTCTTCATCTCGCCAATATTTTCATTTACAAATTTCCACTGGTTCCATTCAATCGGCACGTGCTCAAAATGGATGGAACAGTTAATTTTCGCATTTCCCTTGATTGAAATCACCACTACGCTATCAGCGCGCGAAACAAAAACCTTGCGTTCGAAAGTGCCCAATTCGTCCTGCCAATTTACAATGGCTTCGCCAGTTTCAAAATTGGTTGACCGCTGGTAATGTTTGATATTGGATGGCTGCTGATCAATCCGGACCTGAAACGCCGGAATAAACGGATCGCGCATATCGTTATAATGCTGCGCTTCACGCATTTTTACCGGAATTTGGCTTGCTTCCGTATATTTTCCTTGCGCAATCAAACGCTGAATTTCCGGCAACTGGCTCGCCTGTTCAAAATCTTTTCCAGAACGTTTTTGTGGTAAATAAAGCAGTGAATGGCTTAAAATTACTGTTTCCTCATGCGGTTGTCCGATTACTAAAGCGCCCATTGTTCCGTTTCCGGTTAGCAACGCATGTTCCCAACTGGTAGCTGGCTGCCAACTGGTAATCCCTCTTTTAGGCACCTCAAAATAATGCTCCTGTGCAAAAGTGGTTGCTGCATAAAAAAGCAAAACAACGAAACTTAAAATTGAGGTTTTCTTCATGGATAAGAATTTGGGCTTGGCAAATTTAGGCAATAAAAGAAGCATGAGCTTAGCTACAATAGTAGGCAAAACTATTAGCCTTAAAACTATCGTTATTACGCAATTTATGATAGCATTTTGCTATCGATTTTCCCTTTCAACGAGATGAACCTGCTGAATTAGATTAATTTTTTTATCAGAAAATGAAAATTGTTTAACCTGATCAAATAAAATCTCGTATAAAATAAACCTATTGATCAGAATCAGTCCAAAACATTTTAAAACTAAAACCATGAACGCAAACCAATATTGTACCGTACTTGAGGTTGAACGTGTAATTTGTACCGAGCTTTTTGGTTTAACTTTTTGGGTAAATTTTGTTAAACTTATTGACCAGAATACCGATAAGCTGGAAGGAATAATTTATTTTATTAATAAAACCGATGCTCTTAAACTTAACATCGGCGATCAGGTTTCCAACCAGTCGGTTTTCCATCTTTATGCAGATTCTAATAGGAAGAATACTTCTTTTAAGAGGTAAATTTTGGATAATTATGCCGCGCTGCCAAAAACCGACAGGTATTTTTGGGCGACAATCTGCGTTTTATAATTATCCAGATATGCTGCTAATTCTTTGGGCTGATAAGCTGGCTGATTGATTTCTTGCAATGCTTCTTTTAGCAAGCCATTTAATTGATGCACATCACCAGGCTGAAATAATTGTCCGAAATTTCCGACAGCTTCGGCCAAACCACCCGAATCAGATGCGATGACACGACAGCCACAGGCTAATCCCTCTAAAGCAACAATGCCAAAACCTTCTTTTCCATTGGAAGGAATAATTAAAACTTTATGCTGATTTAAAACCTCCACAATTTCAACACTTTTTAATGTACCGGTAAAGGTGATGTGCTCCGTTAGTTCCAGCTGCTCGGCCATAATTTTTAAGCGATTTAATTCTGGCCCGTCGCCCACAATGGTTAGTTTAAACGGCAGTTTTAAATTATAACACGCCCTGATCAACGTATCGCACCCTTTTTGAGAAACCAATCTTCCTACAAAAACAAAATCCAGCACCCTTTCGGCTTCCGGGTTAACTTTAAAAACGGCATCATCATAGCAATTGTAAATAATTTCTGAAGGTGTTCCTAAAGAAGTAGCCACGCTTTTACTTACAGAAATATTTTCGGACGAGAACTTGATTGCAAATAATTTGATTACCGACAGCAGGTTCCTTTTGTTGGTTAGCGAAAAATCATTTTGGGAAATAACCCATCTTTTGCGCGGACTAATGAACAACGGCCAAATGCCTTTCAGGGAAATATTGGGCATATAATAAACTTTGCACCATAAAAACAGCTCCAGCATTTTGGCAATGCTTGGCGCATAATAAACGTCGATATCAGGCAGTACATCGGTTTGTTTTTGATAGGCAATTACCTTCACTTCATGCCCTTTATCCACAAACTGCTTGCATAAGTTAAGCGTCAGGTTTTCAATGCCGCCACGTAGCGGATAAAAAACAGTTGTAAATATTAATATTCGCATAAGCAGCTATTATTACCGAAGGTTATTGGCAGTTTAAATTTTAAAAAGCACCTTTTTCGATGCTTTTCAATGCTGATTTCTACGAAAACAGGAATACAAAGTTTAGAAATCGAACAATTGATACTGAGTTAACTAATTGAAATTCAATGAGATTACATTTTACTTTTGATTAAATTGAATTTGATATCAGAAGTAAATATTTCTGGAAAAGAGAGATACGTAATTGTAGCGAAATGAGAGGCAAGAACTTAAAATCAGCAGGTATATCCAATAAGCATGGAAGATCAGGATAACAACATTGGGTTGGCACACAACGCGGCATTGGACAATCTAACCGATATTCAGTTAAATAAGGATGCAGTTTTAGATCAAAATCCGGGTTATTAAATTTATACCGATAAAAACAGCATATTGCTTCGTTGTATACAAACTTCAGCAAAGCAATATTTTAGGTTGATAAAAAAAGCATGGAGATAAAGCCATTCAGGTTAATACTGTTTTTAATGGTGCTTTTTTGTGCTGATAACGCAACGTTATTCGCCCAAAACCCGAAACTCGTTCCGGTTGCCAAAGCCTGGGCTAACAATTCGGTCAACGCCGTGGTTTTTCGCAAAAACTCATTGGTTACCTTTCGGGATACGCAGTTCGTGGCTTTTTATGATGAAAACCGGTTTGTGGTTTTGGGCAAAAGAAAATCAGGTTCTTTAACGTGGCAACTGCAGCAAACGCCATATCAGGGCAATGCTGCCGATGCCCACAATACCATTGCCTTAATGGTTGATGGCGACGGTTTTTTACATCTTTCGTGGGATCATCACGGCAATGCGCTGCGTTATTGCAGAAGTGTTTCGCCGGGTTCCTTAATTTTAGGTGATAAAAGAAGCATGACGGGCATCAAGGAAAACCAAGTTACTTATCCCGAATTTTACAAGCTGCCGGATGGAAATTTATTGTTTTTTTACCGGGATGGAAGATCCGGCCAAGGCGATCTGATTATCAATAAATATGACACCAGAACCCGGAAATGGGAGCAGTTAGCCAATAATCTGATTAGCGGAGAAGGACAAAGAAATCCTTATCCGCAAGCTTGTGTGGACGCAAAAGGCACGATCCATATTTCCTGGGTTTGGCGCGAAAGCCCGGATGTGGCCAGCAACCATGATCTGGCTTATGCACGCTCAACTGATGGCGGCAAAACCTGGGAAAAATCAACCGGAGAAAAATATACTTTGCCAATAACCGCAGCAACAGCAGAATATGCCGTTAAAATTCCGCAGAAAAGCGAACTGATCAACCAGACTTCCATGACCACGGATGCAGCCGGTCATCCATTCATTGCTACCTACTGGCGGGAAGCCGGATCAGAAATTCCGCAGTATCACGTAGTTTATCAAGACGGGCAAAGCTGGAAAATCCAGAACCTCGGTTTTCGTAAAATGGCATTCAGTTTAAGTGGAGGCGGAACGAAAAGTATCCCGATTTCCCGTCCGCAAATTGTTGCAGCTCAGCAAGGGAAAAAATTAGCGGTAATTTTACTGTTCCGGGATGAAGAGCGCGGAAGCAAGGTTTCGGCAGCGGTTTGTACCGATGTTAAAAAAGGAAAATGGGTGGTTCAGGATTTAACAAACGAATCCATCGGTTCCTGGGAACCTTCCTACGATACAGAATTATGGAAAGAGCAAGGCATTTTAAATATCTTCATAGAAAAAGTAGAGCAATTAGATGGCGAAGGAAAAGCAAACGTTCCTCCGCAAATGGTTCAGGTACTGGAATGGAAACCAAAATTGAAATAGCAATTAACAGGCATACTGTTTTTACCACATGAAATTCAGATCGACTTTTTTTATAGGATTAATCAGCTGCATCGGCTTTGCTTTCCCTTGCACCGCTCAAAAAAATGCTTCTTTTAAGCAGGATAAAAGCTTGCTGCAAACCATCAATACGAACTTTAAAGATGCGGATGCGCAGTACAAAATATTGATGAAGGAATTGTCGCAGGATCAGTTTCCAAAAACCTATCATCCCAATACCGGCAAACTGGAAACCAGCAATTCCGGCTGGTGGTGCAGCGGTTTTTATCCGGGAACTTTGTTGTATCTGTATCAGCAAACTAAAGATCAGGCTTTGTTAACGGAAGCAAACCGAATGCTGGACATTCTCCAAAAAGAACAATACAACAAAACCACGCACGATCTGGGTTTTATGATGTATTGCAGCTTTGGCAATGCCGGGAAAATCGAACCCAAGCCAGAATATAAGCAAATCCTGATTAATAGCGCTAAATCGCTTTCTACTCGTTTTGACCCTAAAGTAGGTTGTATCAAATCATGGGATTCCAATAAACCGGAATATCTGGTCATTATTGATAACATGATGAACCTGGAACTGCTGTTCTGGGCAACAAAAGCAACCGGTGATTCTTCTTTTTATAAAATCGCTGTTACACATGCCAATACAACGATGAAAAACCATTTCCGGCCGGATTACAGCTCTTATCACGTCATCAATTACAACCCGGAAACAGGAGCCGTTCAGCAAAAAAGAACGGCGCAGGGTTATGCCGATGAATCTGCCTGGGCACGCGGACAAGCCTGGGGACTTTATGGTTATACGGCGATGTACAGGGAAACCAGAGACAAAAAGTATCTCGATCAGGCCAATCATATTGCTTCTTTTATCCTGCAAAATCCCAATCTGCCAAAAGATAAAATACCTTACTGGGATTTTAACGCACCCAACATTCCGAATGCTTTGCGCGATGCTTCGGCAGCTGCGGTGATGGCTTCGGCTTTGCTGGAACTGTGCCGTTATGCAGATCAGAAAGATAGTCAGCTGTATTTTTCCATCGCACAAACGATGCTTCAAAATCTGTCTGCTGCGCCTTATAAAGCAAAACCCGGTACCAACGGCGGATTTATTCTGGAACACAGCGTTGGTCACATTCCGCAAAATACCGAAGTGGATGTGCCGCTCACTTATGCTGATTATTATTTTGTTGAAGCGATGATCCGTTATAAAAATTTAAATAGTAACTAACAATGAAATTTTTAGATGATAAAAGAAGCAAATGAAGAAGTTAAGTTTAATAGGAATTGCCTGGCTTTTAAGCTGTGCAGCCATCGCGCAAAGTAACCTGATTACCAATATCCCAAACCGCAAGTCGGTTAGCTTAAGTGGCAAATGGCAGTATATTGTTGATCCTTATGAAACCGGTTTTTATGATTACCGCTACAAAGAGCTAAATGAAAACAGCGGAAATGCGTACTGGAACACGGATGTTCCTGCCGATAAAACCGAGCTGAACGAGCACGCTTATCAAGAAAAAAATTCGATCCAGGTTCCCGGCGACTGGAACCACCAGGACCCAAAGTTTTTGTATTATGAAGGAACTGTTTGGTATAAAAAATCATTCGATTACAAAAAAACAGCTTCTGGAAAAGTTTTTCTCTACTTCGGTGCGGTAAATTATCGTGCCGATGTTTACCTGAACGGCAAAAAGCTGGGTATGCACAAGGGTGGTTTCACGCCATTTAATTTTGAAGTTCCTGCCGGTTTGCTCAAAGAAACCAATAACTTTTTAGTCGTAAAAGTTGATAACAAACGTTTTGCGGATGAAGTGCCAACTTTAAACACCGATTGGTGGAACTACGGCGGCATTACACGTGATGTAAAACTGGTTGAAGTGCCTGCTTCTTTTATCCAGGATTATTTTATCCGGCTAAAAAAAGCATCACCACTTTCGGACAAAAATAAAGAAGCAGAAGGTTGGATCAAACTCAGCCAGAAATCCGCAAACGGAGAAATGCTAACTGTTGAAATCCCGGAGTTAAAGCTGAAAAAGCAGTTTAAAGCTACAGATTCTGTCACCAACATTGCTTTTGCTATACCGAAAACACAATTATGGTCGCCGGAGAACCCCAAATTGTACCGGGTGATTATCAGCTCCACGACAGACAAAACCGAAGATAAAATTGGTTTCAGAACGATAGAAGCTTCGGGTAAACAGGTTTTGCTGAACGGCAAACCGATTTTTATGCGTGGGATTAGTATCCATGGAGAAATCCCGCAGGAAATCAGACGTGCTTACAGCAAAGCTGATGCCTTGCATTTGTTAAACCAGGCTCGCGAATTAGGTTGCAACATGGTTCGGCTGGCGCATTATCCGCACGATGAAACGATGACGCGAATGGCAGATTCACTTGGCATTCTGGTTTGGTCAGAAATCCCGGTTTACTGGACGATCAATTTTGGCAGCAATGAAGTGTTTGATAAAGCTAAAGCGCAGTTGAACGAGATGATTACGCGCGATCATAACAGAGCCAGCGTGATTATCTGGTCGGTTGGAAACGAAACGCCAGTTAGCGCAACGCGAACGAATTTTATGCACAATCTAATTATAGAAGCAAAAAAACTCGATCAGTCGCGTATGATTTCTGCTGCGCTGGAAGTGAATTATAGTGCCTTAAAAAATTTGAACGAAGTAAATGATCCTTTAGGCGAATTTGTTGACCTGGTTGCTTTCAACGAATATTTGGGCTGGTATGGTGGTTTGCCAAATAAATGCCGCACCACAAATTGGTCAACACCTTATAATAAACCTTTGTTTATCAGCGAAACCGGTGCCGGTGCAAAAGGCGGTTTTCATGCCGATTCTTTAACACGTTTTAGCGAAGAATTTCAGGAATGGTATTATAAAGAGCAGGTGGCGATGTTTAAACGGATGCCGGTAAACTTCGTCGGACTTTCGCCCTGGGTTCTGAACGATTTCCGCTCGCCAAAACGCAATAACGAGTATCAGGACGGCTGGAACCGAAAAGGATTGATTGACGATCAGGGCAACAAAAAGAAAGCTTTCTACATCATGAAGGCTTATTATAATCAAATTGAAAAAGCAACAGAAAATCAAAAAAGATGAAGGCAAAAAATGGCTTTTTTTAATAGCAGTACTTTTTTTAACCGGTAAAAACAGTATCTCACAAAAAACAACGCATACTTTTATACTTGCTGATTCAGTTTTTTTGCTGGAGGGACAACCTTTTAGATAAAACAATAATACCTGCCGTAAGTAACTGCCTTACAGCAGGTATTATAATTTAAAGTGGCCCCGACGGGAATCGAACCCATATCTAGAGTTTAGGAAACGCCTATTCTATCCGTTGAACTACGGGGCCAGTCTGCTTATCTTATCACGCTGCCATTCGCAAACGCTTCTGATGGTGTTGCAAAACTAAGTTTTCCTTCGGTATTTTCGGCCATCAAAATCATGCCTTGCGATAAAATTCCTTTAATTTCACGCGGCTCCAGGTTTACTAAAACACTTACCTGTTTGCCAACAATCGCTTCCGGCTCAAAATATTCTGCAATGCCGGACACAATTGTCCGCTGATCCAAACCGGTATCAATACTTAATTTAAGCAGTTTTTTTGTTTTCGCCACTTTTTCTGCGGATAAAATTGTTCCGACACGAATATCTAAAGCTGCAAACTGATCAAACGTAATGTTTGGTTTCGCTTCAACCAAAGGCAATTTTACCTGATCGTTTTCCATTTTTGTATTGAGTAGCTTCTGGATTTGCACTTCAATCTGCTCATCTTCAATCTTTTCAAAAAGCAGTTTGGCTTCATTTAAAGTATGATCTTCGGGCAGCAAATTGTCAGTTCCTGCTTTGTCCCAGTTTTGGGCTGATAAATTTAGCATGGTAAACAAAGCATTGGCACTGTTGGGCAAAAAAGGCTGCGATAAAATGGCCAGGTTTGCTGCAATCTGTAAACCAATATTTAACACTGTTTGTACCCGATCAGGATTGGTTTTGATGAGTTTCCAGGGTTCTTCATCAGCCAGATATTTATTACCGAGCCGCGCCAGATTCATAAATTCGGACAGGGCTTCGCGAAAACGGTAATTCTCCAATGCCAAGCCAATTTTCTCCGGAAAAGCATTTAAACTGTTAATCACTTCAATATCCTGATAAGACAAAATGCCTTTTGGCATCACTTTTCCGCCAAAATATTTATGCGATAAAACAAGCACGCGGTTGATAAAATTGCCATAAATAGCAACCAGTTCGTTGTTGTTTCTTGCCTGAAAATCTTTCCAGGTAAAATCATTGTCCTTCGTTTCCGGTGCGGCAGAAGTAAGTACGTAACGCAAAACGTCCTGTTTTCCGGGGAAATCTTTCAGAAAATCCGGCAGCCAAACCGCCCAGTTTCTGGAAGTGGAAATTTTATCGCCTTCTAAATTCAAAAACTCATTTGCCGGAACCTGATCGGCCAGATGATAACCGCCGTGCGCCATCAGCATTGCCGGAAAAATAATGCAATGAAAAACGATGTTATCTTTCCCGATAAAATGCACCAGTTTGGTATTTTCCGATTTCCAGTAATCTTCCCAGGATGCTGTTTTTATTGGTATATTTTTAAGGTAATATTTAGTTTTCTTTTCTTCGGATAGATCTGCGTTCATTAAATCTTTTGTTGCAGAAATGTATCCGATCGGCGCATCAAACCAAACGTATAAAACTTTGCCGTCTGCACCGGCAACCGGAACTTTTACGCCCCATTCCAGATCGCGCGTCATCGCGCGCGGCTGCAAACCGCCGTTCAGCCAGGATTTACACTGACCAAAAACGGTTGTGCGCCAGTCTTTATGATGGCTTTCTACATAAGCCTCGATTTCGGGCTGCATTTTATCCAGCGGCAAAAACCAGTTGGTAGTTTTACGCAATACTGGTGCTTGCCCGGATAAAGTAGAATGCGGGTTGATCAGATCTGTCGGGTTTAAAGACGTTCCGCATTTTTCGCACTGATCGCCATAAGCATTTTCGTTGCCGCAAACCGGACACGTTCCTACAATGTACCGATCAGCCAAAAATTGCTGTGCGCTTTCATCAAAATACTGCTCGGTTGATTCTTCTATGAAAACGTTTTTATCATACAGATCTTTAAAAAAATCCGCAGCCGTTTCATGGTGCGTTGCAGAAGATGTGCGGTGATAAATGTTAAAAGAAATACCAAAATCCCGGAAAGAATCGCCAATAATTTTATGGTATTTATCCACTACTTCCTGCGGAGAAACGCCTTCTTTACGCGCTTTTAAGGTGATGGGCACGCCGTGTTCATCAGATCCGCAGACAAAAATTACGTCTTTTCCTTTAAGCCGAAGGTAGCGCACATAAGTATCCGCGGGAATGTAAACGCCGGCCAAATGCCCGATGTGCACCGGCCCGTTGGTATAAGGTAGCGCGGCGGTAACGGTATATCTTTTAATCTGTTGATCTTCCAAAGTATTTGCGGGAATGTTTTAATTTGCAAAGATAAGCCAATTTGTGCGCTCTTAAAATTTGGTTTGAATTATATGATCCAGCCACCATATTTAAAAAAAGGCGATAAAGTTGCCATTACTTGTCCCGCAAAAAAATTGCCGCACGCCATGACAGATGCGATTGCACTTTTAAAATCTTGGGGACTGGAAGTTGTTTTGGGCGAAACGATAACCGCTTCTTACCATCAGTTTGCCGGAGATGATGCTTTGCGTGCCGCCGATTTTCAGCGTTTCGTAAATGACGAAAGCATTAAGGCCATCTTTGCAGCGCGTGGTGGCTACGGTACGATCCGGATTATTGACGATATTAATTTTATGCCGATAAAAGAAGCATCAAAATGGATCATCGGTTTTAGCGATATTACGGTTCTGCACGCACATGTTTTTGCAAATTTCGGCTTGCAAAGTATTCATGGACAAATGCCGATGACGATTCCGGATGGATCAGCCGAATCTCTTCAAACGTTACGAAAAGCTTTGTTCGGAGAAGATTTCAACTATCATTTCTCCGCAGAAAAACTAAACCGCGAAGGCGAAGCACAAGGCGTTTTAATTGGCGGAAATTTATCGTTACTGCTTGCTATTTCCGGTTCCGTTTCTGATTTTGATTACAACGGTAAGATTCTATTTTTAGAAGATGTGGGCGAATATTTATATTCCATCGACCGCATGATGCGAACCTTAAAACGTGCCGGAAAACTGAAAAACTTAGCTGGTTTGATAATTGGCGGCCTGACAGAACTGAAAGATAATGATATTCCATTCGGACAAACTGCCGAAGAAATCATTTTCGAGGTAGTAAAAGAATACGATTATCCAGTTTGTTTTGGTTTTCCGGCCGGACATATTGCTAATAACCAAGCTTTGATCTTCGGAAAAACACTAATTTTATCTGTGCAAAAACAGCATGTAACCGCAAAATATTTATCTCATGGCCATATTTGAAAACTTACTTAAATACAGAAACTCAGGTCTTTTAATTATCCGCATCGGTTTGGGCATCATGTTTATTTACCACGGTGTGCCCAAATTAGCCGGCGGCCCGGACCACTGGGAAAAACTGGGTGGCGCGATGAAAGTGTTAAGCATTAGTTACGCGCCAGCTTTTTGGGGCTTTATGGCTGCTATAACCGAAACTTTTGGCGGCTTATTGCTAATGATTGGTTTAGCTTTTCGGCCAGTCTGTTTACTGCTGATCATCAATTTAATTGTGGCGGCGTTAATGCACTTTTCCAAAGGCGCAGGCCTGGAAGGCGCGGCACACGCAATAGAAGACGCGATTATGTTTTTAGGCTTGGTTTTTATCGGCCCTGGCCTTTATAGTATTGATAAAAAGTGAGACTGACCGGGCTGCTTGCTATATTTTTATGGCTGATCAGTTTGAAAGTTAGCAGTCAAAATTTGTTGCAAGGAGATTATGCAGGAGCAGTGAGCCTCAACATTAACCAAAAATATTTTTTTAAAAATTCGGCTGTTGGTTTTGGACAACAGGAATATCCGCAGCACAAAAAAAGAAAGAGCTATTTATTTGAAAAAGAGCGCAATACCGCTTGGTTTAGTTTAAACATCCCGGCAGATGGTTGGCTGATTTTTGAAATTACACCGTTTCAAATTAAAGATGATTACGATTGGATGCTTTTTAAGGAAACATCAAATGGTTCTAATCAAAGCATAGATTACGATGATCCAATCCGCAGCAATAATAGCCGGAACGAACTGGCCATCAGCGGACAAACCGGTTTAAAAGAGGGCTTTACCAATGATTTTACGGCGCCGGGATTGGGCAAAAGCTTTTCAAAACCTGTTGCTGTACATGCCGGAGAAAATTATATTCTGGTAGTTGATAATATTTATTCCGACGGCAAAGGTTTTACGTTTTTTTCTTCGGTTGATAACATGCTGCCCAGCCAAAAAACCAAACCCGTTTTAAGCGGAATTATTACCGATAAAAACAGTATGCAGCCGCTTCGAGCAGAAATTGTAATGGAAGATTCTTCCGGAAAAACCATCCTAAAAACAGTATCTGACTCATTAAGTGGCAGTTATTCTGTTAACATTCCAGCTCAGGCTTACACCATGAGTATTCTCAGAAATGGATATGCGATACTAAATGATTTCTTGTTGGAAAAGGACCGATCTCCTAAAAACTATGCGCTACAAAAGCTGAAGCCGGGTGTTAAAATTGTTTTTTATAACATCCGCTTTCTACCTAACAGCGCACAGATTATAAATGATTATGGGAATGATTTAAACCGTTTGCTGGCTTTATTGAAGGATGAAGATAGCATCCGCATTCAAATTATTGGCCATACCAATGCCAATGTTTTTACGGATGAACTGTATTTGCAGCGTTTATCCGAAAAGCGCGCGCTGGCTGTTAAAACTTATTTACTGCAACATGGCATCGCCAATAATCGGATGCGCTGCTTTGGTTTAGGTGGAAAATATCCACTTTTTGACAATAAAAAACCCGAAGAAGCGATGAAGAATCTTCGGGTAGAGGTTGTGCTGGAAAGGTAATGCTGTTTTTATCAGGTAAAAATCAGCGTCCTATTAATATCCAGGATTTTGAGTAATGTTGGGATTGGCATTCAATTCAGTTACTGGAATTGGCCAGATGTAATGGAAATCAGTATAAGCAAGTGCTGCTTTTGAAGTTGAAACAGCAGGGCGAGTAGTAACATTGTACTGAGAACCATCGCCTTTTAAATCTGTAAGCAATACTTTAGGAGGAATTCCGCCGCCGGTAACTTTAAAAGTAGATTGAGACAAACGGGTAATATCTGGCCAACGCCTACCTTCACCTGCAAATTCTATTCTTCTTTCAGCTAAAATAGCACGTGTTAAATCATCACCAGCCGCAAAATTAGCAATTGTATAAGCAGGTGCGGTTGCAGGCAATGCCCTGTTTCTTACTGCATTTAATAAGTTCAATGCTCTTGTATCCAAATCTGTTGTACGTGCATACGCTTCTGCAACATTAAGTAATACTTCGGCATAGCGAATAATAGGTGCATAATCAGTTTTGTTTGTAGGATCTCGGTATTTAAAATTATAAAAATATTTAGCACCGGTTGTAGTTGCCTGAACCTGCATTAACGATCTTCTGGTATCGCCAGTTACCCAGTAAGAATAATTATATAAATTCGGACTTGTGCAAATTAAACCACGACCGCCAAAAGCTACTGTTGCTCCATTTATGGTAGCACTTACTGCACCAAACATATTAGGCAACGCGCCATTTACACCTCCATTTGCTGCAGAACTGTTTTCTATTGAGAATACAGATTCTGTATTGCTTGAAAAGCTTGTAAAAGGACCATCTGGACTGGATGTTAATTTATAAGTGCCAATTGGGCTGGTAAAAGCAGTACCAGAGGATGTACCTAATTTGGTTCCTTCTGTGATAACGCCTGCAAAATCTTCCATGTGTAACTTAACACGGGTTTTTAATGCAATAGCTGCGCCTTTTGTTGCCCTGGTAATTTGATAACTTGTTCGAATAGCGGGTAAATTCGTTTCGGCATAATCCAAATCAGCCAGAATTTTAGTGTAATCATCTGCCACTGTACCACGAGGAACAGTTACCTGCGCATTTACAGCCGTGGTAGAGTTGATAGCAACAGTACGGTAAGGTATGCCTGGGTTACTGCCTTTGCTATCAACATAAGGCCGACAAAAATCAATAACCAACTCATGATGAGCTAAGGCACGTAAAAATCTAGCTTCGCCTTCGTATTGTGTAGCAACAGATGTGGTAATAGTTCCACTTGCAGCAGCAGCTTCTACACCGGCAATTAATATATTACACTGATTGATTAAAGCATAGAGGTTAGTCCACATGTTTACATTGTTTGCTGTGGTCCCGTCGTAAGTGCTTTCGTAAGTAATTTGATAGAAAGTAGCCAGGTTTACCATATCTTCACCACGCATTTCTGCTTGCTCAATAGAAGCTGCACCAAACGGATAGCCACGTCCAGCACCACCATTATAAGTACCTACCGCTGCCGTACTGTAAACACCAGCCATTACCAGTTCAATATTGGCAGGTGAAGTAAAAGCAGTTGCTTCTGATAGAGAGTTAATTGGGTTTAGTTCTGTGTATTTTTTACATGATGCTACTGATAGCAAGATGATAGCAGAAGTTAAAATTACTCCCTTTTTAAATATATTATTAAAGTTCTTTCTCATTTTTAAAATCTTAAAATCCAACATTTATACCAACTGTGTAAGTACGCGCCTTGGGATTAGTGTTATAATCTACTCCTAATTGGCTATTGGTATTAGTAGTATAATTGTTAGTTGTTAGTTCAGGATCTAAGCCCTTATATTTTGTTAATACAAAAGCGTTTTGTACTTCTGCATAAACTCGTACCCGCGTTAATTTTAACCTGTTTATAATTGTTTTAGGCAAGCTATAACCTAAAATGATATTTTGGGCTCGAACAAATTTACCATCCTCTACAAAACGAGAAGAGCCAATACCTGTTAAATTTGTAAAATTATCTCGGCCATAGTATAATTTAGGCACATCAGTTATCTGCCCCACAGTAGTCCAACGATCTAAAATTTCAGTACCGTTATTTTGGAATTTCTGATTTAACAAGCTTTCCTGACGGGTAACGTTCATAATTTTATTTCCACCGGAATAAGTGAAATAGATACTCAAATCTATCCCTTTGTAAGTTACTGTATTGTTAAAGCCACCATAATAAGTTGGAAGAGAATTACCTAAAATTTTCCGGTCTGTAGTTGCACTTAAAGTATTGGCTGTAGTGAGAGCAGTAGGGTTTGCCGGATCATAATTATAGTAGGTTTGATTGGCAATATTACCTTGTATAACCTGCCCATTAGCTTTTACATAAAGCGGATTACCGTTTGCAGCATTTACACCTGCATATTGGTACCCATATATAGAACCTACAGAAGAACCTACTCGGTTGATATTATAAGTATATGTAATATCCGAATTGTTATTAGCTAACGTTGTTATTTTATTTTTTACAAAAGTTACGTTGAAATCTGTTGTCCAGCTAAAATCCTTTTTGCGGATATTAACAGAATTAACTGCCAACTCAAAACCTTTATTAACCATTGTACCAACGTTTTCATTAATCGCATTATTTGGCACACCCAATGATGGCGCTGTAGGGGCAGCCAAAATCAAATTATTATCTTTATTTTCAAAATAATCAGTAGTAACATTAATTCTGTTATTCAAGAAACTAATATCCAAACCGGCATCATATTTATCAGTGGTTTCAAATTTTAAGGCACTGTTACCTACTTGGCCATAGGCTAAACCACTTTGCACACCATAAGTTGCAGCAGAAAATGTTCCGGCAAAAGGATAATTGCCAATATTAGTATTACCGGTTTTTGCAAAGCTGATTCTGGCTTTTAAATCACTAACAAAACTTAGTGCTTTTGAATCAGTAAAAAATGATTCTCTTGAAATCCGCCAGCCTAAAGAAGCACCTGGCAAATAAGCAAATTGTTTGCCAACTGGTAATGAAGATATGGCATCTGCCCGATAAGTTACACCTAACAAGTAACGGTCTTTAAAGGAATAATTAATACGGCCAAAATATGATTTATAAGCATTTTCTGATACAGCACCACCAATACCAAAAGTAGATTGAGTTAAAGAGTTGCTGATAATATTTTGCCCGCCAAAAAATGTACTTGATATTTGAGAACCACTGGCATAAAAAGACCTATATCTTGATTTTTGATATTCTATACCTGCAACTGCGCTAATATTATGATCACCAATAAGAGTATTGTATGATAAAGTGTTGATCCAGTTGTATCTGAATTGCGGGATATATTGTTGAAACTCATAGCCTCGGGTAGAACCGGCACCATCGCCATGTCCCGGATCTAAGTATTCATAATCTTCACCAAATAAAGCATTAGTACCAACTTGCGTTCTAAAGTCTAAACCTTTTACAATATTGATGTTGGCAAAAGCATCACCATTAAAAGTAGTATTCTGATTGTTATAGATGTTGTGATCAATAATATACTTGATATTAGTGTAATTATCATCAATATCCCGGAGATTGGTACCATTTGTACCTCTACCCAAACTATTTAATGAGCTTAAGTTATAAGAACCATCAGCATTAAACACTGGCACGTTAGGTAGTAAACGGATAGCATTACCAACATTGCCAGACAATGCATTTACCCCAGTATTTAAACCATTGTTATTAATGTAGGATAGAGAAGTATTAACGCCGAAAGTAACACGGTTGTTAAAAGCTTTTTGCTCTACCTTACCTCTGTACTGATATTTTCTTTGGTTATTGCTGTTGATGATCCCGTCAAAATCAGCATAACCCAAAGAGAAAAAATAATTGGTTTGCTCTGTTGCACCACTAATAGAAAAAGCATGATTTTGCTGAAATGCACTGTTGTTAAAAACCACATTTTGCCAGTTGGTATTAATTAATTTTCCACTTGCATCATAAGTAGGGAATGCGGCAGCAACAGATCCTGCATTGGTTAATTTCTCATTGGCAATTGTAATAAACTGACTGGCATCCAATAACTTAAATCTTTTTGAAGGTTGTGATGAAGCAAACCAAGAGTCGTACGAAATCCGTGGCTTACCTAAAACCCCTCTTTTAGTAGTAATAATTACCACACCATTAGAACCCCTGGAGCCGTAAATGGCAGTGGAAGCACCATCCTTTAATACATCGATACTTTGAATATCATTTGGGTTGATATCACCTAATGGGTTATTTTGTGTAATGCCACTTTGATTACCAGTAATAATTGGAATACCATCTACAACATACAATGGATCAGCTCCACCAGTAATAGAGTTTGTACCACGGATACGAATAACTGGAGCTGCTCCTAAAATACCACTTGGTACTGTTACCTGTACGCCGGTTACTTTACCGGCCAATGCCTGATCAAAACTTGCCACTGGCTGATCTACCAGTTGCGAGCCTTTAACACTACCAATAGAGCCGGTAACATCTTTTCTTTCCTGTGTGCCATAACCTACTACTACTACTTCGTTTAGCTGACTTGCCGAACCTGCAAGAGCAACATTGGCCCGGTTACCAGTTACAGTTATGGTTTGGGTATTAAAACCAATAAAACTGAACACTAATGTTGAATTATTATCAGGAAGCTTAATCGAATACGTTCCATCGGCACTTGTTTGAGTGCCTATTTTTGTGCCTTGTACAATAACACTAACTCCTGGAAGTGGAAGCCCGTCATCTTTCCCTGTTACTACACCTGTTACTGTTCTATTCTGTGCATAAGCCTGAGAAGCAACCAGAAATAAAAGCAGTAAAAACCCTTGTAAGACTTTTTTCATAGATTAATTGTTTGTTAAATAATCGTGAAAATTATTGATAATATTATTAAATATAAAAATTTTAACATTTTATTTTCACTTTTCCTACAACTTTGACATTTACGAAGTATTTTTCTTTCAATTTTCTTAAATAACATCTGCCTTAATACTTCTTTTACCAACCTAAATTAATTTGCATTGTTATAGTACCTTGTATTGCAAAGTACAATCTTAAACCCATATCTTTGCAATATGATTTTGGAAAACACGCAAACCCAGATGCGTAAAGGCATATTGGAATACTGTATCCTCGCCATCATTTCCCGCGGGGAAATTTATGCTTCGGATATTATTGCAGAGCTTAAAGCCGCGAAGCTTTTAGTAGTGGAAGGCACTTTATATCCACTGCTTACCCGATTAAAGAACAACGGATTGTTAAGCTACAATTGGGTAGAATCTACTTCGGGGCCACCCCGGAAATACTACCAGCTTACGCCGGAAGGCCTGGTACTGCTGCGGCAACTGGATAAAACCTGGCAGGAATTGTCTTTCGCAGTAGAAATCTCCCTCAAAAAACAGCCATAATTATCTAAACCTATCTCATTACGCCATGAACAAAACAATCATCATCAATATAAACGGCATCATTTTTCACATTGAAGAAGATGCTTACGATATACTGAAAAATTATATGACAGGCATTAAAAAACATTTTGCCGGAACAGAGGACAGTCTGGAAATTACGACTGACATCGAAAACCGGATTGCCGAAATGTTTGCTGATTTGCTGAAAAATGAAGCTAAACAGGTGATTTTCACTTCGGATGTAACCGCTGTAATTTTGCAAATGGGTACGATTGAGGATTTCTCTACCGAAACAACCAATGATACTTCTTTTACCACTCCTTTTTCTGATCATCAAGCCGAACGTCGTCTGTTCCGCGATCCGGAAGATCATTTGGTTGGCGGTGTTGCGGCCGGTATTGCCAACTATTTTGGGGTTGAAGCCGTTTGGATCAGGCTGGCATTTGTGCTGGGCATTTTCGGCGCGGGCAGCGGCTTGCTGATTTACATCATCCTTTGGGCAATCATCCCACGGGCAAATACCCGCACAGAAAGGATGGCTATGAAGGGTGAAAAAGCTGATCTTCAAGGATTTAAACGCAGCTTTGATGAAGAAGTAAAAAACCTGCGCCAGTCTTTATCCAACGCAAACCGTGAAGCAAAACCTTTTTTGTACAAAATCCGGGATTTTATCGGCGAGTTTTTTTTGCTCCTGCAGCACTTTTTAGGTGGCAGCGGCAAAATCATCTTGAAAATAGTTGCCGTACTGATTTGTCTGGTTTGCGGATTTGCAATCATTGCCTTGCTGTTGGCAATTGTAGCTTTTTCGGCCAATCAATCCATGTTTGTGCATGGTTTTTCACCTTTCAACATCGTTAATTATCAGTTTAGCAATGTTTTATATCTCTGCGGATTTTTGGTTTGTGCGATCCCGTTATTAGGGTTGATTTTATTTACCATCCGAATTGTTTTTTCGAGGCATGTTTTCGGCCGTTCGTTTGGCTTTATTTTACTGATCGGCTGGATTGCAGCTTTAAGCACCGTAGCTTATTACACCACTAAAATAGCCAGCGATTTTAGGTACGAAGCCAATTTCAGCCAGAATACGGATGTGATGCAAACGGCTAGCCAGCATTATTTTCTCAGCATAAACAACGCAAAAATATTGACACAAGAAGACAGCACAACGCTGGGCATTAAAAAAGATGACTTTGCCAACCGCATCATCGTGAACATGAATGATGAAAACGACACCGACCTCAGCCCGGAAAACGTGCGGCTTTATATTGAAAAAAGCGACACTGAATTTCCCTCCGTAATAGAATCTTACCGGGCGAAAGGCGCAAACTACCAGGATGCGTTGCGGAATGCACGGAATACTTTTTACCATTTTACGCAGCAGGATTCGGTTATAAAGTTTGACCGCAAATTAGTGCCGGTAAAAAAAGTATTGTGGCGCGATCAAAAAGTGGATATTACGCTCAAACTTCCCATAAATGCAATTATCACGATTGATGAAAGTTTGAATTTTATTTTGCGCGATGTGGATTTATACGATTGTTACCACGACGATAAAAACGGCAACCATTTGTTTGCAAAGTACATGATGACCGAAAACGGATTGGTTTGCCTTAAAAACAGCAAGCACGATGGTCAGCAAATACAATGATGCTTCTTTTAGCACATAAAAATTTACAAAAGGCTGTAACTTTTGCGGTGCTGCGTGCATCTTAATACAAAAACCCACAGATAAATAAATTGGAAGTCCGGGTAAAACGTCCGGACTTTTTTCTGAAACAATATCTGAACTGCTTAAAAAAAAGAGGATTTCTTCTGGCTGGGAATTGTTGTGTCTAAACTTTTTAAAAAATGAAAAAACTTTTTACTTTAACCGTACTTCTTTTATCCGCTATTTTTTGGGGTGAAGAAAAATTATCAGCCCAAACCAAAAACGGAAACATCAGTGGTTTAGTGGTTGATCAGCAGCAAAAACCATTGGATTATGCCACCGTGAGTTTGCTGAAAGCCAAAGATTCTACCTTGGTTAAAGGTGCGTTAACAGATGATAAAGGCCATTATCAAATTTCTGGTATCACTTCCGGAAGTTATCTGATTTCCAGTTCAGTTATCAATTATAAAAAAGCTTTTTCCAAGCCGTTTACCATCAGCGAAAGCAATGCTGTTTTTACCATAGAAAAATTGGTGATGACAGCCGCAAGCCAACAATTGAAAGGGGTTTCCATTGTGGCGCAAAAGCCGTTGATTGAGCATCAGATTGATAAAACCGTTTTAAATGTAGCCAATAGCGTGCTGGCTGCGGGTAATTCTGCGCTGGAAATTTTGCAGAAAGCACCCGGCGTTACGCTGGATAAAGACGATAACATCAGTCTGAAAGGTAAACAAGGTGTTACGGTGATGATTGATGGCAAGCTCACTTATCTTTCTTCGGCGCAGCTGGCCACGTTGCTGCGTTCTACCGATGGCAATTCGATCCAATCCATCGAAATTATCACCAATCCATCTGCCAAATATGATGCGGCCGGAAACTCGGGGATCATCAACATTAAGATGAAGAAAAACCGGGCTTCCGGCACTAACGGAAGCTTAATTTTGGCTGGTGGTTATGGTGCTTATCCCAGAACCAGCGAATCCCTCACCTTAAATCATAAAGAAGGAAAATTTAACTTTTTTGGTTCTTACAACCATGGTGACCGGAAAAGGTACAATCAAATCGATATTGATCGCGTGGTTGGCACCGGAAATAACACCACTTATTTTAACCAGAAAACGTTTATGCCCCAAACCAATTATTACAACAATTACCGGTTCGGCACGGATTACGACATCAGCAAAAAAAACACAATTGGCGTTTTGGTGAACGGTTATTTTAATGGTGAGAATGAAAATAACATTACCAATACGCTAATTGGCGCACGCGAAAACATTACAGATTCGTTGCAAAAAACGTATACAGATTTGCATCAGACTTTTAAAAACTTTGCTTTTAACCTGAATGATCGTTTGCAGCTGGACACTTCCGGGCAAGAGCTGGCCATAGATCTGGATTATTCTAAATTCAACAACAATAACATCGCACAATACAATACAGATTTCTTTTTGGCTGATGGTAGCTTACAACGTACGCCATTATCGTTGCGTAACCAAACCCCATCTGTAATCAACATTAAAACCGGTAAAGCAGATTATACTAAAACCCTGAAAAAAATTGGCAAACTGGAAGCTGGTATCAAATTGAGCGATGTGCAAACGGACAACGATTTAGAGGCGCAAAAGCTTTCTGGCACAGCTGGTTACATTAACGACGCCTCGCGTACCAACCGTTTTATTTATACCGAAAAAATCAGCGCGGCCTACCTAAATTTAAGCCATACGTTTAAAAAACTTTCTGTACAGGCCGGTTTGCGGGCAGAAAATACCAGTTCTAATGGCAACCTTGTGACCACAAGCCAAGTGGTTGACCGTAATTATTTAAACTTTTTCCCAAGTTTGTTTTTGCAGGAAAGCCTTAACGCCAAAAATGATGTAGGTTTTACGTACAGCAGAAGGATTGACCGGCCAAGCTATGATAACCTGAACCCATTTATTTATTACCTGGACCAATATACTTATAATCAGGGAAACCCGTTTTTGAAACCGCAATACACGCAATCGTTCGAGCTGAGTTATACTTATAATAAAACCATTAACGTAAGTTTGGGCTACAGCAGAACTACTGATGTTATTACGGAAGTGATCCAAACAGTAAACAAAGCATCTTACGATACACAGCTGAATCTACAAACACAAAACGCTTATAACCTTAACATTAATGCACCTTTCACTTTTGCCAAATGGTGGGCGGGCAACTTAAATTTTAACGGTTTTTACCTTGGTTTTAAATCTGATTCATTACTTGGCGGTAATTTAAACAGAGGCAAAGTGGCTTTTCAGGCCAAAGCTTTAAACACGTTTACCATGGGCAAAGGCTTTAAAGCCGAACTTTCCGGTGATTATCAATCAGCACTGGTTTACAGCGTTTTCAACATCAAACCGCAGTATGCGGTTGATGCTGGTTTGAGCAAATCCCTGTTCAATAAAAAAGCAAACCTAAAGTTTTCGGTAAGCGATATTTTTAACACGCGCACCAACAATCTCAGCAGTAATTATTCAAATACCAATATTAACATTTACCAAAAGCGGGACACACGTGTAGCCTTACTTACTTTAACCTACAATTTTGGTAATAGCAAACTGGCACCTGATCGCCGCCACAAAAGCGGTGCGGATGACGAAAAAGGCCGTGTAAAAAGCGGTGGCTAAATTAATTGACCATAAAAACAGCATTGCCAAAAAGCAACTTTCCGTTTTCCCAAAAGCTACGGAACAATGGGTCGTCGGCCAGGTAAACAACTGTGCCGCGGCCCAAATCCTGCACGCCAAAAAGCAAGCCGTCCTGCAAATGTGCTTTGGCTTTTTGCCCGGCAAAACCGGCTACATAACCATCTTTACGGATCGTGCCCACATTCCAGCCATCTTCCATAAAGTCATACAGTTTATCATCTTGTTTCAGGCTGAAATACTGATCGGCAAAGCCAAAACCCAGCGGATGCGTGTTATCCAGCCGAACGCGGTAAATAGCGCCGGCAATATTTTCGCTGATTGATTTTCGTTCCTGATTGGCATATGTTTTCACATCAGCATAAATATCTTTTTTTGATGCTGATTTTGCATCGGCATCCGGTTTTTTATCTTCTTTCAATTTGATGTTGAAGCCTTTTTTACCGGCCATTTTTGTAACGGCATTTTCCATCAAAATCAGTTTGCCGCCCTTGCTCACCCAGTTTTGCAAATCATCTGCTGGCAGATCATTGTAAGAACCATCTGGGAAAATTGCCACATCAAAATCAGTCCATTTTACCCGGTTCAAATCTTTTGTGTTGATCATCGTAACCGGATAATGCAGTTCCTTTTCAAAGTAAAACCAAACCTCGCCCAAAGCAGAAGCAGAAACGTCCTCTCCAGTAGCAATCATAATTTTGGGTTGATTGATGACGTGGATATAGCCCGAACCCAGGTCATTTCCCTTCTCTACAAAACCCGATTGCAGCGGCGTCAAGCTGCGGCCAAAAGTTTTGGCAACCGATAAAACCGCATCATCAAACCGCTTTAGTTCCGAGTTTCCGGCACGCGTGATGATGAGCGAACCCGGCGTAAACCTTTTTCCGGAAGTAGAAAAAGCCTGTTCTGTAAAGCGCACTTTTACTTTATTTTTAAGCAGTGCAGCCAGAAATTTTACATCTTCCATGGATTTCCATTCGGACAAATAAGCATACGTTCCGGTTACTGCGGTGTAATCTGCTGCAACCGTTTTCATTATGATGGATGCCGGTTTCAATGCTTCTTTTATGCCATAAGTTTTGAGTCCATAAACGTAAGGCAATGACCAAGCCGTAATGTCATACGTCATAGAATCGCTCATAAATGTTTTCGGTTCCATTAATACATGCAGTAAAATGCCTTTGGGCTGTGCGGCATCTACCACCATATCATTGGCATCGATGTTCAGTTTTTCTGTTTTTCCGCTGAAATAATTGAAGCCACTTACCGAAGCACTTCCGCCAAAACCATAATGGATACTGTTTTTATCGAACAATTTTGCGAGTGCTTTCAGCTTATCCGGGTTTTCGTTTTTGATGACGTAAGTTTTGAAATCTCCAGGCGGATTGTTTCGAGCGCGATCATAAAACTCTTTAAAATGCTGCATCAGTTTTGAAGTATTTTCCGAAGAAATTTCTACCGTGCTCAAACCGGTTGCCAAATGATGCGCAATACGATCAGCTAGAGTCAGCGTATCACCGGATGAAGTTTTGACCGCTAAACCCGCACTGATTCCGCCTTGCTCAAACGTCATCCCAATGGAACCATTGTACAGCGGATAAGTATCGCCGTACGATGGATAAAGCAGATCAAACTCGTATTTGGTAAAGTACAGCCAGCCGTTCTGGTCGAAATATTTAGCGTTGTTTTTCCCAACCAGTACCTGAAATTCGCGCTGCCAAGGCGTAATATCTTTGTGGAAAGGCTCGGCAGCAGGCGCAAAATAATATGGCGAGTTGTAGCCTTGCTCGTGGAAATCTACATGAACTTGCGGCAGCCATTTGTTGTAGTTAGCCAGTTTTTCCTCCGATTCCTTTTGCGTTTGCCAGGCCCAATCGCGGTTCATATCAAAATAGTAATGATTGTAACGGCCGCCTGGCCAGGTTTCACGGTGTTCGCGTGCGGCAGGATCAGCATCCGGCGGCGTGGCATGGATTGGGTTATAAAAGTTGACATAACGCTCGCGGCCATCCGGATTCTGGCAAGGATCTATCACTACAATTACATTTTTCAGCCAGTTTTTTGTTTTAATGTTGGATGGATCAACCAGTTCAAATAGCGTTTGCATGGCCGCTTCGCTGGAGCTGGGTTCGTTGCCGTGGATGTTATAACTCAGCCAAACAATTGCTGGTGTATTTATGCTGCCTTGTCCGCTTTCCAAGCCCGTTAAGCGTAAATTATTCTGGCGGATTTCTTCTAATTTTCCAATATTTTCATCCGAAGCAATAAAAGCAGTTAGCAGCGGGCGGCCTTCGCTGGTCGTGCCGTATTGCGTCAACCTCATGTTTTTGGAGGTTTGGGCAATGTACCGGAAATATTCTGCAATGCGGTAATGCTGTGTAAACTGATTGCCTAATTTATAGCCTAAAAACTCGGCTGGCGACTGTATTTTTTGTGCCATCACCACATCAACACAAAAAAGTATCGATAAAAACAGTATCAGTTTTTTCATGAAAGAAGAAAATATTTCGAAATGCCTAATGTATCGATTTTTAGGTATTGTGCAGATTGCAATAATTGATTTGTTTACATCAACACTAAGCAAAAAATAGAAGTAAAAGAAGTGTAACTTTCATTGCCTTTCAAATTTCTTCTGTTAATATCTATCCAAGAGTAGAACCATTAAATATCTTTTACATTATCCAACGTTATCCAGCCGGAATTACCATTGGAAAGCTCAATTTCAATCCAATTCCCGTTTTTTTGATTGATATCAACTTTGGTGCCTTCATGCATAACAAAAAGCGGTTTGGCATTAACGTTAGGCGAGCCTTTTACCACAACCGAACTGCTGAAGATTATAGCCTGATGATGCTCATTAAAATAATTAACCTGGCGGTTAGCTATGAAAACGCTGATCAGCCCGATCAGGAGTGCTAAAATACCTGTATAAAAGAATGTTTTTTTAAGAATTAGTGAGCCTGCAAACAGGTATATTATTAGCAAAACAAACCCGCCTAAAAATAAGAGGGTGCTAATTAAGGCAAGCGTGTTAACTGGTAAAACCAGAATAAAGCTATGCCACCAGCGGGCAACAAAAAACTCAGGCTGCGGCTCTATTTTGTCAGCAATTTTCAGATTAGCGAACTGAATATTGACATCGATGTCTTTGTCATTAGGACTCAACTTGCGGGCTTTTTCATAGTAAAGAATAGCCGATGACATATCGTCTAACTTATAGTAGGCGTTGCCTATGTTAAAATAAATTATAGGCGATTTATAACCCTCATTCAGGATCTGCTGGTAAATTTTGACAGCCTGTTGGTATTGTGCTTTGGCGTATAGCTGATTACCTTTTTCAAACAGCACGTTTTCTTTATCATTACCCAAAGAAAACAGTGGTAAAAGAAGCAGCAACAGCAGGTAGAATCTGTTATATTTTATCTTCGATTTCATTGATTGTATTTTTTGCTTTATCAAACACTTGCTGTTCTGATATTCCTGTTACCGGTGCGAAACGAGCCATTTCACACAAATCCATCGTATCAGTTAAATGATTAATAATGGTTGAATCCAGTGAACTCGATTGTAGCTGTGCAATAATATTTTCTTTGTTCAGGTTGGCAACAGGTATATTCAGCTTGTCGCTTAGGTAACCATACAAACCTTTAGCCACGGCATCGTAAAATGCTGAACGTTTACCGGCTGTTAATTCCTTTTGTGCATTGGCTAAATGTTTGGCAGCCATTTTACCGGCTCCTCTGCTTTTAACTTTAACCAGATCACTATTATATTGCCGATTCCACCTGCGGTAAAATAACGCACCTGCAAATAAAACCGGGCCGAGTAAAAGCAGGATATAATATAAAGCTGAACCATAAAAGCCTTCACCATCTTTATATAACCCAACTGAGGATGTTTTGATATATCTGATATCATTGCCCAGTAATTTAATATCCTGCTGATCGGATGAATTAAAAGCGGGTGCATTAGCCTGTGTATCGCCTTTATTTACTTTAATACTAAATGGCTTTCCTGGCAGTGTTATATACTTTTTAGCAGCCGGATTAAAATAAGTGAAATTAACAGGATTAAGCGTAAAATCACCCTCATGTCTTGGAATCAGCAAATAACTGAATTTTCTGCTGCCGGAAACACCGTTGGAATCAACTGTAATCCGATCAGTAGTTTTAGGATCGTATTTTTCAAGATCGACCGGCAAGTTAATTTTGGGTGCATTTATTAAATTAAGATTTCCTGTACCCGAAATTTCTACCGAATAATCGAGCGTTTCATTTGCTTTTAATTGCTTTTTATCGGCATCGGTATAAAGCATAAAAGACCCAACGGCCCCGCTAAAGCCGACCGGTTTTCCGGCATCTGGCAAAGAAACAACATGGATAATAATTGGCTGGCTTTTAGCCTTGTAAGGAATATCTTTATAGTTATTATAAACAGTACCTAAAATATTTACTGCTGGAAGCGGCAAACGCACACCAAAACTTACAGATAGCGGATCAATAGAAAGATCTCCGGCATGTTGAGGGAAAAGGATGCTTTGTTTTACAGTTGTTACATTATATCGCAGGCCTTTATAAACTTCGCTTTTCCATGAATTAGGAGCTTTGCTTACCACGTCCTGGTTCCAGAAGCCATTAAGTTCCGGAGCTTTATCGGGCTGGCCACCCAAAATATCTACCCGTGTATATATTTTATAATTTACCTTGATTTGCTCTCCCACATAAGCATTAGTTTTATCAACCACTGCCCGTATAAATATCTGTTTGGAAATGTCTTTGAAATCGGCTTTAGGGTTATCAGCAGGTGCAGTGGCCTGTTGGGTTTGTTTTTGAACAGGAGGAGCTTGTCCTTTTACCGTTACTTTTACCGGACTGGAAACCAATGTATGGCCGTTAATTATAATCGCCGCTTCATCAATAGTAAAGGCACCCTCTTTAGTTGGCACTAAAATATAGCTGTACGTAACGTTGATGGTATTAGTACCGTTAACAGAAGTCATATCCGAAGCCATATTTGGCCCGGATACAACCTGGAAATTATTAAAATTGGGCGGCGTAAAATGAGTGCCGCCAGCATTCATCGAAAAATCAACCTCAAACTGCTCGCCAACGCCAACATTGCTTTTGCTTACTGTTGCCGTAAATTTTTGGGCAAACAGTAGTGTGGCAAACAGCATTAAAATTGATACTATACCAAATCGTTTTTTCATTTATATTTTTGCGACTGCAACGGTCTTTCTAAAATTTTATTCAGGTTTTCTTTTGATGCTTCTTTTACCAGCTAAAAAACCTATCGTTTTAACATTTTGTTCAGGTTGAAGTCACTAAAATTTATGTGATAAAAGAAGCATCATCCATTTAAACAGCTTTCAAGATTACCAATCTTTCTCAATACGAGCCTGGCCGCCTTTTAACTTTTTGTTTTTCAGTTTATCCTGTGTACCCTGCTCCTGATTGTTCATGGCATCAAGCATGCGCTGGGCATCATCTTTTGAAATACCATTGGGTTGCGGCTGCTCTTTTTGCTGATCCTTTTTGTCCTGATCTTTCTTATCCTGATCCTTGTTCTGCTGGTTGGGATCTTTATTCGGATCAGTTTTATTCTGTTTATTCTTATCCTGATTTTTTTTATCCTGCTTGTCTTTATTGTTCTTATTCTGATCCTTGTTCTGCTGATTATTCTGGTTGTTCTGTTGATTTTGCTTGTTTTGCTGCTGCTGTTTTTTCAGCATTTCCTGCGCGTAAGACAGGTTATAACGTGTGGCATCATCTTTTGGATTGTTAAGCAATGATTTTTTGTAGGCATCGATACTTTCCTGAAACTTTTTGGTTTCCAACATCGAATTACCCAAGTTATGATAAGCTCTTGCCTTGACCGATGAATTGGTTGCAGTTGAGGCAATATCAGTAAAATCTTTTGCGGCATTATCAAACTTTTTTTGCTTGTATAAGGCATCTCCCAAATTGAAATTCCCTGTTAAATTCTCGTTCTTTTTCTCAACAGCTTTCCGGTAATCCACTTCTGCTTCTTTAAATTTTTTCTGCTCATAAAGCTGATTGCCCTGGTGAATAAGGCTTTTTGCATCCTGCGCCAAAAGCACGGAAACATTCAATATCATGATAATCGCTATAATAAACTGCTTCATGGCTTTTTTACTTCAAACAATCTTAACCGGCTCAATCTTAAACTTTTCCTGTTGGAAATAAAAAATTCGATGACCAGTAGCAGCAAAGCTATCACCAGAAAAAACTGGAAACGATCTTCATAATCCTTGAATGATTTGGCATTGTATGTTTTTTGCTGCATTTTATGAACCTGATCCATCACAATTCCCAATCCGCTATTGGCATTGGTTGCCCTGATGTAAACACCGTTGCCTGCTACAGCTATTTCTTTACACATATCCTCGTTAAGTTTACTGATAACGGTGTGCCCGGCACTATCTAAATGAAACCCGGCCTGTTTGCCGTTATCATAAATCGGAATAGGCGCTCCCTGCGGTGAGCCAAAACCGATGACGTGAATAGCAACGCCTTTTTCATGTGCATTCTTTGCAGTTACAACCGCATCGTCTTCGTGGTTTTCGCCGTCTGTCATCAGGATCATGGCTTTGCTGGTGCCATCTTTAAAATCAAACGATTTCATGCCCATATCAATTGCTGCACCTATTGCGGTACCTTGTACCGGAACAATGCCTGTATTAATGGTGTTTAAAAACAGCTTCGCAGCCGAATAATCCGTTGTTACAGGCATTTGCACATAAGCTTCGCCGGCAAAAACAATAATACCAATGCGGTCATCATGCAAATTATTGATCAGCTGAGCCAACGCACTTTTTGCATTTTCCAAACGGTTTGGTGCGAAATCCTGAGATAACATACTGTTTGAAACATCCAGCAAGATCATCAGATCTGCGCCTTTACGTTTTACTTCATCGATATGTGTACCCACCTGCGGACCAGCCAAGCCAATAATCAGCAGCGTATAACCTACAATAAAAAGTACAAATTTAAGCGTTGGCCTTGAATGGGAAACATCCGGCATTATCCTGCTGATTACTGCTTTATCACCAAAAGCAGCAAGTGCCTTTTTCTTCCACCTGCGTATCACTATAAACAGGATGACCAGCAATGGCACAAGCAATAATGCCCATAAAAGATATGCATTTGCGAAACGTAGCATCAGGTTAAAGCTCCTTTAAAAATAGTATTGTTCAATATAAATTCCAGTGATAATAATAAAAGCGCAATGATGGCAAATGGCAGATAGCGCTCTGTTTTTTTATGGTATCGCGTAACGGCTATTTTAACTTTTTCGAGCTTGTCGATCTGCTCGTAAATCTGCGTTAACTCGGTATTGTTTCTTGCCCTGAAATATTTACCTCCGGTTATATTGCCTATTTTGGTTAAGGTACTCTCATCTACATCAACCGGAACCATCTCGTAATGGATATTGCCAAACTGATCTTTTAAAGGATACCGCGCCGAGCCGTTAGTTCCTATACCCACGGTGTAAACCCTGATACCGAACTGTTTGGCAATTTGAGCCGCAGTTATTGGTGGGATCGACCCTTTGTTATTGACACCATCGGTAAGCAGAATGATGACTTTACTTTTTGCTTCACTGTCTTTTAAGCGGTTAACGGCTGTGGCCAAACCCATTCCAAGCGCGGTTCCATCATCAATCATTCCGTTTTTGATATCAGCAAACAGATTGATGAGTACATCGTGATCGATGGTTAAAGGACATTGTGTAAAGCTTTCACCACTAAAAATCACCAAACCAATGCGATCATCCGGGCGGTTCTTAATAAAGTTAATTGCGATATTTTTACCAGCCTCCAGGCGGTTTGGCTTAAAATCTTCTGCCAGCATACTGCCGGAAATATCCGTAGCAATCATAATATCAATGCCTTCGGTAGTTTCATTTTGCCAGCTAAATGCAGATTGCGGCCGTGCCAGCGCCAGAATAAGCGCGATAAACGCCAGGCATCTCAATACAATACCCGAATGCCTGAAAATAGGCAAAGAACTTTTTGGAGCCGATGCAAAGCTTTTGGTTGTTGATAAGCCAAGCGTGCCCTGCAACTGGCGGTTGCGCCAATAGTAATACGCGATCATTAAAGGAATAATGAGCAGCAGCCAAAAAAATCCGGGATGGGCAAATTCTATTCCGCTAAACCATTTCATTTCGGCAAATCCTCCTTTTTGTCAGTTAGCTGAGGCTGATGCTTCGTTTGCACAATAAAATTAATTGCATTGTCCATGCTTTGCTCATTTTCAAAAACTGCAGGTTTTTGTTTGGCAAATTTTACCAAATCGGCAAGCGTTAGTAACTGCTTTAACGAAGCGCTGTTCTCCTGCAAAATCTCCTTGTTTTTCAAGCCGTCAAAAATCTCATCGGTGGTTTGCTCGTGAGCTTTTATGTGGTATCTTTTCTCTAAATATTCACGCAAAATATCAGTTAGTTCACTATAATAAAGTTTTACCTCGTTTTGCTGCCATAGCTTTTTATCGCGCAGTTGGTTTAATTTATTCAGGGCGATGGTATCGTCAGAGAGAACTGGTGCAGCTATAACCGGAGTTTCATTTTCAGGCCGCTTTTTATAGTAATAAACCAATCCGGCTGTTAATAACATAGCCGCCAATGTAATTACTACTGCTAACCAGTGATCTTTTAACCAATCCCAAAAGGTATAAGATACGGCAAGCGGCTGCTTGATATCATAAAAAGTTTTGGTGGTATCAACAGGAACTGCTTTTACCTGCAAGGTTACTGTTCCCGTTTTCAAATCACCGGTTTTGGTATGGAACGTAAATTGGGGCAACACGTAAACGCCGGCATCAAAAGAAGTAACAGCATAACTATGCGTAATTGTCTCCAGATTCGGATTCTTTTTATCGATTACCGTATCCGCTTTCAAACTTTTTACCAGCTGCACTTTGCCAATACTATCCACCAGTTGCGGAAAAGTAATTTCTGTTTTAACCGGCATCTGGGCAGAAACATGCAGCAGTGTTTGCTCTCCAATCGGTATCGAAACCCGATCCAGCCGCGCATCAACCTGGATGTTTTGTGCTTCCGCTTTAAAGCAAAAACCAATTAACAGAAAAATAACAAACAGGACTGGCCTGTTTAAATGAACAACCGTAATATTCAGCATACTTCTTTTAGGCATGTATTTTTGTAAATTGATTTTTATGCTGTAAAAGAAGCATTGTATTTAATGGTTTTAAGGTGATAAAAGAAGTATCTAAATAAATTAAACAAAATTTGAACTGACTCAAAGCTAAAATATTGTTTCCTATCCAGGATGTTACCGTCTGCTTTCACGTTTTTTGAAAAGTGTCATCAGTGGTTTAACATACGATTCATGCGTACCAATATTGGTAAAATCAACGCCTGATTTATTGAAGGTTTCTTTTAAACGGGCACTTCTTTCCAAGCCAGCTTTTTTATAAGCATTGCGCACCTCTTTATTGCCGGTATTTATCCACTGCAATTCGCCGGTTTCTTCATCAACTACTGGTATCAATCCCAAATCCGGAAATTCCTCTTCATGCCGGTCGTAAAGTTTCAGTGCAATAATGTCGTGCTTTTTATTGGCAATTTTAAGCTGATCATCAAACGGGCCGCTAATAAAATCTGATATGATAAAAGCAGTACTTCGTTTTTTGATGGCACTGGTAAAATAACGTAATGCCTCGGCTACATTCGTACCTTTATTTTCTGGCGTAAAATCTATTAACTCTCTGATAATCATCAAAATATGACTACGACCTTTTTTGGGCGGAATGAATTTTTCAATTTTATCACTAAAAAAGATAACGCCAACTTTATCATTATTCTGGATGGCCGAAAAAGCCAGCACCGCACACAACTCTGTTGCAATATCCTGCTTTTGCTGGATAATCGTACCAAAATTTTCAGATCCGCTTACATCAATCAAAATCATAACGGTCATCTCGCGCTCTTCCTCAAAAACCTTCACATAAGGATGATTAAAGCGTGCGGTTACATTCCAGTCGATGGTACGGATTTCATCACCCGGCTGGTACTCTCGAACCTCATTAAAAGCCATGCCTCTGCCTTTAAAAGCCGAATGATATTCGCCGGAAAATAAATGGTTGCTTAATCCGCGGGTTTTGATTTCGATCTTTCTAACCTTTTTTAGCAGCTCTTTGGTGTCCTTTGCCATTTTAATTATGGTACTTCAATAGCGTTCAAAATGCCGGTAATAATTTCTTCGGAGGTGATATTTTCGGCTTCGGCCTCGTACGTTAAACCAATACGGTGCCTTAATACATCATGACTAATAGCGCGAACATCTTCCGGAATTACATAGCCGCGCCTTTTGATAAACGCATAAGCTTTTGCAGCCAATGCCAGGTTAATACTTGCCCGTGGCGACGCGCCAAAACTAATCAGACTTTTGTATTTTTCTAATTTATATTGCTCTGGATAGCGCGTAGCGAAAACAATATCAATAATATATTGCTCAATCTTTTCGTCCATATAAACCTCCCGTACTACTTTACGAGCCTTCAAAATATCATCGGTTTTTACAATCGGGTTAATTGTTGCAAAACCCTGCGGTGAAATATTGGCGCGGACAATTCTTTTTTCATCTTCCTTATTCGGGTAGCCAATTACCACTTTCAGCATAAAACGATCTACCTGCGCTTCAGGCAATGGGTAAGTACCCTCCTGCTCAATCGGATTTTGGGTGGCCAGTACTAAAAATGGCTGCGGCAGCTTAAAAGTATTATCTCCAATGGTAACCTGGCGTTCCTGCATGGCTTCCAATAAAGCACTTTGCACTTTTGCCGGTGCGCGGTTTATTTCATCTGCCAAAATAAAGTTAGAGAAAAGCGGACCTTTGCGCACGATAAATTCTTCCTTTTTCTGGTTGTAAATCATGGTGCCGATTAAATCCGCAGGCAGCAAATCCGGTGTGAACTGGATACGGCTAAAACCAGCATCAATTGCCTTGGATAATGAGTTTATGGCCAGTGTTTTTGCCAAACCCGGAACACCTTCCAGCAAGATATGGCCATCTGCCAGTAACCCGATCAGCAAGCGCTCAACCATAAACTTCTGTCCTACAATCACCTTGTCCATTTCCATTTTTAACAGATCGATGAATGCGCTTTCCCTTTCGATCATTTCATTGAGCACGCGTATATCAGTTCCGTAGGATGAATTTCCAGCTACCGAATCAGTGTTAACAGGCTGTATACCAGTATTAATTTCTTCCATGAGCATTCGTTTTTTGAGGAGCGTAAGTTAAAAATAGCTAAGTGTTTTTAAGAATTTTCTATAATTAGATTATGTTAAAATTTGTGAAATGAAAAAAAATAATAAACTAAGTTTTGCCCATTTCATTATGCGGATATTCGGCAGGTTTTAAGATGAAAAGTTTGTAAACGTTATTTACCAGATCCGCGATAGTTTGAAAAATGTAGCCTCTAAAAATCAGAAAGTATTTAACGGAGCTTTTAAGCCAGTTTACCATATCTTATTTAAGCTTGCACTTTAGTAGTTCATGTTTGAGTATAAATCTGTGTATAAAACAATTCGATACAAAAATAAAACGAACTCATGGTTTTTGGGTGATAAAAGAAGCATCGAAAAACCGAATGAAATTTGAACAGGCTTTTAGCGCCTGAGTTTTAATTTGCTAAAGTTTTTAAGGATCACCTCTTTTAAAATCTCATTATTCATACCAGCCATGAGCTAAAGGGAAAGTTTTAAAAGTAAGGCGAGTGGTAGAGCTTTAAGTAAATTATATAATTAACAAATGCTATAGGCAAAATCAGGAAGCGCCTGTTTAAATTATTATCAAATAAAATTGTAATGCTTCTTTTATCACTATAAATTCTGTTTTTTGCATTCTAAACAAATGTTAAGCATTTAGCCAGTAATTGTTTTGTTTATGCAAACTCTGCCTCTGTGTGTTTTTTCCTGGTTTTTCGTAATTAACTGATGATTTTTTCACTGATTTATTTTAGTACAACAACTAAGCCGATGCAGCAGGAAGAGCTGCTGACTTTACTGAAAGATTCCCGGAGCTGGAACGAAACACATGGCATTACCGGGATGCTGCTTTATATTCGTGCAGAGATCCAGAATGTAAACCAGGGAAAATTTATTCAGGTACTGGAAGGCCCAGAAGGCGAAATAAGAAGCATCTTTGAAAAAATCAGAATAGATAATAGGCACCATCATCTAATTGTGCTCAACGAGGCCAATGCTAAAAAAAGAAATTTTGCAACGTGGACGATGGGGTTTGCTGCTATGGATGGGGAAGAATATAAAACAAACCCAGGATATTTTGAACTGAATGATACTTTTTTAAGTAACGCAAACCGGCAAAAACTAAATATGCCCCTAAATTTTCTTAAATCATTCTATACCATTAATTTAAGCAGTAAAATTAAGTAAGGCGTACTTCGGCAACTACCGTAAATAATGCTGCTGTTTTCAGGATGATTTTCTGCTAGCAAAGAATCCGTGCTTTTTAAATATAAAAACGGGCTTAAAAATAAAACTAAACGTATAAAGAAACCATCGTGCTTTTATACCTGATAATCAGTAATTTTTAAGTTTCATTTATGTTTATAATATTTATCTATGCCTGAAAAGGAACTGGAGCGGATAGCGGCTGTTAACCGTTTTTTAAACCTGGAATTCAGCAAAGAAAAAGAGCTGCAGGAGATTGTGAATTTGGCCGCCAGAATCTGCCAGACACCAACGGCTTTGATTACGCTTTTGGACAAAGATACCCAGTACGTTAAATTTAAGTTTGGTTCTGATCTGAAAACAACCCATAGAGAAGATGCCTTTTGCAATCATGCTATCGAGCAGCAGGGCGTGATGGTGGTGCCTGATGCTTTGCAGGACATGCGCTTTGCAAACAATCCCCTGGTTACCAGTGGACCAGGTATCCGCTTTTATGCTGGCTCGCCCATCACCACTCAGGACGGGCACAACCTGGGAAGCCTGTGCGTTATTGGGAAAGAAGCCAAAGAACTCAACAACGATCAGCAGGAAATGCTCCAAGCACTGTCCAAACAGGTGATTCATTTGCTCGAATTTGATGCCAGTTTGAGCATTATGAAAGAGCAGTTCCTAACTGCTAAAGATGCAGAAATCAAGTTGCGTTCTTACTTTGAAAGCTCGAGCGCCTGTCATTTGCTGTTAGGCAAGGACCTGGAAGTGCTGGCCTTTAACAAAGCAACCAGCCGGTTTGTAGAAAAAGCCTATGGGACTAAATTAACCACTGACATGATCGTGACGGATTATATCCATCCGGAACACGCACGTGCCTTCGTTACTAATTGCCATAATGCTTTGACAGGTATTTCCTTTCAAGCGGAAAAGCAGTTCACTTACGGAACGCAAAGTATCTGGTGGTCGTTAACTTTTGCACCGGCCTGTGGCCCTGACGGAGAAATTATCGGCGTATCTTATGACGCCACCGATATTACTAAAAGGATGGAACAGGAACAAAAGGTGCTGGCACAAAACGAATCGCTTAAAAAAATAGCTTACATTCAGTCGCATGAAATGCGTAGGCCGGTTGCTTCGATCCTCGGCCTGATGAACATTTTTATGGACGAAGATTACATTTATAACAAAGAAGATATGTTGATGCTGAATAAGGCCGCCCAGGAACTTGACGAGAAAATCAGAAGCATCAATGATTACACGGAGTAACGCAGGATAAGTGGATTTAAACTTTTTTAGCTATCAAACGAACTATTATCTAAACCCTTTGATCTCCAGCATCTTTTTTGATAGAAGACTAACTGTTTAAACCCCTTTCTTTGTTTAAATGCCGCCTCGCTTACTCATTTGGCAGGCTAAAATAAAAGGTAGAACCTAGGCCGGGTGTGCTTTCTACCCAAAGCCGCCCCTGGTGCCGCTCAATTATTTCCGAGCACAGGTATAAGCCAATGCCAAAGCCCGAGACGGTTTGAGTACGCAGGCTTTCGACCCGGTAAAAACGGTCAAACAACTTATCCAAATGCTGAGGCTCGATACCGATGCCTTCATCTTTTACCCCTAACCAAACCTCGCTGTCTTTAGTTTCGCAGGTGATGCTCACCTGCCCGCCCTGCGGAGAATATTTCAAGGCATTACTGAGCAGGTTGGAAATAACGCTTGCAATTTTGTCCCGGTCGGCCCGGATTATAACAGGTTTACAGGAATCAAAGGCCAAGGTATGGGTAGAAACGGTGAGCCGGACTTCGTCCATCATTTCTCCAATCAACCGGTCAAAGTCGAAGCTTTGCATCTCCAAATGGATCTTCCCGGATTCCAGACGCGACAGATTTAGAAAACCGTTAATCATCGTACCCATTTTTTTAAGTTGCACCATTGCTTTATCCAGTAAAACTCCTGTTAACTTGTCTTCTGCTTTTTTGGCCTGCCCTGCCAGCAGCTGCACGTAACCACTGAGCGAAGTCAGCGGAGTTTTTAGCTCATGGCTTACCATACCGATAAAGTCATTTTTGCGCTGCTCGTCCTGCTTCTGCTCGGTAATATCGATCATCACCCCAGTAAAAAAAGCAGGTCTGCCGGATTCGTCAGGCAGTGTTCTACCAGATGCCTTGACCCACCTCAACCGCTGGTCATGATAGCCCCTGATCTGGTACTCCATCTGGAAAAGCACGTTTTTAGTGGCCGCCGCTTCTATGGCAGCCAAGACCTTTTCCCGAAATTCTTCCGTAATCTGATTTATGGCAGCCTGGTAAGACAATTCTTCGTTTGGATAATAACCAAAAAGTTCTTTTAGGCGTATTGAAGATGTAAATTCCTGGGTTTCCAGGTTAATATACCAGGTGCCGATATTGCCTGCATCTAATGAAAAACGAAGCATCTCCTCCGAGCGTTGCAGCTTCCGCCGGGCCATAACCTGCTCGCTTACATCTGTTGCCACCATCACGATACTAAGGGTTTTGCCACTGTCGTCCATGACTGGCTGCAGCAAAGTATTATAATAACCGTGCTTTTGAAAGCTGTTACGACCCATATCTGCTTTTCCTTCACTCCCAAAAAAAGGCTCTCCGCTGTCAAATGTCCGGGTTAATAACTGGAGAAACAGCTGGCCCCTAAGTTCGGGCAGGGCATCCGTTAGCGGCTGTCCGATAACCCATGATCCTTTTTTCCATAATTCCAGCATCTTATTGTTAGCTGATTCGATCCGGTAGTCGCTACCTGTGAGTACGGCAAGGGCAACCGGGGTCGCACTAAGTAGCGCACGTGTCCGGATCTCGCTCCTGGCCAGGGTTGCCGTACGGCTTTCCACCCTAATTTCCAGTTCCTGGTTAAGCAACTCCAGCCTGTATTGTGATTCGTGCAGCTCCTCATTAATCGCATGTAGCTCTTCGTTGGCAACTGCCAGCTCCTCGTTCAGTACCTGCTCCCTTTCCAGGGCAGCCTGCTTTTCCCCAAGTTGTGCCTGGGCCTGCTGAGCCAAAATCCTTTCTGTTACGTCCGTTGCGGTATTCAGGATGGCATATACTTTTCCGTCATCGCCTTTGATCGCGCGGTAAACAAAGTCATAATAAAAGGTTTGTAAGCGCCCTCCTGCCATAAGAGTTGCAGGCATGTTACTGGCCTCATAGGTAACGCCCGATTGGTAAACCTCATGCAAAAGGCAGAAAAAAGGCTGCCCGGCAAGTTCAGGTATGGCCTGCTCCAAAGTCTGCCCGATCACCTCGCGACCTTTTCCCCAAAAACGCACCATTGTCTCATTTGCTGATTGTATGAGCAGGTCTGGACCGGTATAAATCGCAGTCGCGTTTGGAGAAAAAGATAAAATTTGAAGCAGTTCATCGCTGCTTAAAAGGATATGAGCTGGGTTCATGAAAAAATAATCGTACTAAACAGGCAAGCTTACAGGGAAAATAATTTATTTCCTTGAAAATGACCTTGCAAAATTAAAGTTACCAATTAAATTAAAAACAGCATAACGAAGTAATTGGTAACTTAAAGTTTTACCTAAAAAGGCAAAATGAAAACTACAAACACTTCCGGTATTCCTTCTATTAACAGCCTGGTTAAAGCTGGTTCAGGTTATTGTCTATACTTCTTTTATCACCTGAAATATTGAAACTCCAGCGATAATATTATGGAAGGCGATCCGGTTAAATAAGTAACTGCGTTTAAGATAAGACCAATGCTAAATTGCATAAATTAACTACAATGCTTCTTTTAAGGGCTTATTTTTGATGATGCACCAGGAACATCATGTTAACAGTTCGGAAACACTTCGGGATATCGTAATTGGCATGTCTGATGGTTTAACGGTTCCTTTCGCGCTGGCTGCCGGTTTAAGTGGTGCAGTAAATGCTTCTAATATCGTGGTAACTGCCGGAATGGCCGAAATTGTGGCCGGTTCAATAGCGATGGGTTTAGGTGGATTTTTGGCCGGCCGAACAGATGCAGATCATTACCACTCTGAATTAAAACGAGAATACGACGAAGTAGAACGCGTGCCCGAACAGGAAAAACAGGAGGTAAAAGAAGTATTTGCCAGTTTTGGCCTGTCTGCCGGATTGCAACACCAAGTGGCCGAAGAAATGGCCAAAGACAAAACCAAATGGGTTGATTTTATGATGAAGTATGAGCTTGGCCTTGAAAAACCCAATCCAAACCGCCCCGGCAAAAGTGCTTTCACCATTGGTTTATCTTACGTTGTCGGCGGCATTATTCCGCTAAGCCCTTATTTGTTTGCGCACGATACCAGGCAAGCACTCTACTATTCATGTGCCATTACACTTGTGGCACTGTTTATTTTCGGCTATTTTAAAAGTAAACTGACCGGGCAGCCGCCTGTTGCGGGCGCGTTAAAAGTAGTGGTTATTGGTGCTTTGGCCGCTGCTGCAGCATTTTTGCTGGCCAAACTGATTAACAACCATTAGCAGCTACAACTTTAATATCCGTTTCCATTAATTCGGTTTATGGGTTTTGGCAAAGCGCATAAAAAGTTCTGCAAGTTGCGCGGGCTGCCCATGTTGCTGGATAAAATAAAATGGCCGCTCAATAAATAAATCTTCTATATCGATGATCCGGCACTCGCCGGTTTTCAGTTCCTTTAAAATCGAGTATACTGATAAAAATGCCAGGCAATTGCTGTGTAAAAGATACGATTTGATGCTTTCGGTGCTGCCCAGCTGCATTTCTACCTGCAGATCGGCCAGTTTCACTTCGTGCGCTTTTAACGCATGGGCAATCACATCCAAGGTTCCCGAGCCTGGTTCGCGCAGTACTACCGGAAAGTTTTTTAATTCCTGCGGAAAGATCGTATCCTTTTTTACTGAAGTATTATTTAGAGCTGCCACAAGCACCAGTTCATCCTGCAAATACTCCTCGTATTTTAACTGCGGATTGCGGGAAATACCTTCAATAACGCCCATATCCAGCTCTTTATTAAGGAGTTGCTGTTCGATATCTTCGGTATTTCCAGTGGCGAGATAGACTTTTACATCTTTGAATTTTTTGTGAAACTCAGCCAGAATTGCCGGGATAATATATTGCGAAATGGTGGTGCTTGCGCCAATGCGAAGCGTACCGTTGTGCGTTTCGGTCAGTAAATTCATGTCAAATTCCAGTTCCTGGTATTGATCGAAAATCAAGTCGGAATGATCCAGCAAAATTTGTCCCGCAGAAGTCAGCACGATTTTTTTATTGCCGCTGCGCTCAAAAAGCGAAGTTTTAAAATGCGATTCCAGCTCGTTGATGTGTTTGGTAACGGCTGGCTGGGTAATAAAAAGTTCGGCGGCAGCTTTGGTAAAATTGAGCCTGCGCGCCACGGTACGAAAAACTTTTAAACGAAAATCAAACATCGGGATCAGAATTTAAAAAGCACTTTTAGGCCGGTAAAAGCAATTTGCAAGCCTACACAAAATATTAAAAAAGCAGAGATCCGGTTTACAATATTTTCGCCGTTTTCGCCCAGAAAATGAATCAGGGTTTTGGTGTTGAAGTAGAAAATATAAATCAGCGTACACATTACCAATACCGAAACCAGCAGAGCCAGAGTATTGATAAGATAACTGTTCATATTATCGGTCGCACTGTGCGCACTCAGCGTAAAAAGTACCGAAATGGTGCCCGGACCAGTTGTAATTGGAAAAGATATCGGGTAAAAAAGCTTGCTGGCCACATGCTCGTATCCGGTGTCAGGATTATTCAATGCTGCATTATTTGCCTGCACTTGTGTTGTTTTATCGGAAGACAAAAGTTCCCAGCCAATTTTACAGATCATAATGCCGCCCGCAAGTTGTATCACCGGAATCGAAATACCGAAAAGCTTTAATATCCATTGCCCGGCAAATAAGGAAACCACGCAAATTAAAAAAGCATACAAACTTACTTTTTGCACCACTTTGCGTTTTTCTTTTTTATTGAGGCCCACAAAATACGGACTGACGATGAACGCAGAACCAATAGGATTGATAACCGGGAACAGCGCAATAATGCCGATGAAAACAAGGTTGATAAATGAGTGATAAAATTCGTTCATAAAAGAAGTATCGGTTAATGCTAAGATGGATAAAGCTAATACAACATTTTAATTTTCAAACCTCAAATTATTTCTCAATTAAAACCGGGCAAGCAGTAAAACAAAGGGCAAAAGAAGCATAGCGAAAGCGAAAATTACAGCGGCATTATCAATGATTTTTTCACCAATCAAAATTTGTTTTTGGCTAAAATCGTGGTGGGTGAAGTTTTGTAAAGTTTTCATGATCTGTTTGATTTGATAACCAAAGATCAAGCTTACAACAGAGGCATTTTCATCAGAAAAACGCATTAACCATAACTAAAAGTAATGATTGATGCGTTTAGAATTTTATGCTGGTAAAAGAAGTATTGCTGATTTCTATTTTGTAGTAAACCCATATTTGCGATAAATGGCTTTCGCCGTATCACTCACCAAAAAATCCATAAAATCTTTGGCTGCCTGCAAGTGCGGTGCCGTTTTTAGCTGACCAGCGACGTAGGTGGCCGCAATGTTTTCGCTGGCCGGAATCTCAATCAGTTCCGTTGGATGACCAATCAGCTGCTGATAAAAAGCTTCCGAATACCAAACCGGTGCGGCATCACTTTGATTATACAAAATGCGCATGGGCGTTTGCCGGTGATGGATTTGAGTGAGAAAAGTAGTAGAATCTTTCACCTTGTCTTCCATAATGGTTTTGCGCAAAGTTTCACCGCCAGCTTTTACGTACGCTTCTTCAATGCGTTTGCCTATGCCTTCCCATTCCGGATTAGGCATACTGATGCGGACTTCTTTCCGGCCAAAATCTTTCAAAGCTTTAATCTGTTTTGGATTGCCTTTTTGCACCATAATGGCTAATCGGTTGTACGCATAAGGTTCTGTTTTGCTAAAATACTGCGGCATTTGGTCCGTGCGGCTTTTTCCTGCCGTGTAAACATCAGGTTTCAGGGTGATGCGCATGTTTCCGATGGTAATTGAGCCGCCTTCAATCTGCTTGGCCAAAATTCCCGGAGGCAACGTTTCTGCAAAGATGCGTTGGTACTGCGGATGTTCCTTTTTGAAAGCCGACAGCAGATCATCGATACACATAAACTGGTTTCCAGCAAAGAAAACCACCAGTTGCGGATCGTTGATATCGCCGAATAAATCCGGCACATTGTCCACACCGGGAACCGTAAACATCACTTTGCTTTGCGGCGGCGTGTTCCAGGGCGGATCGAAACGATGGTCTTGTGCTTTTACTGAAGTTGTGGCGGCTATAATAGTGAAGATGGTTATAAGTTTATTTCTTAGGATTAACATAGTGATTTGGAATTAATATTATCTGATTGTCGAGGCATCTTCTTCAAGTTTATTTTTCTTGTACGTTCTTTTACTTGATCAAAAGAACCAAAACTCAAGAATGCCGGATCGCCTCCGGGCGGCATTCAGCCCACCGCGCCTGGGTGGATACCTTTATAGTTTTTTACCTTTCTATTGTCACAATTATAATTTTGAAAGTTGGTATTCATATTATCTATACCATAAAAGAACCGATAGAAAAGTCATCGACTTGGTGCGGAAAGGCCCGGCAAAACGCCCGGAGGGATTGGGTTTGTCTTGATTTTTTGGTTCTTTTTGATCAAGCAAAAAGAACGTTGAATCAATTAGACTGATAAGTATAAAGCATATATCTAATAATAACTTACATCCTACGGATGCACCGTTGCCCAGCCTTCATATTCGCGCAAAATAATCTCGCCATTGCCGCTTGGCACATAGGAAATAAAGTCGAATAAATCATTTTTATCGATTTTGCGTTCACGCACCGTGTTGTTACACTGTGCCAAAATCACACCTTTTGCCTGCAGGTTTTTCAGCGTTTCTTCATACGGATTGCTTTTCATAAAAACCGAAACGCCATCGCCAAAAGCAATTAACTCAACATGTAATTTACCTTTTAAACGTGGGTCTTCCAGCGCATTATCCAGGTTGCGCAGCGTGGCTTTTATTTTTTTATCATCGTTAGAATTGAGGATATACAGCGCATTATAGTTTTTTAACGTTGGTTTTGCACCAGTAAAAACAGCATCGGTTTGTGCTTTGGCTGGCTTTGCAAATACAAGCAGAACAAGAGCCGCTAAGATAAAGGTGTACTTTTTCATGTTTTTTTAATTTGAATTGGTTTATATAGCTAAATTTTTCTGTGCTTCTTTTATCGGCTTAAAAGGCCCGAACTTATGTTGTTTTTCGCTGAATTTGTCGGCATAAGGGCCGAACGGAAAGTCGATTGGCTTTTTGTCCAGATTCGTCCAGTCTTTATGCTGATCCTTGTGCGGCCGGGGCTGCGAGTTCACAAATGCAGCCACGTTCCAGGATTCCTCATCTGTTAACTGCGGATTTTGATACATGGCACCGTAAGGCATATTATTCTTCACAAAACCCGCAAAATTGGTTAACCGATACATGCCCGCACCATCATTATAACTGTGTTTGCCCCAAAGTGGCGGGTACTGATATGCTTTTTTATCTGCAGCCAGCAAACCTTCGCCGTTGCCACCGTGGCAGCTCTGGCATTTCTGGATAAAAACCGCTTTGCCTTTTGCTGGATCAGCGGCTACATTCATAAAAGCCAGTTTCTCGGTTGCTGCACCAAACAGTTTTGCTTTTTTCGGCACATCTTTTCCAATCCATTTCATGTATGCCAGAATCGATTGCACTTCTCTGGAAGATGTATCCGGCACTTTCCCGGCCAGACTCCGCTCAAAACACTCTGCAATGCGGGAAGATGCGGGCGACATTTTGCCGCTGCGAAAACTCATTTTCGGGTAACTGGCCATAAAGCTGGCATAATCATTCCCAAAAAGACGGCTGCCTGCATCCAAATGGCAATTTTGGCAATTCATGCCGTTGGTAATTTGGGCAATGCTTCCTTTAGGGCCGAAATAATTGGCCGTGTGCGCCAGCAAATCTTTTCCGTAACGGATCATATCGCCTTGTTTTCCTGCAGGGATGGTTGCAACGTCCGGCGCTTTCCAGGCATCCGCAGGAATTATGTTTTTGGCATTTGTGCCGGAAGTGATTTGCGCTGAAGCAGAAGTTTTTGTGGCCGTTGCCTGATCAGTAGCTGCAACCTCCTTATTAACGGCACCTTTTCCGAAAATATTTGAGCCGATAAAAATCAAAATGGCTACCACCGTAAGCAACGCAACGAAAATGGTGTAGCGCGTAATTTTAACTACTGCTTTTAAAATTTCCTTGTCCTGCGGCTTATTTTCCATATCGTTTTCGCTTTTGATAAATCAAAGATACCGCAGATCATCAGCCGGTTTAGATCATCTTTGTTGATCTTTCATCACCAAAAGTTATCATTTAAAGCCAGTTATGCTTCTTTTATCGCCCTAAATTTGTTGGTAATTTTATGCCGGTAAAAGAAGCATTCCTCGTCAACCCAAATTTAAACTGATAGCATACCACTGAAATATATAAACCGGACATTTCATTCTAACTTCCTAAGCAAAAAATCAAAAAAAATTAAACAAAAATTTCCAGTTATAGTTAATGTTTATGATTCGCTATTTTAGCAATCAGGGAAATGGTGTCTTCCCGTCTCGAACGAACTGCATTTTGCTGATGGCGCCTACAAACAACCGAGGATTTTTTCTTTGGTATATTGTTTTGTAGGTGAAAAATCTCCGGTTCAACACTCAAATTTTTATTCTTCTTTATGCTGATCAGTGGGGTTTCTGTAACGCTTCTTTTATCGGCAAAAAATTATCATCGGCAACGTTATTTACTGATGTAATTTCTGCTGCTGTCATTTTTAACCTGTTTCAAAATAAAGCTGAGCCATTGAAACAGTTAAATCAACCTGAAAAAACACCTGTAAAAACAGCATTCCATTATTTAATCAATTTATAAATTACCATGAAAATTACTAAAATTTTAGCCAGAGAAGTGTTGGATTCTAGAGGAAACCCAACTGTAGAATCAGAAATTACGCTGCAAGACGGCTCAACGGCCAGAGGTATTTCGCCTTCGGGAGCCAGCACCGGCGAAAAAGAAGCGGTAGAACTGCGCGACGGCGACCCGAAACGTTACCAGGGAAAAGGCGTTGAAAAAGCGGTTTCCGGCATCAACACCGAGGTAAAAGATGCCATCGCAAACATTGATTTTGAAGATCAGGAAGCATTTGACAAGCTGCTGATTAAGCTGGATGGCACGCCGAACAAATCCCGCTTGGGCGCAAATGCCCTATTGGCGGCTTCCATTGCTTTTGCGCGAGCAACGGCCCTGTCCAAAAAAATTCCGCTTTACCGGCAGCTGGTGGAGCGTGACCATTATGTGATGCCGGTTCCGTGTATGAACGTGATTAACGGTGGCCGCCATGCAGATAATAACCTTGATTTTCAGGAATTCATGATCGCCCCACACAATGCGCCATCTTTTAAAGAAAGTATCCGGATGGGCGAAGAGGTTTTTTATACGCTAAAAACACTACTCAAAAGCAAAGGCTATTATACCGGCGTGGGCGATGAAGGTGGTTTTGCGCCGAACCTAAGCTCGAACGAAGAAGCGGTGGAAGTGATTCTGGAAGCGATTACCAAAGCTGGCTATAAACCGGGCGAAGATATTTCCATCTGCCTTGATCCGGCAACCAGCGAAATGTGGGAAAACGGAACGTACAACTTGTTTAAAAGTACCAAGCAAATTTTTACTTCCGAAGAACTGGTTGGTTTGTGGGAAAGCTGGATCAGCAAATATCCGATCGTGTTGCTGGAAGATGGTTTGGGCGAGAACGACTGGGCCGGCTGGAAAAAAATGACCGACGCTTTGGGCAGTAAAGTAGAACTGGTAGGCGATGATATTTTTTGCACCAACCCGGAAATTATTCAGCGTGGGATCAATGCCGGCATTGCCAACAGCGTGTTGATCAAACTGAACCAGATTGGTACCGTTTGGGAAACTTTGGAAGCCGTAAACCTCGCGCAAAAAAATGGTTATCATTGCTTTATCTCGCACCGCAGCGGCGAAACGGAAGATACTACCATTGCAGATTTGGTGGTTGCTACCAATGCCGGACATATCAAAACGGGTAGCGGCTGCCGCTCAGAACGGGTTGCTAAATTTAACCAGATGCTGCGGATTGAACAGGAACTGGGCAGCAACGCCAGCTTTGCCGGAATCAACACGTTTAAAAGAAAATAACTGATAAAAACAGTACGCATGGACAAACCTGCTTATCCTTTTGAACATTACACCATTTTTAAACAGTTATTGCGCTGGTCGGCCCTGGTTATTCCGCTATCCATTTTGATCGGCAGCATCATTGCTTTTTTTCTGTGGCTGCTGGGCTGGGCCATCCATTACCGTTTTGCGCATCCCTGGCTGTTGTTTTTGCTTCCTTTTGCTGGAATATTGATCCATTTTATCTATCAGTCGGCCGGCAAATCTTCCGAAAAAGGCAACAATCTGGTGCTGGAAGAAATCCACCAGCCGGGCGGCGGCGTGCCTTGGCAAATGGCACCGGTGGTGTTGGTAACTACGGTTATTACCCATCTATTTGGCGGTTCTGCCGGCAGGGAAGGTACGGCCGTACAAATTGGCGGAAGTATGGCAGGTTTGTTTGGCACTTGGTTTAAGTTAGAAAAAGCTGATTTGCAGCTCGTTTTAACGGCAGGCGTTGCCGCCGGATTCGGGGCCGTTTTTGGTACGCCGGTTACCGGTGCTGTTTTTGCACTGGAAGTTTTGAGTATCGGCCAGATCAAATACACGGCTTTGCTTCCGGCACTGATGGCGAGTTTGGTGGCTGATGTTACCGTTTCGGCCTGGGGCATTCATCACACCGCTTATCATATTGATGTGCTGACCAAAACGCCTTATCTGTTTTCAAATTATATCAATTTTGATCTGCTGTTGCTGGCTAAAGTGATCGTTGCTTCGGCCTTGTTTGGCCTGGCGAGTTATATGTTTTCGATTTTGGTACACGAGATTAAAACGTTTTTTAACAACCTTTTTTCCCGCAAATGGCTCATTCCGTTTTTGGGCGGATTGATTATTATCGGCCTGACTTATCTCCTCGGAAAACCTGATTATTTGAGTTTAGGCGTTGATGCGCAATATCCCGGAGCCATCACCATTCCGTCTGCTTTTCATACTGGCGGCTCGGATACCTGGAGCTGGTTTTGGAAAACGATATTTACCACGTTAACGCTCGGAACCGGTTTTAAAGGCGGCGAAGTAACACCTTTGTTTTACATCGGAGCCACGCTGGGCAACACACTTTCCATGCTGCTGAATGCGCCGATAAGTTTGTTTGCCGCTTTGGGTTTTATCGCGGTTTTTGCCGGCGCAACCAATACGCCGCTGGCCTGTACGTTTATGGGAATCGAACTTTTTGGCGGAGAACATGCCCTGCTTTTTGCCGTTGCTTGTTTTACCGCCTATTTTTTCAGCGGCCACAGCGGCATTTACAGTTCGCAGCGCATTGGTGTTTCTAAAATTACCGATGCTTCTTTTACCGGTGAAAAATCATTGTCGGATGCCGGAAAACGCAGAAGTTATTTCCACCAGAAAATCAGCAAATACCAGTTTGGTTTAATACAAAAGGATAATCATAAGTGATTCAGCCCAAATTATAGAACGCCCTTTGGGTAAAATCCAGATTTTTTTAAAATTCGGCGATCATATCCGCTGCAGTTCTTTTCTGGCGAGTTTTAAACCGAAACAGCTTTACCGCGAACTGATTAATCTGGGCAGGTAATTTTCAATGCAAGCAGGTTCAGATCTTTTAAACTATTTTCAAGGCTATCGTAGTCCAGATTATATTTAGAAAGTCTATTAATCCTATTGAATTTTTCCATAACTCTAAAGGACTTTCTATATAAATGAAATCAGTATACATGTATTGATCATTTAGTTAGTTAACATGTTTGCCATGCAACATTTTACTTCCTTGTCGTTGAAGTCCATCATTCTAAAGTTAAGCTTAGTAAAATACATAGCAAATTAAGCAGTAGCATTTTTCAGTTGCTTGTACAAAACTAATTTAATCAAAATATCAGAACCAAAGTTCCGGCAATAATCATGACTGCTCCAATTGCTGCTTTTAGTGATAATGTTTCTTTCAGGATTATCACCGATAAAACAATGGTTAAGGCTACGCTCAATTTATCTACCGGTGCCACTTGTGATACTTTGCCCAACTGCAAAGCTTTGTAATAAAATATCCAGGATAAGCCAGTGGCTAATCCTGATAAAACCAAAAACAAGACGCTGTGGCGGGAAAGTTCTGTAATCCCTTTCAACTCTCCTCTGGCTATGGCAATTCCCCAGGCAACTACTAAAATTACCACGGTTCTGATAGCTGTTGCCAGATCAGAATTAACGTTTGTTACTCCAATTTTTGCAAAAATAGCTGTCAGCGATGCAAAAAAAGCGGAAAGCAAAGCATATATCCACCACATATAAAAAATGATTAATAAGATAAAAACAGAACAGTTGAAATAAGTTTTTCAAAGAATTCGGCTTTCAGGATTTTTAAATCTTATGCTAATTCAGAATTTATAGGCATAAAAGAAGCATCAGTGTAATACTTTAAGGCTGATCGGTTGCCGGAGTAGAGCTTCCATTTTCCTCTTTCTCTTTCTTAAATTCAAGCTTGCCAAATTTATAGCTCAGGCTAATCCCAAAAGAACGCAACTGTATTTGCCGTAAATTCGTTTGGTAGAAATCGCTGCCAGTTGTGTAAGAGCTTTGGTTAACATATTTATTAAAAGGATTGGCCGCGGTTAAACCAATACTTGCTTTTTTGTCGAGCAATTGCTTGCGCAAGGCTAAATTATAAAATGCAAATGACGGCCGCGTACCTTGAATTGTTCGTTGTGAAGCATTGTAATTGCCAAAAACTTCTCCAACCAAATCATGCGGAAAACTGTAAGAAGCATTTAAGTTGATGCGATACGTTAGGCCGCTAACCGTTGGATTGCCAGGATTGATGGACACGCGATCACCAAAAAACATGTTAGAACGCAGGTTCAGCTTTGAAGTAACCGGCACAGAGCCGAACAAGTTGATACCGGTTGTATTTTCGGAACCAAGGTTGTAGCGCTGGCTCAGAAACACGTTTGAATAGGTGGTTCCGCCAATATTGAGCGTAGTAAACTGTGTAGTATAAGCCTGTATATCATTGGTATTGTGGTGATAAAAAGCACCGGCATAAATATTTGCACCTTTTGCAAAAGTTTTATTGTAGCCCAGTTCATAGTTATGGCCGATTTCCGGTTTCAGGTTTGGGTTGCCGGTGCTGATGTTATGCGGATCGCTGATGTTGTAAAACGGATTCAGATCGCCATAATCCGGCCGTTGAATCCGGTAGCCATAGCTCAATTTGACGGTTTGCGTTTCATCAATTTTGTGCGAGATCACTGCCGAAGGAGCCAGGATATTGTAGTTCGGCAAAACTGTTCCGGGAAAATCAGCAGAAGCCCTGGTATATTCATCACGCAACCCGGCTTTTACATCCAGAAAATCATGAAACAACGTAAACTGCGCCGAAAGATAATAAGCGTAAATCTGGCGGCTGTAATTGAATCCGTAAGTCTGGTTGGCATTCGGCACATAATCACTTCCGGCCAAAGTATCCGTGGCTACCTGGTTGTTGATTTTTTCAAAAACACCTTTCACGCCCGTTTCAATGATAAAAGTTTTGCTGAACGGATGCGTATAATCAATCGAAATATTGGTTTGCCTGTCTTTGCCGGGATTGTTGCTGGTTGACCCGGAAGACAAATATCCGCCATTCAGATAATCCTGCTGCTGGAAAAAATTGGAAGTATTCTTGCTGCTGCTGGTTGTAAAAAGCATATCCAGCTCCTGCCCTTCCTTTTTAAAACTTTTTTTGTAGTTCAAACTGTAATCCACCGCATTGGCGTTAAACCGGCTGTTGGAATTCCTCAAACTTAAAACATCTGAAAACGAAGTATTGCTGGCCGCCTGCTGCATACTTTGCTCCTGGTTGGTTAGCCCGTTGCTATGGTTTCCAAAATGGTTTAGTCCGATCGCTGCCGTCAGATCAGCTTTGGGCGTGATGCTCCAGGTTACACTCAAACCGGAATTATAACCACTTCGGTAAGATTCGCTGTTGCCGTTTTGAAGTAAACGTGTAGCCGTATCTGCGGCGTTATTATAAGATAAGCGGTTATTTTGGGTGAGCGTCCGCGCATTGATCTGGTCATTCCCAGATAAAAAAGCATTTACGCCTATCTTTCCTTTACGAAGGTTTAAATTCAATGAACCGTTTTCCAGTCTGGTGCCGGCCGAAAGATTAACGCTTCCGTTAAAACCTTCCACTTTGCTATCTTTCAAAATAATATTGATGATGCCGCCTGTGCCGCTTGCATCGTATTTGGCACCCGGACTGGTTATTACTTCAATACTTTTAATCTGGCTGGCCGGGATGGATTGCAAAGCATCCGACAAACTCGCACCAAAAATACTGGAAGGTTTGCCATTGATCAGAAACCGAATGTTGGGATTTCCCTGCAATTCCACATTTCCATCCACATCCACGCTTATCATCGGCACTTTTTTCAGCACATCAATGGCAACTCCGCCTTGCGCAGTCAAGTCGCTTGCAGCATTGTACACCAGTTTATCAATCCTGTTTTCCACCGTGGCGGCCGTTCCGGTAATCGTAACGCCTTTCAACTGGTTTTGAACAGGCGTGATATTGACCAAGCCCAATGCTACATTCAATACAGTACCGGAAATAACAATATGAGGGATAATTTTACGCTGATAACCAATAAAATCTACTGTAACTTCATATTCACCTGCAGGAAGGTTTTTGATTGCAAAATTGCCTTTGGTATCTGTAACCGTGCCGTTGAGTGCGCTGGTGCTTCCTTGTTTAAAAACAGTAATCGTAGCATAATCAACAACTGCTTTTGTAGTTCCATCCGCAACTTTGCCAGTAATTTGGCCGTTGTTAGCGCCGGTTTTGTTTTGGGCTTGTATCAATTGAAAACAACCTAAAAAGAGCAATAAAATAAAAATATGTTTCATGTGGAGCCGGATTTTTTGTTCCAGCTGCAAAAATGTATTCAAACGTTGTATAAAATTTATTTTTAATACAAATGTATATAAATGTTACAAGCCTGTATTTGGAAATGCTATAGGTTATTACAGTAGCAGACCATGAGAGGTTACATTGTTTTAGCTTTGGTAAAAGAAATCCCTTAACTATCAGAACTCTCCTGCCCGCTTTTTGTGGCCTGCCGTCCCGGTGTTTTAGGGTTGTTTTTGGGACAGATTTAACTGAACACAATCATAGTAAAAACAAAAGCGCTCGTTATAGTTCCCAAAAAACTAATATATCCTTTTTACGGTTAGAACAAATCTTGAAGATAAAAGACTTTTTTACGGCAGTGTAAACTGAACTATGTCAGCGTTATTGTTTAATTGTTTTACAGGTGAAGTTTGATCCTGTCTTCAAACATAATAAAAAGCTGTGACAGGGTGAAGTTCCAGTTATGGAGCGGCATGGTCCATTTTTCTGAAATATTCTGCACGACCAGATAAACCAATTTTAGTAAGGCATTATCCGAGGCAAAAGCACCTTTGTTTTGGTTACTTTTCTGACTTGAGGTGAAAGCCTCCTACGGAATTGGTCGTATAGATCACCGTTCTGATATGGCATCGAACCTGAAAAAGGTAGACAGGTTCTCCTAATTGCCATACCAGGAAGCAATCGGAACGGAATATTTCTTGCCCCACTTCTTGTCTAAGGCGATCAGGTTTTCATAGCCCTGTTCTTTGGACATGGATGAAAGAAAAGAATTACTATCACAAATACAGGTGGAAAATAATTGTTTGACCAAAGCGCGCAAATTATTGCTTGATGATGCTATAGACAGCGGCGATTATAAAATCATCAAATTAGAATGCGAAACACATCTCAATATCTTGGAAGGGAAATTAATCGGTTATACCTAAATCAGCCTATGACTTGGAAATATGCGTTACTATAGCCTTTAAAACCTTAGGTAGCTTAAACATTACTTACGAGGAAGGAGACACAGAAATTAACGTTCGATCATCAGTTCGATTTATCCTGAAAAACTATACTATAAAAACAGTAGTTATCGAACCGCGAGAGTGAATGAAGCTGCACAGTTAGCTTACCTGATAAACGACCAGTTAGGAGCAAAAAAAATCGGACAAACTTAGTATTATCTAAGCTGTCCGATTCGGTAGCGGGAGCAGGACTCGAACCTACGACCTTCGGGTTATGAGCCCGACGAGCTACCAACTGCTCCATCCCGCACTGTTTTTAATTCCGATCCGGTCATAAATTCCGGAAGCCTTTTCACGTATTTGAAACGAATAATGTTTCTCTGAATTGGACCGCAAAGATATAATTCGTTTCTTTGCAGTCCAAATTTATTTTAAATTATTTTTTCAATGAGTCATCAGGCAGGTTTTGTAAGCATCATCGGTAAACCAAACGCAGGGAAATCTACGTTGATGAATGCACTGGTTGGCGAAAAAATGTCAATCATCACTTCCAAAGCGCAAACTACACGCCATCGTATTCTGGGTATCGTAAATGATCCAAATTACCAGATTGTGTTTTCGGATACACCGGGCATCATCAAACCGCATTATGCTTTGCAGGAAAGCATGATGCATCAGGTGGAAGGTTCTATTGTGGATGCTGACCTAATTTTACTGATGACGGATATTAACGAGCAGCACGATGAGCAGGATGTGCTGGAAAAACTGGAAGGTTCTAATGCGCCCTTAGTGGTTCTGATCAACAAAATTGATAAAAGCGAAGAGGAAACCGTGATGCAGAAAATTGCTTACTGGCAGGAAAAACTGCAGCCAAAAGCAGTTTATGCTATTTCTGCTTTGCACATGGAGGACGTTGCTTCTTTTATCGGCACAATTTTAACCTACATGCCGGAGCATCCGCCGTATTATGAAAAAGATTTTTTAACAGACCGCAACGATCGCTTTTTTGCTTCAGAAATCATCCGCGAAAAAATATTTAAAAATTATAAAAAAGAGATTCCTTACAGTACAGAAGTAATTATTACAGCTTTTAAGGAAGATGAAAAAATATACCGCATCAGTTCGGAAATTATTGTAGAACGCGATTCGCAAAAAAATATCCTTATTGGTCCGGGTGGAGCGATGTTGAAGAAAATTGGCACGCACGCACGGCAGGACATGGAAGAATTTTTTCAGCGAAAAGTTTTCCTGGAAATGTTTGTCAAAGTAATTCCGGATTGGCGCAGTAAAAAAAATTACCTGAAACAGTTCGGGTATGAAGATTAAGTATCGGTTTCCGGTTGCAAGTTGCGGGTTGTCAGTTCAAGCGGAAACCAAACACAATTATAATAAATTGCCATTAAAATTGATAACTGGCAGCCCAAAACACAAAATTGAACATGAGTAACATAGTAGCCATAGTTGGCCGCCCCAACGTGGGCAAATCCACTTTATATAACCGTTTAACTGAGAGCCGCAAAGCAATTGTTGATGATTACAGCGGTGTAACCCGCGACCGCCATTATGGTCATGCTGAGTGGGTTAGCCGCACTTTTACCGTGATTGATACCGGCGGATACGTAGCAAATTCGGAAGATGTTTTTGAAGCAGCCATCCGCGAACAAGTGGTTATCGCCATAGAAGAAGCAACCGTAATTTTGTTTATGGTGGATGTAACAACCGGCATTACAGATCTGGATGATGACATTGCCTCGCTTCTCCGCAGAAGTAAAAAACCGGTACATGTAGTTGTAAATAAGGTAGATAACACCGCCCGGTACGATGAAACCAGCATTTTTTATGGTTTGGGTTTGGGGGAAATCTTTCCAATTTCTTCCATGACGGGTTCTGGGACAGGAGAACTGCTGGACGAAGTGATTAAAGGTTTTGATGATGAAGACGTTGAGGAAAATGGTTTGCCAAAGTATGCCATTGTTGGCCGCCCAAATGTTGGAAAATCGTCTATTATTAATGCGTTGATTGGTGAGGATCGGAACATTGTGACACCAATTGCCGGAACAACGCGCGATTCCATCCATATTCATTATAACAAGTTTGGCCAGAATTTTATGCTGATTGATACGGCCGGCCTTCGTAAAAAAACCAAAGTTCACGAAAATATCGAGTTTTATTCGGTCATGCGAACCATCAAAGCTTTGGAAGAAGCGGACGTGGTTTTAATTATGATCGATGCGATGGAAGGCATGGAAAGCCAGGACGTAAACATTTTCCACCTCGCCGAAAAAAACAAAAAAGGAGTTGTTATTTTGGTGAACAAATGGGATTTGATTGAAAAAAACAACAAAACGACTAAAGTTTTTGAAGAACAGATCAAACAAAAACTGGCTCCGTTTACCGATGTGCCTATTGTTTTTACATCAGTTACCGAAAAACAACGGATTTTTCAGGCGATAGAAGCAGCAAGCAAAGTTTACGAAAACCGGAAGAAAAAAATCCCGACTTCAAAACTAAATGATGTAATGTTGCCGCTGATTGAAGCTTTCCCGCCGCCATCGTTAAAAGGAAAATTCGTTAAAATTAAATATGTAACGCAGATTACCGGAACTGCACCGATGTTTGCTTTTTTCTGCAATTTACCGCAATATATTAAGGAACCTTACAAGCGCTTTATCGAAAATAAACTACGCGAAAACTTTGATTTTGAAGGCGTGCCGGTTCAGATTTTCTTCCGGCAGAAATAACCGATACTGTTTTTACAGGTTATTTTTCTTCTGCCCAAAATACAAACCCAGCACCAGCGAAATAATGGAATTGAGGACAACTTTGGAGTATTCCCAAACGTCATCAATTCCTTTTTCTTTTTCTAAAGACACTTTAAAAATTGCAATCAGCACATAAATCCCGGTGCAGATAATCAGGATCAGTTTTGCCAGCCTGAAAATATCGCGTTCAGAAACTTTTGTAGATTGCACTTTCAAACCATGGCTTTGAAACTTTGGTGATGCCTGCTCTTCGCCAAAAGAAAGTGGCTGTACTGCGTTTTCGTCGTTTTCGGCCATCTTAAATCCCGGTTATTTTAAGCTGTTCTTTAGTACCGTCCGGCTTTTCCACCATCAGTTTGGAGCCGTCTTTTACAATATTAATCATATCATCTGTAAACCTGAGAGCCGACGAAATCAACTGCGCGCGATTATCCATATTGGTTATTTTGCTCAATTTTTCAATCAAATCCAGCGTATCCGGCTGCAAACGCATTTGGATCAAAGTACTTTTATCGTTAGCGTCCATTTTCAATCCGGCTTTTATCTACACAAATATAATGGAATTTGGCTGCCAATTTTTTGCCGGTAAAAGAAGCAGGGCTATTTTATTTTTGCTGATTTTTGCATGATAAAAGAAGCATTGCTGCATGGAACAAAGAACGACCGAAAAAGACTCAACCTACAATCATTTGGAGCAAATGCCGCTGCGCGAAATTCTGGAAAATATCAACAAAGAAGATAAAACGGTGCCGGATGCGGTTGAAAAAGCGATTCCACAAATAGAGAAACTGGCTGCTGCAACAGCCGAAAAAATGCAGGCGGGTGGCAGGCTTTTTTACATTGGCGCTGGAACCAGCGGTCGGTTGGGCGTAGTTGATGCGTCAGAATGTCCGCCAACTTTTGGTGTTTCGTTTGATTGGGTAGTTGGGATTATTGCCGGTGGCGATGGTGCCATCCGTAAAGCCGTGGAGTTTGCAGAAGACGATGCAGAACAAGCTTGGAAAGATCTGGAACAATACCAAATCAACCCTAAAGATGTATTGGTTGGCATTGCAGCTTCTGGCTCCACGCCTTACGTAATTGGCGGCTTACAGAAAGCTAATGCAGCCGGACTTACAACTGGCTGCATTGTTTGCAATTCTGGCAGTAAAGTTGCTGCGGAAGCAAAATTTCCGGTAGAAATTGTAACCGGACCAGAATTTTTAACCGGTTCTACCCGCATGAAAGCCGGAACGGCACAAAAACTGGCATTAAACATGCTGACAACTTCGGTAATGATTTTGCTTGGCCGGGTGAAAGGCAATAAAATGGTGGATATGCAGCTGACGAATCATAAACTGATTGACCGCGCCATCCGCATGGTAGTTGCCGAAACTGGGTTGGACGAAAACCAGGCTTCCGCATTGTTGCAAAAACACGGAAATGTTCGTCAGGCGGTGGATGCTTCTTTTACCGGCAAAAAACTTTAACTATTTAATCCGGTTCTATCCAAGAGGAAAAATAAATAATGCACGAAATTGAACCTTACTATAAATGGCGGGATGATTATATCGCTGCCGAAGATGAGCATTCGCCTTTTTATCAAACAGAATACAATGAATTTGAGTTTGACAAACAGGTTTACAATTACCTGATTCATCCGCAATGGGATTCTTTTGGCTCGAGCACCTTGTATTTAAAAGTGCTTTATGCAGATTATGAATTAGGCTTTACCGTGATTGAATTAATGGGCGAATGGAACGATGCCATCGATAATGATATTATGCTGCTTAAACGCGAAATCCTGGAACTGATCATGGATGAAGGCATCAATCATTTTATACTTTTGGGCGAAAACGTGCTCAACTTTCATACTTCTGATGATTCTTATTACGAAGAATGGTTTCAGGAAGTGGAAGATGGCTGGATTGCCGGCATTAACTTCCGGGAGCATGTTTTAGAAGAATTTAAGCAAAGCAATATCGACTATTACATTAACTTTGGCGGCGGTTTGGAAAACATGAACTGGCGCGCTTTAAAACCTGTTCAACTTTTTCAGCGCGTGCAGGAACAGCTGCAAAAACGGCTGAACTAATTAAACTTTTCTACTTACAAATTGTCTAAAAATTAAATAAAAAATAATGGAAACCCGAAAAACAGAATACGATTTTAAAAACGTCATCCAGCTGGATGGCACCGAAGATAGCACACGGAAATTTATGGCCAGCGTGTTTATGTGGATGTTTATTGCCTTAGCTATTTCTGCTGCAGCTGCTTATCTTTTTTCACATGATGAAAGCTTATTTCAATTACTGCGCGACCCGGAAACCGGCCGGAATACAGGCTTAGGCACCATTGTGATGTTTGCACCATTAGCTTTCATCCTGATCATGTCTTTTGGCATGAACAAAATTGCTTACCCGGTTTTGCTGGTTTTATTTATTGCTTTTGCAGCAATGATGGGCATCAGCTTAAGCTATATATTTTTGATTTACAGTTCAGCCCTAATCAGTACCGTTTTCCTAACCACTTCATTGGTTTTTGGAGTGATGGCGGTTACAGGTTACACCACGCATACAGATTTAACGAAGTTTGGTTCTATCATGATTATGGGTTTGATGGGAATCTTTATAGCTTCTATCATTAACTTTTGGCTAAAAAGCGAGCAAATGCAATACATCATCAGTTACATTGGTGTAGCTGTTTTTGTAGGATTAACTGCTTACGATGTGCAACGTATTAAAAGAATTGGTCAAGGCTTGGAATATGGTGATGCTTCCGCGCCTAAACTGGCCATCATGGGTGCGCTGAGTTTATACCTTGATTTTATCAACTTGTTCATCATGTTGCTTCGCGTATTTGGCGGCGGCAGAAGAAGTTAAGATACTGTTTTTATCACCTAAAAAGCCCTGCCGCAAATAACGACAGGGCTTTTTTATTGCAACACAATGATTGCAGATTAGCCACAAAATATGCAGCTTTGTACTGCTTATGGAGAAAGGCGGAGGGATTAGACCCGACGATGTCTTAGCAACCTGTACTTACAAGGTGCTGCATTCTACTCAAATCATTTTAGGTTGAGAAAAATAAGCGAAAGAGGAACCCAACACCAAATTTCGATATAAGCTCATTCAGTTTCCAGTGGTGCGTTTCCGGTTTCCGGTTTCAGCTAACAGCCGGAAACTGACAACAGACAACTCATGAATATCGAACAAGAATTACAAAAACGCATCCTGATTATTGATGGCGCAATGGGCACTATGATCCAGCGTTATCAGTTGGAAGAAGATGATTTTCGCGGAGAACGTTTCCGCAACCATCATTCTGATTTAAAAGGGAATAACGATTTACTAAATATTACGCGTCCGGATATCATCAAAGCTATTCATGCAGAATATCTGGATGCCGGTGCGGATATTATCGAAACCAACACGTTCAGCACACAACGCATTTCTCTGGCTGATTATCATCTGGAGGAACTGGCTTACGAGCTGAGTTTTGAAGGTGCAAAAATAGCACGCGAAGTAGTTGATGAATACAATTTAAAAACACCTGATAAACCTCGTTTTGTGGCCGGTGCTGTTGGTCCGACAAACCGTACGGCCTCGCTTTCTCCGGATGTAAATGATCCTGGTTATCGTGCGGTTAGTTTTGATGATCTGGAAGCAGCTTACTACGATCAGGTTCGCGGTTTGGTGGATGGCGGCTCGGATGTGCTGTTGGTGGAAACCATTTTTGATACGCTAAACGCCAAAGCGGCTTTGTTCGCCATTAACCGTTATGCTTCTTTTACCGGCAAAAAATTGCCGGTCATGATTTCCGGGACGATTACGGATGCTTCCGGCAGAACACTTTCCGGCCAAACGGTTGAGGCTTTCTGGAACTCAATCAATCATGCCAATTTACTTTCGGTTGGCTTGAATTGTGCTTTGGGTGCCAAAGATATGCGACCGCATTTGGAAGAACTTTCGCAAAAAGCCAACGTGTATATTTCTGCGTATCCAAACGCGGGTTTGCCCAACGAGTTTGGTGCTTATGATGAAGCTCCGCATGAAACGGCGCATCTGGTAGAAGATTTTTTGCAGGCTGGCTTTGTTAATATTGTGGGTGGTTGCTGCGGAACCACGCCGGATCACATCAAATGTATCGCCGAAAAAGCGGCCAAATATCCTCCCCGCAAAAAACCGGAAATCAAACCGTTTATGCGGTTAAGTGGTTTGGAAGCGGTTACGATAACGCCCGAAAGCATTTTTGTAAATGTGGGCGAGCGGACCAATATTACCGGTTCGCCTAAGTTTTCTAAGTTGATCTTGGCAGAGAATTACGAAGAAGCCTTAACCGTTGCCCGCCAGCAGGTAGAAGGCGGTGCGCAGGTGATCGACATCAACATGGATGAAGGCATGATTGATTCGGAAGCCGTTATGGTGAAGTTTCTGAATCTGGTTGCTTCCGAACCGGATATTTCCAAATTGCCAATTATGGTCGATTCATCCAAATGGACTGTGATTGAAGCCGGATTAAAATGTTTGCAGGGAAAAGGTATCGTCAATTCTATCTCATTAAAAGAAGGCGAAGAAAAATTTAAAGAATACGCGCGCAAAATCATGAACTACGGTGCAGCGGCTGTGGTAATGGCTTTTGACGAAAACGGCCAGGCAGATAATTACGAACGCCGTACTGAAATCTGTCAGCGCAGTTATAATATTTTGGTGAATGAACTTGGTTTTCCTGCCCAGGATATCATCTTCGACCCCAATATTTTAACTGTTGCAACCGGCCTGGAGGAGCATAACAATTATGCGGTTGATTTTATCAACGCCACACGCTGGATCAAGCAAAACCTGCCAATGGCAAAAGTGAGCGGCGGCGTAAGTAATATTTCGTTTTCTTTCCGTGGAAATAATGTGGTGCGGGAAGCCATGCACTCGGCTTTCCTATATCATGCGATACAAGCCGGAATGGACATGGGCATTGTAAATGCCGGAATGCTGGAAATTTATGAGCAGATACCAAAAAATTTGCTGGAACTGGTGGAAGATGTGCTGCTAAACCGCCGCGATGATGCTACAGAGCGATTGGTAAACTTTGCCGATACCGTAAAAAGTAAGGGAAAAGAAGTAGTCCGTGATGAAGAATGGCGCAAAGAACCGGTTGCCGACCGGCTTTCGCACGCGTTGGTAAAAGGTATTATAGAGTATTTAGATGCCGATGTGGAAGAAGCACGCCAGCAAGCCAGCAAACCTTTGGATGTGATTGAAGGCCCGTTGATGGCCGGAATGAACATCGTGGGTGATTTATTTGGTGCCGGGAAAATGTTTTTGCCGCAGGTTGTAAAATCCGCCCGTGTGATGAAAAAAGCGGTGGCTTATCTCCTGCCCTTTATTGAAGCTGAGAAGGCCCGTATGATTTCCGCAGGAGAAGGAAACGGCGACGAGCGATCCAATGCCGGAAAAGTGCTAATGGCAACCGTAAAAGGTGATGTGCATGATATCGGCAAAAATATTGTCGGCGTGGTTTTGGCCTGCAATAATTTTGAAGTGATTGATCTGGGCGTAATGGTTCCGGCGCAGCGCATTCTGGAAGAAGCCAAAAAGCAAAAAGTAGATATCATCGGTTTAAGCGGATTGATTACGCCTTCGCTGGATGAAATGGTGCATTTTGCCAAAGAAATGGAACGCGAAGGCATGACGATTCCGCTGATTGTGGGCGGCGCAACTACTTCCCGGATTCATGCCGCGGTAAAAATCGACCCAAATTATTCCGGCGCGGCCATACACGTTTTGGATGCTTCGCGAAGTGTAACGGTTTGCAGCAGTTTAATGAACAAAGACAACCGCGATAGTTACATTCAAAACATCAAAGATGAATATGCCAAAGCGCGTGAAGCACATTTGAACAAGCGCGTCGATAAGAAATTTATGCCGATAAAAGAAGCCCGCGAACAAAAATGCGTGATTAGTTTAGATGGTGATGTTACGCCAAAGCCAAGCTTCACCGGTACAAAAACGATCAAAGATTTTCCGCTGGAAGAGCTGGTTCCGTACATCGACTGGACACCGTTTTTCCATACCTGGGAACTGCGCGGCAGCTATCCGAAAATATTTAACGATGCTACTGTTGGCTCTGAAGCCAAAAAACTGTTTGATGATGCGCAGGTTTTGCTAAAAGAAATCGTGTCCAACAAATTATTGCAGGCAAACGCAGTAATCGGTTTCTGGCCGGCCAATTCGGTTGGAGATGATATTGAATTGTACACCGATGAAACGCGTACCGAAGTTTTAGATACTATTTACACACTTCGCCAGCAAGCAGAAAAACCAAAAGGCGAACCATATTATGCGCTTGCTGATTTTATCGCCCCAAAAACTTCGGGTGTTGCAGATTATTGGGGTGGATTTGCCGTTACCGCTGGTTTAGGTTGTGATGAACTGGTAGCCAAATTTGAAGCAGACCATGACGATTATAACAGCATTATGGCGAAAGCTTTAGCTGATCGTTTGGCAGAAGCGTTTGCCGAGAAAATGCACGAATTAGTTCGCCGCGACTATTGGGGTTATGCCAAAGATGAACATTTGAGCAGCGAGGATATGATCAAGGAAAAATATCAGGGCATTCGCCCGGCTCCCGGTTATCCGGCCTGCCCGGATCACACTGAAAAATGGACTTTATTTAAACTGTTAAATGCAGAAGAAAATACAGGCATGTATCTTACAGAGAGTTTGGCAATGATGCCAGCATCTTCGGTCAGTGGTTTTTACTTCGCACATCCGCAATCAAAATATTTTGGTTTAGGAAAGATTACTAAAGATCAGGTGGAAGATTATGCGGAACGTAAAAAAATGCCGGTAAACGAAGTAGAACGCTGGTTAAGTCCTAATCTTGGATATTAAGCTTCACAACCTTTTATCATGCTACTAAATACCCGATACTTGTTATCAAAATGAAAATTACCGATCACATCAAAAACGCCAACGGCAAAACACTTTTTTCTTTTGAACTTTTGCCACCGATAAAAGGGCAAGGTATTCAAGGTATTTTTGATGCGATAGATCCTTTAATGGAGTTTAATCCTCCTTTTATCGATGTCACTACTTCACGCGAAGATTCTTACTATAAAGAACGTGATAATGGTTTGCTGGAAAAATTGACTTATCGCAAGCGTCCTGGCACGGTTGCGGTTTGCGCGGCCATCATGAACCGGTATAAAGTGGACGCCGTGCCGCATTTGCTTTGCGGGGGCTTTACAAAGGAGGAAACGGAATATGCGCTGATTGATTTGCAGTTTCTGGGCATTGACAACGTATTGGTTTTACGCGGAGATGCACGCAAAGGCGATGCTGGTTTTGTACCTACGCCGGGCGGACATGCTTATGCAACCGATCTTTTGGAGCAGGTAGAAAACATGAACAATGGCATTTATCTGCATGAAGATAACGAAGCTTTCAAGACTGATTTCTGCACCGGAATTGCAGCTTATCCGGAGAAACATTTTGAAGCACCGAATTTAAAATCAGATTTCCAGTTCCTGAAAAAGAAAGTAAATATGGGAGCCGATTTTATGGTGACGCAGATGTTTTTCGATAATTCCAAGTATGCAGAATTTGTAAAAGGCTGTCGCGAAAATGACATCAATATTCCGATTATTCCTGGTTTAAAACCGCTTACTACTGCAAAACAACTCATCAATCTGCCAAAAATCTTTCACATTGATATTCCGGAAGCTTTAAGCGATGCCGTACAAGCCTGCAAAAACGACAAAGAAGTGAAGGAAATTGGCATTGAATGGATGATTAATCAATGCAAAGAACTGAAAGAAATGGGCGCGCCGGTTTTGCATTTTTACACGATGGGCAATGCTGAACCTACAAAAAGGATTGCAAAAGCAGTGTTTTAAATTTAGGTTGATAAAAGAAGCATTGCCGAATTTGAGCTTTACAAAATACGCAAATCCTGTAATTCTTTTTCCAATTCTTCTGCGGAAGTAAAACGAATAGCTTTTAAACCAAGCTTTTTTGCAGCTTCTACATTGCGCAAATTATCATCGATAAAAACAGCATCTTCCGGTTTCACCTGATAACGATCAAACAGAATCTGAAAAAAATCCGGATGTGGTTTGCGGATACCTTCATCACCGGAAACCACAATACCATCAAACCAGTTCAAGAACTCAAACTGGCGTAAAGCAATCGGAAAAAGCTCTGATGACCAATTGGTTAACGCATAAATTTTATATTTTCCGCTGGCTTTTAACTGCTTAAAAATCTCTACCGAACCTCCAATCGCACCGTTTAGCATTTCTTCCCAACGGTCATAATAAGCCTCAATGTTGGTTTGGTGCTGCGGATATTGTTCAACCAAAACTGTTGTTCCAGACTTTAGAGAACGACCCGCATCCTGCGCTTCGTTCCAATCCATTGTGCAAATATTTTCAAGGAAATGATCGGCTTCTGCTTCGGAAGAAAATAATTTATTATATAATATTTTGGGGTCCCAGTTGATTAAAACGTTACCCAAATCGAAAATGACAGTGTTGATCATGAATAATTATTATTTGTTGATTCTTGTTAAGCCAGTACTTCTTTTACCGTATAAATTTAAATCGAAGTTCCTTGTTCTGCCAATAAATATGCCTTAAAAGAAGCATAATCAACACCAAGTGCATCAGCTTTTTTAGGTTTAGATTCCAGTTCCAGCACTTGTTCCGGTATTTCTATTTCGGCAGCAATTTCATCCGTAAAAACATCAGGGAATTTGCATGGATGAGCCGTTGCTAAAAATACGCCTGTATTTTCCTGCTGCGGATGTTGCTTTTGCCAAACTTCCAGCGCCAGATAAGCAATTGCTGTATGCGGACAAACAACGTAATTATACATATGGTAAACCTGACGAATAGCATCTTCCGTTTGCACATCGTTAAAACTATAACCGCGAACCAGTTTAGAAATTTCAACCTGATCTTCCTGAAACATATCCATAATGCGCACCCAATTGCTCGGATTTCCCACATCCATCGCGTTGGAAATAGTTGCTATAGAAGGTTTGGGTTGATAAATACCACCGTTTAAAAAAGTTGGAACAGTATCGTTTGCATTAGTAGCAGCAATAAATTGTTTAACCGGCAAACCCATTTTCCAGGCCAATAATCCAGCACCGATATTGCCAAAGTTTCCGCTGGGAACAGAGAAAACCACATCCGTTTTGCCTTCGCGCTGCAATTGTGCAACAGCGTTGAAATAGTAAAAAGTCTGCGGAATTAAACGGGCAATATTGATGGAGTTAGCCGAGGTTAAGCGAAATTTTTCATTTAATTCTGCATCTACAAAAGCTTGTTTTACCAACGCCTGGCAATCATCAAAAGTGCCATCAATTTCGATGGCGCGGATGTTTTGTCCGTTTGTGGTAAGCTGCAATTCCTGTATCAAACTCACTTTTCCTTTCGGATACAAAATCGTAACCAGCGTATTCGGCACGCCCAGAAAACCTAACGCAACTGCGCCGCCGGTATCGCCGGAAGTTGCTACTAAAACGTTCAGTTCTTTTTCGCCTTCGCGGAGGAAATAAGCCATTACGCGACTCATAAACCGCGCTCCAAAATCTTTAAAAGCCAAAGATGGCCCGTGAAAAAGTTCGAGCACATATTTATCTTCTGTCAGCTTGACAACTGGCGCAGGGAAATTAATCGCATCATCAATAATCTTTTTTAAATCTTCGGAAGGAATAATGCCTTGCAACAGATTATCAGCTACGCGAAAAGCAATTTCCGGTAAAGAATACTGATGCAGGCTTTTTAGAAAATCATCCGGTAAACGAGGTATTTCTACCGGCATATACAAACCTTTATCCTGCGGCAAACTGTTAAAAACGGCTTCCTGAAAAGATACTTCGGCGGTTTTATTATTGGTACTGTAAAGTTTCATTGTTGAGGTGTGAAGTTTAGGTGCGAGGAACGAAAGATTATCCAACCGAAAACTAAATTAATCTAATATTACTGGTCCATTATCATTAATGGGCGAAACATAAGTTTTGCTGGAAATCCCTAACGAAGTTAAATGCGATGCGATTTTTTGGGTGATAAAAACAGCATCGGCCTCGCTTTTGCAAAAAGCAAAAACCGAAGGCCCGGAACCGGAAATCCCGAAACTTACCGCGCCGCTTTCCATCGCCATTTCACGCATTTTATAAAAATCCGGAATTAAAATAGAACGAACCGGTTCAACCAAAATATCTTTCATGCTGCGGCCAATCAGGTCAATATCTTTCAAAAACAAACCGCTTACCAAACCGGCGATGTTTCCCCATTGCGTTACCGCATCTTTTAAAAACACTTTTTTCCGGATCATTTCCCGCGCATCACGTGTTGGCACATCAACTTCCGGAAAAATGATGGCACAATACAAGCTTTCCGGGTGCGGCAAGCGGATAATTTCCAGCGGATCGTAACTTCTAATCAGCACAAAACCGCCTAAAATAGCTGGCGCAACATTATCCGCATGGCCATAACCGCAAGCCAGTTCTTCGCCTTTCATGGCAAACGGAACCAGTTCCATGCGAGATAAAGGCTTATCCAACAGTTCATTAATGGCAAACAAACCCGCAACCGTGCTGGCCGAACTGGAACCCAAACCGCTGCCAATCGGCATTTTTTTATAAAGTTCAATTTCGATACCCAAATCCGGCTGGCCGATGTGATCCAGATAATGTTTCACGCTGGCACTAACTGTGTTTTTTGCAGCATCCAAAGGTAAACGGCCATCATCACCGGTGATTTTTTTTATGCTGATGCCCGGTTTTTCCACCTTGCGCATTACCACTTCATCGCCCGGCGCGTTTACAGCAAATCCCAACACATCAAAACCGCAAACTACGTTGGCAACCGTTGCCGGCGCAAATACTTTTATAGAATCTTTCATTATTTTAAATCTGTGCTTCTCAATTTTAAGTCGATAAAAGAAGCATCAATGCGCACCAACATTTACCAGATCAGCAAATACGCCAGCAGCCGTAACTTCGGCACCTGCGCCGGGGCCTTTTACAACCAACGGCCGTTCTTTATAACGTTCTGTGGTGAACGAAATTACGTTATCGCTGCCCGAAAGCGAGTAGAAAGCGTGATTGGCATCAACCTGTTGTAAAGTGATGGAAACCTGTCCGTTTTCCAATTTCCCGATGTAACGCAGCACTTTGCCGTTACTTTCTGCTGCTGTTTTTATCGCATTAAAATAAGCATCTTCTGCTTGCAAAGCTTCATAAAATTCGGCTACAGAACCAGCTTTTAATGCTGCTTTTGGCAACATGTTTTCCAGTTTTACATCGCTTGCTTCTAACGGATAACCAGCATCACGGGCCAAAATCAGCATTTTCCGCATAAAATCCATTCCGCTTAAATCATCGCGCGGATCGGGTTCGGTATAACCTTTTTCCTGTGCTTCTTTTACCACCTCAAAAAAGCTGGCATCTCCTTTAAAATTATTAAAAATGAAGGAAATCGTTCCGGATAAAATTGCTTCTATTTTGATAATCCGATCCCCGGAAACCATCAGGTTTTTTAACGTCTGGATGATTGGCAATCCGGCGCCAACATTGGTTTCGTAGTAAAAATCAACCCCAAAACTTCTGGCCGTATCTTTAAATTTTTTGTATTGCTCGTAACTACCGGAATTACCGATTTTATTGCAGGTTACGATGGATATATTCGACCGGAAAACAGCTTCATAAAAGGCAATTGGTTTCGGGCTGGCTGTGTTATCAATAAAAACAGCATTTGGCAAATTCATTTCCTTCATTCGGGCAATGAATAAGTCTAGATCAGCAGTTTCTGTAGCTGAATCGAGTGTTTCCTGCCAGTTATTTAAGGATAAACCTTCCGCATCAAAAATCATTTTACGCGTATTGCTGATACCGGCAACTTTTACCTGAATACCATTATTTTCCTGTAAAAAATTAGTGTGCGATTCCAGTTGCCGGAACAAAGTTTTGCCGATGTTGCCCGTACCAATATTGAAAACGTGCAGTGTTTTATTTAGCTCGATAAAAAAAGCATCGTGCACGGCATTTAAAGCCTTATTTAAATCCGGCCTGGAAATCACGACCGAAATATTGTATTCCGATGAACCTTGCGCAATGGCACGAACGTTGATGCCGTTTCGGCCCAAAGCATGAAACAATTTACCGGAAATACCCGGCGTTTGCTTCATGTTCTCGCCCACAATAGCCAAAATGGATAAGTTTTGTTCGAAAACAGGATATTCTAATTTTTTGGCATGCAACTCCAAATCAAATTCCTGCTCAATTAAATGCTGCGCTTTCAGGGCATCTTCGGGGCGAATGGCAAAGGTAATGCTGTGTTCGGAAGATGATTGCGTGATCAGAATTATATTGATCTGCTCTCTTGCCAGAAGTGAAAACAAGCGGCCGCTAAAGCCTGCTTTGCCTACCATGCCGCTGCCTTCCAGATTAATAATGCTGATATCATTGATCGAAGAAATCCCTTTGATGGTGAGATTTGACGGACCACAATCGTGCTTTATGATTGTTCCTGAAAACTCCGGCTGGAAAGTATTTTTAATCGAAATCGGGATTTTTTTGAGGAAGGCCGGGATCATGGTTGGTGGATAAATTACCTTGGCACCGAAGTAAGAAAGTTCCATCGCTTCGGTATAAGAAAGTTCGGGCAGCGGAAATGCTTTTTTTACCATCCGTGGATCAGCAGTCATCATACCGTTTACGTCCGTCCAGATTTGTATTTCGGCTACATTCAACGCCGAACCAAAAATGGCAGCCGTATAATCACTTCCGCCCCGGCCTAAAGTAGTAATTCGGCCGTTTTCGTTGCTGCCGATAAAACCAGTAACGAACAAAACCTGATGCTGTTTTTGCTGGCAAAAAATTTGGATCAGCTTGTCAGTTAAATCTGTATTTACTCTTGCCTGTCCAAAATTACTATCCGTTTTAACCAATTCTGTTGCATCTACAAAACAGGTTTCGGCAAAATGTTGTTCGGCAATTTTACTGATCAGGAAAGCCGAGCAGCGTTCGCCATAACTTAAAACCAGATCGCGCGTTTGTGCGGTAAGTTCTTTTAAGCTGAAAATGCCTTGCAAAAGATCTTCCAGTTCATTAAAAAATATTTTAAGCTTGGTAAAAACCGGATTTTGCCGCTGCACATCCAGCAAAGTTTTGATGATGGTAAAATGCCGTGTTTCCAGTTCAGAAAGATAAAGCGCAAAATCTTCTCCTAAAGCTGCTTTTTCAGCCATTTTGGATAACAGGTTGGTTACGCCATTCATCGCAGAAACGACTACAATCGGGTTCCCGGATGAGGATGTTTCCTGTTTTACAATCTGCAACAGCGTTTGGATACTTTCGGCAGAACCAACGGATGTACCTCCGAATTTTAATACTTTCATTTTGGCATCTAATAAAAAAGCCTTCCTCGTTTCGGAGGAAGGCTTTTATGGTTTTTTATCTTTTTGATTGACCAAAATTATCCTTCCTCCGAAAACTTTCCGGTGGTAAAAATAATTGTAGTAATCGTATTTGTTATCTTCAATTTCAAATATCCGTTTTGAGGACGCTGTAAAGTAAATGTTTTGATTCGTTTTTTCCAACAACAAATTAATTTATTTAACAGTATATATAAAAAGTATATCTATTTTTGATAGATAAAAACAGTATCGGCATGAAAAGTATCCTGTTAAAAATAGACGACAAACTTTTTGAGGAAACCGAAAAGCAGGTAAAAGAATTAAAAATCAGCAGAAATAGTTATATAAAAGAAGCATTGGAAAAGTATAACCTTTTGGTCGAAAAAAAACAAACTGAAATGCAGCTTGCAAAAGAATCTTTATTAGTTAGGGCAGAATCGATGCGCCTGAACAAAGAGTTTGAAGTTACACTTGGAGATGGAATTACAGATGAATATTAAACAGTTTGATATTTGGATAGCTAATTTAAATCCGGGAAAAGGAACAGTACCAGGAAAAATCAGGCCAGTTGTTGTTATTCAATCTAATGGGTTAAACAAAGCAGGTCATCCTTCTACAATTATTTGTCCGCTAACTTCTGATATGACGATTGAATCAAAAATATTAAGGTTGAATGTGATCTGCAATTTAAAAAATGGCTTAGAAAAAGATTCTGCTATTTTGGTTGATCAGATAAGAGCAGTAGATAACTTAAAATTATTGCAGCAATTAGGCAGCTTAGAAGAAGGTTATCATCAACTACTAAAAAATGCACTTATTAAAGTTTTAGCTTTAAACTGATGCAGGGAATTATTACAAAATCAACCGGCAGCTGGTACCAGGTGCAAACCAAAGATGGAAACCGTTACGATTGCCGCATTAAAGGTAAGTTCCGCATTAAAGGTTTAACTACCACCAATCCGGTTGCGGTTGGCGACGTAGTAGATTTTGAGATCGAACCCGACCAGCAAACCGGCGTGATCCACAAACTGCACGATCGTAAAAATTACATCATCCGGAAATCCATCAACCTGAGCAAACAAGCGCAGATTATTGCAGCTAATCTGGATCTGGCTTTGCTTGTTGTAACTTTAGCTTCGCCCCGAACTTCTTTGGGTTTTATAGATCGCTTTCTGGTTACTGCCGAAGCTTATGGTATTTTAGCCGGCTTGGTTTTTAATAAGCTGGATCTTTTTAGCGAGGAAGGTTTGGAGATTTTGGCTGATTACAAATCTATTTATCAGCACATCGGCTATTCGTGCTATGAAGTTTCAGCTTTAAAAAAAACAGGCATAAAAGAAGTAGAAGCTGTTTTAAAAGATAAAACTACGCTCTTTTCCGGCCATTCCGGCGTGGGGAAATCAACATTAATCAATACGCTTCTGCCTGAACAAAATTTAAGAACTGGTGAAATTTCGGATTGGAGTGATTCTGGAAAACACACCACCACTTTTGCCGAAATGTTTGAACTACCTTTTGGCGGCTTCCTGATTGATACGCCCGGCATCCGCGAATTAGGGGTGATCGATATTGAAAAACAGGAATTGAGTCACTTTTTTCCGGAGATGCGCCAATTGCTTAATCAATGCCGTTTCCATAATTGCCGCCATATTAACGAACCTGGCTGCGCGGTTTTAGCTGCGCTGGAAACAGGTAAAATCGAACCTTCGCGTTATGAAAGTTATTTAAGTATTTACAATGGAAATGATACCCGGGCTTGAAGAAATCATCACTCATAAAACTTACAACTTAAATGAGAGCAGTTATTCAGCGCGTTAGTGAAGCTTCCTGTAAAGTAAACGGTTTGGCAACCGGCGAAATTGGAGCAGGTTTGATGGTTTTATTAGGCATAGAAGATGCCGATGCTGAAGAAGATGTAACCTGGCTGGCACAAAAAATTGTCGGAATGCGCATTTTTAGTGATGAAAATGGCTTAATGAACAAAGCTTTAGCCGATGTAAACGGCAATATTTTATTGATCTCACAATTTACACTTTTTGCACAAACAAAAAAAGGCAACCGGCCATCGTTCATTCGCGCAGCAAAACCAGAAAAAGCCATTCCACTTTATGAATTAATGATTAAAAAGCTGGAAATGTTGTTAGGCAAACCCATTTTTACCGGTATTTTTGGTGCTGATATGGAAATAAGTTTAATAAACGACGGACCGGTAACCATCATCATGGATACGAAAGACCGGGATAATCACTGATTTTATGACGATAAAAGAAGCACAACAAGCCGTAGATAATTGGATCAAAACCACCGGCATCCGTTATTTTAATGAACTGACTAATACCGCAATTTTAATGGAAGAAGTGGGCGAAGTTGCCCGCATCATGGCGCGTAAATACGGGGAGCAATCCTATAAAAAATCTGATGAAAGCGTGAGTTTGCCTGATGAAATGGCGGATGTTTTATTTGTGCTGATTTGCCTGGCCAACCAAACCGGCATCGACCTAACCGAAGCTTTGGAAAAAAACATGGCTAAAAAGAGTATCCGCGATGCAGACCGGCACCGGAATAATGAGAAGTTAAAGTAAGCTTTTACACTTTCAATCGCATTAACTTCTCCCCTTCCAAAACCGGAATTGCCGTTGTCAAATCCACCTGCAAACAAAACTTAATATCTTCTTCAATACCGAGCTTTTTTAGGCGTTCGCTGTGGGCGGTTTTTTGCAGATAAGTATTTAAATCATTTTTTCCCAACTGAAATAAATCATTTGCGGCAATGCTTGGATCGTCAAGTTCATAATTGTCTGCTTTAAGCTGATCCACTACAGCTCCGGCAAAAAGGGTATCTTCCAGATTAAAATTATTTTTCCATCCGGCACAAACCAATAGAACATTTTCCTGCTGAGATTTTAGCCAGCTGCATAAAGCACTCAGGTTCAAAAACGATCCGATTATTACTTTTTTGGCTGCGCGGGAAAGATGTAAAGCGTGCGTGCCGTTAGTGGTAGTCAGCACAATTGTTTTCCCTGCCACTTTTTCTTTAGTGTAAGAAAAGGGCGAATTTCCAAAATCAAAACCCGTAACCACTTCGCCGTTACGTTCGGCAGCCAGCAAATAATCCAGTCCTTTTTCGCGGTAAGCAGCACATTCTTCTACCTGCGCCACCGGGATAATGGCTTCGGCACCATTTTCAATTCCGTAACAGATAGAAGATGTTGCCCTGAAAATATCAATAATCACCACAATGCTGTTTTCGAGTTGATATAGCGGGAGCAAAGCCGGCGTTAGGCAAGTTTCAATATTGAGTTTTTTGGACATAAATAAATGCGTAGTAATTTTTAGGTGATAAAAGAAGCATGAACAACTATTTGTAAAATGGCGGCTTCACCACTTTCGCTTTAATTTTTTGCTCACGGATTTTGATGTAAATTTCGGTGCCGTCTTTGGCAAAAGCACTTTCAACATAACCCAAACCAACGGCTTTTTGCAACGATGGCGATTGCGTGCCGGAAGTTACTTTACCAATTTTATTTCCACCTGCATCCAAAATTTCGTAATCGTGGCGCGGAATGCCTCGTTCAATCATTTCAAAGCCAATCAGTTTTTTGCTGATGCCCTGCTCCTTTTGCTGTTTCAAAGCTTCGGAATTAACAAAATCCTTGCTGAATTTAGTTACCCAGCCCAAACCGGCTTCCAGCGGAGAAGTGGTATCATCAATATCGTTTCCATATAAACAAAAACCCATTTCCAGGCGCAAAGTATCGCGCGCAGCCAAACCAATCGGCTTGATCCCGAAAGGTTCTCCGGCTTTAAAAATAGCGTTCCAAATCGTATCAGAATGCTCATGATCAAAATAAATTTCAAAGCCACCGGCACCAGTATAACCTGTGGCAGAGATAATTACATTGTTGATTCCGGCGAAAGTGCTTCTTTTAAAGGTATAATATTCCATCGAAGCCAGATCAACATCGGTTAAACTTTGCAGAGCTTCGGCAGCTTTTGGCCCCTGGATGGCCAGCAGTGAGGTGCGGTCGGAAATATTTTTCATTTCCACCCCAAAGCTGTTAAAACCCGAAATCCAGTTCCAGTCTTTTTCGATATTGGAAGCATTTACCACCAGCATATAGGTTCTTTCGTCCATGCGATACACCAGCAAATCATCCACAATGCCGCCGGTTTTGTTGGGCAGGCAGGAATATTGCACTTTGCCATCATACAATTTTGATGCATCGTTTGAAGATACTTTCTGGATCAGATCCAGTGCTTTTTCACCCTTCAAAATAAATTCGCCCATGTGGCTCACATCAAAAACACCCACCGCTTTACGCACGGTTTCGTGTTCTGCGTTGATTCCGGCATAAGTAACCGGCATATTGTAGCCGGCAAAAGGAACCATTTTGGCACCGGTTTTTATATGGGTATCGGTGAGGGCAGTATTTTTCATGTTGATTTTTAGTTGATAAAAGAAGTATGTTAAATTTTGGGGGTGATGGTTCTGATCGGATCCAAACGCGGATCGCGGACATGGAACGTGCGGCGATGATAAGGTGTTAATCCTTTTTCGATGATTACCGACCGATGTTTGATGGTTGGATAACCTTTATTTTTGTGCCAGTGATAATCGGGATATTCTTCGGCAAGCTGTTTCATGTACTCATCACGGTAGGTTTTGGCCAAAACAGAAGCCGCAGCAATGCTGAAATATTTGCAATCGCCGCGAACGATGCAGGCATGATCAAGCGAGGTGTAAGGTTTGAAGTAATTGCCGTCGATAATCAAAAATTCAGGGTGTAAAAGAAGCATGTCTACAGCGCGGTGCATGGCCAAAATTGAAGCCTGCAGGATATTAATCCGATCAATTTCCCGGTTATCTACAGAAGCTACCGCAAAAGACAGAGCACATTTTTCTATTTCCAACCGCAGCTGATTACGTGTTTTTTCGTCCAGCTGCTTGGAATCATTGAGTTCGGAATGGTTAAAATCTGCCGGCAAAATTACAGCAGCAGCAAATACAGGGCCAGCTAGGCAGCCACGACCAGCTTCATCGCAACCGGCCTCCAGCAAGCCATATTGGTATCGGGCCAAAAGTGTTTCTTTCTGAATCATCAACCTTAAAATATGTTGCAAATAAAAACAAGGTAAGCTGCAAAGGTAAAACCCTTGATGCTGTTTTTATCAACAAAAAATCATGGTTTATTTACAACTGATGGTTAGCAAAGTTACATCATCAATAGGTTTGCCAAAAACCACGCGGTTAACATGGTCCAAAATTTTGTTATTAAACTGATCTGGCCGCAATTTGCCATTAACTTTTACAAATTCGCCCAGCTTCGTTTCGTTCCAATCCGGGCTTTCCTCATCGTAATCAATCAGCCCGTCTGTATAATTAAAAATCATGAACGGCTCGTGCAAATGCATTTCACCCGTGTTGATGAAAGGAAGTTGATCGAGCACACCAATTATAGTGGTACCCAATTTCAATTCGGTTATAGTGCCGTTATTGTAAACAACAGAAGGATTATGGCCAGCGTTGATGTAGGTGAGCATGCGGGTTTGCTGATTAAACTTACCCAAAAACATGGTGATAAATTTTTCGCCTTTGGTGGTTTTGATGATTACATCGTTCAGCTTTTCGATAATGGTAGTCAGGTTATCTTCCACCGATGCCCAGGCACGCAAACTGGCCTGCAAACTGGCCATCAGTAAAGCCGCAGAAACTCCTTTACCCGAAACATCTGCAATACACCACAAAAATTCGTGTTCATTCAGGCGGATAAAGTCGTAATAATCACCACCAATATTCTGGTGCGGCAGGTAGCGTGCGGCCACATCAATGCCATGCTCATTATAAATGGTAATCGGGATGAGCATTTGCTGCACATCGCCGGCCAGCTCCATTTCCCGCTGAAAACGCTCTGCTTCGATCCGTTTTTTAAACAACTTTTTATTTTCCAGCGCCACCATAATTACGTTGGTGAGGGTTTGGATAAAGTTGAGATCATTGCCCATCATCTGCGGCGTGGTTTTAAAATCACCGATGAGGGCAAAAGCGAGCATTTTGTTTTTCTGGAAAACAGGAATAAAGTAATCGTACTTTTTGAGGATGTCGTTTTCATGCAGATTAACCGCAACCGGACCTTTAAACTTACCCAAACCTTTGCAGCATTGCACCAGCACGCGGTGCTGCTCAAATTCGCCGCCGTAATAAGAAATGCAGCGAAATTTGTTATCTACTTCAGTAATGAACCGAAATTTGCCAACATGCAAGTAATCTTTCATGATCACCTCCAGCATATCAACCAACACCAAAGTGGATGCATTTTTATTGATTGCCTGGGTGATCTCCAGCAAGGCATTCAGTTCTGCCTGCCTTTTCAGCAGCAGGCGAATCAATTCATCTTCGTCAGAATAGCTATAGCTCTGCATGAATTATAATTCTTCTTTTATCATTTTTCGAGTTCAAGCATGGGTAGTTTGTGATTTAATATCAAACGCATCCCTTAGTCCAATGGTTACTATATTGAAGGCATAAACCATTAACATAATGGCCAAACCAGGCAAAACAGCCAGATAAGCCGAACCCATCACAATGTAACCATAATGCTCTTTAATCATAGCGCCCCATGTTGGTGCAGGCGGTTGCGCACCGTAACCTAAAAAACTCAGGCCTGCTTCCAGCAAAATTGCCGATGCAAAATTGGATGCTGCCAGTACCAAAATCGGACCGGTAATATTAGGCAAAATATGATGAAAGATGATACGGAAATCTCCATATCCGAGGGCACGCGCCGCTTCTACAAATTCTACCTGTTTAAGCGCAATTACCTGCCCACGAACCAAACGGCCAACTTCAACCCACATCGAAAGCCCGACGGCTACAAATATCTGCCATAAACCTTTTCCCAATGCAAAAGAAATGGCAATCACCAGCAGCAAAGCCGGTAATGCCCACAAAACATTCATCAGCCAGCTTAAAATAGCATCTGTTTTACCACCGTAATAACCTGCAGCCGCGCCAATAGAAACGCCGACTAACAGACTGATGATAACGGATACAAAGCCAACTGCCAGAGAAATCCTGGCACCAATGATCAGGCGGCTCAGCATGTCACGGCCATAAATATCAGTACCCAGCCAAAAATTTTTTTTAATAAGCTGATGGTTAACGATGTCATTTCTGAGGCCAAAAACGGATGCTTCTTTTAGCACTGTTTTTTGGGTGGCTGCAGAGACAATACTGCTTTTATCAGCTATTTTATAAATATTGAAAGCGGTTTCTGCAGATATATCTTCATCGCCAATATATTCACGAACATAAATAGAATCTGCGTTGAAACGAAAGGATGTCACCGGAATATTACGAAATGACGAAGGCTGGCCAAAAAGCATCTTCTGAAAAACCCCGGCTTTAACTGGCTCTTCTGCTTTCTTGATCCGAAGCATAATAAAAGAAGCTCCGGGCTTTTTTAAACTAAGTTGAACCAGCATATCATTGGCCTGCGGCGTACCATCAGGCGTAATTAAATAGCCCAAAATGGCCAGCAATGAAGTAAGCACAATCAGCAATAAACCCGCAACAGCAAGCTTATTATGCAGGAAAACTTTCCGGCTGGCGGCCGATGGAACAGTGGTTGTCAATTTTTAATCAAATAGAAAATTTACGGCTTAAATATAACGTGTTCTGAATCTAAAAATTCATTTATTCAATGCACTTTTCTACCCTTCCATTCGTACGTACTTTTGTTGCCGATGATGCCGATGTAAACCACATAAAAAACGTGCAGCAAAGAACCCAACGGCAAAAGCAGCAACAGTTTTTGCCGCTTAAAAAAAGCATTAATCAGTAACAGGAAAATGCCTTCTACCAGTATTTTTGCAAGCAATTGCAAAGCAGCTACTTCAAGATAAAAAAGATTAAAAAACCCGGCTACGAGGTTAATCAAAATTACCCCATTAAAAAGCCAGAAACCAACGGCCAAAGCCACAATCGCCTTGTCCTTATACTTTACCGATTTGGATGCCCAGCGGCGGCGCTGCTGCTTAAATTCTTCCCAGGTTGGCTTGGCGTAGGTGTAAACGATGGCTTCGCGGTTTTTCAGGAAACCAATTTTGTCGGGATATTTTGCCGCAATTTTCTGTAGCAGTAATTCATCATCGCCAGAAGCCAAATCATCGATACCTTTAAAACCGCCAACTTCATTAAAAATACTTTTTTTATAAGCCAAATTTGCGCCATTGCAGGTAGATGCTTTTTTATTGCCGATGGTTGCCGCACCCAAACCAATAAAAGCCGAAAACTCCAACGTTTGCATACTTTCAAACAGGTTTTTTTCTTCAAAAAAAGCAACCGGCGACGACAACATCAGTATATCACTTTCTTCAAAACGGCTCACAATAGCTTGCAGCCAATGCACGCCCATGCGGCAATCGGCATCGGTAGCCACCATCAAATCGCCTGTGGAAAGCCTGATGGCTTCGCTGATGGCTTTCTTTTTGTACGAATTTAACTGCTGATCGTCCTGTAACTGAAGTAGTTTTACGCCCCGATCAGCATAACTCAAAATAATCTCGGCTGTCCGGTCGGTCGAATGGTCATCTGCAATAATCACTTCTAAAAGCTCTTTGGGATATTGCTGCGCCAGAATATCTTCGATGGTTTGGTGGATGCCGGCTTCTTCGTTCCGAGCTGCAATCAGTACCGTTACTTTGGTTTGATATGCTGTTTTTATCACCCCAAAACTTTGCTTGATACTGAGCCAGCCTTTGATCAAAAACACAAAAAGGATGATATATAAACCGGTGAACAGGATGGCTGCCGAGCTAAGTATTGTTGCCAAAGAAGTTAAGTTTGAGTACAAAAATGGAACCTAAAATAGCCGGAATAATCAAATTAATCAGCCAGATACACGAAACGCAAGCCATAATGGCCACCGATTGCGTGGTGATAAAACCGAACAGATAAGTGGCGATAAAATTGCGCACGCCAACATCCAGCAGATCCAGAGACGGAATGGCCGACTGGATAAAAAACAGGTTAAAAACCATCAGCATCACCGGAACCACTTTTAAATCAGGCAGTAAGATATGAATCAGGATGTAATATTGAGAAGAAAAAACAACAAACCGGGCCACACTAAGCAACATGATATAAGTGAGTTGAGATAGGCTGTACTTGGCCATAATCCCGAAAAAACGATGGTATTTTTTAAGAAATTTTATTTTATCAAGCAAAAACACCAGCCACCGGATGCGGAAATAGAACAACAAAAAAACAGTGATAAAAACAGCACCGAGCAATGTAATTCCAACAGAAAGCCAATGATCCAAATGCTGATAGGTATAAATAAAATATAGCAGCGACAACGTGCCAACCACATTGGTAACTGTATTTTGCCCGAATGAACCAACGGCCATCGCAAAAATGCCGTGGATACGTTTTCTCGGCGGAAGGTATAAAATGCGGCCGCCATATTCGCCAATACGGTTTGGGGTGATGACCGCCATCGTCAATCCGCAGAAAACGCCTTCAATGGCTTTCCACAAACTCATTTTTTCGAGCAATTGCGTCAGGTATTTCCATTTGATGGCTTCCAATAACCAGTTAATCAACATCAAAACCGTTACTAAAGTGATGGCTGTATAAACTTTTAATTGCCCGATGTTGTGAATTCGGTTTACAAACTGCGCCAGGTTTTCATTATGGTTGATGTGCCGGTAAACGAACCAAATTGTGAGGACTACAATACCGATTTTTGATAAATAGCTTAACGTTTTACGGGCAATGCGGGCCAAGTTGATTTTTTTTGCAATGTTACGGATTTGGGTTATACTTGTTTTATGCAGGTGGAAAAATCGAAGGAGCGAATTATTTTGGGGATCGATCCCGGAACGAAAGTGATGGGTTATGGTTTGGTAAAAGAGAACGGACAGAAGCTGGAACTGCTGAGTTTGGGCGTAGTAAAAATGGATCATCTGGATGATCACATGTTGAAATTACAGCGCATTTTTGAAAAGACGGTCAATCTGATTGATAATTATCATCCGGATTGCCTGGCAATTGAAGCTCCATTTTACGGTAAAAATATTCAGGTAATGCTGAAATTGGGCCGCGCGCAAGGCGTTGCCATGTCGGCGGCACTTTCCAGAAATATAGAAATTACAGAATATTCTCCGCGGAAAATCAAACAATCCATTACCGGCAACGGAAACTCCAGTAAAGAGCAAGTTGCGGCCATGCTGCAAAACTTATTGAAATTTAGCGAAACGCCTGATTTTCTGGATGCTACGGATGGTTTGGCCGTTGCAGTTTGCCATTCTTTCCAGAAAATCAGTACAAAAAGTGGTGATAAAAAAAGCTATTCCGGTTGGGAATCTTTTGTAAAGGATAATACAAAAAGGGTTGCTTCTCCAGTTGCAATTGCAAAAAAAGTAGTGTAAAAGAAGCATTGGTAAATTGCAATGCTTCTTTTATGCCAGCAAAATCTTAATCTTCCCGCAAAGCTTCGCGTATTTTTTCGGCTGTAATTTCCATTTCTTCTTTGCTGAAACTTAGTTTCGGACGGGAGAAATTCATATCGTTCACCTCATTCATCGGAATCAGATGGATGTGTACATGAGGAACTTCCAAACCAATCACGGCCATGCCAACTTTTTTGCAGGGAATCACTTTTTTTAGGCCATCAGCCACGATTTTGGCAAAGATCAGCAAGCCGTTATACAGCTCGTCATCCAGATCAAAAATATAATCCACTTCTTTTTTGGGGATCACCAACGTGTGCCCAACTGCCAGCGGACTTACATCCAGAAAGGCCAGAAAATCAATACTTTCTGCAACTTTGTAAGCTTCAATTTCACCGGAAATTATTTTAGAAAATATGGTTGACATGATTTTTTATTAAAGGTTTGTTAAGGAAAAATGAACTATTGGCATGAACAAAAATTATCGACTGATCTCCATAATTTCAAACTCAATTTTGCCAGCCGGAACGGTAATTTCTGTTTTATCACCTACTTTTTTACCCAGCAAACCTTTGGCAATTGGCGAACTCACGGAAATTTTACCTGCTTTAAAATCAGCTTCTGTTTCAGAAACCAGTTGATATTGCATCGTGGCACCGTTTTTCAGGTTTTTTATTTTCACTACCGATAAAGCCAGCACTTTAGAATTATCCATTTTAGATTCGTCCAGCAAACGCGCACTGGCCAAAACATTGCCTAATTTTGCAATTCGTCCTTCATGCAAACCTTGTGCTTCTTTTGCTGCATCATATTCTGCATTTTCAGATAAATCACCTTTATCACGCGCTTCTGCAATTTGTTTTGCGATAGAAGCGCGGCCTTCTGTTTTTAAATATTGCAGCTCTTCTTTGAGTTTTTCCAACCCTTCTTTTGTGTAGTAAGCAAACTCTGCCATAACCCGTATTTTTATATTGAATAAATTTTAAACTAAAACATCCTTCCCAAAAAAGAAGGATGCAAATTGATAAAAAACAAACAAGACTACACCGGCTTGCCTGCATAGTCTTGTTTTTGTGAATAACGAAGATAAAAACTTTAAATTCTATTCTCCAAATTTTTCAGTTTTTCGGCCAGTACTTCGCTTATTTTCCGGTACGAATCAAACGTCCAGCCAGCAATATGCGGCGTAAGCAGCACGCGGCCGTTATTTTTCAATTCCTCAAACCAGCTTTGTTCTGCCAGCGATGGAAATTTTTCTACTTCCAGCACATCCAAACCAGCACCCAGAATTTTACCGCTTTTGAGTCCGTTTAAAATAGCTTGCACTTTAGTGATTTCGCCGCGCGCTGTGTTCAGCAAAAATATGGGTTTGCGGAAATGGAACAGATATTCATCATCCACCATCCCTTTGGTTTCGGCTGTGAGCGGAATATGAAAACTCAGTACATTACTCAACCGCACAATTTCTTCCATGCTTACTTCCCGTGCAAACCGATCAGAAAAACCGGTTTTATATTTATCGTAAGCAATCACTTCCACCCCAAAACCATTTAGTTTTTGGGCGAAACTTTGGCCCATGTGTCCGTAACCAATGATGCCAACGGTTTTGCCTTTTAATTCATAGCCGCGGTTGCCTTCTCTGTCCCATTTGCCGTTTCGGATTTCTATATCTGCTTTTCTAAAATTATTCATCAGCGAAAGCAGTAAACCAACCGCATGTTCGCCAACGGCATCGCTGTTGCCTTCGGGCGCATTGATGCAGGCGATGCTTCTTTTACCGGCATAAATTTCGTCGATGTTATCCATTCCGGCTCCGGCGCGCGCAATAAACTGAAGTTTTGGCGCAGCATCCATAATTTCCTGATCTACCTGAAACTTGGTACGGATAGCCAACCCTTCGTAATCTGCAATAATGGCCAACGTTTTTTCCTTGGTAAAAGAAGCATCGATGGTACAGGTGTAACCTAATTTCTCGGCTGCTTCGGCAAAAGCCGGATGCAGATCATCAACGATCAATATTTTTTTAGAATTCATATTTTATTTAATGCAATCATATTCGTCAATTTAACAAAATCCGCAACGCTTAACCTTTCCGCGCGTAAGTCCAGCATTGGTTCCTCCTTCATTTTTTCTTTGTTGATGAGCGAAGAAAGCGCATTACGCAAAGTTTTCCGCCGCTGATTAAAACCCGCTTTTACAACTTGCCAGAACAGTTTTTCATCACAATCCAGTTCTTTAATTTCATTTCTGCTGAGGCGCATCACTCCCGAAAGCACTTTTGGCGGCGGATTAAAAACGCCTGCTTTCACGGTAAATAAATATTCTACTTTATAATAAGCCTGCAAAAAAACGCTTAGGATGCCGTATTCTTTACTTCCAGGTTTGGCCGCGCAACGCTCGGCCACTTCTTTTTGAAACATGCCAACTACTTCCGGCACTTTATGGCGATTATCCAGCACTTTAAATAAAATCTGCGAAGAAATATTGTATGGAAAATTGCCGATGATCGAAAAAGTACCGGTAAAAACAGCATCGAAATCCATCGCCAAAAAATCTGCATTGATCAATTTTTGTCCCAATTGCGGATATTTTTTTTGCAAAAACTGATAAGATTCGGTATCAATATCAACCAAAAAAACTTCCAGTTCGGGTTTCTGCAATAAAAAATCGGATAGAATACCCATTCCCGGGCCAACTTCCAGCACCTGCCCTTCCGTTTTTAAACTGTTTACAATTTTGGCGGCAATGTTTTTATCGGTTAAAAAATGCTGGCCTAAATGTTTTTTCGCTTTAACTAATTGCATCTGCTCCTCAAATTGCTACAAAATACGTCATATTTGTGCTTTATCCGGCTTTTGTGGCCGGGCATTTTATTTGTATCGATAATCCAATGAGTGAAAAAATAAAAGTCGGGATCAGCATCGGCGACGTGAATGGCATCGGCATGGAAGTAATTATCAAAACTTTTGCGGATGCGATGATGCTGAATTACTGCACGCCGATTGTGTATGGCAACACCAAAATTGCTTCGTACAACCGTAAAAATCTTGGTTTGAACGATTTTAGTTTTAATGTGATTGCAGAACCGGAAGAAGCCAATCCGAAAAAACCAAACCTGATCAATTGCTGGGAAGAAGATGTCAAAATCAACTTCGGCGAAGCCAATGAAACCGGCGGGAAATATGCTTTTATCTCACTGGAAAGAGCAACGAACGATTTAATTGCAGGTAAAATTGATGCTTTGGTTACCGCGCCTATCAATAAACACAATATTCAAAGCGAGCATTTTAACTTCCCCGGACACACGGAATATTTACAGGAACGCTGCGGCGCAACAGATTCGCTGATGTTTTTGGTGAGTGATGAACTGCGCGTTGGTGTGGTTACGGGGCATATTCCGGTTTCGCAAATCAGTGAGAAAATTACGGTGGCCAATATTATGTCGAAACTGAATTTGATGAACCAGAGTTTGAAGCAGGATTTCTGGATCCGTAAACCGCGCATTGCCGTTTTGGGTTTGAATCCGCATGCCGGCGACAATGGTTTGATTGGAATTGAAGAGCAATTAACGATTATTCCGGCGATAGAACATGCCAATGCAGAAGGAATTTTATGCTCCGGTCCCTTTCCTGCTGATGGTTTTTTTGGCAACGGAACGTACAAAAATTTTGATGCTGTGCTGGCCATGTACCACGATCAAGGCTTGATCCCGTTTAAAAATACGGCCTTTGATCTGGGCGTAAATTTTACGGCTGGTTTAAATAAAGTTCGTACTTCTCCGGATCACGGAACAGGTTATGGCATTGCCGGAAAAAATATAGCTTCGCCAACTTCTTTCCGGGAAGCTGTTTTCACGGCTGTACACGTGGTTAAAACACGTGCAGAATCGGAAGAATTATTGAAAAATCCGCTGAAATTCAGTAAGTTTAGTCGGGATCGGGATTAAAATTATTCATATTTTAATCAAAAAAATAATTTCAGGTTACTGTTTTTATCGGCATAAAAGAAGCATTGACTAATGGAAACCTTTGATTTACAGGTTTATCCGCTTTAAACCAATGCTTCTTTTATCAGATCATTTTCATTTTTAAAAAACTATTTCCGATTGTATAATTTTTCCTAAATTTGCGGGCTAATTAACGCTCATTGAAAACGCTTAAAGCATATTCGATTCCTTTTAAGGGGCTGAAACTTGGGAAGCACCAGTTTGAGTTTGAAATTACAAATGCTTTTTTTAACGAATTCGAATATTCACTAGTTAAAAAAGGCCAACTGGATTGCAAAGTTGAACTGGATAAACAGGAAACAATGCTGTTACTGAACTTTGAGATTAACGGAATAGTTGATCGTTCATGCGATCATTGCCTGTCGGAATTTCCGGAAGCAGTGGCAATAGAAGAGCGGCAAATTGTTAAGTTTGGCGAAGCTGAACCGGAAGAAGATGATGACGAAATCATGTACCTGACCCGTAATGATTTTGAGCTTGATTTGTCTGGTTTGATATACGAATATATTAACCTGGCAATGCCACTGACGAGTGTTTGCAACGATGTTGGCAATACACCATATTGCGATCAGGAAATGCTGGATCAGTTGAAAAAACTTTCTGGAAGCGAAGAAGATGAAAAAAATATTGACCCGGATCCGCGTTGGAACGTGTTAAAAAACATAAAATAAATTTTAAATACTGTTGAATCATGCCACATCCAAAACGAAAAATATCCAAATCGAGAAGAGATAAGCGCCGCACACACTACAAAGCGGAAGCACCAACCCTAACTACTTGCAAAACTACCGGTGCCGTACATTTGCCACACAGAGCTTACACGGTTGATGGTAACGTTTACTTCAACGGAAAATTACTGATAGAACGCGCAGCAGTAGCTTAGTTTATTTTCTGAAAATGAAGATTGGCTTAGATATTATGGGTGGCGATTTTGCTCCTGAAGCGACAGTTTTGGGCGCAATCGTCAGCTATGACTTTTTGTTGTCTGACGAAAAACTGGTTTTAATCGGCGATCAGGACGTTGCCCTAAGAATTATTAGGGAAAATAATTTTGACGAAACCCGTTTTGAGTATATCCATACTACCGAAATCATCGGTATGGGCGAGCATCCTACTAAAGCAATCGCACAAAAACCCAATTCCAGCATCGGTATTGGGTTTTCTATGTTGAAGGAAGGTAAGCTGGATTCATTTGCTTCTGCCGGAAATACAGGTGCTATGCTGGTTGGTGCTATGTTCAGCGTAAAAACGATTCCGGGAATTATCCGGCCAGCAATTGCAGGCATTGTACCGAAGTTAAACGGTGGGCATGGAATCATTCTTGATGTTGGAGCTAACGCAGATTGTAAGCCAGATACCCTGGTTCAGTTTGGTATTCTGGGAAGCCTAATGGCAGAATCATTGTACCACATTAATAATCCGAAGGTTGGCTTAATTAATATTGGTGAAGAAAAAGAAAAAGGAAATTTGCTTTCCCAAGCTACTTATCCACTCATGCACGGTCATCAACAATTTAATTTTGTAGGTAATATTGAAGGCCGTGATTTGTTTACAGATCATGCAGACGTTTTTGTTTGCGATGGGTTTACCGGAAATGTAATCCTGAAATTAGCTGAAAACTTTTATGATGTTACATTGCAAAAAGGCATTCAGGATGAATTTTTTGACCGTTTTAACTACGAACAATACGGTGGAAGCCCGATTTTAGGCATTAATGCACCTGTAATTATTGGCCATGGAATTTCTAATCCAAACGCCATCAAAAGCATGGTTATGCTTTCCAGAAATACGGTCAAATCTGGCCTGATTGAAAAGATCAAACAAGCTTTCCTTTAATACTGATATGGATAAAATTTACGCCGCAATTACTGCTGTAAATGGTTATGTGCCTGATTATGTGTTAACTAATCAGGAACTGGAAACAATGGTGGATACCAATAATGAATGGATCCTCAGCAGAACCGGCATCAGCGAACGCCGTATTTTAAAAGGCGAAGGTTTGGGCGTTTCCGATTTGGCAGTTCCGGCGATTAAAGGTTTGTTAGAAAAACGCGGCATCAGCCCGGAAGAAATTGACTTACTGATATTTTGTACCACTACACCCGATATGCCTTTTCCGGCCACGGCAAATATTATCAGTGCCAAAGTTGGGGCAAATAAAGCTTGGGGATTTGATTTGCAGGCAGCTTGTTCTGGTTTTTTATACGGATTAACTGTTGGCGCACAATTTATTGAAAGCGGAATGCACCAGAAAGTGCTGGTTGTAGCAGGTGATAAAATGTCATCCATTATTGATTATCAGGATCGTGCAACTTGTATCATTTTTGGAGATGGTTGTGGCGCTGTTTTGCTAGAACCGAATTTGGAAGGCTATGGCTTGATTGATGCGAACCTTCATAGCGATGGAACCGGGATTATCCACCTGCATCAAAAAGCGGGCGGCTCTGTAAAACCAACCAGCCACGAAACCATTGATGCACGCGAACATTATGTTTATCAGGAAGGAAAAGCCGTTTTTAAATTTGCGGTAACCAACATGGCAGAAGCGGCGGCTGAAATTATGAAACGCAACAACCTTACAGCAGAAAATGTAGACTGGCTGGTTCCGCATCAGGCAAATAAACGCATTATTGATGCTACAGCCAGCCGAATGGGTGTTGGTCCAGAAAAGGTCATGATAAATATTGAACGTTACGGTAATACGACTAACGGTACTATTCCTTTATGTTTATGGGAGTGGGAAAGTAAACTTAAAAAAGGTGATAACCTGGTACTGGCTGCTTTTGGCGGAGGCTTTACCTGGGGTTCGGCCTATATCAAATGGGCTTACTAATTTTATCCCATTTTTTGTTATTTAATGATAAATTAGCCTGCCAATTATCAATCACCCTAAATAATTACACGAAACAACAAAATGGACATGGATATTAAACAAATTCAGGATTTAATCCGATTCGTTTCCAAATCAGGGGTTAATGAGGTTTCTATTGAACAGCAGGACTTCAAAATCACGATTAAAACAAACCAGCCGCAAACTGCTGTAGTAACTACCACAATACCAGCAGCTTCAATAGAAAATACAGTTGTTCCGTCTATCACGGTTACTACCCCGATCATTGCAGCTGCTCCAGTAGACGATACTTCCAAATACATCACTGTAAAATCGCCAATGATTGGCACTTTTTACCGTTCAGCTGCTCCCGAAAAACCCCTTTTTGTGAATGTGGGTGATGAAATTAAAGGGGGAGACGTGCTTTGTATTATCGAAGCGATGAAACTGTTTAACGAAATTGAATCTGAAGTGTCCGGCCGCATTGTTAAAATTTTGGTAGATAATGCTTCACCGGTGGAGTACGATCAGCCTTTGTTTTTAGTTGATCCTGCTTAAAACACATACTGTTTTTATCGGTATAAATTGGTGCTTCTTTTAGCCATACATTTTCAAAAGCTTCTCTAAGTAATGTTCAAAAAAATATTGATTGCCAACCGCGGCGAGATTGCGTTACGTATTATCCGCACCTGCAAAGAAATGGGGATAAAAACAGTAGCGGTTTATTCTACCGCGGATCGTGACAGCCTGCACGTCCGTTTTGCAGATGAAGCAGTTTGTATTGGCCCTCCGGCCAGTAAAGATTCTTACCTCAACATCCCGAATATCATTTCCGCAGCAGAACTTACCAATGCCGATGCTATCCATCCGGGTTATGGTTTTTTGTCTGAAAATGCCAAGTTTTCAGCTATTTGTGCGGAATACGGAATCAAATTTATTGGTGCAACTGCCGATCAGATTGATTCTATGGGCGATAAAGCTTCTGCAAAAGACACGATGAAAAGAGCTGGCGTACCCACTATTCCAGGTTCAGAAGGTTTATTAGCTGACGTAAAACAAGGCATTCAGGTAGCCAACAAAATCGGTTATCCTATTATTTTAAAAGCAACTGCTGGTGGTGGTGGCCGAGGTATGCGCATTGTTTGGAAAGATGCTGCATTTGAAGCCGCCTGGGATTCGGCCAGAGCCGAAGCGGGCGCCGCTTTTGGAAATGATGGCATCTACCTGGAAAAATACGTAGAAGACCCGCGCCATATTGAAATCCAGGTAATTGGCGATCAGTTTGGCAAAGTCTGTCATTTATCAGAACGGGATTGTTCGATCCAGCGCCGTCACCAAAAACTGGTTGAAGAATCTCCTTCTCCGTTCATGACGGAAAAGCTGCGCCGTAAAATGGGTGAAGCAGCTATTAAAGGTGCAAAAGCTGTAAACTATGAAGGTGCAGGAACAGTAGAGTTTTTGGTTGATAAAAACCGCGATTTCTATTTTATGGAGATGAATACCCGTATCCAGGTAGAACACCCGGTTACGGAAGAGGTTATTAATTTTGACCTGATAAAAGAACAGATAAAAGTAGCAGCAGGCGTTCCTATCTCCGGAAAAAACTACGAACCAACCATGCACGCGATTGAATGCCGTATCAACGCAGAAGATCCATTGAATAATTTTCGTCCTTCACCCGGAAAAATTACCAACTTTCATTCGCCGGGAGGCCATGGTGTTCGGGTAGATACGCATGTATATTCTGGTTATGTCATCCCGCCAAACTACGATTCAATGATTGCTAAACTGATATGTGTGGCGCAAACCCGCGAAGAAGCTTTAAATACGATGCAACGCGCACTAAGCGAATTTGTGATCGAAGGCATCAAAACTACTATACCGTTCCATCTTAAACTGTTGCAAGATCCCAATTTCCGGGCCGGAAATTTCACTACGAAGTTTATGGAAACGTTTGAATATACCGAAGATTAAAAACTGATTATAAATTTAAACGTAAATACCATTCTAAATCTATACAGAATGGTATTTTTGTTTTTACTGAAATATGAGCGATCTTAAAGATAATAAACTGTTTAAAGCCATCAAAGAAAAAGGCTCGACTCTGGAAGCCGAAATGTCTTTTTTTGATCATCTGGATGTACTTCGCAAGCACCTGATCCGATCAGCCATTGCCATTGTGCTGTTTACCAGTCTGGCTTTTTATTTTTACGATTTCTTTTTTAATACGGTCATTATGGGCCCGAGCAGAACGTCTTTCTGGACTTACCGAATGCTGTGCGAGCTGGGTGCGTACCTGCACAGACCCGGTTTATGTATCGATAAAATCCACATCAATCTAATCAATACCGAAATGGCCGGGCAGTTTACGCTGCAAATTAATTCCTCCTTTATGATTGGCCTTGCCTTGGGTTTCCCGTACATGTTGTATGAAGTTTGGCTTTTCATCAAACCTGCCTTACATGATAAAGAACGTAAAGCGGCCAGCGGATTTGTTTTTTACGCTTCGATGCTGTTTTTACTGGGTGTTTTATTTGGTTATTATGTAATTACAGCCATGTCGCTTAGCTTTTTGGCAGGATATACGGTGAGTGATTCCATTCAAAATTTGTTTAGTATTGATTCGTATATTTCATCCGTAGCAACTTTAACATTGGCAACCGGAGCTGTTTTTGAGTTACCTATTCTGATTTATATCCTATCAACCATGGGATTGTTAACGGCAAAATTTATGCGCGAATCACGCCGCTATGCCATTATTATTATCCTGATTGTAGCTGCTGTGGTAACGCCAACGCCAGATATGCTGACCATGACGGTGGTAAGTATCCCGTTATTTTTATTGTTTGAAGCCAGTATTTTTGTGGCTGCTTCGGTGGATAAACGCCGGGCTTTGAAGCACAATGAATTAATGGGATCTTAAAATCATCGGTACTGTTTTTATCGGTATAAAATTATCAAAATGAAAATAGCTATTGGTGCAGATCATGCCGGTTTTGAGTACAAAGAAGCTTTAAGCTCGTTTTTAAAGGATGCAGAAATTGAAGATTTCGGTACTTATTCTGCGGATTCTGTAGATTATCCTGATTTTGCACATCCGGTTTCTTCCGCAGTAGAAAACAAAGAGTTTGATTTAGGCATTTTGATCTGCGGAAGTGGAAACGGCATTGCCATCACTGCAAACAAACATCAGGGCATTCGTGCTGCTATTTGCTGGAATACAGAATTGGCCAGCCTGGCACGCAAACATAATAACGCCAACATACTTTGCCTGCCTGCCAGATTTATATCGATAAAAGAAGCACAGGAAATTACCACAACATTTTTAAATACAGGATTTGAAGGTGGCCGACATGCAAATCGTGTCAACAAAATTTCCTGTTAAATCAGAATCTATCATGAAAAAAATATTTTTATGCTTACTTCCGGCAGCTGTAATAAGTTGCGCACAGGCACAAAAAGCAGATCCTATTCAGCAAAAATACGCTGCTTATATTACCGCTGAAGATTCCAGAAAACACCTCAGCATAATTGCTTCCGATGCTTTTGAAGGACGCGAAACCGGAAAACCAGGCGCAGAAAAAGCAGCAAATTATCTTGCAGGTGAGTTTAAAAAATTAGGATTACAGGCTCCGGTAAATGGTTCGTATTTTTTGGATGTTCCGTTGGAAGAAAACAGTTTAAAAGTAACTGCCTTCACTGTAAATAATCAATCTTTCGAAAACGGCAAAGATTTTTTAATGCGAGGTACATTTGTAAATACTGATACAAAAGTTAGTGATATAATTTTTATTGGTTACGGAACGCCAGAAGAAATTGGAACGACAGTTATAACAGGCAAAATCTTAGTCTGGATCAACGAAGATAAACCCGGAGCTGGTACAACTGCCAATACCAGTTACCGCATGAGTGCAGCCAGATCTAAAGTTGTAAGAGAATTACAAAGCAAACATCCCACAGCTATTTTGGCCGTAAACGCAGGTATTGCAGATATACTTAAACGCTTCGGTTCGAGTTTTACAGGCGGCAATTTAGCACTTAAAAAAGAAAATCCCGCACCTGCGCAGCAGCAAGCTCCAGTTATAAATGTAACTACGGTAATTGCTGATCAATTGGTAAAAGCTTCCGGACAAACTTTTGATGCGCTAAAAACAGCATCCGCAGAAGGAAACGTACCAGCTAAAATATTAAAAGCAGATTTTGCACTTAGTTATCATTCAGAAAGCAAACCTGCAAAAGCGGTTGATGTGGTAGGATTTTTACCCGGATCAGATCCAAAATTGAAAGATGAAATTCTGGTTTTTTCCGCTCATTATGATCACATTGGTTTAACAACCAGCGGAACGGATAAAGTAAATAACGGTGCAGATGATGATGGTTCTGGCACAACCGGAATTTTGGAGATTGCCCACGCTTTTACTCAGGCCAAAAAAGAAGGCCATGGTCCGCGCCGTAGCCTTTTGTTTTTAGGAAATGTGGGTGAAGAAAAAGGTTTGCTGGGATCAGAATATTATACTGATCATCCTGTTTTCCCACTAAGCCAAACCATAACTGATTTAAATATTGATATGATCGGTCGCACTGGTTATGATTATATTGGTAAAGCTGATTCATCAAATTACCTTTATGTAATTGGTTCGGCGATGTTGAGTACAACTTTGCGCAAAGTTACCGAGGAAGTAAATACGCAATATACCAAACTGGATTTAGATTATAAATACGATGATCCGAATGATCCAAATCGTTTTTACTACCGATCAGATCATTATAATTTTGCCAAACACGGCGTGCCAATCATTTTTTATTTTGACGGAGAAAATCCGGATTATCATCGTCCGGGCGATGAAGTGAGCAAAATAAACTTTCCGATGTTGGTAAAACGGGCGCAATTGGTATTTTATACCGGCTGGAATTTGGCTAACCGGGATGAAAGACCAGTTGTAGATGTTAAAACGGATAAACCAAGCGGCCAGTAAAATCACTGATGCTGTTTTTATCGCCTAAAAATAAGAACCAGTTATAACGCAGCAGTAGTATTTACGTTAAAAGCTAAACCCTTAATTTTACAGCATGTCCAAAACTGCCGAAGATTTTATTGCGAATGCAGAAGCAAAAGCTTTTGATTTAAAGCATCGCAGCATCATCAACCACAATATTGGAAAGTATGATGCAGCAGTTGCCCGTGGGATTTCGCGTTTAACCAATCTGGAAAATGCGAAACGCAAAGCGCATGTAGTGAAATGGAAAGTGATGGAAAACCTGGACAAGCTTTTGCCTGAGTTTGAAGCCAATTTCCAGCGGCGTGGTGGCAAAGTGCTTTGGGCAAATGATGCCGAAGAGGCACAAAAAGAAATCCTGAATATCATTGAAAAAGCAGGTGCAAAAACAGTAGTCAAATCCAAATCAATGGTAACGGAAGAAATTCATCTGAATGAATTTCTTACCGAAAATAATATTGAAAGCCTGGAAACTGATCTGGGCGAATACATTGTGCAGCTGCTTGGCCAAAAACCGTATCATATTGTTACGCCGGCCATGCACTTATCCAAAGAAGATATTGCCAAATTGTTTAACGAGCGTTTTGGTACGCCGATAGATGCAACACCGGAACAACTCACGTTAAAAGCACGAGAACTGCTTCGTGCAAAATATGTTCATGCTGATATTGGCATTACGGGCGCAAATTTTTTGATTGCAGATTCGGGCAGCATTGCCATTACAGAAAATGAAGGCAATGCGCGTTTGTGCACCACTTTCCCAAAAATCCATATTGCTATTGTTGGTATTGAGAAGATGATTCCTTCAATTTCCGATCTGGATTTGTTCTGGCCGCTGCTTTCCACACACGGAACCGGACAAAACCTAACGGTTTACAATTCTATTTTGAGCGGCCCACGACAAGCCCATGAAACTGACGGACCAGAAGAAATGTACGTGATTTTGCTGGATAACGGCCGCACGAATCTTCTCGCACAAAAAGACCAGCGACAGAGTTTGTACTGCATCCGTTGTGGCGCTTGTTTAAATGCCTGTCCGGTTTATAAAAATATTGGCGGCCATGCTTACGAAACTACTTATAGCGGGCCAATTGGTTCCATCATCACGCCGCACACCAAAGGCATGGAAGAATTTAAGCATTTGAGCTATGCTTCGAGTTTGTGCGGAAAATGCTCTGAAGTTTGCCCGGTAAAAATTGATCTGCATAAAATGCTGCTGCTTAACCGGCGCGATTCTGTTAAACAAAACCTCAACCCGATTAAAGAAAAATGGGGCTGGACCTTGTGGAAAAAAGGAATGCAAAGCCGGAAACTAACAGATTATTTTGGTGGAAACATTAAGAATTTTTTGCTGAAATTTCTTTTCAAACATACCTGGGGACATTTAAGGGAAATGCCGGAAGTGGCTCAAAAATCTTTCAGCCAGCAATGGCAGGAAAAAAATAACGTGAAGTAAATGCGCAAAATCACACTAAACATTGCTATCAGTCTGGATGGTTTTATTGAAGGGCCAAATGGCGAAATCGACTGGTGCCTGAACGACCAGGATTATGGTCTGACAGAATTTTCTGAAGATACCGATGCCTTGTTTATGGGCAGAAAAAGCTATGAGCTGATTGCGCAGGCCGGGCTTGGATTTTTTGAAGACCATTCCATCTATGTTTTTTCGGATACGCTTGTCAAGGAAGAACACTTTGGAATCAAAGTAATTCGCAGCGCCGATTTTGTTTCTTTTGTAAAAGACTTCAGGGAACAGGAAGGCAAAAATATCTGGCTATTTGGCGGTGCCGATTTGCTTGCTTCTTTTATGGCAGAAAAATTGGTGGATGAATTTTTGATATCCGTACATCCATTAATTTTGGGAGGTGGAAAACCTCTTTTTCAGCAAGGAAAAGAAAAACTTGACTTAATGTTGCTCAATCAGCAATCTTATTCCAGCGGTTTGGTGCAGCTGCGGTATATATTCCCGCCAAAATTTGATTTGAGTATGCTGGATATGTTGGGTTAACTTTTTGCAATCAACTCCACTTCTGCAACAGGATTAAATAAATAAACCCGGTTCGTACTCACTTCTACACAACGATAACGTTTTCGTAAACGTTCTTCCCGACGAAAAATTCGTCCGTCTTTCCATTTAAATAAAGCATTGGCCGGTATTTTTTCAACCAAAACAACCGATGCTTCTTTTACATCATATTTTTTGAGGGCGCGGAATAAAGTTAAATCAGAACAACTGGAGGCAGCCGGATTATCCAGATAGTTGCTGATAACTTGTTTAATATCTGCAGGAAAAATCTCCAGCTCAAAAAACGGTTTCATCATCCGTTTAAAATTACTTTTCCATTCGGTGCCGTGTGGTTTTGCTTTATGCTGATGCTGGTTAAAAGTATATAAATGTGCAAATTCGTGCACCGTTGTAACCAGGAAAGCGTAAATATTGAGGTCGAAATTAACCGAAATCCGATGTCCTTTACCACCAAAAGGCGAACGGTAATCACCAAATTTGGTTCCACGGTTGCGAGAAACTTTAAATTCGCATTGAAAATAATCAATCCATTTGGCAATCACCGGAGCGGCGGCTTCCGGAATATATTGCTTTAGAATTTCAGTTTTATCCACGCTGTAAAATCGTGAATTATTTTAATAAATGGAAAGTGATAAAGCTTGCGCCATAAGCCAGAACAGTCATGTAAGCAAACTGGATGGCCGGCCATTTCCATTCTTTGGTTTCGCGGTAAACAATGGCAACCGTGCTGGCACACTGCATGGCAAAAGCGTAAAACATCATGAGCGACATGGCGGTGGCAAAAGTGAATACGGGTAGGCCTGTTTCCGGATTTCTGGCATGTTTCATTTTGTCCAGCACCGAATCCAGTTTATCTGCATTGCCGTCAACGCTGTAAATCGTGGCCATTGTTCCTACAAAAACTTCCCGCGCAGCGAAAGAAGTAATTAAGGCGATTCCAATTTTCCAATCGAAACCCAATGGACGAATTGCTGGTTCGATGGCGTGGCCCAGAATACCGGCATAAGAATTTTCAAGTTTATCCGTCGCTTTTAAATGTTCTAATTCCGTTGCTGATTTTTGCCTGGTAAAAGAAGCATTGCTATATTTTTGCTCAATCTGCTCCATCCGCTTTCCCGGCCCGTAAGAAGCCATCACCCATAAAATAATGGAAACAGCAATGATGACCTTTCCAGCCTGGATCACAAAAGTTTTAGACCTTTCGTACATCGTTAAACCAACGTTTTTCCAGCGTGGCATCCGGTAAACTGGCAATTCCATAATAAAATAACCTCGTTCCCGGCTTTTTAAAATCAGCTTAAAAACCCAGGCTACTACAACCGCCGAAATCACACTGAACAGATACATCGCCATCATAGCAATTCCCTGCAGATTAAAAATCCACCAGATGTTGCGGTTAGGAACTACCAGCGAAATCAATAAAGTATAAACCGGTAAGCGTGCAGAACAGGTAATCAGTGGCGTAACCATGATGGTAATCATCCGATCTTTCCAGTTTTCGATGGTACGCGTACTCATGATTGAAGGAACGGCACAAGCAAAACCGCCAATTAAAGGAACAACTGATTTTCCGTTTAAACCAACTTTTCGCATGATCCGGTCCATCATAAACGTTACGCGCGACATGTAGCCGGTATCTTCCAGAATCGAAATAAAAGCAAATAAAATGGCAATTTGCGGAATAAAAACCAGTACGCCGCTTAATCCGGCCACCACGCCATCCAGCAGTAAACTGGTGAGCGGACCGGCAGGTAATACAGCATGAAGCGTTGTGCTGATCCAGGTAAAAGAATCTTCAATCAGCGTCATCGGGTATGCAGACCACGTAAATATTGCCTGAAAAATGAACATCAAGATAGCAAAAAAGATAATGAAACCGAAAATCTTGTGGGTGAGAAAACGGTCTATTTTATTGCTGTAACTTTCTTCTTCAGCAAAATGTTCCTGACGCGTAACCACATCAAACAACACATCATTAATGAAATTATAACGGGCAATGGTTTCTGTGGCTTGGGATTTTTGCGAATGGAAACTATACTCCTGCTCCAAACTTTCGATCCGGTCATTTTGCTGAGGCGATAAAAACTGCATGTATTCATGCTGGTGCGCCAGTTGCAAAGCATAATAATCATTATCAACCAGAATTTCTTCGCGGATACTGCTGATTAACTGTGGTGCCAATTGAGCAATATCTATCGTATCTTCCTGCAAAGCCACAGGATTGGCAAAACCAATTGCTTCTTTTAACGCACTAATTCCTTCGGCTTTGCGTGCAGAAATTGGCACAACCGGAACGCCTAATTTTTTTGAAAGCAGGTTGATGTTGATTTCCAAACCGGATTTTGTGGCCATGTCCATCATGTTCAAAGCGACAATAACCGGCACTTTTAAATCAGCTACCTGCGTGTACAGCAGTAAGTTACGTTTTAAATTAGAAGCATCCAGGATGATGATAACGAGATTGGGATTGTGCGCATTGGCACGATCAGCCAAAACAGAAAAAACGATGGACTCATCTTTACTTTTTGGATACAAGCTATAAGTTCCCGGAAGATCAATGATTTCGGCGCGCCGACCATCAGGCAAAGTACAAAAACCGGTTTTTTTATCAACGGTAACACCCGGAAAATTGCCCACTTTCTGGTTCAAACCGGTCAGCACATTAAAAAGTGTGGATTTACCGGTGTTAGGATTTCCTACTAATGCAACTTTTAACTCTGCCTTCAACGCAAATTATTGTAGTATAATGGTAGATGCTTCGCGCTTACGCAAACTGAGCTGATAACCAGAAACATTGATTGCAATCGGATCGCCAAGCGGCGCAATGCGTTGTATGCTGATTTCTTCTCCCGGCAAACAACCCATTTCCATCAATTTTACAGACATTTCTAAATCTGTAAATTCTTTGATGATTCCTTTTTTTCCTACAGATAATTGCGAAAGTTTCATGAATACGATTTATACCGTAAAACTATTGCTTATTTAAATTAAATCCAAATAAGATTTGGCAATCTTATGTAAAAAATGGGATACTTCTTTTATCCGTATAAAAAGAACCTATTGCTGAAAAGTATTATACCGAAAGTGCGGACAATTGCATTTTTTGTGGAATAATCCGCAGGAAGAAAAAAGCATTACAGCCGTTAAAGCTGCAAAAAGAGATTTATTGATGTTGCGTTTGGATGGCATATGTGGTAAGTAAAACACTAAATGTTCCCATTAAAGAACCTAAAACATCACAAAAAAGATCAGCCCATTCTGCACTTCGGTACGTAAAAATTTTCCATTGAAGTAATTCAATTGTACCTCCAAATAAAAACATGATTACAATAACAAGCAAAAAACTTTCTGCCGAGAGCTGATGATGCACCTGTTTACGAAGCAAACCATATAAAGTAAGCACGGTGAGCACAAAAAACAATCCCGTATGAGTTAGTTTGTCGAATCCTTTAAAAAACAGATGTGATTCGCCAACTTTCCCCAATGAAACGCAGCAAATCACCAAAATAAACAAAGCCCAGATAAAGGCCAGGCTCTGGTATTTTAATAATTTTTGCATTAAGCTCCTACTAAGGCTTTGTAGTTTTCTGCGGACAACAACTCATCCAGCTCAGAAGCATCTTTAATGGATATTTTTACCATCCAGCCTTCGCCAAAAGGATCAGAATTAACCAGTTCCGGATTAGCATCCAAAGCTTTATTCATTTCCAAAACTTCGCCACTTACGGGCATAAACAAATCAGAAACTGTTTTTACCGCTTCCACCGTACCGAAAATAGCTTCTTTGGCCACTTCTTCGCCAACGGTATTGATATCAATATAAACAATATCGCCCAGTTCATGCTGCGCAAAATCGGTAATACCAATTGTAGCCGTATTACCATCAACCAGAACCCATTCGTGATCTTTGGTATATTTTAATGCTGAAGGAAAATTCATGTTAATTTTTTCTCAAAAATAATAAAAAACGCATTTAGAAGTAGCCTCGATAACTTTAAATAGCAAAATAGTTTAACCTAAATGAAGGAAAATTATTTTTTAAGCGATAAAAACAGCATCAAAATATTTATGCTTAATTTCTAAAAATCAGGTTATTAACATTATTTAAGAACTTTTTGAAGATTAGAAATATCAGATATATGTCAGGAATTACTTAGAAACAAAAACTTTTAAATTTTAGAATAGTTATTTAATACAGTATTTAACAAATAAAAAACTACTATGAAAAAGATTACATTAGCAGCATTGGCCTTAATTGGATTGGTTTTTTCTGCAAAAGCACAAATTCAAAAAGGTAATGTTTTAATCGGCAGCGATCTTGCAAATTTAAATTTAGGCTTAAACAGCCCAACAAGTTTTACTGGTACAATTTCTCCAAAAGCAGCCTGGTTTATTCGGGATAATGTAGCTTTAGGTGCTTATGGAAATTTGGGTATCAGCACGGTAAAAGGAAGTGGTTCTGATTTTACGTATGGTGTTGGTGCTTTAGGTCGGATTTATGCAGGTGGTGGTAATGAAATTATCAGACACGGACGTTTTTTTGGTGAAGCAAATGTTGGTATCAACGGACAAAATTTAAGTGCTAATGGTGGATCAACCACTGGATTAGGTTTTGGTGTAGGTCCTGGTTTTGCTTATTTTATCACGCCAAGTATTGGTTTGGAAACTTTGGTAAAATACAACGGTATTGTAGGTTTTGGTAGCAGCCCGTTTGCTAACAATGTTAATTTAAACTTTGGTTTCCAGGTTTATTTGCCAGGAAGAGCAACTGCAAGAAAAGTTAGAAACGACGTTAAATAATTAGCTTTAATCTCAAAAAAAGCATGCTAAAAATAGCATGCTTTTTTTATGCTCTATAAATTGGTGTTATTGGAAAAGCAGTTTCAAATTCACCCCAAAATTGGTAAATGCAGTATTGAAGGACTGTGAAGTATAGGGCTTGGTAATGTTAGAATCGTAAAACAACTGCAGGTTGAACCGCTGGTTGATAACATAATTGATGGACGGGCGAACGGTAATATTTTTTGCGCCTGATGAAATGTCAGCTTCCTGCACATCTGGTCGGTAGATTACGGTTTTATTATCGGTTAAAGCAAAATCAAACTTAAAAGTCATGTCGTTTTTAAGCTGCAAATTGCTAAACAGGCCAAATGGAAAACGGAAATTGGTGGTGTGATAGCCAAAGCCAAATACAATGTTACTTTCGTTTTGCTGAGTAAGCTGGCTATTAAGCAAACTTAAACTCAGGGCGCGACTTTTCCGGTATTCAAAATGTGTGGTGATACTGTTTTTGAATCGAGCATCCAACCCCAGCAAAGGCACAAACTGTTCAAAAATGGTAATCTGCGAATATTGATACAAAGGCAGAAAATCGTTATTGGCATCGCGCACATTTACGGATCCGTTAGCTTCCGAATAACGTAAAAGTGTGTTAAAACCATTCACGCTGTATGCAGAGCGATAGCCGTGGCTCAGATCAAAAGAATCAAAATACTCCGATAAAAAAGGTATCTTACTTAAACCATTGTAGCGAATATCCCAATTTGGAATCGGAATTTTTGGAAATCCGCCTACGCCAACGCTGTTGGCATCCTTGCCAGAATATGCAGCCAGAAAAGCTGGAACCAGCACATCCTGATCATTGGCACTGTAGCCATCCACAAAACCATTGGTAACAGCTTTAGTAGAATTTGGATTTGACCGACCCAAACGCTGCGAAATTATGGCCCGATTATCTAAAAACCGCTGGAAAACAGAGGAAGTATTATTGATGCCAGACGATTTGGAAAAAGCCGTAGGCAACGTAAAATAGGAAATGCTGTAATCGCCGGAAGTGATCGGACTCAAGTTTTCAATATCATTGGTTAGAGCCGAATATTTAAAATTGGTTTGATAGTTCATGTTCCGGGTGCGGAAAGCTGTCAGTTCAATCCGTAAATCCGGAATGGGTTCCAGCACGCCACGCAGGTGCATATCCTCATTCAGTGTTTTGGTGAATAACTGATTTTGCAAACTATCTGTTGTAATCCAACCGCTCGAGATTGCCCGGCTACGAATATCTGCCTGGCTTCCCAACAAAAATCCGATACCCGGCGCATTGTAATTTAAATCTTCTCCAAAAAATTTTGTTTTAGGCAGATAACCAGGCAAAAACGTTCCTTCCGTTCGGGTGTAAGTTCCGCTAATATTTTTTACACTGGTTAAAACATGCAAAAATAAGTTAGCAATGCCACCTTTATTAGCTTCATTCGCTTTCCGCAGCACCGAAAATTTGTTGTATAAACCTGTAAAATTAAGTACCGGATTTAACTGGATAGTACGGGAATTTTGAATGGTGTTACCCACATTTAAAGTTGGGTCCTGAAGTGAAAATAAAGCCTGCGAGTTCCAGTTAAACTGCGTGCTGTACCTAACAGTCATGTTAGTCCAGTCAAAACCCGGAATTTTATTAATTGGTGTGGTATAGTTAAAGTTAATAGTGTGCGTGTAATTGGTTGTTCGGCCCAGCTTTTTCAGGTTATTCCAAAGCGTATCCTGTTTTAAACCGTTGATACGGCCCGCTGGTTCATCAATTACACCCAAGTTGGTAGCATCAAAATCCATTTGCAGGGATTTCGTTAAGTTCCAGCCAATCCCGTAAACTCGGCTGATTAAAAAGTTTTTGCTATAAGTAGTAGGTATTGTAATAAAATTTTCCGGATCGTTATTCCGCAATGTATTTTCAGAATAAAAACGGTTTAGGTTGATGTTGAAATTTAACCGGGAAGGCAGCAAACTGAAATTGATATCCTTAAACAACTTCAGCATATTGCTTTTAATTATTTTTTGGAAGGGACTATAAAACTTTGGCTGGTTATTATAAATATAGTTCAGACCGGCCACATACGTTTTTTGATAAGCATTTTCAGTAATGAAATCGTGGTGGTCATACTGCGTATAAACGTATGTAGCACTCAGGTTTTCTATATCCCACAAATGGTTTTTGGCTTTCGGATCTGTTTTTACTTTGCGGATATTGGTTAGATTGATACTTTTCCGGACGGTATAATCTTCGGACACGTTGATGATCGAATCTTTTTTAACTTTAGAAACCTGCGCCAGTTCCTGTTTTAATTCAATATCTGGCGAAGCAGGATCATACTTCGGCATGATTAGCTGGTTAGAATAATTGACGTAAAGTGGGATTTTAACACCGGATTTTGTTGGAAAGAATTTACCCAGTTCCATATTAGCCGACATATCTACCGATTGTTTATCGCTCAAACTGCGATCACTGATCCTCGAATCCAGCGTTCCAAAACCGATAGTGCTTTTACTGCCCGAAATACTGACATCCGCCAGATCGGCCAGTTTTGCATTAAACCGGCCAATGGCTGCCCAACCACCCTGTTCGTTGAAGCCGGTTAGCCGCAACTCATTAAACCAAACAATTGCAGATTTATCCAGGCCGTCATCTTTTCCCGGCGCTGAATTTCCTTTATAAGGATTGCGCACGCCCAGCATAATAGTACGTAACCGGCTTAAATCCGGCTGACCTTTTATAGTTACACGATTTGTGCCATCTGTAAAAGTGTAAGGCACATTTAACGGCCATGGTGCGCCATTAAGCAGTGCACTATTACGTGCTGTTTTTGCACGGGTTAAAACAGACAGCTGCAAAGCCAGCCGGTTGGCTACCGGCCAAATCGCATCCGCATCTCGGGTTCCAGAAGGCGTAACCTGCAATGGGATTTCGTACTCATAATAATTGTCGATGTAATCCACACCCAACCGGATAAAAGCACTCACATCACCAGTTTGCAGTTGTGTTCCTTCTGCATGAACAAACATTTCCAGTTCTTTGTACTGCCGCAAATCATTAGAAAAAGTTTTGAAAGTAGCTTTGGAATAACCATCACGCAAATTGGTAATCGTTGTTTGCAATGCCTGTTCGTTCAGCTGCGTGGTAGTGGTGTAATTGTTAAAATCTTGCTGACGAGTAATGCCTGGAGGTACAACATAAGGTATTGGTACGCGGTTACCATTTTCTTCAATATTAACAGTTGAAACATTGATGGTAGAATTATCAAGTGAAGGATTTACTATAGCCGGATCTGCAATAATATTTGTTGTACTATTTTCTGTGTTGAAGGCGCGCCACTCGCCACGGATCAGTTGCATCCGCGCAAAACGAAGTACGGAAGTATCGGCAAAATTGGTCATAAACATCCGGATAAAACGAATGGCTTTAAAATCTTCAATACCCCCAACCTTAGACTGATAGCTATTGATTGGTACACGAAATTGATACCAGGTTACGGCTTGTGTAGTGCCGTTAGCCAGCTTCACCTGCGACGTTACTTTATCAGCAATAAAATTTTGCCCAACCACCATATTTTGCGGCCGGATAGAAACTTTATACTGAAAATATTCATCTGCCTGGCTCATGTTGTTGTCCCGGTTTACGTCCTCGCCATCAGGCAAAGAAGTGGAGGCAGAGTTATCCAAACCAAGCTGCGCTTTAGATTGCTCAGTAGTTTTAGAGTTACCTTCTGTGCCATTATATTGGCTATAGCGTTTTAAAATCCCGGCGCTTCCCTCATCATATGCGGGGCCACGGAAGTATAAATAATTATCAGAAGAAGGATCACTCACAACAGCAGAATAAGCGGTTGGACTTAAAGTTGTATGAATTTGCCTGATAAAAGAAGCATACTTCTGGCGCTCATCCACGTCGGCCAAACCGTCCAAACCAACATCTTGTAAAGCTCTGGCTGTTTGGTCGTTATCAAAAGATTGCACAACTGGCTGTAATTTTGGTACCCTGCCCCAAACTGTTGTATCCACTTTAGAAATATCGCCATCAGCAGGCAAACCATTTTCCAGACTTTTGCGTCCGTCTTGTAAAATATCTTCGGATAAGCTGCCCAGGTTAAAATATAAATCTCCGCCAGCAGAATTCGGTTTGTAAATGAACGGATCCAACATCCAAAACTCAATATACTGCACGTTTAACGATTCAAAATCATTGCTATCCATTCTCCGAAACATGCCGCCCCATCGGCTTTGTGGGTTTTGCAGCGTTCCATCCTGATTAATGCCGCTGGTAGCAAAATTATACGGGCCACGTACTTGCGGATAAAATGCCAGATCTAAAGTGGGCAGACTTAAAGGCTGGCCAGTGACGCTTTGTTTATAGGGGAAAACTTCCTGCTCCAAAACTTCGCGCACATAATGATTAGACAACTCATTTTTTGAATTTGCAAGTACCGGTGCCAGCGAGCTGCCTTGGGTATAAAAAATCGGATCGATGTTATAAAATGCTAATCGCGCCCGGTTGTATCCATAAGAAAGGTCATTATTCAATTGCGATTCCGGAAACAATTGTGGAGTGCCGGAAATCTGCCAGTTTACAGCACTTTTTATATCTATTAAAGAACTGGCGTTTTCGAAATCATCCAGGTAAGCAGTTCCGTCTTTTGATCCGGCAAAATTTAGTGCTGCAGGATGGCCGGGCAATAACTGAGCAAATTCTCCGCTAAAATTTACAGATGAAGGCGCTTTGGTTGAGATAAACGGCAACTTATCAACCAAACGTGTTAACAATCTGGACGATGAACTATATGTTCCGTCGAAACCATAAATTGTGTTAGAAATAGATTCATCGCCAATACTTACTTTCTGGGTAATCGGTTGCTCGGTCAGGTGCATCACGGTTGCTCCCAGGTTGAGCTTGTTGTTCAGTTTATAATCAAAGCGCGAACCGTACAATGATTTTTGCTGAATGCCATACAGTTCATTGCTTTCTAATTTGATATTGATTGGCTGTCCGGAAGTAAGCAAAGCCTGGTTGATGATCCTGATCCGGCCAATATTGTAATCCACCGTATAATCAGAACCTTCTGTTAAACGCAGCGTTCCGGCCGTTACCACTACGGAACCCTGCGGGATGTTGATTGCATTGAGCTGAAACTCTGAACCGGCTTGAGATGAATACGTTCCGCGGATGACATAACGGTTTAGCTGCGGAAAAAACTGCTGGGCAATGGTTTTGGTCGAATCATACAACGGCTGATAAACGTACCGGTTAATCAGGTCTTGCTCCGTGCCAGGAATAAACTGCTTGGCTAAATCGGAGCCAAATGGCTCTATCACCGGAAAAGTAATACGTCCATTCTGCGAATCAATAGTAATTCCTTCCAGGAAATCGAAATAGCCATCTGGTTGTTTTGCACTTTGCTGGTTCAGATTATCCAATCCTGTCAGCTGTATCCACAGTTTTCCGGTTGTGTTTTTCCCTTCGCCCATAATCACTTTCTCGATACTGGATTTATCGTCCAGATGCGTGATCGTCAGCTTAAAATCATTCGAACTGATCTGGTAAGCACCTAAAGTATAGATGTTTTTCATCATTAATTTCCAGGTTGGCAAACTGGTTTTCAGCAATTCATTTTTCAGCAATTTGGTATAAAGCACCTTTGGCGTAACTGCATCAACCGGAATATCGGTAGAAAGCTCGCCAACCTGATATTCGGTGCCGTTATAAGTATAGCGGTAAGCCACAGACAGCACTTCATCATTATTCAGCGGATAGTTTAGAGAAATATAGCCCAACTGTGGGTGCAACACAAATTCTGTAGCGGTTAGTTTTCGGGCATAAGTGAGCTTGCTATAGTTGTCTGTTTTACCGGTAGCCTGGAAATAATTTGCAACATCATTAGAATTGGTCAAACGGGCATTTGCTGGTAGGTTTTGCAGCAGGTTGTTGGATTGTTGTGTAAAACCCGGTCCCGAAAATCCAGCAGGCAAAGCCGAAAATCCTGCCCCGCCACGGATTAAAGAAGTATTATAAGGACTGTATTCTCCCAAATCCAAAAAAGCCAAAACGTCCCTCGAATCCTTGGTAGTATTACTGCGATTGGTTACCCAAACTTCAATTTTGGTGATGGTAACGTTGGAGCTGATGATCGGGATATTAGCAAGTGCGCGGTTATAATTGTTCCGGAAATATTGCGATAAAAAATAGTGTCGGTTGGCTTCGTAATCTGAGGGCGAAAGGCTGAAATTACCTTGCTGAGAACCGTTCGAAATCGTAATCTGCCGGCTTTGAGATCGTTGCTGCGATAAAATACTGGTTACATTAAGCTTACCAAACTGCAGCTTTGTTTTCACCCCAAATAAAGCCTGACTACCGCTAATTAGAGTAGTAGGCAGCGACATACTTACCGTTCCGGCTTCAATTTTTTGGATAATTTCATCTGGCTTACCTGTGTAATCCAACTTAAGCTGGTTTTCAAACTGAAACTGTGCTTCGGTATTGTAGTTGGTAGAAATTTTCAGCTTGTCGCCGATTGATCCGGTTACGTTCATCTGAATCCGCTGATCAAAATTAAAAGTACCCTGGTTGCGCTGTTGGGTGTTAAAAAGCGGATTTTCGTTTTTGTTAAGCTGGCCGGCAAAAATCACCTCTGCTGATCCTTGCGGATGAATATCAATTACCTCGCTGCCGAAAATTTTTGCAAAAGTTTCGCTCTTTATCTTTATCTGTGGAATAAAACCTTGCTGCTGCGAATCTTTGGCGTACTTGTCGGACAGTTGCTTCCAGTTTTCCTTAATATCGCTACTTTGTTTCAAGTGTAAATATTCACTGTAAGTAAGGTAGCGTTGAGGCCGATAAAGGAAATTGCCCACCCGTTCTGATAAAATATAACGGTTAGTGGCAGGATCATATTCTACTGTCCGCACCAAGTTTGGCGGATCCGGCAGGAGCGCCCCCCGCCGCAACTGGCTGTTCCGGGTTTGTATGGTGGCATCCGGTGCTTGTACTTTAACCGTATCACCTTTATTTGTGCTGGTTGCTGTTTGTGCAAAAACCAGTTTATTACAGCTAAAAGCCATAATAAAACTCACTCCGCACAACATCTTTCTAATAAAGGATTTCACCTGTTAAGCAAAAATATGATCGTAATTATAAATTTTTCAAAGCTATTTTGATTAGTTTTTCTACTGTTAAGTTTTCTTCGTCTTTTTTCACAATCTGATCGATCACTTTTTCTGCTGCAATTTTTGCAAAACCAAGCATCACCAAAGCAGATAAAGCTTCCTCTTTAACAGTGTGGTTTACCGGTACTGAAATTAAAGAATCTGGTCCTTCTTTCTTCAGCTTATCCTGCAACTCCAAAACAATTCTTTGAGCAGATTTCGGACCGATTCCCTTAATCCGCTGAATCAAAGGCACATCACCCTTAATAATAGCTTGCTGTATTTCTGCAGGGGTTATGGAAGAAAGCATCATCCGGCCGGTATTGGCACCAATGCCCGATACGGACATCAGGTGTAGAAATAACCGCCTTTCCCCTTCCTCTGCAAAACCATACAGCGTATGTGCGTCTTCTTTTACGTGGAGCCAAACAAAGAGTTTACAATTATTTTCGTTTACCGAAAGTTGAGAGAAAGTGTGGAGCGAAATATTGATATGAAAGCCCACGCCGCCAGCATCAATAACCACATAGGCCGGGCATTTAAATGCCAGTTTGCCGCTGATATAATCGTACATGTTTTGGTCGATATTTTTATTTTATGTTAAAGTATTTGCGCAATGCTTCTTTTATCAACCAAATTTTAACATCCATATTGTGTTTGCACCTACCAATTTTATAGGTATAAAAGAAGTATGCCCAATTTTAACCTGATACTGTTTTTATGGTTATATTTTTGTTGCTGCTGATTTTGCTTGCGCATCCACTACCGCAATCGTTACCACATTTACAATTTCCCGCACCGAACTGCCTAATTGCAACACGTGCACCGGTTTATTCATGCCTAAAAGTATCGGGCCAACCGCTTCTGCACCGCCAATTTCCTGTAAAAGTTTGTAAGCGATATTCCCGGATTCGAGATTTGGAAAGATGAGCGTATTAGCTGGGGCGCCGTTCAGGTTAGAAAATTCGTAATTGTCTTTCAGCAACGTTGAGTTCATGGCGAAGTTGGCCTGCATCTCGCCATCCACCACCATCTCCGGATATTGCTCATGCAGCAGCCGAACCGTTTCACGCGTTTTTTCGGGCACAATCCCGTCATTCGATCCAAAATTGGAATACGAAAGCACCGCTACCCGCGGTTTAATATTAAACTGACTAACTGCCTGCTCAATCAAAACCGTAATATCTACCAGTTGCTGCGCCGTTGGGTTGACATTTACCGTGGTATCGCCAAAAAATACCGGGCCACTTTTGGTAATCATCATATACATGCCGGCCACCAAATTTACGCCGGGTTTGGTGCCGATCACCTGCAAAGCCGGCTTTACCGTAGCCGCATAATTTCGGGTGAGGCCGGAAATCAGCGCATCTGCATCACCAAACTGCACCATTGCTGCGCCGTAATAATTTCGGTTACGCATCAATTTTTGTGCATCAAAAGAAGTAATGCCCCGGCGCTGGCGTTTCTGAAACAGAAAATCAGCGTATTTTGCAGAGTTTTCTGTGCCGATTAGCGGATCAATAATTTCCACTCCATCCATTTGCAGGTCATTCGCCTGCATAATTTCTTTTATTTTTTCTTTATTGCCCAGCAAAATCGGTGTGGCAATCCCTTCATCTTTCACAATTTGTGCCGATTTCAAGATTTTATAATTATCTGCTTCTGCAAAAACCACACGTTTCGGTTCGGACTTAGCCTTGCCGGAAATCGCCCGCATCAGCTTATCTTCTTTTCCCAGCCTGCTGATCAGTTCTTCATGATAAGCATCCCAATCGGTAATGTGCTTTCCGGCAATTCCGGATTCCATTGCCGCTTTAGCTACCGCTGTAGAAACCGTAGTAATCAACCTCGAATCCACAGGTTTTGGAATGATATAATCCTTACCAAATTTTAAATTCCGGGCATTGTAGGCCAGGTTTACTTCCTCTGGAACCGGCATTTTAGTTAGTTCGGCAATCGCTTTTACAGCCGCCAGTTTCATGGCTTCGTTAATGCCAGTTGCCCGGACATCCAATGCACCACGAAAAATATAAGGAAAACCCAGCACATTATTCACCTGGTTTGGGTAATCCGAACGGCCGGTTGCCATAATTAAATCCTGGCGTGTTTGGGTGGCCAGCTCGTAAGAAATTTCAGGCTCCGGATTGGCCATCGCAAACACAATCGGGTTTGGTGCCATTGCCAGCAGCATTTCCGGCGTTACTACGTTTCCTGCAGATAATCCTACAAAAACATCAGCACCTTTCATCGCATCGGCTAAAGTTTTCACATCCGTACGATCAGTAAAAAATTCTCTGCGGATGTCGTCCAAATCCGTGCGGCCATGATGCAGCAGCCCGTCTTTATCAAACATGATTAGATTTTCTTTCTTCACGCCGATTGACAGATATAATTTGGAGCAGGAAACTGCGGCTGCACCTGCTCCGTTTACCACTACTTTTATGGTATCTAAAGTTTTATGCTGAATCTCAACCGCATTCATCAACGCAGCACCGGAAATAATTGCCGTACCATGCTGGTCGTCGTGCATTACCGGAATTTTCATTTCCTCTTTTAGGCGGCGTTCAATTTCGAAACATAAAGGTGCTGCAATATCTTCCAGGTTGATGCCGCCAAAAGTTGGCTCCAACGCTTTTACAATCTGCACAAATTGATCTACATTTTTCGCATCCAGCTCCAGATCAAACACATCAATATCAGCAAAAATTTTAAACAGCAAGCCCTTGCCTTCCATCACTGGTTTGCCCGCTGCCGGACCAATATCACCTAAACCCAAAACCGCCGTTCCATTGCTGATCACGGCTACCAGATTGCCTTTAGCCGTATATTTATACACATCTTCCGGGTTTTCGGCAATGCGCAAACAAGGTTCGGCCACACCCGGCGAATAAGCCAGCGACAAATCGCGCTGTGTTTGCGTAGGTTTGGTTGGAACTACCTCAATTTTGCCCGGCCGGCCGGAAGAATGGTAATCCAGCGCGTCCTGTTTGCGGTTATTTACCTTGTTGCTTTTACTCATCAAATTTCTTTTTATCAATTTTTAACATTAAAAAAGTCCCGGTAAAAGAAGTACCGGGACTATATTAATGCTGTAGTACCTTGTTAATAATTAGCCACGGTTGATTTTAAGCGTCATGCCGGTATGCAACCGGCTACTTCTCAACGTGTTCAAAGTTTTAATGCTTTCTACCGTTGCACCTTCATATTTATCGGCAATCAGGTTCAACGTATCGCCTTTTCTCACTCTGTAAGTATAATAACTTTTAAGCGTTTTTTTTTCGGGAGAAGCATTTTCTGCCGATGCTTCTTTTACAAGCAATTTTTGACCAGCCACAACAGATCTGGAATGTAAATGGTTCCAGACTTTCAAATCCTGCACTTCCACACCAAAATGATCTGCAATAACCGACAAACTTTCGCCACTTTTCACCCGATAATAACGCATTTCAGGTTCAGCTTCCGGTTCTTTAACAGCAGCAAAACTTGGTACAACTTCAGTTTCTACATTATTTAAAGCTGCATAAACTTTAGCAAAATCAGCATAAACTGTTTTTGGGATAATCAACCGTTTAGGTTTATCTACTGAACCATTTACAATATGTTTTTTAAAAGCCGGGTTGAGAATTGCCATTTCCGCAGGATCAACTTCCAACGCAGCAGACAGGTTTTTTAGGGAGACTAACTTATTCACCATCACGGTATCGTTTTTGGTAGAAAAATTACATTCTTCCGGAATGATCAAATGCTTTTTATAATAGGTCATTACATAAGCAATCGCAATATAAGCCGGCACATAACCGCGGGTTTCGGCAGGCAAATAATTCCGGATTGACCAAAAATCGTTTCCTCCAGATCGCTGCATTGCCCGGATTACATTACCTTTTCCGCAATTATAGGAAGCAATGGCTAACAACCAATCACCAAAATCATTATAAGCATCTTTTAAATAACGGGCAGTTGCATAGCTGGCCAGCACCGGGTCTTTACGCTCATCTACATAATTATCCATTTTTAAACCGTAAAGACGCGCTGTTGCAAACATAAACTGCCAAGGGCCAGTTGCGCCAACCCGGGAAACTGCGTTCGGATTCAAAGCGGATTCTACTACAGATAGGTACTTAATTTCTTCGGGAATACCAGCCTCACGAAAAGCCTTTTCATAAATCGGGAAATAATATTTTGCCAACCCAATGATTTTAGACATTACCGCTTTTCTCCGCGGAGCTGTATAAATATCAATATAGCTTTGCACGTATTCGTTATAAGTTAACGGTATTTGTTTTTGAATCGAATCCAGCCGGTATTTGTAAACCATGTTCTGGTAAGAATTCAGTAAAAATTCATCAACGATAGGAACCGGCACCAAGGTATCTGTTCTTAAAATGTACGGGATGTTCTTTACTGTTTTTACGGATGAAAAATTAATAACCTGTTTGGCTTTTAAGCCGTTGGTATCGGTTTTGGCATTCTGTGCAATTGCATAACCTGCAAGTAACGAGAGGACAATTAGCGTAAAATATTTCTTCATTTTTTAATTTAAGCGCCTGCTTAACTTTTTGCGTTAAGCAAGTTTTAGAAAATATTCTGAAAAACTTAATAAATCTGCTTCAGCAAATGCCGGAGCCAACAATTGCAATCCTAACGGCAAACCTTTTTCATTGTTGCCCACCGGCAAAGAAATTGCCGGCACGCCAGCTAATGCTGCTTGCACTGTAAAAATATCTTCCAGGTACATTACAATTGGGTCTTTTACAATTTCGCCGATGTTGAAAGCAGCCGTTGGCGTAGTTGGCATCAAAATAAAATCGTGATTTTTTAAAATCTCTTCAGTTTTTTCTTTAATCAACCGCCTCACTTTCTGCGCTTTGGCATAATAAGCATCGTAATAGCCAGAACTTAATACGAAAGTACCAAGTAAAATGCGACGGCGTACTTCTTCTCCAAAACCCTCCGTCCGGCTTTTGGTGTAGGTAGTTTCTACATTTGTAGCATTTGGGCTGCGGTAACCAAAATGCACACCATCAAAACGGGAAAGATTAGAGGATGCTTCGGCCATAGTAAGCACGTAATAAGTAGGCACCACATAATCTAAATACTCAAATGAAACCGGTTCTACCGAATGTCCTTCTGCCTGCAACTGCCGAATTTTAGTTCGCATCAGGTCTTTTATTTCCTGATCCACACCTTCACTTTCTAAAACTTCCTGAAGGTAAGCGATGCTTCTTTTACCACTGTTTTTTGGGGTTGTTGTATACTGCGGAACGGGGTTTTGTGCCGAAGTGCTGTCGTATTCATCACTGCCGGCCATGATTTCCATCAGTAAAGCAGCATCTTCAACAGAACGGGTAATCGGTCCAACTTGATCAAAAGAAGAAGCATAGGCAATAATGCCGTGGCGCGAAACCCGGCCATAAGTTGGTTTCAGGCCAATAACACCGCAAAACGATGCGGGCTGACGAACAGAACCACCAGTATCGGTACCTAAAGCAGCCAGACAAAGGTCTGCCTGAACAGCTACAGCCGAACCGCCAGATGAGCCTCCTGGTACTTTTTTTATATCCTTAAAATTTTTGACCGGCCCAAAATAAGATGTTTCATTAGAACCGCCCATTGCAAATTCATCACAGTTGCAACGGCCTATGATAATGGCATCTTCTGCAAGCAAACGCTCAATTACCGTAGCCGAAAAAACCGAAATAAAACCTTCCAGAATTTTAGAAGATGCGGTAACCTGATGACCTTTATAACAGATATTATCTTTAATGGCGATCACCATGCCAGCCAGGCGGCCGGCATTTCCTGAACTTAATTTTTGGTCGATAAAAGAAGCATTGTTTAAAGCTTCTTCTTCAAAAACCTCATTAAAAGCATTCAGGTCTTGATGCTGATTTATTCTGTTCAGATAATACTCAACCAGAGAAACAACCGAAACTATGTTGCTCTTTAAATCTTCCTGAACTTCTTTTAAAGAAGAATAAAATTTCATAAGGGTGCCAATATAAAAAAACTTACTGTAATAGATTGGAACATCTTAACAGTAAGTTAATTTACAGTTATTACTTCCTCAGTAATAACGCTTGTTTACAGGCTTACAAAGCGGTTTTTTCGTCGCGATGGTCAACAACTGTAGTAGTTGTTGGTGTGCCGGTAGTAGTTGTACGGTTTGGGGTTGTAGTATCAGGATCGTTAGACGCGTCTTTAAATTCTTTTACACCTTTACCTAAACCTTTCATTAATTCAGGAATTTTTTTTCCGCCAAACAACAATAAAACTACTGCCAGTATTAAAATAATTTCTGGTGCACCTAATCCGCCCATGATATTTATGATTTATGTTTAAAATTCAGTTATTTAATTTCCGTAGAGTGCGGATGATTTTCTGATGAATAAGTAGTATGCTGTACAGGCGTAATTTCTGGTTGATCCAGCGGACTTACATCTGGCACAGAAGCAGAAGTTGTAGAAGAAACAGGTTGCTCGTGGTTTATTTTCACTTCATCAAAACTATTAATCTGATTATGAATTTCGCGCTTCACACCTTCAGAAGCATCTTTAAATTCACGGATACCCTTGCCCAAACCGCGCGCCAATTCAGGCAATTTATTACCGCCAAAAAGAAGCAGTGCTACACCCAAGATCAAAATTAACTCTGGCGTGCCTATATTTAAAAATAAATAAACTGGATGTAACATAATTTTTAGATTTAATGAACAAATATAAACAATAATTAATATAACAAATTCAAGCTTAATTTTCTGTAATCCATCCTTGCGGGTTTTGTGGCGTAAAACCTTTCCATAATTCAAAATGAACCTGCGAATCACCACTTTCCGGATCAACACCTGCAGAGCCGATTGTTTGTTTGATACTTACTTTCTGCCCTTTTGATACACTTGCCGAACGTAAATTCATATAGGCCGTAAAATACTCGCCATGCCGAATTACAATTAAATATGAACCATCCACATTTTCTACCTTACTTATTTCACCAGAAAAAACAGCCCTAACAGCCGCACCCTGACTTGTTTTAATATCAATCCCGGAATTATCAGTTTTAATACCCTGAATATAAGTTATTCCAAAACGTTCAATAATCGCACCATTTGATACCGGCCAAGGCAATCTGCCCCGATTTCCTAAAAAATCATTTGATAATTTAGCTGATTCCGGTGTAGCCGATAACACTTCTGCACCTTTAGAAACAGGTTTTGCCACTGCCGCCGGCTTGTTTTCTGCTCGTGCTTTTGCTGCATTTGCAGCGGCTATCCGCGCGGCTTCGGCTTCTTTCCGCCTTGCATCTTCAATTTCACGGCGAATAGCTGCACCAATAGATTTTCTAACTTGGCTCAACAATTTATTTTGCTGCGCCATTTCCCGCTTGGTCTGCTTTTCTTCCTTGCTTAAATCGGTTACTACCTGTGCCTGATTATCTTTCTCTTTACCCAGCTTTTCTTTTTCTTTTTGCTGATCAATCAGGATATTGTTTTTTTCCTTTTTGTCCTGATCCAGCGCCACAATTTTTACATGCAGATCTTTTTGCGTTCCCTCAATATAACCTGCCTGCCGCTGCCGGTAATCACCAAATTGCTGCATGTATTTTAGCCTTTTGTATGCTTGGTTAAAATCATTGGCTGCAAAAATGAACATCAGTTTGTTATATGCACTTTGGTTTCGGAAAGCAAAAAGAACCATCGCCGCATACTCTTTTTTAAGCTGATTTAACTGCGATTGCAAACTACGTACGTTATTACTGTTGTCTGAGATTTGATGATCCAGCAATCTAATCTCCGAATTGGCCGTTTTAATTTTATCTTCCCGCAAATCAATCTGCGCTTTTAGCAAACTCAGTTGTTTTAGCGAAGTTCTTTTATCCTTTGAAATTTTGTTGTATTCATCATTCAGCTTGTCCAGCTCTTCAGTAATTTTATCACGTTTGCGCTTCAATTCCGTACTACTTTGTGCAAAAGTCTGTACGGCAAATGCCACAAAAAAGAACAACAGTAAAGTTTTTTTCAACTTCATAATTTTTTTAAAGCTAATTAATTCATCAGCGTATATCCTTTGGGTTCATTAAATGGTGTATCCAAAGCTTGGTCAAATTCTGTTTTAATATAATGAAGGTCAGCTTTGATACTGTTTTGGCCTGAAACCGAATTGATGCCAATAACCGAAGGCAAAATACGGTCATCGGCCTGAATAAAACTACTGTTATTTACATCCAGTTTTTGTGCAGCCTTTTGGTTGGATAATTTCAAATTAACTACTTTTAGACTTGGACTAAAAGTGGTTTGATACGACAACTGATTCAAAATTCCGGAAAAAATCACACTCGTTCCGCTTGCAGCCAAGTTTGCTTCCGAAGAAATAAACTCCGGCACTGCATTCCCGATCACAATAGATTCAACCGTTTTATAATTAACCTGCCGACCGGTATATTGATAAACGTAGCTGAAAGGTTTTTTCAAATAAACGCTTTGCAACTTATTAATAATTTTGATGCTATCTGGAGTAATTACCGCGCGTGCCACTTCAATTCCGGCAATAGCAGTGATGGAAACCCAAATCTGCTTGTTTTTTTGAATGCGGATATTTAGTGTCACATCATATCCTTTGCCATCAATTTCTAAATGGGTGCGTGCTTTGCCAGAAAAAGTATTAAAATTAATTTGCTGGCTTTGGATCAATTTTAGCTTGTTTATTTTGCCGTTATCAGTTTTTGCTAAAGCAGAATCAATTACAACCGCAACTGGCTGATTAATAGAAACCAGTTGCTTTTTTGCCTTGCAACTAAACAGCAAAAGCAAAACTCCAACAACCAGTAATTTATTCTGAATACTTCTTTTCATTAATCTTTTTATCTAAAACGGCCGAGTTGCTGCCCAGCTGTTTTGCCGTTTTCCAGTATTTTACGGCACTTTCCGTATCATTCAAAAAATATAAAACATCACCATAATGCTCATTCAGCCCGGCACTGTTTTTATTGTGTTTGATGGCTTTTTCCATCCAGGTTTTAGCTTCCGTATATTTTTTTTGTTTGAATAACACCCAGGCAAAAGTATCCTCAAAAGAAGCATTATCCGGCTGCAATTCATTGCTATGGTGAGACATTTGCGCCGCTTTATCCAGTTTTTCTTCTCTTAACGATAAATAATAAGCATAATTATTCAACGTGTAAGCATTATCCGGATTGTTGGTTAGTGATTGATCATAAGCTACATCAGACTGCACATTGTCTTTCAGCTGATGATAATTATCACCCAAAGAAGCATAAACCTGGCTCAATAATTCTTTGTCTGTCGATTCCAGCGAAGCCGCATTTTTTAAATAAGGCAATGCTTCTTTTACCATACTTTTTTGGGAATACGCCACACCAACCAGATAATTGGCCATTGCCTGATTCGGGAAAAGCGTTAAAGCTTCCTGACCATCTTTAATGGCCTGATCAAACTGGTTCTGGCCCATTTCCAACCGGATAACTTGCTCCCAAACGGCATAAATTTGATCATTTAAAGCCAGCGATTTCCGGTAAACCGGGATCGCCTGCACATACGAAGCATTTTGCACCAGCATATCGCCGTAAAGTGTAAATGAGCGCGCATCATCTGGGTGCGTAACCGAAATAATCCGACTCAGCTCCAGCGCGCTGGCTTTGGCTTCTGGATCTGGAAACTTGGGGAAATAACCGGAAACGATCCGCAGCTTTTCGTCAATTTTAAGCGATGGATAAGCAAATGCTGTTTTTAACTGGTTAAAACAGGCAGCATAATTTTTCTGATCGCGGTAAACATCTGCCAAAGCCAAATGAATCAATGCATTATCCGGAACATTTTTTTGTGCCGATTCCAGCGCTTTTAATGCTTTATCATTCTGATTGTTAGAATTATACAGTTCACTCAACTGCAGATATGAACGGATTTCCTGCGGATTTTCCTGAATCAGCTGCATTAAATCTTTCACCGCCAAATCCAGTTTGCCTTGTTTTAAATAGATTTTTTGCCGGTCAAAAACCAGTTCTTCATTTTTACCAACTTTGTCCTCCAGCTGATCATAAACTGATAAAGCTTGATCATATTTTTTATCAAGCACCAAAGCCCGCGCTTCATCAGTATAATAATCCGGTTTTTCCGGGTTGATGCGGATCAGTTCCTTAAATACATTTTCCAGCTTTGAAATATCGTTGATCTTTTCATAATTAGCCGCCAGAGCAGACCAGTACCACTCATTATCCGGATTTACGGTAACTGCTTTCTCCAGTAAAACCCGTGCATCATCGTCCTTTTTTTCGCTGGTGAGGATACGGGCCAGTTCGTACATTCCTGCATCATTTGCTGGATCAATCTCCAGAACCTGCGAAAAGAGTGTAGCCGCTGCTGGTGCGTTTTCCATGGTTTTTTCGTGCAGTGCCTGGTAAAAAAGCTGGTTCATCACCACGCTATCACGCCGGGAAAGCGGCTTGCCAACTACCATCACGATACTGTTTTTATCGGTATTTTTTGTGTGTTGTGCCGAAGAAAATACCGGCAGCAAAGCAACCAACCCAAAAATGACGAGGCTTTTTTTCATACTGATTTATTGTATGCCGGTGTGGCCATAACCACCTGTTCCGCGCAAAGTTTCACCCAAAACCTGTACCTGTTCCCAGTCAATTTTTTCGTGTTTTGCAATTACCATCTGCGCAACCCGGTCGCCAGGATTGATGTTAAAATCCACCTCAGAAAAATTAATCAGCAGCACTTTAATTTCACCGCGATAATCCGCATCCACTGTTCCAGGAGAATTAACAATGCCAATGCCATGCTTAAACGCCAATCCGCTTCTTGGCCGGATCTGCGCCTCAAAACCAATAGGCAATTCAATATGAATTCCCGTCGGAATTAATAAACGTTGCATCGGCTTCAACACGATTGGTTCTTCCAAATCTGCTTTCAAATCCATGCCGGCCGCATGCGCGGTTTCGTAAGCAGGCAAAGTATTTTTTGAATGATTAATAATCTGGATCGTCATTTTTTAATGAGTAAAAGAAGCTCCTTGCGTTCGTTGTACAAAGTTGCGGTCATAAATAAAAGCAAGAACACGTTGCCAACAATTAGATTCCGGTGAAAAACAGTGAATGATAAATATACAATTACTGCCGAGGCAACTAAATAAGCTACGTTTTTTTTAAGCTGATACGGGATCGGATAATTTTTTTGGCCTAAAATGTACGACAAAATCATCATCGTAGCATAAGCAATCAGCGAGATCCAGGCCGAAGCGATGTAGCTGTATTTCGGGATAAAAATCAGGTTGAGGATGATGGTTAAAATCGCTCCGATACCAGAAATATACAAGCCAAAACGCGTTTGATCAGAAAGTTTGTACCAGATGGAAAGGTTCATATAGATACCCAAACTCACATAACCAAATAAAAGTATTGGAACTACTTGCAAACCAGACCAGTAAAGTGCCTGTTGCACAGGATCTCTCCCTTTGATAAACCCTTTCAAAATTTCGATATTGGCCGATAAGGCGATGCACATCAGGCAAACGGCAATGATAAAGTAAGTCATGATCCGAGCATAAGTTTCGCCAGAATTTTTATTTTTGGCATGACTAAAAAAGAAAGGTTCTGCGCCTAAACGAAAAGCAGAAACAGCAATACTCAGGAAAATAGCCAGCTTGCAACAGGCACCATAAATGCCAACATCCTGTTGGCGGGCGGCTGGCAGCAGGTTTTGCAGGAATATTTTATCAATATTTTCATTGATGATATAGGAAATATTGGCCACCAAAACCGGGAAACTGTACAACAGCATATTTTTGATGAGCGCGCCATCGTAACGAAACTTTAACTGCAAAATTTCGGGCAGTAAAAACAGTAGTGTGATAATGCTGGCTATTAAATTGGAAATAAAAACATACCCTATCCAAGCGTGGCGATACCAATGCAGCGAATTTGCAACAAAACCATTTGCTTTGATCAGCATTGGGATGACGAACAAAAAAAACAGGTTTGCCCCAACAAAAACAAAAATATTAACGAGTTTAATCAACCCAAAACGTGCCGGCCTTCCATCAGCCCTAATCTTGGCAAAAGGGATAACAGCCAGCGCATCAACCACAATAATGTAAATAAAATAGCGGATAAAAAGTGCCTGATCTGCTAAACTTGTTTCTTTGCCGCCTATCCAGCCAGCTATTAAACTACTTAGTGGCAGGCTGATTAATAAAAATAAAGCGGCTATAAAAATAATCGTTAAAAACGTGTTGCTATACACTTTTTCTTTGTCGGCATCTGTTTTGTTAAGATACCGGAAAAACGTGGTTTCCATGCCAAAAGCCAGTATCGGGTTTATTAGTGAAGCCAGGCTGTACATATAAATAAATATGCTGTACTGCTTTGCCGGATAAACGTAAACAAATAGTGGCGTTAGGATAAAATTGAGCAACCGCGAAACAATGGTACTTAATCCATAAATGGCTGTTTGGCCGGCAAATTTTTTTATCGTAGACAAATGCTAAAGATTGATTTAAGCGAAATAAACTGCTTCTGAATTATTCCGTATGTTACTTTTTTACGGCTTCAAAATTACGATAGTTTTTCATTTCGCCTTCGCTGCTTTCTACGTGTTCCACACGGGCGCGGTCTGGCCCTTCGTGGCACCAGTTTAAAAGTTCTGTCATTGCAAAATCGTCTCCTTCGGCTTCTAAATAAACCGACCCGTCGCTTTCATTGCGGATAAAACCTTTGATGCCCAGCTGATCTGCAACGGCTTTAGTGCTGTCGCGATAAAAAACGCCCTGCACTTTGCCCGTAACTTTTATGTTGAAATGTTTTTTGACCATGCTTCTTTTATCGACTAAAAATCAGCCAAAAATAGAACCTTTTTTGCTTAAATAAGCTTGCGGACTTTCGTTTCCGGGGTGATTTTTAATTTATCTAAACCAGTAAGCAGATTTAAGCCCGGCTTTTTTCCAACTTCAATTGTTCCTTTTTCTTCCTCAATACCTAAAAACCTGGCACCATTAATTGTTGCCCATTCTACCAAACATTCCAACGAAAGCTCCGGGAAATGTTGTTGTAAAACTTGCATTTCTTTTAAAATGCAAAGCCCCGTGTTAGATGCCAAACTATCAGTTCCAATTGTAATATTAAAACCGTGATGGGTAAAAATATTAACTTTTGGCAAAGCGTTTTCAATATATAAATTGGCTTCCGGACAAAAACACCAGTTAATTTTTTTATCAAAACGACGCGTAAAATACACGTCTTTCATGCTCGTAAACGTATTGTGCACCAGCAGTACATTTTGCTGGTTGCTCAAAAGCGGGATAATTGATTGAAGCGAATTACGTGCCTGCGGTTTAAAAAACTCAATATCCAAACCCAAATCGTTATAAAACTCTAAAAAACTGCCTTGTTTATAACGATACAGTTTGTTTTCCTCGTCCGATTCCTGGTTGTGGATGCTCAGAATCGAATTATTTTGTTCCGCCTCTTTTTTAATCAGCTTGAATAATTCTTTAGAAACTGAATATGGCGCGTGCGGCGTAATGGTGGCGGCCATTGGTTTAAACTGGTCGCGTATAGAAATTGCCTGGTTAAAAGCAGCATCAGCATTCTTCGGATCAAAGCCAAAAACTTCCACAAAATTGTGATAATACAACTTGCTTTTGGTTTTGATAGAAGCAGTGATAGCACTATTGGAAATATCGCCAACAGCCACAATTCCGTTTTGCCACATCGCTTCATCAGCCTGAGCAGCAGCTTCTAAAACTTCAATGTCATCAGCCTTCCGGTATTGCTGCACGTTTTTGATAAAGGCAATCAAACCCTCGCCAGCCGGAATTTTCCCTTTTAAATGAGAAAGTTCGAGGTGGCAATGCGTATTGATAAAACCAGGACAAATTACACCGCTCAGTTTTTCGGAGCTTAGATCAGCAAAAGCATCATCTTTTGGCGAAGCTGTTCCCGGATCTGTAATTTTGATGATTTTTCCGTCATCATCAACAACAATGCTTCCGTTTTTAATGGCGTTGTTTTGGGAAGTTAAAACGTAATCGGCTGTAAATTTTTTCATTTAACAATTTTCGGCATGATAATCAATTGAATTACTGCTGCTTCAGTTCTTGTTTTTGTGTAAAAAAACTAAAAAACGAACAGTACTTCTTTTATAGTCGTATTTTTGTAAAGTGATAGCTACAGATGAAAAAATCGATATTCGGAGTTTAACACTTGCCGAAATTGAAAAATATTTTTCGGAGATAGGCGAAAAAAGTTTTCGTGCCAAACAAGTTTATTCCTGGTTATGGGGAAAATCAGCAATTGATTTTGACCACATGAGCAATCTTTCCAAAGATCTTCGCATTAAATTAAATGGGCTTTTCACTATAAATTCAGTAAAAGTACATACTTCACAGTTTAGTAACGACAGAACTATAAAAAATTCTTTTAAGCTGTACGACAATCATTTAATTGAAGGTGTACTGATACCCGCTCCTGAACGGATGACGGCCTGCGTTTCGTCTCAGGTGGGTTGCAGCCTGACGTGTAAATTTTGTGCTACAGGCTATATGGAGCGCAAAAGGAACCTTAATCCCGATGAAATTTACGATCAAGTAGTGCTGCTGGATCAGCAATCCAGGCTCAATTACAACCACCCACTCACCAACATTGTATATATGGGAATGGGCGAACCATTGCTGAACTATGCTAACGTGATGAAATCCATTGAGCGGATTACTGCCGAAGATGGACTGAATATGGCCGCCAGAAGAATCACGGTTTCTACAGCCGGTATTGCTAAAATGATTAAAAAAATGGGTGATGACCAGGTAAAATTCAATCTGGCACTTTCACTGCACGCCGCAAATGATGCCAAGCGGAACGAGATTATGCCAATTAACGAACAAAATTCTTTGAAAGCTTTGGCCGAGGCTTTGAAATATTATTATTCTAAAACCAAAAATCCGGTTACGTACGAGTACATTTTGTTTGATAATTTTAACGATGAGCTGGAAGATGCCGCCGAATTGGTGGCTTTTTGCAAACATTTGCCTTGTAAAGTAAATATCATCGAATACAACCCGATTTCTTTTGCAGATTTTGTGAATACGAAAGAAGCCAAAACCGATGCTTTTGCAGCTTATTTGAAACGTCAGGGAATCAACGTTAATATTCGCAGAAGTCGTGGTAAAGATATTGATGCAGCTTGTGGGCAATTGGCTGTAAAACAACAAATCTAATTTTAGGTCGATAAAAACAGCATCAGCATGAATTTACGCCAATCTTATTTTGCTGATTTTGTTGCCCTGATTTTCCCGGAATTGTGCCAAGCTTGTACCAAAAGTCTGTACCGAAATGAAGAGGTAATTTGTGCTGATTGCCTGTATAATTTGCCTTTTACAGATTTTCATCTTCATGCTGATAATGCTGTTGCCCAAAGTTTTTGGGGAAGAGTTCCGTTGGAGGCAGCTTCAGCGATGTTGTATTTCAGCAAAGGAAGCCGCGTGCAAAACCTGCTGCATCAGCTTAAATATAAAAACCGACCAGAAGTTGGCGTTTATTTAGGCAAACTGGCGGCAAAAAGGTTGCTTGAAAATTCGATTTTTGCGGCTGCTGATTTGATTATTCCGGTGCCGTTACATCAGCAAAAACAATTGAAACGCGGTTATAACCAGAGTTTGTGTTTTGCAGAAGGATTGTCGAAAAAAATGCTGATTCCGGTAGAAAATCAAAATCTGCTCAAAATAACCAGTACAGAGAGCCAGACAAAAAAATCTAGGATTTCCCGTTATGAAAATATGAAAGAAGTTTTCTGGCTGAAAAATCCGGAAAAATTAACAGGAAAACACATTTTGCTGGTAGATGACATCCTGACTACCGGCGCAACTTTAGAAGCATGTTGCAATATTTTACTGCAAATTCCGGGAGTAAAAATTAGTATTGCGGCAATTGCTTATACAGCTTGATGCTGTTTTTATCAACTTAAAATTTGGGTTGATAAAAACAGCAGTAATTAAAATTGAATTACTGCTGTTTTAAGAATTATTTATACAGCGGAAATTTTTTTGTCAGCTGATGTACCTGATCACGTACTTTTTCGATATGTTGCTCATCAGCAATGTTTGTCAACACAGAATCCATCAGTTCCACAATTTTTTTCATCTGCTTTTCCTTCATGCCTCTTGTAGTAACGGCAGCAGTTCCCACGCGGATACCGGACGTTACAAACGGCGATTTATCATCAAAAGGAACCATGTTTTTATTGGCAGTGATGCCGGCACGATCCAAAGCATTTTCTGCTGCTTTGCCGGTTACGTTTTTATTGCGTAAATCAATCAGCATCATATGGTTATCGGTTCCGCCAGAAATGATATTGTAGCCTAAACCCATCAAAGCTTTGGCCATTGCGGCTGCATTTTGTTTCACCTGAACAATATATTTCATGTATTTATCGCTCAAAGCCTCGCCAAAAGCAATGGCTTTGGCAGCGATAATATGCTCCAGCGGGCCGCCTTGCGTTCCCGGAAAAACAGCCATATCCAGCACGGATGACATCATGCGCACTTCTCCTTTTGGCGTTTTCAGGCCGAATGGGTTTTCAAAATCTTTTCCCAGCAAAATCAAACCGCCACGCGGGCCGCGCAAAGTTTTATGTGTGGTTGTGGTTACGATATGGCAATGCGGAAGCGGATCGGTTAACAAACCTCTGGCGATCAAACCCGATGGATGCGAAATATCTGCCAGTACCAAAGCACCAATTTCATCAGCTACACTGCGGATAAAAGCATAATCCCAATCGCGCGAATAGGCGGAAGCACCGCAGATAATCAATTTTGGTTTTTCGCGGAGGGCAACTTCTTTTAGCAGGTCATAATCAATTAAACCGGTTTCTTTTTTCACCCCATAAAAAAATGGCTTATATAATTTACCGGAAAAATTTACTGGAGAACCATGCGTCAAATGTCCGCCATGAGAAAGATCAAAACCTAAAATTTTATCACCAGCCTGCAAACAAGCCAGCAAAACCGCAGCGTTGGCCTGCGCACCAGAGTGCGGCTGCACGTTAGCCCACTCGGCATTAAAAAGCTGTTTGGCACGTTCTATGGCAATGGTTTCTATTTCGTCAACTATCTCACAACCACCATAATAGCGTTTTCCGGGTAAACCTTCGGCATATTTATTGGTTGCTGCAGAGCCGGCTGCTTCCATCACCTGTTTGCTCACAAAGTTTTCGGAAGCGATTAATTCGATGCCTTTTTCCTGCCGCTCCTGCTCTTCGTCTAATAGTTTGAATATTAATTTATCTCTTTTCATGATCTGATTTATGGACGGCCAAATTTAGCCATATTTTTATCCGAAGCCTGATTTTTTTGCAAGAAGTGCTTTGGTAACAAAGAAACTGATGCTTCTTTTAGCACCTTAAAATTGGCAAGATAATTTCTTTTGATTCAGCTTTCACATTAATTACCAAAAGAAAAAATTAAATCCTCAAACATAAACCATGCTTGCGCGTAGAATTTGGTAACGATTATTTGACCAAATAATCTAATTTTGTATAGATAAAAACAGCACAGCGGATACATGGAAGTACAGGCGGGTAACCTTTTACAGCAAATTCATTCCCCTTCTGATTTAAAGAAATTTAATGAAGATGAACTTCCGGAGATTTCCCAGGAATTGAGGCAGTATATTATCGATATTGTTTCGGTAAATGGTGGTCATTTCGGCGCGAGTTTGGGTGTGGTGGAGCTGACGGTTGCGCTGCATTATGTGTTGAATACGCCTTACGATCAGCTGGTTTGGGATGTAGGCCACCAGGCTTACGGACACAAAATTTTAACCGGCCGCCGCAACGTTTTTCATACAAACAGACTGTATAAAGGTATCAGCGGTTTCCCGAAACGTGCCGAAAGTGCTTATGATACGTTTGGCGTTGGCCACTCTTCTACCTCTATTTCTGCTGCTTTAGGTATGGCCGTGGCTTCCAATCGAAAAGGCGAACACGACCGACAGCATGTAGCCGTTATTGGCGATGGCGCGATGACGGGTGGAATGGCTTTTGAAGCATTGAACCATGCCGGGATTGAAAATTCGAATTTGCTCGTTATTTTGAATGATAACTGCATGTCTATCGACCCAAACGTTGGCGCGCTTAAAGAATATCTGACTAATATTTCTACCTCAAAGTCTTATAATCGTTTTCGGGATGAAGCCGGGCATATTCTGGCTAAAATTTCTGCTTTGGGTCCGGATGCTTTTCAAATCGCCAAAAAACTGGAAAAAAGCATCAAAGGAACTATCCTTAAAAACAGCAATCTTTTTGAATCGTTGCAGTTCCGGTATTTTGGTCCGGTTGATGGGCATAATGTGAAACAGTTGGTTAAAGTTTTGAAGCAGCTGCGCGGTATTCCAGGACCAAAATTGCTGCATTGTATCACCGTAAAAGGCAAAGGTTATGCTCTGGCAGAGAAAGATCAAACGATCTGGCATGCGCCGGGATTATTTGATAAAATCACCGGAGAAATAAAAAAACCTATTTACGATAAACCCAAACCACCCAAATATCAGGACGTTTTTGGACATACTATTATTGAACTGGCGGAAAATAACCCTAAAATTATGGGTATTACGCCAGCGATGCCTTCTGGTTCTTCCCTTAATTTAATGATGAAAGCAATGCCCGAACGTGCTTTTGATGTGGGAATTGCCGAGCAACATGCGGTAACTTTTTCGGCTGGATTGGCTACGCAGGGAATGGTGCCGTTTTGCAATATTTACTCCAGCTTTATGCAACGCGGTTATGATCAGGTAATTCATGATGTGGCGATACAAAAGCTGAACGTAGTTTTTTGTTTGGATAGAGCCGGATTAGCCGGAGCGGATGGTCCAACGCATCATGGTGCTTATGATCTGGCTTTTATGCGTTGCATTCCTAATATGGTTGTTTCTGCACCGATGAACGAAGAAGAATTACGCAACCTGATGTTTACAGCACAGCAAGACAATATGGGTCCGTTTTCGATCCGTTACCCACGCGGCAATGGTGAAATGGTGAACTGGCAAAAACCAATGAAAGCGTTGCCGGTTGGCAAAGGCCGAATGATTTGTGATGGTGAAGAAGTGGCGATTTTAACCATCGGAACCATTGGAAATGAGGCGGTAAAAGCAGTTGAAACTTTAAACCAGGAAGGCATTTATCCGGCGCATTACGATTTGCGTTTTGTAAAACCGCTTGATGCAGAAATGCTGCATGAAATTTTTAAAAAGTTTGATAAAGTAATTACTGTTGAAGACGGCTGCTTGCAAGGCGGAATGGGAAGTGCAGTGATTGAGTTTATGGCTGATCAGGGTTATGCCGCAAAAGTAATCCGGCTAGGAATTCCTGATCGTTTTATTGAACACGGCGAACAACCGGAACTGTGGGCAGAATGTGGTTATGATGCGGCTTCGATCTCTACACAAATAAAAAAAATAGCGGTAAAAAGAGCACCACAAACCATTGCTTCGTGATGCTTCTTTTATGCCATTAAAATAAGGAAGGCCGGGCTTAGTAAAGCTCGGCTTTCTCTCCTTCTAACCTCAAAAATCATAATACAAATTGCGGAAACTGCTGCGCAAACCAATGGTAAACATGGCCGTATTATTTGTGCTTAAATCATTGGTTTCTTTACGAAGAAGGCCTGCAAGTTCTAATCTTAGATTATATTTTGGATTTAATATATAGGAGACACGGCCTTCACCATAATACAAATTGGTAGTGAGCCCCTGGCCCGTAAAAGTGCCTAAAGTGCGGGAAGCTTCAGGATAAAGTTTAAATATATCTTTACCATAGTTACTGGTTGCAGTTGGATCTAAACCGTAATGGCCAAACTCTGCTTGGCCGTAAAAGTTAAATCTTCCAATAGCATAATTCAAAATACCAACCACTTCTCTAAAATTTGCACCAAATGGGTGGGCTAGGGGTTCGGTACTTTGGGCATAATTTATAAGTGAATTTACTTCTGAGTAGGTATAAGGTTTTGCATTATTAAATTCTAATAAATAATTAAGATGTGAAATGTTAGCTAAATTAGCGCCGCGAACACCTAATTGCCAAGCGTATTTGTTACGATAACTGCCATCGCTGGAAAAGAAATCTTTAGCTTGAAATTCATCTAAAGCGAATTGACCGTAAACCGCTGAATTATTAATAAATTTATATTTCCCAGTAAATCCAATCAAAGCATTATCGCCAGAACCATTGTTGGCTTCCAGCGGACGTAAAAAAACAACGGGGTTAATGTAATTGAAATCAAACCCCCGTTTATTGCCAAGATCGTCTTTATCGCCCCAAATAACAGAATCAAAAAAGCCTAAAGATACTTTGTTGCTCACGTTCCAATCCAAATAATGAAAAACGCCCCATTTTCTCCTATAATCGTCCTGATAAGAAAATGTGGGTGCCAAAGGATCATCCATATTGGCCCACATAGCCATATATCGTACATTACCTAAAGTACCGGTAAGTTTAAAAAATGGGTAATTGGAAGCAAAATCAGACAATAGCAAAGAGCGATAACCATCGCCAATAAAGGTTTTATCCTGGCCTAAAGCAATATTTAAATATTTGCTGGGCGTATAGGATAACAGTGCCGTAACGTATGACCAGTCGCGCGTATTTTTACCATAACTTCTATCATAAGATTGACCTGGAATTACATAAGTTTCACTGCTACTATTCCTGTCGATATAACGACTAACATAATCCGGAAAAACGCCCTGGTTTTCATATCCGCTGGTATAAAAATAAAACTTGCTGCCGATGGTTCCTCCAACCTGATAGCCACGTGTATTGAGCCAGGTTGTTTTTTGATTTCTAACATCCCGACCAGCGGTAAAATCTGGTAGAAAATCTACAAAAGCTGTAAATTCTTTTTCTTTAATATCCACCAAATGTTCCTGAAACAACTTGCGGTGCACCCAGCTTCTTTTACCGATAGAATCTACGCCGGCATTCATCAGCGATTGGTATTGCTGACTGATTAACGGATCATCTATCAAAAACGGCTTCATTGAACTATGGAACCTGGATTGATTAGAATATACGCTCGAATCCAGCTTTTGGTAAAACTGATAGGCATAAGGCAGATAAACCGATTGCGCCTGCGCAGCAGCTTTAATTAAAAATAAACTAAATAAAAAAAGTATTTTTTTGCTCATGCTAATGGCTTATTCTTTTGAAAAATTGTACTGTGGATAAAAAATTGTATGATAAAAACAGCACAACTATTCAACAGCCTTTTATACGCTGCAAATATTAAAATAATAACAATAAAGAAAATTATTTTTATGATTGATTAAGTGCTGCCAGCTGCACTTCCAATTCTTGGTACCAAGCTGCTCCATATTTGCGAATCAGCGGATCTTTTAAAAACTGGTAAACCCTAACTTTCAGTTCATTACCAAAAGAGCAAGCTGGGCTGCAAATGCTCCATCGGTCATAAAACAGCACTTCAAACTCTGGGTATTTAGTTACCCGGATGGGATATAAATGACAGGAAATCGGTTTTTTCCAATCCGTAGCACCAGCTTCATACGCTTTTTCGATGGCACATTTCGTGATACCGTTTTCCCAAGTTACGTAAGCACACTCTTTATTTCCATCTACACAAGGCGTGGTATAATCCCCTTCAAAATCTACCACTGAAGTACCAACCTGTTCAATAGTTTCAATGCCTTTGGCCGTCATATAAGGCTTCACAACTGGATAAATTTCTGCCAATACATTCAGTTCATCTAAACTTAACGGCGCACCAGAATCACCTTCTACACAACAGGCACCTTTGCAGCGGTTTAAGTTACATACAAAATTTTCGTTGAGCACATCCTCATGTACCAGCGTATTATTTACTTCAATCATTCTTTTGCTGCTTGTTGGTTGATAGGATATTTTAAACCTTTGGCGTTAATAATTTCCAAAGTTACAGTTCCAACCAAAATTTCCACCTGGGCTTTTACAGGTATACGGTTACCATCATTAGTAATCCACAAATATAATTTACTGTCTTTTCTAAAAATTCTGCCTGGTACAATAGAAGGGCAAAATTTTAAGCAGTTAAATGTTCCTAAATCACAGGTAACATCTTCTTTTCCTACATAAGTAATACCCAATGTTTCTATTTTTTTCTCAGAGAAATACTGTAGTTTCAATTCATCACCTGGTTTAATTTTTGACAGATCTAGGTTTCGGGCAAAATAATAGGCTGAAGGCAAATCAAAAACCTGTCCTTTAAAAGGAAATACTCCAGTTTGAGCTATAATTTTTCTCTCCACATAATCAAAAACAACTTTGTCACTACGGCGATATTTACCCTCGCGACGGTTTTCTGTATAATAATAAGGCAACGTGGTATTGTGATCAATAAAAGATTCGTAACGATTACGAACTTTAAAAAAAATATCAAAGCTTCCGGCAGTTCTACCATCAATTGTGAGGTGATAAGTTGGCTTTCCTTCAAATTTTACCGCACTGTCTTCAATTTTTAAATTGGCCTCTGCCGCGGTAAAAATCCCGTATTTTAAGCGGTAGCTTAATTGTTCGCCATCTTTAAAAGCTAAAGTGCTTTTTCTGACTAAATCCTGGGCAAATACTAATTGAGGTAATGATAAGATTAAAACGATTGGTATCCACGAGATTTTGCTCATCAGTTGGCCGAAAAATTGAGTTTTAAACTATTTCTTTGCGTTTATAAACGGGAACAGTGGAACAAGGTTCTCCATAAAGAATACTTTTTACTACAGATGTTAAACGAAATGTTAAGCTTACGTAAGCAGATTCTGGCACGGTAATGTCTCCGCAGCCTTTAATTACTACACGCTGATCACGAAATTTTTCTAGGTCCATTTGGCTAATTGCTTCTTCATACAAAACAGTCTCCAACAAATCTAACCCGCCAAAAACCACTTTTTGAGCAATAGAAGCCAGTTTATTAGCCAGTAACATGTATGCCCAAGTTGGCACAATAGCATCTGCCGAACAGGTTACAGCTACAAACTTATCCTGATACTGCTGCCAGTCGTGCTGCTTAATAAATTCTCTAAAATCCTTCTCCCGCAACATCAAACCCATAAAAAGATTATCCTTGATATCGTACAAAATACGCTCTCCTACCGAATAAAGGCTGGCAGGATCAAAAGTGACCAAACCGCTCTGGGCAACTTTATTAACTATATTTTCCTGAATGTCCATTCTGTAAAAATAAAAAATCCGGAAACCATTTAACTGATTTCCGGATGTAAAATTATTGTATGATGCTATTTAAAAGAATTTTGCACGATAATCTTTCACATTAGCTTTATCTTTCAATACATTAAACACATCGGTATCAACCCGCTGTAACATCGCCTGCGAAATTTGCTGACGATCTTTCAAATTATTGGCCACAACCGCCGGATTGTTAAAACTATCTACCGCATAAACGTAAACGCCATTTTGGCCTTCAATTGGTTTTGAAACTTTGTGTAATGGAGAACCGAAGATTGATCCAATCACTTTATTTTCCTGAGCAATACCCGGAATAATCGGATTGGCAAAAACCACATTTTGCACTGGTGTAACTTTGCCACCAACTGCAGCTGCAACTTTATCCAAATCTGATGCTTCTTTTACCGCACTAAATTTCTCTTCCAGTTTTTTGGCTTTTACCTCATTGCGAACTGCCGGTTCAATTTGTTTTTTAACCAAATCCATGGCAAGCGTTCCTTTGGGTTTGATTGTTTCCAGTTGTGCTACTACGTATTGATTGCCCAACTCAAAAACCTGATTGGAAACATCACCTGTTTTGGCACCATAAGCCCACTTCACTACATCGCGGGCACTTTCTAAACCAGTAACAGCTGTAGCGTTAGCGTTAACATTATCAGCAGTAGCCAGTTTCAACTTTTCAGCCTTTACTTCCTGTGCAAAAGAATTACCGGTTGTTTTGCTTAAAAACGCCTGAGCCTGAGCATAAGCGGCAGATTGTGTTTTGCTGCTTGGTACTAATGGCTTATCAACAATAGCCACTTTTACTACTTTGGATGAACCCTTTTGCGCTTCAATTTCAATTAAATGAACACCAAACTGAGAAGTTACAATTTTCAAATCTCCTTTTTTACCGGTAAAAACAGCATCCTCAAAAACTGGAACCATGGCACCACGTGCAAATGTACCCAGCTCACCACCTTTAGCTGCGGAACCATCAACCGAGTTGGTTTTAGCTAAATCAGCAAATGATTTGCCACTTAAAATCAGTTTTTTCAGAGAATCAGCTTTGGCCAAGGCTTTGTCCACACCGCCAGAAGCAGTTGGGTTGATTAAAATATGGCGTGCTTGCACAGAATCCGGACCAACTTCTACATTAATCAATTTAGCGATTTTGTATGCTCCGTTGGATAAATAAGGCCCATAAACAAAGCCTGGTGCTGCATTAAACATAATAGAATCCAGCTTCGGTTCTAATTGTCCTTTTTTCTGATACGCTAAAGGTGCTGGCGTTGCAGCATTAATTGCCACAAAAAGAGAATCATTTTTAGAAGTTTTAAATCCTTCCAACAATTTATTGATCTGATCTTTTACAACGGCACTATCCGCTTTTGACGGTGCTGCATTAAAAACCACATAATTAAAAGAACGCAGCTCTTCCGGGTTTTTAAATTCGTTTTTATGCGCATTATAGTACGTATTGTAATCGTCATCCGTTAGCTTAACCTGACTATCTGGTATTGAACTGTAATCCAGATTTACATATTTAAAGTTGGCAATTTTGTTTCTAGCTTCATAATCATCTTTTGCTTCCAGCGAATTAACGTATAAGCCATTTCTTACCAGCGAAAGATACTTTTCTGATTTTTTGCCTTCAATAATTTGGTTTACAAAACCTGCCCATTGTGCTTTAGTTGCCGGATCGGCTTTGGAAGAACTGATATTCGATAAAAAAGCACTCAACTGCTGGCGGTCAAACTGACCGGTTTCGCGGTTGGTAAAAGCTTGGATTACCTGCGGACTTGGATTGCTGCCTTGTATTAAAGAAACACTTTCGTTATCGCCAACTGTTAAACCCAATTTAGCAATTTGTTTTTGTAATATAATCTGGCTGATTTGCTGGTTCCAGGTACTTTGCTGTACATAACTTACCATCTGCGGGTTCATGCTTGCCTGCCCAGATTGCTGCTTAAAATTCTGCATGTTCTGGTCCATTTTGGCTGAGAAATCTTCGTAATTGATTTTCTCACCGTTTACTTCTCCAATTGTGGTACGATCACCGTTCATAAACGAACTTCCATAGTGCGCCACTTCACCAATAATAAATGCAAAAAGCGCCAAACCGATCACAATCACTAAGATCTTCCCCATTCGGTTCCGCAAAAAACTCATTAGACCCATAAAAACTATTCTATAAATGCTTAAAAAAGAGGGCGCAAGATACAACTTTTGATAAAAAAGCGATACATAAAATTGCGCTGTTTGTTTGAAAAAATTTTACGGTGTAGCTCCTTGGTTAACGTTGAATTTTCCGGTAGATTGTAAGAATTCTGGGTTGCTCAAATCTTCGTTGCAACGGAAAGTACTGCCACTGATGGTATTTCCATCGGTTCTGGTTAAGGTAGAAAATTGATTAGAATAAAAGTGTTTAGCATTTTGATCCCAAATCAACTCTTCGGATTTGAAGGTATCGCCTTTATCATTTACCACCACCACATTGCGGTGCAGCTCTATAATTTTATTCAGGTTTTTGGTGATGGCATACGCTGCAGTAACCGTACTGATGATTTTTTGCTTTGTATCAAAAAAATCAATATGCACACCTTTTGGCATTTCGTAGTAAGGCTTTACTGTTTTTGTTGCTGTATAATTAAGCATGATTGGCGCTGTCATCCGGGCTTTTACTTTGGCAGAATCACTGTAAATTACATTTACGCCAACTGTGGTTTCAACAGGTTTGTTAACCTCTTTGCTGGAGATTTGCTGAACTTTTTTCAGATCATTTTCGCAAGCAAAAAAAAACACCGGTAAAAGAAGTATTAGCCATTTGGATACGGCTTTATTCAAAATATCCGGTTGCCGCATCGTGCTTTTAATCAAACTTAAACTTGTTGAACCAGCGGTCGTTCAGCAAAAAACTAAACCGGAAATTGACGAAGTTTTCCTTCACCAAATTGTTAGCCAATGTGCCACGCTGGCCAAACTCTGTTGTAAAATTTACCTTGTAAAAAGCAGTACGGCTTTGCGAACGGATGGGCAAACCCAAGCCGAATGTGAAAACGTTTTCGTTAATATCCGTTGCCGAAGTGCGAACGTAAGTTTTATTATACTGATAACCTAAACGGTAATCCATCACGGCCAAGTAACTGCTTAAAGCATTGATATTTGGCGTGATCTGACCACCAATCCGGTAAGATTCAGTATTGCTTAAACCTTGATTTACGCCATCAATCGCCATCTGCGACCAGTTGCCACGACTATAATCAGCACCAACTAAGTAATGACCTTCCTTTTGATAAGAAATTCCGAAATTTTGGATCAGTGGTAAAGAAATTTTGCTGTTGGCTCCCTGGCGGATGTAGGTAGTATCAGACGCCGTAGATTCTGTACCAGTACTTGGATCAACCAGATATTGGGTAGAAACGTATTTATTGGCAGAAGTAATAGTAGATTTTAACGTTCCGGAGTAACCCAAAACAAGTTTTGAAGTGGTGGATAAATCGAATTGGTATTGAAAGCCATAATCATAACTCAAACCTTTTATACTCTGGCTTTGCTCAATCCTGGTGTTAAAAGACGTATAATAGTAATTGGGCACTTCTACAGAACGGGTTTGGCGCAGGTTTCCGAAGATATAACTCACATTAAAACCCAAGCTTAAGTGCTTAAATAAACTGAAGCCATAACCAATATAAGCTTTTGATAAACCGCCTTCTCCGCCGTAAATACTGTTAACCGTATTGGTGTCAATTTTGGTAACCTGTTTAAAGTTGTACCCCAAATCACTGTAAGGCAACAAACCAAAACTAAATGCCGAAGTTCCGCGGGTAATCGGAATAGCAAATGCAATATGGTTCAACCTAAAATCAGCACCGGTTTGCTTGGCTGAGCTATTACTTAAAGTATTGATGGTTGCATAAGCACCTACATCAATAGTTGTTAAACCAATGCCAGAATAGGATGCCGGGTTGAGCATATTGATATTGCTGTAACCGCCAATGGTACGCACACCGGTTGAGATACCACCCATAGCCATATTTTGCGGCAAGCTTTGTTGCTGCAAAAGCCCTAAACCGTAGCGGGAATACGGAGAACTGCTGGTAGATTGCGCCGAAGCCGAAAATGCTGAAAATAAAATTAAAAGTATAAGTAAGCTTTTTGTACGATTGATCATTCTTGCTGATGTATAACTGCGTTTAATCCTTTAAGAACTAAGTAGGGTTCCGGCTTTACGTAAGCGGCAAAGATGCTGCTTTTTAAATGAGTATCAAAAAAATTCAGGTCGCCACCGGTTAACAGGATGTTGGTTTTGGGTTGATGTTTTAGCTGATTGCTGATGAAACCTTCTGCCTCAAAACGTAAACCATTTTGCACGCCAGATAGAATTGCTTCCTGTGTATTGCTGCCAAATGACTTGTCAAAACCGGCTTCTGCTTCGATTAAAGGTAATTTTTTGGTGTAATATTTTAGCGCTTTAAAACGCATTTTCAAGCCCGGCGAAATGCTGCCACCGTCGTAATTTCCTTCAGCATCTACCAAATCATAAGTTACACAGGTTCCGGCATCAATTACCAGGTTACTGTTTTTAGGGTATAAAAGATGTGCCCCAATCACAGTTGCCAACCGATCCAAACCTAATTTTTCCGGATATTGATAATGATTTTTGATCGATTTTGCCATTTGATAATGAAACCGAAACGTTCTCAACTGCTTTTCCAGCAGTGTTTCCCATAAAAATATTTTATTTTGCACGGAGGAAATAATGGCCGTTTCGGGATTAAACTTGTTCAATATCTTTTTTAACAAAGCTTCGGTAATTTGCCGGTAATGCTGCGTCCATAGGATATTTTCTTCTTCAAAAACAGCAACCTTAAAAAAACTATTGCCAATATCAAACACCAGATTGGTCATCAGGCGTTGGCAATCGATAATATCGATTCAAAAATTGCCAGTCCATCCTGATTGGCCAGCAAACTGTCGGCAGCGCGTTCCGGATGCGGCATCAAGCCAAAAACATTGCGGTTTTTATTGCAAATGCCAGCGATGTTTTCGACAGAACCATTGTAATTGGCTTCGTCAGAGTAATTTCCGGCCGCATCGCAATAGCGGAACAGAATCTGATCGTTTTGCTTCAATTCTTCAATACTGTTTTTATCAGCATAAAAATTGCCTTCGCCATGTGCCACCGGAATTTTCAAAGCCCGGTTCAGGTTAATTTGTGAAGTAATAATTGAGTTATTAGTTTGTGCTTTGAGATAAGTGTTATGGCAGATGAACTTGCGGTTTTTATTGTGCAGTAAAGCTCCGGGAACGAGGCCGGCTTCGGTTAAAATCTGAAATCCGTTGCAGATACCCAGCACATTACCGCCATTTCCGGCAAAACGAATCACTTCCTGCATAATGGGCGAAAAGCGGGCAATTGCACCCGAACGCAGATAATCGCCAAAAGAAAAACCGCCAGGCAAAACGATAAAGTCTGCACCTTCCAGATCATGGTTTTTATGCCATAAACGAACTACCTGCTGCCCCATTATTTTTTCCAGCACGTAAATGATGTCTTCATCGCAATTGGAACCAGGGAAAATGACCACTCCGAATTTCATCCTACAAAACTAACAGAACACTTTAAAAATCACCTGATAAAAAAGTTAAAAATTGTTAAACTGAAAGTAAACGATACCAATTAGCAGCAGCAGGTACAAACTTTCGTAAACCCATTTTTTGCTGGCGTACAGAAAATAATAGGCGGTAAAAACAGCAACCGGCATGGCCAAAAGCAGAAAATGATTAAAGTTGAAATCTGTTTTGATACAGCAGGCCAGCACAATAATTAGTAAGATAAAAAGCAGGGTTTGGAAGGTTTTGCGCACCACCACCATGCTTTTTAAGAAATTGTTTTGCAGGCGAAAAAGAGCCAACACAAAAATTAAAATTAGCGGAACTAGCACCAAAAAACGATAAGGTAGTTTGTAATTAATTTGGGGGAAACCAGCATCAAAAAAAAGCCAAAAAGCGTGAAAAGCAGCGGTATGGTTGGTGCAATAATAATAAACAGACAAGAAAAAAAAGATGGTTGAAACACCCATAATTGCCGAAACCCACTCATGCCAGTTGAAGGTTCGGAAAATGAGTAAACCAATCCAAATTGCCAAAAACAACGATAGAAACGGGAAATAAATGAGTGTGCCCAAGCCAACAATCAGGCCTAAATCATAAGCGGTAGACGTTGCTTCTTCAGTTTTGTACAGATCCAGTACTTTTTGCAGCATCCAAATGAGTAAAAAGTTGCAAATCAGCGGTGCGCTTACTATTAAAAATGGGGTAAATAACGCGCTAACGGTGATGTATGATAAGGCTGGTAAAAAAGACGGTTTTCCCAGTAAATTGTTATCATTGATAATGTAATTGAACCAGATGGCTTGTGCCAGCACAATGATTGCCGCCCAGAAAACATGGCCGGAAGCCGTCATATTTTTGCTTGGAGTTGCAACGAGCAATCTTGAAAAAAGGCCAGCAAAAGAAGCATCAGCATGGGCCGGAAAATGGATTAAGCCGCCAATCCTCGTCAAAAAAAGCAACACAACCAGCCACAGAATGTTAAATGGATTTAGAGACCGGAAAACCTGGATCATGTAACGTGCTTTGCCACAATATTAACAGAAAAACAGAATACACCGAAACTTAACGTTGTTTGCCGTATTTTGAAACTAAATCAGCTACAATTTTTGCTGTTTCATCCGGGAAATTTACAGGTGATGGTTGATCGGCAGCAATCCAATTTCGGACGGCCGGAATAAAGTTCTCATCGATTTTGAGCTGTACGGAAACCCCTAATCTGGCAGCGGCTATCGCATTGCATTGCTGTTCGTACTGGCCTTTCATCGGAATCATCATCACTTTTTTCTGCATAAATAAAGCTTCTGCCGGGCCTTCAAAACCGCCACCGGTAAGCAATCCGGCAGAAGCTGCCAGACTCTTGTTAAACCCTTCATTTTGAACAGGTTCCACCCAGATATTTCCCTGTTGATATTTTGTTTGACTGTGTTTTGAAAAGATGTGCCATGATACTTCTTTTACCTGCCTAAAATACTGGATCAAAAATTCATCAGCATAAGCAGGCAAATAAACCGTGTAATGCCCTAAGTTTTGCGTTTCCTGGTTTCGTATTTCACTGCGGATAACCGGTGTATGGATAAAATCTGCATAACTTTCAAAATGAAACCCAACATGGTGCGTTGTGGGCGCATAATATTTAAACAGCCATTCGGCATAATTCCACGGTTGTGGACGAGGCGTGTTTGTGGAAATGAACGAACATTGATGACTTAAAGAAACTGATTCCAGTTTTTGCAGCCTGCACGCCCAGGCCGAAACAGGTTCAAAATCATTCACAATCAAATCATATTGTTTTAGTGGCAAATTGCGGACATCATGAAGCAATTGCCTCAAATTCATGGTTTTATAGGTTTTCCAATAATCTACGCCGCCCTTTTTTCCAAACACAAAACTGAAACCGTGCAGCTGGTATTTAATGGACTGCGAAAGTGAAACATCAGCCTGCGTGCCGCTAATCAGCAAATCCAGCTGGCCGTATTGTTGCAGCAAAGGCACAATTTCGCGGGCACGGCTGATGTGGCCGTTGCCGGTTCCTTGTATGGCGTAGAGTATTTTCATGAAATTTTAACCGGCGCAAATTAGGGAAACGGTTTTGATAAATTATTTCAACTCGGTTTTTATCAAAAAAGCTGCGGTTTAGGTCGAGATTTATACCGATAAAAGAAGCTTATTCGTCGTCTTCCTCCTCGTTAACACTCAATTCAAACGGGCTCAAATAATAAAGGATCAGCAATAAGCCAAGCGCAATCAGAAAAAACCAATGTAAATTTTCGACCTCCATATTATAGTTGTTATTGACAAAGTCTGACTGTGCGGTGAACATAAAGTTACATCTGGGTTAAAAAATAGTTTAGCTGATATTAAGTAAACTGATGCTGTTTTTATGCCTATAAAAACAGCATCAGTTCTTGCAGATGATGGATTTGTGCGGGTACATTTTCAGGCTTTTCGGTTTTATTTGGGTTGAAATAAATCGCATCTATTCCAAAATTCAGCGCACCATAAACATCGGCTTCCAAACTATCGCCAATCATCAAACTTTGGCTTTTTTGCGCACCGGCAGTTTGCAAAGCATGTTCATAAATTTTCGGGTCGGGCTTATTAATGCCAATTACTTCCGAAATAAAAACATGTTTAAAATATTGGCCGAGATTGCACAATCGGATTTTCATCTCCGTAGATTCCTTAAAACCGTTGGAAATGACGTACAAAGAATACTTTTCGCTTAAATACTTTAAAACTTCATGCGCTTCCGGAAAAAGATTGGTTTTGGTTGGACAAAGCTGCACATAGGCATCTTCAAAACCTGCCGGAATCACAGTTTCTTCCAAACCCAATTCTAAAAAAGTATGTTTAAAACGGGCTTCGCGCAAAACCTCTTTGCTGATTTTCCCCAAGTGATATTCGGCCCATAGCCGATGATTATTGCGTGTATAGGTCTCGATGAAAACATCCGGCGACGCCAAACCTAAATTTGATAATTTATGCTGCAAAAACAGTTCGTGCAGCGTTTCCTCAGCATTTTTATCAAAATCCCAAATGGTGTGGTCGAGGTCGAAAAAGAGGTGTTGGTAAGGCATAATTAGTTGTAAATTTTTGTCATTTTGATGATAGGAGAAATCTTATTTAAGTAAAAATCTCCGATGGAAATCTTTCTCTGCGAGATGACGGCGCACAGAAGGAATACTTCTTTTATCAGCATAAAAACAGTATCAAACTTTTTCTCCAAAACTCAGATCGCCGGCATCGCCCAAACCCGGAATAATATACGAATAACTGTTCATTTCCTCGTCCACAGAACCCACCCAAATATGCGCTTCCGGCAAATTTTCCTGCACATATTTTAAACCATCCGCACTGGCAATTACGGCAGCGATGTGTAATTCTTTAAGCTGATATTTTTCCTGTAAACGCTTGCAAACCTGTACGATACTTTGTCCACTTGCCAGCATCGTATCGCACATAATCACAATCTGCCCGTCCAGATTCGGACTGGAAATATGTTCCAGCTGAATCGTAAAATCATGGTTTTCATCCGTTTTTCGGTAAGCGGTGATAAAAGCCGAAGCCGAGCGGTCAAAAAAGTTTAAAAATCCCTGATGAAAAGGCAAACCAGCACGCAGAATGGTGGCCAAAACAGGCTGTTCTTTAGCCAAATTAACTTTAGCAATTCCCAACGGCGTTTTCACTTCCGCTTCTTGGTAATCCAGTTTTTTGCTGATTTCATAAGCTAAAATCTCACCCAAACGAACCTGATTGTTACGAAAACGCTGCGGGTTTTGCTGCGTGTGGACGTTGCGCATTTCGGCAATAAACCGGTTGGCTACCGAGTTGGTTTGATCAAGCTGGAAAATCATGTGGCGAAAATAGTGCTTTTTTTATGGGATGGATTTTGCGTTGATAAAAGAAGCAAAGACTGGTTGGATTCAAAGTAGATAAATATAAGTTATTCCAACATTTATACTAATTTTGTAAAAAGCTCTGTAGCCCACGAAAGCCTAAGTTCCACTTGGGAAATTGATGTAGTGGGAATGGAGCTTTTTTATTTATATTGAGTTTCATCTATTTCTACATTTGTAGAACTAAATTTCCAATGACGATAAGCATGGCTCCACTTATCAATTTCTGAACTCGTGCCTGTACTAATTCCTATATTAAAGTCCGGCCTAAGTTCTCTAATGTGTTTATTAATATACTTGTATAACTTCTCTTTGGCAATTGTTTTTTTTCCTCTCCGCCGTTGTCCTTCTGGCTTTTCTTTGTGCATATCATTTAAACGAAAAGCCATACTTCCTAACACAATATCTAAACATTGTAGCAAAAGGTGATTTTTTGAATCTACTTCAGTAATATCATCTTTTCTGAATTTGATACGAGCTAATTGAAAAACTCTCTGGCTTTGTAACCCTTTAATATATTCTTTAAACTGTTGGCGCTTTTTTAAAGTATCGGGTAAGTTATCAAAGTATGCCCGAATATAAATTGGCTTTAAATCAGGGTTACTATGCTGTAATCCAAAAGCATGTTTAAAGAAATGGTAGTACAGTATAAAATATTCATTCTCTTTGTGTTCAGTCGTCAATCCTAAAGGCTTTTCTGCATTTTGAGTAAACATAATTCGCACCTTAATTTTTCCGGCTTTCATCAACCTAAAAAATTCACTTATTAAAATTTTATACTTTTCCAGATATGCTGTTGAAACTTTTACCCATTTTAATTCATCTTTCAAAAACAACTTTTCGCACAACTGTTTTAAAGAAGTATTTACATATTTTAAATCTTTGGCTTTAACTAATACACCTCCATAAAAATTAGAATAATATCTTCCTTTTTTCACAGATTCATCACACCAGATAAAGTATTCCATTAACAGTTGTACATAACCTCTAATAAATTATTTTTACAAATACTTACATTCCAAAGATATTCAAAAAGCTATATTCCTTAGCATTCCAACCCAGATTTCCGTACTTTTATCTTTCCAATGGATTTTAAATTAACCTCTCAATATCAGCCTTCCGGTGACCAGCCGGAAGCCATCCGCCAAATGGTGGAAGGCGTGAACAACGGCGAAAATTACCAGACTTTACTTGGCGTTACCGGTTCAGGCAAAACTTTCAGTATTGCCAATGTGATCCAGCAAACGCAGAAACCGACGCTGGTTTTAAGTCATAATAAAACTTTGGCAGCGCAACTTTACGGTGAATTCAAGCAGTTTTTTCCGGAAAATGCGGTCAATTATTTTGTTTCCTATTACGATTATTACCAGCCGGAAGCATTCATTCCTTCGTCTAATACTTATATCGAAAAGGATTTACAGATCAACGAGGAAATTGAAAAGCTTCGATTACGCACTACATCTGCACTCATGTCCGGCCGCCGCGATGTGATCGTGGTTTCCTCCATTTCCTGCATTTATGGTATGGGAAACCCAGAAGATTTTTCTAACTCAGTTTTTCGTTTTGCCGTTGGGACAAAGATTACTCGAAACGCATTTTTGCATCGTTTGGTAGAGATTTTATATGCCCGGATGACAGCCGATTTTAAACGGGGAACTTTCCGCGTAAAAGGTGATGTGGTGGAGATTTATCCTGCTTATTTAGATTATGCTTACCGGATTAATTTCTACGGTGATGACATCGAAGAGCTGAGCACTTTTGATGTTTCCAACGGGAAAACGCTGGAAAAAACGGAAAACATGGTTGTTTTTCCAGCTAATTTATATGTTGCCCCGCGTGAACGTTTCCAGCAATCTGTTTGGGCAATTCAGGAAGAACTGGAAATGCGGAAAAAACAGTTTATTGGTGAAGGCCGTTTTTTGGAAGCAAAACGTTTGGAAGAACGCGTAAACTACGATCTGGAAATGATCCGCGAACTGGGTTATTGCTCCGGAATCGAAAATTATTCGCGCTTTTTTGACGGACGGCAACCAGGAATGCGCCCGTTCTGTTTGCTGGATTATTTTCCGAAAGATTATTTAATGGTGATCGATGAAAGCCACGTTACCGTTCCGCAAATCCGCGCAATGTACGGCGGTGACCGTTCCCGAAAAATATCGCTGGTAGAATATGGTTTTCGTTTGCCTGCGGCCATGGATAATCGCCCGCTTAACTTTCAGGAATTTGAAAGACTGGCGCCGCAAACCATTTATGTAAGTGCAACGCCGGGCGATTTTGAATTGGAAAAATCTGAAGGTGTGGTGATTGAGCAGGTCATCCGGCCAACTGGTTTATTGGACCCGGTGATTGAAATCAGGCCAGTTATCAATCAGGTGGATGATTTGCTGGAACAAGTAGATCAAACCATCAAACTTGGCGACCGTATTTTGGTAACCACTTTAACCAAACGCATGGCCGAAGAACTGGCCAAGTACATGGATCGCCTCAATATTAAATGCCGTTACATTCACTCGGAAGTAAAAACACTGGAGCGTGTAGAAATTTTGCGCGGTTTGCGTTTGGGTGAATTTGATGTGTTGATCGGTATTAACTTGTTGCGAGAAGGTTTGGATTTGCCGGAAGTTTCTTTGGTTGCGATTCTGGATGCAGATAAAGAAGGTTTTTTACGCTCGGAACGTTCTCTGATTCAAACCATTGGCCGTGCTGCAAGAAATGATCGCGGCCGGGTAATTATGTATGCTGATAAAATTACCGATTCCATGCAGGTTACGATGGACGAAACAAACCGCCGCCGCGACAAACAGATTCAATATAATCTTGAGCACGGCATCACCCCAAAAACCGTTGGTAAATCTCGTGAAGCAATTATTGAACAAACTTCTGTAATGGATTTTAAAGGCGGCGTGCAGCAGGCTTACGTAGAGCAGGATGTTGCGGATAATATTGCAGCCGATCCGATTGTACAGTACATGAGTAAAGCTGAATTGAAAAAATCTATCGATAATACCAAAAAAGAAATGCTAAAAGCAGCAAAAGACATGGACTTTTTGGGTGCAGCCAAACTGCGTGATGAAATGTTTGCGCTGGAAAAAATGATGACAGAGAAGTTTTAAGCCGATAAAAGAAGTATCATTCTTCTTTTATCAATGTTTATTTTGATCCGCCAAAAAATCTGAAGCAAACCTTTTTTCCGTTAAACTTTTATATTTGTACCACTACTTTTTAAATCATGTTGTTAATCCGTTTCCTCATCATATTAATTTCCATCCTGTATATGCTGCGTATGTTGGGCCGCTTGTTGTTGCCGGCTTTGTTTCGCGGGATGGTAAATAAAGCTCAGGCGCAAAGCAATCCGGCTCAAAACCAAGCTTCCCAACGCCGTCCAAAAGAAGGTACGGTGAAGGTAGATTACATTCCGCCCAACGTGTATAAAAGTGCAGTGCCGTCTACAGAAGGTGAATTTGTAAAATACGAAGAAGTAAAATAAAGCCATGATACCGGAGGAAATTTATAAAAGAAAGCATTTTGGTACGCCGCAATCTGTTTCGCTAATTATAACTAATTATATCGTTGTCATAATTGCAGTGCAGGTTTTTGCTATGGTTACGCCTGTAAACTGGTATTTTTGGATAGTAATCGGCTTGCTGGCGATTTATAACCTTTATCAAGTCCGTAAAAATCGAGAGGATTTCGACCGTAAAAATCTGATCGTTTATGCCATTAGTTTAGTACTTCTTTTAGTGGTATTTTTTCTGTTTCGCATCAAAGCAAAACCTTAGTAAAGCTTTCCCACATAATTTCCTGCTTTATTTAACCAATTTCGCTATTCTAATTGTTTTAAATAGATAGCTGCCTAATGAATTTATACTTCAATTTTATAAAATTTAGTTAGGTTTGGAACTGATATAATTTTATTTTAATGAATAACTGGTTCAAGCAAAACGGCATTCACTTTGCCGTGGCAGGTTTATTTATCGTAATCTGTTTCCTTTATTTTACACCTGCATTTCAAGGTAAAGTGCTCATTCAAAGCGATGTAACGCAGGCACAGGGAATGCAAAAAGAAATCATGGAAGTGCGAGCCAAAACAGGCAAGGCACCTTTGTGGACCAACCAGGTTTTTGGCGGGATGCCTGCTTATCAAATATGGGCTTTCTATCCGGATAACATTACTACTTACGTAATTTCTGCCTTAAAAACAGTATTTCCAAACCCGATTGACACCGTTCTGCTTTCCCTTTTCGGTGCTTATTTATTGTTTTGTGTGCTCAAATTAAATCCCTGGCTGGCCGCAGCCGGAGCGGTGGCGTTTACTTTTTCGTCCTACAACTTCATTTTGCTTCATGCCGGGCACTCCAATCAGGCTTATGCAATCACGTTTTTTGCGCCAATTCTGGCCGGAATCATTCTCACACTTCGTGGCCGTTACTGGCTCGGTGCTATTTTAACCGCCTTTTTTCTGGCGATGGAAATTCGCTCCAACCACATCCAAATGGCGTATTATTTAATGATTTCGCTGATGATTTTGGTTGGAATTGAATTTTATCACGCCATCAAAAACAAAACGACGACCACTTTTTTAAAGTCGATTGCTTATCTCGCCGGTGCTACATTGGTTGCGGTGATGATAAACGCTTCCATTTTATGGACAACTTATGAATATGGACAAGAATCCATCCGCGGAAAATCAAACTTAACACAACATACTGTAGGTGCGGCAAGCAACGGATTAGACAAAGAATATGCTTACGGCTGGAGCCAGGGCGTAGGCGAATGTATTACGTTTCTGATTCCAAATACTTACGGCGGCGGTTCTGGCGGTGCTTTAAAAGCAGATTCTAAAGTTGCACAAGCATTAATAGATAAGGGCGTTCCGCAAGATCAAGCCACCGGTTTTGCAGCACAATTGCCAACTTACTGGGGCGGAAAACCTTTCACCGAAGGCCCATGGTATTTTGGTGCAGGCATTTGTTTTCTATTCGTTTTCGGGTTGATGATTATCCGAAACCGTATTAAATGGTGGCTGCTGGCAACTGTAATTTTAAGTATGCTGCTTTCCTTCGGGAAAAATTTTACGTTAGTTTCTGATCTTTTTTTTAATTATTTTCCGCTGTACAATAAATTTCGTGCGGTAGAATCAATTTTGGTTTTAACGCAGCTTGCCTTTCCTATTCTCGCTTTTTTATCGATAAAAGAAACATTGCTTGCCAAAGACAAAAAATTTATTCTGAAAAAACTTTTTCTGGCTTTGTACATTACCGGAGGAATTGCACTACTGGTTGCCGTTTTACCGACTTTATTTTTCAGCTTTAAAAGTACCACTGCCGATGAAGGCTTAATTGCACAACTGACTCAGGCTTTTCAGGGAGACAGTGCGTTTGCAAGTTCTATTGTTAACAATGCTTTGGTGCAGGATCGCGCCTCATTAGCGCGTGCAGATGCCATCCGTTCTTTGGTTTTTGTACTGATTACTTTTGGTATTTTGTGGGCATTTATCAAACAGAAAATCAACCTGCAAATCCTTTCATTATTAATTTTAGCGGTTACTTTGGTTGATCTTTGGTCGGTTGATAAACGTTATTTAAAAGATGACAGCTTTCAGCCTAAAGACGATGCGATGCAGGTGCGCACGCCGAGAGAAGTTGACCAGTTTATTCTGCGTGATCCCGATCCTGATTTCCGTGTGTTAGATTTGACTTTGCAAGATCCTTTTGCAAATGCTACTACTTCCTATTTCCATAAAACTTTGGGCGGCTACCATGCTGCAAAACTGAAACGCTTCCAGGAATTGATTGAAAATCAGTTTTCTAAAAGCATCAATCAGGACGCTTTGGATATGCTGAACACCAAATACGTGATCACGGCTGATCAGAAATCACAAGCCGTTGGTATGAAAGCCAACTCAACTGCATGCGGCCACGCTTGGTTTGTACAGCAGGTTAAGTTTGCAGATAATGCCGATCAGGAAATGCAGGCCATCAGCAGTTTCGACCCAAAAAACGAAGCAATTGTAGATAAGCAATATCAGTCGCAAATTGATACCAAGCAAAATGCCATCGACACAAAAGGAACGATTACTTTAACCAGTTATGCTCCCGAACATCTGGTTTACGAAAGTGGCTCGACCAGCAATCAGGTTGCCGTTTTTTCGGAAATTTATTACAGTGAAGGCTGGAAAATGCTGATTGATGGCGTTGAAAAACCCTACTTTCGCGCTGATTATTTATTGCGTGCTGCGCAAATTCCGGTAGGTAATCATAAAATTGAATTTATTTTTCATCCAAATTCTTATTACACTGGTGAAGGTATTTCTTTGGCTGGCTCCGTTTTATTAGTACTGGCTTTTGGCGGATATGTTTTTGCAGAAAGCAGGAAGAAAAAAAGTGTGGTAAAAACAGTATAAAAATTAAAAAAGGCGAAGTTAGTAATGACTTCGCTTTTTAGGTTTTCAGTCGTTAGTCCTCTGGTTCTTCAACCAATACCAACCCAGGTTAAAAACAATTATAACATGATTTAAAACCGTTGGCAGCAAACCATAATGTTTTTGCATAATGGCAAAACGTTCCTGCAAACTTTGCCAATGTTTTTTTTTAGACAGGCCGCCAACCAGATATTTCGCCACATATTGATACACGTTTACAATTTTTCGTGCTTTTTTGGCGGCTGTCAAAATCCAGTCAATGTCAGCACTTAGCTGATATTTGTGATTATAATTCTCAGTCAGGTTTCTTCGGATAAAAATAGCCTGATGGCTTATGCTCATTCCATGTTTAAAATCCCGCCAAGTAAAATTCTCTGGAACTTGATGCCGGCGCTGACCTAAACTTTGTAAGTTCTGGTCAATCATTTCTGTTTCACCATAATAAATATCAGCATCAGGTTCGTTTGCGAATACTGTTTTTACCGTATCTTTTTCATAAAACTCATCGCCCGAATTCATAAAAACTACGTAATCGCCGGTTGCTTTTGCCAAGCCTTTGTTCATTGCATCATAAATTCCGTTGTCTTTTTCGGAGATAAAAACAGCAAGATGGTTTTGATATTTTTTGATGATCTTCAACGTTCCGTCGGTGGATTTTCCATCGATCACCAGATATTCAATATTTGGATAAGTTTGGTTCAATACCGAAAGCACCGTCCGTTCGATGTCCTTTTCATTATTAAAAACCACCGTAATCACACTTAAAAGCGGTTTATGCATTTGGAACAAGGCTTTTATACAATTCCAGATGTTTTTGGGCGATCACTTTTTCTGAGAACTTTTGTATTACCGTTTCCCTTGCGTTTTTACGCAATGCTTCTTTTACCGGGTAATTTTTGATCCATTGCATGCCATCACAAAAACTTACTGCCGACCGATATTCAGCCAGAAAACCATTATGCTGATGAGTGACCATATCTGGAATGCCACCCGTTGTAAAAGCAATTACCGGCGTGCCGCAAGCCAGACTTTCCATCACCGTGTAAGGCAAATTATCTTCCAGCGAGGGAATTAAAAAAGCGTCCGCAGCGGCGTAACAGGCAGCCAGTTTTTCATCATCTTTAATCGTTCCCAAAAAAGTAGTTTTAAATGGAAAAACCGGAACATCTTCCGTATTGCGGTTTCCAAAAATTACCAGTTCTATTTGATTTGCATCGATGCTGTTTTTAGCAGTTAAAAGTTCGAGGCTTTCCAAAAGATACGCTGCGCCTTTGTGCGAATCTTTTTTGGAAGGCATAAATCCGGTTAAAAAAATAAATTTATCTTCCGGCAGATTTAGCTTTGCTCTTGCCTGCTGCTGGTTTTGTGGCCGAAAAATATTTGTTTCCAACGTATTCGGAATAATATTTACCTGCTTACCTTTCATCAAACTACTTCTCAAAACAGAACTTTGCATCCAGCTGCTTGGGGCAATTATTTTGAAATTTATTTGTTGATAAGCTTCATTTTTTTGCTGCCAGATTTTGTGCGAAATATCATTTGGATTGGCATCAACCAAAACCGGGCAATTACCACATTCCGCCTCAAAATGATTACACGTATAACGCACATGGCAACCGCCGGTAAATGCGTTGCTGTCGTGAAAAGTCCATACAATTGGTTTGTTAAGTTTAGCCAGTTCTGCCAGTTGCTTTGGGCTGAGAAAACTGTGGTTAACCCAATGCAAATGGATAATATCCGCAGCCAGAACATCGGGATGATGAATGACGGATTGCCCAAACCAGGTAAATGAAAACGGAATTTTCACCGGTTTCAAATAACGTTTGGCCAGCAAACGCTCAGCTACAATGGTAAAAGCCGCATAAGTTCGTTTCAATGTATTGCTTGTAAAAGTTTTTACCGCCGGATTTTGCCCGAATTTATAAAAGACGATTAATTGGGATTGTACTTCAGTTTCTGCATTTAAAGCCGAATTTAAACGCAAACAAGCACGGCCGGCACCGCCATTTCCATCGTAAGTATTTAAATGAACCACTTTCAGCATCGTCCAAAAATACACTAAAATTTATGCCGTAAAAGCAGCATTGCGTTTTACCAAAACTCAATATTTATTAATTGTTAAACTTTAGCTGTTGCTTTACAAAAACGTCTATTTTTTCTTTACTTTGCATCAAAATGAGCAACCAACTCACCGATAGAACTTTCTGGAAAAAGTACTGGGAATCGAAAAAAGACCTCGCCGTTGCCATTAAACCCAATTATACTTTTCATCGGATTCTTAGAAAACTCATCCAGCAAAATAACATTAAAACCGCGATCGAATTGGGTGGGTTTCCAGGTTATTATGCCATCTACCTCAACAAGTACGAAAACCTGGAAACTACGCTTTTTGACTATTATGTACACACCGGAATTTTGGTTGATGTGCTGGCAGCCAATAATTTAAGCGAGAAAAGCATTGGTGTGATTGAAGGTGATTTGTTCAAATATAAAGCCTTGAAACAGTATGATCTGGTGCTTTCCTGCGGCTTGATTGAACATTTTGAGGATACGCAAGATATTATCCGCAGGCATCTTTCTTTCCTGAAACCTGGTGGCACATTGTTTATTACACTGCCAAATTTCCTGGGTGTGAATGGTTGGGTGCAACGGAATTTCGACCCGGAAAACTACAGTAAACACAATGTAAAAAGTATGCAGCTGGAACTGCTTTTCAAAATTTGCCTGGAACTGAATTTGCAGGATATTGAGTTGAGCCATTACGGCAAATTTTCTGTGTGGCTGGAAAATAAGCAGGAAAAATCTGCAGCTGCAAAAATCCTGACTAAAACCATCTGGCTGGCTGGAAAAGTTTTTACGCGTATCGTTCCGGCGGAAACCAAGTTACTTTCACCCTATATTGTACTTTCTGCCAAAAAACCTGCTTAGGCAATGCTTCTTTTACGATAGTTTTTTGGTGATGAAACGTTGGATCCGTGCCAACAAACTACCTTTCCGGTTGCGCAAAAAGTGTTTGATTGCTGCATAAGCTTCTATATTTTCTGTCATCTCGGCAGGAAAAAACTGAACCGGCTGCCGCGCCACATTTACCTGGTAAATATCTTCTTTGTTGGAATGTACGCCGCTTCCGTCGTGCCCAATGTTATGGATCAGGGATTTGGCGGGATTTAACGTTAAACCACCTTTCAAAAAAATGGAAGCATACCATCGAATAGCCCAAGAATTATTTTTGCCGGATTTAAATTCCTTCATCTGCTTCCAGAAATTCATTGTGCCTTCAATCGAAAAAGCTCTGATTTTTGGTTTGTCAAACTGGCTCATCAACGCATCAATGTCCGGGTTAAAATTTTCCCACGCCCGCGCCCAGGTTGCCCAGCCCCAACTGGTTGCAGCTCGATAAAAAAAAGTTTGCGGCAGGTTTTTATCCGTCAGCGGATACATGTATGCACCAATGTGCATCACGTTTTCATCCTGAAAATACCGCTGCAAAGCATCATTAAAATAACGCAATGTAAAAGGCGACGACAGCAGATCATCCTCAAAAACAATCACTTTGCCGTACTCCTGAACCAGCTGGCTCACACCGGAAATGATGGCATTGGCCAAACCTTGATTTTCCGGATTTTCAATGATTTTAATAGTCTTGAAACCATCAGTTTGCTTAATTAAAGCACGCACTTCGTTTACTTTTTGCTGATCGTCAGTGGTTTTGGCACCATCCGAAAAAATAAACAGGCGCGAATCTTCAGCCAGCAGGTTTTTTTGTAAATGGCTGATTGTCCTCCGGGTATGATCGGGACGGTTGTAAACAAAAAGCGCAATCGGAGCCAGACTTTGCATAAGGTTTGCTTCTTTTATAGATCAAAAAATATGTGCTTTCTCTTCTGAAGAACTGCACAAAACGGTGTACGCACTGGCCAGTTTTTCCTGAACTTTTTTCCCCATCAGCTGCGTTAGCAATGTTTTGAGCTGATATTCTGCTGTGATTTTCAGGTTTTTCAACATGCTTTTTTGCTTTTTTTGATTAATAAAAGTATTAAAACGCGTTACTTCCGGCTGGATCATCGAGGTTTTATCAGCCAAAATTTTAAAACCTTCCGAGCGTAGCAAATACCGCAACGAACTTGGCGTATACACATTGATATGGCCGTAAGCCAGGAAATGCTGGATGCGCTGATCTACCCCAAAACGATAATCGCGCGGCACTTCAATCACCTGAAATTTAGCAACGCGTTTCAGTTCACGCAGCAGCATCCGTTCGTATTCCACATGCTCCAGAACGTGCGCCAAAATTACCAGATCAAACTCCTGATCGGCATAAGGAATTTGATAACCGTCAAAAATTTGTACTTCTTTTATCGACTTTAAATTTCGGCTTTTGATATGCTCTACGCCACTTTCAGAAATTTCAATAGCATATAATTCTGGTGCAAACTGCTGTTGATCAAGATAATACAAGATACTGCCATCGCCTGCTCCTACTTCCAGCACTTTTAAAAACTGCTTTCCGTGGCAAACTTCGATTATGTTTTGCGCTTTGTATTTGGCACCCAACATGCGCCAGGCTTCGTCGTGGTTGTCGTAAAAATTGCTGTAGGCATCAATTACGCTGGATGAGGTTGGATTTTGTACTGCCATGAGCGTGCTAAAATAGCTTTTTGTAAGGATACAATTTTAGGTGGATAAAAACAGTATCAGAATTTTGTTGAACCGGCCTGGCCCAGATTACCTTTTAAACCATCATCAACAGCAATAAGCAACTTTTTGTATTCGTTTTGTTTTTTGCTGAAAATGCTGATCAGCTTTAATCCGCTTAAAAAAAGCCATTTATTCAGGTTGAAAAACCAGCGGTTTTTAATGGTTATTGGCGAATAAAAAAACAACCGGTTGCGCACGTGATAATAAATCCGGAAATTCCATTGATCCAGCAAAGCAGAAGAAAAGATTCTTTTTTGATAATTAATGCCCTGCGATTGATCCACATCCACAATTTTACTTTCCGGGATCAGCCAGATTGTGCCGCCATTTGCAGTGATACGATATGAATATTCAGAATCATCTACATATAAAAAAAATGCTTCATTTGGATAACCAATTCTGGCAATCATTTCCTGATGCAACAGCAAACCGCCATAAGGAACGTAAGGGATTTTAACATAAATCTTGAACAGCTTTTCTCCCGTAAAACGATCTTTCAGCTTTAAAAACTGGTTATAAAAAATGCGTTTCACACTGAATCCCAAAAAATTATCGGGCACCAAATAATATCGAAAAGGATTTTCGCCTTGTGCAATTCTGACGTGCGGTTCCCGGTCGGAACGCAAACAAAATAAAGCTTTTTCAGTATTCTCTCCCGGGATTTTTTCCCAGTTTTCGAGTAGAATTTTCAATGCGTTTTCGTTGGGTAAATTATCATCATCCAGCAGCCAGATTAAATCCGCAGCAGCGTGCTGATGTGCGTATTCCAGAGCCTGTTTGTAGCCGCCGGCCGAGCCTTTGTTCTCCGCATTAGCCAAAACTTTTATCCGGTTGTCCGCTAAAACTGATGCTTCTTTTAGCACTGAATAATCCGACGCATTATCGACTACAACCACCTGTACTACTTCCTCAAAACCTAAAACGCGCTTTAGCACCTGCTGCAAAAACCGCCAACGATTTCCGTAAGTTACCGTAAGCACGCAAACTTTATATTTTATATTTGCCATCTGATCGCTCAAAAATAGCATATAAAAACAGCATCAGCCACGCAAAATATCCGGCAAACCCGATGGGCATTATACAGCAGCAAACCATAAAAGGCACTTTTTATTCGTATCTCGGTGTTGCAATCGGAGCCATAACGGTTTACTACTTTCAACCCCAAGCTATCAGTGAAGAAAAGGTTGGTTTGATTACTTTATTAAACAATTTCTCGCTGCTTTTTGCCCAATTTGCCATTTTAGGATTTAACGGTACAGGCCGGTATTTCCCCTATTTCCGCAACAATAAAAAAAACCATCATGGTTATTTGGCTTTAGCCTGCCTGGTTTCGCTGGCCGGTTTTGTACTGTTTACCATATTAGCCTATCTATTTAAAGATCAGCTGATTGGTGCCAAACCCCAGAAAAATAATTTGTTTTATACTTATTTCTGGTACCTGGTGCCGCTTACTTTTTTTACGCTGTTTTTTAATGTGTTCGATCTTTACGCCAGGATGCTTTACGATACCATTAGCGGCCGGGTTTTGCGCGAATTTACCAAGCGGGTTTTAATCCTGCTTGCTCTTGTATTGATCTTTTTTAAAAGGATCAACTTTCAGGCTTTTATGATTTTTTGGCTTGCAGCCAATATTATTCCCACGTTTTTGATGATGCGAAAATTGATCGAAAATGGAAATTTTTCTCTAAAAACCGATTTTGCTTTTATCAATCCCGATATACGCAGGAAACTAATCAGCATCTGCTTTTTTGCGATCCTAACGGGTTCTGCACCGATCATTATCAGCAGCCTTGATACTTACATGGTTAATGAAAAATTCGGTTTAGCCAAAACCGGTATTTACGGGATAGCAGCATATTTCGGAACGGTAATCACGCTGCCGGCACGTTCGCTTTACAGCATTGCCTACACTATTATTTCCGAATCCTGGAAAAATAATGATCTGCAAAATATCAGGAACATTTACCGCAAAAGCTGCATCAACCAGCTCATTGCTGCCCTGTTTATTTTCCTGCTGGTTTGGGTTAATGTGGATAACATTTTCAAAGTTTTGCCTCCTGCTTACGCCGCTGGCCGTTATGTTATTTTCTTCATCGGTTTGGGTTACGTGATTGATTCCGCAACGGGTGTTAACGGCGTAATCCTAACCAGTTCGCGGCACTTTAAGTATGATTCCTTTTTTAATTTAGGGTTGATCGGCATTACTATCGGCCTCAATTTACTTTTCATTCCGAAGTACGGTATCACAGGCGCTGCCATTGCAGCCGCAGCTACACTATTGATTTTCAATACGTTCCGGTATATTTTTATCCTGATCGTTTATAAAATGCAGCCTTTCACCATAAAATCTTTGTATGCAATACTGCTTGCAGTTTTAGGTTATTTTATTTGTGAGAAATTTATCCCAACGCAACCAAACTTTGTTTTGGATACGTTAATACGTGCTTCTTTTATCACTGTTTTTTTTTGTTTGAGTGTCTATTTTTTAAAACTTTCCGAAGATATTAATCTGTTTATCCAAGGTTATCTGTTCAAATTTTCTAACAAATAATTTACGGTGATTTCTGTTTTTACCCAGCAAAACTTCCATTCGCTTTGCGATCGGTTAGCTGCTGCTGATGCTTCTTTTAGCACTATAATTTCGGCATCCGGTTATCCTCCATTTTGGAGCAGGCCAAATACCTTTGAATCGCTTGTCCATATTATTTTGGAGCAGCAGGTTTCGGTAGCTTCTGCATTATCGGCCTTACAAAAACTGAAGGAAAAGACTGGAATTATTTCCGCAGAAAACTTGTTGATTTTGAGCGATGAAGAACTGAAAGCCTGTTATTTCAGTCGGCAGAAAACGGTTTACGCACGAGATTTAGCTCAAAATCTGCTCAACGAAAACCTGGATCTGCAAGCTCTGGAGTTTTTACCGGATGAAGAAATCCGTCAGAAACTAACTTCGATAAAAGGAATAGGTAACTGGACGACAGATATTTACCTGATGTTTGTTTTGCACCGTACAGATATTTTTCCGCTGGGAGATCTGGCCGCTGTCAATTCGCTCAAAAAAATAAAAAGCCTGCCAAAAGAGACGCCGAAAGAAAGGCTTCTGCAAATTGCAGAAGCCTGGAAACCTTTTAGAACCATCGCCACTATGCTTTTATGGCAGGAATATTTAAATCGGCGGGTTAAAATTAAATAGCTACGCCAGCTCTTTCTTTCTCTTGGAAACTGTGTACCACATCGATGGCATTATCAACCACATCGCTCAATGCAACAATAAATGCGCCTGGCTTGGCCATGCGGATAGCGGTTTGAAAAACATCCATTTTGCTATCAGCAATTTCATAAGTTTTATTTAATCCAGCCGATAAAAAACCTTCTTCCATCAAATCCAAAAGCTCCTGCTTGTTGCGGCCACGTAAATGGTTTTCCTGACGGAGAATAACATGATCGAACATTTCCGCTGCAATTCGGCCGATTTCCCGAATATCTTCATCGCGCCGATCGCCTGTTCCGGCTATTAAACCAATTTTCTGCGGAGAATCTACCGTTTTTAAATATTGTTTGATTCCGTTAAACCCATCCGGATTATGGGCAAAATCCACCATAATTTTGAAATCCCTGAAGTCAAAAATGTTCATCCGCCCGGGCGTTTGCGCTACGGAAGGAATAAAAGTTTCCAATGAAGTTTTGATGTCCTCCGTACGGAAACCCCAAACAAAAGTGGCCAGCGTTGCCGCCAGCACATTCTGGATCATAAAACCAACCGTACCACCAAAAGTCAGGGGAATTTGTGCTGCTTTTTGCACCCTGATTTTCCAATCTCCTTTTTTAATGGTAATGTATCCATTTTCATAAACACAAGCTATATTGCCTTGGCTGCAATGCTTTACAATGATTGGGTTATTTTCATCCATGCTGAAATAAACCACATTACAACTGGCATTTTTGGCGATTTTTACACAGTATTCATTATCGGCATTGATAACGGCCCATCCGGATTTTTTGACTGAATTAATCACTACTTCTTTTACCCGTGTTAAATCTTCAAGTGTGTGGATATCATTCAAACCTAAATGATCTTCCTGGATATTTGTAACCACACCAATATCACATTGCCCAAAACCTAAACCCGACCGCAAAATGCCGCCGCGGGCTGTTTCCAGCACGGCAAATTCCACCGTCGGATCTTTCAAAATAAATTCTGCACTGTACGGGCCGGTGGTATCGCCTTTCACCATCAGCGTATTTTGCACATAAATACCATCTGAAGTAGTAAAGCCAACACGGTAGCCATTATTTTTTACAATGTGGGCGATCAAACGGGTAGTCGTGGTTTTTCCGTTGGTACCAGTAATAGAGATGATGGGAATACGGGCAGATTTTCCGTATGGATACAGCATATCAATCACAGAAGCAGCTACATTTCGTGGCAAACCTTCACTTGGCGCCAGGTGCATCCGAAAACCGGGTGCGGCATTTACTTCTAAAACTACGCCACCATTTTCAGTCAACGGTTCGGTGAGATTTTGGGCCATGATATCGATGCCACAAATATCCAAACCAATAATCCGGGAGATGCGTTCGCAGAAAAACACATTCTGCGGATGCACCATATCCGTTACGTCAACAGACGTTCCGCCAGTGCTAAGATTCGCTGTAGATTTTAGAAAAACCTGTTCGCCTGCTGCCGGAACACTTTCTAACGTATAGCTTTTTTTATGCAACAAATCTAAGAGGTCGCGGTCGATGATGATTTCAGTCAGCACATTTTCATGACCGTAACCACGCCGCGGATCACTGTTTGTTACATCAATCAGTTGGTTGATATTGGATTTTCCATCACCCATCACATGAGCCGGAACGCGCAAGGCAGCAGCAACCATTTTATGATCAACTACTAAAACCCGGAAATCATAACCGGTGATAAAACGCTCTACAATTACTTTCCGGGAAACTAATGCCGCATGTTCGTATGCATCCAAAGCTTCCTGTTCGGTTTTTACGTTGATGGTAGCGCCACGGCCATGATTGCCATCCAAAGGCTTGAAAACCAATGGAAAGCCAACCTTACGGATTGCTTCATGCACGCCATCCACAGAAGTTATCGTAATGCCTTTTGCCACTGGAATCGCTTGTTCTTCCAGCAATCTTTTGGTTTCTTCTTTATTGCCAGCCAAATCTACCGCAATACTGCTGGTGCGTTCGGTCATGGTAGCACGGATGCGCATCTGGTTTTTACCATAACCTAATTGTACCAAAGATTGGTTGTTTAAACGAATCCAGGGAATATCACGCGCAATCGCTTCTTCAACCAAAGAACCGGTACTCGGACCTAAACGTGTTTGTTCCCGTATTTTTTTAAGCTGGCGGATATCTTCTTCCAGATCGTATGGCAAACTGCTGATCAGCGCTTCTGCAATTTTAACGGCTGCCTCGGCCGCATAAACACCTACTTTTTCTTCTTCATAATTAAAAACAACATTATAAACGCCTTTTTCTTTGGTTTCGCGAGTGCGGCCATAACCAGTTGCCATGCCAGCAAGTGTTTGTATTTCCAGGGCAATATGCTCAATGACGTGGCCCATCCAGGTACCTTCTTTTACCCGGATAAAAAAACCACCCGGTATGCCTGGTGAGCAGCGATGATTATGCAGAGAAGGTATCAGCTGTTCTAATCTTTCATAAAAACCTTCAATTTTATTAGTTGGCCGCTCCTCCAGTTCTTCCAAATCCAAGCGCATTTGTATCAGCTTTTTCCGGTAAGTGCTCCAGATATTTGGCCCTTTCAGGATTTGAATCTTTTCAATCTTCATAACGTATATGGTTTCAATGCTTCTTTTATAAGGAGTTTTTTTGTTAAATTTTCAACTAAAGTAGCTGCAAGTAAATAAGTTTTTGAATAAAAAATGCAAATAACCGCTAATTTAATACCTGCTGTCGTTTACCTTTGGAAAAATACCTTAAATTTTTGATTGATGATCATACCAAAAGGGAAATTAGTAATAATTGGTGGTGCCGTTGACCTGGGTACGAACATTAGTGACTTGGGAAATATTAAAAAACCAGATCATTTACAGTTTTTTGAACGCGGAATATTAAAAAGAATCATTACGGAAGCTGCTACCGAAAATCCTAAGGTAGAGGTTGTTACCACGGCTTCACAAATTCCGGAGCTGGTTGGTGAAGAATATATCAAAGCTTTTAATCAGCTGAACGTTGAAAATGTAAACGTGCTTGATATCCGCAGCCGTGAAGAAGCCGCACGGCCAGATTATCTGGAACGCATCAAAAATGCAGATGTAGTGATGTTTACCGGCGGAGATCAACTTCGTTTAAGCTCTATTTTTGGTGGAACTGAATTTCTGGCAATTCTGAAAGATCGGTATCTGCACCAAAATTTTGTTATTGCCGGAACTTCTGCCGGTGCTGCTGCAGCTTCAGCCAACATGATTTACCGCGGGCAAAGCAACGAAGCGATGATTAAAGGTGAAGTGCAGATTACGGCTGGCCTGGGTTTTATCGATTCGGTCATAATTGATACGCATTTTGTACAGCGCGGCCGAATTGGCCGTTTATTTTATGCTGTAGCCAGTAATCCGGGCATTTTAGGAATTGGTTTGGGTGAAGATGCCGGGCTGCTCATTACCGATGGCCAAGTGATGGAAGCTATCGGTTCCGGACTGACGATTGTGGTGGATGGGAGGAATATCATCGAAACCAATATTTATAATGTAGAGCTGGGCATGCCGGTTTCTGTGGAAAATTTGAACGTGCATGTAATGTCTATTTATGATAAATTTGATTTGCGGCAGCATAAATTATTCATCAACCATGCGGTTAGGGCCGTTCCGGTAGAGATTCCGGATAATGATAAGTAATATGAAACTGATAATTCACGGCGGATTTTTTAGTGAATCCGGCACCAACCAGGAAATCAAAAAAGCAAAACAGGAAGCTTTGGCAACCATTGCCGAAGCGAGTTATACTTTTTTAAAAACGCATACCGCCCTGCAAACTACTGTTTTTGCCGTGTCTTTATTGGAAGATTGCGATCTGTTTAATGCTGGCCTGGGTTCGCAAATTCAAAGTGATGGCAAAATCCGATTGAGTGCTGCTTTAATGGATGGAAAAACCGAGCGTTTTGCAGGCGTGATTAATATTGAAGATGTAAAAAACCCAATTCAGGTTGCCGAAAAACTGCTGCCGCTACAAGATCGTGTTTTGAGCGGAACAGGTGCAAAAGATTTTGCGCGTGAACATGATTTCCCCTATTTTAATCCGCAAACGCCGCAACGCAAAATAGAATATGAGCAAAAACTGCAAAATTCTGTTCGTTTAGGTACGGTTGGATGCGTGGCTTTGGATGTTCATGGAAATCTGGCCGCAGCCACTTCAACTGGTGGCAAAGGTTTTGAAATTCCTTGCCGTGTAAGTGATTCTGCCACAACTGCCGGCAATTATGCCAACCAGTTTGCAGCCATTTCCTGCACAGGTGTTGGCGAAGATATTACCAGCGCAGCCGTTGCAGCAAAAATTGTAACCCGCGTAACCGACGGTTTTAAGCTAAGCGATGCCTGCGAAAAAACTTTATCAGAAATGGCTGCGTATGATGGTTTTGCAGGCGTTATCGGCATCAAAGCAAACGGCGAAATTTATCATGCTGATACACATCCCTATATGGTTTGGGCTTGTTATGATGAGGAACTGGAGGTTTTCGGTTGAACCTTTTGCGCCGTGAAACCGAAACAACATATGAAATTACTCTATACTGTTTTTATCACCCTTTTTTCATTGAATGTTTCGGCACAGTTTTACACTAAGATATTTTCGCCCAAAAGACTCAAAAATCCGGTTCTGTTAAGTGCGTACGCTGTACCTTTCAAACCAGATTCGGCCGCATTAATCTACAATACTTCCTTTACCACTTTTAACCATGATTTAGGCAGAAGCGGCTATAGCATTCATGCAGAAGAAGCTTTTATTATGCGGCAACTAAAACATGCTGCACGCTACGGACAGGCAGCCATGCGCATTGAGTTTGACAGCTTGGCCAGCTTTTACCTCAGCCAAAACCGGTTTTCTGAAGCTAAATGGTATTTATTGCGCAGTAACGCCATCTCCCGGAAGCAAAATAATTATGAGCACATTATTGGTTCGTTGCTGGTTTTGGCAGAAATCAAATCTGATCTGGGGGATTATAAACAAGCCAATGAAGATTTATCTGAAGCTAAAGCGATTGCAGTTTTACACAATTTAACACCCGATTTATTGCTAATTGAACAGTACGCTAATCAAATCCGATTGCATAAAGCTACCGGGATAAAGCTTCAAAACCGATATTCTGATCTGCTGTGATTGAAAATAAGCAGCATTTTTGATAGCAAGTGATGCTTCTTTTATCACTTAAAAATTGATTAGGCTTATAATTATTGAATTTATCATTCCCGCGCTTCAATAAGACTTGGACAAGATCAGCAATGTGTAAAAATAAAATTTTGTATTTACCTTAGAAATTGATATTTCATATATAAACAAATTGTATTTTTACGAGTTAGTTTAAATCAATTACCAAAAATCTAAATCATGGCAAAAGCTAAAAAAGAAGAAACAGAAGGTGGTATCACCGCTTATTCTGTAAAAACAAAAACCAAAAATGTTGCAATGGTTAATCCTGTAATTAATTGCAAATCTGGCAGATATATTGCGGTAGGAAAAGATGCTGATGGAAACAATATGGCTGCGATTTTAGGAAAAGCCAAAGCAGAAGAACACATTAAAAGCGGACACGCTAAAAAAGGTGAAGGCTGGGAAAAATAGTTACTGTTTTTATACAGTAAAAATTACTCTGCTTTTGAGGTTTAAACAACTGGATATTTCAGTTATTAAACTTATTGTAGTATAATGCCAGATAACGTTTGTTATCTGGCAATTTTTTTATCCAAAACTTTTGCGCCATTCGTTAAACTTAATTTTGCCATTATTTATCAATCAAACGCTATGAAAACTTATAATTATTTGCTGTTCATTTTTGTGTTACTAACTTTTGAACGAGCAAATGCGCAGAATAATACCAATGCGATCGATCAGGTTTTACAATCTTATCTAAACGTAGAAAAGAGTTTAGTGAACGATGATGGAAAATTGGCCAATAAAAGCGCTAACGATTTGGTTGTTGCCATTGCCAAAGTAGATGCCAGTCAGCTTGATGACAGCCAGAAAAAAGCCTGGACTATTTATGGCGAAAAGTTACGCTATAACAGTCAGCATATCAGCGAATCTAAAAGTATTGATCATCAACGCGAACATTTTGCTGCACTGTCTGATGAGATGTATGGTTTATTAAAAACTTTTAAAACGCATACACTTGTTTTCCGTCAATATTGCCCGATGAAAAAGCAATACTGGCTCAATGCATCCAGAGAAATCCAAAACCCCTATTATGGTAAAGTAATGTTAGATTGTGGCAAAGTAACTGAAACAATGACCGGAACTACGCCTAAATAATTTTTGATATTATTGGGTTAAATCATTCTTATCAAAGTATTAAATAAAACCATAAGTCCTTTTTAAAGTTTATAAAGCAAATAGCATCATTTCCATAATTTGCTATAAGCCAATGATGAATAAAAAGATACTTGTTTGTGATGATGATGTGGACATCTTGGAAATGTTGGTGCTTTTACTCGAAACCTATGGATATGATGTAATTAGTGAAAGCAAAAGCCCTAATGTTTTTGATACTATTGCCAAAGAAAATCCAGGTTTATTAATTGTTGATTTATGGATGCCACTTATGTCTGGAGATCTGGTAATAAAACAATTACGAAATTTTTCCGAAACCAAATATTTACCCATTATCATGATTTCTGCTTGCATGGACGGGCAACAAACTGCCGCTATTGCCGGTGCATCCCATTTTATAAGCAAGCCTTTTGATATTTTTAATCTCCTTGATAAAGTAGAGCAGTACTATGCTCAGGCCAGCTAATTTTACCTGTTAAAAGAAGCATAAAAAATTACCCTTCATTTTTCCTCGAACCGCATTTTATATAAGTACTTTTTATTGCTTGCTTTCCTAATCTTTATTTAAATTAATTCTAAATAACTTTTTGTAGACTGCATTTTACGTCTATATTTGAACCGTAGAATTAATCTAAATAAAAATAGAAACTAAGCTTTAACTAATGTATCAAAAACTTTTACTCTTTTTACTGCCTGTTGCAATTGTTCTTCATGCTGATGCACAGATAATTACTGGAAAAATATCAGGAAAAATTATAACTAAGGATGGAAAGCCAGAATCTGGTATAATCATCATGATTAAAGAACTTAACCGGACAACAACCAGTAGAGAAGACGGTAGTTACACGTTTGGCAATGTAAAACCAGGTAACTATAGAGTTAAAATTTCTTGTGTCGGTTGTATAAGCAAAGAAATTTTAATCCGAAGCGAAGCAGGCAAAATAGCTGTAGCAGATTTTAGTTTGTCAGAAAGTTCTTCACAATTATCAGAAGTAAATATTAATGCTCATAAAAACAGTAATAATATTCCTGTAAAATTAGGCAAAGCAAATATTAGCCCGCTTGATCTGCCGCAAAGTACCGGCGTAGTAAGCAGCCGAGTAATTGAAGATCAGCAGGTTAACCGTTTGGGTGATGCTTTAAAAAATGTTAGTGGTGTATCATTAACGCAAACCCGTGGTGGTGTTTCTGAATCTTTTTCGGCACGCGGTTATACCATTGGTATTGCCGGTGCGGCAGGAAGCATTTTTAGAAACGGCGTTTTAACCAATACAGCTGGTTTGCCCGATGCCAGTACTTTAGAATCTATCGAAGTTCTAAAAGGAAGCTCGGCGTTATTATATGGTAATACTTCCGGTGGCTTGGTGATCAATCTAGTTACCAAAAAACCAAAGTTTGATTTTGGCGGAGAAGTAGCCATGCGTTATGGCAGTTACAATGACTACAAACCAATGGTTGATGTTTACGGGCCAATCAACAAAAATATTGCCTTTCGCATAATCGGAACTTATGAAAATGCTGACAGTTACCGTAATCAGGTTAAAACCAAAATCACCAATTTAAGCCCATCTTTACTTTTTAACCTCGGCCCAAAAACTACTTTATTGGTTGAGGGAAATTATTTAAAATCAGGTTTAACACCGGATAATGGCGTTGGAACTTTAAATAATGGCCGTTATATTCCCGATGTTCCCCGTTCACAGTATATCAATACTAACTGGGCTTACAGCAATTTAGAACAAGGAACCGGCTCGGCCACGTTGAATCATAAATTCAATAATAGTTGGAACTTGAATGCAATCGGTTCCATTCAGGGAACTGGAGTAAATTCTTTCGGTTCCAGCTTACCAAATAACGTTGCTGCAAACGGCGATTGGAATCGAAGCCTTACTCGTGCAAAAACTTATGAAGGTGATTATACGGGCCAAATCAACTTAAACGGTAAATTTAAAACAGGCTTTTTATCACATCAGCTTTTAGTTGGAACTGATTTTGCGGAAGTATTTAGTGTAAGCAGATTATTTAATGTTGCGGGCATTACTGCAGCCAAAACTACTTATGACAAAATCAATATAATTAACGTAGATGAATTTACATCACGTACAGATGTGCCAAATTCCCGGGATACGTTGCGTACCAAATCTCCGTCTTATCGTTATGGTTATTATGCGCAGGATTTAATTTCTATTACTACTCAGTTTAAAGTTTTAGCCGGATTGCGCTATTCCATTGTAAAGACAGAACAGACTTATATTACCAACTTCAACCAAAATATTGATAGCCGCGGGATTACTCCAACAAAGTTTGATAAAGCTTTTTCACCTAAACTGGCTTTAATTTATCAGCCAGTCAAAACAACTTCTTTTTATGCCAGCTACGCTAATAATTTTATAACCAGCACGGGCACAGATATTTATCTTTCAAATTTAAAGCCATCTTCTGTTGATCAATACGAAGCAGGGATCAAAAACGATTTGTTTAACGGTAAGGTAGCCGCAAATGTGAGTGTTTACCGAATCAAAAACAGCGATTTGGCTATTCAGGCCGTTTATGATCAATTTGGCAATTTAAACTCCAACGCTAATATTAAAGAATTTAGCGGACAAACTACCAGCGATGGTTTTGATGTAGACATCAAAGCGGATATTTCTAAAAATTTCTATTTTGTAACCGGATATAGCCACAACTTTACGCGTTATACCAAAACAACCGGTACTAAAGGTTCTTATACAATTGGCGAACGCCTGGTTAATAATCCGGCAAATACTTACAATGGCAGCGTTTTTTATGTATTTAATCTTCCTGCCTTGCGCGGTTTAAAATTGGGTGCTTCTGCATTTTATACCGGATCGCGTTTTGGTGGTTATAATAATACAGTTGGCCAAACACAACAATACAGCCGCTTGATTCCTTTAACCGGCTTTACAACAGTTGATCTTTCTGCCGGTTATGCTTACAAAAGAATTTCGTTGCTGGCTAAAGTTTCTAATATCGGTAATACTTTAAATTATCTTATTCATGATAATTACAGCATTACGCCGATTCAGCCACGCCAGTTTTTAACTACTTTAGCTTATAAGTTTTAATTATTACCGCAAATATTTCAACCTGAAACAGGCATCGGTATCGGTGCCTGTTTTTTGCTTATAAAAACAGTATAATATTCTTTATGCCGCAGTAGTTTATTTTATCTGATAAAAAAACACAGGTAAAAGAAGTATGGCAAGTTTGCAGCTGGTTTTCGGAAACGTTTCAGTCAATACGGAGAATATTACCCAAACTTATCTTTCCACCCCGAAGTATTCTGGCTGTAATGCCACCATGCCCACGTACAGCATTATATCCGCCTGCGCCTAAAATTTCTTCCATGCGGGAACAGGGGTGGCATTCGCCGGTGTATTCAAGCAACACTTCTCCAACCCAAAACTTTTTATCTTTTAAGGCGAGGAGATTGATGCCTTTCACTACCAAATTTCTCCGCAGCATTTCCGGCGATACTGTTTTTACCTGCATAAAAGAAGCAATGGCTTGAATATGCTCCTGCTGAATTAAAGTAACCTGCCTTTTGCTGCCTACAGTGCCTGAAAAATGATCGCCTGTAAGTCCTTTTTGAGTGATGACGTCAACACTTTCTACGGATAAAACAGGTTGTTTTCTATTCGGCCTGACACCAATCCAACAAATTTGACCTTGCTGCGGCAAAGTATCAAGTAGCTTTTGAAGCGGAGAAGCCGCAGATAATTTCATTGTAAAAAGCCTAATCTTTTAATTGTTATTTCTGTGCAGGTTTAACAAAATTTCTAAATCAAAAGTCAGCTTTGCAAATAAAAATAATCATTATCTTTAATAATCAATTTATACGCAGCAAACTTTTATTGCGTTTTTTAAATTGATAATAAAACTTAACTAAAATTAAAACGCCATGAGTAAAGACAAAGGAAGCAGCGAGAAGAAAAAAGAAAAAAGTACCGAATCAAAAAAGGCACCTTCAGATTATCAATCCGGCAAAAAATCAGCTTCAAGTTCTGATTCCGTACCTAAGAAAAAATAATCAGCAATGTATTAATAGAAAACCCGCTTAAACTCTCGTTCTAAGCGGGTTTCCTGTTGATTTATTGTGATTATTGATTCACAAACTTTTTAGCGTTGTTTCTTCTATCACCTTCATTTAAATAGATTTTACGCAAACGGATGCTTTGCGGCGTAACTTCAATGTATTCATCAGCCTGAATGTATTCCATAGATTCCTCCAAAGAAAAATGAATAGCTGGTGCAATACGCACGTTGGTATCACTTCCGGAAGCACGCATGTTGGTTAACTGCTTGCCTTTTGTTAGATTGATAACCAAATCGTTGTCGCGGATATGTTCGCCTAAAACTTGTCCTTCATAAACTTCTACGCCCGGATCGATGTGGAAACGGCCGCGATCCTGCAATTTATCTATCGCAAAAGCAGTTGTTTTACCAGTATCCATCGATACCAAAACGCCATTCGCACGTCCAGGAATATGACCTCTCCACGGCTCGTAAGCTTTAAAACGGTGAGCCATAATAGCTTCGCCGGCAGTTGCAGTCAGTACATTATTACGCAAACCGATGATACCGCGTGAAGGGATTTCAAACTCCAGATGCTGCAAATCGCCTTTTGGTTCCATCACCAGTAAATCACCTTTACGCTGGGTTACCAGTTCAATTACTTTACCGGAAACTTCTCCCGGAACATCTACAATTAAAGTTTCAATCGGCTCGCATTTTTCGCCGTCAATTTCTTTCACAATTACCTGTGGCTGACCAACTTGCAATTCGTAACCTTCACGTCGCATGGTTTCAATCAATACTGATAAGTGAAGAATACCACGGCCGTAAACCAGGTAAGAATCCGGAGAGTCCGTTTCGATTACTTTAAGTGCCAGATTTTTCTCCATCTCTTTGTACAAACGATCACGCAGGTGACGGGAAGTTACAAACTTACCTTCTTTACCAAAAAACGGAGAGTTGTTGATGGTGAAAAGCATGTTCATGGTCGGCTCATCGATATGAATCACCTCTAATGCTTCCGGTTTATCAAAATCAGCAATGGTATCGCCAATATCAAAACCATCAATACCAACAACGGCACAAATATCGCCAGAACTTACTTCTGTTGCTTTAAGTTTACCTAAACCTTCAAAAGTATATAGTTCTTTTACACGTGATTTTTGGATGGTTCCATCGCGTTTTACCAAAGAGATCGGCTGATTTTCTTTAATCGTTCCGCGGGCAACACGGCCAATCGCGATACGACCAACGAACGAAGAATAATCCAAAGAAGTAATCTGCATTTGCAAAGTACCTTCTTCTATCGGAGCCGGCGGAATGTTTGCCAGAATACAATCCATCAACGGGAAAATATCTTCTGTCGGTTTTTTCCAGTCGGTACTCATCCATCCCTGTTTGGATGAACCGTAAATTACCGGGAAATTCAACTGATCTTCCGTTGCATCCAAGTTGAAGAACAATTCAAAAATTTGCTCGTAAACTTCTTCCGGACGGCAGTTTTCCTTATCAACTTTATTTACCACCACAATTGGTTTCAAACCCAAAGCCAAAGCTTTTTGCGTTACGAAACGTGTTTGCGGCATGGCACCTTCAAAAGCATCGCATAAAAGAAGCACACCATCGGCCATTTTCAATACACGCTCTACTTCACCACCGAAATCGGCGTGACCAGGTGTATCGATGATGTTAATTTTAACATCTTTATATCTAACAGAAACGTTTTTGGCAACGATGGTAATACCTCGTTCACGTTCCAGATCGTTATTATCTAAAATCAGTTCGCCGGTTTCCTGATTGTCTCTGAAAACTGCACAACTGTGCAAAATTTTGTCAACCAACGTAGTCTTGCCGTGGTCAACGTGTGCGATAATCGCAATGTTTCTGATTTTCTGCATGTAAATGCGTTCCTTAATTTTGCCGCAAAGTTAAGGTTAATATATTAGAATTTAAAGAGATAGCAAGTCTGTTTGCTATTTTAATTAAATTTAACTGCCTGATAACACTTACTTATATAATTTTTAGAACTATATTGGAATAAATAATGAAAATATTTATTGCCCAAAGGCCCAGCACAAAAACTTAGGCATTGCCTTGGCCCAGGTTTCTACATTATGTTTGCCATTAATAATCTCCAGATATTGAATATCCTTTTTACGATTATATCCTTTATTTTCAAGAGTTTTGATCAAGTCCACTGTGTCATCCATAGAATCTATAATATAGTTTTTATTGCGATCGGCCGTTTCATCTTTTGTACCCGTTTGAAACCAGAATTTCAGTTCGGGCTGATACTGTTTTTGCCGGATGATTTTGTGCATAATCCGATCATTTTCATCACAATAACCTTCGGCTAAATCCTTGCTTCTCCACCAGAAAGAACCTGAAAATGCGCCTACTTTATCAAACAACTGCGGATTGTTCCAGGCAATATCCAGTGCAGATAATCCCCCTAAAGAAAACCCGGCAAAAGCAATTGTGCCAAAGGTTTTCATCCCGATCAACTCCTGTAATTTGGGCACCAATTCTTGGGTGATAAAAGAAGTATAAGCTTCAGCCTTAGTTCCGCGACCTTTAAAATCAGGATTCCCGGCCGTGCCATATTCTTGTATGCGTTCGCCAGCATGTATGGCGGCTACCAGTGTGGGCGCAATTTGCTGATGGGTATATAATTTTGTTAACGTTTGATTTAAGTGTAAATTTTCCACTTCCTGTCCATCGTTCAGCAATAGCAAATTGATTTGTCGCAGTTCGTCAAATCCATCAGGGATCATCAGGGAACAAATAACTTCACGCTCCAAAAACGTGGAATCAATTACCAAAACTTCTTCTGTTACTTCCATTTCCTGCTTTAATACGGCGCAATACATCTAATGTTTTTTTGATTTGCAAATATAGAATTAATGGTTTTCGAGTAACAAAAGCAGTACCAACGCGCAAAATTTTGTTTATAATTACAAAGCAACTATATTACCCAACTATTAAAAGCAGAAATATGGTTGAAGAACACCGGAAATGGTATTCGTATAATTTGGGTTTTGACGTAGATATGCTGGTTTTTGGTGATCGTGGCCGACCGGTAATTCTATTTCCCACTTCCAATGGCAGGTATTATCAAAATAAGGATTTTGGACTGATTGATTCGATTTCCTGGTTTATCAATGAAGGTTTGGTACGTGTTTATTGTCCGGATTCTTACGATTGGCTGTGTTGGTACAATAAAGGCGTTCATCCGGCAGAGCGGGCCAGAAATTATACCTGGTACGATAAAATGCTGTTGGAGGAATTGGTGCCATGGGCAACTTTGGAAACTGGTAACAGCAAAGCCATCACCGCTGGCTGCAGTTTTGGCGGTTACCATGCAGCAAATTTCGCTTTCAAACATCCGGAAAAGGTGAGCCATGTATTCCCGATGAGCGGTATTTTTGACATTCGCGGCCAAACAGATGGCTTTTATAACGATGATATTTTTTTTAACAATCCGGTAGATTTTTTGCCGGGAAGCAACCAGCCCGATTTATGGAATATGGGCATCGCGCTGGGAACCGGAGAGCATGATATTTGTCTGTCGTCCAACCAAATATTATCGGGTATTTTGCACAACAAAAATATTAACCATTGGTTAGATATAAAGCCGGGTGCTACGCATGATTGGCCTGCGTGGAAGGAACAGTTTCCGCATTATCTGTCAACAATTTAATCAATTATTTATCTGGTTTTGGTTGATGCTGATCTGATTATTAAAAAGTATCGATAAAAGAAGCATCCAATCAACCATCACCACAAAAAACTAAACCAATGAAAAAAATAGGAATTTTATTTGGCAAGGAAAATACGTTTCCACAAGCTTTTGTTGATCGCATCAACAGTAAAAATGAAAAAGATATTACGGCCGAATTTGTAAAAGTTGATAAGGTTTTTCAGGGCGAACCGCTGGATTACGCCGTAATTATTGACCGGATTTCGCAGGATGTTCCTTTTTACCGTTCAATGCTGAAAAATGCAGCTATTTGTGGAACTGCGGTTATCAATAATCCATTTTGGTGGAGTGCCGACGAAAAGTTTTTTAACAATGCGCTGGCTTTAAAAATTGGTGTTCCGGTTCCAAAAACAGTTTTATTGCCTTCCAAAGAGCATCCGGATGATACGAGTGAAGCATCTTTTCGCAATTTATCTTATCCGCTCAATTGGCCGGCTATTTTTAAATATGTTGGCTTTCCGGCTTATATGAAACCGTTTGATGGCGGCGGCTGGAAAGAAGTTTACAAAATGCACAGTTCGGAAGATTTTTTTAATAAATACAACGGCACCAAGCAATACGTGATGATGTTGCAGGAAGAAATTATTTTTACAGAATATTTCCGCTGTTACTGCATCGGCGGTAAATATGTAAAAATTATGCAGTACGAACCGCGCAACGCTTTCCACGAACGTTATGTAATTGAAGATGCAACAACCGATCAAAAACTGCTGGATACGATAAAAAAATACACAATTCTATTAAATCAGTATTTGGGTTACGATTTTAACACGGTTGAATTTGCGGTGCGCGACGGCATTCCTTATGCAATAGATTTTTGCAACCCGGCACCGGATGCAGACATCAACAGCGTTGGTGCCGAAAATTTTGAATGGGTGGTAGAAAACGCCGCCAATTATGCCATTGAACGGGCAAAAAGCCAAAAAGAAGGTCAGGATAATTTAACCTGGGGCGAGTATATTAGATCTTCCTCTATGGGTTCGCCTTTGGTAATTGCTGCGCCAAAAGTTCAAGCCAAACCAAAGACAAAAGTAAAATCTGCAGACACCAACACTGAAAGTTAGACGATAAAAGAAGCATAATCGGTTGCTGCAATCCATCCGCAGAGAACAAGATTTAGGTTGATAAAAGAAGTATCCATTTAAAACGAAGCACTATGAACAAGTTCACTTTAGGGGTTGAAGAAGAGTTTATGGTGATAGATCCGGTGAGCCGGGAACTGATTTCGCATGATCAAAAAATTGTGGAAGGCGCGCAAAAAATTCATGAAGATCAGGTAAAAGCCGAGATGCACCAGGCCGTGGTGGAAGTGGGCACGCATATTTGCAACAATACCGAAGAAGCGCGAAAAGAAGTTACCAAACTGCGCTATACCGTTGCGCAACTGGCCGGCGATTTGGGGATGCGCATTGGTGCGGCCGGAACGCATCCGTTTTCACACTGGCAAAACCAGCTGATTACCGAGCATCCGCGTTATAATGAAATTGTGAATGAATTGCAGCAGGCGGCTCGTTCCAATCTTATTTTTGGTTTGCACGTGCATGTGGGCATTCAATCGCGCGAGCTGGCCATTCACATTGCCAATCAGGTACGCTATTTTTTACCGCACGTTTACGCACTTTCTACCAATTCGCCGTTTTGGGTAGGGCGGAATACGGGTTATAAATCTTATCGAACCAAAGTTTTTGATAAGTTTCCGAGAACAGGAATCCCAGATTATTTCAACAGCATTGAAGAGTACGACAGTTATATTAAAATGCTGGTGAAAACAAATTGTATCGATAATGCCAAAAAGATTTGGTGGGATATCCGCGTGCATCCGTTTTTTGAGACGATAGAGTTCCGGATTTGCGATTGCCCGATGCTGATTGATGAAACGATGGCTTTTACGGCACTTTTCCAGGCGTTGTGTGCCAAATTATACAAGCTTCGGCAGCAAAACATGAAGTTTATTACTTATACGCGTGCTTTGATCAACGAAAATAAATGGCGCGCTGCACGCTATGGAATTGACGGCAAAATGATTGATTTTGGTAAAGAAACAGAGGTTAATACGCGTGCTTTAATTTTGGAACTACTTGATTTTGTGGATGATGTGGTAGATGAATTGGGTTGCCGCCAGGATCTGCAATATATCCACAACATTTTGGAGCATGGTACTGGAGCTGATCGGCAACTGGCAATATATGAGAAAAGAAACAGTTTTGAAGATGTGGTAGATTACATTACTGCACAAACTTTGGTAGGAATTTAAGGGTATAAAAGAAGCATGGCATACGCAGAAAAAACAGGCATAAAAGTAGCAATCATTGATTTGTACAACGGACATCCAAATCAGGGAATGCGCTGCTTTCAAGATATTTTGGATAAATACCGGCTTCAAAACCAGCTGGAGTTAAGCTATCAGGTTTTTGATTTGCGGGGAAATAATGAAATACCGGGAATAGATTTCGATATTTATATTTCCAGCGGCGGCCCGGGAAGTCCGCTGGAAAGTGAAGGTTCAGTTTGGGAAAATCTTTATTTCGAACTAATTGAAAAGATCCAGCAGCACAACGATTCTGATCATCCGCAGAAAAAATATGTGCTCTTTGTATGTCATTCATTCCAGCTGATGTGCAGGCATTATGGTTTGGGCACGGTCAATCAGCGCCATTCTACTTCTTTCGGTATTCTGCCAATCCATCAAACCGCAGCTGGCCAGGAAGATTTGGTTTTTGCAGGTTTGCCTGAGCCTTTTTACTCGGTAGATTCACGTGATTGGCAGGTTGTTCAGCCTGATAATGAACGCTTTACAGAGATTGGCGCAACACTTCTGGCTATAGAAAAAGAACGTCCGAACGTGGATTATGAACGTTGTATGATGGCGATACGTTTTAATGAGTATTTCTTCGGAACACAATTTCATCCCGAAGCTGATCCAGCTGGAATGCGTTTGCGCTTACTGGAACCGCTTAAAAAAGAACAAACCATTGCAGAACATGGTGAACAAAAATATTACGAAATGCTGGAAAGATCAGACGATCCGGACAAGTTGCTACTTACCCAAAACACGCTGATTCCGAATTTTTTAAACCAGGCAATTTTAACTTTTCAGGAAGTATAACTTTAGAAATATCATGATTTCCTCGGCACGAAAAGTTTTTAACGAGCAATTTTCAGCAGAAAAATACCAGCATTTTTTAAAGATTCTTCAGGAAGATTTAAAAGACGATGTTGCTTTCCGTGTAGCAGAAACGCCAGTTTTTATCAGTAAAGATTTAAAGGAAAAACTGGTTCTGGCGGGAGAAGAAATCTTGAAAACGATTCTTGATCCGGGTTTTAAAAATCTGACAAAACGCGCTATTCCGAAGAAGTGGGAAGTGGCCAACGAAACCGAACATCCGCACTTTATTGCTTTGGATTTTGCGATCTGTAAAGATGAAAATGAACAAATTATTCCAAAACTAATTGAATTACAGGGATTCCCATCTTTATACGGCTTTCAGTCTTTTCTGGGAGATTGTTATCAGGAAGCTTATAATTTATCCGATAAAAGAAGCATCTATTTTTCCGGCCTGGATAAAGACAGCTATCTGGCTTTGTTGAAAAGAACAATTGTTGGCCCGTACCAACCTGAAGAAGTGGTTTTGATGGATGTGGATGCACTTCACCAAAAAACAGCTGTTGATTTTTTCATTACCCAAAAACAGTTGGGCATTCCGATTATTCCGCTGGAAGATTTGAAACTGGAAGGCAAAAAATTATACTATTTATTGGGGGAGCAGAAAATTTTTATCAATCGGATTTATAACCGCTTAATTTTTGACGAGATTGATACCGACCCAAATATTTTCGATAAAGTAGTAGATATTCGGCAGGACTTGGATGTGGAATGGATTACGCATCCGAACTGGTTTTACCGCATCAGCAAGTTTACGATGCCTTTTTTACACAGTGAATTTGTGCCGAAAACCTGGTTTTTGAATGAACTTCCTTCAGCCCCAAAAAACTTGGAAGATTTTGTACTGAAACCATTATTTTCTTTTGCCGGCCAAGGTGTAATTATTGATGTAAAAGAAGCAGATATTCAAGCAATTCCTGATCCTGAAAACTGGATTCTTCAGGAGAAAGTAATTTATGAGCCAATTGTGCAGGCACCGGATGGCGGCGTAAAATGTGAAATCAGGATTTTGTATCTTTGGCCGGAAGAAGACAAACAGCCAACTTTAGCCATTAATTTATCACGATTAAGCCGTGGAAAAATGATTGGCGTTCGGTACAATAAAGATTTTGACTGGGTTGGCGGTACGGTTGCTTTCTTCCCAAAAAGGTAAAAATCAGACTTTCAGCTTTTTATCTGGTAAAAGAAGTATAATCCTGAAAATATGAACCTCCAAATTATTTTAGTTGCCATACTGTTTTTAGCAGCTCTTTTTTATGTTGGCCGCCGCTTAATTTACAATAGTGTAACTGCAAAAAAAAGTTGCGGCAGCAATTGTAAATGCGGGGTTGACTTTTCTCAGGTAGAAGTAAACAAACCAGCACGTTAAACTACCGCTGGTGTTTGAGTTAAACTATTGCTTTTCAATGCATCTAATATTGAATGTCCGCCGATAAACAAATTTTTCAAACAGACTCTCCGGGAAGATGGAACCGGCTCAAATGGCTAAGCCGAACCCTCATCGCTGTATTACTTCTAAGTGCAGTTGCTGCGGTTATTACCATTTCTTCACATCAATATCCGTTATTACCCAACCTGCTCGATATTCCCAAAAAACTCAGTCAAAAACAGCTTGATCAGGTAAAGAAATCAAAACGTTTTAAAGAAATCAAGCTTGATGTACGGCAAATACGGGAACTCGCCCAAAACCGCCGTCAGCATCAGCTTGAGCATCCTAACAACAAAAACCGCTTAAATGTAGGCTTTTTCTGGCCTTGGGATCCGCAATCTTTTACTTCGCTTACAGATCATATCAACAAAATGGATATGGTGATTAGCGAATCATTTACCATCGTGCCCGGCACAGATTCTTTAAAAGGAAAGCTGGAACCGGAACTGACCAAACTCGTCCGAAAAAACAAAAAACCCGTTATTGCCATCATTGAAAATCTGGTTGATGGAAACTGGGATGCAAAAACAGTACAGAACATCGTTAAAACTAAATCACATCGTACCAAACTGATCAACAATATTTTAGATAATCTGGTTAAGTACGATATCAAAGGTGTGGATATCCATTTTGAAGATATTGCCAACCGGAATAATAAAAACTATATTGCTTTTGAAAAGGAACTTTACACCACACTTCATGCTAAAAACTATTTGGTTATGCAGCAGGTGGTGCCCAATGATGGTGAGTATGATTTAAAATTGCTGCAGAATTATTGTGATTACCTGATTGTGATGGCTTTTAATGATGGTCTGACTAATAGTGATATTTCTGATCAGCACGATGTAGAAAATATTCTGGACAATGTTTGTTCTCAAGTGCCAAGCAATAAAGTGATTTTGACAGTTGCAGCTTTGGGTTATGACTGGCCGGAAAACAGTGAAGGTAAAGCAGTAACCTATCAGGAAGCCATCCAGCTGGCACAGGAGCATAAAAGCAAAATCAATTTTAATAAGGAATCTGCTAACCTTAATTTTGATTACACCGATGGTAATAAAATAAAGCATACGGTTTATTTTACGGATGCAGCCACCAATTTCAACGTTATCCGAATGGCGGATGATTGGGCAACCGGTGGCGTGGCTTTATGGCGTTTAGGTTCGGAGGACTCGCGGATCTGGACTTATTTTGCCAAAAATCTGTCTATAGATTCCTTACGAAAAACCGGCATTGATACTGCCCGGCTCACGCGTGTAGGTTTGAGCAATCGCGTAGATTATACCGGTGAAGGTGAAGTGCTTGACTTGGTTTCTACCCCAAAACCCGGCTTACTTTCACTCAAAATCGATCCTAAAACCTTCATGATTAAGGATCAGAATTATATTCAACTGCCTACTAAATATGTAATCCGCCGTTATGGTTACTCGCCCAAAAAAGTAGTTTTAACTTTTGATGACGGTCCGGATCCAACGTACACGCCACAAATTCTGGAAATTTTAAAACGTGAAAATGTGCCCGCTGCATTTTTTGTGGTGGGCAGTATGGCCGAAAAAAATATTCCTTTATTGCGGGAGGAGTTTAATGCGGGTTACGAAATTGGCAATCATACCTATTTGCACCCTGATATTTCTGCAGTAAGTTTGCAACGGGTTGTGCTGGAACTAAATGCTACACGTCGTTTGATTGAGGCTGTTACCGGCCGAAGTACGATCCTGTTTCGTCCGCCATTTAATGCTGATGCCGAACCACAAAATGTAGCAGAAGTAATCCCGGTAGAAAAAAGCCGGGAAGAAAACTACATTAATATTGGTGAGTCTATCGACCCAACAGACTGGCAGCCAGGCGTTACTGCTGACAGCATTGTTGCCCGAACCATTGCCCAGCGCAATAAAGGCTCTATGATTCTGCTGCATGATGCAGGAGGAGATACGCGCCAGGAAACAATAAAAGCTTTGCCCCGAATTATTGATTATTTTAAAAAACACGGCTACCAGTTTACTACTATTTCCAGCATCATTGGTAAAACAAAAAATGAAGTGATGCCGGTTATCCATGATGATGCCACCAGCAATTATCTTGGTCCTTTATATAGCTTTTTTATCCTGAGTTATTTTTACGGCAACTGGTTTTTGTTCTACGTTTTTTTAATTGCAATTTTCCTGGCTTTGGGCCGCATTATTTTAGTTGGCGTACTGGCTTGGAGACAATTTAGCGCGCATCAAAAAACTGAAAAAAAGATTTTACCAACAGATTTGCCGCCGGTTAGCATCATTGTCCCAGGTTATAATGAAGAGGTAACGGTTTTAAAAACCATCAGCAGTTTACTTAAAACCGATTATCCTGTTTTTGAGATTATTTTTGTAGATGACGGTTCGAAAGACAGAACTTTGGAAATTGTTACTGCCGCTTACCTTCATCATCCGCTGGTTAAAATCCTGACTAAGCCCAACGGTGGCAAGGCAACAGCTTTAAATTATGGCATTAAAAGAAGCACGTATGATTTTGCAGTTTGCATTGATGCTGATACACAGTTGCAAACAGATGCAGTTTATCATTTGATGTCTTACTTTACTGATGAAGAGATTGGAGCCGTGGCCGGAACGGTAAAAGTAGGCAACGAAGTCAATTTAATTACGCGCTGGCAATCCATCGAATATATTACGGCTCAAAATATGGATCGCCGTGCTTTTGATTTGCTGAATAGCATTACCGTAGTTCCTGGCGCTATTGGTGCTTTCCGAAAAACTGCAATTGAAGAAGCCGGAGGTTTTACCTCGGATACACTCGCTGAAGATTGCGATTTGACGATGCGGATTTTGAAACAAGGCTACATCATCAAAAATTGTGGCGAAGCAATTGCTTATACCGAAGCACCGGAAACAATAGAAATGCTGGTAAAACAGCGCTTTCGTTGGAGTTTTGGAGTAATGCAAAGCTTTTGGAAACACCGCAAAACTTTGTTCAATCCCAAATACCGCTATTTTGGGATGGTTGGTATGCCAAATATTTTGGTTTTCCAGATTATTTTGCCCTTGTTTTCGCCGTTGGCAGACTTAATGATGATTCTGAGTTTATTTGGGGAGAATCCGGGGAAAATGCTTATCTATTATTTAGTTTTTGTGTTGGTAGATTTGCTGGTTGGCGTGTTGGCTTTCCGGATGGAAAAAGAAGATTACCGCAAGCTCATCTACATCATTCCGCAACGTTTTATGTGGCGGCAGCTAATGTATTATGTGCTTTTTAAATCGGTGCGCAAAGCATTAAAAGGCGAACTCCATGCCTGGGGCGATTTAAAACGAACCGGAACGGTTGTTATGCAGGAAGAAAAAGTGTAAATGCTTCTTTTATCGGCATAAAATTAAGATGATATGCTGTGTTGCATTTAGGTTGATAAAAGAAGTATCATGCTTCTTTTATCAACCTAAATTTTTTCGATCAGGCAAACCGCATATGCCACAACGCCTTCTTTCCGACCTACGAAACCCATTGTTTCGTTAGTGGTGGCTTTAATAGAAATATCTTCCTGACTGATGCCGGTTGCATCCGAAATATGAGTTTTCATTGCTGGAATATGCGGATTGATTTTAGGTGCTTCCAAACAAATCATGGCATCAATATTTCCTACTTTCCAACTGCGTTCTTCCAGCATTTTCAATACTTCTTTTAGCAGCAATAAACTGCTGATGCCTCGCCAGCGTTCATCGGTGTTAGAAAAATGCAAACCAATATCCCCCAAATTTACTGCACCCAGCAAAGCATCGCAAATGGCATGAAGCAATACATCTGCATCAGAATGGCCAAAAGCACCAGATGTATGTTCTAAATCTACTCCGCCCATCACAAACGGATGACCATGACGCAACTGGTGCACATCAAACCCAAAACCTACTTTTATTTTCATCAGCCCAAAAGTATTTTATTTAATTGCTGAATTTCTGCCGAAAGCATAACCCAAAGTGAAACGCAAGGTATTAGCCAGTGCACTTTGCTGTTCATTGGCAACCAGGTAAGAAAAATCAAGGTTAAAAGCTTCGTACCTTAAGCCGAGACCAAGCGTTAAATATTTACGGTTCCCGAGGTTTGGATTCTCGTAGAAATAACCGGTACGCAAGGCAAACTGATGGTTGTACCAATATTCTAACCCACCGGCAAAATTAATTTCTTTAAGTTCTCCGCTAAATCCAGCATCTGTAAAAGAACCAAAAATCCCGGCAGGAACACTTGCTGTAGAGTTTGCATTGCTTGGAACCAGTAGCTTATTAGCATCCACAGTGGCGGTTAATTCATTATAAGTATCTAAATACCAAGTATTCGCAACTCCAACTCGTAAATTTGTAGGCAGAAAATATTTTTGCCCGGTTTCTGTATAACTGATTTTAGAACCGATATTTGAAATATTGACACCTAATGCAAAAAGATCATCTGTACCAAAAAGTTGCGTTGGATTTCTATAAGTCAAAGAAACATCCGCCGCTACGGCCTGCCCTGCTTTAGTTTGCTGACTGTTGGAAAAACTACCATTGGAAAGATTGGAATAAATGTATCTTAAAGAAGTACCCAAGGAAAAATTTTCTCCAAACTTCCGGGCAAAACTGGCATCAATGGCAAATTCATTTGGTGTATAAGTACCCTGCTCCTGCTGGTTAACATCTACCAACTGGATTTTACCTAAGTTGAAATACTTTAAAGATAAGCCAATCACATTTCGATCATCCAGTTTGTGGGCATAACTTAAATAAGCCAAGTTAATATCTGGCACTAAACGACGCAACCACGGACTGTAAGATAAAGAAAGCTGATCGCCATTTTCTATATAAGCCAGCTTAGAAGGATTCCAATAATTGGCATTTTTGTCGTTGGATAATGCAACGCCGGCATCGCCAATTGCACCTGAACGGGCATCTGGAGAAATGGTTAAAAAAGGAACAGCCGTAACCAGTGCACCTGAAGTAGAACTGCCATTGGTATTGGTACTGTTAACCTGGGCATCTACATGAAAAATGCTAAAACCAAAACAAATTGTTACGATTAAAGCATTTTTAATAATAGTATCAATTTCCATTAAGACAGAATAATAAGTTTAAAGCAGCACGATAATTTTATAAATGTTATAGAATAAAGCAAAACAAAAACCGTTGTACAAAGCAAATAACTACTTTACAACTTGCTCATTGTCAAATCTAACTAAATTTTGATCTGCTGTAACTCTAAAAGATGTTATTTCGTTCAATATAATTATGTCTGAAAAAGATATATGATGATGCATAAATTTTATTTTGGCGTTTTTTACGAAAATTTTTAAATTTACGTTCTACAGGATTCTTAAAAAATGAAAAGAAATTTTACCAACTGTGCTTTAGCAGTGCTTATGCTTGGCGGCGTATTAAGCAGTTGTAATAAAGCAAAATCTCAAAAAACAGGCTGGGCTTACAATGATCGTACCAATGGTGGTTTCCAGGTTTTTGCCAAAAAACACCCTGCTCCCGGTCCTGGTTTAGTTCCGGTTGAAGGTGGTACTTTTGTTTTGGGCGGATCTTTAAACGAGGATCTTCAGTTTGATTATAATAATGTTAGGAGAAGGGTTACAGTAGCATCTTTTTATATGGATGAAACGGAAGTAGCTAACACAGACTGGCTTGAATATTTATATTGGATCAAAAGAACTTATCCGCAAGAGCGGGAAATGTATTATGATGCCATCCCAGACACTTTAGTTTGGAGACAGCCTTTATCCTACAATGAACCTTACGTTGATAATTATCTTCGTCATCCAGGTTATCAGGATTATCCTGTTGTTGGTGTAAGCTGGGATCAGGCAAATGATTATTGCGACTGGCGTACACAACGTGTTAATGAAGAGATTTTGCGCGAACGTGGTATTATAACCGATTGGAAAACCATGAGCAAAAATAAAAAAACAGGTAGTGATGCAGCGTTTAATACAGACATGTATTTAAATAATCAATACCGTGGTAAAGGCATCGATGGCAAAAATATGCCAAAAGATTTGAACGCTGCTGCGAAAGGACAAGGTGGAAAACCTGCTACCCGCCCTGCACGTATTGAAGATGGTGTGTTGAAACAACCTTATCGTTTACCTACAGAAGCAGAATGGGAATATTCAGCCTTGGCTTTGGCCGGAAATACTCAGTTTGAAAACATCAGTGATGGTAAGATTTATCCATGGAATGGCATGGGTGTTCGTTCACCTAAAAAGAGTACGCGCGGTTTAATTTTAGCCAACTTTAAACGCGGTGCAGGTGATAATATGGGTACAGGCGGCTATTTGAATGATAAAGCTGATATTACAGCCCCTGTTCGTTCTTTTCCGCCAAATGATTTTGGTTTATATAACATGGCCGGAAACGTAAATGAATGGACTGCTGATACTTACCGGCAGTTGTCTTACGAAGATTTCGAAGATTTCAACCCTTTCCGGGGTAATATTTATACCGATAAAAGACTGGCCAATACTGATAAAGGTTTATTGGCAAAAGATAAGTTTGGCCGACCAATTAAGGATTTAGCTAAAACTTCCAAAAAACAAAAGTGGAGCGAATTGAACGGAAAGCATGCAACGGCTGCAGAAACTAATGCTGTTAACAATAATCCAACTGCAAGCGCGGTTACAGCTGCCAATAATTCTGGTAAAGCATTTACACCCGATGTTCGTGGTTATGCTGATTCTGTAAACACTACTTTATATGGCAACACTACTTTAGTAAATGATCATTCTAAAGTTTATAAAGGCGGTTCCTGGAATGATCGTGCTTACTGGTTAAACCCAGCAACACGTAGATTTATGGATCAGGAAGATGCTACAGCTGAAGTTGGATTCCGTTGCGCAATGGGCATGATTGGCGAAGCCGAAATTAATCCGGCAAACAAAGCACACTTCCGGGTTAAAAAAGCAAAGTCTCCGAAGAAAATACAGTTATAAAAACAGCATTTTTTTTGTCGGAAAGGCTTTCATTTTAAAATGAAAGCTTTTTTTATTTTATGATTTTGCTATCAAAAAATAGTACTGTTTTTATCGTATAAATTTAAGCTGTTAAACTTATCTGATTAATTCTTTCAGCCGATCATGTGTAAACGTAATATATACCTGTTGGTTAATCGGTGGTTTGGCCAATAAATACTTTTTATAATATTTTACGGCTGTTTTCTTATTATTCAAGTCACGATCATACAAACAGGCTAAAGTGTAATAAATGATTCCCTTTTCTTTGAAAAATAATCCTTTCTGATAAGATTCGGCCGCTGTAGTAAACGCTTTTATTTTTTCGTACACAGCCCCTTTTTCATTATAATAAGCATTAGTATAAGGAGATACGGCTTCCTGCAAAGTTTTATCAAAATAATCTGCCGCCAACTGGTACTTCTCCAACGCTTTATAACTCATTGCCGTTAGATAAAACGTTCGTTCGGATTGTTGTTGCAGAAGAGAAAAATTTTCAATTGCACAATCATAAATTTTAATCATGTAATAAGAGGTAGCTAACATGTTTATCACTTCAGCAGAATTTTCTCCAAGCAGCTTTAATTGCTCACATGTTTTGATTGTTTCTCTAAACCGGTTGTTTGTATAAGTAAGTTTTGCCAAACATTTAAGCAAAAGCAAATTAGTAGAATCTGCAGCAATTGCACGTTTTAAAATCAGCTGAGCCGGCTCAATTTTTTTCAGGCTAATCAACAATAAACTCAAATCTGCAGCAACGTCTGCCTCTTGTGGCTGTATAGTATTTGCTTTTTGCAGATATTTGAGTGCATTTGTAGTATCAGGTTTTTCTAAATAAAGTCTGCCCAACTGCTTATATACTGCAAAATTATTGGTATCAATCCTAACCGCTTTCTCATAATAATACAGTGCTTTACCATCATTTTCTCGCTTTATTTGGATGCCTGCCAAACTCATTAATACCGGTACGTTTACAGAATCTTTGGCCAAAATCCGCAGGTAATAATTTTCAGCTTCGGGCAGTTTACCGGCCATACGGTTGGTATAGGCAAATCGGGAAAGTGTTTTCAGATCTGTTATCGGTTCAGGATAATATTTTTTCAGATAATCAATAGCTTCTGCAAACCGCTGATTCTGATATAGGTCAATCAGTTGTGCATCGTTTGCATTATTTTGCTGAGCATAAATCTGAAAACTACCAATTATAAAAAGCAGCAAGAAGAAAAGATTTTTCATGGTCAAACATTTTAACTAATATATTAGTTAAAATGTTATATCTCAAAATAAAACCAAAATAACTTTAAGAATATCAATACAAAGATTTTACACTGATAAAACCAGTATCACCTCCATTTAAGGATTACTGTGTTAAAGCATATTCTACTAAATTGGCACCCATTTTTAAGGCTTTTAAACGGCTTTCCGGCGTATCATTAACATATGTTCCCGCATCCTCCCAACCATTGCCCAAATCACACTCGTAAGTATAAAAACAAACTAACCTGCCTTTATAAATTAACCCAAAGCCTTGCGGGCGCTTGCCATCATGCTCATGAATTTTGGGCAAACCATTTGGGAAAGTAAACTTTTGATGAAATATAGGATGATTAACTGGCAATTCCACAAAATCAAGCTCCGGAAAAACCTTTTTCATCTGTGGCCGGATAAACTGATTCAAACCGTAGTTATCATCAATATGTAAAAAACCTCCACCAGTTAAATATTTACGAAGATTTTTAACTTCCTGATCAGAAAAAACCACGTTTCCATGACCCGTCAAAAACGTAAACGGATAGTTAAAAAGCGTTTCGCTACCAACTTCAACTACATCTTCTTCTGGCTTAATATTGGTTTTCAGGTTATCGTTACAGAACTTGATCAAATTGGTTAACGCTGTTCGATCTCCATACCAATCGCCACCACCGCTATATTTTATTTTGGCAATTTTATACGTTGGTTCTGGAGGTTTGGGTGAAAGAAAAAGAAAAATCAGTAGCAGGTATTTCATCGGTTTAAAAAATTAACTTCAAAACAAGCTTCCAAAGCAGCAGTTTCTGTTCTTAAACGGCTGTTTCCCAAAGTTATGGCTTGAAATCCATTTTCTAAAGCCATATTTATTTCCTGCGGAGAAAAATCGCCTTCCGGTCCAATTAAAATCAAATATTTTTGTTGCGGAAGCAATGCTTCTTTTATCAATACTTTTTTGGTGTCTTCGCAATGCGCAATCCATTTTTGCGAATCGGTAGTCATCTTAACAAAAGAAGAAAAAGTAATAAGCTCATTTAATTTAGGATGATACGCTTTTAGCGATTGCTTCATGGCAGAAGTAATTACTTTATTTAGCCGCTCCTGATTGATGGTTTTTCGTTCTGAATGCTGACAAAGAATTGGAGTAATTTCATCAATACCGACCTCCGTAGCTTTCTCAATAAACCATTCTAACCGTTCTATATTTTTGGTTGGCGCAACGGCAATGTGCAAGTAATGATTTCTTTTCTCGAACTCAAATTTCGTTTCAAGAATTATAAAAGAAGTTTTTTTAGGATTAGAAACTGTAATTTTTGCATGATAAAAAGAGCCTTTCCCATCTACAATTTCGACAAGATCGTCTTTTTGCAGACGTAGCACTTTAATACAGTGCCTGCTTTCCTCTTCATTCAAAAAGCAATCTGCAGGGTTTAAATCAGGTGTATAAAATAAATACATCTGCTTGGCTGACTAATTGTTATCAGATACATCTTCCTCATTCAGTAGCAGCTCCAGCTTTACAGATTCAATGTTTTGTCCTGCTTTTTTTAGCACCGTAATATTATAACCGTTGGCTTCTTTCTGCTCACCCACTTCCGGAATTTTGCCAAAAATTTCTCCCAGCCAGCCCGAAACTGTATCAAAATCACCGTCTTCCGGCAAATCGTGAGGCAGCTGTTCGTTTACATCATAGATACTGGCCAGCGCATTAATTACAAATTCGGTTGAATTGAGGCGTTCAACAATCGGTTTTTCTTCATCATATTCATCCTGAATTTCGCCTACCAGTTCCTCCACAATATCTTCCAGTGTAACCATCCCTGCAGTTCCGCCAAATTCATCCATTACAATGGCAATCTGAATGCGTTTTAGCTGCAATTCGGTCATTAAATCATTGATTTTTTTAGTTTCAGGGATAAAATATGGTTTGCGGAGAATATCTTCTAACTTAAACTCAGTTTGATTAACCAGCAAAGGCAAAATATCTTTTGCCTGAACAATACCCACAATTTTATCCATGGTATCATCATATACCGGCATCCGGGAATAACCTTCTTTGATGATGCGATTAAGCAAATCCCTTTTATTTAGATGCAACTCTACACCAGAAATTTTGGTTCTGGGAACCATGATATTTTTGGCGACACGCTCATTAAAATCAAATACGTTTTTTATTAATTCATGCTCGTTAGAGTCTAACACACCACTTTCTTTTCCCTGGTCTAGCAGATATTGCAATTCTTCAGAACTATGATGCGCCTCCCCAGAATGGGTAGATTCAATTCCAAACAACTTCAAAATTGCATTTGCAAAGCCATTCAATGCCCAGATAAAGGGTCTGAATACAACGTAAAAAAAACGTAGTGGAAAAGCAATAAATAAGCTGGTTTTAACCGGTTGTTGTATAGCAAAAGTTTTTGGCGCTAATTCACCAAAGACAATATGCATCACTGTAATCATCATAAAAGCCAAAAAAAGGCCAGCATTAGTTGCAAACGAACCAGTAATCGTAATGTGTAGAAAAGTAAATACGTTGAAGACAATTTTAGTCATCACCTCCTCGCCAACCCAACCTAAGCCTAAAGAAGCTAAGGTAACGCCTAACTGGGTAGCAGCCAGATAAGCGTCCATGTGGTGCAAAATGGTTTTGGTTACTTTGGCAACCCTGCTTCCTGATTTTGCCTGAATTTCGATCTGGGAAGACCGTACCTTAACAATTGCAAATTCGGCTGCTACAAAAAAACCATTTAATAATACTAAAAAAACAGTTAAGAATGCATGGAAACCACTTATGTCAAGATCAGGACCCATTAAATAGTTTGTTTCTGAAACGTTGTTTTATACAACTCAATACTTTCTTCAATGATACGGTAAGCTTCTTCCTTACCTTCAAACTGCTCTACTGTTACAGATGCGCTATGCTCTAATTTTTTATAATCTTCAAAAAAGCGAGTAATTTCAGCTTCAGTATGCGGAGGAAGATCAGTGATATCATTAATATAATTGACAGACATATCATTTGCTGCTACAGCAATAATTTTATCATCCCTTTCACCTTTATCTACCATATGCATCACACCGATTACTTTTGCTTCCAATATGCACATTGGCACAACCTCCTGTGAACAAATTACCAGAATATCCAAAGGATCATTGTCATCACAATAAGTCATCGGAATAAAACCATAATTAGCCGGATACATTACAGATGAAAACAATACACGGTCTAATTTTAATAAGCCGTATTCTTTATCAATTTCATATTTACATTTAGATCCTTTCGGGATTTCAATAATTGCATTAACACGTTGCGGTGATTTTCCACTTTCACCAGGTGGAATAGTTTGCCATGCATGTTCTAATATCATAGTTTTTGTAATTTAATATTATTCAGTTGGTAAGTTGTTTTGTGAAGTATTGTTTTTGACTGATCTAAAATAAGCAACCACAACAGGGGTAGCTGTAAAAGCAATCAAACCAATAATAATAAAAGGCATATAATGAACGATGCCCGGAAATTTTTTACCTAGAAAAAAACCTGATAAAGTGAGCAACAGCACCCACAACAAGCTTCCTAATAAATTATAAAGGGTAAATATTTTAAATTTAACCTTTGCAACTCCAGCAAATATAGGAGCAAAAGTTCGAATTATAGGAAAAAACCGGCCGAAAACCAGTGCCATACCACCGTACTTTTGAAAAAACTCTTCGGCCATAAAAACATATCTTTTTTTAAAAAAAAGAGAATCTTCCCTATTAAGCAGCATCCGCCCTGTACTATAACCAAACCAGTACCCAACATAGTTTCCTAAAATTCCAGCGGCAAACAGCGTTCCTAGGAGTTCGTAAATGGATACTTCCAATAAGCCAGTAGCACAAAAAATACCTGCTAAAAACAGCAAGTAATCCCCTGGCAGGAAAAACCCGAAAAACAGACCGGTTTCTGCAAATACAATGAAAAAAATCAGGTATATGCCGCCCTTGCTTATAATAGCTTCTGCGTTTATTAAGTTAGTTAGATGTTCCCAAATCTCTTTCATTAGCGATGTTAGTCTGTAAAACTACAAATTATTAAATTAATTGCAGTTCAGCCTGAAAGCTAAATTATATGCGAAATAAATCCAGGATAAATTCCGATTATCAATGTAATTAGTGCAGCTATTCCTAAAACGAAACTTACGTTTCCCGGAATGCTGATTACAGCATGCTCTTCGTTGTGAAAATACATGGCGACAATCACCCTGAAATAATAGAAAATGGAAATGATAGCATTAATTACAGCAAGCACTGTAAGCCAGATTTGATATTGAGATAATGCTCTGGAAAACATAAAAAACTTGCCAATAAAACCTGCTGTTAAAGGAATTCCTGCTAAAGAGAGCATTGAGATTGTAAGTACAAAAGCCAAAAATGGGTTGCTTTTGCCCAGTCCGTTGAAATTGTCAAAACTACTGCTGCCGGTTTGTTGCTGCACGAGCATTAGCACGCCAAAAGCAATAATAGAAGCGATAGAATAGGCTGTCGCATAAACAAAAACCGCATTAGCAGATGCACCTCCCAAAGCAACAATAGCAAATAACATATAGCCCACATGTGAAATACTGGAAAAGGCCAACATCCGTTTAAAATTGTGCTGATAAAGGGCTGTAATATTGCCGATAAACAAAGTAATAATAGTGATAACCAGTAACGATGGACTCCAGAAATCTGCTAATGGCGCAAAACAGATGGCGAACAAACGCAAAAATGCAGCAAAACCAGCTGTTTTTACAACCGTTGCCATATATGCGGTAATTAACGTTGGTGATCCTTCATAAACATCTGGCGTCCAAAAATGAAACGGTGCTGCTCCAACCTTAAAGCATAATCCTACAATCATCAATAAAATACCCGTGTAAAACAAGTACGCAATATCATGAGGGTTAGACAGGACATAATTTTTGATTTCTCCTAGATCAAAAGAACCTGTTGCACCGTAAATTAAAGTGATGCCGAACAACAGAAAGCCAGTTGAAAAAGCACCCATCAAAAAATATTTTAAGGCCGCTTCGTTAGAAGCAAAATCTCTTTTCTTGATTCCTGCCAAAATATACAGGCAAACAGACATAATTTCTATGCCTATAAACAGCATCACCAAATTATGGTAAGAAACCATTACCATAATTCCAGCTAAAGAAAATAAAATGATAGCATAATATTCTGCTACATGTTCACTAATCCGCTCAAAATAATTCCGGGAAAGCAGGATGATTAAAATGGTTGATAGTATTGTAATAACAGAAAATGCAATAGCGTAATGATCAAACAAAACCATCCCACTATAAATTGGTATGGCTATAGTATCCCATTTTGACACAGCAAAACCTGCAGCAACCAAAAGCCCAACTACTGTAACCGGGAGTAATGCTTTGTTTAACCGGTATAATCCTAAATATAAAACAACGACCGCTAAAATTGAGATTGTGATAAGAGTACCCATTTGATTATTTAGCTGAAATTAATTTTTGATTTACCTGCTCAATCAGGCTAGTTACACTGGCTTCGGATAGGTGCTGTAAGGGTTGAGGGTAAACACCAATTAATATAACCAAAGCGCAAATAGTAATTAAAACTACTTTTTCGGACCCTGAAACATCAAGAAAAGAAGCAGTTAATACATTGCTTTCTCCCTGCATAATCTGTTTGTACATCCGTAACATGTAAACAGCTCCAAAAATGATAGTTAAGCCGGCAATGGCAACCAGCCAGATGTTGTATTGATAAACGCCGTTCATCAATAAAAACTCGCCTATGAAACCATTGGTTAATGGAAGCGCAACGGTTCCCATAATAATAATGATAAAAGCAGTAGCCAAAAACGGTGCATTTTTAGCAATGCCGCCCATCAGGCTGATATCACGAGTATTAATTCTTCTGCTGATGATATCAATCACAAAAAACAACCCGATCACATTAATACCGTGGCTGAGCATCTGGATTACAGCTCCCTGCATTCCCTGAATATTCCAGGCAAAAATTCCGGCAGCAATCAAACCAACGTGAGCGACAGATGAATATGCAATAAGCCGTTTGGCATCTTTTTGGTTGAAAGCAATTAATGAAGCATAAACAATTCCAATGATGGAAAGAATAATTACAGTACTTTGCCAGTGTGCAAAACCAAGCGGTGCTATAGGAATTAGCCAACGGATTGCTCCATAAATGCCCATTTTTAACATAATGCCTGATAACATCATAGTGCCACCAGTTGGCGCAGTGGTGTAAGTATCGGGCTGCCAGGTGTGGAAAGGGAAAATAGGCATTTTAATAGCAAAAGCAATGAAAAATGCCCAAAATATCCAACCTTGATGGTTGGCATCAAAATTTAAATTATAGATAGATTGAATGTCAAAGCTTTTATCAGGTGTTTGCAGGTGCAAGTAAATGATGCCTAACAACATGAAAAGTGAGCCAGCAAACGTGTAAATGAAGAATTTAATGGTGACTTTAATTCTGTTTTCTCCGCCCCACAAGGCACAGATAAAGTAGATCGGAATTAAAGCTACTTCCCATCCTACATAAAAAAGAAAAGCATCCATCGCTGTAAAAACCAGTAGTAAACCAGTTTGCATGAATAGAATCAAAGCGTAAAAAACTGATGGATTGCTATATTGATGTTTGAAAGTGGATAAGATTATCAGTGGAACCAGAACTGTCGTTAGGATAACCGTAATTATACTAATTCCATCAACACCTGCTTTAAAATGAATACCAAAATCTGTAATCCATGGATAATCAACTACGTATTGATAAGTAGCATCAGCATGAAAACCAGAAATCATGATCGCCGCTACCAATAGTTCGGACAAGGCAAAAAACAAGGCAACATTTTTTACATTATTACCTTTAAAAAATAACAGAATTAGTGCTGCAAGTAATGGTAAAAAGAGTAGAATAATCGTCATATCTTATTGTTGCAAGCTGTTAAATCCTGAATAAACTATAAGCCATCATGGCAATGATGCCGACAACCATCACAAAAATATAAAAACCGACATTGCCAGTTTGTAGCAGCCGCAACCCTTTGCTACTTTCCATAGAAACTTTGCCTAAGCCATTTACAAATCCATCAATCACTTTTAAATCGACAACTTTATAAAAGAATTTTGAAGCCGCATCCAGCGGTTTACGAATAATCAAATCATATAATTCATCAATATAAAATTTATGATAAGCCAGAGCATTAATAGGTGTACGGTCTTCGCCATCAGCTACGGGGAGATTTCCACCTTTGCTATACTGTATAGATGCATAAATAATCGCCAAAATGGCACCAGTAACTGAAACTGCCATCAGCGTCAATTCTAAACTATGGGAAATAGAAAATTCTGAAACTTGTGTTGCTGTGGCAGCAAAAATTGGAGATAGATAATGTTCAAGCCAATGGCTTCCACCTAAAGCTTCTGGGATACCTATAAAACCGCCGATGATAGAAAGAATAGCCAATACAATCAAGGGGATCGTCATCAAAGAAGGCGACTCATGCAAATGATGTTCCTGTTCATGCGTACCTCTAAACTTTCCGAAAAAGGTAAGATAGATTAACCTGAACATGTAAAACGCAGTAAACATTGAGCCTAAAACTCCTAAAATATACATGCTTTTACTATAGGTAAAAACATGCGCCAGAATTTCATCTTTGGAGAAAAACCCGGAGAATGGAGGAATACCAGATATGGCAATTGCACCAATCAGCATCGTAATAAATGTAACCGGCAATTTTTTACGCAAACCGCCCATATTGCGCATATCCTGCTCACCACTTACCGCGTGGATAACTGAACCAGCGCACAAGAATAAAAGTGCCTTAAAAAAAGCATGGGTAATGACATGAAAAAAAGCACCTGTATAAGCACCAACACCCAATCCTAAAAACATATAACCCAATTGGGAAACTGTGGAATAAGCCAACACTTTTTTAATGTCAGTTTGCGCCACTGCAATAATAGCTGCCAGCAAAATCGTGGCCAATCCAATCACTGCAATAACGTGCATGGTAACTGGTGCCAAAGTAAACAACACATTGGAACGAACGATCATGTAAATACCTGCTGTAACCATTGTTGCTGCATGAATTAAGGCAGAAACTGGCGTTGGGCCAGCCATTGCATCCGGCAGCCAGGTGAATAGCGGGATTTGTGCCGATTTTCCTGTTGCACCAACAAATAACAAGATAGTAATTAGTACCAGCGTTGGATCACCAGATTTTAAAGTAGCTGCCTTTAAAAAAACATCGTTAAAAGAAGCACTGCCGAACGAGGCGATCATAACGAAAATAGCAATCAGGAAACCTAAATCACCAATTCGGTTCATCACAAATGCTTTCTTTGCTGCATCTGCATAGTCCGGATTGCTAAACCAGAAACCAATCAATAAATAAGAACAAAGCCCAACGCCTTCCCAACCAATAAATAAAATGATGTAATTCGATCCTAAAACCAGCAATAACATGAAGAAAATGAAGAGGTTGAGATAAGCAAAATATTTACCAAAACCTTCATCATTGTGCATGTAGTTGATAGAATACACATGGATTAAAAAGCCAACTCCAGTAATAATCAGCAGCATTAACGAACTGAGCTGATCAACCAAAAAAGAAAAAGGAACGGATAATTTTCCGGCTTTGATCCATTCAAAATAGGTAACAGTGATGGGCTGACCTGAATTCTTTACCGATAAAAACAGCATCACGCTTAATACAAACGGTATCAAAACCATTAAGCTTGCCAGCAAACCAATTAGGTTTTTTGGTAAAATTTTTCGGCCTAAACCGTTGATAATGAAACCAGCTAAAGGAAGTATTGGGATCAACCAAATATAATTACTGATCATGAACGTGCTACGTTTTGATTTAAAATATTTACCATTTTAACCGGTTTAACACATTTATATCGATGGTATTGGTGTTGCGGTAAATCATTACAATAATTGCCAAACCAACTGCTACTTCTGCAGCAGCCAAGGCCATTACAAAAAACACAAAAACCTGTCCGGCTGCATCATTCCTATAGATCGAAAAAACCGTTAATAACAGATTTACAGAGTTTAACATCAACTCAACCGACATGAAAATTACGATGGCATTGCGACGCGTTAGAACACCAACTACACCAATCGAAAAAATTATCGCGCTCAACAAAATATAATGGTTAAGCGGAATGGTCTGGATAACATTAGATATGTTTTGCATAGATCAGGATTCTTTTTTTGCTAATAAAACGGCACCAACCATAGCAGATAACAACAAAATAGAGGAAACTTCAAATGGTAATAAAAACTGATGAAACAGCACTTTGCCTAAATTTTTTACCAAGCCAAGATTTGGATCTTTCAGAATAACCATTTCAGAATTTCCAGAAATTTTTAAAGAGGCAACAAGCGTTACCAACAAACATCCGCCACCTACCACACCAATAGTTTTTAGCAGGTTTGATTTAAGGGGCTCAGTCTCATGATTTAAGTTCATCAACATTAAGGTGTATAAAAACAGTACTAATATGGCACCCATATACACAATGAAATTCACAATTCCGAGGAACTGAGCATTCAGTAAAAAATAATGAATAGTGAAGGTAAAAAAAGTAAGGATGAGGTAAAGTACACTATGGACTGGATTTTTGGAGAAAATCACCATTAGTGAAAAAAATATGGACAAGAATGCGACGAAGTAAAATAGACTCATGTGCTAAACTAAAAATACCTTTGCTCCGGGCAAGAACGGGGCAAAGGTATAAAACTTATTGATTCAAGGGTGCTTCAACTAATTTGTCTTTCCCGTAGATGAAATCTTTTCGCAAAAAATCTGATTGTACGATATCGCCATCCAAATAAATGGCTTCTTTCGGACAAGCTTCTTCACACAATCCGCAGAAAATACAACGCAGCATATTGATTTCATAAACAGCAGCGTATTTTTCTTCGCGATATAATTTTTCCTCACCTGGCTGACGTTCAGCAGCGATCATAGTTATAGCTTCTGCCGGGCAGGATAAAGCACATAATCCGCAAGCGGTGCAACGTTCCCGTCCTTTTTCATCTCTTTTTAAAGAATGCAAACCACGGTAGTTTTCAGAAAATTCACGTTTTTCTTCCGGATATTTAATGGTAACCGGCTTTCTTAAAAAGTGCTTTATGGTGATAGAAAGTCCTGATAATATAGCCGGCAGGTAAGCACGCTCCCAAAAATTGAGTGGCTTTGCTTCGAGGACTTTCTTTTTATTGGTTAGAGATTCCATGGAACTGTTGGAAATTATTTAAAAATAGTAGCAAAAACACCTGTTAATACGATGTTGGCAATAGCGAGTGGAATTAATACTTTCCAACCTAAATCCATTAATTGATCATAACGAAACCGTGGAATAGTCCATCTTACCCACATAAAAAAGAAGATGAAGAAAATTATCTTGGCAAACAGAGCAACCACACCCAAAATAGTTACTAAATTTTCTGACAATCCCAAATGATGCATAAATGGAAAATTGTATCCACCAAAATATAGCGTTGCCATTACTGCCGAAGAAATAAACATGTTGATATATTCTGCAAACAAGTAAAAACCCAGCTTCATAGAAGAATATTCAGTGTGATAACCGCCAACCAGTTCAGTTTCACATTCCGGCAAATCGAACGGACTGCGATTAGTTTCTGCAAAAGCACAAATGATAAAAATTAAAAACCCTAAGGGCTGACGAAAAAAGTTCCAGGTAAACCAACCGTTTGCCCAAAATCCATGTTGTTGCTGCACAATTTCTTTTAAGCTTAATGTGCCAGTTAGCATCAGTAAAGCAATGATGGATAAACCCATTGCAATTTCGTAACTAATATTTTGTGAGGCTGCACGAATTGCTCCCAGTAAAGAATATTTGTTGTTTGATGCCCAGCCACCAATCATAATGCCATAAACGCCTAAAGAAACAACACCAAAAATGTATAAGATCCCAACGTTGATATCAGTAACCTGCAAATCGATCACTCTCGAACCAATAGTTAAAGTTTGTCCCCATGGGATTACTGCCGAACCAATACAAGCGGTTAAAATAGCTAGTGAAGGGCCAATAATAAACAATAAACCACTGGATTGCGTAGGAATGATTTCTTCCTTCATAAACATTTTGGCACCATCGGCCATTGGCTGAAAAATACCAAACGGACCGGCACGGTTCGGACCAATACGATCTTGCAAAAAGGCGGCTACTTTACGCTCGGCATAAGTAGAATACATAGCCGTTACCAAACTGATTCCGAAAATAATCGCAACCAGAATAAATTTTTCTATAATTAATGATAGCTCCATTATAATCTGGTATATCGTTCTAATTGTTCTTTGTTGGATTCCTGCAAAGCCAAATTCTTTTTAATTACTGGCAAAGGCTTTAATGAATCGTAGTGATTGGAGCTGATTACAGAAGTATTAGCAATTTTTCTCGGTCCTTCAATTATCCAATCTGCAGTTCTTTTTTGATCAAAACGACAGGTATTACATATAAACTCTTCTACTTCACCATAAACATCTTTGCGGCCAGTCACGCGTAAAACATCATCACCTTTATACCACAGTGTTACTTTACCACAACACTTATCGCAATCACGATTTGCTTCGACTGGTTTAGTAAACCAAACGCGGTTTTTAAAGCGAAAAGTTTTATCAGTCAATGCACCAACCGGACAAACATCAATTACATTTCCGGAGAAATCGTTATCAACTGCATGGTGAATATAAGTGGAAATTTCAGAATGATCCCCTCGATTTAATATACCGTGGATGCGATGATCAGTAATCTGATCAGCAACAAAAACGCAACGGTAACATAAAATGCAGCGTGTCATATGCAACTGAATTTTATCCCCAATATCGATCCGTTCAAACTGACGGCGTTCAAATTCGTAACGCGTTTTTGCAGCGCCGTGTTCATATCCCAAATCCTGCAAAGAACATTCACCAGCCTGATCGCAAATCGGGCAGTCTAACGGATGGTTAATCAGCAGCATTTCTACAATACCTTTTCTGGCTTCAATTACTTCTGCGGATGTAATGTTTTGCACTTCCATCCCATCCATCACCGTAGTACGGCAGGAAGCAACGAGCTTTGGCATCGGGCGCGGGTCTTTTTCTGAACCTTTACTCACTTTAACCAAACACGTACGGCACTTACCACCACTACCCGATAATTTGGAGTAGTAACACATAGCCGGTGGAACAATATCACCACCAATCTGCCTTGCAGCATTTAAAATGGTTGTACCCGGACTTACTTCTACCGGTATCCCGTCTATGTTAACTTTAACAAGTTGTTCTTCTGGCATTTTATCCAATCCGTAAAACTTAAATTCAAGTATTTATTTTGTATGATAAAAGAAGCATTTATATAGATGCTTCTTTTATTAGCTATTCTTTATACTGCAACTGCAGGTTCTGGTTTTGGCAGAGGATTAGCGTAATGTGCCAAGCCGTAATTGCGTTCTAAACAAAGCCGCGGCTCTTTTACATGCCATTCAAATTCATCCCGGAAATGACGGATGGCACTGGCAACTGGCCAGGCAGCGGCATCACCTAACGGACAAATTGTATTACCTTCAATTTTTTTAGATACATCCACCAGCAAGTCAATATCACTTAATTTACCGTGACCATATTCCAGACGATGCAAAACTTTCTCCATCCAGCCAGTTCCTTCGCGGCAAGGGGAACATTGCCCACAACTTTCGTGATGATAAAATCGAGAAAAATTCCAGGTATTTCGTACAATGCACTGATCTTCATCAAAAGCAATAAATCCACCCGAACCCATCATCGAACCTGTGGCAAAACCACCATCTGACAGGGATTCGTAGCTCATTAATCTTGCTTCCTGATTGATCGTTTTGGTAATCAGGTTAGCCGGTAAAATTGGAACAGATGATCCTCCTGCGACTACAGCTTTCAAGCGTTTTCCATTAGCTATTCCTCCGCAGTATTCTTCCGAATAAATAAATTCTTCAACCGGAAGACCTAATTCAATCTCATAAATTCCTGGTTTTACCAAGTTTCCAGAAGCAGAAATCAGTTTTGTTCCGGTGCTTCTACCGATACCAATTTTTGCATATTCTTCTCCACCATCACGTATGATCGGTACTACAGCAGCTATGGATTCTACATTATTTACAACTGTTGGGCAACCCCACAAACCTGCAATTGCCGGAAACGGTGGTTTAATACGTGGATTGCCACGCTTCCCTTCCAATGATTCAATTAGAGCCGTTTCTTCTCCGCAGATATAAGCACCACCACCTGGCTGCACGTATAACTCTAAATCGTAACCAGTACCCAAAATATTTTTACCTAAAAAACCTGCGTTTCTGGCTTCAGCAATAGCTTTTTCCAAAATTCGGATCTGAGGCATCATTTCGCCACGAACGTAAATATAAGAAGTTTTAGCACCCAGTGCAAAGCTGCCGATAATCATTCCTTCAATCAAAAGATGAGGAATTTTAGTCATTAAAAACCTGTCTTTAAATGTCCCAGGTTCAGATTCATCTGCATTGCAAACCAAATAACGTGGAACACCTTCTGGCTTAGCCAGAAAACTCCATTTCATTCCGGTTGGAAAGCCTGCACCACCACGACCACGTAAACCAGATTTTTTTACTTCCTCCACAATTTCTTCCGGAGTAAGTGTTTTTAAGGCTTTTTCTACAGCAGCATAACCGCCTTTGGAGCGGTAAACATCAAAAGTATTGATGTTTGGTACGTTGATATGTTCTAAAAGTAATTTTCGTTCCATAAAGCTGATTAATAAATTTTGCCAGCTATTTTATAATAATCCAAATGATGCTTTAAACTGAAAATAAGAATTATCACTGTTTCAAATCCAATAACTAAATTAACATGATCCCAATTTTTGGTTGATAAAAACAGTACCGCTGCAATTATCACCGCAAAATCCCAAGCTACAATTTTGGATCTTTTCATCTTAGTTATTAGCCTTAATAGTTAAATCACTAATTAATTGATCTACTGATGCTGGCGTTAAATTTTCGTAAAAAGTATATTCCGGCCCGATCTGCAAAACTGGTGCAAAACCACAGGCAGCCAAACATTCTACACCTCTCCAGCTAAATAAACCATCTGGTGTAACCTCACCTTCTTTTACACCTAATTTTTGTTCGATGTATTTCATGATTTTTTCGGCACCAACCAAACAGCAAGGGCCAGTACGACAAACTTCGAGCATATATTTTCCTTGCGGACGTAGAAAATACATGGTATAAAAAGAAGCCACTTCGTAAACTTCAATAGGCTGAATGTTTATATATTCAGCCACCTTATCCATTGCATCTGCGCTTAACCAACCAAACTCTGCCTGCACGACATGCAAAATCGGTAACAAAGCTGATTTTGGATACTCTGCCGGATATCGACTTGTAATCTCCTGAAATTGCTGATAAAGTTCAAGTGAAAATTTGTGAACAACATTGGTTTCCTCAATTTTAAGCATCTAACTCTCCTGCAATAACGTTTAAACTACTCATGTTGATAATTGCATCAGAAAGTAACATGCCTTGGCTCATGGGTGCATACATTTGATAATTGATAAAACTTGGCCTTCGAAAGTGCAAACGATAAGGAGCTCGGCCACCATCATTAATCAAGTAAAAGCCTAATTCTCCATTGCCGCCTTCTACTGCATGATATACTTCTTTTACCGGGGTAATTACTTCGCCCATTACAATTTTAAAATGATAAATCAGGGCTTCCATGTTATTATAAACTTCCTGTTTTGGGGGAAGATAATAATCAGGTACATCAGCATGGAAAACACCTTTTGGTTCTTTTTCAATCATTTTTAAAGCCTGATCGATCATCCGCATGCTTTGTTTCATTTCTTCGTTCCGAACTAAAAAACGACTATAAACATCACCATTTGTACCAACCGGAACTTCAAAGTCAAAGTCTTCATAAGAGCTGTAGGGCTCCATTGCACGCACATCATAATCTACTCCTGTAGCACGTAATAATGGTCCGCTCCAACTATAACTTAAAGCAGTTTCGGCAGTAACGGGTGCAACGCCTTTTGTACGATCAACAAATATACGGTTACGGTTAAATAAGGATTCAAACTCTTTCAAAACGGGCGGAAAATCAACCAAAAACTTTTTAATTTTTCGAAATGCGATATCATTGAAATCACGCTCAAATCCGCCAATTCTACCAATGTTTGTCGTTAAACGTGAACCACAAACTTCTTCATAAATCTCATAAATGGCTTCCCGGTATTCCATCATATAAAGGAAGCCTGTAAAAGCACCGGTATCCACTCCCAAAACTCCGTTACAGATAATATGATCGGAAATGCGGGCCAGTTCCATTACAATCACCCGCAAATAATCAACCCTTTTTGGTGTTTTAATATCAAGTAATTTTTCTACCGTCATGTGCCAACCCATGTTATTTATGGGTGACGAGCAATAGTTCATCCGATCTGTTAGTGGTGTAATCTGATAAAAAGGACGATGCTCTGCAATTTTTTCGAAAGCGCGATGAATATAACCGATGGTAGAAACACCACTTATAATTCGTTCACCATCCATCTGCAAAACATTCTGGAATACCCCATGCGTTGCAGGATGGGTTGGCCCAAGATTCAGCGTTGTGGGTGAATCTTGTGGATCATTATCAGAAAAAACCGGAAAATTCTCCATCAAATTTTAATTCTATCTTCCAAAAAAATAATCTTTCTTATCTACACGGTTTGGATCCTCTAATGGAAATTCTTTTCGCATAGGAAAAGCCGTCATATCATCTACATTCAAAATTCTGCGTAAGTCAGGATGCCCATCAAACTGAATTCCAAAGTAATCATATGTTTCTCTTTCCATCCAATTTGCTCCATTCCAAAGTGTTGTGGCTGTGGGAATATGAACGTCGTTGTCTGTCAAAAAAACTTTGACCCTGATCCGGATATTATTTATAAAGCTATGCAAATGATAAACTATTGCAAACTGCTTTTCTTCTTCTGGATAATGTACCGCCGTTAAATCTGTTAAATAATTAAATTGAAGCTGCGAGTTTGATTTCAAAAATGATAAAACTTCTATAATTTGCTCACGCGAAGTTTCAAAATTGTACAAATCAGATAAATTAGATAACAAAGAAATTTTTTCTCCAAATTTAGCGCTCAATTGATTTGCAACTTCTTCTATAAAAATTTTGCTCATTATTGAATACCATATTTTGCCATCAATTCTCTATATTCTGGTGCCTCTCTACGTCTACCACTTTCTGTTTGCACCAATTTTTGAATATTCATAAATCCATCAATAATACCTTCTGGTCGCGGAGGACATCCTGGTACATATACATCAACAGGAATTATCTCATCGATTCCTTGCAAAACAGAATAAGTATCAAAAATACCACCGCTTGATGCACAAGCACCTACAGCCATTACCCAACGCGGTTCAGCCATCTGTAGATAAACTTGGCGTAAAACTGGAGCCATCTTTTTAGCAATTGTACCCATTACCATTAGTAAATCTGCTTGACGAGGAGAAAAACTCAAACGTTCTGCGCCAAAACGTGCCAGATCATAATGGGAACCCATAGTAGCCATAAACTCTATACCGCAACAAGAAGTTGCAAACGGTAATGGCCATAATGAATGAGAACGAGCCATTCCTACAGCTTTATCTAATGAAGTAGCAAAAAAACCTGAACCTTCTACACCTGCAGGTGCTTCAACTAGTTTTATATCACTCATATTTGATTAACACAAAAAACTCATCTTTTTTTAAAAGATAACTACAAATTTACAATAATAATTTTTGTAGAATGTAAGCTTTAAGATTGTTATTTTATTTAGAATTATTCTATCAATCCCAATCTAATGCTTTCTTTTTGATGATATAGATGAAACCTAAAAGTAGAGTTCCCATAAAAACAAACATCTCTAACATTCCATCAGAACCTAAATTACGAAAATTAACTGCCCAAGGATACATAAAGATTACCTCTACATCAAACAAAACAAACAGTATTGCTACCAAAAAATATTTAATAGATACTGGTGTGCGGGCATTACCAATAACTTCTATGCCGGATTCAAATGGTGTTAACTTATCCTTAGTACTTCTTTTAGGACCTAATTTATGAGTAGCCAGCATGGTTGCAAATACAAACCCTAGTGCTACAATCATTTGAAAGATGATGGGAAGATAATTAACTGGCAAACTTTGTGCTTCCATTTATTATAATAAATTTTTCAAATATAAAAAAAGCCCCTTAAAAGGAGCCTTTTCTATTTCAATAACTTACATTATTTACTCTTACTCTTTTTATCAGTAAAAGCTTTGGCTTGTTTGTTACTCGGATCAGCCTCTATTGCCTTTGCAAAATTCTCTGAAGCTTTAGCTTCATTCTTCTCTTTATATTCATAATAAGTACCTAAGTAAGCATAGGCTTCAGACAAAAATGCTTTATCCGCATCCGCAACAGCTCCTTTTGAAGTAATTAACTGAATGTATTGTTCGTAATAAGGTTTTGCATAACCCTGAGAAGTATTTCGGCTAGGCTCGCGTAAATCATTAGCTCTTGCTTGATATAAAGCCACTGCTGCCTGTGGTGCTGCTGCATGATGCTGAATATAACTGAAAGCTGTATCTGCCTTTACAAGCAACATTGTATCAGCAACTGGCTTTGGAGTCGCATTACTATAATATTGTGCTTTAAAAGCATTATAATAACTTACACCTTCACGCAAATAATCATTTAAGGTTGCTTGTTTAGATTTTGACACAAAGGTTTTGTAAGCATCACCTGCTTCTGCATACTTCTTTTGATTATATAAAGATTTAGCTATTTCACCATAAGCTTCTACCTGTGTTGTATCAAGAACTAAAGCCTTTTGCAAACTACTAATACCTTCAGCATCCTGACCAGAAGCCGTTTGTAAACGACCTAAATATAAATAATCTAAAGGAATAATTCTTTTTGGATCTGCTTGAGAAATAAATTTATTCAAAGCTTCTAAGCCGGCAGGATAATTTTTGTTTTCATATGCCGCATAACCTAAATAACGATAAACCAATAAATTGTTCTTAGGTGCCGTTTTTGCTATCTCTTGAGTTTCTTGTTCTAAAGCTTGATAATCTTGAGCATAAACTAAGAAACGAGCATAATTCATTCTTGAATCTAAAGAACGGTCTGTCAAATCCAAATACTTTTTATAAAAATCAACCGCTTGTTTGTATTTCTGATCAGCCACAGTTTGAGAACTATTTCTTCCCCAGCGTAAATACATTTCTGCTAACTCACGGAAGGCCGGTCCGTAATTAGGATCGATTGCTATGGCTTTGCGGTATTCTTTTTCAGAATCTTCATAGTTGTTAGCCTGTTTCCAGATTACACCAGTTGCTACAACAGCACTAACCATTTTTGGATTAATTGCTAATGCTTGTGAATAATTATCATAAGCATCGGTGTTTTTTAATTGTGAGCGATATGCATCACCTAATGCAGCATATAACTCAGGATTTTTATCTTTTGGATTTGATGCAATCCCTCTTTGTAAAACCTGAATTGCAGCATTGGGATCAGGATTTGGAGCTAATAAATAAGCTTTTCCAATATATACATACGGCTCATTATCTTTTTTATCAATAGCAGCTAATGCTTTATCAAAATTAGATTTTGCGGAAGCTGCATTTTTGTCCAAACGATCTACTGCACCTAAACCAGCATAATTTAGTGCTGATTTGGCATTAACACTAATTCCTTTATTAAAAGTTGCTTTTGCAGAATCAGCATAATCTGTTTTAATGTATAACCAACCTAAATAAAAATAATTTTCAGCATTGGTTGCCTGTGTTTGTGTAAGGTTTTTCAGCATTCCCTCTGCCTTCTGATACTGCTCAGCATCCAATGCTTTTTTTGCATCAGCTAAGCTTTGTGCAAAAACGGAAGAGCCTACTAGAGCTAATCCGGAAAAGGTTATCGCAATTTTATTAGTTATTCTCATGGTTAAAATTCTATTTTACTTTACAGTTCTTTTTTTATACTTATTTCTCTTGCCGGCATAGAATCAGGCAACAAACCTGATCTTAAAACTATTTTTTGACCTCTTTCACTTTGTAAAAATGATGCAAAACCAGTGCCTAAACCTATTTTTCCTGTGCAATCCACCACATAAATAGACCTCATCAACGGATATTGCTTTAGTGCAAGAGTAGATTGAGAAGGTTTAAAATAAGTTTTTACTGTTTCATCTTTGATACCAATAACTCTAATATTTTTTGTTGCTTCCAAGTAATCTGCATCTGGTTCAATTAACCAACTATAACTGATAAAACCGATTGAATTTTCATGTTCAGATACATATTTAATCACCTCCTTACTGTTTTTAACAGCATAAATATTCTTTTGATTTGATCCTTTTAAACTAAAAATACTTTTTAAATAGTTAAGAACGCTTGAGTTTGGATTATCAAAAACGAGATTTTTAGTGTTTTTAGTATTATCATCAAACAAACTTTTCACCTGTGCGAGAGTCAAATTTGTATCTACAGCATTTTTTCCAACAATTAAAGTTACTGCATCTATGGCTACTTTTCCTACTTTAGGCGGCAAATTTCTGTTGGTTAACAATTTTACTTCGTCTTGATGTAAGTCTCTACCCATCACTGCAAAACGGGCTTTGTTATTTAAAATTAAATCTAAAATTTTGTTTTCAGGCTGATAAATTACATTAGGCTTAGCAGCTGTATATAAAGATTTAAAGACGTATATCTCCTGATCTAAAATAGGAGATATAGATTCATCAAATACAAAATTGTAAGTTCCAGAAGTAAATTCATCAGAACCATTGTCAATTATGCGGTTTTGATTACAAGAAGTAGAAAATACTGTTAATATTAAAACCGTTTTTAAAACATTTTTTAGTTTCATTTTCTGGGAAATAATCTTGAAAAACGAATTATAGAATAAACAATAGTCACTGCTCCGAATAGATATCGTTGAGAAACAGGCATTCTCAAAGGTAAGCGTTGCCAAAACATAATCATCAGACCTAAACCAAAAAACCCCAAAAATGTGACTACCCCTAAAATAAGGAGAAACCGCTCTTTGAGCGGTTTCTCCTTAAAGTTAAATCTATTTAACATTGTTGTTAAACTATTGATCTCCAGCTAACGTAAAGTTCACAGGCATTGTATAAGCCACACGCACTGATTTACCATTTTGAATTCCTGGTGTCCAATGTGGAGATTTAGAGAGAACACGTACAGCTTCTGGTCCGCAACCTCCACCAATATCCCGTAAAACTTTAATATCAGTTAACGATCCATCTTTTTCTACCACAAATGATACGATTACCCGTCCTTGTGTATTATTCTCTTTTGCAACTGGTGGATAACGAATATTCTTACTTAAGTAGTTTCCGAAAGCTGCTTCACCACCTGGAAAAGCAGGTAATTTTTCTACTGCAGCAAAACTAACAGGATCATTATTTTCTTCAACTACTTTTTGAGTAATGTCAGCTTTACCTACCGCTTCATCGATTCGGATATCTTGATTTGGATCACCTTTTTGATCTTTTTGTCCAGGATCTTTTACTTCTAATTCCTTAACTGTTGGAGGATCTTTTTCCTGAACCTCATTATCCGGTTTTACAACTGGAGGTGGAAAGCGAACCTGATCAACTTTAGGTTTTGGTGGTTCTACTTGTGGCGGCGGCGGAGGTGGTTTTGTCATATCCACTGGTGGTGGTGGTTTTAAAATCACATCTTGAATTTTTACTTTTTCGTCTGCTTTTGGAATAAAACCTTTGATTTTGTCAATAATAGTTGGCGTAGCAATTGCAACAATGAACAATACACTTGCAATAATCAATGCTCGTATTGAATTTTTTGAATTTTCTTTACGAAGCACATAAGCTCCATATGCTTTGTTTCTCCCACTAAAAACAACATCAAGCCATTCCGGATTTAATATATCTAATCTTGCCATGGTTAGTGTTTATAATTATTTAATATGAATACTCTTTTAACATTATAAATTAATAAAGCCCGTCTCTTTTTAAAGACTCGACCTCATTAGCAACAATGTCAACAATAGCGTAAATTTGAACGTTTGCTATTTTTAATTCGTCCAATATATCAACCATATCTTTATAGTTAGATTTATCAGAAGGTTTAATTAAAACAATCATTTCTTTACCTCCCGATTGCTCCTTAATACGCTTATAATTTTCAATTAGAGCTTTTCTAATGCCATTTTTACCATAGTTAGTAATTGTAGGTGCTACTTTTCCTGGTTCTCCAACAAAATATTCTAATTTATCTTTACTACCTAATAAAACAGACATTGTTCTGGAAGCAGGAACAGGTAACTGATCTTTTTTAATGTCGTCTTTGTCAGGCATACCCAAATCCATTGCTTGAGGTTTTGCCAAAGTAGTTGTTAACATAAAAAAAGTGATTAGCAAAAACGCTAAATCTACCATCGCTGTTAAATCAACACGGGTGGATGCTTTTTTACTCCTTACTTTTCCTCCACCTTTCTTGCCACCCCCGGAGGTATCTAATTCTGCCATTTTATTTAATTTAATTAGTTTGCAGCCCGCATTGATGTAATCAGACTAAATTTATTTACTTTTTGTTTCTGCAAAATATCAATTACTTTTTTAATAACTGGATATTCTTCTTTACTATCGCCCTTAATACTTATACGCAATTCTTTATTTACTAAAGCTTTAGCAGATACCCTTGCTTCTCGTACCCAATTAAACAACTCATTACTTACAGAATCTGTAGGAATACCTGGTTGTTTTAATTCTTTACGTTGATCTGGAGTCATATCCAGAAATTGCTTCATACTTGCAATAGGAACTCCAAACGAAGGCAATGTTCCAAAAACAATTTTTTCAGCAGGAGTGAAAGTTACATTGTACTTTTGTCCTACACTCTCTAAAGTCTGTTTACGAATTTCTTCTCCTTCCATACCAAAGAAAACCTTATTTTGACCGATGGTTATAGTTGCGTTATCATCAGGAACTTTAATTGTAACCGACGATCCTGGAATATCAACCGGAACCAAATCTTCAGTCTTGGGCTTAGAAGTAAGAATAAAGAAAGTAAGTAGCAGAAAAGCCATATCGCACATTGCTGTCATATCAATAGCGGTACTTTTTCTTTTTACGTGTGCTCTTGGCATATTAAATGCTTTTTATTTATATATATACTTTCAAAAAGGACTATAAAAACAAGAGTTTAATAACTCTTGTTTTTGTGAGAAGCAGCATACGTTTGAACAATACTGAAACCTGTTTCGTCAATTGCGTAAGTTAATGTATCAATTTTAGAAGTAAAATAGTTATATGCAATTACTGCTAACGTTGATGTGAAAATACCTAAAGCCGTATTAATTAAAGCTTCAGAGATACCAGTGGCTAATGCAGCCTGATTAGGCGCTCCTGAAGACGCTAAAGCAGCAAAAGCTTTAATCATACCTGTTACTGTACCTAACAAACCGGTTAATGTACCTATAGAAACCAAAGTTGCAATAATAGTCAAATTCTGCTCCAACATTGGCATTTCCAAAGAAGTTGCTTCTTCAATGTCTTTTTGGATAGCCAAACATTTTTGATCAACATCCATATTAGTTTCTAATTCCATTTCGCGGTATTTTTTCAAACCGGATTTAATTACATTAGCAACTGATCCTTTTTGTTTATCACATTCGGCGCTAGCAGCTTCAATATTACCTGAGTTTAAGTTAGATTGTACTTTTTTAATAAAAGCATCAACATTACCTGAACCTGAAGCTTTACCAATCACTACAAATCTTTCGATAGAAAAAATAATTACGCATAATAGAAAAGTCATTAGTACCGGTACAATTGGGCCACCTTTGTGAACAACACCAAAGTAATCACCCACAGCAGGTTCTCCACTTGGATCTCCACCTTTATAATGACTTGGATCTCCTAAAATAAACATGTATATTAATAATGCTACAACAAATGCGATTGGAATTACTAGGGTTGCAAAAATGCTCGAAGAACCAGAGCCTTCTTTAGTTACGGTTGTTGGTTTTGGTGGAGTAGTTGCCATTTTTTAGGTTTGTTTAGTTTAGTTAGATTTTAGTTTAGTAAATATAGATTTTAATAATGGATTTATGCTAATGCAATAACAAATTTAAGTTTTTTGGTTTATTTAAAAAAAGAATAAATAACTTCTCAACACTTTTTAATTTCAAAGTTTCCGACAGATCTTTTACAATTTATAAAACTCCTGAAGCCTATAATTATTATCTGTTTATTTTTACAATGAAAATGAAAAAAATCAAGTTATGCAAATGTTAAGTGTAAAATATACACATCTTCTATTAGCGTAAAAACATTGCTTATCCTCCTGCTATTTTTGCTTTATAATTATCAGCCTGCAACATTTCAAGCACTTTATCCCTAAAGTTTCCTTGAATCAGTATCTCTCCGTCTTTGGCCGAGCCGCCAACTCCACATTTAGTTTTCAGTTTTTTACCTAATTTTTCCAAATCTTCTTCTGTTCCTTTAAAGTTACTGATACGAGTCACCAACTTTCCACCGCCTTTCCGGTCAAGATAGATTTTAAGTTGCTGCTGTTGTGCCGGCAGATTTTGCTCAGAACTATTTTCTTCTTGATACTCAAAATCAGGATTTGTAGAATAAACTACACCAGAAACATTTTTATTTTTCTTACTCAACTTTATTTTAAAATGCTGCTTTTATCAATTTAAATTCAGCTTATAAGATTAGCTAAACGCAATTATGACAAATAAATTTTTTACTGCAAACTTTTATTCAACAAATTTAGGTTGATAAAAACAGTATCCTAATCTCCAGAAAAGAAATCTCGTTCCAACAACTCAGTTTATAAAATAATTTTAATTTTGCAACAAAAGTGGACTGATTTGAATTGATTGCAACCACATTAAAAAATTGCTAAAAACGAGTTCTTTCTGTGTTGCAATTCAGATCAGCTATTTAACATCTTAATTTTTTATAAAATAGCTATGTCATATTTATTTACTTCTGAATCTGTTTCGGAAGGACATCCCGATAAAGTTGCAGATCAGATTTCTGATGCACTCATTGATAATTTTCTCGCCTTCGATCCTGATTCTAAAGTAGCCTGCGAAACTTTGGTAACCACCGGACAAGTTATTTTGGCTGGAGAAGTAAAATCCAAAGCTTATTTGGACGTTCAAAAAATTGCCCGAGATGTAATCAACAAAATTGGTTATACTAAAGGAGAATATATGTTTGACGGAAGTTCATGCGGTGTTTTATCGGCTATCCATGAGCAATCGCCGGATATTAACCAAGGTGTTGACCGGGAAGACAAACAGTTGCAAGGTGCCGGCGATCAGGGAATGATGTTTGGTTACGCCACCAGCGAAACAGATAATTATATGCCGCTCACCTTGGATATTGCACATGCTTTATTAATTGAGCTGGCCGTTATCCGTAGAGAAAATACTGAAATTAAATATCTGCGGCCAGACGCAAAATCGCAGGTTACGCTGGAATATGATGATAACAACCAGCCAATCCGTATTGATGCAATTGTGATTTCTACGCAGCATGATGATTTTGATGAAGAAAAAACCATGCTGGCCAAAATCCGCAAAGACATCATTAATATTTTAATCCCGCGTGTACAGGCAAAATACCCAAAATATTCGCACTTTTTTAATGTAGAGATTAAGTATCATATCAATCCAACTGGAAAATTTGTAATTGGCGGACCACACGGCGATACTGGTTTAACTGGACGGAAAATTATTGTAGACACTTATGGCGGCAAAGGTGCGCACGGTGGCGGTGCTTTCTCGGGCAAAGATCCTTCTAAAGTAGATCGTTCTGCGGCTTATGCCACGCGCCATATCGCCAAAAATTTGGTTGCTGCCGGTGTTTGTACCGAAGTTTTGGTTCAGGTTTCGTACGCAATTGGTGTGGCGCAACCGATGGGAATTTATGTAAATACTTATGGAACAGCTCAGGTCGATTTGCACGACGGCGAAATTGCTGAAAAAGTATCTGCTATTTTTGATATGACGCCTTACGCCATCGAAACTCGTTTTAAACTGCGCAATCCTATTTATTCCGAAACGGCTGCTTACGGACATTTTGGCAAAGCACCGCAAATGGTTACCAAATCTTTTTTCACCCCAAATGGTGAAGAAACCAAGGTTGAAGTTGAGCTTTTTACTTGGGAAAAACTTGATTATTTAGACCAGGTAAAAGAAGCATTCGGTTTATAAACCAATGCTTCTTTTATCCCTATAATTTATGTAATGAGCGAACAAAATCCTTGGAAAATCAATTCCGAAGAAAACATTTATGATAATCCATGGATCAATGTAACTGAGTTTAAGGTACTTAATCCTGCAGGAAATCCCGGAATTTACGGCAAAATTCATTTCAAAAATAAAGCGATTGGAATTGTGGCTTTAGATGAAAACCGAAATATTTATCTGGTTGGCCAGTATCGTTTCCCATTGAATCAATACAGCTGGGAACTTCCGGAAGGCGGCGGACCGTTAGAAAGTTCTCCGCTTGATTCTGCCAAACGCGAATTGCTGGAAGAAACCGGTTTAAAAGCGTCAAAGTGGACGGAAATTCTGCGGATGCACCTTTCTAATTCGGTTTGTGATGAAGAAGCGATTGTTTATCTCGCCCAAAACCTGGAACAATTTGAAGCCGAACCGGAAGAAACAGAGCAATTAATTATCAAAAAACTTCCCTTTGAAGAAGTTTACCAAATGGTTTGCCACGGAGAAATTACTGATGCTATTACAGTTGCTGCTGTTTTAAAAGTGCATATCTTGCTGGCAGAAAACCGGATGCCTGTTTAAATTTTGATGCTTCTTTTACCATGCAAAAATTGTTGAGCTATTTATTAACGCTGCTGCATTATATAGTATTTACATTTTTTTTGCTAATTTTTCATCCGCTGCAATGGATTGCTTTCCGGTTTTTTGGTTACAAAGCACACAAGTTTGTGGTTGATATTCTGAATTCCTGCCTGGTTTCTACTTATTATTTGCTGGGCAATTCAGTCAATTTTAAAAATCACTTTAATTTGCCGGTCAACCGGCCCATTATTTTTATCGCCAACCACCAGAGCTTATACGATATTCCGCCGCTGATCTGGTTTCTGCGAAAATATCACGCCAAATTCATTTCCAAAATTGAGCTAACCAAAGGCATTCCGTCCATTTCCTACAACTTAAAAAATGGTGGCGGCGCCAATATCAACCGAAAAGATCCGCGGCAGGCAATTGCTGAAATGGTAAAACTCGGTACGCGGATGAAAACCAACAGTTGGTCGGCTGTAATTTTCCCCGAAGGAACGCGCTCAAAAGATGGCTTAGTAAAAGATTTTCAGATCGGCGGCGTTGCAACTTTACTCAAAAAATGCCCGGAAGCATTGCTGGTTCCGATTGTAATTCGTAATTCCTGGAAAATGGTTCGTTTTGGAACTTTTCCGTTAGGAACGTTTTTAAATTTGGAGTTTGAGATTTTGGAGCCGATCGAACCGGAACAGCAATCCGCAGAAATTTTGGTGAAACGTGCAGAAATGGTGATAAAAGAAGCATTGGGACAAGTTTAATCTACTTGGATTTAACTTGTCGGTAAAAAACTTCATCGGCAAAAAAATGCCATTCACCGGCTTTTCTCACGGATTTGCCTAATACACATTTAGCAGCACGGCGATTTGCTTTTTCTTTGATTCATCAAACCGATAATCATGAAAAACATCATCAGCAACACCAACCCTTTTATACTTCTTTTAGCACCTGTAATTTTGGCTTTACTGCTCGGCATCAACTATGAGATGGAACATTTGCGCACCATTCAGTTTGCCAGTGCAGAAACCATTTCTTTGTTTTCCGGCAAAATGAACCTTTTTCAAACCGTTTGCGAAGTGGTTAAAGAGCAGATTTGGTAGAGATTTTTAGGTGATAAAAGAAGCATCCTAACTTCTTACCTGATTGGTTTCGGCATAATTGGCAAACTTTCGTGTCCCGTTTCATCCACAGCTTGCACGGCAAAAAAATAATTATCTTTAGAATAATCCATCGTTGCCTTAGTATCAGTTACAAAAGTTTTGGTTTCCCAATACGGACTGATGGTTTCGCGCATCAGCACATAATAACCCGCAGGTTTTTTTCCGGCCTTCGGTGCTTCCCATTTCAATTGTGTTTTGTTAGTGAGGCCGCTCGTAATTACGCCAACATTTTGCGGTTCAGCTGGTGCCAAAGCCAAATTAGCCAGAACCGATAAATTCATCCGGGCAACTTTTTGAATGTAATCGTAATCGGCAAAATCCGGTAAATCACCATAAGCAACGCCTTTTTCGGTACGGATATCCTGGTGCTGACGGTTAAAATCTTCATTCATTTCCGTAAACCGAACGGCTGTAAAACCCTGCTGTAAAAAAGGTGTCTGGTCGCCGCCACGCAAAAAACGATCCCGGCGATAAATCATTTTCACATCTAACTGCGCCACATAACGTTCACCGATTTCCTTGGTGTAACGGGCCAGCTGGCGCGATGGACTATCATTTTCTCCGCCATTTCCAACCAAAGAATTAATTGTTATGCCAGCACGGCGCGCAGCCAGAGTATCTGTTTTAGAAGCAATTGCTGTTGAAGGAACGCCTTCGCTAAAAACACGGATGCTGCGGTTATCTTTCAGGCCGGTTTCCATGCCATAAGTATTGCCTACAATATCATTATTTAACATCGCATCAATGTTCCAGTTTTCGGCTTTGGCACGTTTGGCCACGTTAGTAGAACCGTTCAAACCTTGCTCCTCGCCCACAACAGCCATAAAAATTATTGTGGCCGGAAACTTTCTGGCAGCCATCACGCGGCAAAGCTCCATCGATAAAGCGGTTCCGGAAGCATCATCAACCGCACCAGGCTCCACAGCATTGGCATTCATTACATCATTTACACGAGAATCGTAATGGCCGGAAACCATATAAATCCGAGTATCGTTTGGGTCAGTTCCTTTTAACGTGGCCAGTACATTTTTCAGGATGGTTGGCTTGTCAATCCGGCCCCCTGCCGGTTGGGTAAACGTATCAAAATCCACTTTCATTCTTCCGCCGGAAGCTTTTGCGTAGCTTTCCATTTCTGCTTTAATCCAGTTTCTGGCTGCGCCGATGCCAGTAGTTTTGCTGGTGGTATCACTCAAAGTATGTCTCGATTTAAAACTTACCAATTTCCGAACAATGGTTTCAATATTTTTGGATGAAACCTCGCTTACCATATTACTAATTTGCGGATCCTGACGAATAATGGTAGTTTGCGCAAAGGCACAAATGCTGAAAGAGGCAATAAAAAAGGTGCTTAGTATCGTTTTTTTCATCTGATTGTTAATTGTTAAATAATTCAAAACTGGTAATGCTTCTTTTATCACCTAAATTTCATCATTAACCCAAATTAAAACTTAAATACTTTAGCAAGCTGTAACAAATTTGTTAGCCGCAGGCAAAATTAAGGCACTTGAATGAAAATGCTTATTTAGGTTAATAAAAACAGTATCAATATTAAAAAAAACTTCTGTTGGTAATGGTTCGAGATCATCCTATTCTGCTAACCTTAAAAATGCGTAGAACAGGGCAGTTGTCTGGTTATTCATACCAACGTAAAACCGGAACCTTGAAGATGATTTAAAACAGGCAGCTACCATTGTTGCTTCTTTTGTGTATAACACCTCGCAGCGCGAGCAGCTGATGCCACACAAAGAATTGCCAAAAGCAACAGCATCATTAAATTAAACTAAAGTTTTTATACGATAAAAGCAGCATGATTCATTGTCATGCTGCTTTTTTATAAGGTAAAAGAAGTATTTAGCTTATCCCTGAACAGAAAATAAATCAATGGTAAAAATTAAAACGGAATTAGCCGGAATAGAACCTGTTACCGTGCTGCCATAACCTAAAGCCGAAGGAATAAACAATTTAATACGACCGCCCGGTTTAATAAAAGGAATGCCAATTTGCCATCCTTGTACTACGCCGCTTAATAAAGTTGTAAAATTAGCATTGGTATCAAACTGTGTACCGTCTAATAATATTCCCGTGTAAGCCACACGAATGGTAGATGAAGTAGTAGTTGTAACAGATGCGGTTGCACCACTGCCGGCAGTAATAATTTGATAATACAAACCCGAAGCATCTTTTATAGCCGTAATATTGTTGGCAGCCAGATATGTTTTAATTGCAGCATCATCAGTGGCGGCTTGTACAGCAGGATCAACAGTTGCAGTTTTTTTACACGCCGAAAAAAGCAAGGTAAAAACAGCAAAGAATAATAAATATTTTTTCATGTAGATATTTTTGTTTTGGTAACGACTAAGCGGTTGTTTTTATTTTCAATTCGTTCATTTGTTTTTCATCGATTGTTGATGGCGAATCAATCATTACATCTCGCCCTGAATTATTTTTGGGGAAAGCGATCACATCACGGATAGAATCCAGCCCGGCAAAAATCGAACACAAACGATCAAACCCAAAAGCCAATCCGCCATGCGGCGGCGCGCCAAACTCAAAAGCATCCATCAAAAAGCCAAACTGTTTTTGGGCTTCCTCCGGAGAAAAACCCAAATGTTTAAACATCAAAGCCTGCAAATTTCGGTCGTGGATACGAATGGAGCCGCCGCCAACTTCTGTTCCGTTGATCACCAAATCGTAAGCGTTTGCCCGAACTTCTCCCGGATCGGTTTCCAGCAGCGCAATATCTTCCGGTTTTGGCGAAGTGAAAGGATGGTGCATCGCGTGATAACGCTCAGTTTCTTCGTCCCACTCCAGTAACGGAAAATCCAAAACCCAAAGCGGCGAGAACGTATTTTTATCGCGTAAACCCAAACGGTTGCCCATTTCCAAACGCAGTTCATTCAGTTGCTTGCGCGCTTTATCTTTTTTACCTGCTAAAAGAAGCATCAGATCGCCGGGCTGCGCATCAAAAGCTTCGGCCCATATTTTCAAATCTTCTTCATTATAAAATTTATCTACGGAGGATTTTAAAGTTCCATCCAGATTATATCTCAAATAAATTAAACCCGTAGCACCAATTTGCGGACGTTTGATATAATCAGTCAGTTCATCCAATTGCTTGCGGGTGTAGGAAGCACAATTTTTTGCGTTAATACCGACAACTAATTCTGCCTGTTCAAAAACCGGAAAATTTTTGCCTTTTACCAGCTCATTCAGCTCTACAAACTGCATCCCGAAACGCGTATCCGGTTTATCAGAACCGTACAAACGCATCGCATCAGCATAAGTCATGCGCGGCACTGCTACCAAATCGATTCCTTTTACATTTTTGAAAAGCGCGCGAACCAAGCCTTCAAAAACATTTAAAATATCTTCTTGCGTGATGAAGGACATTTCGCAGTCGATCTGCGTAAACTCCGGCTGCCGATCAGCACGTAAATCCTCATCCCGAAAACATTTTACAATCTGAAAATAACGGTCAAAACCAGAAACCATCAGCAATTGCTTAAACGTTTGGGGCGATTGAGGCAACGCATAAAATTCACCTGCATTCATGCGGCTTGGAACCACAAAATCACGGGCACCTTCGGGTGTTGATTTGATCAGAACAGGCGTTTCCACTTCAATAAAATCCAGTCCGTCTAAATATTTACGCACTTCCTGCGCCATTTTATGGCGAAGAACGAGGTTATTACGGATTGGGTTTCTGCGGAGATCGAGGTAACGGTATTTTGCGCGCAATTCTTCGCCGCCATCGGTTTCATCCTCAATTAGAAACGGCGGAACTTTGGAAGAATTTAAAACTTCCAGTTCTGTTACTGCAATTTCTACTTCTCCGGTTGGTATTTTCAGGTTTTTGTTAGATCGTTCAATTACTTTTCCGGTAACTTTAATCACAAATTCTCGACCTAAACTGCGCGCTTGTTCTTTAATAACCGCTGCGGTTTCATCATTAAAAACCAGTTGTGTAATGCCGTAACGGTCGCGGATATCAATAAAAGTAGTTCCGCCTAAATCGCGGGATTTTTGCACCCAGCCGCAAAGGGTAACTGCTTTATTAAGATCATTCAGGTTTAATTCGCCGCAAGTATTTGTTCTGAGCATAGTTATGCTTTGTTTTTATTTGAATTTGCAAAAGTAGTATTTTCTATAAACCGATGCTTTCTAATATTGACTGATTTAATCAAATGCTTCTTTTACAGGCAAATTTTTATAATTTAACTTAAAGGCTGTTTTAATCCCGATTCAAAAACTATCTTTGCCCAAATTCTCAAGGGGTGCCTTGCTTGGTCATAGCTGATTTTTAATATTTGCTACCAACTGAAAAACAGGCTGAGATCAAACCCAGAGGAGTAGATAGCTTAAATACTAAAGCCGAAAGCTCTTCGCACCTGATCCGGGTAATGCCGGCGTAGGGAGAGGTAAAAGTTAAGTGTACTGCGCGCTCGCCCTGGCGGGCAGATGGTTTAACTACAGTTTATTTTAAACATTTTGAAAAAAAATTTACTACTGGCTTTTACAGCCCTGCTGCTGCCTTTTTTTGCTGCGGCCCAGTTTTCCCTGTCGGGGAAAATTACTGATTTGCAAACCGGCGAAACCTTACCCGGAGCCAGCATCAGCATTGAAAAAACCATGCTAAAAGAAGCATCGGATGCCAATGGAAATTATCAGTTCCGAAACCTGAAGAACGGAAGTTACAATTTGATTATCAGTTATATTGGTTACCAGCAAATTCGGCAAACCGTTTCTGTCAGCCAAAATCAAACTCAAAATTTTGCCCTTAAAAGAAGCACGCAACAAGCGGATGAAGTTTTTGTACGCGCCACCCGAACCGATGAAAAATCTGGCTTTACGTACACCAACCTCAGCAAAAAAGAACTGGCCAAAAATAATTTAGGTCAGGATTTGCCTTACCTGCTTAATCAAACGCCTTCGGTAGTCATCACTTCGGATGCTGGTACGGGCGTAGGTTATACCGGCCTGCGTATCCGCGGTTCGGATGCCACGCGTATTAATGTAACTTTAAATGGCATTCCGCTGAATGATGCCGAAAGTCAGGGCAGTTATTTTATTGATCTGCCCGATCTGGCTTCTTCCATTGATAACATCCAGATTCAGCGCGGCGTGGGCACATCTACCAACGGCGCGGGTGCTTTTGGCGCAAGCCTCAACATCCAAACCACTACGCGGCAGGATACTGCTTACGCACAGCTGGATAATTCGGTTGGCTCGTACGGAACAGTAAAAAATACGGTGAGCGTAGGTTCCGGATTGATTGATAATCATTTTACGTTCGACGGCCGTTTGTCGCGCATTCATTCGGATGGTTATATCGACCGCGCTTCGTCTGATCTTAAATCCTATTTCCTTTCCGGTGCTTATTATGGTAAAAACACCTTGATCCGACTGAATGTTTTCTCCGGATCAGAACGTACTTACCAAGCTTGGGACGGCGTTTCCGAGGCTAATATTTTGGCTGGAAACCGTACCTACAATGAGCTGGGTTTAGAGCCGAACGGAACTTTCTACAATAATCAAACGGATAATTATATTCAAAATCACTACCAGTTACTGTTCAACCAAAAGCTATCCGATAAACTTTCGTTTAACGGCGCGTTGCATTACACGCAGGGCAGCGGTTATTATGAGGAATATAAAACGGCGGCAAACGTAGCTGACTATGGTTTAAAGCCAGTTATTATCGGCACGGATACCATTAACAAAACCGATTTAACGCGCCGCTTGTGGCTCAATAATTACTTTTACGGCGTTACTTACAACCTGAATTATCAGGCACAAAAAAACCTGAATTTTACGCTGGGCGGTGCTTATAATGAATATCGAGGCCAGCATTATAACCGCATCGAGTGGACGCAGCAAAGCACCAACATTACGCCGGATTATGAGTATTCGCGCAACAATGCTTTTAAAACAGATTTCAACGTATTCGGCAAAGTAAATTACCAGCTGGATCGCTTAAATTTGTATGCTGATTTGCAGTACCGGCACATTTATTATTCGTTTTTGGGGTTCGATCAAAACCTGAACAACGTACAGCAAACGGCGCAGCTTAATTTTTTCAACCCAAAACTGGGTTTGAATTTTCAGCTCAACTCAACCAATAATCTGTATGCTTCTTTTGCGGTAGGAAATCATGAGCCGAACCGCGATGATTATGTCAATTCAACGCCAACTAGTCGCCCAAAAGCCGAAACTTTGTACGATTTTGAAGCCGGTTACCGCACGCAGCAAGGCGCCTTTACCGGCGGCATCAACGGCTTTTACATGCTGTATGATAACCAGTTAGTTTTAACCGGAAGCTTAAACGATGTGGGCGCGGCCATCCGCAGCAATGTAAAAGACAGTTACCGCGCCGGCTTGGAGTTTGACGGACGCTTGCAGATTGCGCAGCCTTTGTACTGGTCTGTTGCAGCAGCTTTAAGCACTAATAAAGTGAAAAACTTTCAGCAGTATCTGTATAATTACGATGATAACCAGAACGAGTTAACTCAATATAAGAAAACGGATATTGCTTTTTCGCCGGACTTTGTGGGATCGAGCGAACTTGGTTACCGGCCAATTAAAGGTGGCGAAATTGCGCTGATCAGCAAATATGTGAGCAAGCAATATTTGGATAATACTTCCAATGATACCCGCAAACTGGATGCTTTTTTTGTAAACAACCTGCGTTTTCGCTATAATTTCAGCTTAAAAGCAATCAAAAACATTGGCGTTTCGCTGCTGGTAAACAATATTTTTAGTGAGAAATACGAGCCAAACGGAGCCACGTACCCGGATATTGAAGGTGGAAAAGTGATAAACTACAACTATTATTATCCGCAGGCACCGCGCAATTTTCTGGCGAGTTTAAGTATCCGATTTTAGGTTGATAAAAACAGCATCAGCAAAATGAACCTTCACAACTGGTTGCAACTGCTTGTAGAACAACTGAAAGAAACCGGCTGGCTGCAATGGTTTGCCGTGTTTTTTGGCATAGCCGAAGTTTTACTGGCGAAAAAGAACAACGTTTTGCTGTATCCTGCGGGATTAATTGGCACCGCGCTTTCCATCGTTTTATTGCTGGAGGCGAAGCTTTATGCCGAAACTCTGCTTAACATTTACTATGTGGTGATGAGTATTTACGGCTGGTGGTTTTGGATGCGGAAACGCAATGAACCGCCAGTGCCTATTACTTATACCACCAAAAACGAATGGTTGGTTACTGCTGCAATTACTTTTGGGGGATGGCTGGTTTTATATTTAATCCTTAAAAACTTTACGCCTTCCAACGTTCCGGTTTGGGATGCTTTTGTTTCATCTTCTGCCTGGGCCGGAACCTGGCTGCTTACGCGACGTAAAATAGAAAACTGGGTTATTTTAAATGTATCTAATCTTTTTGCGGTGCCGCTTTTGTTTTATAAACAGCTGCCCATGTTTGCTTTGCTTACCATTTTTCTGTTTGTGGTAGCAATTTTTGGATATTTCGATTGGAAAAAAATCTATCAGAAAAAGCTTCAGGCTCCGCTCTCTGCTCCAATTAATTAAAATGAAAATTACGCATCCATCTGCATTGTTAAAACCCGAATGGATCGAAATTCTCCGTTCCGGCGCAGCCAAAGCCGAAGCAACCGGCCTGCTTCAACCCAAACAACTGGAACTGATTTATGCGCAGCAATGGTTTAAGTTACTGGTTCCGGAAGCGTATTCTGACTACCAAAAATCATTGCCCGAGATGGTGCAACTGGAAGAAAGCCTGGCCTGGGCCGATGGCAGCGTTGGCTGGGTGGTAACCTTGTGCAGCGGCGCGGGCTGGTTTGGCGGATTTATACCGATAAAAGAAGCATCGGTTATTTTTGCTGATCCTAAAGTTTGTTTGGCAGGCAGCGGCGCATCCAACGGAACGGCAACCATTTCCGGCAATGGTTTTGTGCTGAACGGAAGCTGGAAATATGCCAGCGGCGCACAACATGCCACACATTTTACCGCAAATTGTGTGGTAAAAGAAGCACAGGAAATTATTTTGGGTGATGACGGCCAGCCACTGGTTTTATCTTTCGTTATCGATAAAAAAAATGTTAAACTGATTACCGCCTGGAAATATACGGGCATGATGGGAACCGGCAGCGATGCGTTTGAGATCAATAATTTAAAGGTGACTGCGGATCGAAGTTTTAAGATCAACCCGGATTTTGCACTGGTGGAGCAGCCATTGTACCGTTATCCTTTTAGGCAGCTTGCTGAGGCAACGTTGGCCGCAAATCTTTCCGGCATGGCCATTCATTTTATGGATTTGGCAGAAGTGATTTTTCAGGAAAAAATTGGTTTAAACAAGCTTTCCATCAACCAGAAAACTGTTTTAAGAAACACGTTTCGCAATTTGGAAACCGAATTTAATTGGCTTCGGCAAGAGTTTTATTTTGCCCTGAATAAATCCTGGTTTTTGCTCGATGATGAAAAAAGCATGCTAAAAGAAGCATTGCAGCAGGTAAGTAAAACCAGCCGGCTACTCGCCAAAAAATCCCGGGAAACTGTTGATGAACTGTATCCTTATTGCGGGTTGCAGGCCGCCAATCCGGATGCAGAAATTAACCGCGTTTGGCGCGATTTGCATACGGCAAGCCAGCATAGTTTGCTAACGTTTTTAGAGTAGCCGCGACTTTTGAACTTCCTTTCACATTCTTAACAGAAAAATCACAAACCAACCAATTTCTATTTCTGATATTAGCCTCCTTGAAAAACTACTTCTTTCAGGATGAAAATTAAATACCTGTTTCTATTGTGCGCATCTTTTGCCACTACTTCTTTTGCACAGAAAAAAACCTCAGTAACTGCTTCAACTTCCCTTCCACGGCCCAAATTAATGATTGGTTTAGTAGTTGACCAAATGCGCTGGGATTACTTGTACCGATATTACGACCGCTACCAGAGCGGAGGTTTTAAGCGGATGCTAAATGAAGGTTTCAGCTGCGAAAATACCCTGATTGATTATATTCCAACCGTTACAGCTGCTGGCCACACTTGCATTTATACAGGTTCTGTGCCGGCAATTCATGGCATTGCTGGGAATGATTTTATTATCCAAGCAACGGGAAAATCTATTTATTGTACCGAAGATAGCACGGTAAAAACAGTAGGCAGCTCGTCTAACGCCGGCGAGATGTCGCCCCGAAACCTGCTGGCCAGTACCGTTACGGATGAGCTTCGTTTAGCCACTAATTTTCGGTCTAAAGTAATCGGTATCGCCCTAAAAGACCGTGGCGGCATTTTGCCGGCCGGGCATACCGCCAATGCGGCTTACTGGTTTGATGATGTTTCGGGCAACTGGATCACGAGTACGTATTACATGAAGGATTTACCGCAATGGGTTAAAAACTTTAACGATCAAAAACTCGCACAAAAATATTTGAAACAGGATTGGAACACGCTGTACCCGATCCAAACTTACCTGCAAAGCGAGGCTGACAACAACAAACATGAAGGTGCTTTTCCAGGAACAGCTACGCCAACTTTCCCAGTAAAAACCTCGGTAATGATGACCAAAGGAGTGGGTTCGATCCGTACTACGCCTTATGGCAATTCTTTAACGCTCGATCTGGCCAAGGCGGCGGTAGAAAACGAGCAACTGGGCAAAAATACGGTAACTGATTTTCTGGCCGTCAGCCTTTCGTCAACAGATTATATCGGGCACCAGTTCGGGCCAAATTCGGTAGAAGTGGAAGATACTTATCTGCGCTTGGACCGCGATCTGGCCAGTTTTTTCACCTACCTGGATACTAAAGTTGGCAAAGGCAATTACACAGTTTTTCTTTCTGCAGATCATGGTGCAGGGCATAACCCAAACTTTTTGTTGGATCACGAAATTCCGGCCGGTTTATGGCCTGGCAGCACAATTTTGAAAGATCTCAATCAGGATCTCGAAACTAAATATAAAGCCAAAAAGTTAGTGCTTGGCCTGAGCAATTACCAGGTGAACCTGAACAACCCGCTTATTCAAAATAATAAACTGGATATAAATGAAATTAAAAAAGATTGCATACTGTTTTTACAGCAGCAAAATGGCGTTGCCAACCTGGTAGATATGGATCATATTGAGGAAGCCAGCATCCCTGATGAACTGCGCAAACGCATTACCAACGGTTATAACCGCGAACGTTGCGGTACAATACAAATCATTTTAAAACCCGGCTGGTATTCTGGCTACGGTGCAACCGGCACTACACACGGCACCTGGAACCCTTATGATGCTCACATTCCGCTACTGTTTATGGGTTGGGGCATATCGCACGGGCACATCAACCGAGAAACTCATATGACGGATATTGCTGCTACCGTTGCAGCATTACTGCACATTCAGGCACCAAATGGTTGCATCGGGCAGCCAATTTCGGAGGTTATCCGATAATGTCATCTCACCACGTTGTCCGCGAAAAACAGGAACCAGCCTTGCTAATTTTAAGTCTGGATGAGTTTGATGAGGAACATTTAGGCCAGTTGCTGGAATGGAGCCCGACGGTTTTAGTAAACAATGCTTCTGCAGAAAAACTGTACAGTTTAGGAATTAAGTTTGATGTGTTGCTTGGCCAAACAGAATCAGCTTTTCTACAGGATAATTTGCGGATTTTTCCGGTAGAAGAAGATGCCTTAAAAACCGGTTTGCAATTTCTGATTAGCGAAAAATACCCGGCCGTCAATATTATTACCGATAAAAGAAGCATGACAGATTTCCTGCTTTTTGCAGCAGAAATTACGCTGGTTATTTTCTGTCAAAACCAAAAAATTTATCCGGTAAAAAATGGTTTTCAGAAATGGAAAGCGGCTGGTGAACGGATCGAAATAAGCTATCCACCCCAAAATTTAAGCGTTGATGGTTTGGAGCAGATCAGCCAAAATCAATACAAAACTATAGCCGACGGCTTTTTTACGCTTAATTTTGCCCAGCCATTTTTGTTTATTGCAGAAGATATTTAATCAAAAACAGCTGAATGATCCAGGCAAGCCAGCAAATCGGGATATTTAAAATTATAATCAAAATCTGTCATAATTTTTTGCGGATTAATAATTTTCCAGTCTGTTTTTTCCTCTAAAAATTCTGGCGCAGCTAAACCCATTTTTAAAATGGCTTTGCTGTAAAAATCTTTTTTGGTTGGATGTGTTGGCGCAACAGCATTATAAATCCCGTTTTTAGGTTGATTTAAAACGGCTTCGATCAAGCCCAAACAGTCCTGTAAATGGATCAAATTTACCGGCGATAAACCATTTGGAATACTGTTTTTATCCCTAAAAAATCTTCCTGGATTTCTATCCGGCCCAAATAATCCGCCAAAACGGATAACGGTTGTAGCTAAGTTTTTAGCCGATAAAAACAGCATCTCCGCTTGTGCCAGTTCGGATGGAACGGTTGGTTCTGCTTCGGTAACTTCGCGGCAAACCTCACCGTAAACAGACGTAGAACTAATGAAAACCACTTTTTTTATAGCTGATTTTTGGATTGTAGTAAGCAATTTTTGCATTTTATCCAGATACCCGTTTTGCCCGGTTTTGCGCGATGGCGGTATGTTGAGGAACAATATATCTACATTAAAAAATGAACTTTGGAAGCCAATTTCAGTATCGGCCTGTATCAAAAAAGCTTCAATTCCGGCAATTTGCAATAGCGGAATTTTTGCTGGCATAGTGGTAGAACCTTTTACCTGCCAGCCCTTATTAAGCAAGCATTTTGCCAGCGGAAAGCCCAGCCAGCCACAACCCAAAATGCCGATGTTTTTATCGTTTTCCATGCCTTCAAATATAAATTAAAACTAATTTGGCATCTGCTTTGTAACTTCACCTTATAAAAATTAACTGTAAAACATGAAAATTCTATCTCAAAAATTAGCCGTAACTTGTATAGCTTTTGCTTTTATCGCAACATTTAATACTGGTTGCAGCTCGTTTACTAAAACTCAAAAAGGTACGGCCATTGGTGCTGGTGCTGGTGGTACACTTGGTGCTTTAATTGGAAGAAAAGCCGGAAATACAGCTATTGGAGCCATTATTGGTGGTGCAATTGGCGGTACCGCTGGTGCGTTTATTGGTCGAAAAATGGACCGTCAGGCAGCAGAAATCAAACAAACCGTTCCTGGAGCAGATGTAGTACGTGAAGGTGAAGGTTTAATCGTAAAATTTGATTCGGGCATTTTGTTTGATGTTAACAAAACAGCTTTGAAACCGGCTGCCACAACCAACCTTCAAAATCTGGCTACTTCAATGCAAAATAACCCTGATACCAATATTATGGTGGTGGGTTATACGGATAACACCGGTTCTGTACAATACAACCAGGATTTATCGGTGCGCCGTGCTGATGCGGTAAAATCTGCCATTACTTCAAACGGCGTTTCCGGCTCGCGTTTAACCACACAAGGAAAAGGTGAAGGCGACCCGATTGCTGATAACACCACTGAAGCCGGCCGTGCGCAAAACCGCCGTGTGGAAATTGTGATTGTGGCGAATGATAAAATGAAAGCTGACGCTAAAACGGCTCAGTAATCCTAAATTTATACTTATAAAAAAAGCATCCGATATCCGGGTGCTTTTTTTGTTTTAGACAGATATACACTGATAAATTTTTAGATTAATTTATTATAATTTAATCCGGGATACTTAGCAATCTTGACAATGATTGCTAAAACTATTCTCTTTAATTATGTGAAGATGAATAATTTGGGATGTCATGAAAACAAAAAATCCTTTAAATGATGTCATTTAAAGGATTTTTAATATTCAAAAGCGGAATGGACGGGACTCGAACCCGCGACCTCCTGCGTGACAGGCAGGCATTCTAACCAGCTGAACTACCACTCCGTTTGAGGATGCAAATATAGCTTTGATTTTGATTATTCCAAGATTTTATTGAAAAAAATTAAATAGTAGAACCTTCCTGCAACTTTTCAGCATTTTCAGCAAACTGCAAAGCTTCTATAATGTCCTGTATATCACCATCCATAATGGCTGGCAGGTTGTACATGGTTAAACCAACACGATGTTCTGTTACACGCCCTTGCGGATAATTATACGTTCGGATTTTGGCCGAACGGTCGCCGGTTGAAACCATTGTTTTGCGTTTGGCAGCAATATCACCGTTGTGTTTTTGTAGTTCAATGTCATACAATTTACTGCGCAACATCTCCATCGCACGCTCACGGTTACCAAACTGCGATCGCTCAATCTGGCAAACTACCACCATACCTGATGGCCGGTGTGTTAACTGCACTTTGGTTTCCACTTTATTTACGTTTTGACCACCCGCACCTCCAGAACGCGAAGTTTGCATGTCCACATCCGCAGGATTCAGATAAAAATCTACCTCTTCAGCTTCCGGCAAAACCGCAATTGAGGCGGCCGAAGTATGCACGCGGCCTTGTGTTTCCGTATCCGGCACGCGCTGCACGCGGTGTACGCCCGATTCATATTTCAGCAAACCATAAACATCCTCACCGTTTACTTCGATAATTACCTCTTTATATCCACCTGCTGTGCCTTCCGTCATATCCACAATAGCATATTGCCAGCCTTTTTTCTCGAAAAAACGCGTGTACATCCTGAATAAATCACCGGCAAAAATAGCTGCTTCATCACCACCCGTTCCGCCACGAATTTCCAAAATAGCATTTTTAGCATCTTCCGGATCTTTCGGAATCAGCATTAATCTGATCTTGGCTTCCAGTTCTTCTTTCTGCACCAAAAGCTCTTCCAGCTCAGCTTTTGCCATAGCTTTAAAATCTTCGTCTTTTTCTATAAGCAAAATCTCCCGGTTAGCTTCAATATTGCTCACCATATTGTGGTAAATGGTGTATTCATCTACCACTTTACCCAATTCTTTATATTCCCGGTTTAACTGTGCGTAACGCTTCATATCATTCGTTACTTCTGGATTGCTCAGTTCGGTTTCTACGTTTTGCCAGCGTTGTTTAATCGCTTCTAATTTATCTAACATATTATTTTTGCAGGAGAAGTCAATTGTATTTTCTTGAAATAGGGTTTATACCAGTGCTTCTTTTATCGGGTAAAAATACGGGTTTTGACTGATTTATTTTTCTTCCGAAACCGACGTTTTAACATCTTCTCCCTCAAAATATTTCAACTCCAAATTTTCACCGGTAAAAACAGCATATGTGTTGTGATAAACCCATTCGCCCAAGTTGATATAACGGCTTTTTGCATCAAGCTGAATATCCAGCGGCAAATGCCGGTGACCAAAAATCATGTAATCGTAAAACTTAGTTTTCAGCACTTCTTTGCAAAAAGTAACCAGCCATTCCTGCTGTCCGGGTTTAGATTCTTCTTTTCCTTCATTAATGATGCGGCTTTTCCGGCTCCATTTGGATGCAATTCCAACGCCGAGATTCGGATGTAACCGCGCAAAGAGCCACTGGCAGACTTTACTCCTGAAAAACCATTTAAGCAATTTATAAAACTGATCTCCCGGGCCTAAACCATCACCATGATGCAGAAAAAATTTCTTTCTGTTGCGCTCAATCTCCAGTTCATTGCTGATGATGGTTGCGCCGAGTTCGATTTTCAGGTAATCAAACATCCACATATCGTGGTTGCCTTTAAAAAAATATAGTTTTACGCCTGCGTCCGAAAGTTCGGCCAGCTTTCCCAAAAAACGGATATAACCTTTCGGTACAACGGTTTTATATTCAAACCAAAAATCAAAAACATCGCCCATCAAAAAAATTTCCGCAGCATCTTTTCCGGCCATATCCAGCCAGCGCACAATTCGGTTTTCGCGTTCGCGGGAAGCAGCATAATCGGGCACGCCCAAATGAAAATCGGAAGCAAAATAAATTTTATCACGAACAGCCATTGGCGCAAAAATACGTTAAAGCACAGATTTCAAAAAACAAACCGATGCTTCTTTTATGCGGTAAATTTTTATCTTTAGACGAAGAAACCAACAATAGAATGCAAGCAAAAATAGTTTACTTCGCTGCTGCCGTTCTGTTTTCCGGCCATATTTACGCACAAAAAATGACGTTAAAAACTTTGCCTTATCCGCAAACGGCTAAAGGAACCGTTACCGATACTTATTTTGGAACTGTGGTTGCTGATCCTTACCGCTGGCTGGAAGATGACCAATCCGCCGAAACAAAAGCTTGGGTACAGGAAGAAAATAAGGTAACGCAAAATTATCTGCAACAAATTCCTTTCCGGGAAGCCATCCGCCAAAAACTGGAAAAATTATGGAATTACGAAAAATACAGTGCTCCTTTTAAAGAAGGAAAATACACGTACTTCTACAAAAATAATGGTTTGCAAAGTCAGTCGGTTTTGTACCGGCAACTGGAAAATGACGAGCCAGAGGTTTTTCTCGACCCAAACACTTTTTCTGCAGATGGAACCACTTCTTTGGGCGGAATTAATTTTAGTAAAGACGGTAGTTTGGCGGCTTACCAGATTTCGGAAGGCGGTTCTGACTGGCGCAAAGTGATCGTTCTAAAAACATCGGATAAAAGCAGTATCGGCGATACGCTGACGGACGTAAAATTTTCTGGCCTGGCCTGGAAAGGCAACGAAGGTTTTTATTACAGCAGTTATGATAAACCAAAAGAAGGAAGCCAGCTGGCCGGTTTAACGCAATACCACAAGCTTTTTTACCACAAATTGAACACGCCGCAGAGTACAGATCAGTTGATTTTTGGCGGAGAAAAAACAGCACGCCGCTATATTGGCGGTTATTTAACTGAAGATGAACATTTCCTGGTGATTACAGCTGCCAACAGCACGACAGGAAATGAATTGTATTTTCAGGATTTGACGAAACCAGGTTCGGGTATAACCAACATCGTTCCTAATTTTGATAGTCAGCAGCAAATTATCGATAATATTGGCAGTAAGCTTTATATTTTCACCAACCTGAAAGCGCCTAATTTCAAAGTAGTTACGGTTGATGCCGCAAATTCGAAACCAGAAAACTGGAAAGATTTAATTCCGGAAACGCAAAATGTGCTGGATATTTCTACCGGTGGTGGAAAGATTTTTGCCGAATATCTGAAAGATGCGACTTCTTTTATCCAGCAATATAATTACGATGGACATTTAGAACACACCATTCAATTGCCTTCGGTTGGAAGTGCCGGAGGTTTCGGCACCAAAAAAGAAGAGAAAGAAACTTACTACACGTTTACTTCCTACATCTATCCATCCACAATTTTCAAGTATAATATTGCTTCCGGCAAATCAGAAATCTACAAAAAGTCAGGTGTGAGTTTTGATCCGGAGAAGTACGAATCGAAGCAGGTTTTTTATCCTTCCAAAGATGGCACTAAGATTCCGATGATTATTACTTACAAAAAAGGTACTGTTTTTAATGGCAAAAATCCAACGTTGCTGTATGCTTACGGTGGTTTTGGGGTGAGTTTGACGCCTGGTTTCAGCACTTCCAATATCATTTTGCTGGAGCAGGGTGGAATTTATGCTGTACCAAATTTGCGTGGCGGCGGAGAATATGGTGAGAACTGGCACCTGGCCGGAACGAAAATGAAAAAGCAGAATGTATTTGATGATTTCATTGCTGCTGCGGAATATCTCTTTCAAAATAAATATACTTCAAAAGAGTACCTGGCTATTTCCGGCGCTTCCAACGGTGGTTTGCTGATTGGTGCGACCATGGCGCAACGCCCTGATCTTTGTAAAGTTGCGTTTCCGGCGGTTGGCGTAATGGACATGTTGCGTTACAACAAATTTACGGCGGGCGCTGGCTGGGCTTACGATTATGGTACCGCGGAAGATTCTAAGGAAATGTTCAATTATCTGCATAAATATTCGCCGGTTCATGCCTTGAAACCAGCAGATTATCCGGCAACAATGGTTACCACAGCCGATCATGATGACCGAGTGGTTCCTGCACATTCTTTCAAGTTTGCTGCCCAATTACAGCAGGACCAAAAAGGAACAGCACCCGTTTTAATCAGGATAGAAACCAACGCCGGACATGGTGCCGGCCGTTCTACTGCGCAAATCATTAATCAGGAAAGTGATAAATGGGCATTTATGCTTCGGAATATGGGTTTGGATTGGAAAGAGTAATGCTTCTTTTATATGCTATATAAACCACGCTTATCACTTGAAGCGTGGTTTTTTATTGAGAATTTTATGCTGATAAAAGAAGCATTGTTACTGATCGGAATCAGTTTTATCAGTGTTTTTTGCAGCGAGCGCAGCAATTGGTTTTCCAATACTTTTATGATCGCCTTCGCCTTTTAAAATCGAGGCCAGTTCCGGTTTATTTGTAATTACTTGCTTAGCAGCATTCAGTTCTTTATCAAACTTAAAACTGTCTTCAATCCGGCCTTTTTCGTAATAATAACGGGTAACTAACTCACTTTCAAGTATCTGTTTAATTTCTACCTGATACTGCGTCAAATCATTTTTTTTGCTGATGGCCAGTTTCGTTTTCAGCGCATCGTACTCCGGTTTAATTTCTGTCAGCTGTTTTTCATGTTCGGCAACCAGTTTTAAATCTGCCAGCAAGCGTTCGGTTTGCGTGCTGTAACTGTAATCTTTACCGGAAAGATATTTTACAAAGTCGGCATAATCGGCATCGCTCAAATTAAAATTATCTGGCGTTGGCAACTGGTTATGTGTATTACGATACGAATTGGCGTAATTGAAAACCAGCATTTTAGTAATCAATGCTTTGGTAATATTAGCGATCGGATCCTGCTTTACCACTACATCAGGGAAAATGCCGCTGCCATCATAAACTGATCTCCCGTCTTTGGTTTTAAACTCATGGATGAGAGAATCTGCTACTTTTACAACCGTTCCGTCTTCCTTGCGGTGCGTATAATCCAACGCCTGAATACATCTGCCCGAAGGAACATAATATTTGGAAATAGTGATTTTGACCAAGCTATTATAAGGCATACTAAACGTTTGCTGCACCAAGCCTTTGCCGTAGCTGCGCTGGCCAACAATTACAGCGCGGTCCAGATCCTGCAAGGCACCAGCAACAATTTCTGAGGCTGAAGCCGAACGGCTATTTACCAAAACCACCAGTGGCAAATCTGTCTCTATCGGTGCGTTTTGTGTGTAGTAAACATTGTTTTTTTCTTTGAGCTTACCTTTTTGCGAAACTACTTCCACGCCTTTTGGCACAAAAAAATTGACGATTTTAACAGCTTCCTGCAAAATTCCGCCACCGTTGAAACGTAAATCCAACACGATACCTCTCGGGTTATTTTTTTTCAGGTCGATCAAAGCATCCTGTACTTCCTGGCCGGAGTTTTCCAGAAATTTATCCAGTTTGATGTAACCGATGCCGCCTTTCAACATGCCGTGGTAAGAAACATTTGGTTGTTTGATCTCTTCCCGAAGCAGATTTTTCACTAATGGCTGAGCTACACTTTCACGCTTCACCAGCAGCTTTACCACGCCACCTTTGGCTCCTTTCAGCAAAGCACTTACAGCTTCACTGTTTTTTCCTGCCAAGTCAACATCATTAATTTTCAGCACTTCATCACCCACCCGAATATCCGCTTTTTGTGCCGGATAGCCTTCAAACAGCTGCGAGATAATCACTTTATTATTTCGGTTGTATACACCGGCACCAATTCCGCCATATTGCGTGCTCACATAATGCAGTTTGTAATCTTCAATTTCAGATTCGGGCACAAACTCGGTGTACGGGTCCAGGCTTTCCATCATCGCATCCAAACCTCTTTTAATCAGCTTGGTAGAGTTGATCTCGTCCACATAATTGATGTTTACTTCCTTATAAACCGTGGCGAAAATATCCAGGTTTTTGGCCACCTGAAAAAGATCGTCCTGAAAAGCCAGACCGGTAACAGCCAGCAACAGCAATCCGCCGCCGAGAACCAGTTTTTTACGTTTACGCATCAACACATTACCCTTGCTCATAAAATCTAAATCTGAAACATTAATCTAACAGAAATCCGTCGGTTACGTTATAAAACTGCAATCACAACCGATTATTATCAATATTGACCAAAGCTTTTTTCAGTGTAAAAACCACATATTCGCGGTTACGATCAACCAAAGCCATAATACGTTCAATCAAATCGTCTTCGTTGCCTTCGGTATATTGCAGTTGCTCATTGGTGAGGTTATTATATTTACGCTGCACTTTTAATTTTACGCGTTCCCAATCTTTATTGCTGATGGTTATTTCTGCCATTTTGTTTTTTATTCAAACGTAACACAAATTTTAGGCGATTAAAAACAGCATGGGCAATTTTTGATTCTATTATCAGCACTAAACTTTATACGAAAAAAACCATCCTAAAGCTATGAAAAAGATATTTTTTACCCTGCTGGTTGCTGCAATCAGTTTCAGCGCAAAAGCCCAGTTTAGTTTGGGTGTGAAAGGCGGCGTTAATTTTTCGCATTTAAGTGTTAATAATGGGGCGATTGATGCTAACGAACTGCCTGGTTATCAGATAGGTTTGTGGACGCGTTTTGGCAGAGGATTTTACGTGCAGCCGGAAGTTTATCTGGGCAGTTCGGGCAGTAATTTCAATTTTCAGTACAGCCAATCTAACCAAAACGTTACCGAAAGCGGCAAAGTGAGGTTTACGACTTTAAACGTACCGCTTTTAATAGGACAATCTTTTGGGTTGAGCAAACTGAATTTCAGGCTAATGGCCGGCCCGATGTATTCTTATATTTTAAACACCGACCAGAACCTTTCTCAAAACGTAAAAAATGCTTACCAGGATTTTGGCAATTACCGCAACAGCACGCTGGGTTATCAAGCTGGTGCCGGCGTAGATGTGCTTAGTTTTTCTGTTGATCTACGCTATGAAGGCGGTTTAACAGAAATTAATCCGGCTTACGGCCAGCGGCAAAATGTTTGGCACCTGAGTTTGGGTTACAAATTTTTATAGTGATAAAATTGTTATTTCAGCCCGGAAAAGAAAACTTTCCCATCAATACCGCCGGATTTTGATTAATATGGAAAGGCTCGCCGCAAACTGATTCATTGGCCAGCAAAGCAAAAAGCACCGCTTCTTTGGCATCCGCATTTAAGCCCAGAACTTCCGAATTTTGAATACTGCTTTCAGGCAACATTTTTTGGAGCCATTGGATTAGAAATAGGTTGCGGGCGCCGCCGCCGCTGACAAAAATTTGCAAATTATCTGCCTGAAAATTTTGGCGGATTCCTTCAGCAATAATTTCTGCCGTAAAAACAGTAAGCGTTGCCAGTAAATCTTTTGGGTGAATACTTTGGGTGAATGATTTTTCCTGCGCTGATTGTACAAAATTGAGATTAAATAATTCTGGTCCCGTAGATTTTGGCAATGCTTCTGCAAAAAACGGATGAGCTTTTAAAGCCGATAACAGCTCCGGATTCACTTTTCCCGAAAGCGCAATCTCAGCATCCGCATCAAAAGGCAAATCAAAAAATTTCCGGCAGGCGGCATCGATCAGCGTATTTCCCGGTCCGATATCCGTAGAAATTACCTTACTAAAAGAAGCATCGGCCGGTAAAAAAGTAAAATTGGCAATGCCGCCGATATTTAGCAAAATCCGGTTTTCTCCTTTTTTACTGCCCAAAATCACATCGCCGTACAGAGCTAATGGCGCGCCTTCTCCGCCTGATGCCACATGTTTTTGCCGGAAATCTGAAATCGTTATGATGCTGGTTTTGACAGCGAGGTGATCGCCATCGCCAATTTGTAGCGTAGCATTCGGATAGTTTTTTTGCTGATGCTGGTGTTTCGGCGCATGATAAATGGTTTGCCCGTGGCTAGCAATCAAATCGACCGATGCTGTTTTTACCGACCATTTTTTTAAACATTGCAGCACCAGATCGCCATGAAAACTGCCCATGTACGCGTTTAATAAAGTCAGCTTTTCCAGATCAACCATTTTTCTGGAGAAAACCTGGCGTACTTCGTTCCTGAAAAAATCATCATAAACCATCGTTTCAAACTCCAGCAACTCAAATTTAGTTTGCATTCCGCTGCCACTAAACCGGCACAAAGCCACGTCCAAACCGTCCAGCGACGTGCCCGACATCAACCCGATAATCGTTTTCTGTTTCTTTTGCGCAATTGCAAAAAGTTGCTGTAAATTGCTGTTCAATTCTGATGGTTTTTGGGGAGCCGATTTGCTGCCTCACTAAAGTAATTTTTTTCATTGATTTTATACCGATAAAAGAAGCATCATGCAAAATCCTGCCGTCAAAGTGCCCAAACCACGCCTGCTTTCGCTCGATGTTTTCCGCGGAATTACCGTTGCCATGATGACGCTGGTGAACAATCCCGGCAGCTGGGCGCACATTTACACGCCGCTGGAACATTCCGAGTGGAACGGCTGCACGCCAACCGATCTCGTGTTTCCGTTCTTCTTGTTCATCGTGGGCGTTTCTATTGTTTTTGCACTGGAAAGTAAAAAAGCTGATCCGGCTTTGCACCGGCAACTCATCACCGGCATCATCCGCCGGGCAATAATTTTATTTGCTATCGGATTGATTTTGAGTTTGTTCCCGTATTTTGATTTTAAAACGGTCCGTATTCCCGGCGTTATCCAGCGCATAGCCGTGGTATATTTAATTGTGGGTTTGCTTTATCTTTATCAAACCCGGAAAACGATGCTGATTACATTTTGGGTGATTTTAATCGGCTATTATTTAATCATGACTTTTATCCCGGTTCCTGGTGTTGGATACGCAAACCTCAACCCGGAAACGAATCTGGGTGCCTGGATCGACAGAAGTATTTTGGGTGAAGCGCACCTGTGGAAATCCTCCAAAACCTGGGACCCGGAAGGTATTTTAACCGATTTGCCTGCCGTGGCCAGCGGAATTTTCGGGGTTTTGATCGGCACATTTTTAAAACGAAAAGATCAGCCGGAAGCACAAAAAGTTTCCTGGCTGTTTGCCGTTGGCGTACTGGCTGCTATTTCAGGATTGTTGGTTGATCTTTTCTTCCCGATAAACAAAGCATTGTGGACGAGTTCGTTCGTGCTTTATACCGGCGGTTTGGCCACTATTGGTTTAACCCTTTTGTACTGGCTGATTGATGTACAGGGCTACAAACGGTTCACCAAACCATTCGTCATTTTTGGGGTGAATGCGATTACGGTTTACACACTTTCCGGCATCATTCCGCGGATTTTAGGCATGATTACTTTTAAAAACGCAGAGGGTGGTATACAGAACCTGCACGAATATCTGTACAATACTTTTTTTACGCCTTATTTTTCGCCCATAAACGCTTCGCTGGCCGGCGGCCTCACTTATGTTTTAATTTGGTATGTGATTTTATGGCTGATGTACCGAAAAAACATTATCATTAAGGTTTAATTGGATAATCTCAAAATGAAGCCTTTTTATCAACGATTTAGTTTTGCTTTTGCTGCTCTTTGTTTCCTGATTAACCTGAATTTAAAAGCACAGGAAATGGCTATAACTCCAAGTCATTTAAAAGCAGCTGAAGATATGCTGACTTCCATGAATATGCCTTATATATTTACTTCTTCAATTAATAATATGGTTAATGTTCAATCTTCAAATTTGCCATTAGACCAACGAAAAGCGTTTTCGGATGCAATGAAAACCTTTTTAAACAAATATTTAAACTGGGATTTGCTGAAAACAGATATGTCAAGAATTTATGCTTCAGAATTTACCGAATCAGAAATTAAAGAGTTGACCAGATTTTACCAAACACCACTCGGAAAAAAGATGATCGAAAAATCTCCGGCTTTGATGCAAAAAGGTATGTTAATTGGGCAGCAGGCTGTTGTAGCGCATCAAGCAGAATTGCAAGATATGATGAAGTCTCTTGCGCCTAAAAACTAATCTTAATTTCAAAAAAACCTTAATAAAAACAGCATCTGCTGGTCGTAACAATATCTAAACCCCATTTCATGATAAAAAAGCACTTACTTTATTTTTCTACCGGATTGCTGATTTTTGGTTCGGCTACTGCTCAAGTTAAACCAAAGCCATCGCCCAGAAACAAACCGCGCACAGCAAGCTTTGCCGGGCAATTAATTCCGGCTGATCCTGCCGTGCTGATTGGCAAGCTGCCCAACGGGTTAACGTATTATATCCGCAAAAATACCGAACCTAAAAACCGTGCAGAATTATACCTGGTAAACAAAGCTGGTTCTGTTTTGGAAAATGATGACCAGCAAGGTTTGGCGCATTTTGTAGAACACATGTCGTTTAATGGCACGCGCGATTTCCCTAAAAACGAACTGATTAATTTCCTGCAAAAATCAGGCGTGCGTTTTGGTGCCGATATCAATGCTTATACTTCTTTTGATCAAACGGTTTACCAGTTGCCGCTGCCCACAGACAGTGCCAAGCTGTTTGCCAAAGGTTTTGATATTTTAAGTAACTGGGCAGGTTTTGATTCATTTGATCCAAGCGAAATTGATAAAGAACGCGGCGTGGTTTTGGAGGAAGAAAGGCTGCGCGGCAAGAATGCACAGGAAAGGATTTCACTGCAAACGTATCCGGTTTTGTTCAATAATTCGCGTTATGCACAACGGATTCCGATCGGAAAAGAAGCTATCCTGAAAAATTTCAAATACCAAACTATCAAAGATTATTACAAAGATTGGTACCGTCCGGATTTGCAGGCCGTAGTTGCCGTTGGCGATTTTGATCCGCAGAAAGTATTGCAATTGATTAGGAAAAATTTCTCGGAGCTTAAAAATCCGGTTAAAGAAAAACCGTTTGTTACTTACGATATTCCGGCGCACAAGCAAACGCTGGTAAAAATTGTAACCGATAAAGAACAGCCTTACACCATCGCGCAGATTATTGTAAAACATCCAGAAACGATTACTAAAAACACTATGGATTTGCTGCGAAACATGCGCGTAAGTTTGTTTAACAGTATGATTGGTGCACGTATTGCCGAATTAACGCAAAAGGGAAATCCGCCATTTTTATTTGCACAAAGCAGCTACGGTGGCTTTTTAGGCGGATTAGATGCGTTTTCATCTATTGTAGTTTCTAAACCCGGCGAACTGGAAAAAGGCGTAAAAGCGATTGTGGCCGAAAATGATCGTGTAGAAAAATTTGGCTTCACACAAACAGAACTGGATCGGGCCAAACAAAGTGTGTTAACGGCTTTAGGTCAGCAGTTTAAGGAGAAAGATAAAACGAAATCATCTGTTTTTGTAAACCAGTATCAGCAGAATTTTTTAAAAGGAACAGCGATTCCTTCCATTGATTACCGCTACGATTTCTACAGCAAAAACATGGATCAGATCAAGCTGAGCGAGATCAATGCACTAACCGGCAAGTTCATCAGCGATGAAAACCGTGTCGTAATTGTTGAAGCCCCGGAGAAAGAAAAAGCCAATTTGCCAGATGAAAAAACGTTGCTGGGTTGGATCAGTTCTGCCGGACAAGGCATCACGGCTTATGTAGATGAAGTAAGCAATAAACCGCTGCTAGAAAAAATCCTGACCGGAACAAAAACTGTTTCAGAAAAGAAAAACGTAGCCATCAGCAGCACCGAATTTACGCTGGCCAACGGCGTAAAAGTGGTGCTGAAACCAACCGATTTTAAAAACGACCAAATCCTGATCAATAGTTATAGTTTTGGCGGCACTTCACTGGCGAGCGATGCGGATTATACTTCGGCAGACCTGGCAGACGGCGTGATCGGTAGCAGCGGCGTTGCTTCTTTTACCCAGATACAATTGGATAAAATGCTGGCTGGCAAAACCGCAAATATTTCACCATATATCAGTTCAACATCACAAGGTTTTAACGGCAGCACTTCGCCTAAAGATTTGGAAACCGCGCTGCAATTAGTTTATTTATATACCACTGCTCCGCGAAAAGATGCCAACATTTGGGAATCTAACATCAGTCAGTACAAAACCGTAATTGGCAGTCGCAGTGCTGTGCCCGAAAGCGTTTTTCAGGATACAATTTCTGCCGTGATGAGCAGTTACAATATGCGTGGAGGCCTGCCAACTCTAAAACAACTGGATGCCGCTTCGCTGGATAAAGCATACTCTTTTTATCAGCAAAGATTTGCCAATAACGGTCAGGCAGTTTTTACGCTGGTTGGTAATTTCGACCCGGAGAAAATAAAACCGCTGCTCGAAAAATACCTGGGCGCATTGCCGGTTGCCGGTGTAAATTCGTCCTACAAAAACCTGAACATTCATGCGCCGGCCGGCAAAATCACGAAAACGGTTTACAAGGGTTTGGAGGCAAAAAGTTCTGTGCAACTGGTTTTCACGGGAGATTATACTTACAGCGAAGCCAATAATTTGCAATTGGATGCGCTGGAAGAGATTTTGAACATTAAAATGATCGAGCGTTTGCGCGAAAAAGAAAGCGGCGTTTATTCTCCACGAGTGCAGATTTCTTACACCAAAATCCCGAACAGTCGTTACAACGCTACGGTTTCTTTTGGTTGTGCGCCAGAAAATGTGGATAAACTGATTGCGGCTGCGTTGGAAGAAATTGCAACCATCAAACAAAAAGGTGCTGAAGCAACAGATATTCAGAAGTTTGCTGCAGAAGAAAGCCGGTCAACGGAAGTGCAATTGAAAAATAACGGCTTTTGGTTGGGGCAGATTTCTAACAGTTACAAATATCAGGAAGATCCGGCGGATGTGCTAAACCATATTAAAGAACTAAATCAGGTGACAGCAGAAACCACCAAAACCACGGCCAACAAATATTTGAGCGGTGATAACTTGATCCGCTTTATTTTGCTGCCAGAGAAGAAATAGCAAAAACGATTATGGTTGATAGATCATCGTTCATGGTCAGAATCAACCTGATGCTTCTTTTATCAACCCAAAAAAAGGTTGGTAAAAGAAGCATTTTTATTTTGATAACATTTCGGTTATAATAAAACAACGCTAACTGTTTCGGCTTTTTAACAAAGCTTAACCACTACAAAATGGCTATTTCAATTAAATATTTTCAATTCAACAACTTCGCTTTTTTGTTGGTACTGATTATGGTTTTCACAAGTTGCAGCCAGGCAAACGAGGATAAAAACATCAAAGCAGATCTTAGCTCAAAAGCTAAAACCGACCTCAATTTTGCTGCTGTTAATTTTACCGTTGATGAAGGCGTGGTTACCTTAACCGGAAAATGCGCTTCCGAAAAATCAAAAGGTGCAGCAGAGCAAACTGTAAAAAATATTAATATTGTTAAAGGTATCATCAATCAGATTGTGGTTGCGCCAGTTACAATCAATGCAGATTTTGTACTTAAACAGGCTGTGGACAGCGTTCTGACGAGTTATCCTTCGGCAAAAGCTGCTGTAAACGGAAACACTATTTTGCTGGAAGGAAAAGCCGCGAAAAAGGATATGGACAAGCTTCTTTTAGGGTTGAATAAACTGCATCCTGATAAGATTGAAAATCAATTGAAGGCAGAATAAAAAACTGCCGTTCTTTTTTAAACTTGAAAAGATTCGGTTTAAATTATTTTCGACCTGAATCTTTCAAATATTGGTTTTTGCTTCCAGCCAAACCCTTTTATCTTTGCATAGATTCAAATGTTAACAAAAGGGCAGCAGGTTATCCGTGCGTGGTACAAAACTAAAAAATGGAAACAGTTTCCGTTTCAGCAGGAAATGGAAGCGGCTTACCTTGCCGGGCAATCCGGTTTGCTGAATGCACCAACGGGCAGCGGTAAAACGTTCGCGCTTTTTTTGCCTTTTCTGGCAGATTACATCAATGCCAATCCGAAAGATTATCAGGTTAAAAAAAACAATGGGCTTTTATTATTGTGGATTACGCCGCTTCGGGCTTTAACAAACGATATCCGCAAAGCCATGCAATCCGTTTGCGATGATTTAGGTTTGCCCTGGACAATTGGTACGCGCACGGGTGATACATCTACCGCCGAACGAAATGCGCTACGCAAAAGATTGCCTGAAGTATTGCTGACCACACCGGAAAGTTTGCATTTGATGCTCACCCAAAAAGATTATCCCAAAACGCTGCAAAGCCTGCAAGTAGTTGTAGTGGATGAATGGCATGAACTTTTAGGTAGTAAAAGAGGTGTGCAGGTAGAGTTGGGTTTGTCGCGGTTAAAGGGATTGAAACAGTTGCCGGGTGTGGGTGGCGAGTTGTCGGCTTTAAGTGAGGACTGGCAGCAAACTCAGACCCCATCACTGAAAACCGAAAACCGGCAATTAAAAATCTGGGGAATTTCAGCAACGATTGGCAACTTAGATCAGGCGGCTGATGTGTTGCTTGGAAACGATTTCCTGAAGGAAAATATCCGGCTGATCCGCTCAGATATTGAGAAAAAGATCGTCATTGAATCAGTTATTCCGCACGAGCTTGAGCGTTATTCATGGAGCGGCCATCTCGGCGTAAAACTACTGCCGCAGGTGATGGAAATTGTGGCCAAAAGCACGACCACTTTGCTGTTTTGCAACACGCGCGCCCATGCCGAAATCTGGTATCATGCCGTTTTAGATAAATATCCGGAATATGCCGGAATTATGGCGATGCACCACGGTTCGCTGGATAATGAGTTGCGGAAATGGGTAGAACAAGCCTTGCATGATGAAATGCTGAAACTGGTAGTTTGTACCTCGAGTTTGGATTTGGGCGTAGATTTTCGCCCGGTAGATACCGTGATCCAGATTGGCAGCCCAAAAGGTGTTGCCCGGTTTATGCAGCGTGCCGGGCGTAGCGGCCACCATCCGGGTGCAACTTCCAAAGCTTATTTCGTGCCCACACATTCGCTGGAGTTGATGGAAGGTGCGGTTTTAAATGAGGCCATGCGTGCAGGCATTTACGAAAGCCGCGACCCGGTTTTACTGGCTTTTGATGTGCTGATGCAGTACTTGGTTACGCTGGCCGTGTCTGATGGTTTTCGTGCTGATGAAGTTTTTAGGCAGGTAAAAACAGCATATGCTTATTCGGATTTGAGCCGGGAGGAATTTGGCAGCCTGCTGGATTTCATCACTTCCGGAGGCAAAACGCTTTCGCAGTACGACGAGTTTTTGAAAGTGGAAATCGAAAACGGATTCTACAAAGTAAACAACCGCCGCGTGGCCATGCGCCACCGCATGAGCATGGGCACGATTACAAGTGAAGTGAGCATCCGTGTGAAATGGCTAAGCGGCGGCAGTTTGGGTACGATTGAAGAAAACTTCATCTCTAAAATAAAACCAGGCGATAATTTCTGGTTTGCCGGCCGTAGTTTGGAGCTGATCAAGGTGAAAGATATGACAGCCTTCGTCAAAAAATCTGCCGTTAAAAAAGGTATTATTCCAAGTTGGATGGGCCAGCGGATGCAGCTTTCTTCCCAATATGCTGCGGTGATCCGCGAAAAGCTGGATGAGGTGGCGCATGGTTTAGAAAAAGACCCGGAAATAAAAGCTTTAAAACCACTTTTTGATCTGCAGGCCGCCGATTCGCATTTGCCCCAAAGTCACGAGTTCTTGATTGAGCAATTAGAATCCCGCGAAGGTCATCATTTATTTTTTTATCCGTTTGATGGCCGGCAGGTACATGAAGGAATGGCTTCATTGCTGGCTTACCGACTGGCAAAAATCAAAAGTGCCACCTTTTCCATTGCCATGAATGATTATGGTTTTGAATTGCTCACCGATGATTTTATACCGATAAAAGAAGCATTGGAAGAAGATCTTTTCTCCCAGAAAAACCTGCTCGATGATATACAGCAAAGCCTGAACGCCACCGAAATGGCCAAGCGCCGTTTCCGCGATATTGCACATATTGCCGGCTTGGTTTTTACCGGTTATCCTGGCCAGCCCATTAAAAACAAACATTTACAAGCTTCTACTTCGCTTTTGTTTGAAGTTTTCAGCGAATATGAACCGGATAATTTATTAGTACAACAGGCTTATAATGAAGCTTTAGCGTATCAGTTAGAAGAATTCAGGCTGCGGGCGGCACTGCAAAGAATCTCTACCCAAACCATCATCATCAAAACTATCAAACGGCCAACACCGTTTGCGTTCCCAATTTTGGTTGATCGTCTGCGCGAAAAAATGACGATGGAATCATTAGAAGAACGCGTTGCGAAGATGACGGTGCAGTATGAAAAAGGATAGGTAAAAGAAGTATAAGCTTAACTGTAGAGGAGATAGCATTTTTTGAATTGACCTTAATGCACTTCCTAAAAATAGTTTTTACTGCTTTCTTCGTCTAATTTTTTCCTTATACTTATATTTTTGAAGGATTTGATTTCAATACTTTTGACTTAAGTATTTTTTGGTACCAATTCATTTTCGTACTGCCGTTAAAATGAAGCTATTCGTAAACAGATACAAGTTAAAAGGTATTAAGTATTGTAATAAAAAGAATAGTTTAGAAAAAATCCTTTCATTAAAATCTGTCTATAAAAACAGCATCAAGCTTTCTTTTGCTCCGTATTCAGCAAATTCATACTCATCAATTCCTGCATCGTACGTTTCATCGAATCTGTAGAACCGTCCAGGAAAATTACGTTCCCTTTAGAATTTTCAGAAAAATGTTTGATGGATTCTGTCCACATTGTAAACAAAATAACAGAAGTATCCATGTTGGCATCCTGCATTTCTTTCGCGGCAACAGACATTCCTTTGGCCACTTCTTCCCGGAACAAAGCAATACCTTGTCCGCGTAATTGGGCAGCTTGTCGTTCGGCTTCTGCAGCAATTTTGATGGCGTTACCTTCTGCTTCTGCGCCTTTTGTTTTGGTGATAAGCAAAGCCTGTCCTTCATTTTCTGCAGCGGCTTTCAGGTTGTTGGAAGCAACTACCTGGCTCATAGATTTCATAATTACTTCATCAAAAGTAATATCATTCAGTTGAAGGTCTTGGAGATGATAACCCCAGCTTTCCAAAATCTGATCCAGCTGCTCTTTTACATGTTCTACAATATCGCGTCTTAAAATCAGTACATCAGCCTGCCGTTTGGTTGCTACAAAAGCACGGATAGAACCTTCCACAGTACGAATTAATGCCTGCATTAAATTTCGCTCATCCACAAACTTAAACGCTACGTTTTTGATCGTTTCTTCATTCTGATCAAAAACCGAATACAAAAGCATCGCTTTAAAATAAACATTAGCCTGATCTACCGTTACGGCTTGAAATTCCAGTTCCAAAGAACGGTTTTGTATAGAAATGCGGGAATAAATCTGCTCAACCAACGGCAGTTTAAAATTTAACCCAGGAAATAAAATCCGTCGGTATTTTCCAAAAATGGTTACTACAGCAATAGTACCCTGCTGCACCGTCACGAAAGAACTAAAAGCAATAATCAGCAGCAAAAACAAAAAAAACAACGGAAAAATATTTGTCATTTCGTTAAGGATTTAGAGTGAAAGATACGTATAAAAACAGCATCTGTAAACTTGGTTGATTTTTTGCTGATGCAGAAACACTTAAACCTTTAAACAAAAAATATGAAAAGAACTTTTGGCGGAATTTTAACCGTGCTCGGCATCATCGGAATTATTTATGGTGCTTACAGTTTTATACAGCATACAGGCGATAACCGGTCTGTTTGGGTTGCCGCAATTATTGGAATTATCTTTTTCTTTAGCGGAATCAGTTTAGTACGAACTACAAAAGATGTGTGATAAAAAAAGCCTTGCAGATAACTGCAAGGCTTTTTGTTAATTATTTGATGCCAGTTGAGCCAGCAATCGGCCACCGTTATAATAATATCTTGTCCAGTATGGGTCAGCCAAATTGCTAATCATTACGCCTTTACTGCAAGAAGCGTGGGCAAATCGGCCATCACCAATATAAACCCCAACATGAGTGATGGAACGGCTGTGTATTTTGAAGAAAACCAGATCGCCTTCTTTCAATTCTTCTTTTCCAACTGGGTTAACCATACTGAAAATATTGCGGCTGTTGTTTCCAATAACGGTATTGAATACATTATTGTACAGTTCAAAAGCAAATTTAGAACAGTCGATTCCTTTTTTATTGTCTCCGCCTAAATGATATGGCGTTCCAATCCAGTCATAAACGAATTGAAACAACTTTACATTGGAAGTAGCAGATAAAGCAACACCCATAATTTGAGAAAAGTAACCTTTACTTAGATTATCGTCATTATCATCGTCATTATTTTTTTCTGTGGCTTGATTTGGAACGACTTTTGTAGATTGTGCATTAACAGTAACTGTTGTGATTGCCAAAAGGATAACAGTTATTAATTTCTTCATTCAATTAATTTTATTGATTTTTCAATGAGTTAATTTAACTCCTGATTGCATTCTTTTATCAGGATTCCAAATCTATCTGCTTTTTTTCGTTAAAAAAAACCAAATTGCTAATTATTTTTACTTTTTAGTTCTTATATAACGTAAACAAACTGTTTGGAGTTTCGCTTTTTTGTCAGGATATAATTAGATTTGCTGTTCTTAAAACAAAGAATATAGTTCATGAGCTCAGTTGCGATTACCAAAGACACGTATTTAATGTGGTACGAATCCATGTTATTAATGCGCAAGTTTGAAGAGAAGACAGGACAGTTGTACGGACAACAAAAAATTCGTGGGTTTTGCCATTTATACATCGGACAGGAAGCGGTTTTGGCCGGTGCCATGTCCGTAATAAAAAAGGGTGACAGCATGATTACCACTTACCGCGATCACGCACACGCTCTCGCATTAGGCACTTCTCCAAATGCGATTATGGCCGAAATGTATGGTAAAGCAACTGGTTGTTCTAAGGGAAAAGGTGGTTCGATGCATCTTTTCGATAAAGCAAATCATTTTTATGGTGGCCATGCTATCGTTGGAGGCCAGATTCCATTGGGCGCAGGTATTGCTTTTGCAAGCAAATATAAAGGCGAAGATTTTGTAAACCTTTGTTACATGGGTGATGGTGCAGTTCGTCAGGGTGCTTTGAATGAAACTTTCAACATGGCAATGTTGTGGAAATTGCCGGTCGTTTTTATCTGCGAAAACAATGGTTATGCGATGGGAACTTCTGTAGCAAGAACCACCAACATGACTGATATTTATAAAATGGGTTTGGCTTATGATATGCCTTCCGCTCCGGTTGATGGTATGGATCCTGTTGCAGTACATAATGCGATGGACGAAGCTATCGAACGTGCGCGCAATGGTGAAGGCCCCACTTTCCTGGAAATGCGTACTTATCGCTATAAAGGACATTCTATGTCTGATCCGCAGAAATACCGAACTAAAGATGAAGTAGAAAGCTACAAAGCAAAAGATCCAATTGAAGTGGTAAAACAAGCTATTTTAAGAGAAAAATATGCGGATGAAGCCTGGATCGAAAGCATTGAGGCTAAAGTTAAAGGCATGGTAGATGAAGCTGTGCAATTTGCAGAAGAATCTCCGTATCCGGAAGCATCCGAGCTTTATACCGATGTGTATGTGCAAAAGGATTATCCTTACATCATGGACTAATTTTTAATGCGATAAAAGAAGCATTAATTCAACATAAAAAATTCCAATTATAAGATATGGCCGAAGTAGTAAAAATGCCAAAAATGAGCGATACCATGACTGAAGGGGTATTGGCAAAATGGCATAAAAAGGTTGGTGATAAAATAAAATCCGGTGATTTGCTGGCAGAGGTGGAAACCGACAAAGCCACAATGGATCTTGAATCTTATCAGGATGGAACCATCCTTTACATTGGGGCAGAAGAAGGCAAAGCAATAGCTATTGATGCCGTAATTGCCGTAATTGGTAAAGAAGGCGAAGATTATAAAACTGCTTTAGGTGCAGAAAATGGTGCTGCTCAGCCTGAAACTAAAATCGAAGAAGCTCATAAAGAAGAAAACCCCACTGCTCCCGCTGCTGCCAAAGTTGATCTGTCCACCATTCCTGCAACCGTAATTCGGATGCCGTTGTTGAGTGATACCATGACAGAAGGAACCATTGAAAAATGGAATTTCAAAGTAGGTGATAAAGTAAAAGCGGATGATTCTCTGGCGGATGTAGCAACTGATAAAGCAACCATGGAAGTAGTTGGTTATGAAGAAGGTACATTGCTTTACATTGGTGTAAAAGAAGGTGAAGCCGCTGCCGTAAATGGTATCATCGCGATTGTTGGTAAAGAAGGAACAGATATTACGCCCTTATTGCAGAATGGTGGAAATACGCCATCTGCAGAAATCAAAACTGAAGAAACAGAAAATACACCGGTAAAAGAAGCATCTGCAGAAACAGCAGCTCCGGCAGACGACAGTCGCGTAAAAGCGTCTCCGTTAGCCCGCAAAATCGCTAAAGATAAAGGCATCAATTTAACAGAAGTTAAAGGAAGCGCAGAAGGCGGACGTATCGTTAAGAAAGATATTGAAGCTTTCAAACCTGGCTCAAAACCAGCTGGAGCTACTGCCACACCAGAATCGGCAGAAATTCCATCGGTAAAAGAAGCACAGGAAGCCATTGCCGCAAGTGCAAATGCCAAAGAAGGCATGGCCAAAGCGCAAGGCACAATTGTTCTTCCACAATACATTGGCGAAGAAAAATACACCGAGAAACCAGTTACGCAAATGCGAAAAGTAATTGCAAAACGTTTAGCCGAAAGCCTGTTTACTGCGCCGCATTTCTTTGTTACCGTTTCTATTAATATGGATGCGGCGATGGTTGCACGTACCAAAATGAACGAGGTTTCTCCGGTAAAAATATCGTTTAATGATTTGGTTGTTAAAGCTTGTGCATCGGCATTAAAGCAGCATCCGGCTATTAATTCTTCCTGGTTAGGCGATAAAATCCGATATAATGAACATGTAAATATTGGTATCGCGGTGGCTGTAGACGAAGGTTTGCTGGTTCCGGTGGTGCGTTTTGCAGATGGAAAATCATTAAGTCGTATCTCTGCCGAAGTAAAGGATTTCGCTAAAAAAGCAAAAGATAAAAAATTGCAGCCATCCGATTGGGAAGGTTCTACTTTCACTATTTCCAACTTAGGAATGTTTGGTGTAGATGATTTTACAGCAATTATCAATCCACCAGATTCTTGCATTCTGGCAGTAGCCGGTATTCAACAGATCCCGGTTGTTAAAAACGGTGCGGTTGTTCCGGGTAATGTAATGAAAGTTACGTTGAGTGCCGATCACCGTGTGGTAGATGGCGCAACCGCTGCTGCTTTCTTGAATACCGTAAAATCATTGCTGGAAGAACCGGTTAGATTGCTGATTTAATTTAGATACTTCTTTTATCGATATAAAATCCTGTTGATTGAATTCAACAGGATTTTTTTGCGAGAATCTTTTATTTTCTGGCTAAAAGACTAATTTACATCCATGAAAAAAGCAGTTGTATTATTTTTTGCACTAGGTTTGTTTTTACTGAGCTGTCAAACTAAAACCGGGTCTTCTTCGGCAGAAAAAAACAAAGATTTAGCTGCTTTTTTTGATCGGTATTATGAAAACCGGCTAAAACTTTATCCGTTGGAAGCTACTTATGCGGGCGATAATCGTTATAATGATCAGTTGCCGAATGATGGTTCTGCGGATTTCCTTAAAAAAGCAAATCATTTTATGCCGATAATCTGCAAAAAATAAAGCAGTTTAAGCGAGAAGATTTGGATGTGGAAGATCAGCTTTCCTACGATATTTTCACTTATGAAATGCAGATTGCGCTGGCAGGATTTAACTATCATTTCGAGTATATGCCTTTTAATCAGATGTTTGCCTTGCCGCTCACCATCGGGCAATTAGGTTCCGGCTCTGGTGCGCAGCCGTTTAAAACGGTTCAGGATTATCAAAACTGGCTGAAACGGGTGCAGGCATTTTCCGTTTGGAGCGATACGGCTATCAAAAACTTCCAGAAAGGTATTCAGGCTGACATGGTTTTGCCCAAAGCACTGGTAATCAAAATGATTCCTCAAATGCAAAGTATGGTAGTTACTGATCCGACAAAAAGTTTGTTTTACGAACCAATCGATCATCTTCCAAAATCATTTTCAGACCAAGAAAAAAGTATGCTAAAAGAAGCATACCAAAAAGCAATTATGCAAATGATTGTGCCGACGTATAAAAAACTGGGTGATTATCTGCAAACGCAATATCTGCCTCATGCGCGCAGCACTTCCGGTTATTCCGAAATGCCTGGCGGCTCTGCAATGTACACGTACCTGGTAAAACAGCAAACCACAACGGATAAAACGCCGGAAGAAATTTATCAGTTAGGCTTGAGTGAAGTAAAACGCATCCGCACCAAAATGGACAGCATTAAAAACAGCGTTGGTTTTAAAGGTGATTTGAAAGCTTTTTTTGAATACATGAAAAACGATCCGAAATTTATGCCTTATAAGACACCGCAACAGGTTTTGGCTGCCTTCGATCAGATCCACAAACGCATGGAACCAAACTTGAAAAAGATGTTTAATCATGTGCCAAAAACACCTTTTGAAATCCGGCAGACAGAAGCTTTTCGCGCAGCTTCTGCCAGTGCAGAATACAATCAGGGATCAGCAGATGGCAGCCGTCCGGGTATTTTTTATGTGCCAATTTTGAATGCGACCAAGTTTAATACCACTTCCGGAATGGAATCACTGTTTTTGCATGAAGCCATTCCGGGCCATCATTACCAGATTTCTTTAACGCAGGAAAACACTTCTCTGCCCAAATTTCGCCGTTTTGGAGGAGACAATGCTTATGTAGAAGGCTGGGCTTTGTACTGCGAATCTTTAGGAAAAGAGCTGGGTTTGTACACCGATCCGTACCAATATATGGGTGCTTTGGGCGATGAAATCCATCGTGCCATCCGTTTGGTGGTTGATGTGGCCATCCACACCAAAGGTATGACGCGCGAACAGGCCATCAAATATATGATGGACAACGAAGCCATCAGCGAGCAAGGTGCAACTGCCGAAATTGAGCGTTATATGGCAATTCCCGGCCAGGCATTAGGTTATAAAATCGGAGCTTTAAAAATCAGGGAGCTGCGTACCGAATACGAAAAGCAAATGGGAAGCAAGTTTAACCTGGCCGAATTTCATGATCAGGTTTTGAAAGATGGCTCGATGCCGCTGGCCGTTTTTGAAAAGAAAATGGATGCCTGGGCAGCAACTCAAAAATAATGGTATAAAAGAAGCATCCAAAAAAATCAAGATGCTTCTTTTACCGACCTAAAATTGGCTTATTTTTTAGTTTGATCAGCGTAACTAAAAACCTTTTGTAGTAAAGCTGTAGAACGGGATGATGGCAATCCTTGTCTGATCTGCAATTCCTGCTGCGCAATCTCTACAAATAAACCGCTGATTGCTTTTTGCGTAACATAATTTTCTATATCAGGATCAACTTTGCTTCTGTTAAAAGGTACTTTATTATAAGTAGTTGCTGCCTGATTGTAGTATTGGGTTGCACCTACTTTATCTAAACTGTTATGCACAACCGGACGAAATTTTGCCGAAAGAGAATCTGTTGTAGTCCGTTTAAAATATTGCGTAGCGGCATCACTTGAACCTAATAAAATGTTGGTTGCATCTTTAACACTCATCTGCTTCAAAGCTGCAATAAAAATTGGTTTGGCTTCTTTGGCGGCATCTTCGGCAGCACGGTTTAGCGAAAGGATCACGTTATCGCAAAGCTTATTCATGCCCAGTTTTCGCAGCGTACTTTCTACTTTTTGTGCTTCCGGTGGAAACAAAATTTTGACAGCCGCATTTCCAAAAAAACCATTTGCTGCCGAAAGCTGATCACTGCTTTTGATAATGCCCTGCTGCAATGCTTCTTTTATGCCACCGGAAATTTCCTGATCCGACGGCGTGCCGGTAGTTGTGGTTTTTGTAGTTTTCGATAATAGCTTGTTTAGAATCTGACTTTGCGCCCGTTCAGGATTTCCTGCTAAAAAAAGGACGGTAAAAACAGTACTGTACAAAAACACAATCGGTTTTTTCATTTTGATTTATTTAGAAAATAATGCTTAAAATAGTAATCAACGCTTTTGTTGACGAACGATTGCATCCGAAGGTTTCATTATGAGCAAACTAATTTATTTTTTGCTGAAGATCTAGCCAAATTCAACCTAAAATAAAGTTTGTTAAAACAGCTTGATGATAGAAAAAACAGCTGCAGCAACCAGCGCAGAAACTGGAATGGTTAAAACCCAAGCCCAGATTAGGTTAATTGTTACACCCCAGCGCACGGCAGAAACACGTTTGGTTAGCCCAACACCAATAATTGAACCGGTGATAGTATGTGTAGTAGAAACCGGAATACCAAAATGTTCCGTTACGAAAAGTGTGATTGCACCAGCTGTTTCCGCACTAACACCTTCCAGCGGCGTAACTTTGGTGATTTTGGTACCCATTGTTTTCACAATTTTCCATCCGCCAGACATGGTGCCGGCCGCGATAGCAGAATAACAGGCAAACGGAATCCATTCGGGCATTTTAGAATCATTGGTAATCACTTTGGAAGCTACCAAGGCTACGTAAATAATACCCATTACTTTTTGCGCATCGTTACCGCCATGTGCAAAACTGAGTGCACCGGAGGAAACTAATTGCAGGCGTTTAAACCAAACTTCGGCAACAGAAGGACGTGCATTTCTACAAATATTTATAATCAGGATATTAATGGCCATCCCGATGATCATTCCAATAATTGGTGCCAGAAAAATGAAAATCACAATCTTGATAATCGGATCATAATTTACGGCTGAAAATGGATTTAGGTGCATAAAAGCAGCGTTTGTCATCCCGGCACCGGCAAAACCGCCAATTAAAGTATGTGACGAACTGGATGGAATACCGAACCACCAGGTAATGAGGTTCCAGGTAATTGCAGCTAATAAGCCAGCCAGAATTACCTGCATTGTAATGAAGTTTTCGAAAACTGTTTTAGCAATGGTATTGGCTACTTTGTGATCTTTAATTAAAAAATAAGCAATAAAATTGAAAGATGCTGCCCATAAAACTGCCTGAAAAGGCGTTAAAACTTTGGTGGATACAATGGTGGCGATAGAGTTGGCCGCATCATGAAATCCGTTAATAAAATCAAAAATAAGGGCCAGGATAATAACGGCAACGAGCAGGGCAGATACCATTGCTTATGCGTTTTTAACGATAATCGATTCCATCACATTTGCCGCATCCTCGCAGCGGTCGGTAGCAGTTTCCAGTGCTGCCAGAATTTCTTTATATTTAATCAGCCGGATCGGGTCTTTTTCATATAAAAATAAATCGGCAACGGCACGGTCAAAAACGTAATCTGCCTGATTTTCAATACTATTGATCCGGATGCAGGATTCGGCAATGTTTCGCACATTTTTTAAGTCTTTCAATTCGGCAACGGCTTTCTGCAGATCATTGCTGCCTTGCAAAATCAATTCGGATAACTTCCGGATTGGCTCTGTCATTTCCGTAATCTGATACAAATTCATGCGGTTGGCCGAACCTTGTATTAAATCCGCCACATCATCAATTGCCGTAGCAAGCGAGTGAATATCTTCCCGGTCAAACGGCGTAATGAAATTTTTGCCCAGTTCTAAATAAATCTGGTGCGTAATATCGTCTCCCACATTTTCCAGTTTGTCAATCTGCTGATATAAAGTTTCCCGTTGAGACATCTCATCAGAATTTACCGCTTCCACCATCAAAATGGCCATTTCAACCACATTTCCTGCTGCCTGTTCAAATAGCGGAAAAAAGATTTTTTTGTCTTTGGGGACAAAATATTGAAAAATACTGTTTAGCGACATAGGATTAGATTACAGCCAAAAATACAGAAACGATGTTAAATTAATGTTAAATTGAATAAGGTAAGCCTGGAAATGCTGCTTGTTTAGCTTTTTCAAGCGTAAAACCAAACGTAGAACCAATCCCAACCGTGCTCCTAACATTGATACTTTGCTGATGTGCTTCTACAATATGTTTTACAATAGATAAGCCCAAACCGGAACCTGCAATCTGCCGAGAACGACTGCTGTCGGTACGGTAAAAACGTTCAAACAAGCGTGGCAGGTTTTTTTCATCAATGCCGGCACCGTTATCTGTTACTTCTATCAAAACCTGTTCGTGCAAGGTAAAAAGGCTCACAGAAGTAGTTCCGTTCGGTTTGCCATATTTAAAAGCATTATCAATCAAGTTCACCAGCACCTGCCTGATCCTTTCCCGATCAGCATTCACATAAATTGGTTCATTGTACTTTTCTTTAAAAACAAGCTGTATTTTATATTTTTCAGATTTGAGTTCTTCGGATTCAAACACTTCTTTTATCAACCCATTTATCTTGAATTTGGTGTAATTGATGGGCAGCGCACCCGATTCCAGCTTGGAAATCTCATCCAGATCATTGATCAGATAACTCATCCGGTCCACATTATTAGAGGCTTTTTTTAAAAATTTAAGCGTCTGTTCCGGGTCTTCCAAACCATCTTCGTCCAGCAGTGCATCCAGATAACCCTGAATGGCAAAAAGCGGTGTTTTAAATTCGTGGGATAAATTGCCCAGAAATTCCCGTCGAAAATGCTCCTGTTTTTTGAGTACATCAATCTCCAGTTTCTTTTCCCGCGCCCATTCTTTTACTTCTTCTTCCACATCGTGTATCGGGTCAGAACCCATATTTTCGCCCAGTGCATCACGCAGGTCACGGCCCAGTTTCAGGTTGTTGATCAGTTTATATATGAGCTTTATTTTAGAATAAACATACTTTTCGATCAAATAATAAAATACAATAAAGCTGGTAATCAACGAGATAGAAAATATCTGCAACACATCATACCAGTTTCGGCTAAAATAAAAATTGGTAATACCAAGCGTTACCGCAACAGCAAAAGCATTGATAAAAACCAGTACGTTGAGCTTCATAAGTCAAATTTAGTTTTTGTACAGGATAATTTGCCAGCGAAATGCCCACATCCACCGGATTTTATAATTTTTAATGTCGGCTTTTTGCAGCAACCATTCCAGTTCCTTCCGCTTAAACCCTTTTAAAACCGAAAGCGGGCCGTCATTTTGTGCCAAGCGGGAATTGGTAAAAAGTTTCGTAATCAGTTTGATCGCGTAATAAGGCAGCCAATGGCGGTGCAGATCATCAATAATGACGGCACGGCGACTGCTATTCATCATTTTTTTGATCAGTACAATCCATTCATCATCGGCAAAATGATGGGTAAAAAGAGTACTTAAAATAATGTCAAATTTCAGTTCTGAGATTTCTTCTGCTAAAACATTTGCCAGAATAAAACAGATATTGGGTTCTACATTCTTTCGATTTGCAAAATTAACGGTCGCAGGCGTTGCATCAATTCCGGTAAGATGTAAATTTAAGTTTTTCCATTTTTGTGCAATAGCGCGCAACACATCGCCACTGCCACAACCCCAATCGCTGAGATGAAAACTGTTTTGAACCGATACTTCTTTTAAGGCAGAAAAAACGATGCGGTAACCACCCAGATATTTATTCACCATTTCCAGTCCGTTTAGCAACGGATCAATTTCTGCTGCAGGCAAACCAAAATCGTCCATAATTTCGGGTTCGGTGGCCCGTTTGCTAAATACCATCAACAGCTAAAATGATTGCCCATGTGTTTTGCTGATTAAAAAATCCGCCATTTTAGGGAAGCAGTTTAAAGTTTTCAGCGTAAAATCTGTTGCTGCATTTCGCCCAAAAAGTTTCTGCATTTGCCTTCCTGTCCACAAGCGAGCCGCAAATTTCTGGTTCCAGGCCGAAGTGTAAGCATTTTCCAGCATACTTCTTTTATCAGGTAAAAATTGGTGCGGTTTATAATGTTGCACAATCTTTTCGGATAATATTTTGGCCGAATGGATGGCCATCGTCATGCCATTACCGCAAAGTGGCGCAATCATGCCGGCCGTATCGCCGCTCATCAAAATATGCTGTTCTACGGGTTGTTTTTTCTCGAAAGAAATCTCGTTGATCACTTCCGGTTTATCCAGCAAAAATTCGGCTTCTTCAAATATTTTGTTCAAATACGGGTTTCTGCGGATGACATTTTTTTCCAGTTCGGGCAAAGTTCCATACTTCCGCAAATCATCCCGATTTGCCATATAGCACATGCACCAGCGGTCACCGTCCACTTTGCTTACGCCGCAATAACCGTTTTTGTAATTATTAAGCTGGATCAAATCTGTTGGTAAATCCGCTTTGATATGAAATTTTACGGCCAGAAACGGACTTCTTTTATAAAAGAAATTTCGGTTCATTTTCTGGTCCAGATTGGATCGTTTTCCAAAAGAACCAACTACCAGCGGCGTTTCCAGTTCGGTTCCGTTTGCCAGGATTTTGAAACAGTTTTCCTGAAAACTCACTTCTTCCACCTTTGTATTCAACATAAAACCGACGCCTTCCTGACTTGCTTTTCGGTACAGATAATGATCGAAAGTATATCGGCTCAAACCAAAACCGCCCAAATCCAGCTTCTGCGAAAATCTGGCTCCCGAAACAGCTGTAATTTCTAAGCGATTAATTCGCGAGACGTTCAATTCCCCCAGATCAATATCCAGCTTTTTCAAAAACGGAATGGTTTCGTTAGAAATATATTCGCCGCAAACCCGGTGAAAAGGGTAAGATTTCCGTTCAACCACCAGCACTTTATAGCCGGCACGATTCAGCAAAATTGCATTGAACAAGCCGGCCAAACCGCCACCAATCACGATGACATCGTTCATACCGATTGCTTTTGCAGCACCATTGTTTCTACTGTTAAGCCCGGGCCGAAGGCAAAACCAAGAATATTCTGACTGGCTTGTTCTGTTTTTTCATCCAGAATCTTTTTCAGCACAAACAAAATGGTGGCCGATGACATGTTTCCGTATTCGGCCAAAACCTGGTGTGCCATGCTGTTTTTACAGGCACAAATTCCGAGTCCGGTTTCAGCCGCATCCAATATTTTTTTTCCTCCGGGATGAATGGCAAACTGATCAATCTCCTCGAAAGTTAAACCTGCTTTTTGCAAAATCTTAATGGCCAACGAACGAATATGTTTTTGAATTTGCTTTGAAACTTTAGATGTGAGGATCATCTCGTAACCGAAATTTCCAATCAGCCAGTTCATTTCATTTTTGGCTTCATAAATATATTCAGCATAAAAACTTTTTAAATTGAGATATGGCTGATCAATGCTTCTTTTATCGGTGTTTTCTATAATTACAGCCGCGGCTCCATCTGCAAAAAGCGAATTGGCAATCCAGTTTTCCAACGTATTTTCTTTCTGAAAATGCAGCGTGCACAGCTCCACTGATACTACTAAAACTTTAGCTTCCGGGTTGGCGCGACAAATAGAATCCGCAATTTTAAGCGCGTTAATGCTGCCATAACAACCCATAAAATTGATGCAGGTACGTTCAGCATAACGGTTAAGTTTCAGGTTTTCAATCAAATCAATATCAATTCCGGGCGCATACATGCCCGTACAACTTACGGTAATTAAGTGCGAAATTTGGCCGGTAAAAGAAGTATCAAACGCTGCCAGGCAATTCTGAGCTGCTTGAACAGCAATTTTAATCGCTTGCTGGCGGTAAAATTCCATTCGTTTTTTGGTGTCCGGAAATGGTTCCAAATTTTCATTCGCCGGAAAAAATTCATTTTTTGCAAAATCATTCAAACCAAAATCCGGAATAGCAGAGTAACGGGAAGCGATCGCGCTATTATCGTAGATTTTTTTGAGCCGGGCCGCATCATTTTTATCCAGCCGGAAAGCTTTTTCCATGAAACCATAAATCGTATTTTGCGAGATCTGGTTTGGCGGGTTGGCAATTCCGATGGCACTGATGCAACTACTCATTTAAATAAGGGTTTGGAACTGCTATTTTGTTGTTTCTACAGCAACGGAAACCAGCGCATCATCAGCTAAAACCATGCTTTTGCCGCCGATACCAAAATCGGAACGGCTGATGGTGAAACTGCCTTTGAACGAATTGCTGCTCCCGCTTTCTGTATAAGTGAAAGGAACTTTTACGCGTTTGGTTTTGTCTTTTATAGTTACGTCGAACTGGCCCAAGTAGTTTTCGTTTTTCTGGTGAGTAAAAGACACGGATTTCAGGGTAATTTCAGGGTATTTTTCTACATCAAAATATTCCTCTTTTTTGAGATGATTATCACGCATGGAATTGTCGGAATCCAAAGTACGTGTATCAACCGAAGCTTCAATACTGCTTTTATCGAGGTTATTTTGATCGAAACTGATGGTTGCTTTAAAGCCGCCAAATTTGCCTTCGGTACCAATACCCATATTTTTAATGCGGAAAGTTACGGCCGAAGAAGTTACTTTTTGCCCGGTTTGCGCGGCAGCCATCTGCCAAAAAAAGGGTGCTAAAAACAGCATCAGGAAAATTTGTTTCATGTTAGGTTTGTTTATTCTTCAACCAAAATCCTGAGGTATTATTACATTAGCAAATAAAATTTCCAAATGCTTGTAAGCAAATCAACCCTGGCGCATTTGCGGTTTGTGTTTTCCATCTTTTTGCTGCCGGTTTACCTGTTTGCTTACAGTCAGGCTGGTTATACAACACCATTTCGCGCTATCCTGGTTTTTATAATTTGGTACGTGCTTGCCATTCCGGCAACAAACGGGTACAATAGCTATTTTGATAAAGACGAAGGCAGCATTACACTACTCGCCAAACCGCCCGCCGTGGATAAAAGTTTGTACTACGTTTCTATTTTGATGGAACTGACCGCATTTTTACTGGGTTTGCTCATCAGTTTTTGGTTTGCGCTGGCAGTGCTGATTTACGGCGTGATGTCCAAATTATACAGCCATCCTGCAATACGGCTAAAAAAACATCCCATCATCAGCTTTCTCACTGTTTTCTTTTTCCAGGGCGCGTTTATGTACTGGGCAATTTATGGTGGATTGGCCGGTCCGATTTTGCTTTATCTGGGCTGGCAGCCAGACGTTTTAATTGCAGGCGGCATTTGTTCCTGTTTGATTGGCGCTTCCTATCCGCTTACCCAAATTTATCAGCATGAAGAAGACCGCAAGCGCGGCGATTTTACCTTGAGTTTGCTGTTGGGCTACAAAGGTTCGTTTATTTTTTCGGGGGTTGTATTTGCTGCCGGTATTATCCTGAGCTTCTTTTACTGGCATATTTTAGGCGAGATGAAAAACTTCTACATTTTTTTGGCCTGCTCATTTCCCATTTTCCTGTTTTTTAACTACTGGTTTTTTGGGGTGATAAAAACAGCATCCGCAGCAAACTACCAAAATGCCATGCGGATGAATTTTATCAGTGCTGCTTTTATGCTGCTTTATTTTGGCTGGTTAGTTTATCAGCATTAAAACTCCACATGCGCGCGGATGCCAAATACATGTACCGGCCCTCGGTCTATATTGTAAGCCGGATGCAGAATAAACTGATATTCAGGAGTTAACCAGAAGTTATTTTTATAAACGTTGAGTTTGTAATACAATTCGGCAATCATTTCCGGCGAATAATTTAATGCGCCATCACCAATGATAAAACCGTAACCACCCGCCGCCAAATAATCGCGGTGCGCAGCAGAAATTCCGTTTCCAACAAAAGCCAAACCAATTTCATCTTTAGCGCGCTTCCAGGAAGTTCCGGTCAAAACGCCGCCAAAACTGATAGAACGGTCAATCTCGGTAAAAGCCCAGGTTTCGGTGCGGCCATCATTGTAACTGGCTTTGGCAAAAACGCCAAAGTCTTTGGTGATGAACTGATCTGCATTGATGCCAAAACCATATTTATTGCGGCCATAAGCCCGTGTAGAAACAATATCCGGTGCTGCAGGATTTTCAGCAATTGCCAGGCGGTAATCGCCCATTTTGGCGTTGTTGTTAAAAGCCAGGATCCGCACGGAGCCTTTTTTGTCACCTGAAAAGCTGTAACGCTTTTCAAACTCCAGCGTTTGTGAATTGGCTTTCCCGATTTTTCCATCCCAGATCGAACCGTTTGCCGTATTGGTAACCATGGTAACGGCGAAACGCAAATCCCAGGTTGGCTGATGATAATTCATATAAACGCCGAAAACGTAGCCACGCGTATTGGCCGGATAATCCCAGGCACCGTTACTCATCAAACTCCAGTTCATAAACTGCGTGCGTGGATCATGGCTGAAAGCATTGCCATCAAAATAATCAGCCATACCAAATTTTCCGGCCGTGATGGAAAAGTAATGCGTACTTCGCGTTCCTGCCAACTGATTTTTATCATCTTCAATCGTATCCTGCTCATTTCCCCAGCTAAAACGCTGTGTAAGATAAGCGCGGGCGATATAAATTTTAGGTTCCGCAGAGCCTACGCGAAAAGTTTCTCCGTTGGGGAAACCGGCCACGCCCAAAGTTTGACTGAAACCTGCACCGCCAGACATTTCCGGGTTAAAATAAGCTTCGGCACCTTTCCAAAGCCGTGCGCCGCCAAAAAAAGTTGCAGTTAAAGAACTGGCCGTTTCATGAAATGGCGATAAACTGTTATCGCCGGTATATTTTGCACCGAAACCCGGATGCGTTTCCGTGATAACCGTTTGCTGGAAGTGAAGATTGAATTGTTGTTGTTTTAACGTATCCGTATTTTGTGCTTTGGCAGAGAAAAAAACAGCAGATAAAAAGAGTGTGTAAAAAATTTTATGCATAAATCGGATTCATGTGATCGATTTTGCAAAGATGCTGTTTTTATGCTTTAATTTTATTTAAACCCATTCCACTCTGCATAAAACTGCTCAAGATACAGTTCCATAAACTGATGCCTTTCTGTTGCAATTTTTCGGGCTGTTTCCGTGTTCATTAGGTTTTTTAGCAGCAATAATTTTTCGTAAAAGTGATTGATGGTTGGTGCCGCCGAATTTTTGTATGCTTCTTTTGTGAGGTTAAAATCAGGCGTAATTTCCGGATTATATATTTCCCGGTTTTTGAAGCCCCCGTAACTAAAAGCCCGCGCAATTCCAATCGCACCGATCGCATCCAGACGGTCTGCATCCTGCACCACTTTCATTTCATCCGAGGAAAATTGGGGTTGATCAAAACTGGATTTAAAAGACATGTGCAGAATAATTTGCTGCACATGTTCTATAATTTGAGCATTAACTTCAATACTTTTCAAAAAATCGACAGCCAATTTTGGTCCGATTGCTTCATCGCCGTTATTAAATTTTGCATCTGCAATATCATGCAGCAAGGCCGCCAGTTCTACCACCAGCAAATCAACTTTTTCTGTTTGGGCAATGAGTTTAGCATTGTTCCAAACCCGCAAAATATGCCACCAATCGTGGCCACCTTCTGCGTTTTGCAAAGTTTGCTGTACAAAAGCTACTGTTTTTTGTACGATAAAAGAAGTATCAGGCATTTGGTTTACTTATGCGTACCTCTGAAACGTTTGTCTGCACTACCGTTTTTATCCACACCTTGTGTACGGTTTTCTTTGTAGCGCATATCTGGCGTGCCATCTTTTTTCAAGTGCATACCAGTTGTGTTGGTCATTCTCGTTGGAGCCGGTGCTGTAGCTGGTCGTGCTGCCGGAACTGTTGAGGGAACTGTAGCAGTAGATCTGTAACGTTTATCAGGCGAGCCATCAGCTTTCATATGTGCAGCTGTAGAAGTTGTAGTAGCCGGTGCTGGCGTAACCGGAGCCGTACTGGTAGATTTATAGCGTTTATCGGGCGTGCCATTCGCTTTCATGCGGGTGCTACTGGTTGTAGTAGTGCTGGTGTTGGCAGCGGGAGCAGCTGGAGCTGTAGTGGTAACCGTTTTGTTGCCCGAATAGCGTTTATCAACTGTTCCGTCTTTTTTTAAGTGAGGAGTTTGGGCAGATACAGTACCAGCTTGTGCAAAAAAACTCAGGCTGATGATTAATGCAACCAAAAAGTTAAATGTTTTCTTCATGATGTTTTTTTTGAAAGATAAGCGCTTTGTTTGGTAGTTACAAAATGTTTGGAAAGCAGTTACTTCTACCAGAAACTTTGAAAGCAGATATTACTTAAACAGTAACGAGCCGCATATTTTCTGCATCCCAATGGATCACTTTGTTTTCAAAATAACTCTGATTGCAGGCCAACGCCGGTGCAGCGGCACGGAAACCAAAAGTTGCATTTTCTACCACAGGTTTGCCGTTGCGTACGCTATCAAAAAAATTGGCAAAATGATCATTGGAAGCGTTATAGCCATCCGGAGCCATGTAGGTTACATCTGGCATTTTAGGTGCCGTTTGCTCTGCTGCCGAAAACTTTTGGTTATACTCGGCAATAATGGTTTTTTGCATCGCTTCCGGGTAAGTGTACAACGAATCCCAGCCGCCATAACCCGGTGCAATCGGCATTTTACTTTTGCGGATGGTAAAGCCGTTTCCTTCTCCAAATAATTCTATAACGCCTTCTGTACCAATTATTTTTGTTGAAGTTCGGTCACCTTCTCCACTTACAAAATTCACTTGTAACGAAACCTGGAACGGCGGATGTTCTGTCGTCTGCGGATATTCGATCACAGCCGTCATCACATCAGGTACGTTGCGGCCATCTTTCCAATAGGTTAAACCACCGATGGAATATATTTTCTCCGGTCCTTTGGAGTCCGTCATGAAATGGATACCGGTAAGCAAATGCACAAATAAATCTCCGGCAACACCTGTACCATATTCACGGTAATTACGCCACCTGAAAAAGCGGTTGTTATCATAAGCATGTTTTACTTTTTCGTTAGCCTGAAAGCGGTTCCAGTCCACCGTTTTGGTACTGGCGTCTGTTGGAATAGTGTATTGCCAGGCACCCAGCGCGCTTTGCCGGTTAAAAGAAGCTACTACCGTATTAATTTGTCCGATTGCGCCGGCTTTATACAATTCCTTCGCCTTGGTAAAAGCAACACTGCTGATGCGCTGGCTACCCACCTGAAAAATTGCTTTGGTTTCCTGCTGTACTTTAATTTCGTCCAACCCTTCGCTGATATAATGCACCATCGGCTTTTCACTGTAAACTGCTTTTCCTTTGCGCATGGCGTCAATAGCAATAGTGCTGTGCCAGTTATCGCTTGTGGCAATGATGATGGCATCTATATCTTTTCGATCCAAGATTTCGTGGTAATCAGCAGTGGTAAAAAGCTGCTGACCATAAATTTCTTTGGCACGCTGCAATCTGCCCTGATAAAGATCGCAACAGGCAACGAGTTCTACACCCGGAACAGTAAGCGCGGCACGGGTATCATTAAAACCCATAATGCCCATACCAATGGTGGCAATCCTGATTTTATCGCTGCTGGCGATGCGTTTTTCAGCCTGTAAAATTTTAGTTTCGTGTGCTTCCCGTTCGGCAAATGAATTTAAAACGGCCGAACTCAGCAAAACGGTACTGCCGAATTGCTTGATAAATTTTCTTCTATCTGACATAATTTACTCAGTAAATGGTTTATAAAATGCCAAGGCCGGCATAATTGGTTACCAAATATAAAGTTTTATCTGATGCAATGCTGAAAATTATATGCTAAAAGAAGCATTATTGTCTGTTTGATTATAAGCAGACTAATCTTCTAAACGCTGTTTAGAAAACTTAATTTTAGTAGGATAAAAGAAGCATCAACACAAACCCAGTTAATCTCTCCCAACCGGCCGCTCGCTCAACTCCCGCTTGCTGCCATCATACAATTCATATTCCATTAACCTGCAATCCAACTTTCCGTTAAAAAATTCGATTTTGCGTGCTGCTTTTAGCCCTACTTTTTTGGCAAGTTCCGGGTTTCCTGTAAAAACGTAACCTCGGTAACCTTTACAATCAGTTTTTAAAAAGTCGCCAACGCGCTTGTAGGTGATTTCCAGTTTGGTATGTACGCCCAAACGTTCGCCATATTCTGGGTTGAAGAAAACGACGCCTGGTTCTTCCGGCACTTCTGTTTCTGCAAAATCACAAACCTGAAACGTAATTAAATGATCTACGCCAGCCGTTTTTGCATTATTTTCCGAAATACTTACAGCATCCGCAGAAATATCAGAAGCAATGATTTTAAAATCGATTTCCTTTTTAGAAATGTCTTTCAACTTCCGGCGCTCTACAAAAAATACTTGTTCATCATACCCTAAGATGTGCATGAAAGCATAATTCATGCGGAAAAGTCCGGGGCGTTTATTTGTTGCCAGCAAAGCAGCTTCAATTGCTAACGTTCCGGAACCACACATGGGGTTAATGAACGTGCTTTTCTGATCCCAGTTGCTTGCTAAAATAGTTCCGGTTGCCAGAGCTTCCAGCATCGGCGCTTTACCCGGGATTTTGCGGTAACCGTGTTTGGATAGGGTTTCGCCGGAAGTATCCAGGAAAATATCGGCCTGACTTTCCTGCCAGTACAAATGCAAAACAGTTTTATTCCACTCTGGCCCCGAGTTTGGCCGGATTCCTTTTTTATCTTTTATCCTGTCCACCACCGCATCTTTTACTTTTACGTTTGCAAAAAGCGGCGTGGTAATGTATTCGTTGTTTACGTTGGAAGTTACCGAAAAATAACCATCAAAAGCAATCAGGTTTTCCCATTCAATTTCCATCAAACGGTTGTACAGTTCGCCTGGATTTCGGGCATCAAAAGAAGCAACCGAATACAAAACCTGACTGGCGCAACGCAGGTTCAGGTTCAGCGGAATGCAATCATTCACGGTTCCTTCCAGCTCCACGCCGGTGCCAAAAAAGCGTTTAATGGTGAAACCTAAATCTTCTACTTCCTGCTTTAAATAAGCAGAAAGCCGCTTGTTGCAGGTAATAATTATTTTACTTTTTGTATTGAAAACATCCGTCATAATTGCGCGAATTTAACGATTTAAGCAACCGTTTTTAACTGCTATCTCTTAACTTTACATTTTAAATTATTGAATTATGGAGATTAAAGGAAAAGTACATGAAGTATCGCCTACCACACAGGTAACCGATTCTTTGAAAAAACGCGAGTTGATTATTGAATATGTGGAGAACCCGCAATACCCGGAATATTTAAAATTTGAAGCCATACAAGAGCGTTGTGCTTTGCTGGACAACACCAAAGCTGGCGATGATGTAGAAGTATTTTTTAATCTGAAAGGTCGCCCGTGGACGGATAAAACAGGTAAAAAAACTTATTTCAACTCCTTGCAATTATGGAAAGTGAATGTTTTATCGGCTACAGCCAGTGCTGCTGCAACCCCTGCTTATGCTGCCCCAACTGCTGATCTGAGCGGTGGTGCTGATGAAGATGATGACCTTCCGTTCTAAAAAAAGAAAGTCCCTGCTTTTATTCAGCGGGGACTTAACTTCAACTATCAGATGATTATATAAGGGGCTTTCTACAATAAAAATCGGCCTGAAATCTTTTAATTAGGTTCCTGAAAGTTTATTATTATAATATTCGTAAAATTTTCTTTTCGTGTTATTACGATTTATAAAAGTTTAATTTCCTATTTGCATTTATTGCTGGTTTGCACATGCTGTTTTTACAGGGTATTTTTTGTTCAAACTAATGCGCTTTCAGGAAGCCAAAAGGTTAAAGATCAGCTAACAAGATGTTAAAATATGTTAAAGCAAATGCAGGCAGCTTTAACTTGAATATTTTTGTATAATGAAAACCAAACGGCTCCACGTGATTATTGCCATTATGGGGCTTGCCCTAATGGGAATGATAGGGATGCAGTTTTATTTTTTGTACGAATCTTATCAGCTTAAATCCGAACTTTTTGACCGCGATGTATCCGAAGCACTGAGCAGCGTGGTTTACAAAATTGAAAAGCTGGATGCTCTCAATTCGATGGACCGGATGAAAATTCCGCTAAACCAATCTCGTTATCGGCATAAAAATCACAGTACTGGCCGATATATTTATAGTCGTTTGGCTGATAGCAATCCAATTTTATCCCCACAAAAACAGCATCAAACAAACCTGCACCCGGAAATTGTAAGTAAACAACGCCGCATTGCCAATTTGAAAGACAGCTTGGAAAGTTTATCCAACCAAAGTTACAATCCGGATAATATACTGAGCTACGAGCAAGTGCATGTAGAAGGGTATGTTGATGAATTGGGTAGGCCGCACACACAAATCACAAGTATTGTCAGCCCGAAATTAACGTCTCAGCTTAAAAAACAACTCCAGCCGGACTTAAACAAATACGACACGGCCAGGTATTCTTACAACGATCCACAATCCGGCCAGTCCATTATTTCCATTCCGGTGATCAACCCACAATGGGTGAAAGAACAGCAGCGTTTGAAAAAGGAACGTACTTATAGAAACCTTAAAAAGGTGCTGGAAGATTCTGTGCATTTGCTGAAAGCAAAATTGATGACGCCGCAGAAAATGACAGTGATGGAAAACTTGGCGGTAGAGTATCAAAAATCGGATGAGCCACTTGAAAACCGTATTGACCGGTTGGAACTGGATTCGTTACTGCGATTTGAATTGCAGAACAAGAATATCTTTTTACCATTCAGTTACGAAATTACCACTGCTTCACATGATTCGTTGATCTTTTCTAATGCAGAAAATTACAATGGCGAAAAGCCACAGTTTATTAAAACCGGCAGTTACCAAACACCAATTTTTACCAAGGAAGTAGTTAATGATCCGGGAATGCTGAATATTTATTTTCCAGAAAAAAACCGTCTGATTTTGAACCGGGTAACGGCTACTGTTGGCATTTCCGGCGGTTTGCTTCTGGTGCTGATATTTTGTTTTGCTTATACAATCACACTGATTTTTCGCCAGAAAAAACTGGCTGAAATGAAAACGGAGTTTATTAACAATATGACACATGAGTTTAAAACGCCGGTTTCTACCATCATGATCGCCAGCGAGGCCTTAAAAGATGATGAAATTGTGCAGGATAAATCTCGGGTTTCTCGTTTGGCTGGTATTATTTATGATGAAAATGTGCGTTTGGGAAGCCATATTGAACGTGTGCTGAACATTGCCCGCATCGAGCAGGATGATTTTAGATTGGATTTAAAAAAAATCGATGTAAACGAGCAAGTTACGGCTGTAGTGGATAGCATGTCGCTTAAAATACAAAAACATAATGCACAAGTTCATCTCGATTTAAATGCTGCTACGGCTGATATTTTGGCCGACGAACTGCATTTTACCAACGTACTTTACAACCTGGTTGATAATGCTTTAAAGTACAGCAAAGAGGAGCCGGAAATTAAAATATCCACCAAAAATACTGCTAATCAATTGTTTATCAGTGTAGAAGATAATGGCATTGGCATGAACAGAGATCAGCAGGCCAAAATTTTTGAGCAGTTTTATCGCATACCAACCGGCAATTTACATGATGTAAAAGGTTTTGGTTTGGGCCTGAGTTACGTGAGCACGATTGTGAAACGGTTAAATGGTTCGATAAGCGTACGTTCCGAAAAAGACAAAGGCTCGGTTTTCGAACTCCGGTTTCCGCTTCATCAAAGCTAAAACTTTCGCATAGTGTTTTTATCAGGCAAAAATCTTGGTTCAATCTAAATTAATATCACTCCAAAATATCCATGAATAAAAAACTTTTATTGGCCGAAGATGATCCGAATCTGGGCCTTTTGCTGCAGGATTATTTACAACTGAAAGGTAAATTTGATGTAGTGCTGAGCAAAGATGGCGATGAAGGTTTGCGTGCATTTACCAAAGAAGCTTTTGATCTGGTGATTCTGGATGTGATGATGCCTAAAAAAGACGGTTTTACTTTAGGAAAAGAAATCCGGAAAATGAACCCAACTGTGCCTATTATTTTTGCTACGGCAAAAGGTATGATGGAGGATAAAGCTGCCGCTTTTGATTTGGGCGGAGACGATTACATTACCAAACCTTTCCGCATTGAAGAGTTGCTGTTGCGAATCAACGCTTTGCTAAAACGTGTAACTAATCAGGACAAAAAGGAAGAGGAAAAACCAACACGTTTTCAAATCGGCAAATATAAATTTGATTTTTCGATGCAGCTGATTTCCATTGGCGAGCAACAGCAAAAACTATCGACAAAAGAAGCAGAATTGTTGCGCTTGCTTTGCCTGAAACAAAATTCGGTTTTAACACGTGAAGAAGCTTTGCTAAACATATGGCATGATGATAACTACTTTAACGGGCGCAGCATGGACGTTTTTCTGAGTAAAATCCGTAAATATCTAAGAGATGACCCAAGCGTAGAAATTATTAATGTGCACGGAAAAGGTTATAAACTGCTGGTCAGCTGATTAATTTTAAGCTTAATTTGTTTCAGCAGTTGTAAAGGAGTATTTTTAAACTACTTTATTTAATTAAAAGTTAATTAATTTTCTTTTTTAAGAAATAAAAATAAATTTGACACTTTGCTAACTTTTTTAGCAAATCATTCGTAATATTGTGATGAAGAGAGGGCATTACAATGGAACAGTCATTTATTTTTTTTGGAATAATCATCGCGTTAATCATTTTGCTGATCGGTTATTTATCTAACAATCCGGATACGAGCAGTATTGACATCAGCTTTTATCAGTTTAAAGTTTTGGTAAAAAAGGGTACTGTCGATCGAAAAAACTCTATAGCCCGCAAAATTGTGCGCCGTCGGCAAGCTCTCAAACAAAAAGTAAAACAAATAAAGGAAGCAGCAAAATAACCGATACTGTTTTTACCGGCATAAAAAAGCCTGCAAGTTATTGACTTGCAGGCTTCTGTATCTATAGTTAAATTTACTTTTTAACGTACATCACTTCTTTTACCGCTTTAACTACTTTATCAGCATTTGGCAAATATTCCTGGATCAAAGTTGGTGCGTAAGGCAATGGAACGTCTCCACCCATAATGCGCAAAATTGGCGCATCCAAATAATCAAAGGCTTCCTGCTGTACTTTAAAAGCAACTTCTGTAGCAATAGAACCTAAAGGCCAGCTTTCTTCTACAATTACCAAGCGGTTTGTTTTTCTAACGGATTCCAGTACGCAAGGATAATCAATCGGGCGCACAGTGCGCAAATCAATCACTTCCGCATTAATTCCTTCTTTTTCCAATTCGGCAGCCGCAGCAATTACCACTTTCATTATTTTGCCAAAACCTACCAGCGTAACATCGGTTCCTTCTTTTACAACTTTGGCTTTGCCAATTTCGATGTAGTAAGTTTCTTCCGGAACTTCACCTTTATCACCGTACATCAATTCTGATTCCATAAAAATAACCGGATCCGGATCGATAATAGCAGACTTTAACAAACCTTTTGCATCAGCCGGATTAGACGGCACAACCACTTTTAAACCCGGGCAGTTGGCATACCAGTTTTCAAAACACTGGCTGTGCTGTGAACTCAACATCCCGGCGTTGCCAGTTGGGCCGCGAAAAACAACTGGTGCAGAAAATTGTCCGCCGCTCATCGACATTAATTTTGCCGCACCATTGATAATCTGATCAATTGCAACCAGCGAAAAATTGAACGTCATGAACTCCACAATTGGTTTCAAACCGTTCATCGCGGCACCAATAGCAATCCCGGAAAAACCTAATTCAGAGATTGGCGTATCAATCACCCGTTTGGCACCAAATTCGTCCAGCATTCCCTGGCTCACTTTGTAGGCACCATTATATTCGGCAACTTCTTCACCCATTAAAAAAATAGTGTCGTCTTTGCGCATTTCCTCGTTCATCGCTTCACGAAGCGCTTCTCTGAACTGTATTTCTCTCATTCTATGTAAAATCAAGTATTTATCGATGGCAAATATAAGCAGTAAAAGCTGATTTGCAACCGTGGTTTTTGGGTTGAAAATTGAATTTTATGCCGATAAAAGAAGCATTGCTTTTATAGCTGATTTTCTTTTAGCGGGAAACAATTCCCATCCCAAAAATAAAATTTGCGTTGATATTTACCGGCAGCGTACCAATCGGTTTCAATTGCTTAGTAATCACTTTCACGGCCGATTTTTGCATTTCCGGACTGTTTTGATAACCGGCAATCAGCGCGCGGCTTTTTTCCGTTCCACTAAAAGCAGAAATAGTATATGGATTGGCAAAAATTGCCGTCAAACTTTTGGGTGAAGCTATAATTTCGTTGGTAAACTCCTGTAAGTCAGGTTTATAATCCAGTTTATTGTAAGGCCGGGCGCGGATATCAAAAACACCAACCAAAATTTGGTCATAAGCTTTAAGCTGATTTGAAAGTTGGTTCAGTTCTTCTGCCGATGCTGTTTTTGGGGCGAAAAATATATTATTATTGGTAAACCAAGGCTGCAAACCAAGCTGAAAAGGCGTAATCTGATCGGTGCCGATAGCCAGCAAAGCCGTTTTTTGCAGAGGATTTAAGCGTGCAATTTCTGCATCGCCTTTAATCAGCGTAATGGCGGCATCCGTTAAATCCTGATTGAAATTTTTAGCCGGTTCAGAATTTAAATCAGCGTAAAGATTCTGTTCCGAAATTTCTGTCGGATGATTCAAACCGGCTAAATATTTGGCAGCCAATACTTTTTTTACCTTACTAAAAAACTCCTGCTTGTTGATCACACCTTGGTGAATTGCTTTTTTGATGGCCGCAACCGCCCGAACCGAATTTTGAGTCAGTTCCAGAATATCGTTTCCGGCATTTAAGGCCAGCACATCTGCTTCCGAATTTGAGAAATATTTCACTACGCCTTTCATTTCCATCGCATCAGAAACCACCAAACCTTTAAAACCTAAACGATCTTTCAACTCGCCGGTTACGATTGGCCGCGAAAGTGTTGAAGGCAAATGTGCGGTAGAATCCAATGCCGGAATGTCCATGTGGGCAACCATAATTCCGGTAATCCCGGCTTTAATGGCTTCTTTAAACGGATACATTTCCAGCGTATCCAGCCGCTCTCTGGTAAAGGGTAGCAAGGGCAAATCCTGATGAGAATCAACATCAGTATCGCCGTGGCCGGGAAAATGTTTGGCCGTGGTCAAGATGCCAGCACTTTGCATTCCCTGCAAGTAAGCGATGCCTTTTTTAGCCACATTAAATTTGTTATCGCCAAAGGAACGAAAACCGATAACCGGATTATTTGGATTATTATTAACATCCATATCCGGCGCAAAATTCATCTGCATGCCCATCCGCTTGAAATCACGGGCCACAAACTGACCCATTTTGTAGATCAGTTCATTGTCTCGGATCGCACCCAACGTCATCTGATAAGGAAACGAAATGGTAGAATCCAAGCGCATTCCCAAACCCCATTCGCCATCCATCGCAATCAATAGCGGAATGTGTGATAATTTTTGATATCGATTGGTTAAAGCCGCCTGCCGCACCGGGCCACCCTGAAAAAATACCAATCCACCAATATGTTCGTTTTGGATCACGCCAGCCACAGAATCTTCATAAGCCACGCCTTTGTTGGTATGTGCGCGAACCATCAGCAACTGCGCAATGCGATCGTGCCGGTTCAGCTTTTTAAAAACAGAATCAACCCAATGGTTTTGCTGTGATAACTGACCCGCAGAAATGATGGTTTGAGAAAACGCTGCTGCGGAAAAGCAAAGAAATAAATGGGTTAGATAGAATTTGGGCGACAAAAAAGGCATATACAAATTTATGAAAATCAAACATGCTTCTTTTACCATACAAAAATTAGACGTGTATCTATCCTGATTTTTACCTGATAAAAGAAGCATCACCCTGAAACCTACCGCTCACAAATATCTTTGTAAGGACAGTACTGGCAGTTTTCCAGCCGCGTAGTTTGCAAAAAAGGAATTTGCTGATCAAAAAGTTCAGTCAACGTATTTTGCAGATGACTGGTAAAAGCTGCTTTAGCATCTTCCAGATCAACCGATTGCAGCACGGTTTTGCCAGATTTAAAGCGTGTACCTTCCGTTTTCATTTTACGCACAGCATATAAGTTGGGTTCTACATGGCTGGTTTTTCGCACCTGCTCATAAATGTAAGTGTAGAAAAGCGTTTGCACCACAGCTTTATTTTGCGCTTTGCCATCACGCTCGAAAAGCTTTTCGAGCGAACTGTATTTCAGTTCATCGCTGCCGGTTTTATAATCCACAATGCGCGTTTGTCCGTCTTTTTCGTCCACCCGATCCAGAATGCCATATAATTGCAGATACTTCTTTTGCCCGTTAATTTCTATTGGAAAATGGTATTTATAATCTTTTTTATTTTCCAGTTCCACAATTTGAAAAGGCGAATGCAGATGATCATGCGCTAAAATCGCTTTCATGTATTCAGCCACAATCTGCAATACAATCTGCTGCATACTGTTGGCCTGTTTTAGTTGCACCCGATTCTTGAATAGCACCATCGAAAGTGCGGCACGGCAATATTCGGGTACTTCGCTTAGTTTTTGGCTGATGCGTTCTGCTGTGATTACGGTATCCGTTTTGATCAGATCTGCATAAAACCACTCTAAAGCCTGATGCAATGCCGACCCAATCTGGTTGGCTTCCAGGTTCTCCGCCACTTCTTCCGGCTCTTTGATTTTAGCTACATACCGGAAAAAAAATTGCAGTGTACACGTTAAATAAGTGGAAAAAGCAGTAGCTGAAACATTGGTGGTTTTGAAAGGATTCCCGTTGTAAAAGAAGCTTTCCATTTCTTTCCAAACCTTGCCTTGTTTCGGAACCACAATTACGTTGGAAGATTCAATCCTGACGGGCTGTTCCTGCTGCAAATAATTAAATTTCAGCTTGCTTTCATACGCCAGTTGCCGGATAAAACGGCTCGGCTCCGCAGCTTCCGTATCTCCGCCCAAACCATCATACACCAGCGTTACTTTTTCAGATCGTTGCAGCAAACGGTAAAAAAGGTAGGCAGAAATAGCATCCTGGTTTTCCAGTACAGGCATTCCGTTGGCACGGCGCAAACTATCCGGAATAAAACTTGGATTGACGCTGCGTTTCGGCATGGTGCCTTCGTTCATGCCCAAAATAATCACGTGTTCAAAATCCAGACAACGGCTTTCCAGCATGCCCATCACCTGGATGCCGCGCAACGGTTCGCCTTCCAGCGGAACGGCCAAACTTGCCAGCGTTTTCCGGATCAAGGCAAAAACCAGTGACAAACCTAAATTGGGCGCATAAGCATTCAGGTTATCGTACAGTAAATTCAGCTTTTTGCAAGCTTCTAAAATCAGATTTGCTTCCAGTTCATTCAGCTGATTTTGCCGTTGCCGCTGCTCCAAAACCGCCGTCAGCATCAGATACAACGCATCAATCGTTTGCAGTCCAGTATGTCTCGACGTGAAAAAATTGGGTGCCAGCGTAGAAATCAAATGCAGCTCCGTCAGCGGCACTTCCACCCATTGATGCGCCAGCAAACGGTTCTGCAATTCCTCGCGTTCGGCAGCTTTAACGCCGGAAAGCGGATGCGACAAAAACGCCAGCGCATCGCGGTAATAAACGGTGTGTTTTTGCTGTTTGTTGATCTGTTCCTGGATGTTCAGCCACAATTCCGTCAGCCCGAAAAGAGGCGATTGCGTGAGCGGATAACCCATCGTAATGTTCACAATTCCGGCTTCCGGCGGCAGCGTTTGCATCACCGGAACCAGCAAACTTTCATCTGCCAGGATGATTGCTGTTTTTTCGGGATCATCTGAAAACTCGGCCAAAGCTTCAAAATTGATTTTTTCGGTGAGGATTTTCGCTTGTGCCGCATGTCCCTGCGTGCGGATCACATCAACGATGCTGTTTTTATCACCTATTTTTTGTTGCTGCGGAAATGAATTTACCAGCTCGCTTTTCCGAATGTTCCTGCGGAGAAAAGTGCCCGCTTCCTGCAAATTGTCCTGCAAATAATAATCATCTGTATCGAAATAAAACAGCGCACAACCTTCGTTTTGCCATTGCTTAAAAAGCTTTTCCTCGCATCGGTTCAAAGCATTGAAGCCAATGAAAATCAGCTTTTTGTACGGAGAAATAAATTTGGGATCGTCTGCCGTTCCTTCCGCAAGCCGTCGGTAAGTTTGCGCCGTGGTAATCAAATCCTGATCCTGCAAAGCCTGATGAAAATTATGGTATAAAAGAGGCATTCTTACCCATAATTCCAAAAATCTCTGCTGATGTAGCTGTTGTTTATCGGCCGAAAAAGATGACCAGAAACGCTCTAAAAATGCCTGCTGTTCTTCTGTGAAATGGCTGAACTGCTGCTGAATCATCGCGATATCTTCCAGCTGCGTAAACAGCAAACTGGCATCTACCAAATCGTAATCCACTTCTGCAAAATCGCTCAAAATAATGTTGGCCATCGGAAAAAACTGATCCGGCGTAAGTGTTGATTTTCCTTCGGCAACCAGCAATTTATTAAATTCGAGATGCAGGATAAAAAACTGTTTCAGCTGATCGGCCACAACCAAATTGGTAGAAGCCGCAAAAAACGAGGAAATGGTGAAAAAAGCAGGGCTAAAAGAAGCATTGCCCTGCAATTCGCCCAAATGTTTTTTCAGGAAAGCTTCCGGCCGTTTGTTATTAAAAATGATGGCTGCTTCCTTTAAATCATCACCCAAATGGGCAATCAAACTGGCGGCAACCTCACGTAAAAAAGGGATCATTGCGATGGATAAATTTAAAAATTGTAAGCCATTTTAAGCAGTATAAAGGTTTGCTGCTGATGGCTCATTTCCCAGGTTTGACCGGGTAAAAACTGAAAGCCGATTTTCTGATAGCATTTAATTGCTGGAAAATTATCTTCCAGCACAAATAATTCAACAGTTTTAGTTTGAAATAAAGCCTGGCATTTTGCCAATAAAAGGTAGATAAAAGAAGCACCAAAACCTTTTCCACGGTCGGCAGGATTTCCAATCAGCAATCTTCCCAAACGCGGAATGTTATTTTCCTGCGGAATGATCTCGCCAAAAGCAACAGCTTCATTTTTAGCATTCAAGCCGATGTAAAAACAGCGTTCCGGGTTTTCGGTTTGGTAGTCAGCCAACTGGTTTTCTGTAATCGGATAAGAAAATGTAGTTCCTGCAAATTGAAACAGAAGATCAGGATTGATGATCCATCTGCTTAAAAAATTAAAATAATTTGCTGAGTATGGAATAAGCGTCATTAATGTTGATCCCTGTCCTTGGATTCACTCCAATTTTAAAAGCGTTAACCAAAGGAAACACCGTTCAATTTATGCAGAACCTGAAAAACGAATTTCGATAAAATATCGCGTAACCCCAAAACCGATTTCCGCCTGAGGCAGCCTTTTCCAGAAACAAACCAAGTAAATTTAGGTTTTTAAGCTGATGTTATTGGGAAATGCTGATATTACAAAATCTTCCGGAATATCTTTTTCATCCGGATTTTATACTGATAAAAAAAGCATTCAATTTAACATCATCACCTAAAATAATTATTAAATGGATTTTAAAAATCAGCTCGAAAATATTTTTGTAGAGGAAAACCAGATTCCGCCAGAATATAATCTGCCGGAGCAAATTATCCAGCGGGAATATCTCTGCAACGGAGAAATGAAAAAATGGGATGGTGAGCTAAGCGAGGTTTCGTCGCCAATTTGCATCCGCACACCCGAAGGGTTGCAGCGGAAAGTGATTGGCGCGTTCCCGGTTTGCGGCGTTAAAGAAGCGATTGAGGCTTTGGATGCGGCAATGGCGGCTTACGATAACGGCCGCGGGGAGTGGCCAACCATGAGTGTGGCTGATCGTATCAAGCGCGTGGAGCAGTTTACCTTTAAAATGGTGCAGCAAAAAGATTTGGTGGTGAAGCTGATTATGTGGGAAATTGGCAAGCCGTACGCAGAATCGGTTAAGGAATTTGACCGGACGGTGGAGTATATTCACGCTACCATTGATGCGTTGAAGGATATTGACCGGCAATCTTCCCGTTTTGAGATTGAACAAGGCATTGTGGCGCAGGTTCGCCGCTCGTCGTTGGGCGTAGTTTTGTGTATGGGGCCGTTTAATTATCCGCTGAATGAAACTTTTACCACGCTGATTCCGGCTTTGATTATGGGCAATACACTGCTTTTTAAAACGCCAAAACATGGCAGTTTGCTGCATTATCCGCTGCTGAAAGCTTATCAGGAATGTTTCCCGAAAGGCGTGGTGAATACCATTTATGGCCGTGGGGCAGATATCGTTCCGCCATTAATGCAGTCCGGCAAGATTAATGTTTTAACGCTGATCGGTTCCAGCAAAGTGGCCAATCAACTCAAAAAAGACCATCCGAAAGTTAACCGTTTGCGGGCGGTTTTGGGGTTGGATGCGAAGAATGCGGCCATCATCACTAAAAATGCAAACCTAAAACTGGCTGTAAGCGAATGTGTAACCGGTTCGCTTTCTTTTAACGGACAACGTTGTACGGCTTTAAAAATCATTTTGGTACACCAGGATATTGCACAAGAGTTTTTAAAAGAATTTTCCGAAGCCATCAGCAAACTAAAATTTGGTATGCCCTGGGAGCAAGGCGTAAACTTAACGCCGCTGCCGGAGCCTAATAAACCGGCGTATTTAAAAGAATGTATTGATGATGCGATAACCAATGGTGCCAAAATCATCAACGAAAACGGTGGTGAAACGGTAGCTTCTTTTGTTTATCCGGCGGTTGTTTTTCCGGTAAACGATAAAATGAAATTATACCGCGAAGAGCAGTTTGGACCAGTAATTCCGGTAATTCCTTTTCAGGAAATTGAAGAAGCAATTGATTACCAGATCAACTCGCCGCATGGCCAGCAGGTAAGTATTTTTAGCGAAGATGCAGAAGAAATTGCCTCACTGATCGATCCGTTTGTAAATTTGGTCAGTCGTGTAAACATCAATTGCCAGTGCCAGCGCGGCCCGGATATTTTCCCTTTTACCGGCCGCAAAGACAGTGCGGAAGGAACGCTTTCTGTAGTGGATGCGTTGCGGGCATTTTCAATCCGGTCTTTGGTGGCTACCAAGCTAACTGATGATAACAAGAACCTGATCAACGAAATTGTAAACGATAATGAATCCAATTTTTTAAGCACAAAATTCATTTTTTAGGCGATAAAAGAAGCATTGGATTTAACTAAAAGAAGCTGCCTCGTAAAAGGCAGCTTCTTTTAGTTAACATAAAAATTTGCTGATCAACTTAATTATTTTTCAAGCCTAATTTATAGTTTGTCAGATCCAGCATGTATTCGTTATTCAAAAAATAATTTAGCCCGAAAATAGAAAAGTCATTTCCGGATGTTTTTGGATTTTCAAGGTAAGTTAAATAATCGGTACTGGTTGTAGTGTAAGAATAGCTAAAACCAGAAGTGGTAGTTGCTTTTACCGCACTATTTGTAGCTAATAATGCAGCAGTTGTTGGCGCGGTGCTGTCTTCAATATAACTGTAAGGTGCCGTTCCAGAGTCAAATAATGCATAAGTAGTAAGTGTTTTGTTATTGTAAGTTATTGTTGATGAGATGATTGGATAATAACCAGCACCGGGATAATTTGTTAGCTGATGCTGGGTAAAGCCTGATGAAGAAGACATATCCGCAGCTGTTAAACCTAATGTAACTACACCAGGTACAAAAGTAGAATAGCCATTACTCGAAAAATTGGAAGTGCCCAAAGCCGCTATTTTGAACCCTCTGGTGAGGCCTGTTCCCGGATCAAAATAACTGAAAGGACTGCTGATAAATACGCCGTTGTTAAAAGTAATATCATAAATCGGGGCAACACCCATTACGTCAAAATCATGCGCAGTAGCTGTAATTCCTGCTGTTGTTCCGCCAACATTCACTGCTTTGTAGTACAGGAAAAAAGGCAATCTTTTAACTATAATACTGCCATTTACATCGCCAATTGTAACCGGCGCATAAGCCAAATTACCATAAACGGTGGCTCCGTTTGTATTACTGCCATAAGTAACGGATGACTGCTGACTGGTAATCGTAATACCGTTTACAACGGTAGAATCTCCGGTAAAAACAAAGCCGGCAGTGGTAATCATTGATGCCGGTAAAATGCCTTGCGCATCCAGCACCATGCCGCCCGAACCTGTATCAAAAACCATCCCATAGGAAACCGTTTGCGTACCAACTTTAGATACGTTGATTTGTACCTGCCTGTAATTTAACGTGGCATCGGCACCAAATTCGTATAAACCCAGCTTTGTAGGTGTGGCAACAGTTGGTGTTGTAGCAGCAGTTTGCTCTTTTTTACATGATGCCGCCAAAGCCAATATTAAAATGGCTCCTGATATGAATGACAAAAGTTTGGTACAGTAAGTTTTCTTCATTTTGGAAAGGATAAATCAACCCATCTACAATAATATTTTTTGCTTTTGGTTTGAATTTATTTCAGCATAAAAACATCATTTACAGGATAATGCTTTTTGATAAGCCAATAAAAGTAGCCGGTTTTATAAAAATTAAGTAAACAGGTACCGACAAAAGATTGATTTGTATCGACGAAAGAATCAACAGAAAAAATGTGCAGTTTTTATGGCATAAAAATCAGTGAAAATTACCGTTTCTCAACCCTATCCGTTCTTGATTTTATACCAGTAAAAGAAGCATTAAAGATTAACCATCGCTTTGATTACACCATTTGCCGGATCGAGCCAGCTTTCAAACTGATTTTTCACTTCGTCAAAACCAACCCGATGGGTAATGTAAGTTTTAGGATGAACCAAGCCTTTTTTCATGGCTAAAATAACGTGCTCAAAATCTGCACGGGTAGCATTGCGGCTGCTCATCAGTGTAGCTTCACGTTTATGAAAATCGGGATGGCTGAAACAGATTTCACCTTTCTGCAAGCCAACCAAAACATATCGCGCACCATGCGCCATATATTGAAAAGCATTGTTAATGGCTTTCTGGCTGCCGGTTGCATCAATTACAACCGTTGGCATATCGCCATTTGTAATTTGTTGCAGCTGTTCGGTTATGTTTGCTGTTGAAGCATTGATGGTATGATGAATGCGGAGCATTTCTTTGCAAAAATCCAGGCGGTTTTGGTTGATATCCAATGCGATAACTGTTGCACCAGCAATGCGCGCAAATTCCATCGTACCCGAACCAATGGGGCCGGCTCCTGCAACCAGCACAAATTCGCCTGCCTGCACAGCTGCCCGGCGAACGCCGTGCGCACCAATAGCCAATGGTTCTACCAAAGCCAGTTCATCAAAACTCAACCCTTCACCATGAACCAAAAGCCGGGAAGGAACGGCCAGATATTCGGCCATGCCACCATCAATATGCACACCACAAACCTGTATTTGCACGCAGCAATTTGGCTTACTGGAACGGCAGGCAATGCAATGGCCGCAGTTAAAATAAGGGATAAAAGTTACCGCTTCACCTTTTTCAAAACCGGGCGCGTTGTCAAAATCCATCAGTTCTCCGGCCAATTCATGGCCCAAAATCCGGGGATAATTAAAAAACGGTTGTGTACCTTCAAACGCGTGCAAATCCGTTCCGCAGATACCAATACGTTTAATTTTGATGATCGCCCGATCTTTTTCAAGCGTGGGCATTTCCTTGCTGCTGTAAGTTAGCTGGCCAGGTTCGGTACAAACTACTGTTTTTATCATACAAAAATCAGGCATTGGCCAGCGCGCGGTCCAGGTGAACGTAGCCGCCATCCACATGAATAATCTGTCCGGTAGTATGGCTTGAACTTTCCGACAATAAAAAAACGACCATATTGGCAATTTCTTTGGAAGTCGTCATCCGGTTTTCCAAAGGGATTTTCCGGGTAATTTCGGTTAATTTTTCCTGCGGATTTTCCAGCGTTTCAATCCAGGTTTCGTAAGCAGGCGTCCAGCATTCGGCCACCACCACTGCATTTACACGGATGCCGTATTTCAGCAATTCCACGGCCCATTCCCGCGTTAAAGCGTTGCGACCGCCATTTGCCGCCGCATAAGCAGATGTATTTCCCTGGCCCGTTTCCGCAGTTTTGGAAGTAATATTAAGGATAGGACCTTTAGATTTTATCAGCTCCGGCAAAGCATGATGCGCCATCAAATAATAATGAACCATGTTTTTGTGCAGGCTCGCCATAAAATCGGCGTAGTTGCCATTTTCTAAACTCACGCCATCGTTTACACCGGCATTATTGATTAAACCTTCAATCCGGCCAAATTTTTCGATCACTGTCGCAACTGCTTTTTTACATTCTTCAGGATCAGCCAGTTCTGCAACCACCTGAAAAGCTTGTCCGCCCGCAGCTTCAATTTCAGCAACAGTTTTTAAATTATCAGCCTCACTCCGGCCGATAATTACCGGAACTGCGCCTTCTGCAGCCAATGTTTTGCTGATGCCTTCGCCAATTCCTTTTGCACCGCCGGTAACGATGATGACTTTATTTTTCAGTTTTAAATCCATGATTTTATTGGTTGAGATGCTTCTTTTAGCACCTTAAATTTTGAGCTTGTAAAAGTTGACCGCGTTGCCTCCCCAAAATAGTTCCTGCTCGTTTTGGGTTAAGGTTGAAGTGTAATTTTGAACGATGGAAAGCATTTTTTCATATCCTCCGGCCACGTTGCAAACCGGCCAGTCGGAACCAAACATAATTCTTTCTGCGCCAAAAGCTTCAAAAACCACATCCAGATAAGGCGTAAAATCTTCCGGTTTCCAGTTTTTCCAATCCGCTTCGGTTACCATTCCGGAAACTTTACAGCTTACATTTTCCAGTTTTGCAACTGCCGAAATATCCTTTTTCCAGTCTGCAATCTGCTGATTTTTAATATCAGGCTTTGCAATATGATCCATCACAAAAGGCTGATCCGGAAAAGCTTCCGCCAGTTTTTTTGCATTTTGCAGATGCTTTGGGTAAATGAGCAAATCGTAAGTAAAACCAAATTTTTGCAGCAGTGAAATGCCGTGCATGAAAGATTTTTGCAGCATAAAAGAAGCATCCGGTTCGCCCTGTAAAATATGGCGGAAACCTTTCATCAGCTTAAACTGATGATAATGTTCCAGCCGTTCTTCCACTTTGGGCGAACATAAATCCGCCCAGCCCACAATGCCTTTGATGATGCTGTTTTTACCGGCATTTTTTAGTTGGAACTCATTTTCCGTTTCGGATTGATCAGATTGAACAACAACGCAACCGTCAAAACCATTCTTTTTCAAAATCGGTTTTAGGTGATCCGGCAAAAAATCGCGCTGGATTTCGGGCATCGAGCCATCAATCCAGCCGTCTCTTACCGGATCAAAAAGCCAGAAATGCTGATGCGCATCAATTTTGCGCATACGCTTTTACCACCTGGCGGGAAGTTCCCAAGCCATCGATACCGAGTTCTACCACATCGCCAGGTTTTAAATAAACCGGCGGATTGAAGCCCAAACCAACACCTGCAGGCGTTCCGGTAGAAATTATATCGCCCGGCAGCAACGTCATGAACTGGCTGAGGTAAGAAACCAGTTTCGGAAGGTTGAAAATCAGGTCGTCTGTATTGCCATCCTGCAAAATTTTGCCATTCAAACTTAGCCATAAACGCAACTTGTGCGGATCTTCAATCTCATCGGTAGTAGCCAAAAACGGGCCAACAGGCGCAAACGTATCGCAGCCTTTGCCTTTGTCCCAGGTTCCGCCGCGTTCCAGCTGAAATTCGCGTTCAGAAACATCGTTGTGCAGGCAATATCCAGCCACGTAATCCATCGCGTCGGCTTCTTCCACATAGCTGGCTTTTTTGCCGATCACCAACGCCAATTCTACTTCCCAATCCGTTTTTACAGAGTTTTTGGGGATCATGATCGCATCATTCGGACCAACCAAAGCGGTGGTGGATTTGAAAAACAAAATGGGTTCTTCCGGAATTTGCGCATTGGTTTCCTGCGCGTGTTTGGCATAATTCAAACCAATACAAACGATTTTGGATGGCCGCGCCACCGGCGAACCCAAACGCTCCGAATCCGAAACCTCAATTAAGCGGCCCTGATTGGCTTTTACAAATTCTTCCAACCGTTCCAGACCGTTATCTTCAAAAAAACACTCGTTGTAATCGCCGCCGTAAGCAGAAGTATCGTATCGAATGCCATTAATAATGACACCTATTTTCTCTTTTCCGGCATCGCCGTATCGTATTAATTTCATAAATCAATTTTTAGGTGATAAAAACAGTATGCTGCTTTTATCGATGTTTTTTAGTTGTTCAGTTTGATAAAACCGCCATCCAGCGGATAATCGCAACCAGTTACAAAACCAGCTTCGTCCGAGCATAAATACAAAGCCAATGCCGCAACTTCTTCCGGTTCGCCCATGCGGCCAATCGGCTGACTGGCAGATAATTTGGCAAACATTTCTGCCTCTTTTCCAGCGTAATTTTTTGCTATAAAACCATCTACAAAAGGCGTATGGATTCGGGCCGGAGAAATACTGTTGCACCGGATCTGATCATCCAGATAATCCCGCGCTACGGATAAAGTCATGGCAAAAATGGCGCCCTTGCTCATGGAATACGCAAAACGATCCGTCAATCCAACCCAGGCCGCAATCGAAGCCATGTTCAAAATTACGCCGCCGCCATTCGCCTTCATGTTTGGAATAGCCGCGTACAAACAATTGTAAGCACCTTTAACGTTGATGTTGAAAACACGTTCAAAATCAGCTTCTTCTGTGTTATCAGCACGGCCAACGTGCGCCACGCCGGCGTTGTTGATGAGAATATCAATCTTGTCGATCTTCATAAACGTTTCCAGGATTTGTTGCTGATTGCTTACATCGGCACTGTAAACAAAGGCTTTTCCGCCTTCCGCTTCAATTTCGGCAGCCGTTTGTTCGCCAGCTTCTGCATTCAGTTCAATAATATGAACGATGGCTCCTTGTTTGGCAAAAAGTGTTGAAATAGCTTTGCCGATACCACTGCCGCCACCCGTGATAACCGTGTTTTTACCTGTCAATTCAAACATGTGCTTCTTTTATAGTTGAAAAATCTTGTCCATTAATAACCATTTTTCGCCGGGTTTTGCTTGCGGTAAAGCTTGCTGATATTTCCACATCAGGTTTTCCCATTCCTGTACTTTTGGGTTGGTAGCATCTGCTTCGGCTTTTTTTGCAAAGCTGAAAGTAGCATCCGTCTCCATCAGCATAAACAAACGGTTGCCCAGCAAATAAATTTCCATGTGGATAATTCCGGAATCGGTAATGCTTTTTTTGATTTCCGGCCACACGTTCTGGTGATAGTTTTTATATTCTTCAATCAGTTGCGGATCATTAACCAGATCAAGGGTGAAACAATATTTTTGCATTTGATTTTATAAAATTGGTGCTACTGTTTCTATAGGTTTTAAATTGGTGTGATGACCTCTCCAGCCAAAATAAGCCACTACTGCAAAACAAAACATCGGCACAAAATAACCATACTGAATATTGCTGGTGGCATCGCCGATGTAAGCAAAAGTGCGTGGTAAAATGGCACCTCCAACAATGCTCATCACAATCAAGCTGCTGCCAATTGCCGTGTCTGCACCCAAATTTTTGATGCCAAGCGCAAAGATAGTCGGAAACATGATCGACATGAAAAAACAGATGGCAATAACGGTGTAAACGGTAAACATACCATTGCCGTAAATTGCTGCTAAACAAAGTATTACGTTGATAGATGCATAGATGCCCAATAAGTTGGCCGGTTGAAAATATTTCATCAGGAAAGTACCGATGAAACGGCCGATCAGGAAGGAAATGCCGCAAACACCTAAATAATCTGCTGCTTTTACCTCGGTAATTCCGGCAGATTTGGTGGCGTATAAAATGAACAGACTGAAAACAGAAACCTGCGCGCCGATATAAAAAAACTGCGCCGCAACGCCCCAGGATAATTGTTTGTGTTTTAATGTTTGGAAGATGTTTTTATCAACCGCATGTTCTTCTCCGGATGCTATTTCGGGTAGTTTGGTAAAGGCAAAAGCAATTGCAATGACAACCAGAATCGTACCTAAAATAAAATAAGGTGTTTTTACGGATGAAGCTTCGGTAGCCAGCGCAATTTTTCGTGCAGCATCCGTCATCCGGTGTAAAGCTTCATCAGAATAACCTTTGGTAAGGATAATTCGTGCGCCAATAACAGGAGCCAGCGCAGCTGCCAAACCATTAAAAGATTGTGCGAAATTTAAGCGTTGGATAGAACTTTCTGCATCGCCCAAAGAAGAAATGTATGGATTGGCAGCGGTTTCTAAAATGGTCAATCCGCAGGCAATAATAAAAAGCGCCACCAGGAAAAAGCTGTATTGCTGCGTGTTTGCGGCCGGAATAAAAAGGTAAGCACCAAAAGCAAAAAGCAGCAGCCCGGTAATGATGCCGGTTTTATAACCATATTTTTTCATGATGAAACCTGCCGGCAAAGCCATGATAAAATAGGCGATAAAAACAGCAGAATCTACCAGCGTTGCCTGAACGGTGGTTAATGTGAAAGATTTTTTAAGGTGAGGAATTAAGATGGGATCAAGGTTGTGCGCAAATCCCCACAAAAAGAATAAAGACGTTACTAAAATCAGCGGAAACAGGAACTTATTTTGCGGCATCAAACTCGGTTTTAAAGATTTAAACTGGCCGCTAAATATAGATTTTATCCCGAAGGTATACTAAATTTTATGTGATAAAAGAAGCATCGCGTTTAGCTCTTCTCTTCCCAGATGCTGGCTAAATGTACAATTGTATCAACCGCTCTTTGCATATCCTGCACCGAAACCCATTCTTCTTTACCATGAAAAGCATGTTCGCCGGCAAAAATATTGGGACAGGGCAAACCCATAAACGACAGGCGCGAACCGTCCGTGCCACCGCGGATACTGCGCAAACGCGGCACCATTCCTGCCCGGCTAATGGCTTCCATTCCGTAATCAATCACTTGCTGGTGCTGATCCAGAATCTGCTTCATGTTGCGGTATTGCTCATGAATTTTAAGGGTAAAAGAAGCATATGGAAAATCCTGCAGCACATTTTCGGCCACATTCCGGATTACTGCCGCATGAGCCTGCAGCTTTTCATCCTCAAAATCGCGGATGATGAAATCAATAACCGCTTCTTCCACATGTCCGCTGATACAAACCGGATGAATAAAACCTTCTTTGGCTGATGTACTTTCCGGTGAAAGTTTGATAGGCAGTTCCGCCAAGATTTTCCCGGCAATTTTGATAGCACTTTCCATTTTGCCTTTGGCAAAACCCGGATGCGCGCTGACCCCTTTAATTTTAAGTTGCGCGCCATCCGCAGAAAAAGTTTCATTTTCGATGGTTCCGGCTGATTCTCCGTCTATGGTATAACCAAAATCGGCTGCCAGTTTCTGCATATCAGCTTTGTCTACACCGCGGCCAATCTCTTCATCCGGCGTAAATAAAATTTTGATGGTGCCATGTTTTATTTCGGGATGATCCATCAGCTGGCGGCAGGCATCTACAATGGCAGCCAGTCCGGCTTTATTATCGGCCCCAAGCAAAGTTGTGCCACTGGCCGTAATTATATCATTTCCGAGCTGATGTTTTAAATCCGGATGTTCATTCTGCTGGATTATTACGGAAGGATCATCGGGCAAAACTAAATCCTGCCCCTGATAATTGGCATGAACAATTGGCTTCACATTGTCGCCGCTGCAATCCGGCGAGGTATCCATGTGCGCACAAAAACAAATAACCGGAACCGCTTTATCTGTGTTGGCCGGAACGGTTGCATATACATAACCATACTCGTCCAGGTGCGCATCTTCCAGTCCGATTTCAAGTAATTCATCAACCAAAAGCCGGCCCAAATCTTTTTGTTTTTGGGTGGACGGCGTGGTCTTTGAAGCCGGATCTGACTGAGTATCAATACTTACGTATTTTAAGAATCTATTTTGTACTGTGTATTGCAACATAAGCGAGGCATTCATCGTTAAACATTTTTGATAATAAGTTAATAATTCTATTTTTGGAAATAGCCACCTTCAAAAATAATTGATAGTATGGCATTTGGTCTGATCATTAAAAAATATAACTTTTGAAAAAGATATCCTTCTTAATTGCATTTGTATTGATCAGTTTTACTGTTTCTGCCCAGATCGGTTACAATTATGATCAATTTAGTTTGGGTGTAGGTATTAGCAGCGTCAAAATACATGGCGATTTACATCAGGTTTACAGTCAGGCCGCATTTGACGTTAATCTTAACTATCACGTTACTCCTTTTGTTACTTTTAGTACAGAGGCACAGTTTGGTAAGCTTGAAAGTGCCAATGCAGATACCAGCAAAGGATATTACGGAGAATACTCGACCAATAAATATAAATCTTTTATGTTTCATGCTGATGTGCAGTTAGGCGAGTTTATTAATTACAATGATGATTTCAGTTCTATACCTATCCTGACAAAAATTTTAAATGGTGCCAAAAATATTTATGTAGGTACAGGTATCGGGGTGATTTTCAACAATATAGATCCTGTTAACCGTACGGATTATGTTGATCAAAATTTAGTTCTTACCGGTTTGGATAAAAGTACGGAACTGATTATCCCGGTCAGGATTGGTTACGAATACAAAATTTACAATGCCTACGACGAGCCGAATATTCGTTTAAACATAGGCTACCAAGCTAATTTTTCTACCGGAGACAATATGGATGGGATTAAATCCGGCCATTACGGTGATTGGTATTCGCAAATTAACTTCGGCATTAAAGTAGGCATCGGCGGTGTTACTTCCTACCGCAAGCCCATTCATGTAGGCGCTTTTTAATATCGAAAATCAGGGTCTAGGGAAAATTTATTTTAGCAGATACGCCCCTTGAAAAAATTTGCTGTACTAACGTGCACACTATTTTTATGCACTAAATTTCTGTACGCCCAGCTTAGCTACAACTATTTAGGTTATAGCATAGGTGCAGGCGCAGGCGTTACACGGGCTGATGCGGATTTAACGAAGCACCTTAACAAAGGCGCCGCTTTCGTCAATTTCAACTACAACTTGAGTCCGTTTTCTACCCTCACGACCGAGTTGCAGGCCGGCCAGCTCGCCGGCGGAGATCCGCATACCGATAAAGATACAAGAGGTTTTATCAACACCTACGAGGCCATTTTGCTTTATGGAGATTTCCAGGCCGGCGAAATTATTAATTACGAAGACAATCGCATTTTAAACGCGCTCAAAAACTTTTATGCCGGTACAGGTTTTGGCTTCATCCATAACCAAATGACTTTTATACAGCGAAAAAGCCTCAACAATCCTGGTTACGTTTTCCCCGGTCGGGATGCCAGTATAGAAATTATGCTGGTATTCAGGGCTGGTTACGAGTTTAAATTTTACAATCAGTACCATGAGCCTGGCGTTCGTTTGGATGTGGGGTATGAAGAAAATCTGGCTTATGGTGAAGGTTTGGATGGATACGACGATCCGCCAACACAATTCAGAAACAACCATGTAGATCGGTATGCATTCGTACATGTTGGATTAAAATACAATTTTGGCAACCCGGTATCTTTCCGTAAACCAATCCGCAGATTTTATTATTAATCATGAATATTGAATCACTGCGAGAATATTGTTTACACAAACCCGGTACGGAAGAAACCATGCCCTTTGGTGATGACACACTTGTGTTTAAAGTCGGTGGAAAAATATTTTTACTGATTTCGCTTAGAAAAAGTGATCGGTTCAACGTAAAATGCGATCCTGATCGCGCGATAGAGCTGCGTGAAAGTTACAGCGAAGTTCAGCCGGGTTTCCACATGAACAAAACCCACTGGAATACTGTTTTTATGGATGGAAATTTGAGCGAAAAACAGTTGCTGGAAATGATTGATCATTCGTACCAGCTTATCGTAAAAAGCCTGCCCAAAAAAATGCGGGACGATCTGCAATAAAAAAAGGTCGATAAAAGAAGCATCCTCCCAATTCTTTTCTATCTTTTCAGCATGAAAACTTTACTGTTTGGTTTTGGATTGATGCTAATTGGTTTTTTTGCAAAAGCACAAACCACACCTTTTGAAAATGATCCGCAGAAAAATACAACCGCTACTTACACGCAGATTGTAAACTATTATCAGCAGTTGGACAAGCAGTATGATCAGCTTAAAGTTTACAATATCGGCACTACGGATATTGGCAAACCGCTGCAATTGATCGTGCTTTCAAAAGATAAAATCTTTGATCCGGCAATTATCAAAAAGCAGAACAAACGCGTTATCCTGATCAATAACGGCATCCATCCCGGCGAACCGGACGGCATTGATGCCAGTATGATGCTGGTCCGCGATCTGTTGAAAAAGAATGCTTTACCAAAAGATGTGGTAATTTGTGTGATTGCGGTTTACAATATTGACGGCTGTTTGAACCGCGGACTTTCGCGCGTGAACCAGAACGGGCCGGCAGCTTACGGTTTCCGTGGAAATGCACGAAACCTGGATCTGAACCGCGATTTTATCAAAGCAGATTCTAAAAATGCACTTGCTTTTATGCAGATTTTGAATACCTGGAAACCAGACGTTTTCCTGGATAATCACGTGAGCGATGGCGCAGATTATCAATACGTGATGACGCTGATTGAAACGCAGCACAACAAGCAAAACCCGATTCTGGCGGATTATACTGCAAAAAAATTAACACCGGAACTGTTTTTAAGGATGAAAAAAAGCGGTTTCGAGATGACGCCCTACGTAGAATCGGAGGAGAACACGCCGGATTCCGGTCTGGTTGGTTTCCTGGAAACGCCGCGATATTCATCAGGTTTTACGGCGCAGCGCAATATCATCAGTTACATTACCGAAACGCACATGCTCAAAACTTACGCACCGCGTGTACTTTCGACGTATGATTTTATGCAGCATTTGATCGATGTGGTGCAGCGCGATGCTGTTTTTATCGGTGAAATTAAGGCGCAGGCTGATAATCAAACCAAAACCCAAAAAACGTTTGCCCTAAATTGGGAACTGGATAAATCCAGTTTTGATATGATCTCTTTCAAAGGATTTACTGCTGGCCACAAACCCAGCGAAGTGAGCGGTTTGCCCCGGCTTTATTATGACCGAACCAAGCCTTTCACCAAAAATATCCGGTATTATAATACTTATAAAGCCACAGTTTTTGCAGATAAACCGGCCGCCTACATCATTCCGCAGGCTTGGGGGAAAGTGATTGATTTGATGGAAAAAAACGGCGTAAAAGTATTCAGGCTAAAAAACGATACCACTTTATCCGTTCAAAATTATATGATTACCGATTATAAAACGCCGCCACGCCCGTTTGAAGGGCATTATCTGCACAGTAACGTAAAAGTATTGGTAAAAACAGCATCGCTGAAATATGATGCGGGCGATGCCGTAATCTATACCGATCAGCCGATGAACCGGTACATTGTAGAAACGCTGGAACCGCAAGGTGTAGATTCGTTTTTTGCCTGGAACTTTTTCGATTCGATTCTCGGCCAAAAAGAATATTTTTCTGATTATGTTTTTGAAGATGTGGCTGCTGATCTGCTTAAAAAAGACCCAATTCTCAAACAAAAACTGGAAACCGAAAAAGCAAAGAATCCTGATCTGGCCAAAAGTGCCGCCGCACAGCTTAATTTTGTTTATAAAAATTCTGCTTACTTTGAACCAACTTTTATGCGTTATCCGGTTGGCCGGTTGGCTGCTTCGGTGAAACTCAATTTAAAATAAAACCATGCTTGAATATATTTATGCAACGCCTGTGGCTTCGGCTATTTTCGTGCTTACGCTGCTTACCAGTTTGCTGGCTTTTAACAACCCAGAGATTTATGAACAGCTGATATTGAGTCCGTACCAGGTTTATCGCAGGCAAAAAATTTATACGCTTTTCACCAGCGGCTTGATCCACAAAGATTGGCAGCACCTGATTTTCAACATGGTGTCCTATTACTTTTTTGCTTTCAATCTGGAGCGCATTATTGGCCACTGGCAGTTTGCGGTTTTGTATCTGGTGAGTTTGGTGCTGAGTGATTTGCCAACAGTGATGAAGCACCGGGAAGATTTCTGGTACCGGACATTGGGCGCTTCCGGGGCAATTTCGGCTGTACTTTTCAGTTTTATTCTATTTGACCCAATGACGAAGATGATAATCCTGCCGCTGCCCATCCCGATCCCGGCAATTGTATTTGGAGGATTATATTTGGTTTATTGCGTTTATGCCGGCAGGCAGCAGGCTGATACCATCAACCACGATGCTCATTTTTATGGTGCCCTAAACGGCATTATCATTACCATAATTTTGTACCCAGATGTAGTTCCTTATTTCCTGGGAAAACTGGGTTTACGGTAAACTACCATACTTCTTTTATCAACCTAAATTTGACTGATTAAATTAAACCCAATCGCCTTACATCCTATTTAAAAGTATTTTAATTCTTTAGTTGTTAAACTAAAATAATAGTTTTAACTTAGTTCTATGAAACCGATTAAAGAACTAACCCGAGCTGAAGAACAGGTGATGCAAGTGCTGTGGCAGTTGCAAAAAGCCTTTGTAAAAGAAGTAATAGACGAACTGCCTTCGCCAAAACCCGCCTATAATACCGTTTCTACTTTCATCCGTATCCTGGAAACCAAAGGCTTTATCAGCCACAATTCTTTTGGCAAAAGTCATCAGTATTATCCGCTGGTGAGCAAGGAGGAATACCAGAATTTTTCTGCCGATAAACTACTGACCGGCTATTTTGATAATTCTGTGGAGCGCATGTTTTCCTTTTTTGTAGAAAAGGAAAAAATCGACCTGAAAGAAGCGGACGAGATCATGAAACTGATTGAAAAACTTAAACAAAAATAATCATGAACTGGTGGCATTACCTGATTTTGGCAAACCTGTATCTGGCACTGTTTTACGGGTTTTATTTGTTGCTTTTACGCAAGGAAACGTATTTTATGCTGAATAGAATCTACCTTGTTTCAGCGGCAATCTTATCATTTTTTATCCCGATGATCCAATCGGAATGGGTTAAAAACCTGTTTATCACCCAAAAAGTGCAGCAAACAATTTACTACATCGATCCCGGTTTTGTTTATCAGGTATCGCCCCAAGCAAATCCAGTTTTTACCATTGCGCAGCTTTTTACAACGGTTTACTGGCTGGTGGCTATGCTGCTTTTTGCACGGTTATTTTATCGTTTTTTTGTGTTAAGTAAATTGATGCAGCAAAATGAAAATGGCCGGGCATATTCCTTTTTCGGGCAGATTGAAGTAGATGACAAGCTGCCGCAATACGAAGTTGTTTATCAGCATGAGCAGCTTCATGCCGCGCATTTACATTCTGCGGATGTGCTTTTGTTTGAAGTGCTTACTATCCTCAACTGGTTTAACCCGGTAATCTATCTCTACCGGAAATCCATTAAACACAACCACGAATTTATGGCAGATCAGAATGCGATTAGTTTCGGCGTAGAGAAATCAGATTACGCGATGCTGTTGCTGAGTCAGCAAATGGGCGTGCAGCCCAACCAATTAGTCAATAGTTTTTTCAATCAATCACTCTTGAAAAAACGGATTTTGATGTTGCATAAAAATCCGTCTAAACGTAGTGCACTGTTAAAATACGGATTATCGGCACCGCTTTTCGGCCTGATGCTAATTTTTACATCAGCTACCGTAAGCAAGCAGCAAACGATACAAAAAATATCAGATAACATTAGCAGTGATGTACCAATTAGAGAAGTGGCGGTAGATTTAACACATCAAATAAATGTTTTACCAAATCTTTACTCAACACCAAAATTATCCGCTACCATCACACAAAAGTTTAAAGGGAAAGTGGTGAGTATCAATGGTGATCCTTTGGCTGGTGTTAAAATTATGTATGCTAAAAAGAGTATTGATTTTATAACGGATCAAGACGGAAATTTTAAAATAAGCAATTATACGGAAGGCGATTTGCTAACTTTTGAATACGCTAACTATAATACTATTGCCAAAAGTTTTACGGATGTGAAGAAAAAACTGCCGGTTGTGGTATTGCAGGGAAACCATATGGCAGGTATTACATCAATAATAATTGCAAAAAGTGAACCCGTTAGTTTTGCATTAGTAGAAAAATTACCTTCTTTTCCGGGTGGAGAGGTGGCATTTGGCAATTTTTTAGCCAAATCTATCCATTACCCAAAAGAAGCCAGAGACCAGAAAATCACCGGCCGCGTAATCGTTTCTTTTATTGTAGAAAAAGATGGCAAACTAAACGATATTAAAGTGTTACGCGATATTGGCGGTGGCTGTGGGCCGGAAGCAATTCGTGTTTTATCAGTATCACCACAATGGATTCCAGGAACTCAAAATGGTAAACCAGTTCGAGTTGCTTATACAATGCCGGTTAATTTTACTTTGGCAGGAACAAATAAGGTTTATTCAACATCAAATATTGGAGTAAACCAAGATTCGGCAGCAAAAGGCGTAAAATTAAATGATGTTATTATTGTTGGTAATGCTAGATTGGATACAACTAAAATGATGGGGCCAGTAAGAGCTGATGGTAATACACTTTATGAAAAAGCATTAATAATTGTAGATGGGGTTGAAGTAAAAAAAAATAATTCTCTCGAAAGCATTAATCCCAATGATATTGAAAGTATCAAAGTTTTAAACGAGACTTATGCAACAGCAAAATATGGGGATAAAGGTAAAAATGGTGCGATTGAAATTACATTGAAAAAAGGTAAAAAGCCCTGAGTAAAACTGTGATACTTCTTTTATCACTTAAAAATCAGCATCATAATTGATGCTGATTTTAGGTGCTGGCATTTCAGCGATAAGAGTAATCTTTATCAAAGCAAATGATTATACTGATGAAGATTTTCTCTCTTCCGTTAGGATGATAAGGCTTTAAATACAGAACCTATAATAATGTACCATCCACCGAAACCAAACCCAAACCAAATGCTTCTTTTAGCACATATTTTCCATCGGTAAAATCCGGATTTTGGTAAGGATTGTTTTTGGTGAGAAACGGCCCGTCCAAATCAGCCCAATCGCAAAGCGGAGCCAAAGCAGCAGCGGCCAAAGTAGCGCAACTGGTTTCGCTCATGCAACCGATCAGCACTTTCAAACCCAGTGTTTTCGCTTTCAAAATCATACGATGGCCTTCATGCATCCCTGCAGATTTCATCAGCTTTACGTTGATGCCATGATAAACACCTTTTGCTTTTTCCACGTCTGCAAAACGTTGCACAGCTTCATCGCCAATTATCGCAACCGGACTGTTTTGTGTTAAAAAAGCATTGCCGTCCAGATCGTTTTTATTCATCGGCTGCTCAATCAGTTCTACACCTTGTTCGTACAGCCAGAAGATTTTATCTAAAGATTTTTGCCGGTCCGTCCAGCCCTGATTGGCATCTACATAAAGCGGAACGTTGGTAACAGAGCGTATCGCACGGATAATTTCTTCATCATTATCTCGGCCCAACTTAATTTTAATCACCTTAAAATCAGCAGCTTCCTGCGCCTTTTTAATCATCATTTCGGGCGAATCCAAACCTAAAGTAAAACTGGTTATGGGCATTTTATGCGGATCGGAACCAAACATTTTATAACATGGTTTTTGTTCGATCTTCCCGATCAGGTCATGAAATGCGATATCAATGGCTGCCTTAATATTGGTATTTCCAGAAGCGAGATCATCCAGATAAGCCAAAATTTCTTCCGTGTTGAATGGATGATGAAAGCGGTTTAAATCAACATTTTGCAAAAAAGCTGTAGCCGTTTCTAAATTTTCGCCCAGATACGGCACCATCGAAGCTTCCCCGTAACCTGCAAAACCTTCGTAATGCAATTGCAGTAAAATCAATGGCGTAGCTGTGCGCGTAAATTTGGAAATGCTGAATGGATGTTTCAGTTCGAGCTGAAAAGGTTGGTAAGTCAGTTTCATGTTAAATCGCCTAAAGCTAAAAAATCCCCTGCAAAATCATTTCTATCTTTGGCGATATGCAAACGGAAATTTACCAGCCATTCGACAAATTTAATTTTGGCAACCGCACCTGTTTTTTATCCGGACAGCCATTGCAATCTGAAGAAGAAAAAATACAGGTTTTTCCGGCCTGGCTGCTGGCAAAATACAATCTGTACGATCAGCCGTTTAAAATGCTGGATGAAAATTTCCCGACGTATAAAGATTTAAAATTGCCTTGCTCCGCAGCAGTAAACGAACTTTATTTTGAGCCGCTGGAAGCAGAAATTAAAGCTGCATTTGAGCAAGGTTTTGAGGCCGTGCAGGCTTTGGACGAGTGGAAACTGTTTATCTGGGCCGGCAAAATAATGTACGGCGTTATTTTTAACGAACTGCAATCCGCTATCCGCCAGCAATATGCGCAGGGTGAAGGTTTAAATATTTCGCAATCGCTGATGCACAAATTCAGTTCGCTGCATTTGATGTTGCAGATGCTTCTTTTACCGATAGTTTTTGAGGATTTCAAGCCGTATAGTTTTTTCCTGTTCAAAATCAATCCGGAAACAGATCAGTTTAATTATCGGGACGAGATCAATTCACTTACGTTTTCGCTGCGGTTAAAAGATTTTGGCTTTATTTTTTGCTTGCAGGATAACGGTGCAAATGGCGTTTATCAGCAGGAAATTTTACAGAAAATAACCGGAAAAACGCTGCATCCGATACAGTTTGAGGAGTTTTCTGGCCGGATTTTTTACTCCGCTTACCTTTTCAATCGTTTGCCGGAATACAATTTGTTGCCCGTTCTAAATAAAATTTATGTAGAAGCCATGCCGCTGAAAGGTTTGAGTGCCAAACCGCTTTTTGACGAATGGAAAAACAAAGTTTACGGCCAGGTTTTAGAAAATTTCTGGAAACCCTGGGGATTTTTGCTGCTCGAAATCATCAAAAACCCGGAGCAGCCAATGAGTTTTTTAGTTGATAAAAACAGCCTGTTCATCCCTGCGGAAGCGATTGAATTGCCGGGGTAAAGGGTTTTTAAATCAACAACGATTTTATGTCGATAAAAGCAGTATTTTTCTTTCTTATGCGTTCTTTTGCTTAATCACAAAAACAAAAAATCAAGAATGCCTGATCGCCTCCGCGCGGCATTCACCCACCGCGCCTAGGTGGTTACCGTTCTATTCATCGGAGGAAGTATAGTACAACAAAATCTACGCTTTCAGCTTCTCTAAAATTCCTTCCGCAGTTAGCTTTTGCTGCTCGCCAGAAACCATGTTTTTAAATGATAAAAGCCCGGTTTCCATTTCCTCACTGCCAATCATAATCGTGAATGGAATATTTTTATTGTTGGCATAATCTAACTGCTTTTTTATTTTGGCACCCGGCGGATAGAGTTCTGCACGGATTCCCTGATGCCGCAACTGATTGACTAATTGAAATCCATAATTTTCAAACTCTTTATCAAAACAGCAAATTAAAACCTGTGTGCCTTGCGTAGTATCTTGCGGGAACAGTTTCAATTCTTCCAAAACATCATAAATCCGGTCGGCACCAAAAGAAATTCCGGCTCCGGTTAAACCTTTCAAACCAAACATGCCGGTTAAATCATCATACCGGCCACCACCGCCAATGCTGCCCATCGCCACTTCATTGGTTTTTACTTCGAAAATAGCACCGGTATAATAATTTAAACCGCGCGCCAAAGTAATGTCCAGTTCAAGCTTTGCTGTTTTTATCGTACAATTTTTTAAGTAGGCAAAAACAGCTTCAATTTCTGTAATTCCTTTTAAACCGATTTCTGAAGTCTGCAATACTTTTTTTAGTGCATTAATTTTTTCATCGTTGCTCCCGCCCAATAAAATTACTGGTGTTAACTTCAACAAATCTTCTTCTGTAAAACCACGTTCTATGAGTTCTTTACTTACGCCGGTCATACCGATTTTATCCAGTTTATCGATGGCAACCGTCATATCCACAATCAGTTCCGGTTTACCAATAATTTCAGCAATGCCGGACAAAATTTTGCGGTTATTAATTTTAATGGTGAAATTTTTCAACCCGAAATTGCTCAACGCTTCATCATAAATCAGGATAAATTCGGCTTCGTTCAGCAGCGAATCAGAACCAACCACATCGGCATCGCATTGGTAAAACTCGCGGTAACGGCCTTTTTGCGGACGATCGGCACGCCAAACCGGCTGCACCTGGAAACGCTTGAACGGGAAAGTGATTTCGCTTTGATGAGAAACTACGTAACGGGCGAATGGAACGGTTAAATCGTAGCGGAGGGCTTTTTCGGAGATTTTAGAAGTAAATTTATTATAGGCAACAACACGATTTCTCGAATTAATCAATTCAAGTAAAGTGAGGTAATCTTTTCTAAGTTCTTTTCGTTCTTCATCTGTTGCTACAAATAAGGCATGAGCGAAGTTTTTAGGTAAATCTTTTTTAAGTTCTTCGGAAACATCTTCTTTAAGAAATTTTAACCCTGCTTCTAAATCGTTAAAAAAAACGTTAAGATCGTTTAACTCTAAAAATTCACCACTATTCAAAATCTTAAAAATCAGCTTATCACCTTCATCGCCATATTTCCCAGTTAAAGTTTCAAGGTTTTCCATGGAAGGCGTCTGGATTTCCTGGTAGCCGTATTTGCGGAATACTGTTTTTATCGTATCAAAAATATAATTGCGTTTGGCCATTTCGGCGGGCGAGAAATCGCGGGTTCCTTTCGGTACGGATGGTTTGTTGGATGCCATGCGGCAAAGGTAATAAAAAGACTTTTACAGGTATTTTAATTAAGATTTACCTTAACTTGCCTTATGCCAATGCCAATCCAAACTTCAACATTTATCATCCGTAATTTTTTGCTGGAGGAAGAAACGATTTATGTTGATTTATTGGCTGATTTGGAAGTGGCAATTTATCTCCCTAAAAGAACACGTGTAGAGAACGCAGAAATGTTTAGAACTGCAATTGCGGATTATAAATTGCACAAACCTTTAAACCGCTGGGGGATTTTTAGTTTGGGTAATGATTTTATGGGAATGTGTTTGATACGGGCTTTTGATGCGGAGCATATACTGGAGGTTGGCTACAGTTTCCATCAAAAATATTGGGGAAAAGGTTTGGCGACCGAAGTTGTAAAATACCTGATAAAATATAGTTTTGAGGAATTGAACGCTGAAAAGGTCGTGGCGGTAACTGCACTTGAAAATGTGGCTTCCCAGAAAGTGCTGCAAAAATCGGGATTAAAACGTGCTGCAAATGTTAACAGATATGAACAAGAACTTTCGTATTTTGAAGTAGCAAACAAAGGTAATATTATCGATATTCTCTAATTACATCTTTACAACCACCTTCAATCAACTCAAAAACCGGCTCAAACTGTGCATCATCGGTATACGGATCGGGCACATCTTTATCCCCCAAAAATAGCTTTACCTTAGCTTTATCCTGTTCGTTTGTGGCCATACCGCGCACATTGGCCAGGTTGTGTTTGTCCATCACCAAAATCAGGTCGAATGCATCAAAATCAGCCGTCTTAAACTGTCGGCAAAGCTGCTTGCTGATATCGATTCCATGTGTTTTAGCTACGCGGACAGAGCGCCTATCCGGACCTTCGCCCACATGCCAGTTCCCAGTTCCAGCCGAATCGATTTCCCAATCCAGCCCTGCTTCTTTTACTGCATGTTTCATCAAGCCTTCTGCCAGCGGCGAACGGCAGATGTTGCCGAGGCAAACCATTAATATTTTCATTCTTCAGCTATTAGTGATCAGCACTTAGCTTACCCAAACAATTCATTTAAAATTCCGGCTAATCGGATGCCGCCCTTCAGCAACTGCTGGTTAGCAATTGCGATGTGATCGAATGTGTAACGAAAACTTAAATGTGCTTCCGGCTTGATTTCAGTATAGAGTTTTTCTGAAATCTGGCTCGATTCGTACAACCATTTGCTGATGGCGTCGTGCTGCAAATTTTCACGCTGTTCTTTGGTGCTGTGGTTAATCCAGGCTGCGTATTCGGTATAACTCAATTGCTCATCATCAATCATGTTGGAATCCCAAAGTGCGTGCAGATTAGTAGGTTTGTTAAACCAGAAAAGCTTGACATCGTTGCCGCCTTTATCCACCGTATGTGCCGTGTGCATCGGCTGGTGCACATCGCCCACAATATGGATCAGCAGACGCAAATACATTTGTTTTTTACCTTGTTCCAGGTTTTTGTTTTTAAGCTGAGCAATAATCAAGTTGAGCTTTGTATAAGCATCTACTGTAGTATCCTGCTTTAAAAACGACTGCATTTGGGGATAAGCAAACTGCTGATCGAAATCGACATAATGCCAGGGTGATAAATAACTGTAAGCCGGATCTGATTTGATGAAATCTGCCCAGGTGCTGGCCATTGCTACGGATTCATCACCCAAAATCAGCGCAATATTTTTCCTCGCTTTTTTGCTGAGATAGCTATCGGCAATCTGCCCAACTATCCGATGGCCGAGCATTCCCCAAGCCATTGATTGGATCGGCAGATACATAAAAAACATGCCTAAAAACAGCATGGAAATTTTCTTAACTTTCATATTGAAATAAATTTAAAGTGGTTGTGGCTGACAGATAGTTTTTTTAACCAAACGGATATTAAACGGAATCGTACTGGAAAAACTGGTGACATGGAACGATGAATCTGATTGCTTTTGCAGCTTAAACAGATCTTCATAAACCCCAATATGGAAACAGCCTTCGTTTTTCAAGCTAAAATCCGGATGACAATATAAACCACGGACGCGCAACGTATCATGGTGCAATTCGTATTTACCACGTACATATTCTTTCCAGTTGCCTTTGTTCATGCAGCTGTCATCGCCATAATTTACCTTGCTGAAATTATTAGTGGTGATGTAAATTGAATCACAACGGAACTTAAACCGGTACAAAGAATAGCTAAGCAGTTTATTTTGCATCCGCACAGAATCTTGTTGCCATTCGCCCTGCAAAAATTCAGTTCCGGGTTCCTGCACGGCTTGTTTACGCTTGCACGAAACCATCACAATAAAAAATAGCAGGTAAAAGAAGTATTGTTTTTTAAACATTAAGAAAGGCTTTCCCTCTCCTATTTTTGGAGAGGGATTTAGGGTGAGGCTTTAAATTTTATAAACTGCCAATCATATTTTCCGGGCGAACCCAGGCATCAAACTGTTCATTGGTCAATAAACCCAAACCAATGGCAGCTTCGCGCAAAGATTGGTTTTCCTTCAAAGCTGTTTTAGCAATTTTAGCCGCATTTTCGTAACCGATATGCGGATTTAAAGCTGTAACCAGCATCAGCGAATTTTCCAAATGCTTTTTAATGCCCTCATAATTTGGGGTGATTCCAACTGCACAATGATCTGTAAAAGAAACACAAGCATCGCCAATTAAACGTGCCGACTGCAAAAAGGCAGCAGCCATCACCGGTTTAAAAACGTTCAGTTCATAATGTCCGTTTGAGCCGCCGATAGAAATCGTTACATCATTTCCCATCACTTGCGCTGCAACCATCGTTACTGCTTCGTTTTGGGTCGGATTTACTTTTCCAGGCATGATAGAAGATCCCGGTTCGTTATCCGGAATATGAATTTCGCCGATACCAGAACGCGGACCGGAAGCCAGCATCCGGATATCATTTGCAATTTTCATTAAAGAAACTGCGATTTGTTTTAACGCGCCATGCGTTTCCACAATGGCATCATGCGCAGCCAAAGCTTCAAATTTATTTTCGGCAGTGATAAAAGGCAAACCGGTAAAATGTGCAATATATTCGGCCACTTTCACATCATAACCTTTTGGTGTATTGATGCCGGTTCCAACCGCCGTTCCGCCTAAAGCCAGTTCAGAAAGATGCTCCAACGTATTGCGCAAAGCTTTTAAGCCATGTGTTAACTGCGAAACATAGCCGGAAAATTCCTGACCTAAAGTTAGCGGCGTAGCATCCATTAAATGCGTACGGCCTATTTTAACTACATTTTTAAACTCCTCTACTTTTGCCTGAAGCGTATCTCTTAACTTTTCAACACCAGGAATCGTTGTTTCCACAACTACTTTAAAAGCCGCAATGTGCATGGCCGTTGGGTAAGTATCGTTGGAAGATTGCGATTTGTTCACATCGTCATTTGGGTGGATAAAAGTTTTCCCTTCACCCAAAACATTTCCCTGTAAAACATGCGAGCGGTTGGCTACAACTTCATTCACGTTCATGTTAGATTGCGTGCCCGAACCAGTTTGCCAGATCACCAGCGGAAATTCTGCAGCCAGTTTCCCTTCTAAAATTTCATCACAAACCTGCGCAATTAAGTCACGTTTTTCGGTAGAAAGCACGCCTAAATCAGTATTGGTAAACGCAGCAGCTTTTTTCAGATAAGCAAAAGCCTCAATAATTTCGACAGGCATACTGGCCGCCGGACCAATTTTAAAATTATTACGGGAACGCTCGGTTTGTGCGCCCCAATATTT